>JAIUNV010000008.1 GCA_020161435.1 Bacteroidota bacterium | reverse complement strand
TTTGGGAGTGCAAAAGTAAGGGGAAATTTTATTCAACCAACTTTTTGGCCAACTATTTTTTGAAGTTTTTTTTCAAGGCTAACCGTCCTAAAACAGTACCCTATGCCTAAACTCCCTACCCCCCTCATCACCCTCACAAAGATCTCTTCCTAACCCCTCAAAACATACTCGTTTTTCAAAAGCGGACGGCAAAGATAAGGGGGTTTGTGACTTTGCAAAAAATAAAATGGAATTATTGAGGATAGATATTCACAATGCGAAGTGCATAATGCGATGAAACTCCTATCAGATAAGGGTTTCATCGCTATTGGAAGATTCTGTTTGACATTTGATTTTTGGTTTACTTAACAAGTACTATATCTGATTGTGATGAAGAAGATTGTTATAATGATTCATTTAAATGGACTGGATAGGCTTAAGAGTATTACAGTAGCCGGGATAGCCCCGATTGTAGTGGAAAGCCCGAAAGCCGCACAGGCACTGTGTGGCTGAGGACTTGGAACGAAAAGCGGGAGCAATAGCTGAAAGTAGTAATGGCGATGATAGCTCCGCATAAATATTCATGGATAGATGCAAAACAACAGGCTACTGATTGGTAGATGAACCGGAGTTATCGGGGTTTAAGAAGGCCATTGCTGTACTGGACAGCCCTACAGTTAAATAGACTATATCTGAATGGCCTGTTGGAAATGGGACTACTGTAACATGATTACTACATCCTTTTTGCGACTGGCCGGCCACACTTGAAGGTCTGTTATTTTGCCTGCCTGTAACCGGGCTTCAACAGTTGTATTGCCCGGTGCATGCAGTTTGAAATGCACATCTTTTTCTTTGGGCCATGCGGGAAAAAGCAACAACTGGTCGCCATTGATTTGTAACAGCATTTCCTGCAAACCAATCATGCCGCTACCGCCCCAATTGTGGTCGGGCACCCAATCGAAACCAGGGCCCCAAAAAGCAGGAAAGCGGCGGTCGCTATTGCGCAACTTCATGGAGGTAAGCTGCCAGGCATCGCTGGTGAGACCTAATCTCGCAGCCCAAATATTGTCTTGCTTCCAACCCACATGACTACGAAATTTTACCACATTGGTATCGAGATACCAAGTATTCAAAGCCGTATCTAAACCGGGTTTGCCAACGCCGTAACTACCCCATGGAAAAACCGGATACAACTGTGGCGATTCAGTATTGTTGATGCGTTCCCAACTCTTTGCAGGTGCCAAAGTGGTTTTACCATTGAACTGCTGGAAAGAAGGATAAGGAATGCGTTGCAGAAGCTCTTGCACATAGTTGGCTTGCGCATAAAAATACCCGGCTACCGTATCCCTTTCGGGCATTGAATGATGGCGATTTGCAAGCCAGCTATGAACATAGTCAAGAGTACCTACTGCAATATGATACATGCCTGCAGTTGTAGTTATCGAATTGGTAGCCATCTTAAATGTTTCCGCAGCACTACCAGGGTAAATGACCAGCTTGCCATCTGCATCCAACGCTTTACTGCCCCGCTGTTTGGCCAGTATTTGATAATGCTCATCGAAGAAACGGAGACAAGACATGATGAATGGAATTCGGTCTGCAATGTCTCTTCCGGTGTACCGATGTTCTTCCAACATCATCAGGCAAAATTCAAATACGGTGTCCCACTCATATTCGAGCCATGCATTGTACTCCACCCCTTTGTCAAAATCAGCGGGTCGTTTGGTGCCGTACTCAGCATAGTTGGGCAAACCAAAATTTTCCATTTGTTCTGTAAAACAGGCACCGTTATGATTCCAGTAAAACTGCGTTCTTAATTCAGCATTTTTTTGCAGCCGCAGGTAAAAGTTAAGTTGTGGTTGCAGCATGTCCCAATCGCCACTTTTTATCATGGGATAGTAAACGAGACGTTGGTTTTGCGCTGTGTGTAAGCCGCCACCCCAGTTGCGAAAATCGGGTGTCAATGCCAGTTTGGAATCGGTAAAAACAGGATCGACGGTAAGCAAACCGCCATTGAATTTGGTAGGCCATTGCCCCTTGGCATTGCAGGCCAGCATGTAGCGAAACAACTGATAATTTCTACCTACCTGCCAGGCAATGCTGTCTTGCTGCAAGCTATCAATGTAAATAAAACTGCGTTGCCAAAAGGCTTTCCACCATTGCAGCGTTTTTGTTCGGGCCGATTTGTCTTGCAGTGACTGCTGCTGCAATGCAAGCAGGTTATTTTTCCAATCAGCTATGCTGGCTGTTTGCTCATTGTGCAAATACAACTGCAACGAAAATGAAGTGGCATTTGATTGGCTTTTCAGTTGCCATGCTTTATAATCTGTGTGGGCATAAGTGCCGGTATCGGTACCTGCAGGTACAAATTTTTTGCCGGTAAGCAATCCGCCAAAAGCCAGTTGTTTCAATGGATTGTAGAGCTGTGCTTTCACCGGCTGCATACCCTGCTGAGCCACGATGGTATCAAAAATGGTTTGGCTGCTGTTGTGGTGATAAAAAAACACCGCATTTGCTGCAAAGCCAATGCTATCCGCCTTGTACACATTGTTTTTGGGTGCCGCCCATTTCCACGAATTCCCGAAATTTTCTCTGGCTTTTACTATACGGTCTTGGTAACGCCAACTTTCGTAAGCCGCTGTTACGGCTATCTTCCTGTTGCTTTTTACATCAACATGTGCCACGGGTCGAAATACATCTGCCCAAATGTTGACGGTTGCTTTCACCCCATTGTTTTCGCCCGTTACAGACACGTAGCCTTCCTGCAAATGCAACTGTTGAGTAAACGATTTTCCTGTAAAAGGATTTGGAGATAATTGAATGCGCAAACGGCCAGATTTCATGAGTGTATTGTGCTCATCAAAATTGCCGCTACGTGCTACATAGATCAATACATCGCCATTTTCCACCCACACATTCATGCCAATGTCGCCGGCACCACAAGGCATAGATGCACCAGCGTTATCACTGGGCGAATGCCAGATAACATTGTATGCATGCATGGATGGCTGTGCTTGCGACCACAGCATCCAGCAACACAATAACAAGCTTAGTACACCTCTCATTGAACAACTAATTTCACCGCTCCTGTTAAGCCAGCCGTTTGCAATGGTTTGCCTTGCAATCGAAACGGTGCGGTGGTAAAGGTAAGACGTTGATGGGGCGGCAGTTGCGCATCTGCAATCAGGCGGTTGTGCCAAGTGTTGGTAACCTCGATTTCAATCAGGTTTGTACCTTCCTTCAGCACACCGCTAATGTCAAGTTGATACGGTGGCGTCCAGATGGTACCGCAGTCAATGCCATTCACTTTTACCGTGGCAATGTTGTACACCGATTCCAACTCCAGCCATGCCTGTTGAAAAGAAGCTTGCGGTTGCAGGTTTACCGTTTTGCTATACTTCACTGTACCGGAATAATAGCGTACTGCATCGTTTGCAACGGTTGTCCAGCTTTGTAACGCAGCCATGGGCAACGGTGCAGCCGGCCCCGCTTTGGCAGTATCAAATTGCAGCGTCCAATCCCGGCTGATATCGAAAGTTTCTGGTGCTTTGATGGTGGCTAAAACATCACTCTCGGGTGCTGCTTCTTTTTTACAAATAAAGAATACTGCTTGTGCTGCATCCAACATCACATCGACTACAATCCCCTCCTTACTGACGGTGTAGCGATAGTCATTAAAATATTTTCCGGTAACCGGATCAAGTGCTTCAACAGCAGGATAACCCGACCGTAATGTGAAGGAAGATCGAATAGAACGGTATGATTGATTGCTCACAAAGTAAATGTCTGCATCAGGAAGACGACGATGTGTCCAAGCCAGTTGGCCTTTCCCTTTTGTAACGTCCACATCTTTCTGCACTTGCATCAATGGCTCATTCTTTGTCCATGCACCGATGTGCAATTGTCCTTTATACCCGCCAGCTTCTATTACTGAAAATACTTTTCTCAGTTCAGCATTCTCATCTTTCATACCCCGGCCAATAACAGGCGATTGCTCCAATACAATGCGGGCACCTTGCTGTAGCAAACTCAGTATTTTTTTTGCCACAGGCACAGTCATCCACAAATGATTGGGATTGAGTGCATGCTGTGCCGGAAACACCAAAACCGAATAGCTGTTGCCGCCGGGTGTCACCACCTTGTTACCCACTACAGTCATTTGCATCAATACATCGGGGTTAAAAGAATCGTATGCATACCCATTCAGCGGATCTATCCAATTTTCGGGGTCGGCCATGTTCGCAGAATGACTGACACCATCGGGTATGCTGCGCAATGGCTGACCGATATTCGCCAACCGCTGTTGCTCGGCCTGCAACTTTTCAGCCGTCATCAAACCCGGCAGCACATTCACCAACCTGTCTGGCAGTAAGGCCCTGCGTGGCAATGCATCACTGGTAAAAACGGCGATGTCTGTTACCGGTTTGCCCAGCTGCAACAACGCCTGACAACGGCTCAGGTATTCCATCCATGCCTTGCTTTGTTGAAACCAGGTTTGATCTCGTTGAAAATACAAACCCACCCCATCGAGGGTCATGCCCGGCTGTTTGTTCACCCAAGGATTGTGTGCAAACACATGAAACACCAGTTTATTAATACCC
The DNA here is from genome assembly GCA_020161435.1 of Bacteroidota bacterium. Taxonomy (GTDB): domain Bacteria; phylum Bacteroidota; class Bacteroidia; order Chitinophagales; family Chitinophagaceae; genus Phnomibacter. Next base: position 233,930 of record JAIUNV010000008.1, on the reverse strand, counting down.
AATGCAAACTGCCTGTCGCCAAGGGCTTTCAGCTTACCGGGATGTTCTGTCCAATCCATGCGAACCGTTGTAAAAGATTCGGCCTGCACTATGTTTTTTCCATACATGTGTGCTGCACTAATAGCATCACGCATGTCGTTGGGTTTATCATGCGTAGGACTGTTGTGCCAAAATTCACCCATGGGCAAATCGGCGTACTTAAAATGCGTTAGTCCGTCACTCATCATAGTTGGCGCAATGGCTTCTGCACTCAGCAAACATCCTTTTGCTTTTGCAGCAGCTTTTACCTGCGTGTAAAAAACATCGTTTACCAAATCGGCAATGGTTTGTCTTACATCATGCAATACTTTCTCCGATTTTTCTGCACTATTCACTGGCACACCTGTCATGCACAGCAGCCAGGGTGTGATATCATACCCACGACGTTGTTGAAACGCAGCAGCAAAATTGGCCGACCAGTTTTGACTACCAGCCTCCCAACTATCTACGTGCAACACTTTCAACACCTGCTTTGCCAGCACCGCATTTGTTTTGCTGTAAAACTGACCGAACCAGCTGTTGAGTTGCAACTGCACAGCTGCAGGATTAAACTTGTCGCACTCCAACCCCAAACCTGCACCACCCGTGTAGTTGGTGTGCCCTTGCGAAGTATGACCAATGCGAACAATCATCCAATTGCCCGCAGGCACTTTCCATTGCAAACGACCCTGCTTATCCAGTTTTCCGGTGAGGTTGATGATGCGTTCTTTGGGCACCGCATCTGATACTGTAACAGCACCATCGTAAGTAGCATCAGCCATGCGCCACACCGAACCATTCTTCGATTCGTACTGATGAATTTTTGGCTGATTGCTCAGGTAAATGCCTTTTACTTTCAAAGAAGGTTTCCACTTTGCCGCATCCAAATCTTCTGCACCGGGCAATGAGCCATCTTTATTGTACACAAATCTGAAATGCGTGGCAGTAGTAGCCGGTATGGCATAGGTAAAATTTTCATCTGCATCTTGCCAGCCATGCCGTGGTGCTTGCAACTGAGCAATATCTGTAAAAGTAATGCCATCGTTGCTGCTTTGCATTTTCAACCGCAACGCCTGATAGGTATTGCCACCCGTTTTTATTTCCAAAGAACGGATGGTTACGGAAGTGTCGTAGCTGTATTGAATCCAACACACAGTATCGCTGCGAAAGGTTTGCTGATTGTTGGGCTCACTCAAAAATGATGCATCAGCAGCATTGCTGGTAGAAACAATGGGGTGTAGCAACATCTCATCGGGCACAGCTTTCAGCGGGTAAGCAAGTATGGCTACCTCTTTGTAAAAACCTTTGTACGAAGCAGGCTGCTGCAGTTGAATGTTCGTAGCGCCTTGCTGAACCACCGTATTACTCCACACCAGTTTTTGCATGCTCAGTTCGGGTGTAATCCACGGGCCGCCAGCCAATGCAAAACCATCACTCACATGAACGCCCAGTTGAAGGTTGAGGCGCTTCGCTTCTTGCATGGCAAACTGTACCAGTTGCCACCATTCAGCACTCAGTTGCCGGGCAGTGGGGCTAAACGGAATGTTGGCACTTGTGTCTTTGATGGGCATAAGGTAAGCACCGGCAATCCCTACTGATTTCATGGCTTCCAAATCAGCCGTAATGCCCTCTTTGGACACAGCAGCATGCATCCAATACCAGAACACCCATGGCTTTGCTTGCTGGCCGGGATGTTGGAATGAATGCTGAATAACATCGTTGATTTTCGTTTTTGGCTGTGCCGCTAATTGCAGACTCCACAATAGTAGCCAAGCCATACACATCCACAATTTCTCCAGCCTTATCAGCACTGCTTTCATCATCCGCAAATTTGCTTATTTAAATGTAAGCGTTGATGCACCTTTATCTACCGACGTAGCCACAGCTATACCCCTGTTGTCATTTTTATCGACGGCGCAATAAAAGTGATACGCCACTCCCTTCCATTTTACAACAAAACTTTTGTGTGCATACTTCGCATCATAGGGTTCGGAAGATGCAATGAGATCATCCCCTGTCCAATCTGTCCAATTCACTAAATCGTAACTGCAGGCAAAACGGTTGAAGGTTTCATTTTTTCTGGCTTCCCAAAAAGCCCCGAAATAAAACATCACCCACAGGTCATTTATTTTTTGAATCACCGCATCGCCGGTAATGCCCACACCATGTTCCATTACAGGATGGGGAAGGTAGCGTTTCCAATTCACCATATCATCACTCACGGCCATACCAATGCGTTCAAACCAGCGCCACTTGGGTTTGTTACCACTGCTGTCGCCGTTGGCATTGTAATACATCACAAACTCACTGCCGAGTGTTGTATGCTTATCTCTGATGATGGTGCTTTTGTACAGCTTCCTGTTTTCCCACCAACGTACACCCGCATCTGTATTACTCAAAACGGGCTGCGTCAACCTATTCCATTCATGTGGCTTGGTTGGGTTTGCGGAAGTATTTGCAATACCAATGGCCAACGGGCCGGCTTCGTAACCAAGGTCTTTACCGCCGATGTAACTCATCCAGTATTTGCGTTGGTATTTTTCCAGTTTGTAATTGCCGCCCCATTGGGTGTTTTGCAATGCAATGTATCCTGCTTTCTGGTTACTGTCCCACCCGATAGTTTTCGGGTCAGTGGTATCAGAAAAGCTCATGAGCTTGCCGAGTGTTGTCCACTGTAATAAGTCTTTGCTTTTAGCCAGCCAAGTTTCATAACCACGACCATCAAATTGAATGTAAGTCATGTACCAGGCATTGCCCTTTCGGAAAACGGATGGGCAATCGATTTTCTTCGTCTCATTTTCAGGAGTTACAACAAGACCATATTTGAACGGCGTCTTTACTTCCTCATATACTTTCTGCATCACATCCTGCGGTACTTGCGCATGAACTACAAAGGCACTAAACACACTAAGCAACACGAATAGCAGCTTTGTGCAACTTCCCTCCTTTGTGCCTTCGTGGTTCATCCTTTTATTGAATTTCTCTTGCTCTCTCACCAGCTGATTTCTTTTTTGCGTTGAACGGAACTATGTAAAAACTGTATTGATAATCGTTCGGCTTTATTTGATATTGCTCCAACGGTGCAGCCACATCGCTCCAGCTATCGTTGCCGCCCACGCCCATTTGCATCAAATCTACATTCATCGTAATATAACCTGCAGGCTTTAACTCATGGGTATGTTTGGCTGTGGTTAAGTTGGCAACGCTATAAGGCCATACACTCATGCTCAGCAAACTATCCGCCACAATCAGCAATCCATTCTGCGCATTTCGCTGCTGTGCAAAAAACCAGCGAACATCTGTACGGTTGCTGTTTTCTTGCGGCACCACGTAGGGCTGCAAAAAAGCAGACAACGATTGCTGATACACTGCCACAATCGTTCCATATCTTCTGTCGATGTAATTTTCCATTGGGCCACGACCCCAATATTGCAATTGTTGCAACGAAGAATCGATGCCCATATGCAACCCTACTTTGGGCATGTTGGGCAAACCATGCTTTACCTGCAAACTGTAATGCACCTGCACTACTCCATCTGCAAAAACTACATAACGAAGTTGCACCTGTGCACTATCGTTTATCAATGAGAAACCACAACGAACTGTAACTGTGTTATCCGCATCTTGCTCCAACTTCATGCCGGTAGATTGTAGTGTATACTCATACCAGGGTTTTAACTTGCGGTGAGGCTTCCAACCACGACGGTCGTTATCAGTAAGCGGTCGTTTGAAATTGGGCAACAGCGGCTGCTTGATGTACGACTGCCCGCCATGTACCAGCGATGACAATGTACCCTGATGTGCATCAAAATACAACTCCGTGCCACCGGCTTTCACCGTGATACCAGATGCATTTTGCTTTACCTGTATGCCAGTTTTACTATTGGCCACGTATGGTTTTCCTGATGACCCAGACTGCAGCAACAATTGAGATGACGCCACTTCATGGCCAGCATTCGCCCAAGTTGTTTGCTGCTGCAATACAAAAGCGATATTGACATGATACGCTGCATGTAGATCCAACTTTGGTAACCATTGCGCAATGGGAAAATTGGCCGTAGTACCCGGTGCAATATCTATACCGCCAATTTGCTTTGATAAAACAGGTAAGCCATTTTGCAACACTTGCAGTGTAGCTGTGTAAGTATTTGCATTCAGCACCTGACTGTTATTGATGATGCGAAGCTGCTGTTGTTTGGCATCCGCCCATTCCACATCAATGGGTTGAAAAATGCGTTTGCATTCGTACATAGCCTGCTTAGGAGTACCATCTGCATCTACAATGCCTTTAATGGTAAAATTGTCGAAATACTTTTCGCCGTAATCACCACCGTAAGCATAGTATTTTACTCCTGCTGAATCAGTTTTCTCTAAGCCTTGGTCTTTAAACTCCCAAATGCAACCACCAATCACTCTCGGCAAGCTTCGCCACTGATCCCAAAAGTCTTTGAGGTTACCTGCACTGTTGCCCATGGCATGTGCATACTCACAAAAGAAGATGGGCCGATGATCGCCGTTGTTTTGATTGACCAACAATGGCGCTGTATAATCAGACGGATACATACGGCTCACCACATCCACATAATATTGGTCGAGTGGGTTTTGTATGCGGTGCGAATGATCGTTTGATTTGAGATAGCGGACATCACTTGGATCGATATAACCTACAGCTTTGGGTGAACCCATGGCCGGTTCATAGTGCAAAGGCCGTGACATATCAAAGTCTTTTATCCAACCTGCCATAGCAGCATGATTAGGTCCGCTGCCAGCTTCATTACCAAGGCTCCACATGATAATGGAAGGATGATTTTTATCCCGCAAAGCCATGCGGCTCACCCGCTCTATGTAAGCGGCCGTCCATGCGGGGTCATGGTCCAGCTTGCCACCCAAACCATGTGTTTCATGGTTGGCTTCATCAATCACCATGATACCCATTTCATCACACAAATCAAGCAGATAAGGATCGGATGGATAATGGCTCAACCGCACACAATTAAAATTGAATTGCTTCATGGTACGGATGTCTTGCAAAATATCTGCTCTCGACAACGCTTTCCCTTTTACGGGATGATGATCGGGCCGGTTGACACCATAGAGATACGTGAGTTTGCCATTGATCAACAACTTGCTGTCGTGTTGCCGAAACTCAACAGACCGAAACCCAAGTTTACAGGTTTTTACCTCCAACACATTGCCCGTACTGTCTTCGAGGCTCAACAATAGTTTGTATAAATAGGGCGATTCGGGGCTCCACTTTTTTGGTGCAGCAATGGTTGTTTCCAGCAAACCAAATTTCACCCGGTCTAACCGTGGATGAATTTCATTGATGATATCGTCCACAGATTTCTGCAATGGAGCAGACAATACCGGTTGATTATCGGCCGTGTACAATTGTGCTTTTAGCACATAGCCGGGCATGTTGGCACCTGTCAGGTTTTCCATGCGTGGCCTGATGCTCAGAATAGCATCCTGATAATTGGAGTCGAGTGTGGTTTGGTAAAAGAAATCAGCAATGCGCAACCGTGGTTCTGCATGCAAATACACTTCGCGGTGAATGCCACTCAATCGCCATTGATCCTGATCTTCCAGAAAACTTCCATCGCTCCAGCGAATTACCCAAACGGAAATGATGTTTTCTCCAGCCTGCAAATACGGCGTAATGTTGAACTCACTCGGCAAAAAACTATCTTCTGCATAGCCACAAAACTTTCCGTTGATCCACAGTTTGTAAGCAGAACTGACGCCGCCGAAATGCAAGGTAATGTTCATGTCCTTCCAATTTTCGGGCAGCACAAAGCTGCGCTGGTAACAACCTACCCCATTGTAATCTTTTGGCACATACGGAGGATTGACCGGCCGAAATGGATACACAGCACTTTTGTAAATGGGTTTGTCGTAGCCATGCATTTCCCAATTGGCCGGCACCGGTATCTTGTTCCAGCCCTGCACTTTTTGTTTGTAAAAGTCAGCTGGCTCATCGCCGGGCTTCAAGGCAAATGCAAAATCCCATTCTCCATTCAGCGACAGGTAGCGGCCGCTCTTTTCCCGCTGCCCCTGCAAGGCATCGGCTGTGTTGGCAAATGAATATGCCGTAGCCCTCGAAGCCTCTCTGTTGATGCCGCTCACCAAAGGATCTTCGTACGGTTGGCGGTTGTAAATGGAAGGAGCAACCGGCACCGCAGCAGGCGTTTTATCAACCAGCTGTGCTTGTACATGCACGGTGCATACGAGTGAAAAAAGAACCGCAAATATTGAACAGAATTGTTTGTACATGTTGGTTTGTATTGCTCAGTATTGAACAGAAACTTGAAGTGTGCGACGCAACGCAGATGCCAACTGCACGGCTGCTGACATCCACATTGTATTACGCTATAGCAGTCAAATGCTCATCCTTAAAAGTGAAGCCCCAACCCGGGCGGTTGTGCGGCAATGCAAATCCGTTGTGAAACTGAATGGGATGATCTATCAACGGATCTATCCAATCGAATGACTCCACACCGGCGCCATTGGCAATGGTGCTGAGCAAGGGCACATCATAATCTTTGTAGTAGTGCGGCAATACAGGCACGTTATACGCAGCTGCTAAAGCCGCACTGTTGCGCCAGGCTTCTACGCCGCCAAGCCGCAATATATCGGGCTGCCAAATGTCGAGGGCATTGCGTTTTAGTAATTCCCGCAGCGGCACGGTGCTGTATTCTCTTTCGCCCATGGCAAGAGAAATGCCCGCCTGATGACGCAGTATGCTATAGCCTTCATAGTCGGTATGGTCAATGGGTTCTTCAAACCATTGAATACCGATGTTGCGGGCAGCACGGGCCAGCGCCAATGCATTGGGTACATTCATGCCCTGGTTGGCATCCATCATGATATTGATGTGTGGCCCCACCGCTTCACGAACCAACTGCAATCTTTCAAGGTCTTCCCGCCAATCGGGTTTGCCTACTTTAATTTTTACAGCACCAAAACCACGGGCAGCATAGCCTTTCACTTCATCCAACAATTCGGCTTCGGTGTAACTTATCCAACCACCGCTACCGTACGCTGGTATTTTTTGTGCCGAATGGCCCAACACTTTCCAAATGGGTTGCTTGAGTATTTTGCACCACGCATCCCACATGGCCATGTTGTAAGCCGCCTGTGCCCAACGGTTGATGCCTTCGTGCCCAAAGTATTCGTTGGCATGATTCAACTTCATAAATACCTTTACGGTAGCGCAAACCTCTTCACCGATTAACAATGGTCCCTGATCTTTCAGCGCACCAATAATGGCTTGCGAACTGTATTGAAAACTCAACAGGTAGGCTTCGCCCGTGTGACCGCTTTGGGTATGCAATCGCAGCACCACAAATGAGATTTCGGAAAGCGTATGCGTAGCATCGGCAATGGGCTTTTGTAATGGCGCAGTTGCCGTAAAGATTTCGAATTGTTTGATGGTCATTTTACTTAATTAATCTTTCGCGGTTAACGAACAACAGGCATCCATACAGTCATATCAGTTTTGCCACGGTTGGCCCAGGCATAATATGGAATGAGTGTAACGGCTGCAGCTTTCAGCTGATTATTCAATGGCTGATACAGTGCATTGCTCCAGGTTTGTGGCGCTTTCACTTTGGCCGTAGTGGTAAGGGCTGTAACCGTGCTGCCCGCAATGGCCAATGGCTTTGTTTGCCATACAGCACTGGCCGGAATGGCCACATCAAAAATGTTGTGCTGTGGCAAATCGGCAGACTCCAGACAGTATACGATGGGGCCACGTTTTACTGTAACCTGACCACGGGTTTCCTCCACCAGTGGATTGCTTTCCAGCAATGTCACCGGCATATCCAACCGCAATTCAATCTTGTCTCCTTTTTGCCAGCTGGACTTTACACCAATGTAACCATTCGAACGGTCTACTACATTGTGTGGCACTTTCCCATTTACAAGCAACGTGTATTTGTTGCACCAACCGGGTATGCGAAAGAAAATGACTGCAGATTTTGATAATGACTGTTTGATTTGGATAGCAATATTTCCCTGCCATGGATAGTTGGTTTGTTGCTCCAAAATCATTTGTTGCCCATCTTGTAAAGTGGTAGACAACTGACTGCCTCCATACATGTTGATGTACAAACCCTTTTTTCCAATGCTGTACATATAACTGTTTATCTCGGCAATGGTACGTACCACATTTGGCGGACAGCAGTTGGATTTGCTGATGTATGGAATGCGGCCACCTTCCCAACGCATGTGATACGGAAAGCGATCGGATGCTGCCAACGGATTGGTATAAAAATAGTTGCCGCCATCCAGGCTTACGCCACTCAACACACTGTTGTACAAAGCCAGTTCAACAATGTCTGTATACTTCGATTCTCCCGTGAGCAAAAACATGCGCCAGTTCCACAATACATTGCCAATGTTGGCACAGGTTTCATTGTGTGCGGTGAGGTTGGGCAGTTGAAAATCACGGCCATAAGATTGATGCACTTTCTGAACCGTATCAGGTTTGTACGAAGTACCATCCACACTTACGCCATCATACAAAGCACCACAGCCACCTGTTACATACATTTTGCTGAGGATAACATTATTCCACAACCGGTGAAGTGTGGTGAGCAAACTGGCATCGCCTGTTTCGGCATACACATCGGCTACACCTGCCAGCAAATAATTGGCACGTACTGCATGGCCGGCAATCTTTTGCATATCGCGGAATGGTGCCCGGTCGCTGTTATCATCCGTGCCTTCTACAGTACCCCGAATGTTGATAAGGTGCACCACCAAATCGAGGTATTTTTTTTGCTGTGTGGTACGATACAATTCTGTCAACCCCATGTAATGCGAAGGGCAAATAGCATTGCGTGCCTGCTCTGGTGTAGCAGTTTTGTAAAAGCCAATTAAAAAATCTGCTGCTTTGCTGGCGATGTTGAGCAAGGTTGTTTTACCTGTTGCTCGATAATGCACACAGGCCGCCGTCATTAAATGACCAAAGTTGTACGCTTCGAAACTCAACTGGTCATCAAACATTTTTTCGCTGCCCGTTTTGCGCTGTTCAATAATGTTTTTGGTATAGATGTAGCCATCGGCTTTTTGTGCTTTGCCAATAACGGCAATGGCTTCATCCATCCATGCTTCGAGCTTTGCATCTTTTGTGCTGGCATACATGGCAGCCACTGCTTCCAGTGTTTTATAAAAATCGCCATCATGAAAAGATGGGCCACGAAAGCGGCCGGTATCTAAACCCGCTGCTACTCGAAAATTCTGAAACGAATAGCACATATTTTTGCTCGTGTATGTTTGCCAGAGTTGTGGCAACATAGCATCGCGGCAAACAGCAAAGCGTTCTGCCCAAAAACCTTTGGTCCATTGCACATCGCTTATGCCTACACTGTTAAGTGCCGCCTTTGGACTATTGCCAGTACTCACCAATCCGTTTTGTGCCAGTAGCGACAGCGGCAACAATAACACAGCGAAGAACAATTTGTGTACGGGTTTCATGATTAATCAGCTTTGTATTGAATGATGTATGCTACACCGGGTTGAATGGCCATTTCATAAAGGCCATTGCCTTTTGACAATGGCACAATGTCCCGTCCTTCCGGAAGTATGCTGCTTTTCAATCTCAGCAATCCCATTCCTGCAGGAGCCTTTACCTCTACAGTTGTGTTGGTCACTTTCAATTCTATTTCACCCTGTGGTGTTGGTACTTTACCCTGCATCCATTCGAGGCCACCAAGGTTTGGTTCTACTACATATTTTTCATACCCCGGTGCAGTTGGTTTTACACCGAGATAATATTTGCCCAACAGGTACAACGGGCTTGCGCCCCATGCATGGCATAAACTCTTACCGAACTTCCGGCCATACATGGCGTAATGTTCTGCTCCTTGTTTGGCAGGGTTGTATTCTTCCCAGAAACTTGTTGCGCCAAGCTTCAACATGCCTCCCCAGTAATCTTTCATTTCCTCCAATACATAATTCTGTTCGCCCAATGCACACAATGCTTCCAGTTCGTAGAAACGCATGTAAGGTGTAGTGATCTTCTGAATATCGTCGTTCAGTAACACAGATGCTTTCACCTGTTGTTTTTGTTCCTCGTTAAAATAATCGAAGAAGATGGAGAACATGTTTGCATAGCGTGTTACATTTTCTGTTTGCTGGCCATCCACACGACTGTGCACCAGTGCCTGCTTTGTATCGTTCCAGTAAATGCTGAATAATTTGTATCGCATATCAGCTGCTAATGAGTTGTATTGCGCTTCGGCATCTTTATCATCAGCAATGTTTGCACACAGCGCCATTGTTTCGAGACTGCGTGCCAGCAACAACTGTTCAAAACTTACTTCGCCTTTTTTGCTAAGTCCTTCAGCCCAATCAATAAATATCCAATCACCGGTCATCCATTCCATCAATCCATCTTTATTACGCCGGGCCAGCACATAATCCATCAGCGTTTTCATGCAATCATAGTTCTGTGCAATAAATTTTTTATCACCGGTGTAGAGATAGTAATCATAAATGCCGAGGAACCAGTAAAAGGTATAATCCATAATGGTGTTGATGTGCCCCGTTACCGGATCTTTACCACGCAATGCATAGGTTGTACGTTTGACTGTTTCATTATCGAAGTAGAGATAATAATTCATGAGATAGCTTTGGTAAGCATCACCACTCCAGATCCAGCGGTCCCGTTTGATACCATCAATGAAAAATTCTCTTGTATTTAATTCAAACGTGTATTTCGAAACATCGTAAATGCGATTGATCTCTTCATCGTTACAGGTAAAACTGCCACGTTCTTTTACATCAGCATATTCGTACAGCATCGAAACGGAATCGAGTATTACGCCTTCATCGTATTGCACATTTACAAAACGATAAGCTTTCGAAAGTTTCATAATCTCATCTTTCTTCTCCGTGTTATTTACATCTACCCTATCCAGCGTTTCGCAATGTTCAGTTGATAAAGCTTCTTCTTCTGATTCGCCATAATAAACAGAAAGCTTGCCTTTGCCTTTTAATTCGTGCAGTTTGACGAAACCAAAAGTTTCCTTACCAAAATCAACAAGCATGGAATTATTTCCTTTTGTTGTTGATACTGGTGATTGTTCTCTTGTCGGCAGCATATACTGCGAAGGCAATTGCTCAGGTGAATTAAAATTCGAACTTCCTGCATTTACCCATTTGGTAGCGGAGATGTCGGATGCTTTTCCTGTTTCATCGATCCATTCTTTGTCTTCGAATGTCACCAACCATGAAGCATCCGATACAATTGTTTTTCCTTTTACATAGATAGCAGACACGTTGGCCTGGTTAAATACTTTAATGTTGATCTTGTGTTTACCAGCCGGTACAACAATTTGTTTCGGACTACCTTCAAATGCTTTCCCATCAAGCTTTACATTGTATTCACCTTCTACATAAATGTCAACGGTCTCTTCGTCTGGTACATCAAACACTTTATGAAAATCCATGAGCACATAATGGCTATCTATTTTCCAGAATACAGGAAAAAATGTACCACGTTCGGTGCGACGGTTTTGCATTTTATTGGCCAGTACAATTTCGAAATCGCCGGGATACCATATCCAGGTTGGTGTTGAAATTGTATTTGATAAATCTGAGTTATTCATTTGCTTCACGTTAATTGCTTCGGATATTTAGATACTGACTTCATCATCTAAATATCCTCTCCATATCTTTCTTTGGAAATTTGTTGTAATGATTTGCCTTGGGTTTTGGGTGTCCAGATGGCTCCTACAATCAATGCAAAAATGAGCAGCCCAATCATAATGTAGGCTGCGGTAGAAAATCCTTCGCCATTCTCACCATAAATATTTACAAAACCAAAACCCCATACTGCTGCAATACTTCTCACTGCAAAAAACATAATGCCCTGCGCAGCGGCCCGATATTTTGCAGGAAAAAGTTCAGAAGCCCAAAGTGCATAAAATGCCTGTACGCTTATGCCTGCATGTATACCCCAGAGCATGGTGAACGTCCATAGCGCAACATGATTTTTTATGCCGATGAAAATAAGAATGCACCAGGCCACTATTCCAATTGATGTACCGAAAACATACAACCAGCGGTGATTCACTTTATCAACCAACATGGCAAAACCAAAATAGGTAATGGCTATAATGACAATCCATTGTACTGCCGTAATCATGTTGGCCTCACCGTTTGAAAGACCGCCTGCGGTTTCATAAATATGTTGCTGAAAGAAGCCCATCACCGAAGCCACCATATTCCAGCTGATATAAATACCAGCAAGGAAAAGCATGGTGCGGATATTCACTTTGTTGGTAAACAGTGTACCAAACGATGCGAAAACGCCGGGTTGCTTTTCGTTGGTTTGCATTTTTTTTGCTTCTTCCCAATCTTTCGATTCATTGAGTTTTCGTTGCAATGTCCATGCGATAAAAGCAACCACTAACAAAGATCCAAAAATGATACGGCTGCTGAATACATTGATGGCTTCAACACTTGCATCGTTACCAATAAAAAGTGTTGCAATTTTTTGCACGTAATCAAATAAAACACCGGCCGAAGCATCAGCGTTGCCGGGAGCAAGGAGCATGCCCAGCAATAAAATAATCATGGGACCGACACCCCATGCAAACTGTGAAATACCCATATTCTTTCCACGATTACCCACTTCTGAATTTTCGGAGATATATGTCCATGATGCTGGAACACCCACGCCCACTGAAATACCTGTGATAAGAAAACCGGCCAACAGCATGGGAAAATTAACAGTGAACATAATAATGGCAATCCCCAGCATATACACCAACATGTTGTATGTATAAATGGTTTTGCGTCCGTATTTATCTGCCAGGAAGCCACCGAAAATAGCGCCAATAGCCGCACCAAAAGCGTTGGCACTAAGTGCATTCAGCCAACCGAGATGCCCTTCATTAAGTCCAAGGTAATTTTGCCAAAGCGTCAACCCGCTTGCACCTGCAACAATTGCTCCTGCATCCAGGTAATTAGTTAGCGATACAGCAATCGTACTTTTTAAACTTCCTTTTTTATGTTCCATATTTAGTGTCCGTTGAAGATGATGTAGAGGGTTAGTATCACAAGACCTAATAATGCAAATAGCATTTTTACCTGCTTATCTGTTTTTGGCAATGGCGCTGTTTCGATTGTGGCCGTTACTTTGTTTTTATCGAGCAAGGATATAAGTATGGCTGCAACAAATAAGATAGCGAAGATGTAAAACGAGATGAGGAAATAATGCGGCCACCAGGTGTTGGCACCTGTTGCTGCATCGGGAGGCAGAATCCACAAGTTGAGCATTCCTACCAACAAACTGAATGCAGAACCTGCCGATAAAATTACATTCACAGCAAGCTTGGTGGTGCGTTTCCAGAACACACTCAACAAGAATGTAACTGCCAATGGCGGAGCCAAGTAGCCAAGTATGGATTGAAAAATATCGAACAAGGTTTTGCCTTGTATATTATCAAATGCTATCGCCATTAACACAGCCAGCACACAACCCGCAACAACAGTATAACGTCCTACTTTTATTTGTTGCTGCACAGTGGCCTGCGGATTCATGTTATTGACATAAATATCTTTTGTAAACACTGTGCTTAATGCATTCAAGGAGGAACCAATGGTTGCCACCAACACAGCGATCAACACACAAATCACCAACCCATTCAATCCTGAAGGAAAGAGATTTGTTACCATTGTCATGTAAGCCAACTTATCATCAGTTAAATCGGGGAACAATGCAAAACATAAAATGCCCGGCAAGATGAACATGGGCAATGCCAGTACTTTTAACCAGCCGATGAAGTTTACACCGAGCTGTCCCTGTTTTAAATTTTTTGCACCCAACACACTTTGCACCATACTCTGATCGGTACAGAAAAATGCAACGGCCGATACAGGATAACCCAATAACAATGCATGCCATGGATAACCGGGATCGGATGCCGGATGAATTAAATTCCAGAAGTGACTCGGTGTCTTATCGATCAATGCTGTTATGCCGCCAAGCTTTTGCAAACCGATAAACGTTAATGCCAATGATACAATGATTAGTAAGATCATTTGGAATACATTCACTATTGCAATGGCTTTCAACCCACCCATGTACGTAAACAAACCCGAGAATGCAACGAGTACAATGGTTGATTGCCACATGGGTATCCCTAATATCTGTCGCACTAAAATTCCTCCGCTGAATAAACCAAGGCTTAACCAACTGATCAAAATTTTCACCAACGCATAACCTGCTAAAATATCCTGTGTGCTTTTACCATAGCGCTTGCCCATGAACTCGGGCATGGTACTTACTTTGCTGGCGATGTAACGAGGTGCAAACACCATTGCCAGCAGCGTTAAAAACACAAACGCATACCATTCAAAATTTCCACCCACAATACCTGCGGAAAAACCAATGCTTGCAAATGCAAGTAATGATGAGGGGCCCACATTTGTTCCCCACATGTTGAAACCAATGTTGTACCAGTTGAGTGAATTGCTCGCCAAAAAAAGTGTTTCATCTTTTTTCTTGTTGCGGAAACTGGCGACATAACCAATGGCCAGCAATGCAACCAGGTAAATGGCTACAATGGCAAAGTCAAGCGTTGTGAGTTTATTGTAAATTTCGTTCATGACTTGTTTGAACCACAAAGACACAGGGAACACAAAGCAACACGAAGCTTTGCGTTACTTCGTGCCTTAGTGGCTTAATGGTTCAAGATTGTATTGTTTCAATATATCAGCGATCTTCACCGGCGCTCCTGTTTTCAAACTCTTATCCATTGCCTGCAACAATGCCACGGTTCCAATTCCTTCCTGCATGTTTGGATAAGCGGTAAAACCTTGTTCAATAGAATCAGCGAAGTATTCCAGGTAATTCTGGTACTCTCCTGCATGATGACTCTGTCCTTCGAAACGGAAATAATATTTCAATGTGCTGTCTCCCCAATGAATGATCTTTTCTTCACCAGTTTTATCAGTGATGGAATAACGCAGCTCATGATAATCGGCTTGCGATGCGCCTTGCGTACTACGTAATACGCAACTCATGCCACTGTCACGCTTTGTTGGTTGTGTTGGACTGGTATAAGTGCCGCTTACTCTCGCAATTCGACCATCGGTTGCTTTAAAGATGAAATGCATGGTATCTTCATTTTTTAACCCTGCTGCTTTTCCATTCGCACTGATCATACCATAACCCATCACTTCTTCGATGTTGGGTAAGTACCAACGGATAAAATCAACAGGGTGACTTAAACCTCCATACAACCATTTGAATGAATCTTCCAATGCCCATTTCTTTTCGAGAAACCAACGATGATCGGCATTGTAATGACTTTCGATTGTGATGAGTTCGCCGATCTCTCCTGCTTCAAAATCTTTCCGTTGACGTTTGTATGGTTCGAAGAAACGGGAGCTTTGTCCGACAAATACTTTCTTACCTGTTTGCTCTTGCAGTTCCAGTAATTCTTTTGCACGACTCAGATCATCAATGAATGGTTTGGTACACACCACATGTTTACCATGCAGCAATGCCTGTTTAATATGATCGGCATGCAGATGATCGGGAGTGTAAATGGCGATGATATCTATCTCTGCATCGTTAAGCAAATCTTCGTAGTTGGTTGTATAACTATTAAAATCAAATTCTTTGCAACGTTGTTTGCATAATTTTTCGTTACGGTCGCAAATAATTTTGAGATGTAGTTTTTTGCTTTGCAATGCTGCACTCATGGTACTGCGGCCTTCACCAACGCCTAAAATTCCAATTGTAAGCCCCCCCGCCCCTAAAGGGGTGCTATCAGCATCACTATTTTTTTCGTATTTCATCTATTTCAAAATAATTATTGTTAATCGTCACAAGGGTTTTGCCTTGCTCCCCTTTAGGGGTTGGGGGTTTGACTTAAAAACACCCACGTCTCCCCCGGCTTTGTTCCTTTAATTCCTTCCTGGTATTTTTTCATGATCGTATTCCAATCATTCACCCGTGGATTATTGGCTGTTGTTCTTGGATTCAACTTATCCAGGCTTTCACCTTTCGGAATGCTGATCACCAACATCAACTGTCGTCCGTTTCTGAACAACAACAACTGCTGAAAATCGGCATTGCAGAAACCTTTTGAAACTTCCGGCCATTTTTCAAACTGTGTGGCATGGTAACTGAGATATTCTTTCTGCAATTTTTCATCTGCCACCAGGTTTGCTGTAAGGATGATATGCTGCCATTCTTTCGCCACTGTTTTATCTGTGCAATGTTTTTTCTTGCTGTATTCGTAAAACATGTCGTGATACACGCTTACTTCTGCCTCAGGAAAATTGTTGGCGATACGTCCCTGCATTACGCCAATGTCCTGCACTTTATCGAAGATGACATAATGATTCTGCCAATGATAAATGGCATTGCTGTCCATATTATTCTTCGCCAGCAGTTCTTTCAGCTTGGGTAAGTTCAACTGCATCCCTTCTTTTACCACCAGTTCAATCACTTCGTTGTGTTCTTCGTTGATGAAACCAACCTTCGCCGTTTTATTGGCGGTTAAATAGTGAAAGCGCTTTTCCAGCCCCGCATTTTGCTTGACACTGTCATGCACCTGCGGACCATTATTGCTCCACACATTACCGGGACCGTTGTTATTCTGTAAATATTTCTGTGAGGGCGTCCAGTTATTTTTTACAGTGATATGCGAAGAGCCTTCATCCGTATAAATATAAAACCAGTGCGATGGCAAATGAGCAATGGGTGATTTATAAATACTGTCGATATAATTGTCTTCAATGATGGAATTCTGTTGTGCACTCAGTGTATAGATACCGGCACAATCATAATTCCATTTGCCGTAATGATGGATTTTGTTGGCAACGATTCGGTTGTCCTTCATTATATTCTGTGCAGGTGACCATCCCCAACCCAAACTGATACCGCTGTACGATACATTTTCAATTTCGTTATGACGAATGCTTGTTCTGCTCACAAAGCCGCAACCAATACCCACCGTGCCCCAATCTTCATTGGTAGCATTGGTGATGAAATTATTCTCAATGAAAATGATATCGCATTTCTCCCGTTCATTTTTCGGATCGAATGGCAAATGAATTTCTCTTCCTTCATCGCCATAATTACCGGCGAGGATAGCCGTGCCACCTATATCGCTGAACAGATTATTCTTCGTCATATTATCCTGCACGCCTTTTTTTAAATCAATACCCGTTGCCGCTAAATGCAGGAAAGAACAGTTTTTAATTCGTGTACGAATGGCATAACTCAATTCCACAGCAGCCGCTTGTCGGCCAATCCATGCCTGGTTATCCAAACCCGATTTCTCTTTTGTACCTGCAGGTTTTAACCGGTATGCTTCTGTCATATACAAACCAACCTGGTGCGGTACATGTCCTTGCAGTGAAGGTCGTAACCACCCTGTATGCTGAAAAGAAATACCATCGATCACCAGATTCTTCACCGGGTTATCAATCGTTCCTTCCACACGTATTAATGTCTCGGTAAATGGAGCAACTACTTTTGCTGTTGCTAAATTTTCATTGCTGCGTGGCCAGTAATAGATTTTTTTATTGCTGACATCTAAATACCATTCACCCGGTTCGTCTAAAAACTGAATCGCATTCGTTAAGTAAAAAGCAGAGTTACCGGTTTCTTTACTCAGCCATGGTGCAGGCCATGGATGTTCGTTTTGAATTTTACTTTCGGGTTGATGGAAAAACAGTTTCGTACTATCGCCCATCACCTGCAGTTTCTTGATGCGCAGGTTAGCAATCTCCCACCATTGATGAATGAACAATTCAAGTCCGTTTGCTTTATCAAGGTTTTGAAAAGCTAATGTAGGAATCACACAAGCTGCTTCAGCTTTGTTCCAGTTAAGAATACGGAGCATCTCATCACCGTTGGAAGATTTTGCCCGCACTGCTTTTACATCATTCACCCACAGTTGACGGAAATTAAAACTGTTGCCATTCACCTGCGGCACCTCGGCCACCCAAATTTTACTTTGATACTTTGTCTGCAAGCCTTTGACAGGAGCAGTAACTTTCTTCCAATCAATGATTTGTACTCCGCCGCTCAAAACAGGTTGTTCATTTTGTGCTGCTTCAATAAACGTGGCGCTTTCACGGGTGCCGCTATCTTCCGGTCTGATAACAATGGTTTCTAATACCTGGTAATTGCCGCCACGTAAAATGATATGAATGTCTTCTTTGTACGATGCATCATTCAACCGGCGCAAGTCTCTTGCTTTGCGCAGAGCCATGTTGAGTGTGGCAAAAGGTTTTTCTATAGAGCCGTCATTGCTGTCTGCGCCATTGGGGGCTACATAAATATTTACTGCCATTGCCGAAGACAAGGCACAGCAAAAAAACAGCAGGCTAATCAACAATCGTTTCATACCGGGTACTGCTACACTTTGCCTTGTTATCAGGCATGCTGCAGCCATTAAAAGTACCGGTATCAGCAAGCCCGGAAAATGTGACTATTTGCCAAAAAGATGGTCTATTTTACTGTTTTGCCAAGGGCTACAGTTGCGTCATACAGCCCTCTGGCAACCGCTGCCTGCACTATTTTACTCTTCTTGAAAAATGCGTTTGAGATAGGCAGTGTTGGCACCGTAATTATACTTTGTATCTGATGGCTTTTTAGCATCACGACTGCGTTCAATCACTAGCCAGCCGCTCCAGCCCATGGCATCCAGCGTTTGCTTTACCTGCTGCATGTTTATTTGCGGATCGTTTTCCAGCCACACACTGTCTTTGTTTGTAGCATGTATCATGCTGATGCGATCCTTACCCAATGTTTTCAATTCAGCAATCAGGTCGCGGCCTTCTTTGAGTGGCGAAGAAAAATTGAAATATATTTTAATGGCCGGAGAGCCAATTTCTTTCAGCAATTGCACTTCCTCTTTTGCACTCAAGGAAGTTTCGATGCCGATGATAACGCCTGCGGCTTCCGCCATTTTGCCGACTACTTTCAATCGGGCAATAACTGAATCACGAATGCCGGGATTTTTTTTGATATCGCATTGCACACCCAGTGGTAAAAACGCATGCTTCACTTGCATGAGTTGCATGGTGCGGATACAATCTTCAATGCTCCGAATGTACTCGGCCCGGCTGCAAAACGACTGCGCATAGTAGCCTGTCATGGCCAAACAAAACAGCTCTACTTTTCTTTCTTTCGCTGTTTGCAAAAACAACTGCCGCACACTGTCGTTCAACAATTGATTGTCGAAGGTGGGCCGGTTGCCCAAGCCACCCATATCTACTTCTACACCGTCTGCTTTCAAGTCGGCAGTGAGGGTAATGGCACCGAGTTTTTGGCGCTTCAGCAGCATCAAATCTATCAGGCCAATTTTATAGCGTTGGCTAGTTTTGGCTTTCTCTACTTCTGCTGCAAACAACTTTTCCAAATTATCAAAACCGTGTACTGCATGTGCAGGCAATCGTTCTCCTTTATCGCCAAACACATACATGTTTTGCTCTGGCTCTATGGTAATCGTTGACTCGTCAATTTCACCGGTTTTGTTTTGAATAGCGGGCAATTGCAATTGCAAATACTTCGCCATGAATTCGTATACCGCCTTGCGTTTGTTGATACCAAAATCATGTTTTTCATTGGACAAATGCACATTGCTCACCGCCGAAGGCTGGCTGCACATGGCATACATTTTTTGCAAATAAGGAAAGTCATGTTCCGGCATTTTATCTGTCCAGTCGCCACCATCGCTTACAATCAACTGTGGCCTTGGTGCAGCCATAGCAGCCAGTTCTACATTGTTGGTGCGGCCACCGCAACCGTGTATATCCATGCCGCTTTCGCATGGGCAGCCGCCATAGAAATACGACGACAACGATACCACTGGTGCAGATGCTTTAATGCGGTCATCGAGTGCCGTCATGAGCACAGTATGGCTGCCAGCACCAGAGCCGCCAGTCATGCCAACTCTGGCAGTATCGGCATCTTTTTGCGCCAGCAAATAATCGAGAATCCGAATGCTGCCCAATGCCTGAATGGTCATGCTCAAACTGCGGCGATGATCTTCGATATTGAATTGCAATAAAGACTCGCCCCATGCAAATAAATCGTAGCTAAATGCCATCGCTCCCATTTTGGCCAATGCTGCACAGCGATACTGACAATCGGGGCGGTAGCGTTGTTTTTCCCAATGCCCGTCGGGGTTGAGAATAACAGGAATTTTACCTTTGTATTTGGCTGGTTTGTACAACGAACCGTTGATCCACACACCCGGCAAAATTTCCAGCGCAATATTTTCTACCGTATACCCATCATACATTCTTTTGGGGGTAATAATAGGAGCACTGTTTGGCCTTGCAGGCAAATGTGTCAGTTGTAATGCTTCCCGTATACAAGGACGTAGTTCTGCCTTTCTTTTTTCCCATGCCTCGGGTGTATTGTATTGCGCAGCAATGCGGTCCATTTCGGCCCAGCCTTCTGCTACCGGCCAGCGGTAATATTCATATGCACTCAGCTTATACTGTTTCTCCTTTTCCTTCTTCACTTTCAGCTCCAGCGGCTTCAGCACATTATCCAATGTTACCTCTACATCTGGCCGGTATTTCCAATCGGCATAGGTCACCATTTTATTGGCCACCATGCTGTCTGCAAACTTGATAACAACGCCATATTTTTTCTGAATGTTTTGCAACACTTCTTTCAATGGACGGCTGTATTGCTGATCGGTGTTGAGTTGTGCTATCGATGATATCGAAACAAATATCAGCAGCAACAACAACGTGGTATGTACCCGAAAAACATTTTGTTTGGCAGCAATAAATTTCATGATGCGATTGCGTATTATTCTCAAAAAGATGTACCTAAAGTTAATCATCTGATGTGGTGGCGTCCGATTCGTGGGCACCCGGCCATTGCTTGTTCACTATTTCCTGCAGTGTCAGTTTGGATGGATCCACTACTACATGCTTGATTCTTTCTCTTCGCCATGTGTACACAATGTGCACCAATCCGTCTTTCGTTTGTATAACTGACGGGTACGAATACTGGCTGATGGGTGAATCTTCCAGTATCAATGCTGCATACCAGGTTTTACCATTGTTGGTAATGCTCACATTGAGTGGTGTGCGGGGCCCTTTCCCTTTTACCCAACTGTTGGTGGGCAGCAAGTGGTTGTACACCAACAACTGCCGGCCATCCTGCAGCGTTACGGCATCGGTGCCAGAGTTGTTGTTGGGCAATGGGCTGGCTTGCATGGGCGACCACGTTTTGCCGCCATCATGACTCCATGTTTCATTCAACGTGGTATTGCGGCTGCGGCAAAGCAATTGCAGCCGGCCATCTTTGTATTGCAAAATGCTGGGCTGAATGGCTTGTATAGGATTGGCATCATTCAGTGCTTCTGTTTTGATCCATGTTTTACCGTAATCACGGGTCATTTCTATGTGTGCTTTCCATCCGTTTTTTTCGGTGCTCGACGGGCACATCAATACCCCGTTTATCATTACGGGCTTGTTTTTGATGGGGCCCAAAAATCCTTCTGGCAAGGCTTCACGTTTGCTCCAGGTGTAGCCATGGTCTTTGCTGCGCATCAACCAACCAGTCCATCCTGCTACATTGGGGCCAATTTTGTAAAACAACAATAGCTCACCGTTATCAGCATAGTACAACACAGGATTGTACGTCGGATATCTTGTAGAATCATTGAGCACACCATCGGCAACCATGTTGGGTGTTGTCCATTGGCCATTGCGTAAATGACTGGTGTAAATGCACACATCTTTATTGCCTTCCTTGGTACCGCCAAACCATGCTGCTATCAGTCCTGATGGTGTTTCAGCAATAGTAGCTGCATGGCTTTCTGGAAAAGAAGCTCTCTCGAAGATGAATTCATCTTTTACAATGCCCTGTTTGAAAGGTTTGTTGCGTACAAAATGATAGGTGCCCGATGGAATGTTAATTTGCAGCATGTCTTTTTCCAGCTTACCAATGCTCATGTAATTGTAGGCCGTCAGTGGCTTGCCGTTTTCCGTAATTTCTTCTACTGCTGTTGCAGGTATGTACACTTGGGCGCTACTGTTGGCAGGAATAGTGATATGCCATTCAAACTTTGACTCAGTGTTTTTCCAATGGCTGGCAATGCTACCATGCATGCTTTCATAGGCCGCCTTCACTTCTTGCAGGCCTGCGGGTATGGTAGGTTTCATAATTACTTTTTTGAAACCTACTTCAGATTTATGACTGCGAATGCCAGCGAGGTTTTCATAAAACCAGGTGATCAAATCGCCCAGCAACATCACGTGGTTTTGACTGTTCATGCCGGGGTCGGCCGTGTTGCCATTCCACAATTCCCAAATGGTAGTGGCACCATTGGCCGCCATATAGCCCCAACTCGGATAAGTGTTGTTGGACGCAATGGTATACGCCAGTTCGGGATAGCCATACTCGGTAAGGCCACGCATCAACCATTGCGAACCAATGAGCCCGGTGCTGATGTGATCGTGGTTTTCGACATGCACTTTGTGCCTTATTTTTTCGAAAACTGCACTGCGTAATGAATCGGGACATATACCGAAGTACAAAGGCAGCAGGTTGGCAGTAACAGTATTGTTGCTGTATTGCTTGAGTGCAGGCCGGTAAAACTTTTCCTGAAATGCAATACGAATGCTGTCACTCAGCTTACCGAAGTAAGCAGCATCTTCAGGCAGTTGCTGCATGCCAGCAAAACGCTGCATGTACGAGAGCAATTTGTAATAGTATGCTGTAGCTATCAACTGGCCATCGGTTTGGCGACTGCTGTCTTTGGAGTGAATCAAATGCAAGGCTTCGGGAGGCACACACCAGTCGCCATATTTGTCTTTCGTCATGATGTATTGCTTCATGAATTTTTCTTTCATGTACATCATCCACTTTTTCATGCTGGCATAATGCTTCCGAATCGGCATGTCATCGCCATACTGATTGTACAAATGATTGCTGATAAAAATAAATGCCGCAGGCCAGGTTACATCATCGGTATAATAATTCCAGAATGCAGGTGCCACATCTGGAATACTACCTGCAGTTGTTTGGCTTTCTTCAATATCCTGCATCCATTTGGCATAGAGTTTCGCATTGTCAAACACAAAACTTTCACCCTGTGCTCCTACTGTTCTGTCGCCCAACCAAGGCTGGCGTTCGTTGCGCTGAGGGCAATCAACAGGCATGCCTTTGTAATTGCTGGCAATGCCCCACCACGCATTTTGATACACTTGATTAATCACTGCATTGGAAGTAGAAAAACTTCCGGTAGTAGTCAATGCATCGTACACCAACTCGCCGCTAAACTGTGCCAGCTGTGGTGTGCCAGGAAATGCACTTACTTCCACATAGCGAAAACCATGGTAAACAAATGATGGCCGCCAACCGTTGGCATCTAATGCATGATTGCCGAAAAAATATTTATCAGTCACCCTTGCATCCCGCAAGTTGGCAACAAACAATTCGCCATTCGGTTGCAGGCTTTCAGCAAAGCGCAACACAATGCTGTCCCCTTTTTTGCCCGCAATATTTTTCAGGTGCATCCATCCCGAAAAATTTTGCCCCATGTCAATGATGTATCTGCCGGATGCTTTTTTGCGGATGGATTTTGGTTGAATAACCTTCATCACTTGCATCGATTCTGCCGACTGTGCCTGCAATTTACCATCAGGTGCTGTTACAAGATTGGCCTGCATCCATTTCGATGCATCGAAAGCAGCAGTTGTCCAACCGGGCCATTCTTTTCTTGCATCATATTCTTCACCATCGTATTCGTTGTTGCTGCGAATAGCTCCATCCACATTCAGCTTCCAGCTTTCGTCGCTCAGCACCCATTGCTTGCTACCATCTGCATATTCCAGTTGCAGTTGCAGCAGCAGTTTGGGGAAACCAAAGTTGTTGTGCTTGTGTGTTTTATAGTTTTGGCGCATGGTAAAAAAACGGCCATTGCCCAGCACCACGCCAATAGCGTTGTTGCCTGCTTTCAATGCTGTGGTTACATCATGCGTGTTGTACAACACCGTTTTCCGATAGTCAGTAGGATTGGGCGCCAACACCTGATTGCCAATTTTTTTTCCATTGATGTACAACTCATACATCCCCATACCGGCTATGTGTACAGTAGCCCTCTTCAAAGCAGGCTTGGCAGAAAAGCTTTTGCGCAAATACCGTGCACTCAACCGCGACCACTGGCTGATGCTATCCCACGGTGAAGCCTGATCGTAGCCAATCCATTTGGCTTTCCAATCGGATGTTTGAAAAAGACCGGTACTAAATTCGGATGATAACGTAAATGGATTGCTGCTCTTGTTTGTCCAAGCCAGTATTTTCCAATAATAGCGGCTACCCGATTGCAACGCCGCACCATTGTACCGAATGTGTATGCTTTGGCTGCCAGCTACTTTTCCCGAATTCCAAACATCAGCTTTGTTGGCCGCCAGTGCAGCCTTGCTACTGCTCACCAGCACTTGATAATGCGTTTGCTGTACATTTCTTTCCTGGCTGATGAGCTGCCAGCTAAAGCGGGGTTGAGCTACATCAATGCCTTGCGGATTGCTCAACATTTCGCAACGCAATTGTTGCAAGCGGGTTTGTGCAGACAGCTGCAACGAAAACAACACCGCTAACAGAGAAAAAAATGTACGCATACTATTGAGCTGAAAAGTTGAAGAATAAAGTCATGTGTAAAGCCCTTGCAGGATCCTTTTCGTAGTCGTAAAAAATATTTTTGAAACCCATGGGGCCAGTGGTTTCATTGCGTTGTGTTTTGGTACCAATACTACTGATGCCATGCATAAAAGAAATATCACCCGATGGAAACAATGGTTCGTAATTGTGCCACTGATCCGTTTTCCAAGCAGGCGTAAACAAACGCAGGAAAATATTTTCTGTTTCGCAAATAACAGTAAAGCGATTGCTTTTGCTGAAAAAATAACCGCCATAAAAACGGGAATGATAGCCTTTGAATTCAGGATACAACCATGGGCTCTCTCCTGTTTCTGAATTGTTGTAGGTTTTGCTCCATACTCCGAACTGATTGCCCTTCATTCTGTTTTTCCAAACACGATACGGGCCATCACCCATATAGGTAACGGATTGTATTTCCTTTTCCGGAAATGAAAAATTGATGCCGGCAAAATTGGTGAAGTAGACAGATGGAAAGTATTGCACTTGCAGCTTTACCCAACCCGATGGATAAATGGTCCAGCTGATGTTGTTGTAATGGCTTTGCTTGTTGTATTGCGTTTGCAACACAACAGAATCGCCGGAAGCTGTTACCTGCAAAGCACCCAAATTATTCACGGCATCCTGCAACACTGGTCCATTGTGCAAAGGCAACAATCCTTTGGCATTGTTCACAGATTGCATGACACCATTGTTTTTATTGAACTGAATGGTTACATCACTCACCCGAACTTGCAGCAATGAATCTTGCTCTTGCAATTGAATGGCATGTGGCCCTTTTATGCTGCGCATTCTTGAAGCGATAGCAGCAGGCCGATGAATCGGGTAAGTCCAGGTAAACAGTTCCTGCTGTTGCGCATCTGTAATGCTGAGATACAAAACATCGTATTCCATCCAGTTGGCAGGCAGGTTTAATTGAAGCGTCGCTTTGGTGAGTGGTGCAGCATCAGGCATCGGTGCAGTACCATTCACTTCATTCGTAGTACGTACATCAACCCTTTTCAATTTCCAACGCAGTTGGCAGGTGTTCAAATTGGTAAAGTGATACCGGTTTTCAACAATAAAACTTCCATCGAAATCGGACGTAATTTCTCTTCGTTCAATAAATACCGGACTCCAGATTTGTTTGATGGCAAAATAGCTGCCTTCTTTTTCATGATGAGGACCTACGATACCATCCGCAGCCCGATGTTTGTCGGTATCAAGCGAATCTTGCTTGTCTTTGCGAACAACAGCATTGTCGGCAAAGTCCCACAAAAAACCACCGGCACTCAGCGGGTTGTGCCACATGTGTTGCCAGTAATCTTCTAAGCCTGCACCATGTCCCCCATCAAACTGCCCATGCAAAAATTCGGTAGGCATCACTATCTCATTGCCATTGTCGTAATTGCCAATGCCATAGTTATACTCACGGTAGTGTTGTGTTTCTACACCATTGTACAACTCCCAAGGATGCACAACCGGCCGCTGCTGCAAATCATATTGTGTAAAAAATGTATCGAGCTCACGGTTGTGCCCGCCCTCATTGCCATTGGCCCACAACACAATAGATGGATGATGCGCATCATGCAACATCATTTCCTTCAACAGTTTTTTCCCGGTAGGTGTATCGTAGTGGCCATGCCAGCCCGCCAATTCATCCATTACAAACAAACCCAATGAATCACACACATCCAGGAAATGATCATCCGGCGGATAATGACTCATTCGAACAGCATTCATGTTCATGCTTTTGATGAGCTGCACATCTTCCACACTAATGCGATAGCTGGTGGTGCGGCCCGTTTCCGGACGAAAAGCATGCCGGTTCACGCCTTTGAATTTGATCTTGACGCCATTTACATAAATGCCATCCCGTTGCTTTAGCTCAACCGTTCTGAAACCTACTTTCTTGCGTATGCTGTGCAGCAGTTTTCCCTCTTGATAAATGGAGAAAACCGCTGTATATAAATACGGTGTTTCGGATGTCCATGGCCGGGGTTGCGTCAGTGTTCCAGTCAACAGCATTTCGCCCGGCCTTTCCGGATGTACATTCTTACCTTCAAAAATTGTAACTGTTTTTCCTGTCGCATCCAGCAGTTGCACTTTGGCTTGAATGGCTTGTTGGCTATTGCTGTTTATAGAAGCAAAAAAACTGCCGTCAGCTTCTGCTCTCCATGCTACTTCACTTATGTGTACGGCAGGCAAAACCTCCAACCATACAGGCCTGAAGATACCGCCAAAAATCCAAAAGTCAGCCTGCCGTTCGGCTGCGTTTACAGAAGCGTTGGCAGAATGCTTCGATACTTTTACTTCCAGCAAATTTTCTTTGCCGTACTTCAGCAATTTGCTCACGTTGTATTTGAATGCATAAAAGGCGCCCTGATGTATCTCGCCGGCCTTTTGTCCGTTGATGGTTACTTCAGCATCCGTCATTACACCTTCAAACACCAGATTAATATGCTTCCCTTTCCAGGCGAGAGGTGCATGAAAGCGGTGCTTATACAAGCCCTGTTCTTTTCCCCTCACACTGTCTTTGGCAAAGCCATAATCATACTTGCCAAACCCTTGCAATTCCCAACAGGATGGCACAGCAATCTTTGTCCACTTATTGGCATTCATGCCAGCTGTACACATAAAATCCCACTGCACCGTTGCATCGCTGCCAGTACCGGAGAGATATATTTTTTCGGTTTCTTGTGCGTTAGCAGAAAGAGAAAGAAACATCGTGCTGCAAAGGCAACAGACCAACACAAAAAACTTGTGTTGGTTATTGCGCCAAAATGAAAAAAATGTATGGATAAACCTGATCATAGTTTGCCTGTAATTTTTTCGAGTGATAAAGAAGAGGCTACTTTCTTCCCATTCACCCATATACTCAATCCCTTGCCCCGCTTATACTTCGTTCCGTCTTCATCCCACACTATGCTGATGATTTTGCCATGGTACAATACATTGTCAAGGCAAAACCATTTCCATGTATGCTGCGGCAGCAATGGCGATACTTCCAACACGTTATCGGCCCGTGGACGCAACCCCACCAAACCAGTAATGATTAAATCATTAAACGTAGAATGATTGTAATATCTGCTCCTTTCTTCATCGCCTTTTAACCAGTAACCCGTTTTTTCATCGAGGTACTCGCCAATGTATGGACGCCCCCGATAGTATTGCGATTCAACATACGTGTTCAGCAGTTGAAAATAATCTTGCTTAGATACGTAGGGAGCTGGCTGCACCTGCAACAAATTGGCCATACCCGTCAATGTTTGTGCAGTGGCAAATGGCCACACTGCACCATCCCATTCGCATTTGCAACACCCATGTGTTCTGAATTGCGGATGACTTCTGTCCGCAGTAGTGATGCCAAACGGAGCACAAAATGTTTTGGTATCTGTCAGGCTTTCCCAAGCAATATTGTAGCTACTATCGGGCATATTGAAATACCATGGAATAAAACCGATGGCCTCTTTCACTGCCGCCAATGTATCGCCTTGCTCTTTGCGTACTTCAAAAAAGTTATGTTCACTGTTCCAGAGTTTTGATTGCGTTGCGGCTTTAACGGTTTTGGCTTTCTGCAAATAGTCTGCCGCCTTTGTTGCATCACCTTTCAGGTGCCACAAGGCTGCCATAGCATTGGCATTGCCATACATATACCCGTTGATGGAAGGTCGTGGATTCTTTTCTTTTCTGCCACCGCTGATGGTTTCTTCCATGGCGTCCCGCACATCGTATTGCCAA
The DNA here is from genome assembly GCA_020161435.1 of Bacteroidota bacterium. GTDB lineage: Bacteria > Bacteroidota > Bacteroidia > Chitinophagales > Chitinophagaceae > Phnomibacter. Next base: position 205,525 of record JAIUNV010000008.1, on the reverse strand, counting down.
TACAAACCATCGGGCCGCTGCTTCTCTTTTTCCCAGGCCTGATAGTCAGCGTCTAGATCAGGCAACAGATTCAATACGAAATTCCTGTCCCCATTGACCAAAAAACGTTTGTAAATGGCATCCATATTCCAGCTGCTGTAAAAGCGTAGCTTATTCAGCGGCTTTCCGTTATTGCCCCGATACCAAACCAGCAGGTTCTCATCCATGTACTGCTTGTGGTGCAACCAGCGAGACTCGTAAATATGATGGCCCAACCCGCTGGAGATAAGATTGTATTTGTCGGCATAACTACGCTGCACTAAAAATTCTGTCATCACAAAACCTTGCGGGGTTTTCTTAATGTGTTTGCGCAACGTCCACCAACGGTAATAGAAAATCTCTTCCATGTTTTGCTGGGGACATTCAAACAGCGGAATATTTTGCTGCATCCAATACCACGCACTATCATTTGGAATGGCTTGCTCAATATTGGGCGTTTCCATGCTGTTGAAATAATCAACATAATGCTTGAATTGCTGATGCTTGAGCAACAATGGCTTTGATTGTGCCATTGCCTGACATGTGAACATCAACACAGCTGCTACAGCAATACAATATTTGAATACACACTTCATGGCTATCATATTAACTGCTGCCACACAGCATAACTCTGTTTTATTTGATTGGCATCTGCATCAGGAAAAAAGCTTTTTTGAGCAACCGGTAATTCTGTAATCACCTCAAGACTGTCAAATACACCTGTTTTGAGTCCTGCCAACAAAGCAGCACCCAATGCAGACACGTCTGGATTACCAATGGTTGTTACTTTTTTACCCAACAAGTCGGCCATGCTTTGCACCACAAACCGATTGGCAGAAATTCCGCCATCCACATTGAAATGATTCAACTCAATCGCAGCATCTTGCTCCATGGCAGTAATGACATCTTTCACCTGAAAGGGAATAGACTCCAACGCTGCCCGCACAATATGATTTTTGGTGGTACCAAAACTCATCCCACTAATAGAAGCCCTGCGTTCTGGCTGCCAATGCGGCGAACCTAATCCACTGAACGCAGGAATCACACACACACCTGCACTATCAGCAACAGCGTTTGCCATGGCTTCGGTTTCTTTGCTGTCAGTAAATAAATTCAATTCATTTTTCAACCATTCAATAGTGGCGCCGCAGGACACAATCACGCCTTCAAATGCATAATCAATGCGTCCATCAATACTCCAACAAATGGTAGTAACCATTCCGTTTTTAGACCGTACCGGTTTGTCGCCAATGTTCATGAGAATGCTGCAACCAGTGCCCAATGTAGCTTTCGCAGTGCCTGCTTCAAAACAACCTTCACCAAATGCAGCAGCATGCGAATCGCCAATCATGCCTGTTACAGGAACGGGTTGCGAAAACAACCCATCCAATGTTGTTTCACCAAAAAATGCGGAAGATGATTTTACTTCCGGCAACTGAATACCAGTTAATCCAAACGCATCAATCAACTCATTATCCCATTGCAATGAATGCAGATTGAAGAGCAGTGTTCTTGAAGCATTGGTATAGTCTGTAGCATACTGTTTGCCGTTGGTCAACTTGTAAAGCAACCATGTATCAATTGTTCCGAAGAAAGCTTCTCCACTTTGAATGGCTGCTTTTATGGCCTCATTATTCCTGTTGAGCCAGATGAGTTTGGTAGCAGAAAAATAAGGATCAATCACCAGACCGGTTTTCTGATTCACCTGTTCAGACAATCCTTGTTGCTTCAATTCCTCACAAATTTGTACCGAACGTTTGCATTGCCACACCACAGCATTGTGCAATGGTTTACCGGCTTTATCCCATACAACAAATGTTTCCCGTTGATTAGAAATGCCAATGCCAGCAATTGCATTTGAATCAAATCCTTTTTCAGCAAAAGCATGCAAACATTTTTGTACAGCTGCCAGTACGTTTTGATAAATAATTGCTGGCTCCTGTTCTACAAAACCATGGTCGAGATAATGCGTATGCAAATTCTCAGCACCTTTTGCAATAGCCTGCCCTTGCTCATCGAAGATGAGTGCCTTGGTAGAACTTGTTCCCTGATCAATGGCAAGTATATATTTCGCTGACATATCTTTTATTTTCTCTCACCGATTTCAATGACACTACATAGCTGCACCGTCTGATTATTGCTGAATCAGCTTCAGCACTTCACTTGCTATCCCCTCTTTACTAATTCCGTAATGGTTGAAAATTTCAATCTGCGAACCTGTTACCGTGTATTCATCTGGAATACCGATTATCTTAAATGAGCCTCCCCAAACCCCTCCAGTGGATGGGCTTTTCAGCTGCATTAAAAAGGATGCCACTGCTTCACCTAATCCACCATAGATACTGTGCTCTTCCACTGTAACAATTGCTTTGCACTTTCTTGCAAGCGATTCAATAAGTACAGTATCCAAAGGCTTAATGGTATGCATGCTCACCACTGTTGCTTCAATGTTTTGTTCTTTCAGCAACGCACCTGCCTGTACTGCGGGATAAACCGTTTCACCATTAGCAATGATGGCGACATCATTTCCTTCGGTGATGATTCTTCCTTTACCAAAAACAAATGAGTCGTTGTTTTTTGCTTTTAAAGCAGGCATTATTTTTTTGCCGAATCGCAGGTACACTGGAGTGCCACTAGCAGCAGCGAGTTCAGTTGCTTTTTCGGTTTCGAAATTATCGGCGGGAGCAACAATGGTAATATTGTTGATGGCTCGCAACACGGCAAAGTCGTGCAGACTATGATGCGTACTTCCCAACGCACCATAGCTAACGCCAGCACTGATACCCACAACAGTTACCGGATGATTGCTGTAGCAGATATCGTTTTTGATTTGCTCCAACGAACGTGCCGTTAAAAAACAAGCCGGCGAAACGGCAAACACTTTTTTACCACAAGAACCTAAACCTGCAGCTACGCCCACAAGATTTTGTTCTGCTATTCCTACTTCCACTATTTGCTGGGGAAACTGCTTTCCAAAAGGCACCAGCTTTCCTGACCCTCTCGAATCGCTGGTAACAGCAATCACGTTGCGGTCGGATGCTGCCAGCCGTTGCAAGGTTTCAGCAAAAACATCCTGGTTGGGCTTGTCGCCTCCGGGTTCTATATGTATTTGTTCTGCCATCTTCTTTTTATTTAACTACAAAGACACAGAGCACAAAAAGAGCCACTAAGTTTTCTTTGTGCAGCTTTGTTTCTTAGTTACTCAGTCGTTCAAGATTGATTCGTTCCGCATCTAATTCTTCCATTGCTTGTTCATACTGTTCCTTACTGGGTACACCATGATGCCACTTCAATTCATTCTCCATGAAGCTCACACCCTTTCCCTTTGTTGTATGTGCAATAATGACAGATGGCTTCCCTTTTTCAAAAGGAAGACTGTTGAATGCAGTTCTTAATTCCTCAATATCATTTCCGTTTACTTCTTTCACTGCCCAGCCAAATGCTTTCCATTTTTCATCCAACGGGTCGGTGTTCATTACATCACTTGTAGCTGCTGTAATCTGCAGGCTATTCTTGTCAATGATAGCACAGAGGTTGTCAAGCTTGTAATGTGCTGCACTCAAAGCGGCTTCCCAGTTACTGCCTTCGGGCAATTCACCATCCCCCATCAAGGTAAACACACGATACGCTTTGTTATCGAGTTTGGCTGCAATAGCTGTGCCTACACAAATAGGTAAACCATGCCCCAACGCACCAGTATTTTGTTCAACACCTTTTACTTTTCGGGTTGGGTGGCCAATGTAATGCGATTGATATTTACACAACGTGTTCAACTCTTCTTCCGGAAAAAAACCTTGATCGGCCAACACGACGAACAATGCTTCTACGCAATGTCCTTTGCTTTGCACATAACGGTCACGGTCGGGGGATGCAAAGTTTTCTGGTGATACATTCAACACATCGTTGTACAACACGTTCAAAATATCGGTAGCTGATAAACTTCCACCAGTATGCCCGGCTTTTGCCTGCAAAATGTATTTGAGTATTTTTTTCCGATACTCAACTGATTTTAATTTTAATTCCTTGCTTGTCATTTTAAATGCATTTGAACCATTCACCATTTACCCATGTGTGTAGGTTTCCCAACCCAGGTAATTTTCAAACGACTCTTTCAGAATGCCTGCAGTTTTGCTGGCGTTCATTACTACATGATGTTCAAAACCATTGCGACATACATAATTCATTAAGCCTTGCAGGTTGTTGATTTGTGCCACAGCACGGTTACCAAAAGTGTTGAGTGGATCATTCGTTAATTCACCTTCACCAATGTATGCTTTGATGATGCCTTTGCAATCATCCGTACTGATACGACCGTATGTTAATGGCATGGCGGGAGTACGGCCATCCAATGCACCATACGTATTTTCTGTACCAACACTTGTACCAAGAATGGGTGCTGTGCTGATGGTAATATCCGGCAAGAAAGACTTTGCCCAGTTGCCACAATGGAACAATACACATTTGGTATCATCATCGGCGTAGTTGTTGTTCCAATCTACCAGTGCAGATGGTGAACCACTTGCCAATTGCATGGCATACATACTGAGTGTACCTGTTACATCTACTTCGCATGCAGAAGGCAACATGTTTTCACTCATCATACTCATGCTGGTGCACACATTGCAACCATAGTTTTGCTGTAGCGATGTCCAGCATTGAATAGCGGTTGCGTCTAATGAATTGGCAGCCATAAAATCGGCAAGCGCCACATCCAATTTTGCAATCTGTACCAATCGGTCGTTGGGCGTAGCTCCTGTAGCTGCATACGCATGTATCTTTTCCAGTTTCTCTTTTACCGATTGATCGCTGGCAGTAAGTTTATTGGCATTACCCAGTATTTCACTCAGGTCAACTGTTGTTACAGAAATACCGTTGCGTTGTAAGATTTTTTCACTGTAACGAACGGTATTGAATGCTCCGGGCCTTGCACCCACTGCACCTATTCGCACTTTGCGCATACCTTTCACCACACGACAAACAGCAAGAAAGTTTTTCAAATCAGCAATGAAACTTTCATCCGTCGGACTCACCACATGTTCTGTAGTAAGTGAATACTTGATGCCAAACTGATACAGATTGTTGCACACTGAAATTTTTCCGCACCAGGCATCTCTCCTGTTTACCACATCCATTTTGCCTAAATCATCGGGATAGGCCTGTATCAACACAGGCACATTCAAGCCCGACCATTTAATGGTTTCTGCAACACCCTTTTCATCGCCGAAGTTGGGCAGCACCACCAGAATGCCTTCAATGCTGTCGGCATGCTGTTTGAACAATGCCGCACATTTCTGTGCTTCCGCAAAAGTTTCTACGCCGCCGAGCTTTGTATCGGCATCACTTAGCATTACAGGCGTAATGTTCAATTGATGAAACAGATCTATGATTTGTGTTCTTGCTTCTGCCACCAGTTTATCAGGAAAGAAATCACGGTTTCCGATGATGACACCGATGGTTGCATATGATTGGTTTGCCATGGTTATACTTATTTATGATTTGTAAATACGCTATGAATAAAATAGGTTGCTTCTTTCACTCTCGATGCTGCAGCAGGCAGATCATAATCTTGATCGGTGGGCGTGTCTGCATTGGGAAAACGCCGTACTTCACCCGTACGAAATGCTATACGTTGAACCTTTTCTACAGGCTGAAAGAAAACATTCAGGGACGGTTTTCCATTGTTGATAATAACAGAATAAAAACGAGTAGTAGTATTCAATTCAATTCGAATACGGAGTGTTTCTCCGGCACGGAATTTACCCAGGCTCTTGTTGCGATAGCCTTGTTTGGTAAGCACATTTCCTGCACTATCCAATATCAGGCGTAGCGTTGCAGTGCCTTTAGTATCCAGCACTTCCACGTATAAATCACCATGTTGATTTTGCGCCGGCGTAAGGCTAAAATCAATATTAACCTGCTTCGATTCTGGAAACAAACGTTCCGCTTTTGCATAATCAAAAGGATCGCTATCGTGCAGCGTTAGTCCTTTTTTATCCAAAGAAACATTACACCACAAAGGGCTATAGATATTCCATTTGTTCCATGCGGCTATCGCGGTATCTGAAGTAAAATCATCCTGCACATCAGCTGTTGCTTTATCTGCAATCGGCACAGGAATTTTGCTCACCCACATGTCCTCTTTGTTCATACTGTACGTCACCCACATGTTGCCATCAGCAGGCTTGCCATTCATTTCCTGAATGCCCCGCACATACTGCGGTCCATAACTTTTGTAAGCGCCGCCATACCGCATCGAGGTTATTTCACCATTCACCAACAAGAGATTGTTGTAATTCAAGCCATCCTTGCTTACACTCACAGCCAATGGCCAGCGAAACTCTGCCGGATTGTACACCGTTGCATAATTGCCATCGCTGGTGCGCTGGCCCCATATTTTTGCATTGGCATTGATAAAACCCGGAGCCCGAAGCGGACCATACTGCCATGTTTTACCTTCATCTTTGCTGATACTCGTTAATGCGTATTTCCATAAACCCACCACATGGCCATTGGGTAAATGATAAAAGTTGAATGCTTTAAAATCTTTTTGCAAAGGAATCAGCGGATCATTTCTGTCGGCCTCTTCTACAGTTTGCATCATGAGTAGTGGCGTCGCTAAAATTTCTTCGCATGCTGCCAGCAAAGCTTTATCACCAGATGATTTGTAAAACGGATACACAGTGTTTTGCGCATTGAATGCATGGTTGTAGCGCAAAAAATAAATCGGGCCAAAGCTGCCATCAGCTTTTACCTCCCGAATAACACGGCCTATGCCATTGCCATCATTCGGATCATCTTTTGCACCCAGTACAATACCATAAAAACCCAATGCATACAATCGGTTGGCTTTCGATACATAAAAACCAAAACGCTGATGCATTACTGCATAATTGTTGTGTGCTGTATCTGTTTTGCCGGGCTTTACAAAACCATCAGGCACTTTGTATGGCGGAAAAATAATGACAGGTTCTGTCCATACATAGCCATTGGATGATGATTGCAAAAGTGTTTGTCCGGCACCTTGATGTTCACCAACAGGATTGCTCAGGTATTCGAGGTAAAACTTATTGTTCCAATACGCCAACATGGGTGCGTGGTTATACGTCCATGCAGTAGGCTTTGGTGCATCGGCTCTGTTGGCCCGCATGGTTTGTATGTTGTGTACACCCATGGCCGGCGATAACTGCCCATGATGATAATCGACATTTGCCAGTGTACTGCCTACATATCGAACCGTGTCTTGTGCAGATGCATCATTGGATGTTGCCATGCAAAAGATAACAGCAGCTGCACCTATCGTATTCTTCACTACACGCATAATCATTTTGTATACTTAATCAACCGCCGGATGAATGTTCTTTTTACGGGCACTATCGTTCCATGCTTGTGCCCTTGTGGCAGTAGCACTTCATTCGTCACGTTTGCGAATTGCTGAAAGTCAGTCGTTGAAAATGCTTCGTAAATTTTCTTTTGGTAGGAGTCAAAATAAATCAACCACTGATTGTCAAGTTTTACCACGGTTGGGCCTTCTGTAAAAGCATCGCTAAAGGGTGCAGAAATATTTTTCCATGGCCCATTGATGCTATTGCTAAAAGCAACTTTCAAATTGCGTTCCGGTCTCGTATTGTCTTTGAGTACCAATACAAAATCGTTTGCAGCTCTTTGTACCATCACCGCATCAATCACACTAAAACCCGGGTCAAGAAATAATTGGGTGGGCGAAAATGTTTGAAAGTCTTTGGTGCTGCTGATATACATGCGATGATTGTTGCTGTCAGCCTCCTGCCCTTTTTCGAACCTACCGGGAATGCAACTGGCCCAAATGATGCTGTACGTTTTTGTAGCCCCATCATAAAAAATCTCCGGAGCCCACACGTTTACCGTAGTTGGTTCGTGAGCCATTACCGGTATCAAACGTTGTTCACTCCAATGGATTAAATCTTTGGACGAAGCATAACCAAATCCTTTATCGCCACGCCAGCTACTGGTCCACACCAAATGAAAAGTACCGTCAGGGCCTTGTACCATTGACGGATCCCGCATTACTTGCTGCTTACCTACGGTTGGCTTCAGCAGCACCGTATCCAAATCTGTCCAGTGTTTGCCATCGAAACTGTAGAGCATGCGTAGCCCCGCATCTGCCGGTTCGTGAAAGGATGTAAACAAGTATCCTTTACCTGCACAAGAAGTCAGGATAACACTAACAGCTATGTAAACAAAATACCGCATGTTTATTTTTCAATCACCAATACCCAGTCGTTACCATTGGCTTCATCGCCCGGCGGATTAAATGTTACTTCACCTTTTTTAGTAAAAGTTTCAATTACTATCTGCTCACCGGTAGCAGGCTTTATCCAATAGGCTTTTGCAGGCGTAAACATGATTCGGTTCATGTACAATTTAAATGACCGACCGGTGAATACATAAAACATGGCCAGCTTATAAGAAGCTGCAGCTGCTACACGGGCATAGCGTTCACCATTGTCCACAACCAAATGCTGTGCGGATGCATGCTGAAAAAAATCTTTGCTTTCAACCAGTTTTTTAAGCTGTTGCATTTGCGTAGCACCGGGTGCCATCAATGCTTGTTTCCAATTCATAGTCACACCATAATTGGCGGTCCAATCACCAGCATTGTTGAATTGCATCACCGCATTTTCGCCATAGGTAAAACCAGCACCACCGGCAAAAACACTCCAGTAAGCATAGCGGCGCAAATCAGCATCGGTCCAGCGAGGTTGCAAACTATCGTGCAAACCATGCGGAATGTTTTCATACGAAGGCTCACCATCCAACGTTGGTTTTACCGGGCTGAGTTTGTAATCCAGTGCCACGTACTTCCAGTTGTCTTCGCCAAAGTGATGTGTTTCCGTAGCTACGGTATCCTGCGCATAATCTTTATGCCCACTCTGAAACATATTGAAATCGAGCCAGCTACTGTTGTGAAACCATTCGCTGGAAGTTGTTCTTCCCCTTGGGTGAAAAGTCATGAGGTGATGGGGATCGTATTGCTTGATGGTTTTACCCAGCACTTCCCAAACTTCGCCACCTTCTGAACCTCTTACATCGCCACCATTCAGCCAAATGATATTCGATTTCTTAGCAAAACGCTGTGCCAAAAATTGGCCATACACGGCAGCTTGTTCCGGCGTTACTTTTCCGCCTTTCACGTTACTTCCCCACACTGGTACCAGTGCCATATACATACCCCGTTTGGCCGCTTCATCTATAATGTATTCCACGTGATCCCAATAATCGTATGCATCTGCATTGTCAGGATTTTTCCCTTCCGTTACATTGGGCTTCGACACATCTTCATTTCGCAAAGCCAAATCGCCGTACACATTTTTGGTATTGTTCATGTCGTGCAGCACCATTACCTGTATCACATTAAATCCCTGCGACTTTCTTACATCCAGGTAGTGCACCGCATCCTGCCGATTGCATTTTACAAACAACAACCAGCCGGTATCGCCCAACCAAAAAAAAGGTTTTCCATCAGCCGTTTGAAAATACCGTTGATTGGATGACACCTGCAACAAAGGCAACTGCGCCTGTGCAAACAAGTGAAGCAACATGCCTATCGATACTAAAAACTTCTTCATAATCCTAAATCAGTTATTCAATCTTGAACAGTGAATTGATGGGTGTTGCTGTTGTACACAATGGAAGCTTTGCCATTGCTCAGGATATAGACGCCTTCTTCTTTGCCAGATACAGGTTTCATGCCCGCAGCTTTTTCCAATATTGCTGCATCTATATTGGCAGGCAAAACGGGTAAGCTACCACCCGCCATCAAAACAGCAATTCCAAATTCGGGATAATTATCACCGCTGTACATCACTGCTTTCTCAGGAAACTTCTTTTTGTATTCGAGTACAGCACGGTACACTTGCCCGAAGCTTGTCTTTTTGGGTTTCAGCAACCGTGCATGTTGGCGTGGCGCCAGGCTTACGCCACCAGCAGGTGCATACAAAGTGCCATCTGCCTGATAGTGCCAGTAGCGTATGTCGATAATGTTGATGAGTGCCGCATATTTGGGCTTCGCCAAAATACTATCCTGCACATCTTTTGTTGTGCTCAACGCAATGAGCGGTTGCTTGCCGGTTTCCTTTTTCCACTCTGCAATTACATCCAGCCAAAATTGCACAAAGTGCAAAGGACCGGTATATTCTTCGCTAATGCTGTGAATAACCGCATGGTTATTGCTGAAGTTATTGAGACACTGCCGTATGTATTGGCGGTGCAATGCTCTGCGAACCGGATGGCTGATGTCATAAAATTGTTCGGCGTAAAAAATGCGTTTGTCGCCAGCATAATTCACCGGCTCTACAAAACCTGTGTTATTGATATTGTTGGCCGTACGCCATGGAAAATCAGCATAGTGTGCTCCGGCTTCAATAATGTTGTGCTGGAAGTAATGATGTTGCAGTAATACCAAACCATTAGCATCGGCTTCATTGGCAAATGATTGTAACCGGCTCCAGTAAAAAGCATTGTACTTGGTTAAATCATACTTACTCAATCCATCCCATGCCGTGCCTTGGCCACTGCGGGCAAATGGTTGCTCATAAAATGGTGGCCATACTTCGCCATCCATTCTTCGCACCCGCTGATGATCATCTCGTCTTCTGTCGTACCAAAGACCGTAGTTGTGTTCCAACATTACGGTGCCTGTCGCCTTCATGTCAACAGCCACTTCTTTAATATTATCTGTCAAACCTTTGCCGTAGCGGCCGGGTACAAAACGAGTGAGGTGCGGTTTGGCATTGGAAATGTCTTTGGCGCTAAGGCTACCACTCCACCATTGTACATTGGTACGTTTACCAGCCAGTAAATGGCCATCTCTTACCAATACCCCTTGCTTCAGTTGTGTAATTGGAAAGGGATCAGCTGGTCGGGAAACAATTTCTACAATATCCGTAATGGATGGTGCGGCAGTTGTTGTTACAGGCAACGCATTTCGTTTGGCAGCAGCTTCAATCCATGTCTTCAACAGTGGCTTGAGCTGCATGGCTTCTTTACTCAGTTGCAATGCCACCGCTACCGAAGGGCTACTACTCGCCTCCGTAGACACTGGCATCAGTTGTGCCAAAGCGGCTACATCTTTTTTCAAACGCTCTTGCAGTTGTGCATAGTACAAACTGCGGGGTTGTATGCTGTTGTTCGATTCGTTCCAGTAACCATCGCCTGCAAACTGACTCCAGCTGCCAAACGCCCAGTTTTGTGCTGTAGGTGGCTGATAGCAATCTATACGGGCTGCACTACAATTCCAAAACACACTGTTGGCAGCCGCCCATCCAGCACCATTTGCATCCTGTCCTCTGTTGCCAAAACGCAATGCGTTGCCATCTACAGCTATCACATCCATCAGCACTCCGCTTGCCCAGCTGTCTATGGCGCCGCTAAAGCTGTACGGCAATATAGATTCACATTGTACAAATGCATTGGGGCCTGCTGCACAAAAGCCAGCAGCAAAATCATGATAACCATTTTCGGCATAACAGCGCTGAAACAAAGTTTGCTGGCCGCTGGTGAAGAAGGTATATCGACGTTGACCGCCAATTTCAGAAATGGGTTGTGTAGCAATACAATCTTCTACGGTGATACGTTGTGCAGTTTCCAACACCCGCACAGCACTGCCAGCAAAATGCTGAAAACTCACCTGACGCACCCAACAGTCGACTGCATTTTCAATGCCAATGGCATCCCAACGATGATCTTCGTCTTTTGCATTGGCTTTATTGTAAGCAGAAACAAGTTGCAGATTTTCCACACCAGTTTGAGAAATCCGGCCGGGCCATTGTATCAACTGCACAAATGCAGCTCCGTATTGTACGTCCAATGCCGTAGTAATGGGTGCATCCAGCTCCAGCTGATGGCCATGAATAGCCGTGATGGTTCTGTCGAAAAACAAATCTCTTTCGCCCGGCTTCCAACCCAACGCCGTAATGCCGCCACCAAAATGGTCGGTACCCAAAGCTTGTATCCATGCTGCAGTGGATGGCCGGTGAATGCGAACATGCTGGCCAACATGATAGACAGCAACATCAGCCACTGTTACCAGCTTGCTATTGACTGGCACATACTTATCTGCAATGGTTTGCGTATGCAGCACCGTGGGCTTTCCTTCACCCAACAGGCGCAGCAAGGTTTCGCGGCTGGCGCCGGTGCCGGCAATGCGTGTGCCTTTTGCAAAAGCCCCACTACCCCGCAGCACCACACCTGATGAATCGATGCGCAAAGAGCCGCTCACTTTATACTCACCCGGCAACAATTGAACAGCACCCCGAAAACCTTGTGCATCTTTCGGCATACCACTTACATAATCAATGGCCAGTTGAATGTTATCTGTGGCATCTTTTGTGCTAAGTGGCACATACACTTTTGCTGGCACTACAGGTATGGCTTGCTCAGATGCTTTGTAGCCACAATACGAAAAATCGGGAATGCGATTGCCCAATGTATCGGGCTTGTATTGAAGTTGTCCTTTCTCTACATACAAAGGCGGCACAGGCTTCGCCTGCTTTTGTGCAAACGAAGCCTTTACAACCAGCAGCAGCAATGCTGCTGTAATCAAACGATATGAATATGCTACACGAATCATGATTGTTCATTCTACTGTATAAAGCTATCTAAGGAATGAATGCCAAGCTGCATACAGTGAGAAATGTAACTGCGGATATTATTTAGCCGCTACAGCGGGTTTTACAGTTTTTACATCTACCACGCTGTTCAGGAAATTTTCAATATTGCTGTATCCGTTTTTCGCCAGCTTGCCTGCGTCGGCGGCATTGTTGGCGTTCAAACCCATTTTGATTTCGTAGGCATCGGGTATGCCATCGTTGTCGCTGTCTTTGTAAGGCGTTCCCTTATACTCGGGATAGCCGCCTACCTGTGCAGGATCGGTAATGATGCCTTGCTTGTAAGAATCGATTGGCAGACGACGATGCTTGAATTGCGTTTCGGGCAATTGCACATCAGCATTGTATTCAATTTTTCCGGTAGCTACTTGTTTTACAATACGGGCATCCACTGCATCACGGCGGGGCAAGGTGGCACCCGCATTGGCCAGCACATAGGTTTTAGCCTGCTCTGCACTCAAAATAGTGATGGGTGCCATAGGCAATGGTTTGTGCCATTTCATAAATGCGGTGTACTCGCCGGCGTCGCTTTGCTCTTCTACCTGCACACCACCATTCCAGTTGTCTTTGGTAATGGCAGGAAAACCTTCCATCACATTGCCATTTACATAAGCACGGCCGTACACTTTGTACTTGAGTTTGCTGCGGCCGCTTTCTGGTTTTAGAATGCGGTGGCCCACATTATTGTTGGGTGTAGCCGGACCGGGCTTGAAGTAATTGTTGATGATGTTGAACTGAGCTCTGTAATCACCGCCATCAATACTGCGGTGTACCCAGTTGAAAATAACGTTGTTGGCAAAATTGAAAACACCATTCCAACCAACCGATGGATTGCGGCCTGCATTGTTGGCCCAAAGGTTGCGCATAAACGTACAGTTTTCGCCACCCAGTGTGCTGCCAAATGCATGGTTCCATGTATCAAGTGCTTCACCAAAAATGGAGTTTTGAATGGTGATGTTTACCGTGCCGAATTTGTCTTCAATTTTTCCGGTGCTGTCGTTGTACATATGGCGATACATGCTCATGTTTTCATCAAGGCCCCATGTGGCACTCACATGATCAATGATGATGTTGCCAATCGGGTTGCCGCCAATAGCATCATCTCTGCGGCCCACCCAAGTTTCGCCACGGCGAAAACGCATGTACCGAATAATAACATCGTGTGTGTTGATCCACACACTTTCTCCGGCGATACATACACCATCACCAGGTGCAGTTTGACCAGCAATGGTGATGTACGGAGCACGAATGATTAATGGTGTTTTTAAGCGAATGATGCCTGCTACATTGAAGACAATAATACGGGCACCACCTTGCTCACAAGCCCAACGCAAACTACCAGCGCCATCATCATTCAAATTGGTAACCACATATACTTTGCCGCCACGGCCACCAAAGCTGTATTTGCCACCACCTTCTGCACCGGGAAAAGCAGGTATATCAGCCTGCGGCAATTCATCTACTCTCGATGCCCAGGGGATGTAAGGTTTACCTTGTTTGGCTTCTTGTTGTATAACGGGCCAGGCCAATTGCCACATGCTGTCGGAATGTGCATTGGCTGCTTTCATCAACGAGTCTGAAGTACGCTGAACGTCGGGTGGAATTTGCGGATACTGTGCACTGGCACACACAGTCATTAGCAACAACACAGCCAGTGATAGTAAAGATGTACGATACATTTTCATAGTCGGGATATATTAAGGTTAGACGTTTTTCAGCAGCAAAACAGACCGTTATAAAAAAGAGAAAGCGATAACACTTTCTCTTTAGATTGCTTGTGTTATAACGATGACTATTTCTGCACTTTTACATCCACTTCAATCTGGGTAGTTTTTGAAGGTGAATTGCCCTGAATGAAACGAACCAGTATTGCACCCAGCTTACCATCAGCCCGCTTAAATCCAATCACGTTATTACCAGCTGCAGTTGAAATTTTATTAACAAAAGCAGCTGTTCCACTGGTAAGGTTTCCACCTACCAAAGTTTGAATAGCACCGGCTGATGTAAGTTGTGAAACGAAGTTGACCGAAGAAGGGAGCTTCTTAAATACGGTGGCATTCTTTGTCCAACTGCTGATGTCATAATAATTGAGCTGACCTTGTGTAGCAGTTAATGCATAAATGGTATGGCCCAAATCATCCGTAGTGGAAGTGGTACTCATGAAAGATGTATCGAAATAATAACCGAAATCAATACCTGCAGCATTGGCAGCACCATCAGTAAAGCTGAAGATTTTTCCATCTTTGGTAGAGTAATAGCACTTGTTGGTTTTAGCAGTTGAATCGGGCACCTGCAAAATGCGATACGACCAAAAATCGAAGTCTGGCTTCACTGTTATCTTAAATGTTTTACCACCGTCACCCAGGAAAGTGGCATTTCGGTTGCGGGCTAAAATGCGATAGCTGTAATCGCCGGGTATACTATCAATACGATACCCTTTTGAACCCGAGAAAGTTGTTTTATTGCCTGTAACGTTGAAGGTATCAATACGCACACCGTTCTTTTGAATTTCAACATAAGTCATTTCCTCTTTGCTGGATGAAATGTTGAAATCAAAATAAATGGAGTCTTTCGGATTCACTGTTTTATCGGCAGTGATAGCAAACTCATTGCTGTTCTTGTACTCCACTGTTACCCCATAAGCGGTAATTGGTTCTACACCCTTGTCGCAGCCGGCAATAGCGGCTATCAGCAATACAGATGGAGCAATATATGTGAGCAAACGATATTTCATAGCTGTAATATTTTGTAGTCAGTAAATAGAGATTACTTAAGCGGATCGAATGTGCCGCCCGACCAGCCAAGCGTTTGCTCCATGGTATAAGTAGCCTGGTTGAAAAAGTTTGGCAAAGCGTAGTGATAGTAAGTATTGGGAATACTGATCACATTTGAACCTTCCAATGATGCGATAGCTACATTGAACATAGCTGTATACACCGCTTTGTTGTTCAGGTTAGCCGTATCTCTTGGGCGAACTCCAAGGGCATCTGGCTTATCGAGATAAATGCGGCCCGCAACAGTACCTGTTCCTGCATAGTAAGGCGGCTTTGGCGTAACTTTCAGCGACTGCCGCGCAGAAATCAAATGCAGATTACGTGTTCTACGTAAATCCCAGTACCGCTTTCCTTCCATGGCAAACTCCACCTGACGTTCGTTCAGAATCAGTGTTCTCATAGAAGCAGCATCGGTAGCTACATCCAAACCAAAATCAAAACTTCCCTGCTTTATACCAGCACGTACTCGTATCTGACGAATCAGGTCTTTTGCTTCGGCCAAACGATTGGTTTCGTTTGCGCATTCTGCCAGGTTCATTATCACTTCTGCAAAACGCATTTCAATCCAATCCATACCACTACCGCCGCCAGTATTGCTATTGTATTGTGCTTGTGTAGCAGTAATAGAAGGGTTGGTGATTTTCTCACAATAAAAACCAGTTACAATTTTTGAAGCCTGCTCATCCAATACGCCTGTATAGCTCCACTGCTTACGGCCGGCCTTTCCACTGAGTGGCCATACAGAACCATTGTATGCAATAGAAGCTTCCAACCGTGGGTCACGGTTTTGCCAAAACATCACCTGATCATAATTGGCAGAAGGATGCGTAATAGGTAAGCCTTCGCTATTGGTGTATGCTTGCACCAAATTCCATGTGGGTTGGTTAGACCCACCGCCGTTGTTAGATTCAGAAGGTGGACGAGTAACGTACTCGTTATTTGTGCCGCGGCCGGGGCTAACAGAAATGGCATCTAACTTACGCACCAGCATTACTTCGCGGTGATCTTCGGTTACCCAAATATTGGCATACGCAGGAAATAAAATATAGCCATGTGCTACACCTGTATCATAGGCTGCTTTGTTGGCCTGATAAGCAGCAGCCCAACGATCGGCATCATTATTAGGATTGAACTGTGGACTAGCCCAGTACAACAATGCTTTCCCTTTAAATGCCATAGCGGTTGCTTTGGTGATACGACCAACATTGTTGCCCGACCACAATGCAGGCAGTTTTGCTGCAGCCGAGTCAAGGTCTTTAGCAATAGCTGCAAATACTTCGCTTGATTTTGAACGGGGTACATTCAAATCTTCACCCGTTAAATCTTGTGCTTTTAAAATAAGCGGTACACCACCATACAGCGAAACCAATCGAAAATACACAAATGCACGGAGGAAGTAAAACTGGCCCAGCAAAGGATCTTTAACTGATGCAGGCAACAAACTTGTAGCCAACCCATCAATAGCCACGTTGCAACGACGGATATCGAAATAGCGGTTGTTAGTAATAGAGTTGCTACCACCTATATCTGTTACCGAATTTTCTACCAACTGGCCATATAAAAATGCAGTACTTACACTATTGGTTTCATCCGATGTAGTATGGATGCCGCCAACTGTAGGCCAGTTTGGGATAATGAGATCGTAACTCCTGTTGAGGAAGAGATCAACAGCACCTGCATCGTTCCAGATTTGCGAATCGATTCCGTTTGGATCTTCTACTTCGAAGAAGTCTTTTTTGCAGGCAGTAGCCAACAACACCACACTCAGTGATACGGCTGCAAGCTTCAGGAATTTATTTTTCGTGTACATATTTTTTCTTTTAAGCAATCATTAAAGAGTAGCATTTACACCCAGTGAAATGGTACGCAGGGTTGGGTAGCTGGCAAAGTTGGACGTGTAAGGATCTTTATACTTCAATGGATTTACGATGTTCCACAAGTTGGTGCCGGTAAAAAATGCACGGAACTCAGGAATGCCCAATTTTTGACTGATTGATTTGGGGAAGCTGTAAGACAACACCATGTTGTTGATACGGCTTTGTGTACCACTAACTGCCCAGAACGTAGAGTTTTCACGGGCTAATGGCGCATCAGCTCTTGGAAACTGTGCGTTTGGATTATCAAACGACCAGGTATCGTTCCAGAATGACGGCGCATTTTGTGTGGTGGTAGGCACTTTACGTGCTTCACTATCATAGAACACTTTGCCACCGAGGCGCAGGTTCATGTTCATTTGCAATTTGAATGCACGATAGCTTACGCCAAAGGTCATACCAAAAGCAACCACTGGTGTGGTGCGGTTGTACATCACAGTAATATCACGGTCATCAATTCTGCCATCACCATTTACATCTTCAAAATCCATGAAACCAACTTGTGGTTTTTGTCCACCAATGAGGTAGTTAGGATTTTTTGACAACAGCGCATCTACATCATCTTGTGTACGAAGAATGCCTTTAGAAATATAACCGAAGTTGCTGCTGTTGTACTGACGAGGATCGAGGCCTTGAGTAATGCTCAGCCCATCAGGTCCGTAAGTACCCAAACGTGCAGGGTTGAAATAAGAACGAATCAAACGTGAGTTAGAAAATCCGAAGTTGATATCGGCGGTGTAATTCAAATCCTTGGTGATTTTTCCGCGATAGCCAACCATAAACTCATGCCCCCAGCTTACGCTCTGGCCATAGTTTACCACTGCAGTGGCTACACCGGTTGTGGGTGGCAATACACCTGCATCCAATCTGTCGAATCCATCATAGTTGTAACGATGGAAAAAGTCGTAGGCAAAAGTGAGTTTGCTGCGCATCACATTCACGTCGAAACCTGCGTTGAACGTACGGGCCTTTTCCCAAGTGATGTTGGGGTTGGGCGAAAGGTTTGGATCGAGACCATTGGTAACAACAGAACCAAACAGCATGCCGGTAGTTTGGGTAAAACGAGCTTGCCACAATCGGTTAGCTACACGGTCTTCGCCTACCAACCCATAGTTAGCCCTGATCTTCATAAAATCGATAAAGGGGAATGTACGCTGGAAGAAATTTTCTTCGCTGATCTTCCAACCCAAACCAATAGATGGGAATAAACCCCAACGGTTTTGAGGAGGGAAGTTTGCAGATGCGTCATAACGGGCAATAATTTCAACCATGTATTTATCCATGAAAGAATAATTCATGCGGCCGATAAAAGAACGCTTTACAGACTCGCTGTATTGAGGGTTACGAATGGTTTGGCCGGTATTGCTAAATGCCCAAAACTGATCAACACCATTCACCAATTGTCCGTTTTTGTAGATGTAAATATTTCTGGTGTTTGATTCGCTTTGGTCGAAGCCAACCATTACATCAAAATCGCTGGTATTTGTTTTAAACCCGTAGGAAAGCGTAGCTACCATTTGGTTGCTGTTGCTTACATCTGAACCTTCAGCCAACTGATCGCTGTTGCTCACGGTTTGCATAGGTGTACTGGCATTCAATACATCGGTATACAGCAAGCCATTTTGACCACCCCGAATAAAATTACCTACACGATAGTGAGGAAAATATTCTTTGCCTGCATTGGTGCGGCTGTTTCTGCCATACTGAAAACGTGCTGTCAAACCTTTTAAGAAAGTAGGTTTGTACTCCAACGAAGCGTTGATGTTCATGCCCTGGCCATCATTTCTTTTGTAGTTGCCAGAACTAAACAATGCATTGGGGTTCCAGTTGCCCGGAGGGTTTACACCACTCCAACCTACTGGCACGCCATTGATGCTCATGGGCACCCACTTAGGAGTAAGGTAAATGGCACGGATAGACAAATCATCCGATTCATCGTTGGCACCTTTCAGTGTGTTACGATTATCCTTGCTGAAGTCTGATGCAAAAATTACATTGGCAGAAAGTCCATCAGCTATTTTTACGTTGGTACCCATTCTAAACCCGTACTTCTGAGAAAGAATACCACCATAGTTACCATCCTGACGGAAGTAGTTGCCACCGGCAAAAAATGTAATCCTGTCAGAACCGCCACTGACGTTTAAAGTGTGGCGCATTTGTGAAGAAGCCTTCCACATTTCATCGTACCAGCTTTTGTAGGGGTTGGTAGCCAAAAAATCGAGATCGGCTTGTGAAAAACGCTGCGCTGTAGGAGCGCCTGTTAATTCGTATCCGTTGTTCAGCAGTTTCGCATGTTCATAAGCACTCATAATTTGAGGCTTCACTGCTTCATCAGAAATACCGAAATAACCAGAATAAGAAATTTTGGGTTTACCGGGGCGGCCTTTTTTAGTAGTTACCAGCACTACGCCTTTTGCACCTGCTGCACCATAAATGGCGGCAGATGCATCCTTCAAAAAGTTAATGTCTTCAATGAGGCTGGCATCGAGGTTATCAAAATCTTCTTTGCTGGCTATCAGACCGTCAATTACAAACAGCGGATCGGCAGTGGCTCCTACCAAAGTAGCCCCTGCAAAAATTGAAGCACCACGAATGTTGATGTTGACACTGGCGCCTGGCTTGCCCGAAGCAACACTGACACCCACACCCGGCAAACGGTTGATGAGTGCCTGACCAATATTGCCCACCGGAATATCCTGAATATCTTCTGAACGGATATGTGCTACAGCACCAATCACATTCACTTTCTTTTTAGTACCATAACCAATCACTACTACTTCATCTAATTGGTTGTTGGCTTTAGTAAGACTAACTGTAATGCTGCCACTTGCACCCGCTTTAATTTCATACACAGCATATCCTACATAAGTAAAGGACAACACCGATTCTGAAGAAGGCGCCTTGATAGAGAACTGACCTTTGTCGTTGGTAGCTGTACCGGTAGTGGTATTTTTAACTCTTACAGACACACCTTCAAGTGGCTGTCCGCTATCGGCACCGGTTACAGTACCAGAGACGATGACTTCCTGTGCAAACAGGCTGACCGCCATCATCATAAATACGCTAAGTGCTAGCAGTTTTGGTTTTAGCATGTGCTTCATATATGGCATTTTACGGGTTTCCATTTTCAATCGTTGTATACAGTGTTGGTTATTTGGTTTTTGCTTTCAGGCGTTGCTGCCAGGCTTCCGTTTCTTTTTTTAAATCGTATCCTTCGGCAGATAAATAGTTGTTGATACGGCCTTTGTATTTCCCAAATACAGCGTGTTTCTTGTCAGACGATTCTGCATCCATGGCTTCTTCCCTCGCCTCTTTCAACCAATCATAAATTTTGGCTTTTTGCACGGCAGTCAGTTGCTGAATCATATCGAGGTAAGCGGCATAGGTATTCGGAAATACTTTGTACGTCATGCCATCTTTTACCTGCTCTACTTGTGCCGGCGTAAGCACAGCATGTAATTGTTGCAAATAAGATTGATGCTTTGCTGCCAACAGATTTTTCTTTTTCAATTCAATGGCTTGCAGTTGCACCCGCAATGCTGCCGTATCCGTACTGTTTGCTTTTGCCTGCTGAGTAGCCGCTTTTGCTTCTTCGTGAATTTCATTGATAGCGGCATATTGCAACACTATTGCCTGTAATGCCTGATTGTAATGTGTTGAATCTTGCACACCCAATGTGTTGATGATTTTAGCCGACCGCTCTGTAATGACTTTCAGGTAGTTGGCATCTTGCTGTGCAAAAGATAATAGAGAGAAAAAAATTGCTGTAAGGAAGAAGATCATAAAACGTGCTGCATCTGCAGGCAACAGCTGATTGTCACTGGCTTGTACAGACAGCACCCGGGCTGGCCGTTTCTTCATCATCATAGGAGGCAAACAATCTTTCATGGACATTCAACTGCAGCAAATCGAACATTTTCAGATGGCTTTTTACTGCTTTTTTTAACACACTAAAAGTACTTCTGCCTCTTCCCTTAAAAATGTACGGTATTGCTAAGTTGATGTACTATTTTCCTATGCGCCCTGCTTTTTACGCAAACGTTTCCGTATCGCAGGCAAGCCGTTTTTATTGGCAGTTCAGCGTAATTATGCCTGTAGAAACTCCTGCTGCTTTTACGGTAACGGTGATATTTCCCTGCCGCTCTGCAGATTGTACTACTACCAAAGCCTTTCCCTTCCACGTACGTCGCTGGTTGCTTTTCAGCGATACTGTGTCGGCCTGAAAACCATTGTCGGTACCTGCCAGTGTACCGGCGCCGGTTACTGTAGCAGAAAAAGTCACATCGGCATCGGGTACCAAACGGCCCTGCGCATCTACCAACTGTACTTCTATAAATGCGGCATCTTGCCCATTGGCCTGCACTATTTTCCTATCTGCCAATAAGCGAATGGCCACTGGCTTGCCTGTGGTGCTAGTGATGGTGGTTTGTACAATTTTTCCATCTTTCCAAGCAATTGCTTTGATGCTGCCTGAGGCAAAAGGTACCCGCCACTGCACATGCAGGCTGCTGTCTGATTTGCTTTTTTTACCCAGTGATTGACCATTCAAGAAAAGTTCTACTGCATCGGCCTGGCTGTAATAGGCTACCACATCCACCGTGTCTCCTTTCTTCCAGTTCCAGTGAGGCAGCACATGCAGCACCGGCTTGTTGGTCCATTCGCTTTGGTACATGTAGTACACATCCTTGGGAAAACCTGCCAAATCAATAATGCCGTAATAACTGCTGCGGGCCGGAAAGTTGTATGGCAATGGCTCGCCGAGATAATCGAATCCACTCCACACAAATCCGCCTGCGATATGCGGATATTCTTTTACCGCCAACCAGGCTTTTTCATGCGTGGCACCCCAATAAGCATAGGTATTGTCGTAGGCATTGCAGGTAGTATCGGCATAGCCGCCGGAAAAGTTTTCCTGCTCTTTAAAATTGGGCGGCCATACATGCATGCTATCGGCAGCACCCACATACACCCCACGGGTACTGAGTGCCGAAGCGGTTTCGCTGGCAATGAATGATGCACCGGGAAAACGCTTGGGCAAATGCGGATAATCGTACTCCTTATAGTTGAAGCTCAGCACATCCAAAGCATTGGATTGTGCAATGAAGTTTTTCTCGAGAAATGTTTCAGTGAGGGCACTGGTGACGGGCCGTGTAGTATCCAGCGATTTTACAATGGCACTCAAGCGACGGGCAATTACGGTGCCGCTGCTGTCAAACTGCTCCCGTATTTCATTGCCAATGCTCCACATAAATACAGAAGGGTGATTTCTGTCGCGGAGTACCATAGCCCGCAGGTCTTGTTCATGCCAGTCATTGAACTGCAAATGATAATCGAACTTGTTCTTCTTTTTACGCCACATATCAAATGCTTCATCCACTACCAGAAAACCCATGGAATCGCAAAGGTCGAGCAATGTAGAGGCCGGCGGGTTGTGCGAAAAGCGGATGGCATTCACTCCCATCTCTTTCAAAATGCGCAACTGCCTCATGGCAGCGGCTTTATTGAAAGCTGCGCCGAATACGCCTAAATCGTGGTGCTGACAAACACCCTGAATTTTGAGTGGTTGTTCATTCAGAAAAAAACCTTTTTCGCTATCAAACCGAAAACTGCGGATGCCCAATGGATGTACTTGCTCATCTACCAAATGCCCATTCACTTCAATTTTAGTAACGGCTTTATAGAGATACGGATGTTCAACCGACCATCTTACAGGCTTGGCAATACGCAACACATCAGCATACGCCTGCCTGCCTTGATACACTTTGCGCAACATGGGTGATTTACTGCTGGCTATTTTTTTTCCGCTGGCATCCAGCACATCAGTATACACATTAACCAATACGGCTTCATTATCCGCATTTCGAATATCATATTGAAAGCTTACCTGCGCATACTCGTTGCTTACGATGGGTGTGGTCACAAACACGCCACCTTCATTAGCCAGCGAAACTTTATTGGTCGTTATTAATTGTACGTCTCTGTAAATGCCGCTACCACTGTACCATCGAGAATCGGGCTGTGCAGCATTATCTACCCGCACTGCTATCACATTGGTTTTTCCGTATTGCAAATACGGTGTGAGTTCGTACGAAAAATTGACGTAGCCATTTGGTCGCTTACCCAACCAATGACCGTTGATCCACACTTCACTGTTTTTGTATACGCCATCAAAATGAATACTGGTAAACTTGGTGGATGCCGATGCAGGCATGGTAAATGTTTTGCGATACCAACCAATACCGCCGGGCAAAGCCCCACCTTGGTTAGTTGCCGGAAACCGAGCTGAGAAATGACTTTCAATGCTCCAGTCGTGGGGCAATTGCAATGGACGCCATTTACTATCGTTGTATATGGTTTGGCTCGCCAGGCTATCATCACCTGCGTAAAACTTCCACCCTTTATTAAAAGACTGCACATGGCGAACCTGAGCCTGCAACAACAAACTACAGCACATCATCAAACCCAATATCCAAGCAGCTTTACGCATCACGCCTTTCTTTTTTGATGTTGAAAATTACGACAGTTCAACCATGGCTTTGATAACGCCATTGGCAGGATTGAGCCACGATTCAAATTGCTCTTTTACATCAGCAAATGCCACCCGATGCGTAATGTACGTTGCAGGATCTACCAGTTTTTGCTGCATGCAGCGCATCACATGGTCAAAATCTTCCTGCGTTGCATTGCGGCTACTCATCAGTGTGGCTTCTCTTTTGTGAAACTCCGGATGCGCTACTTCAAGATTGCCTTTTTGCAAACCCACCAATACATAACGGGCCCCATGTGCCATGTATAAAAATGCGGCGTTGATGGCTTTCTGATTGCCTGTTGCATCAATCACCACAGTAGGCATATCGCTATTGGTGATTTCTTTCAATCGCTGCAGCACATCTTCAG
Organism: Bacteroidota bacterium; assembly: GCA_020161435.1. Taxonomy (GTDB): domain Bacteria; phylum Bacteroidota; class Bacteroidia; order Chitinophagales; family Chitinophagaceae; genus Phnomibacter. Next base: position 181,318 of record JAIUNV010000008.1, on the reverse strand, counting down.
TAGCCGCATTGATGGTATGTTTCACCGCCAGTTTATCCTTGCAGAAATCCAACCTCGTTGTATTCACATCCATGGCTATTACTTTGCCGCCGGCAATGCGGGCAAACTCCATAATGCCCAAGCCAATGGGACCGGCACCAATCACCAACACAAATTCGCCTTGCTGTACAGCAGCCCTGCGTATGCCGTGTGCACCAATGGCCAATGGCTCTACCAAAGCCAGCTCATCAAAGCTCATGTCGTTGGCTTTCAGCAATGCTTTTGTAGGTACAGAAATAAATTCTTTCATGCCGCCATCTACATGTACACCAAACACCTGAATGGCAGCACAGCAATTGGGCAACTCATTGCGGCAGGCTACACACTCGCCGCAAGCAAAGTATGGCACAATCGTTACTTTATCACCGGGCACAAACCCTGATGACGGATCAACTTCTACCACTTCGCAACCCAACTCATGACCCAATACCCGTGGATACTGGAAGTATGGCTGCGTACCTTCAAAAGCATGCAAATCAGTACCACAAATACCTATGCGTTTTACTTGCAAAATAGCATGCCCCCGTTGTAATACAGGTTTGTTTTGCTGTACGTATTCAAACTGTCCGGGTTGTTGGCATATTAAAATATTCATGTGTAATGATTGAAACAGATTATTGATTGACAACAGTAAAAACATATTCCCCGGAACCAATGGCCATTCGTGCCAAACCTTTCTGAACAGGGGCTTTTACTGGTTGCTGATTCATGTGTATGATGCTATTGCTACCTGCCGGCAAATACACAGTAGCAGTACTGTTGACGGGTATGTGCACCTGCAAGGTAAATTTTGTATCATTCTTTTTCCATGATGAAGCAACCCATCCATAAGGCGAACGAAAACGGGCTTCAGCTTCAGTTACATCGCCTACCACTTGTGGCTGAATACGCAGCTGCCTAAACGCAACTGCACCGTGGGAAGCCTGAATACCTGCCAGCGATGCATAGAACCATTCCATGAGATGCCCGAGCATAAAATGATTGTTGCTCACTATGGGCGAACCTTGCCATGATTCGGTTAAAGCCGTTGCACCTTTTGCCAGTTGGTAACCATAACCTGGCACATCGCTGCGGTTGTTCATCCGAAAAATAACATCACTTCGTCCAGCTTGGCTCAACACTTTTAGCAGGTGATGAAATCCGATATCTCCTGCAGTCAAGCGGTAATCATTTTGTTCAATGGATTGAATAAGATTTGCCAATACCGCGGTTGTATTTTTCTCTGCCACCAATCCCATACTTAATGCCACTGCATTGGATGTTTGGCTACCTGTACCGTATTGCTTTACTGTGTCGTTGAAATACTGACGATTGAACGCAACACTTACTGAATCTGCCCATTTGCTGTAGTGTAATGCATCTGCTTTTTTACCCAGCAGTGTAGCAGTTTGTTGCATCACCCGAAGATTGTAATAGTAATAAGCAGTGGCCGTAAGCCCCATGGGGGTAAGCTGACAAAAACCCGGTCGCTCAGGCCCCAAATCATACCAATCGCTCAAGCCGTACATGAGTAAATGACTGCTATCCTTGCTGCGCAGGTATTGCATGTACCGCTGCATAGTGGTATAGTTCGTTAGCAGCTCTTGTTTATCGCCATACCACTGATAAAGATTCCACGGCATCAGAATGGCATTGCTGCCCCACTCTGGTGAGTCGCGGAAATAGCCGTTGGCAAAATGCATTTCGGTGTACTCAGGAATGGTAGAGGGAACAAGGCCATTGGCATTTTGCTCCGCCCGTATATCAGCAGTGATTTTTTTGCCCAATGCATGAATTTCATAGTTGTATTGCAGTGCATTGCCCATCAGGTGCAACTGCTCTTGCCAACCCAATCTTTCCCTGTGCGGACAATCGGTAAACACACTTTGCATGTTGCTGTTGATGGCCCATTGTATCAAGTGATTGGTTAGGTTGAACAATGTATCGGAATTTTGAAATGCACCTACAGCTGCTGCACTGTTGCGGGTATGTAAGGCTTGTACCGCCAACAATTGGGTTGTTTTGTTTGAAGTTGAAGCAGGCAACAATTCCAGTTGCACATACCTAAATCCGTAGTAGGTAAATTTTGGCTGCCATTGTTCAACGCCATCACCACTTAATACATACAAATAATAACTAGAAGCACCTGTGGCTTTTTGATTGGCACGACCATCTTCTGTCAGCAGTTCTGCCGGCGTCAGTTTGATGGTATCGCCCCTGTTGCCACTCACTTTTATTGCAGGTATGCCCGACATGTTTTGCCCGAAATCATAGAGCCAAACATTGTCCTTCAATTGCTGTACAGTCATTGCTTCAAAAGACTGCATCACTTTCACGGGTTTGGCCAGCTGCGATTGTAAATGGTGCGGCGTAGCTACAACGGCAGGCCTCCATTGTGCATCGTTGAAAGCCGGCGTATGCCAGCCCTTCTGCTCTAAACGGGCATCATAATTTTCGCCGCCATACAAGCTGCTGTATGTAATGGGCGACGGTGCCGTTTTCCATTGTTCATCACTCACAACCTGCTGTATGCTGCCATCAGTATATTCAATCAATAATCGGAAAATCATTTTTGGATAACCGTAGGCACCGGTCATTTTACGGTATCGTTCGCCGGGTATATAATAGAACCCATTACCCAGCATAACTCCAATGGCGTTATTCCCAACAAGCAATTGTTTAGTAACATCAAAAGTGACATACTGAGCCTGCTTGTTGTATTTGGTCCAACCTGGATCTAAAAAATGATCGCCGGTTTTTTGCCCGTTGATGTACAGCTCAAACTGACCCAGTCCACAGATGAAAGCAGTTGCTTGCTTCACTTTTTTGGATGCTGCAAATTGGGTGCGCAACAAAGGCAACACATTGGCTCTTTTACCCCAGGCCTTGTCGCCGTTGCCATGAGCAGCAGGCACAATGCGCAAAGAATCTGGCAGATTCTCATAAGCAATCCATTTGGCACCTGCCCAATCTTTAGGTTCCATCAAACCCATTTGCCACAAAGCGATTTCACTCCATGCAGACACATTGCCTTTATTATCCCAAGCTCTAATTTTCCAATAATATTTTTTGGCAGCCTGCAATGCCTTGCCGTTGTATGGCACCTGAATAGAAGCTGCAGACAACCGCTTTTTTGAATCCCACACATTGCCTACATTTCTTTTCAACAGCAGCGAATCATCGGCCACTAAAATTTGAAAAGCCGTTTGCACCACAGACAGTTGAGCACTGTATAATTCCCAGCTGAGCATTGGTCGTTTTGCAACTACACCCAATGGATTTTCTCTTGCTTCGCAACGCAGATAACCCACCCGTAATGATTGTGCAGAAGTGAGCACAGTCATTAAAATAGTTGTGATTAAAAGCAAGCTGCGTTGTATCATCTTCGTTGTGTATAACAGCAATTATTGAACGTCAATCCCGGAAATGGCCAATCCTTTTGCCGCTTCAATGTACAGCACTACTTTATAGTTACCAGCATTGATTTGAGAAGGCGTATTCACGGTAAACTGGTTCCATTTTCCGGTACGGGTAAATGTAAAAGACACCGGTTCGTCCATCATCCTGTTGCCACCTGCATCCAATAGCAACAAGCGTCCTTGCACAGGTGCTTTATCCCAAAAATATTTCATGGTAAAAGAATATCTATCGCCCACACCGGTTTGAACGGGCCATGCAATACTTACTGGCGCATCGCTTGAAGGCACCACACATTCTCTGCCATTGACCATTTGTTTCTGGCTATTTGCATCAGTAATGGCAACGTTGGTTTTGTATTGTGTAACCGGTTTTAAGTCGTACGCTGGTTGCATTTTATTGGCAGGCTGGCTGGCGATGAAATAATGGGATGGAATATTTTTCACCTGCTCATTTGCGGCCAATTTTTTCCGATAGAGTTTGTAATACTTTCCTCCTTGCTCATCTGATACTACAAAACTGTGCAGGTCTTCAAAGCCTTTCCAATCTGCTGGCAAAGAAGTTGTGCTGTCAATACCCACAAAAAAATCAACATCTTCTATTGCATCATAAAAAGCAGTAGCTGATGAATTGGGTGATTGAAATTGTATCCAATCGGCGCCAAACAATTGCGAAGGCAACGCATGAAAAACAATGTCCGACTGAACGAATTGTTGATCGCCAATATCCAACCAGGTTTGTTTGCTCCATTCACCCTGAGCAGGATCTGCAATTTGCCATGGAATGCGCTGCGGCGGCGTTTTCCGAACAGCTTTTTTGGAAATAGTAAAAGCAGTAATCAATGCCTGCCCTGCTTTACTCTCAGGAAAACTGATGATCAACTTACCATTCACAGCCTTGGCTTGTACCATTTTTTTATACGCAGCGTTGGTACCAGCAGCTTTCCAGATATCCAAATCATCTGCTACGGTTTTTCCGTTAATGGCCACATCAAACAAACGCATACCGGTTGCATTGATGCCGCCGCCAACACCCAACCATGGTTCAGTAAAAAACAGCTCTATCGTGTACTCACCTGCAGGAACTTCCAGCTCATACTGCAGTTTGTTTTTCCCATAGCGAAACGTCTGAAACAGCTTGTCATCATTGGTGTTGCGTATGGCCGTAAAAACTCTGCGCTGACTGGCATACACTGCAGGCACTTCAGGAAAATCAATTGACCACGAGGTAGCCAACCTTTTATCAGAAAGCCATGTATTTCCATGCACATCTGTGTAATTGGGTCCGCCGCAGTTGATGCGATACAAATAATCATTGCCGGTAATTGGCTTTGTCATCAAATCATCTTCTTTCTGCGCAGCAACAGGAGCTTTGAGCAGATGAAACAGAACAATAGCATCTCTGGCAACCACTTTCCCATTTACATAACCAACGGCATACAAATTATTGTATTCAATCAACACACTGTCCCATTGAAAGTGTGTACCTATTGGTCCCTTCTTTTTACGGCCCAACGAAGTTTTGCCGTCATCATTAAACAGCTCAACTTCATCGCAATTGCTATACACTTTGATCCCATTTTTGATACCGGGCGTCATCCATCTGTTGGGCCAAGTATGCGAGGCAATGTACACCATGGGGTCAGTTGTGTTGGAGGCATAATTGCTGCGAAACATGTAGTACACATCCGTAGGTTCTTCCCATGGCGTAAGCATGCCTTTGTAATTAACCGGACCAATACGATCCAGTTCCCGCAGACCTTCACCACCCTGCACACGCCCGGGATTATCGTGTGAAGTAAGCAACCAAAAAAAGTGGCCCGCCACACTGTCTTTAACCGATTCTGCCAATCGAACTTTTTGCTCCATCAATTCAGTGAACCGGTCTTCACTATAGGGACCGTTTTGCATAAATCCGCCTTCGGTATGCAGGTCGAGTGTACGCCACGCACCATACTCACCTACCAAAATCTGGCGTTTCAAATCTTGCCCGTACTCGGCAGGATTGCCGCCGTAAGTACCAGTCCAGTTTTGGGGCACATCCCAATCGGTACCGGTACCACCATTGCAGGTAGTTACTGGCCGTTGAACACTAGCCGTTGGGTCAAGCGAACGAATGAGCTCTGTGCATTCCAGTGCAAAATCTTCGGGCAGTTTGCTCTCGTTTTGCAAACCCCACATAACCACCGATGGATTGTTGCGCCGTTCTATCACCCACTCTCTCAGCAGTTGCTTAAAGTGATGGCGAAACTCCGGTGTATCGTACCACACATGGGCCGACAACTGCGTCCACCACAAAATGCCCTGGCTATCGCAAAGCTGGCCGTATAACAGATTGTGTGGCTGATGCCCATCCCGAAAAGCATTGAACCCAGCTGACTGAATCCATTTAAAACGTGCCCGTATTTGCGCTGCGGAAAAAGCATGGCTTTGCCCCAGCAAATGTTCGTACTCTGCTACTCCGTTTATAAACACTGGCTGCCCGTTGAGGGCAAACTGATGACTTGCTGTATTCCAGGCAACAGTGCGAAAACCAAAGCGGGTTGTTTCCTGATCAATGAGCTGATTGGCTTCTTGTATGCTGGTAACAATGCTATATAAGTACGGTCGCTTCGTAGACCACAATACGGGGTTCGTTACTGTTATTTTCTCTTTGAGTACCGACACCGAATCATGTGGTTGCAGAGTGTGTTGCAGCGAAACAGTTTGCACTGTTTTACCTGTGGCATCTTTAAGGGCATGCACAATGGTAATGCGGCGCTGCCTGCCTGTAAAATTCTGGACAGTTGTATTGATGTTGAGCAAAGATTGAGTCGATTGCACATCGGCCCATGCATGAATACCAAAGGGCACAATGCGAACATCGCTGGTAACGAGCAATTGCACCGGCCGGAAAATGCCCATGGGTTGCGAACCTTCTGAAAAACCACGTTCATCGCTACAACCACCACATACCCAAGGCAGGTTGGCTATGCCCGATGGATGCCATGCCCGAACGGCCAACTCATTGGGGGTACCATCTGTTTTGATGACGTGTGTAATATCGATGCTGAATGTGGTTCTGCCACCTGCATGCTCACCCACTTGTTGCTTATTTACATACACGGTAGCATAGGAGCCCACGCCTTCAAACTGCAGAAAAAAACGCTTGCCCTGTTTTGCCTGTTTGATGGTAAATGTTTTGCGATACCAAGAGTCGCCGTGGCGGTTGCCATGCAGCATCCTTCTGTAACCTTCGTATTGGTCCCAATTGTGCGGAATGCTCACCCGCTGCCAGCGTTGATCAATTGGTACAGCGAAAGTATTGGCTGGCAGAATGGTATCGTTGCTGGTAGCAATGCTGTACCAGTTTTGCTCAAGTGAAATAGTGTTGCGTTGTGCATGGGTAGATAAACCAACGCACAGCATCAAACTACACAACTGTAATGTACGATATGCTGAAGTTTGCATCGGCAGTTGAAGTGTGCGACGCAACCAAAGCCTCATAGTAGCACAGCTGCTGGCTACCAAAGAAAAAATATTATTGTAGTTGTAAGCTGCCATTCAATTGAATCACCTGGTTGATAGAAGTAGCGAATGTTTTTGTAATACCGTTGTAGCGAAGCTGCAAAGAACGGCCAGCGAGGGAGCGGATACGTATGCTGCTGAGTGCTGCATTTTTCCATTGCATGTCTACCACAAAACCGCCACGGGCACAGAGGCCTTTCACTTCGCCGTTGTGCAGAGCTGCAGGCAATGCGGGCAACACATCGATAAAGTTGGTATGACTTTGCAACAACATTTCGCCAATGCCGGCGGCACCACCAAAATTGCCATCAATTTGAAATGGCGGATGTGCATCAAACAAATTAGGGTAACTGCCAGCGCCACCTTTTGCAGGACTCATGAGCATTTGAATCATTTTGAAAGTATGATTACCATCTCGCAGTCTTGCCCAGAAATTTATTTTCCAGCCAAGGCTCCAGCCAGTGGCTTCATCGCCACGAAAAATAAGCGATTGCTTAGCGGCCTGCGCCAACTGCGGCGTAGCATCCCAGTTGATTTCGCTACCGGGATAAAGCCCCCACAAATGCGATACATGCCGATGCTTGTTGTTAGGATCGTCTTTGTCTTGCATCCACTCTTGCAATTGCCCGTACCGGCCAATTTGATTGGGGGCAATGCGAGACAACTTTTGCTGCAACTGCTGTCGTAAATCTGCATCCGTTTGCAACAACTTACTGGCTTCAATAACATTGGCAAACAATGCCCGAATGATTTGATGGTCCATAGTAGGGCCCGCTACTAAACCACCTTGCTCCGGCGAATTGGAAGGGGAAGAAATGAAGTAACCAGTTACAGGATCTTTTACCAAAAAATGATGGAAGAAACGGGCGGCATCACGCATGATGGGATATGCTTCGTTGCGCAAAAAGGTTTTGTCTTGCGTGTATAAATAATGCTCCCACAAATGCTGGCACAGCCAAGCACCGCCTGTCACCCAAATGCCATGATTGGATGCATTAATAGGCGCCGTTCCCCGCCACAAATCGGTGTTGTGATGCAGCACCCAACCCGGCGCATTATAATACTCACGGGCCGTTTCTTTACCTGTTTGCGCCAGCTCTTTTATCATAGAAAAAAGTGGCTGATGCAAGGGCGACAGATTGAGCAACTCTGCAGGCCAGTAATTCATTTCGGCATTGATATTGGTCGTGTACTTGCTGCCCCACGGCGGATTTACCAAATCATTCCAAAGGCCTTGCAAATTTGCCGGACGTGTGCCGGGCCGTGAAGCGGCTATGAGCAAATAGCGACCATATTGAGCATACAAGGCTACAAATGCAGCATCGTTGGATTGTGCAAATCGATTCAATCTTTCATCGGTGGGCAAACTATCATGGGGTGAAGCACCAAACGATAACGCAAACCGATTGAAGTATTGTTGATACTCTTTGATGTGTGCTGCTTTTACCTGTGCAAATGTTTTGCCCTGTACAGATGTCAACGCCTTGATGCAAGCTTGCCGTGGGTCCGCACTAATGTTTTGATAGTTGACAAAATTGGTACCGGCTGTGAGGTAGAGCGTTGCTTCATCTGCATTGCTGAGTATCACTTTGCCATCCTTTATTTCTAGCTTACCCCCTTTTGCAACGATACGCAAAAGGCTTTCGCCACGCAAGGCACCAGTTCTCACTTTTACCTGCAACAGCAAGTCATTGTTGAGCCTGGTCACTACATAGTTTTTGTGAGCACTGCTGAGTGTAGCCGCAAAACTAATAGCCGCTTTTTGTGAAGCTGTCAGTTGCACTACAATGACCTGATGAGGTGTACTGGCAAAATATTCCCGCTTGTATTGAATGCCATTGATAGTGTAGCTGGTACTGGCAACAGCATTGCGCAAATCCAATGAACGACGGTATGCTGTTGCCTTTCCTGTATGTGCAAACTGTAGCTGCAAATCGCCAAAAGGCTGATAGGAAGCCTGATACACACCAACCGGCGGCGGATTATCATCGGCCACAAAATATTTCCATTGCCCGTTCAAAGAAATGCGGGCCTGCTCATTGTTAACGGAAAAAATAGCCACATGCTTAGCGGTATCTTTAAAACCATACATACCCCCTTTATCAGCAAAGTTGAGCACCAAAATGGCAATACTATTTTTGCCTGCATGCAGTAACTCTTTGGCTACAGTATATTTTCTTGGCTCGGTATCTTGTTGCTTTCCTACCAATTGCCCATTCACAAATGTAAAGTCGTGGTCTCTGATGCGCCCCAGATCAAGCGTCATTGCAACCGGCGACCAATTGGCTGGCAATTCAAAGTTGGTGCGCAACCAAACGGCGCCATCCAATCCACCGTGGCCTAATGTTTCCCAACCATCCCAATGCGGTACAGTCATCGTTGGCCACGCAGCATCTTGTACATCCGTTGCAGCCATCTGTGTAGCAGCACCCCATTTAGCTATCCATGCAGATTTATCAGCATCAAAACTTTTCAATCCCATGAACTGTGCTTCTGCCAAGGCTTCTGCTTCCTTTTGCTTACCGGCAAACAATAAGGCTCGTATACTGTCGAGATATGTATAAGCACCATTCCGGTTGTATGGCCGCGGCTCTCCTGTCCACAATGTTTCTTCATTAAACTGCAAGTGTTCTGTTTGCACATCGCCAAAAATCATGGCGCCCAACCGCCCGTTGCCAATGGGCAATGCTTCTGTCCATTTGGTAGCGGGTTGCTTATACCACAATTGCAAATCTTGTGCATGCAGCATTGTGCTGCAACAAAGCAGCAACCATACACCTGCAAGTATTTTTTTATTGGTCATCTTTTGAACTACTATTTAGCTACGTTGTGTCTCCCGATAACTATCGGGACACTTCAACTCCTGTACTCCTATTCATCAAAGCTGCACGGTACCGGTTGGCACATCTGCAGCAGTGGTTACAGTAGCACCTTTCAAAATATTGTTGTGCAATAAAATATTGCTCGTAGCAGCGCCTTTAATTTCAGCAAACTTATGGCTGCCATCAAACAACCAATGATTGGTGAGCAGCGCTTCCTTTACATCCGTCAGGCGAATAAGCGGTGCATCCATCAATGGTTTCGCAGTCGATAATGCATCAATTAAAATACGGCTTGACTTTTCTGCACTTACTGCCGGGCCCATTTTTGTATTCACACGAACGTGACGCAATTCGATGTCTTGTGCATTGCGGATCACAATACCTGTTTCTGCTTCAAACACTACATCATGCAAACTAATTTCCGACACGGGCATTTCATCAAGCCCGTTGATGTACATGGCTTTCTTCGTGTATGCAGTTATGTTGCTGAACCGAATGTTGCGAAACTTTGGTGTACGTTCACTCACTGGTTCGGGCTTTGTTTTGGAGTATTCCATGTCCAGCACAATGGCCTGGTCACGTATGTTTTTCATCACAATATTGTCTACCCGAATATCTTCTACCACACCGCCGCGGCCTCGGGTGGTTTTAATGCGAATACCCCGGTCTGTACCATCAAACACACAATTGCTGATGGTTACTTTTTTTACATCGCCACTCATTTCACTGCCAATCACAACTCCACCATGACCGCTCAGCATGGTACAGTTGGTGATGGTGATATTTTCCGCAGGAAAAGCCTTGGTTCGCCCCGGCACATCTTTTCCTGATTTGATGGTAATGCAATCATCGCCCACACTTATGTGGCAATCGCTGATGTGCACATAGCGGCAAGAAGAAGGATTGATACCATCTGTATTGGGTGATTTTGGATTGTTGATGGTAACGCCTGTGACGGTTACGTTTTCACAAAACTCCGGATTCACTGTCCAGAAAGGCGAGTTTGTAATGGTGATGCCTTCAATCAACACATTTTTGCAATACAGTGGTTGTATAAACGGCGGGCGAAGAAAACCTCTTTGCATTTGTGTAGCATCATCGGGCAATACAATATTTTTATTGACACTGTCAAACAGCAATTGATACTTGTTTCTTGCTGTTTGGTTTTTATAAAAAGCAAGTGCATAGTCCCACCATTTTTTCCCATGGCCATTTATCAGGCCCCGCCCTTTTATGGCAATGTTTTCGGCCTTGTATGCATAAAACAATGGAGAGAAACTAAACACATCCACCCCCTCGTAGCGGCTTTCTACCATGGGCAAATAATGATCGAAGTTGTCGGAGAAATGTAACTCAGCACCAGCATCAATTAAAATGGTGATATTGCTTTTGAGATGTATGGGACCAGTTAGGTATTTGCCCGCAGGAAAATACACGGTGCCGCCACCTGCCTTACTGGCCGCCGCAATAGCTGCCGCAATAGATTTGGTCGCCAACGTGCTGCTGTCTTTTTTGGCGCCGTACTTTGTTACATCATAGTACTGCTGTGCATTTGCAGCAATACTAATAGCAGCAATAACCGTGAAGATCATCAGTTTTTTCATGTCAATATTTTAGAGCTGTCAATTCGTATTTTCTTAAGGTGCTTCAAACAACCAGTCAATATTTTGTTGTCGTTTGTCGCTCATCAATCCTGCATCATACACAGGCACATGCGATTTGGCATCAATGGCTCCCAAAATGATGCACAATCCTTTGGGCAGTTTTAATGTATGCGTACCAGCAGTAAACGTGTATGCATGCACTTGCACAGCAGGCAATCCATCAATGGCCATGGCGTTGCTGATTTTGATGTCAGCCTGACCATAATCATCTGCACTCGCATTCGTTTCCAATTCTGGTGCCTTGGCGTAAGTGGTATCGGTGGTAAATGCTGCACGTTGTGTTTTAAAGTACCCAACCAATATTTTCACCGGCTTGTCTGCAGTAAAAGTCCACTCAGTAGCAGCAGCTAATTGCCGTTTGAAAGATTGCGGCTGCAATGCAAGACCGTTAAGCTCCGGGGCCAACTGTCGGATGATGACCGTAGTATCTGCAAACAAAGAAATACCAGGCTGTAAAGTTTTGCCGGCTACAGCTGTTTGAACGTTTACTGCAGGTAACGGCAGCCGTGCATGAATCATTACATCCTTTTGATTTTTCAACGAATCGATTTTGCGTTGAAAAACAGCCAGCTCATTTTCAAAAACGGGCAGCATTTCTGTCCAGTGTTTGTAGGTGCCATTCACACCCCGCATCGGAATTTTTCGTTGTTGTGTTTGCATGCTGTTGGCATACAAATAACTGCCCTTGGTGAGGCGGGCAAGTTGTGCGTAATCTTTTACACTTTGCTGCAACAATGGCACCGCTTTTTCCAAATCAGGCACTTGCTTGCTGTACTTGTATTGCAGCAATTGTACTGCAGCCTGCACTTTATGGCTGAAGTGATTGGCCATAGCCTGGTAGCACAACATGTCGTTGTATAACCGATTGAACTCAGCTTTATTGCTACGGATATTGTTGACAATAGACTGCAAAGCTGCCACGGCTTTATTGCCATGCAACATTACTTCTCCTGCAATTTGTGTTGGTGTTTCACCCACATGAGGCAAACCCTTTTGCACTTTGTCTACGTAATCCAAAATCATTTCACCTTCGGGAGCTTCTGCATCATACAGCAACGTGAACAACCCATAGCGGTAAGGATTTATCAACTGTGTCATGAGCATACCGAGTGTCAGGGTTTGGCGGTTGCCATCGGTAATGCCAAAGCGGCGCAACAACTTGGGGGCAATCTCTCCACTCTCTTCATAAGCAGTCAAAATTTTTCTGCCATCCGCTTCATTACAACCAAAGTGATGTGCCAACATGCGGCTCCAGTAGCGTACCTCGTCTTGCCTGTTGCGATTGGCTTTCCATGCATACCTGCTCCAAGCATTGTACCAAATCCAATCACGTTCTATTTGCAGCAATCGTTTGCCAGCAGCTACACTATCGGCGCTGTAGGGCCAATCCCAATACGATGCCTGTGGATACAAATGCAATCCATTGCCACCCATTACTTCGTGCATGCCAATAACACTCTGCTGAATAAAATCTGGCGACCCATATCGAAAGGGTTCAAGATTGGCAAGAATGTGCACGTTTTCAATTTGCACACTGCCGAGTTTACTCAGTGTTTGGTGCAACTCAGCCCAGCTGCCACGTGGTCTTGCATAGGTAAGAGCTTCGCCATTAAACTTTGCTTCGGTATATAAATTTTTGTAGAGGGGCAAAGCAGCTTTCATTACTGCCGGGGCATCTGTATCGTGTGCCCGCAATACTATGGGCGGCTCATCTGTTTTGCCAATGGCATGCAAGCCATCCTGTACCCCTGGTATAATGGTTTTGGTAAACCATTCAATGTCATCATTGCCCACACCTTCCATGGCTTCACCCAAACAAACCATGAGCCCCACGTTGGGATATTTTTCTACAAATGCAGCAATAGATTTTCGGGTGTAATCTGCAATGAGCGGCGTAATGCCCCGCTCCCGTTCTTGTGTTTTAATTCCATGATGCTCCGCAAAAGGCTTTGATACAATGATGTTGTAAAACATTTGTATCACCCAAATGCCCCGCTTATCAGCCTCAGTAGTTAAGAAACGATAGAGCTCTTCATTCTTTGCAAAAGTGGCTTCATCTACTTCTACTGCATACGGATAATCTTTCAATTTTACCAGCGAAGCAAAGGGATGTCCGTTCCACAGGTACAACGAATTCATGCGATTGCTTACCATTGAGTCGAGGTACTGAATCCACAATTGCTTATTGTACAACCACGGAAAAACCTCGGGCGTGTATGGATATTCATACACATTTCTACCGGGCAGGTAATACGGTTTTTGAATGCCGATGCAAGCCCCACGCAACACCATTTCGGGAGCATCTTGTACAACCATACGAACAGGAAACTGCTGGCGATGTTTGAGTGTATCTGCTAAAGCCAAACAACCATACAACACGCCAGAGGCATCATTTCCAGTGATGCTGATGCGCTGTGCATTACCCTCAATTTGAAAACTTTCTTTTTTACCATTTTGCTGAATGGATAAAACAATTTCAACATTTTTTTGCTGCAGTTTCAATGCACGAACCGTTTGCATGAGTGTTGCGGAAGCATAACTGCTGCGGCTCGTATTCACCTGATCCAATACTTTCACCTGTGCCTGCGTAAATTGGCACAATATCAAAAGCGTTATTGTAGATAGTATTTTCATTTTCCTTCTTTCACTAATTCATTCAAATACATTTCGAGCATAGTGTAGCCACTTGAATGCAATTGATTTCGGTCTGCGGCATTGTTGGCATTTAATCCGTGAGCTATTTCCCATGCATCGGGCATGCCGTCATTATCTGTATCTGCCGGTGCCGCTGTACTGGCATACACAGGCCATCCACCCACCACCAACGGATGATCGATGATGCCCGGTTTACCAAACACACCTTTGCCCATAGCTGTGCCCATGGCTGTTTCTTGAATCACTCTTGCATCAACTGCATCTCTTTTTGGGAAATTGGCGCCGGCATATTTCAACACCCGTTCATAAGCCAGTTCAGCCGATTCTTCAGGCAACGGAATTTGAATTGCAAAAGGCTTGTCAGCAATGGCGCCTTTGGGATAACCCGCTTCTTTCAAATCAATACCCCGTTCATTTTTTTTGGTCAGGTATTTATCGCCCAGCATCATGTTGCCGGCCACAAACCATTCGCTGGTGCCTTTACTGTTTTCTGCCTGAAAAGAAGCATGAATAAACTTTCTATCCTCTGGCGTGGCTGGTCCGGGTTTGTAATAATTATTGACAATGTTGACCTGCGAAACGCCGCCAGCAATATTTACTTCGCCGCCATAGCAGGCATTGGCATTACCCCAGTTGTACACTACGTTGTTTCTGTAATCGATAATGGCTAACGTATCGTGGGCACGGGCACCATTAAAACGAATGGCCCTGTTGTTGAGGTGTGCAAACAGGTTGTGGTGAAAACTGGCGAACTGACCACCCCATACGCCGCCAAACGAACGGTTGCCTTTCATGTGACCCGCATGGTACAAACCTTCGCTTACCACACACCACTGTACCGTTGTGTTTTTGGTATCGTACATGGCCGCACATTCTTCATTGGCCCAACTAAAACTGCAATGGTCAATGATTACATCATGACAGTTTTCCATATCAAAACCATACAAGCCGGTTTTGAGTGTGCCACCCGGTCTCGAACGGATATAGCGAATGATGATATTGCCATGATTGCCTTTGGCAGATGCGCCATTCAAAATCAAAGATTGGTCTTTGAAACAAATGCCATCGCCCGGAGCAGATTGCCCGGCAATGGTAAGATTAGAACGTTTGATTTGAATTTTGCTTTGCAGCTCAATGATGCCAGATACCCGAAACAAAATGGTGAGAGGCTTACCGGGAAATTGCTCCAGTGCCCATCTAAAACTGCCTTCGCCGCTGTCTTGTGTATTCGTTACAAATACAACCTCACCACCGCGGCCACCACTGGCATATTTACCAAAACCTTCAGCGCCGGGAAATGCCGGCACCTGTGCCACAGACGTTGCAGCTACCACACAGACCCAACAGCACATCAACATCTTTCTGAACATCTCACTTGTATTTATGCGTTACAAAAACTGACGTGGCTGAATACCACCTTGCTCACTGGAAGCATAAGCGGCTTCTACACAAGCCATCGTATGAATGCAGTCTTCTACTGAATTATCAGGTGCATTTATACCACTTACTACCGACAACATCAATTGCTCCATGCTGCCAATAAATGCATGCGGAAACCAACTACCTTCTATTTTTCGTTCTTGCCAAACAGGCTCTTGCCCTTCTTGCAAAAACACATATTCAAAACTGTCTGCTTCGCCCCGAGGATAGTTGATGAGTGCTCCGAAATTGATCAGCACCGCTCCCTTACTGCCTTCAAACTTGATGTATGAATGCTGCTTGGGTTTGCCATAATTGTGACAGTGATTGGTGAAAATATTTCCACGAATCATATCACCAAAATCCATGATGATATTGCTGCGCACAGATGCCAGTTTTGGCATAGACGGATGCCGGGTGGATTTTGCGTAAATGGTTTGCGGATTGCCCAGCATGTGCCGGATGAGATCGATATAATGAATGCTGTGGTACAAAATTTCTACCCGTGGCGACTGCATTAAAAAATCCCATAAATGCCAGGGCGTGTACACACTCACATTGATTTCAATATCGTTGATTTCGCCCAACTGACCAGACTGCAGCATCTTCTTCACCTCGAGAATAAACGGCGCATAGCGCAGTTGAAAATTCACAGCCGCATTGAGTTTTTTTCTGCGGCAGATTTCCAAAATCTGTTGCGCTTCCTGCATGTTTTCACCCATTGGCTTTTGCAACAATACGGGTGTTCCGTCCGGAATTTGCTGCAGCAAGGGTATCAATGCAGGACCGGGTACTGCAATATCCACCACCGCATTGGTTGGCAGTTGTTGCAGCATTTCTTCGGGACACTCAAACACATGCGGTATGCCAAAGGCCGCAGCTGTAGTTTGTGCTTTTGTCAAATCAATATCACAAATGCCTTGTACGTTGAAACCTGCCAATCGATACGCCGGCAAATGCGCAGTATTGACTATGCCGCCGGCTCCAATGATGTACACGGGTAGTTGTGCGTTGGCAATATTTCGCTGATGCATCGACATGTTTATACTTTATCCTGTTGCGCCAATTCTGTTGCCCTCTGTAAGCAGCAGCACCGCAACAATTAATATCATGATGGCCACACCCAACAAGCGGATGGTTTTGCCACTGCTCTGTTTCCATTCTTTCAGCAGCAAGCCGGTAACGGTGCTCAGCAGCACCAGCAAAATCATGTGGATAGCCCAGCTGCTGAAAGCGAATTTTCCCATGCGGGTATGGCCTAGTCCGTAAAAGAAAAACTGACCATACCACAGCAAACCAGTAATGGCCGCCATGAGATAATTGGTTGTTAAAGAATGTCCTTGATTAGACGAGTACTCTCCGATTGTCTTGTGCTTGCGGTGCAGGTAAATACAATACAAAGCTGTGGTAACAAAGGCGCCGCTATTGGCAAAAATGTAAATCACGTTGCCTTGCAAATTGCCGGCACCATGCAATGCTGCTACATCTGCAATGGGCTGGCCCACACTCAAGGAATACCCGTACAATGCTGACAAAACACCAGCCAACAAACACAAGGGCAACCCTTTGGAAAATGAAAAAGAAGAACTGCTTTGCTGTACCGCTTTTTCAATGTCTTTTTCTTTACTTCTGCCAGCGAGGCCGCACACAGCAATACCTGCCGCACCAAGTCCTACACCCGACATCAGATAGCCTGCACCGTTGCCACTTAAAATATGACCGAGTTCACCACTGATAAATGGCGGCAGCAATGTACCTAACACACAACTAATACCTACTGCAATGGCATAGGTTAAAGAGAACCCAACATATCGGATGGCCATGCCAAAAGCAGTACCGCCCACACCATAACCCATACCCAGCAAATACGATTGCCACATGGGTGCAGTGGGTGCTTCTTTCAACACTAACATCAAATCGGGAATGGTGATAACGGCCACCAACAGGGGCAGCAACAACCAGCAAACAAAAGCCTGCGCCAGCCAATAGGTTTGCCAGCTCCAGCCTTTTACTTTTTTCTCTGGCGTATAGCAAAGCGAAGCGCTGGAAGCACCAATGGCATGAAACAACACTCCGTTTACAACTTCCATAGTTTTTCTTTTGCCTGCTTATTGAAATTGATAAAAATCGGCAGCATTGGCATACTTCACCATGTGCTGTTCTTCGGGTGTGAGTAATGTTTGCAGCAGCTTGTGATATTGCTGCCAGCTGTATGTATAACTGCCAGCCAGCAAACTCACCGGCCAATCGCAACCGAGCATGCAGCGTTGTACGCCAAACTGTTGCAGGGCAAAGCTTACATATGGTTCAACGGTCGCATTTGTCCAAGCATTTCCTACTTGTGCAGTGGTGCCCAAACCAGAAATTTTAGCGTAGAAGTTAGGATGCTGTGCAGCTTCCTGCATCAATTCTCCCCACTCACCAAAACGGTCAGCTGTAGCAATGGGCGGTTGATTCAGATGATCAAAAATCATTTTCAGCTGTGGCACTTTTTCGGCCACCTGCAAAGCAGTGCGTATGTGTACCGGCAAGATACCTACTACATCATAGGGTATGCCAGCATCGGCCAATAGTTGAAGGCTTTCCAACACGGTTGGCTGCAGCAACCATTGCGCATCTGGCTCGTCGTGTATCAAATGCCGTACCCCTTTGAAATAAGGATTGCTTTGGTAATGCTCCAGTGCATTTGCTGTTGCATCCGGATTGGTGAGTGGTACCCAACCAACGACGGCAGCAATCCAATTGGTTTGTGCGGCTACATGCAACATCCAATCTGTATCCTGTGTATTGTTGGCGGCTTGCACCAACACGCCATGCGTTACAGTAGCAGCTTGTCGGTCAGCGGCTATTTCATCAATGCTGTAAGTTCGGTTGAGAATAGACGTATTGCCATCCAGCCAGCTATAACTGGCTTTGCTGAAATCCCAGATATGTATATGTGTATCAGCAAGCATGGCTAATTCGTTTTTGTCAGCAGTTTAATTGGCAGGCACCAGTGCCTCATTCAATCCAAACTGATGATCAATTTCTGCATTGTGTTCGCCCAATGCCGGCGCCCCTTTTGCAGAGGTGAGTATTTGACCGTCTACCCGAATGGGGCAGCGGGTTGTTTTTACAGCCAAACCACTGCTGGTATGTACTGTCAAT
Source organism: Bacteroidota bacterium (assembly GCA_020161435.1). Lineage (GTDB taxonomy): Bacteria > Bacteroidota > Bacteroidia > Chitinophagales > Chitinophagaceae > Phnomibacter. The sequence continues at coordinate 162,670 of JAIUNV010000008.1, read as the reverse complement.
TCCATTTCCAACAACCGGTAACCTTCCTGCTGCACCAATGCATCGTAGTTGAATACCGGTGCACACCAAACATCGGCTTGCTCCAGTATCTGCAACCACACAGCTGTTGGTTGTGTAAGCAAATGACTGGCCAGCACTTGTTTGATTTCATCACGCTTGCTAAACCAATCCTCACTGTTGCTGTATTGCAGCAATGGCGGGCATTGCAGCAGCGTAGCCAATGCAGAAATGTTGGTCATTGCCAGCGCAATGTAACCATCATTTGTTGTATAAATACCATAGGGAGCCGCTATGTATGCATGGGCACTATTGACAGCACCACGCTGCGGCAGTTGTTGTCCATCGTTGTAAAAACAAGTGAGTACTTCAAACTGAAAATCGAGGATGCTTTCGAGCATACTTACCTGTATCAAAGCACCTTCTCCGTGTACAGCTCTGCCATACAATGCCGCTAAAATTCCTTGAGCTACATGGGTACCCGCAAGTATATCTACCACGGCTACACCCATGGGTGTAGGTCCGGCATCACTGTTGTTGCTCAACCAGGTAAGTCCCGATACTGATTGCAGCAACAAATCCTGACCGGGCAATGCAGCCCATTCACCTGTTTCACCGTAGCCATTTATTTCGGCATACACCACCGTAGGATTCAGCGATTTTACAGTTGCATAATCCAACCCGATTCGTTCCATCACGCCCGGTCTGAAGTTGTGCATCACCACATCTGCTCTGGCAATGAGTTGTTTTATTTTTTCGAGATCATCTGCATTTTTCAAATCAGCAGCATAGCTCTGCTTGTTGCGGTTGATGGCATGAAAAATAGTTGACTCACCTTCAATCACCACATCCGATACATACAATTCGCGGCAGATATCGCCAATACCGGGCCGCTCAATTTTGATAACCTGTGCACCTATATCGGCCAGGCGCAGCGAAGCTGATGGCCCCGACAAAAACTGGCTAAAATCAATCACTAATATGTCTTGCAACAGTTTCATGTATCGTTTATTTCATGGCGGCACTAAGCTCCTGCCGAATACTTTCATTGTGTGCGCCCAGTTGTGGAGCAGGTCTGTCAAACATCAATCGCTTTCCATTGATACGAATGGGACAACGGGTGGTGACGATTTGTTTATCCGCAGCCAATACAACCTGTTCCATTTGCAGGGTTTGATATGCAGCTGTTGTAGTAAGTTGCTGCCAATTGAGCACTTCCATTGCCCACAGGCCTGCATCGTGCAACATACGCAGCCAAACAGCGCTGGAATGCTGCTGTAAATGCACGGCCAATGCCGTTTTAATGGCATCCCGCTGCACAAAAGCATCTTCTTTGTGAAACGCTTGCAAGGCAAAACAACCAATGGTATCAGCCAGCACATGTATATCCATCATGGCAATGGCCATGTGCCCGTCGGCCGTTGCATAAATACCATAGGGTGCACTGAGCAACGGTTGCCCGTTGGCCACCGCACTTCGCAGCGGCTGTTGCTGTGTGGTATAATAAGTAGTGAGTAATTCAAACTGAAAATCGAGCAGTGATTCAAGCATACTCACTTCAATCAAAGCACCTTTTCCGTTTTTCTGACGGCGAATCAATGCAGCTAAAATACCTTGAACAACGTGTGCTCCGGCAATGATATCGCCAATGGAAATACCAAAGGGTACGGGTGCTTGTCCGCTATTGCCGGTAGTATAGGTCAGGCCAGACATTGCTTGCAGCAGTAAGTCTTGCCCGGGTTTATCCTTCCATGGGCCTTTCTTTCCATAGCCAGAAATTTCGGCATAAATCAACCGTGGATTGATGTGTTGTACCGATGCATAATCCAAGCCATTTTTACCCATTACTTCTGGGCGAAAATTATGGATGAGTACATCTGCTTTTGCAATCAGTTGCTTGATGCCATACAAATCATCGGCATCTTTCAGGTTTGCGGTAAAGCTTTCTTTGTTACGGTTGATGGTATGAAACAACAAAGAGTTTTCATCTACCCACAAATCTTTAATGGCCAGCTTACGGCCGGCTTCCCCTGTTCCCGGGCGTTCTATTTTGATAACTCTTGCGCCCAAGTCTGCCAATCGCAGGCCGGCACTTGGCCCCGATAAATACTGGCTAAACTCCAGCACCACTATGCCTTGCAATGGTTGTGCTGTCATACGCTTAGAGTAGTGCTGTTTTGATGAATACTTTGCCTGTATAATTCGTTCATCAACTGTAAGGCTTTTGCAGGGTCGCCATTTTCCATGAGGCAGGTGCGCAAGGGTGTGCCGGCATGATCCTGAAAATTCAGATAGCCATTGTAGCGTGGCCGCATGTATCCGTTGTCCATCACCGGAAGCACCGCATTGAAAAAGCCATTGGTCAGTTCGTTGGCGGTACCATCCGTCCATGCACTACGATGGCCGGGCTGCCCGCCATGCTGCATATACATCGTCCGTTGCATTTCGCCATCAACCATCATCTTGGCCACATCCACGGCTACAGATTTATGCTTACTAAATGCTGATACAGATAAGCCTGTGCCACCAATGGTGGTTTGTAATTGCTTGCCATTCAGCGCCACTACATCGGTATAATGCAACAGGTATTTTGCAAATCCAGCTCTGCTGTAATTGCTGTAAGCATATGCAAAAGGGCAGTACCAAAAATCGTTTGTACTACTTATGAGTTCAGCCACTGCAATGGGGTTGCAATCAAACATCCGCCTATCAACAAGACTGTACAATTGCTGCATACATTCAATTGCTTGTACACCAGTTGCGGCATCAATCACTTCGTATTCATTGGCAAAAGGCGTGGCGCCAAATGCAATACAAAAGCTGTAAAAATGCATGAGTATATCAATGGGAATGCCCGGCACAGCTACTTTTCCGGCTTTTGCCAACTGGAGTAGTTCATCCCAGGTTTGCGGCGGTTGTGGCAGCAAATCTTTGCGATAGCTGGCCGCAGGCGTAGCCGCATCTATGGGCAAAGCCCAAAGACTGCCATTGTACACATAACTTTCGTAGGAAGCGCCAACGCTGTTGTTGGCCTGGTCTTGCAAATAATCCGATGGCAGGTATTCATTGAGCGGCAGCACACAAAGTGTAGCTGCGGCACAACCTACCCAAGGATGATCGATGATGAGTAAATCGTAGGCTTCGGTAAGTTTCTCAATCGGAAAATCTGCAAACTCTTGCAGGCTGCGTTTCTTCCAGCGTATTTCAACTTCAGGATGCAATTCGCTGTAGCGCTGACTGATAGCCAGCAAGGGCGTAATGCCTCTGCTATGCCCCCAGGTGATGCCATTGAGAATGATGGAAGCCATGCTACGCTGCTTGTTTTTTTACGAGTAAAATATGTTCGCAGCGCATCACCAGTTCGTTGTGTTGGTTGAAACATTCCACCAGCTCCGTTACCAATCCTTGATCGGGGCGTTTATGGTCTTTCTTATCCTGAATGGTGACAGTCACTTTAATTGTATCATTAATGAAGACGGGCTTGATGAAACGCAGTTTTTCATAGCCGTATGTCATGGATACATCATTGATATGATCGGCTGTAAGACCTACGGCCACAGTAAAAATCAAAGTGCCGTGAGCAATGCGTTTTTTGAACGGTTGAGTTTTGCACCACTCTTCATCCATGTGGTGCGGAAAGAAATCGCCAGACTGCCCTGCATGTACCACGATGTCTGTTTCGGTAATGGTTCTGCCATAGGTATGTCGTACATCACCAATGGCAAACTCCTCAAAGTATTTCGTTATGAACATGGCAGGCGCTATCGTCTGAAAAAATAGATGTTGAAAGCCGCCGTACCGGAAATTGTTCCTTGTAATGAAAAGTGTCAATCAACACTACGTGCAACAATTCCGGCAAAGCCGAGTGGCTATGAAAGCCAGTGCTTTTCGAATATTAAAAGTAGCAGCAGCACTCCGCCGCCCAAATGGCAGGTTTTACTATAATGATGGATTATTTTACCAGCATGAGGAGCATAAAAAAAGGCTGCCCTTTTACCGGTAGCCTTGTCTGTATTGTTCAAAAATGGCCATCAATCACCAATGCCAACATTGTAGGCCCGGTCGAGATGTACATAGCCGCCATCCACATAAATCAACTGACCTGTAGTATGGCTGGATAGCGGGGAAAGCAGGAATACCGTCATGTTAGCGATTTCTTCTGCGGTGGTAAAGCGCTGCTCAAAAGGTATTTTGGAAGTAATTTCTTTCAGCTTTTCATCGCCGTTTGGCATCGACTTTATCCATTTATCGTACAAGGGCGTATAGCACTCTGCTACCACCACCGCATTTACCCGAATGGAATATTTTGCTAATTCTACCGCCCACTCACGGGTGAGTGCATTGCGGCCACCATTGCTGGCTGCATAGGCCGAAGTATTCCCCTGTCCGGTCTCTGCAGTTTTAGAAGTAATGTTGACAATACTTCCCTTCGACTTTTTCAATTCGGGCAATGCATAATGCGCCATCAGGTAGTAATGCACTACGTTTTTGTGCAGGCTTTCCATGAAACGTTTGTAATCACCATGCTCCAATCCAACACCATCATTTACCCCCGCATTATTGATGAGTCCGTCGATGCGATTGAATTGCTGCACTACAGCTTGCACGGCTTTCTCACATTCTTCTGGTTGCGACAATTCGGCGGCAACCTGCCAGCATTGTCCGCCTGCGGCAATAATTTCTTGCACCACCACTTCATTGTCTTGCGCATTGCGACCAACAATAACAGGGATAGCACCTTCACGTGCCAGCACTTCTACAATACCCTTGCCAATGCCCTTGGCGCCACCTGTTACAATTACTACTTTATTGTTGAGTTGTGTATTCATGTTCTTCCAATTTTATAGTGTGTCAATTTGATAAAAATGTTTTGCATTGCCAGCAAACACCATGGCTTGTTCTTCAGTTGAAAATCCTGCGAAATAATCTTGCACGGTTTGTAACCACTTATCGTAAGCAGCTGCTACCAAACACACGGGCCAATCGCTGCCAAACATGCAACGGCTGGTGCCAAATGCCCGCACCACGGTGTCGATGTAAGGATGTAAATCAGCAGCAGACCATTTTCGCCAATCTGCTTCCGTTACCATGCCGCTGATTTTGCAATACACATTGGTATGTGCCGCCAACGCTTTCATACCAGATGCCCATTCGCCTATCAAACCTTGCTTTATGTAAGGCTTAGCCAAATGATCGATAACAAAACGCTGTTCAGGAAACTGCTGCACCAACTGCAGTGCGGCAGGCAAATGTTGCGGAAAAATGAGGATATCATAAGCAAAGCCATGAGCTTGCAACTGCGCTATACCATTTACAAATGAGGGCTGCAACATGAAAGATGGTTCTTCGCCCTGCAGTACATGCCGGAACCCTTTGAGCTTTGAAAATTGTGCATAATGCTGCAAGCGTTCAGCCAACTGCGGACTGCGTAAATCAACCCAGCCAACAACGCCTGCAATAAAAGGATTCTCATCAGCCAGTTGTAACAACCAGTCAGTTTCTTGTTCTGTTTGGTCGGCCTGCACCGCTATGCTGGCAGCAACACCATTGGCTGCCAAAACAGGTTGCAAATCGGCAGGCAAAAAATCTTGTCGAATCACCGCCATATCGTCGTTGATCCACGCATAGTTTACCGGATCGTATTTCCAATAATGCTGGTGTGTATCTATGATGGTCATAAGGCGGTGTTGAGGTCAAATATTTTGTGCATGAGCAACCACTTTTCGCCGGGCTTTGCAGTAGGCAATGCCTGTTGATATTGCCACATCAGCGTTTCCCACTCCTGTACTTTTTCGTTGGCTGCATCTGCGGCTGCTTTTGCTGCAAACGAAAAATCATCGTTGGTCTCCATAATCATAAACAACCGGTTTTCTATGCGGTAAATTTCCATAGATACTATACCAGCCGATACAATGGAAGCTTGTATTTCGGGCCAAATGCGCTGATGATATTGCTCGTATTCAGCAATCAACACCGGATCATTTTTTAAATCGACAGCAAGGCAATAGCGTTTCATACACATGGCTTTAATGACCCGCTGCCGATACCGCGACAGCTTTGTTTTTAAACTGCGTAAAGGCAAACCAACCCACCACAACAAAACAGATAAGCGGCACGATATACGCCAATTGAATATTACCATTGTTGGCGTCGCTTACCTGCCCCATGAGCACCGGAAATATAGCGCCGCCAATGATGGCCATTACAATAAACGAAGAAGCAATTTTACTTTCCTCACCCAAGCCATCGATGCCCAAAGCAAAAATGGTAGGGAACATGATGGACATAAAGAAAGGCACCGCTACCATAGCATAAACGGCAGCATTTCCTTTGGTAACGATAGCCACCGCCAGCAAGGCTATGCTGATAGCTGCATAGGCTGCCAATAATTGCGCAGGGCGAATAAACCGCATTAAAAAAGTACCTACAAAACGGCCCGCCATAAAACCCACCATTGCAATACTGCCCCACATAAATGCTGCTTCTTTTTCACCCAGGTTCATAGTGTATTTGGAAAAGCGGATAAAAAAACTACCAACGCACACCTGAGCACCTACATAAAAAAACTGCGCTATTACTGCATTGCGAAAATGCATGTGGCGAAATACTCTTGTAGAAAATTCGGAGCCGGCATCAGCACTGTGCGTTTCTTTTATTTCAGGCAGTTTTACAAAGGCAAACAACAATAAAATCAATAGCACAACAGCTCCGATTACGATGTAAGGAAGCTTGATAGTGCCAGCTTCAAAACTGAGGTATTGCTGCAACTGATCTGGTGTCATTTGTTGCAGTTCAGTTTCGCTGTGCTCAATGCCACTCAGGATAAATTTACCACCAATGAGTGGCGCAATAAACGCACCCACACCATTGAATGATTGCGCCAAATTCAATCGGCTGGCTGCGGTAGCAGCATCACCCAATTTGGTGATGTAAGGATTGGCGACAGTTTCTAAAAAAGTAGCACCACTGGCCATGACAAACAACGCTGCCAAAAAGAACCCATAGCTGCGGGTACTTGCTGCAGGCACAAATAAAAAGGCACCGGCACAATACAAAGCCAGGCCCAACTGTATGCCTTTTTTGTAGCCCTTTTTATGCATGTACCAACCCGCTGGCAGGGCTATTAAAAAATAACCCAACGAAACAGACGAATCAATAAAGGCACTCTCTGTATCAGTAAGGGTACAGGCCTTTTTGAGGTGCGGTATCAATATGGGATTGATGTTGTGCAGAAAAGCCCACAGAAAAAACAGGCTCGTTACCATGATAAAAGCGACGAGGTACTGTTGCTTGTTGTTGGTTGTCATATTGTGCAATCGTTGTGAGCTGAAATTAAGCGGGTTTACTGAAAGCCACGACTGTTTGCGTGGAAGTGCCGAGACCATCAATACCTAACTCCATCACATCACCGGGCTTCAGGTACACTTGCGGATTCATGCCCAATCCCACACCAGCCGGAGTACCGGTGGAAATAATATCGCCGGGCAACAGCGTCATAAATTGGCTGACGTAACTAATCAAAAAAGGCACGTTGAAAATGAGATTGGCTGTTGTTCCATCTTGCATCGTCTTGCCATTCAGCTTCAACCACAGGCGCAGGTTGTGTACATCAGCTACTTCATCTTTGGTAACCAACCATGGGCCAAGTGGTGCGAAAGTATCGCAGCCCTTTCCCTTATCCCAGGTACCGCTCCGCTCCAGCTGAAACGCTCGTTCACTGATATCGTTGTGCAGGCAATAACCGGCTACATAATCCATCGCTTCGCTTTCTTCCACATAAGATGCTTTCTTACCAATGACAATAGCGAGTTCCACTTCCCAATCCGTTTTAACCGAATTGCGTGGTATCATCACCGCATCGTTGGGGCCTACAATAGCCGTGGTTGATTTAAAGAAAATCACCGGTTCGGCTGGTGGTGTGGCACCGGTTTCTTTGGCATGGTCGCTGTAGTTGAGACCAATGCATACAATTTTAGAAGGACGCTGCACCGGGCAGCCCAAACGCTCTACAGGAGTTGCAGGCAGCGCATTGCCAGCTACTGCAGCTGCAAGTTTTGCTAAGCCATCATTGGCAAAAAAGACCTCATCATAATCAGCAGTAATGGATGATGCGTCGTAATAAGTTTCGCCAATGAGTACACCGGGTTTTTCTTGTCCGGCTTGGCCGTATCTGATAAGTTTCATATTGATGCTTGGTTGTGATTGATTAGTTATTCAAATTGATAAAGCCACCGTCGATGGGGTAATCGCAGCCTGTAATAAAACCAGCTTCCTGACTACATAAATACAAAGCCAGATGTGCTACTTCATCGGTAGTGCCCATACGGCCAATGGGTTGACTCTTTGATAATTTATCGAACATTTCAGCTTCTCGGCCAGGATAGTTTTTAGCAATGAAACCATCCACAAATGGTGTATGTACTCTGGCAGGAGAAATACAATTGCAGCGGATGTTGTGTGCCAGATAATCACGGGCTGTACTGAGTGTCATGCCAAGCACTGCACCCTTGCTCATGCTGTAAGCAAACCGATCGGTAATGCCCACCCATGCTGCAATAGAGCACATGTTGAGAATGACTCCTCCTTGCGGTTGTGCTTTCATCACCGGCAGTACTTCGTGCAAACAGTTGTACACGCCTTTTACGTTGATGGAATATACACGGTCAAAGTCTTGTTCGCTGGTACTATCCGCTGTGCCCACATGAGCTACACCAGCGTTGTTGACCAAAATATCGATACTGCCTGCAGTGGCTTGCACTTGTGCTACGGCTGCTTTTACTTCTTGTTGATTACTAATGTTGAGTATCACTGCATCGGCTTGTCCACCGGCTGCCTGAATCTCCGCCACTGCCAGAGCGGCGCCCTGCGCATCAATATCGAAAATGAACACCCTTGCTCCCTGGCGGGCAAACAAACCTGCAATGGCTTTACCAATACCACTGCCACCCCCGGTAACAATGCCAACTTTATTGTTCAGCTGAAACATAACGACTCTTTATTTATGCTTTAATTTTCTTCCTTCCATTTCGTTAGCGGCCAGTAAAAATGCGCCCAATCCTTTGGGATCATTTACAATCACTGGTTCACTCATGTAATACTCAAAACTACCATCGCGATAGTTGCCACTACCGCCCAGTCCCGACACTTTTACAGTGCCATGCAAATTGTATCGACCGTTCTCCAATTTGATAAACTGTGTCACCAATCCCTGATACCCTTTTTCGGCCATCGCCATTTTACTTTTTGGTAAATATCCTTTGCGAACGCCTTTGGCAATGGCATACACAAATTGAGAAGAAGCGGATGCTTCAAAATAGTTGCGTTCTTTTCCCGGGCCATTGTAGTGCAGTACATCGTACCACAAACCCGTGGTTGCATCTTGCTCTTTTTCGATGGCATTTATCAAACGGTTGAGAATAGCTATGAGCTTAGCACGACCGGGATGTTTTGCGGGAATAAAGTCCAAAGCATCAACAATAGCATCCGCATACCAGCCCATTGCACGGGCCCAAAAATGCGGCGACTTCCCAGTTTCTTTATTGGCCCAGCGTTGTTGCTTGCTTTCGTCCCAAGCATGGTATAGCAAGCCCGTAGCTGAATCCCGTGCATGGTTTTCCATCCATACAAACTGGTTCACTACGTCATCATAATCTTTGGCATCGCCAAACATGGAAATGTATTCTGCATAAAACGGAGCACCCATGTACAAACCATCGAGCCACATTTGATAGGGGTACACTTTTTTATGCCAAAAGCCCCCTTCGTTAGTGCGTGGATGGGTTCGCAATTGGTCCCGCAAATGATGCGCCGCAATGCGATATTTTTCCTCTTTGGTTTCCTTGTACAACAGCAGCACCAGCTTGCCATTGTTTACATGATCAATATTGTATTCAGTGAGTTCGTAGCCTTTAATGCTACCGTCGGGTTGAATAAACCAATCCATTTTTGCCTTGATGGCTTGCAGGTATTTGGCATCGCCTGTTTGGCGCCACAGGCCTTCAAAACCTTTGAGCACAACGCCCATATCGTACGACCACTTGGTTTGACTGCCCACCGGAATCGAATCCTTCCAGATATCCAACACGGTATTGGCCATTACCACATTCCACTGTTGTTGTTGCTGTTGGGCATTGGCAGTGGAAGCCCACAACATTACCAGCAGGAAGCTCCATTTCATCCATTTTTTCATTGGCAAAAGCTTTTCGGCCCGAAATATAGCGCATTCCGCCAGCGGAACCACCCTGAGGCATGAAGGTAAATTCATGCAATCGTTGACGTAAAGACTTTGCTATTGCCGGTCTGCAACAACTTGAAGCATCGCTTTTTCCCCATCCTGTCCCTGCTTTAGCATAGCCGACAAACGCACACCCGTAATCGAAAGATTTTTAAATGGAAAAAGTTCGTCGTTTGAAAATACATCTCCGCTTTTCTTCCACAGCATCAGCGATACCAACCAGCGACCATCTTCAGCAGCAGGTATTTGTGTAGCAGCATTAATGACCGAACTGTTGCTTGCCTGCGGATGCATTCCCACGGCTTTTCGTACTTCCATGTTAGCCCAACCTTGCACATTTACCAATGCCAACTGATACACACCATTATCAATGATGAGCACTTCATACCCTTTTACTTTTCTGCGGGTTTCAGAAATTGTTTTTCCGGCAACCTGTGGCAGTGCATAATGCCCCAACCTTATGTTGGCAATGGTGTCGCTACTGATATAATCAGCCCGTAAAATACCATTGGGCAATGGCATATCTGTAAGTTGAAAACGGGTACGGTTATGTGTTTCCTGTACTGCAGTGCGGTAATACATGCCTTCTTTAAACTGCTGATAGGTAAACAATCGCAATGGCTCCCATTCCTCTTTGGCATTTCTGATTACATAGTTCATGGCCACAGTTCCATTGCTGCTATCTGCCTGCCACGGAAAAGCGCTGTTGTACGACAAACGGTTATAGTTTTCGCTGGCCCGGAATGGTTCATTGGCGCCAATGGCTTTTACATGGCACCAGGCCCTTACTTCAGATGCGCCAATATTGGTATAGTTCGTCACCAATATATGAGCGGTATCCTGCAACTGGTTGTACACCTGATTGGGCTTGAAAGTATTTTCCCATGCACCTTCATTTTCTTTTGCCGTCCAAAAAGGGTTGTCATCAGGAATGAGCAATGCAAAAAAAGCTTTGCCCATCCAATACACACTTCCGCGGCAACTGTACGACTGCACTGCTGGTTCAAATACTCCATAAAAACCAAGCGTTGGTACTTCATCTTTTAGAAATTCGGGATGCTGCAAAAACTGCAACATCACACCGGAGCTTATTCTGCGCATCCAACCATAATTGATGGATGGATCTTTCAGAAAGCCCATCAATGGCATGGGTATCATGGAAGCAATACGATAGCTGATACTTCTCCCCCACATAATCATTTCGCCATTGCGGCTAAACATGTTGGGGTATGTGTTTTTTAAATCGGAGAAGTGAGCAATGAATTGCTTTGCATAAGCAGGATAGTATTTCCTGCCCAAATATTCCGACCACAGCATACCGTACATCTGAAATGCCCACATGCTATAATAATCATAAGCCGGATTATCATTGTACCAGCCATCGCCACGATAATGTGCCAATGATTTATCGAGGTATTCCATCAGTAATTTTTCATTGACAGCATAGCCTTTGTCTTTGAAAAAACTCAACACAAAAATGTTGAAGAACTTCCAGTTGCTGGGCACTGTAGGGCCATCGGCATAGCTAAGCATGGTGGCGGCCAAAGCATTTTTGGTAGCAGGCGTAAGTGGCTCCCACAACACTTCCGGCGCTACAACCAGCGACATAGACAATGCACCAAACTCTACCAAATTTTGATGTGGACCACCGTTGATCGCCCTGTGCTTAATGAATGTTGCGGCATTCGAATCGACCAGCAATGCAATTTGATGGCGGTAATAATCAGCAACTGCAATGCCATTTAACGACAGTGAAGGATTGTCTTTGAGCAATGGCGCAGCAATAAACAAAGTGCGGCACAAGCCTTCCAATTTTTCTGTTGGCACTTGTGCAGGTGTACGAGGATAACTCTTACCGGGCTGCTTAGGGAACTGCATCGGATCATCCAGCGAATGAACATAACTGAAAGCACCTTTCAACAAGTACATGGCTGCATCTTTCCAGTGCTTCTTTGTCATGCCTGTATGAGGACTCAATGTAAAATCGGGATTGGTCACTGTAAATACATTTGACTGCGCCACAGCCACATTCACCAAGAGTATACCTGCCATCAGAGTGACAGCAAGAGTTACATATTTATTTTTAATACCAGTTTTCATATCGCATTCTTTATTCAATCCTCATTTCCAATCAAGGCTTATTCATATTGATACACCCGTACATAATCCACTTCCATTCTTGTAGGGAAAGTAGTACCCGAAGGATCGCCGCCATTCATGCCGCCAACCGCAACATTCAGCAGCATGTAGTGCGGTTGCAGAAACGGATTGAAACCCGATCCATCTTTATTTGTCAGCAATGTAACAGGAGTTTTATTCAACAACACATCATCCACGTATAAAGCAATCTCATCTTTTGTCCAATCCATGCGCCACACATGAAACTTGCTGGCCCATGCGGCTCCACCCAAAGAATCCGTACTGAATGTATTGCTGAACCAAGCCGCTTTTTTATCTGCACCAAGGCTGGCAATATTGGCCAGCAGCTTTCCCCGATAATATTCCATGATGTCTATTTCTCCATTGGCGGGCCAAGGCTTGCTGATGCCCAAAGTCCACCACGCAGGCCACATGCCTGCACGAATGTCAATCTTTGCCCGCATCTCAAAGCGACCATACTGCCATGTGTGTTTGCCTTTGGTAATAAGGCAGGCAGAAGTGAAGCGAATGCTGTCCCGATTGGTGCGCCAGTTACTACTTCCTGCCACAAAGCTTGGATTAGGTTTTGCTTCTTTTCTGGTTTCAATAATGAGCTTACCATTGGTACAAAATGCATTCTCCGGTTGGTACCATTGCGCTTCTTCATTGCGCACAAATCCATGCTCGTAACCCCACTTGGCAGTATCCGGTTTTCCAGCTTCGTTAAACTCATCGGCCCAAACCAGTTTGTATTGACCAGTGTTAGCAGCAGGCAGTGCTGCAACGCCTTCATGCGTAGGCTTTACAAAAGCAATACTGCCATCTGGTAAAAATTCCATTTTATCGATACATACTTCGCGGTGAAAGCCGGCGGCACTTCCCATGCCTATTCCATTGGGATAATTAAACCGATGGTAAACAATGTACCAATCATTGGTACCGGGCACATTCAATACCGAGTTGTGCCCCGTACCGTAAATGCCTTTCGATTCATCTTTGGCAAGCACCAAATTGTTGGCGGGTATTTGTATGGGGCCCAATGGCGATGCAGCTGTACCATACCGCACCCGGTAGTTTACGCTTCTTGTATCGTCTTCACTCCACAAAAAATAATACAAGCCATTTCTGTAAAATACGGTGGTGCCTTCCCGAAATGTATTGTCGGTGGGTGTAATAATTTGCAAGCTTTCCGGCTTGTAAGAAATCATGTCTTCATTCAGCTCTACCACGGCCATGTGTCCATTGCCCCAATACAAGTACGTTTTTCCGGTTTTCGGATCTTCAAATACTTCGGGGTCAATTTCTTGTCCGCCTTTTACACCGGCAGGTCTTTCTGCAATCAATGGTTTGCCAATATCGGTAAACGGACCTGTTGGATGATCGGCTACTGCCACACCAATTTTTTGCGCAGCAGTGAAGTAGTAAAAGTATTTATAGCGGCCATTGATTTTCTTTTCGATAAGGCAAGGCGCCCATGCATTGCGTTTGGCCCAACTCACATCTTTATCCAAATCAAGTATCACGCCTTCATCTTGCCAGCTTACCAAATCAGTACTCGAAAAAGCTTTGAAATAGGTACCCGACCAACCATTGAATCCATCGCTGGTGGGATAGATGTAATACTTACCTGTTTGCTTTGCGTACAAAATATCCGGATCGGCGTAATAGCCCGCCAATACAGGGTTATGCGGCGTAGTGAGCTGCACAGTCCACACTTCGGTTGGCTGATTGCCCAGCGACACCTGATAGCCGGCTTTACCATTTACAAAACCAGGCTGCAGCAGCTGCACACGGGCACCGGGCAATGTGCGCCATTGCGGATTGAACTGATTGAAACTTGTGCCAGGTTGTAGTGAAATAGTGATGCTCTTTTGGGAACTATCCACCACAGTGTTGATGGGTTTAATGGCTGCATTTGCCGGAAACGCAAACGCATCTTCCACCGTTCCCCACTTACTCAGCAAGCGTTGGCATTCTTCTTCCGTTACAGACATTACAGTACCATGCCGTGGGTGAAAGTTCATCGAAATTTCTGCATCGATAATGGTGAAATTCTTTAGGTCGGTTGTTTTGGTAAATTGATACCGGCTGCTGGTGTACATATCATACATCAACACAAAACCACTGCCATCATTCAGCTTAAAAGTACCTGCACCTTCAACCGGTTTATTGGTTTGCTGTACGTAGTCTGCGGTTTGCATGGTATACCCGCACGTAAGCTTTTCCGACACGGCTACTTTTATGCCGGGGTGGCGGTCTTCCGTTTTAAAAAACAAATAATACTTACCATCTTTCACTACAATGTCACCATCAATACAAGCTGCGTTATCCGGGCTGTAAAAGAGTTGTTTCGGCTCAGTAGCCAAATCGGTAAATTCTTTGTTGGCGAAAGCGTAATAAATCTTATCAGGTTCGTTGCCATATTTCATCGACCAATACAACATGTAGCGGCCGCTGTGTTTGTCGTAAATGGTTTGTGGGGCCCACACCCGAAGCAGGCTGTCTTGCCCTGCAAACCGCTGTTGAATATTTACCACACTAGATGTCCAGTTGATTAAGTCGGCGGATTTCAGCAACACCATAGCCCGGTTAGAACTCCACCCGTTGGCCGACACCATATCGGTAGCTACCATGTAAAATGTTTTGCCATCCTCACCCCGCAAAATATGCGGATCTCTGACGCCGCCTGTACTGCTGATGGCAGCACTGGAGAGTACTGGTTTGTTGTGATTCAAAGCCCGGAATGACAACCCATCGCTACTCAATGCAAAATGTATTTGCTCTTCTGCTTTTGCATTGCCCGTAAAGTAGGCGAACAGATATCCCGCCATAGCAGGCCTGGCTTTTGTACCTGCATCACGCTTTTGCGTTTGTGCAAACACACCTGAACCTTGCAGCAACAACAACAGAAAAAAACAGCTGGCAACTCTTTGCATAACAATTCATCTAAAATTGAAAAAAGGCTGGTTGATGCAGCATCATGTATGCATCAACCAGCCAGGCAAACTACAACTTGTTATGAGAAAAAGACATGAATTAATAACCGGGGTTCTGTTCCAGTACGGCGTCCTTGTTCAGGTTGATTTCTGACTGCGGAATGGGCAGCAACAAATGTTTGGCCGCAAGTCCCAGCACAGGATTGTGTTGTTGTGTGTTGTACTTCACGGTACGGGTCACCAACGTGCCGGTACGCATCAGCGTCATGCGGCGGTTTTCTTCGGCCAGCAACTCACGGGCTCTTTCATCCAGTATGAAGTCAAGTGTAATATCGGCGGCACTCACGGGGCTGGCACCTGCCCTGCCACGAATAACATTGATGGTGGTAGCAGCATCGCCCAATTTTCCCTGACGGAATTGTGCTTCTGCTTTCAGCAAATAGGTTTCACCCAAACGCATCAACATAAAATCTTTAATCATGGCAAACCCAAATACATCATTCGGATCAAACTGGTACCACTTGGTAGTGTGCGGTGCAATTTTAAACACGGTATCTGCACCGGTATATGGCACTTCTTTGCCGAAGTTGGCATTGCCCGGCGTGTTGTAATAAAAACGATGGCGCAGGTTGTTTTCAGAGTTGCGCATGTCTGTTTTTTCATACAAATCATAAATCACCCAGTTGGTAAGGCGAAGACGGGCAATACCGCGGCCTCCCAGTGAATCACAAATGGTCATGCCGGCAATTTGATAGTAGGCTGCACCCCAGTTGCGTCGCTGCTGCGGGCTATTGGTAATACCACCTACCACTGTGCTGGGGTTCTCTTGCTCCAACACCCAAATGGCTTCGCGGTTGCCCTGCGAACGACGCTGGTTGCCATAAACAAACATGTCGCTGAATGGATCGCCGGGCAGGTTCAGGTTTTTGCCATAGCGGGCAGTAGTAAGACTAAACTTACCACTGTTGATGACCAAATCGCATTGTGCTTCGGCCAGTGCAGGCTTGCCCATGCGCAGGTATGCTTCTGCCAACAACTGGCTGGCCATGGCCTTGTTGATGCGGCCATACATTTTACCTTTTGAATTCGATTTCACATTGTCGATGTCGGGCAGTTTGTCTGCGGCAAACAACAAGTCTTTTTCTATTTGCGCATTTACCGAATCGAGAGAAGTGCGGGTGAAATCTGTTTTAGGCGATGACAATGGATCTGTTACCAATGGTACTTTTCCAAACAACGTTGCCAAAATATTGTACGCATAAGCACGGAAGAATTTTGCTTCGCCGGCTATCTGGTCTTTGTTCTTTTGGGTCATGCCGGTGAGGTTTGGATTCTCGGCATTTTTAATAAGAATATTGGCGTTGTTAATCATGCGATAGCACCAGCTCCAGGTATACGAAGCCGCACCATCGGTAGTGATGAGTTGGTTGTAATCGTAGTAAGGAATTTCGATGCCCTGACGCTGTGTAGGTGGCACCCAAGCCACGTCGGTACCGCTGTGCCACACACTGGGCCAGCCTTGCGGATCGCTATAGCTAAAAAAAGTGCTCATGAGGTTGTGCAAGCCCACTACAGAGGCTTCAAAACCCAATGAATCGGACAAGGTGGCAGGGGCATAGGATGAATACACTTCTTCATCCAGAAAATCTTTTTTGCATGCCGACAAACTCAGCAAAGCTGTGGCAGTATATAGCAGGTATTTTATATGCTTCTTCATGTGAAACAGAATTTTGAGGTGAGCAATCAACGGAGCGAAACGTTTACACCAAACACAATGGTTCTTGTTTGTGGGTAGTTGTTGGTCCAATCGCCGGAACCGCGGAAAGAATAGTTGAATTCAGGATCCCAACCAACCCAGTTGGTAAATGTGTAGAGGTTACGACCACTCACATACAACGTCATGGCAGCAAGTTTCATTCTGTCGAGTGCACTTTGTGGAAATACGTAGCTCAGTGTTACATCTTTCAAACGGGTGTAGCTGTTGTCGGAAGCATAGCCATAACCACGAGGATTGGTATAGCGCAATGATGGACGTGTATTGCTCTTGTTTTCTGCTGTCCAGTAGCCGGTTTCTGCAGGAATATTCATTCGGCCTGCTTCGTCGGCATAAGTCAGTGTTACGTTATTGCGCAATGCACCCTGGAATGTTTGAATAAAAATATTGAGGTGGAAATTTTTGTAGTGGAAAGTATTGGTGATACCACCTGTCCACTTGGGTGCAGTTTGTCCCAACACGGTGCGGTCATCTGCTGTAATTTTTTTATCGCCATTGATGTCGGCAAATTTCAGATCGCCGGGCTTGGCACCAGGGTCCCACTGTGAAGCATCTTCGCCTTCTTGCCATACACCCACCATTTTGTAATCCCAGATGATGCCGATGGGCTTACCAATAAACCAGCGGTTGCCAATGTCATCTTTACCATCGCCATACAAATCAACAATCTTGTTTTTGTTGGTAGCAAAGTTTACAGTGGCCTGCCATTTAAAATCTTTCTTCGATATAACATCTGCATTCAGCATTAGCTCAATACCCCTGTTGGCTGTTTTACCCAGGTTGTCGAGAATGCTGCCATAACCAGTAATAATGGGCAGGTTTCTGCGCAGCAACAAATCTGAAGTTTGAGTGCTGTAGTAATCCAACGTACCATTGATTCTGTTTTTCAACACAGCAAAGTCGAGCCCAACGTTGAGTGTTTTTGCACTTTCCCAATGCAGGTTGCCATTACCCAAATTGCTGGCCAACACACCAATGGTAGAGTTGCCGCCAAATGGAAAACGAACAGTACCGGCAGTGGTAATGGTGCCATATACAGAAATGGCTTCATTGCCCGCCATACCATAAGAGCTACGCAGTTTCAGGTTGTCTACTACCTTTTGGCTTTGCATGAATTTTTCGCGGGTGATGTTCCAGCCCACAGCAACCGATGGAAAATTGCCATACTTGCTGGTGTTGCCACCCATTACACTTGAGCCATCACGACGAATGGTGGCGGTGAGCAAATAGCGACCATCATAGGTATAGTTTACCCTTGCCATCATAGAGTTGAGGCTGTACTTATCGCGGTAAGAGCTCGATGTTTGTGTGGCGCCTGCTTCCAAACGGTTGTATGAAAGTTCATCGTTGATGAAGCCGGTAGCGTTTGCCCCGTAGGTAAAGTAGTTACGTTGTTGAGCACTATACAATCCGGTAAAATCGAGGTGATGCATACCGAAGTCTTTTGTATAGGTGAGAATGTTTTCTGCTACCCAGTTGTTGGTTTCAGAACTGCTCACATTAGCAGTGCCCAATTGGTTGTCGAAACTGCGGCCTTCATAGTAGCCATACCGTGTGGTTACAAATGTGTAGCCCGCATTGAAGCGGTATTTCAACCCTTGCAAGGCACCGCCAAATTTGATTTCGGCATATCCGTTTCCAATCAAATTATTGCTGCGGTCAGTGCGGTCGTTGTTCAAACCACTCAGTGGATTTTTGTACAACAATTCTTCGTACATGGGGTAAATGGCATAGTTGCCATTGGCATCGTACAAAAAGCCATACGGACTCATAGCAGTTGCCAGGTAGAAGTTGGCACGGCCACCATCGTAGTTGTTGTTGGTGTAAGAAATGGTGGTACCAATGGTCAGATAATCGGTGATGGTAGCATCGAGATTGGCACGCAGGTTCGCCCGTTTGTATTGATACCCTTTTACAGCGCCCTGTTGTTTCATAAAGTCGCCGCTTACGTAATAGCGAAAATCCTTTGACCCACCAGAAATGCTCAGGTTATGGTCTTGCATAATGCCTTGCTGCAGCACTTCATCCAGCCAGTCTACTTTTTTGCCGGCGGCATAGTTGGCTCTTTCAAATTGTGTGGGCAGCACATTGGTTTGGGTAGAAGTCGGGTTGACCTGTTTCCACCAATCGGCATATTTCTGCACATACGCTTCCGGGCTCGATGGATCGAGGATATGTGCCAGATTGTCCAAACCCATGTAGGCATTGTATTTAATCACCGGCTTGCCTGTGGTGCCTCTTTTGGTAGTAATGAGAATAACACCATTCGCACCATTTACACCATATATAGCCGTGGCACTGGCGTCTTTCAATATCTCGATGGAAGCAATATCGTTGGGGTTGATGTCATTGGTTACACTACCGGTTTTGCTGAAGGGCACACCATCTACCACAATAAACGGACCTGTGCCGGCGGTAATGGTATTTTGCCCCCGCACCAATACCGAAGCTGAGCTACCCGGCACATTGGAGTTTTGGGTGATGTTTACCCCTGCTACCGAACCTTCAATGGCATGCAGCACATTGGTGACCGGCAACTGCGATAAACGGGTTTTAGGAACTGAAGCTACCGCACCGGTAATGTCGGAACGTTTGCGGGTACCATAACCTACCACTACCACTTCGCCCAACTGGCGGTTGGTTGCTTTTAATTGAATGGTCATGGGTGCTGTAAGATCTACAGGTACTTCAAGTGTTTGAAAACCCACGTTGGAAATGACCAGCACATCGCCGGCCACAGCCGAAATACTAAACAGGCCTAAAGCATCTGTAGTAGTGGCCGCTTTTTTTGATTTCAGCATCACCGTTGCCGAAACAATGGGGTCACCCGTTTCAGCATCCTTAATGGTGCCGGTTACTTTGGTTGATTGAGCAAATACTTGCGAACTCAGCGATGCCAACAGCATCGAAACAAACAAGAGAAAAGCAGCTACGCTTTTTCCGTAGGGGGCGAAGCTGACAGCAGCGTTCATCCTCCCAAACAATCGGGATTTTTTCGTCATAGGACAGCAATTGAAGTTGATGAATAGAAAATGAGGAGAACAGCTCGTTATACTGCCTTGCACATTTTCATAGGTTGAAAGTGAGCAATTGTATACGCTTACCTGGGGGGGTGAATAGTAAAAAAAGGGGGGTATTTTCAGTATTTGCAGCTTTTTTCTGACTGCAGCCTTTGGGGGTAAAATTCACTCCCCCATTTCTTGAAATTCAATGCGGGCAAGGCTTTCGCTAAATCCCCCCCTTTCGAATGCAGCGGCTCTGTATACCGCAACTTCATTGGCAGCCACAGCAATGCATAAAAAAATACCCGCCGGTGCTGTACGCATTTCCCGACGGGTATTTGTATTGATCAATTGAAGTAAGCGATGCTATTGCAACTGCAAAATGTAGCTGTAGCTGTATTGCTTTTGGGTAAGCCTGTACTGTGCATGTGGCAAGGCACCCCAGCTGTCATCGCCACCTACCCCACGTTGTTTCAAATCAATGTGGAGGTATACATTTTTATCGGGACGAAGGTCGGTCGGATGCTGTTGTTTTTTGGTCATGCCGGGGTCCATGCTTTCGGCACTGTGGTGCAACGCACTAAAGCAAATTGGTTGTACTCCTTCTACCCGCAGGCCATGGCCTTTTGTATTGGTTAGTTGTACCCAACGCACATCGGTTTTGTAACCATTTTCTTGTGGCCGAATGTAATTGGCTGTAAACTGATTGGCCACTTTGTCGGCATATACGCCCAGCAGTGCCGACTCATTTCGGTCGGTATAATTTTCCCAAGGACCGCGGCCGTAGTAGCGCAGGCTATCGAAAGCCGGAGGCAGTTGCATCCGCATACCGTATCGGGGCATTTCGGGCAATGACCGGTTGGTCATATCCATGCTGGCGGTTACCTGTATGCTACCATTGTTTAAAATGACATACTGAATGCTGTACGGCACATTGATACCGGTCAGTTCCATTTGTACTTCAATGGGCAATCCGGCAGCTGTTTGTTCGCCCACGGTTACTTTTTTTACCTGTGCCTGCTGATGTGCCGAACGCCAAATGCCCAACTGCTGTGGCATGCTGTTGCCAAAGTCATTGTCGGTAGGTGCCCGCCAGAAATAAGGCGTTGGCAATTGGTTCAACTCCAATGCATCTTTCTTGCTGTACTTTTTAAACTGGCCACGGTTGAGGTCAAACTCTCCCGATACATCACCGGCAGTAAACTTGAGCAACTTAGCATCTTTTTCTATCGTCAATCCCGCACCCTTGTTGGCCGTAACTGCATACGTGCCGGCAATGGCAAACTGTGCACGGGCTACTTCATGACCGGCAGGCACCAAGGCCGTGGCATTGGCCGTTGTCGTAAATGCAAATACGTTGAGCATCCATTCTGCGGTAGCATCGGTTGCGGGCAATGAGAGCTGCACTGTTTGCTTAGTGTGTGGCGCCGCCGTAACAGTAAACGAACCTTTAGCATAAGAAAGACCGTTGCGCAGCACTTCCCATTGAAAAGCATGGTTGTTTAAAGCCGTAAATTCAAAAAGGTTTTCAACCGCAATAATGCCTTTGGAGGCATCCACAGCTGTAAACTGAATGGGTGCGTATACATTTTTTACTTCGTACAAACCGGGGTGAGGTGTACGGTCGGCAGCAATCAAACCATTGCTGCAAAAGTTTTCATCGTTGAGGTAGAGGTAGCTGCCCAAATCGCCTCCGTAACCCCAGTAGGTGCGGCCATCTGCTGTTTGCTGTTTAAAACCCTGATCTACCCAGTCCCAAATAAAGCCGCCTTGCATGTGCTTGCTGCTGCGGATAATATTGAAATACTCTCTGAAGTTGCCGTTGCTGTTACCCATGGCATGAGAGTATTCACACATGATATACGGTCTTGTCTTTGTGCTGTCATTGGCATACTGTCGCATGTGCTCAATGCGAGGATACATGGGGCAAACAATATCAGTATTGGCTGCTTCTTTTGATTGTTCAAATTGTACAGGTCTGGTGTTGTCTCTTTCTTTTATCCACTTATAGGCATCAAAGAAAACTGGTCCGTTACCACATTCATTGCCAAGACTCCAGATAATAACGGAAGCATGGTTCTTATCTCTTTCTACCATACGACGATGGCGGTCGAGGTGTGCCGCAGCCCACTCCGGACGGTACGCTACATGTTGTTCTTTATCAAACCAGCTTTGTCCTTCTGCACCCATGCCGTGGCTTTCGATATTGGCTTCATCTACCAGATACAAACCATATTCATCGCAGAGTTTATACCACAGCGGATCGTTGGGATAATGACAGGTTCGAACAGCATTGATGTTGTTCAACTTCATGAGTTGAATGTCTTTCAGCATAAGCTCTTTGGTAGGCACGTGACCCAGCACATCATCATGCTCGTGGCGGTTTACACCATGCACATTTAGCGGCATACCATTTACCATTAGTTGCGCATTTTTAATCTCCACTTTCCGGAAACCAATGCGGCTACCCGTATACGCTACCGTTGCACCACTGGCGTCTTTTTGCTCAATGATTACCTGATACAAATTCGGCGTTTCTGCAGTCCACTTGGCTACATTTTTAATAGCCCCGCTAAATTGTACTGATGTAACTGCAGCATTGGTTGTGTACGCTTGAGTTTGCGTAAAAGCTACAAAACCTGCCTTGCTAACAACACTTACTACGATGCTTCCTTTCGTAGGAGTACGATCTGTAAAGTCTCTGATATCAACGGTTGCCGAAAACCTGCCGATTTTGTATTGTGCATCCAAATCTGCTTTCAAAAAATAATCCCAAATGGTTTGTTTGGGCATGGCCATCAAAAAAACATCTCTTTCAATACCACTCAAACGCCAAAAGTCCTGGTCTTCCAGATAGCTGCCATCGTGCCAGCGGTATACCTGCACCGCCAATTGGTTTTCGCCTTTGCGCAGCAGTTTGGTAATGTTGAATTCAGCAGCTGTTTTAGCCACTTTCGACATACCTACTTTTTGTCCGTTTACATACACAAATGCACAGCCCGATATGGAACCAAAATGCAGTATCACTTCTTTATCGCTCCAGGTATCGGGCACGGTAAATGTTTTGCGGTAGGTACCTACCGGATTGTCTTTGCCTACATACGGAGGATTTTTAGGAAACGGATACGTAATGTTGGTATAAATAGGCGTACCAAACCCTTGCAGTTCCCAATTGGAAGGCACTGGAATGTTCTTCCACGATTGCGTGTTCACTGCATCGCTGTAAAAATCTTTGAGCGAAGATTCTACATTGGCAGCGTACACAAACTTCCAGGTACCATTGAGTGATTGATACCAGGCTGATGCTGCAAAATCATCTGCTTTCACATCTGCTGCCTGCTGATACAGCATAAAACTGGTATGCGGCTTTTCTTTGTTTTCCTCATACACTGTGGGGTTTTCCCAAATGTTTTGTGCAGCCAACTGCAGCATGCTTACACAACCCATCAACATTACAAACCATTTTTTCATACAACATTTCATTTTGATTGCCTTGCGGCAAGTTTCCATTTTTCCGTCACCGGAACTTTGATATACATCATACAAACAAAAAACCACCAGCCGTAGACACAGCCGGTACGATTACTTGCTTATGAAAAAGATCTAGTCATTCTTTACTTACCTATACTATAGGCTTTTGGCCTACTGGTACTACATTTCTTTATAATGCTTTACCGGCAAGCTACGCAATCTTTCTGCGGCCCACTCTGGCGTTACATCCCGTTGTGGATTGGCCAGCATTTCGTAGCCAACCATAAATTTTTTCACAGTAGCAGAGCGAAGCAATGGCGGGTAAAAATGCATGTGCCAGTGCCACGCCGGATGTTGCCCGCTATTCACCGGCGCCTGATGGATACCGGCAGAATAAGGAAAGGAAACATGAAAGAGATTATCATACTTGGCAGTGAGTTCTTTGAGCATGATGGCAAATGCTTGGCGTTCATCTTGCGTCATCTCATTGATATGCGCCATGGGGCGTTTGGGCACAATCATCGTTTCGAATGGCCATACCGCCCAAAAGGGTACCAATGCTACAAAATGCTCATGCTCCAGCACTATCCGCTCCTGCTGTTGTAGCTCGGTGTTTACATAATCGCTGAGCAAAGTGCGCCAGTAACGTTCATAGTATTGCTGCTGCTGCTTCGTCTCTTTACTTACTTCAAGCGGCACACTGTTTTGTGCCCAAATTTGTCCGTGTGGGTGCGGGTTGGAGCAGCCCATAATATCACCCTTGTTTTCAAAAATCTGGATGTACTGAATGTCTTTGTCCTGCGCAATGCTCGTCATTTCAGCACACCACAAATCAATCACTTTGGCAATGGTACTTACTGGCAGCGTTGGCAAAGTTTTGCTATGATCGGGCGAAAAGCTGATGACTTTGCAAATGCCTTTGGCGCTTTTGGCCTGCAGCAATCCATTAATGTTTACATCTCCATCGGGCGTATCGGTCAGCAATGCCGAAAAATCATTGACAAATACAAATGAATCGGTATAGTCAGGATTGGTAGCACCATCGGCCCGTTTATTGCCGGGGCATAAGTAGCAGGTAGCATCGTATGCCGGCCGATCGTCGGCAGGCAGTATTTCTACTTTGCCCTGCCATGGTCGTTTGGTACGGTGTGGCGATACCAACACCCAATCGCCGGTAAGTAAATTCAATCTTGTATGTGCATGTTCGTGAATGCTAAACATCTTGTGCTCCTTCTGTTTTCGCTGTTTGTTTGCGTTCTTTTATTACTGTTTTGTTGTGTGTAAGATGTTGTTTGCGTTTGTAGGTTGTTGAAAGAAAAACCCGATGTTCTTCTTTGATTATTTCTTACCCAGATAGCGATACATTTCGCAGGCAGCCAGCAGCCATGCACCTACACCAAAGTTGGCCGTTGAGTTTTTATCAACGATTTGTCCCGGAATAGCTCTTTCGCCAATGGGCTGTACATAACCAATGGTGCCATTGGGTTGTACCGCCGTTGTCGTTAAAGCCTGCCATGCTTTTTCCACTACGGGGCCATACTCTGCCTTACTGAGCAAACCATGATTGATGCCCCACAAAATGCCGTAGGTAAAAAATGCAGTACCACTGGTTTCAAAGCCAGGCGATTGTTTTTCATCGGTAAGGCTGCGGGTCCAGTAGCCATCGGCATGCTGACATTTTTTTAAAGCAGCGGCCATGCTTTTCAACTTGTTTTCATAAAATAACCGGTGTGCATCCTGTGCTGGCAAATCCTGCAACAGTTTGGCCAGCCCGGCTACTACCCAACCATTACCCCTCGACCAAAAATCTTTTCCGCCACTTGCCGTTTTGTGTTTGGGAAAAACATACCTCGCATCCCTGAAATACAAGCCTTCTGAATCATCGTACATAATGCTGTCTGCAAACTGCAAATAGCTGTAGAGCTTTTCTAAATACAAAGGCTCCTTCGTGATGCTATACATTTTCGTCATCACCGGCATTACCATGTACAAGCCGTCGCTCCACCACCAGTAATCATTTCTCGGAGATTGTATCTGGTATTGCATCACTTGCTTTGCACGGGCTATTTTGGATTCGTCGGGTTGTAACTTATACAGATCTATGTAGGTCTGAAAACAGATTTGCCAATCGCCAAATAACACATACTCATCTGTTTCGCCATAGGTCAGTTTCCATTTGCTGATGTCATCCGATTTGGCACCTTTCCACTGGTTGTGGGTAGCCCATTGAGTAGAATATTCCCGGTAAGGTTCGTGCTTCGTGAGTGCATACACTTCCATATTGCCTGTATGGTATGCAGCATTGTCCCAAAATGCATTCACGGTGGGTTGATGTGTTTGCTGCCAGTTATTATTGACCAAATGAATGAGCTGCAATACTTGTTGCTGCGCAGCAGCAGTCTGCGTTGATTTTTGCGTATGTCCACAGGCCATCGATAGCACAACTGCAATCATCGTTGCTACAACGTAGGCTTGTGTGTTTGTCCATCTCGTTATCATACCACTACCATTTTACCTGCAACACCTGCACCGGTGTTGGCTTTGTTTTAATCAGTCCTTCCGCATCGGCCTGTACCACTTGTTGTACAAACAAATACAGCTGCTTATTATTTGTCCATTGTGCCACATCATAGTTGGGCTCCCATGCTGCAACGGATTGTTCGTACACATCTGCCAGCTGCCATTGCAAACGCTTACGGCTTTTTACAGCAGCACTCGCAATACTGATAACACTGTTTCGGTCTGCATCTCTGAAAATAACGTGCACGGTACTGTGCCGTCCTTTTTGCCCAATCACCAATTGCGGTCTCGATATAGGAATGCTCTTGGTGCCCATTCCGCTGAGTGTAAAATTCATTTTCCTGAATCCCAAATCGCTGTGTTGCCACTCACCTTTTTGCCTGTACAACAACTGGTATTGCGGCACATTGCCAGCGCCTCGCCAATAGCTGATGATAAAAGGTTCTCCTTTATCGTTGGCCGCCATGGACGTTTGGTTCATCAGTTCGCTGCGTTGCGGAATGCGCCACGCTATTTCTGCAGTGGCAGCAGTAATAGGCAAATCATATTTTTTACCATTCGATTGTTGCCAGGTATCGCCGCCATCGGCCGATACTGCATAGCACATGTCATGATTGCTGGCTACATCGGGGCTCTCCCGCCACACCCACGATACATGCAATCTTCCTTTCGCATCTACACATGCCTGCCAGTATGCATTGCGCAATCCTTCGCCATCAATCAAATTGTTGTGCATCCGTTTCCAGCGCCGGGTGGCGGGATTATAGCTGTTGATGACAAGATTGCCATTGCCCGAACTGCCATCGCGGTACAAAAAAATGAGCTGCCCGTTGGGCAAGGCATGAAATTCCGGGTAGGTTACTTTTTGCTCCTGAGTGCCTATCATTTCCATGCTATGCAACCGGAGCGAACCCGGTGCCTCACTTTTGGCATAATGCAACGGATGCCCGTGATGATCCCATGCCATGTGCAGGTAGCCCGCCGCATCGGCCACAATGCTGATGCTGTTATGGGCATCATGAATATTGCCTGTAAAAGCTGTGACAACTGTTTGCCATACAGTATCGGCAACATGGCGTTTGCCCAGCACTACGTTTCCTGCCTGATTGTAGTAGGCAATGAATTGCGTATCGGCAACAGAAGTAAGTGCATGCTTGCGAAAGATGACGGTGTTGACAGAATTGCCAGCCCAACCATCGCCCACCGTAGTGATGCCACTCACTACCGGCGATAGTTTTTGTGCCGGCAAAAACACCGCACAATGACAACCCAGTAGGAAGAAAAAAAGACGCAGCATCAATTTCATCATTATAAGTAAAACCGAAAGGTAGCTGCATCCACTGACGAATATTTTACGGGTGCAAAAACAGCAACCCGGGAACACATCACTTTGTGTTTCATATGGCCAATGAGCAACCAGCTTACTACGGCTGTATGAGGGTAAAAATATTGGAGATGTGGTAGCCCCACGGGGGGGCAACTCGGAAAAAAAGGGGGTAAATTCATCAATTTACCCCTCTCTCTACGCATCATAACAGGCTTTATTCCTTAAGCCTGTCGCCAGATACCTTATCGTTGAGGCGATAATTTTTGCCCAATGTCTTTCGGTATTTTTCAATGTATTCCGATGGCTTCATGCCAAAGGTTTTGGCAAACTGCTCCCGGAAATATTTGATGTCTTTTATGCCCACATAAAAGGCAGTTTGGTTGATGTTGTAATTGCTGTTGATAAACATTTCGGCCGCCTTGCGCAACCGGATAAACCGGATAAAGGCACTGGCACTTTGCCCCGAAATGGTTTTGATGGTTTTGTACAATTTGCTGTGGCTCATCCCAATTTCTGTAGCCAGCACTTGTATGTTAAACTCATCGTCGTCGAGGTGGCGTTCCACAATGTCGATACAGGCTTCTAAAAATGCCTTGTATTCACCCGACACATTGAAATAGTTTTTCTGATGGGTGATTTCGTTGTAGAAATACTGCTGCAGGTTTTGCTGATTGCGCAGCAGACTTTGCACCCTGGCTACCAGCAAATCTTTTTCGAAGGGTTTGCTGATGTAATCATCCGCACCGTATTCAATGCCTTTCATTTTCAGCTCTGGCGAAATACTGCCGGTGATTAAAATGAAGGGAATATGGTTCAGTGCTGCTGTTTCTTTGATGGCTTTGCAAAAATCGATGCCTGTCATGTCTTCCATCATCACATCGCTGATGATGATGTCGGGCATTACTTCGTGGGCAATGGCCAAACCTTTACGCCCGTTTGCCGCATCGTACACGGTAAAGTTTTTGCTGAATACTTGCCGCAGGTAGCTGCGCATTTGATCGTTATCATCTACAATGAGTATGCTGCGCAATTCACTCACTATCGATTCGAGGCCATTGGTAATGGCAGGTTTTGCAGCAACCAGCGGTTCGCTGCCCGCAGCTATTTCTTCGAGCAATGCGGTACTCGTAGCCGCTGCCACCGGCGCATTTTCTACTACCTGAGCAGCGCTGCTTACAATGGGCAGCGAAAGGGTAAAACAAGTTCCCGTTTGGCTTCGGTTGGCAAAACCAATACTGCCGCCATGCATTTCGGCCAATTTTTTGGCCAGGTACAAACCAATTCCAAAACCAGGTTTGCCGGCATGTCCCGGCTCTTTTACCTGATAATATTTTTCGAACAAACGGTTGCCCACTTGCGGCGGTATACCCGGGCCGCTGTCGCATACTTCTACCGTTACCTGCGTAGCATCGGCTTGTACATTTACCAATACCTCACCCTGCTCCGGCGTATATTTCAGCGCATTCGACATCAGGTTGTATAAAATGATATCCAGTTTTTCGCGGTCGCCTTTCACCACAATTGGCTGCGCATTTACCTGCAGCTGGTAGTTTATTTGTTTCGACCGGGCCTGCTGCACAAAATAGAGATAGGTTTCTTGGCACAATTGATCGAAGTGAAACACTTGCTCAACCAACTGCCCCGTATCTGTGTCCGTTTTTCTAAACAATAAAAACTGATCTACCAGGCTCAGTAACCGTCGGGCATTGCGGTACACCAGCCCGAGTTCTTCCTTGCTATCGCTGCTGTCCTCTTTTTGTACAATGTCTTTCAGCGGATTGATGATGAGGGTCAATGGTGTTCTGAACTCATGGGCAATATTGGTAAAAAAAGATTGTCGCCTTTCGTTTACTTCCTGCTCCTGATCGGCTTGTAATTGGGCCAGTTTTATTTTGTAGCGCAGCCGCTCTTGCTGTATGCGATAGTTGTAAATAACATAGCCCAAACCCGCTGCCAGCAGCAGATACAAGCTGTAAGCCCACCAGCTGCGGTACCATGGCGGCAACACAATTATCCGAAGCAGGGTTTCCTTTTCTTGCCAGGTGCCTGCCGCATTGGTGCTTTTAATGTGCAGCACATAACTGCCTTCAGTAAGGTTGTTGTAATTGATGTTGCGGGTGTTGCCGGCATAAGTCCATCCTCTGTCCCATCCTTCCAAAAAATATGCATAGCTTATTTTTTCCGGCGAAGCATACTCCAGTGCATTGAAGCGGATAGACAGAATGGCTTCATCGTAAGGAATGCGCAACTCTTCAATGGTCGCAGCATTGCGTTTGCTGATGTAATCATTGCCAGCCACGGCAACATACTTGCTGTTGATCATGATACTGGTGATGTACAGTGGCGGCATAAAACTCCGCACCACAATGCTATCCGGATGAAACAGATTGAAGCCCTTGATACCACCAAACATCAGTTCGCCACTGCGCAGCTTGTATGCAGAACGATAGTTAAACTGATTGCTTTGCAAACCATCGCTTTGATAAAAGTTGCTGAATGATTTGCGCTTCGGATCGAAGCGGGCCAACCCATTAAAAGTGCTCAGCCACAGCATGCCCTTGCCATCTTTTACTATGGTGTGCACCGCATTGTTGCACAAGCCATTGGCATCGGTGTAGCGTTCCATCACTTTTCCCGTAGGTATGTCAAACAGCAATAGCCCGTTGCCTTCGGTGCCCAACCACAAGCGGTTGCTGTTTGCATCTGCCAGTATGGCCCGCACTGGTTTGCCACCAATGTCGTAAAAATGATGCAGCTTGTCTTGCCGGTCTATTTGTACCAACTGATTGGTAGTACCACCCCACAATTGCCCCTGTTTGTCTTCTGTAATGCTGATGATATCGTTGATGTTTTGAGAAAAAATATCAAAGCGATCGTCAGCCCGGTTGTAGCGATACATCTTTCCGAAAGTGGTAGCCCACAAGGTTTTATCCTTGTCTTCATACAGGCTTAATGCATTTTTATTCTCAGTGCCGTTGGCCGTGTTCAGCAGTTTGTAATGCTTGAATTTTCCGGTGGCTTTGCTAAACTGATTGACACCGCCTCCCAGTGTAGTCATCCAAATTTTACCGGTGTAATCAGTAAAAATATTGGTCACCGAATTATGGCTGATGCTGCTGGCATCGCCTGCATGATGCACAAAGTTGGTAAAGCGATTGCTACGCCGGTTCCAGATGCTGAGTCCGTTGCCATCGGTACCAATAAAAATATCTTCGTCGGTTTTGCTTTCTGCAAATGAATACACAAAGTTGCCGATGAGAGAATTGCCGTTGAACGGATCATTGGCAATGGTTACAAATCGGCCGTCGGAAGAAGATATAACATTGCAACCGCCTTTGTGAGTGCCAATCCACATACGACCTTCATTGTCGGTGGCCAGTGCATACACAGCATCGCTGCTCAGGTCGTGTTGGCCTTTGCCCGCAGTCAGATAACGGACTTTGCCTTGCTGCATGTTGCGAATGGCAATACCGCCTCCTTCTGTTGCAATCCACAATTCATGATTGGCAATAAACAAACTACTTACATTATCAAAAGGCAACACACCAGATGCTTGTGTAAAATGAGCCGTGTATTTGCGCAGCGTGGTATTGTATTGATGCAAGCCATTTTCGCTACCTACCCATATATTGCCTGCAGCATCGGCTACCATGCTGTTGGCGTTGGCTACGCTGGCATCGGCCAATAGCAAGCGTTTGCTGGCCGCATCGTATAGGCATAGTCCGATATCGGTTACAAACACATACAGCTGCTGCCCTACCTGCGCCATGGCTTTGGCTATGTATCCATTGGACCAGCCTGTATTGGTTTGGCAAAGTATCTGCACAGGATCTTTGTCTGCAGAACGCTTCTGCATCAATCCCCAACCGTTGGTTCCAAACCAAACATTACCTTGACTGTCGGAGCTGATAAAATTGGCATTGATAGACAAGCGTTCCCGCTGCCGCCCCGGCTGTTGTATATAGTACATGGGGGAAAATATACCGGTGGTTCTGTCGAGCTGGGCAATGCCCTGACCAGTGCCTACCCAAAACTGTTGCCGGCCATCTTCGTGAATGGAATAAATATAATTGTGCGGCAACGAAGTGCTGTCATCGGGCCGGTTGCGAAACACTTTGAACTCACTGCCATCGTAACGGTTCAATCCATCGTAAGTACCAATCCAGATAAATCCCTGGCGGTCTTGCAAAATGCATCTTACCGAATTGTTCGACAATCCTTTTTCAATACCAATGCGGGTAATGGGTGAAAAATTATTGGCTGTTGATACCAGTGGAACAAGTACCAACAGCCAATGCCAATAGTGAAGCAATTTCTTTCGGGCGTTCATACAGCAGCTTTCTTTCGGGCAATACCGCTTGGCAATGCGCATATAAAGAAAGGTTATTGACCATTATGCACTGACATGCACCCTACTTTTTCGAAAATGGCTAAACGAAAACGGTTACGTAAACCGCATTCATCAACAGCATCATTATTTAATATGCGGACTGGTAAAACCCAGTTTGGTTAAACCCGCCTGCACTTCGGGGCAACTCATAAACAGGTTCCAGAGCAACCCGCTACGGTAGTTTTCCATCATTACTACAATTGGCCCTTGGTCAATGGCGAGGTAATGCGGCTTGTACCAATTGGCCGTTTCGCTGAAGGCATCATAGAAGCCAAACTCACCCCAGAGTTTATCCTTTTTGTTGTGGTACCAGTTTTTCATCGCCGCCATCGACTCTTTGGGTGTGTACGGAAAAGATGACAAGGCCGCAGTGGGAGAAATCACGCCTAAATCTCTTTCCATAGAAGGTGCATGGCCAGCATATCCTTTGATAGAATAGCTGGAAGTAAGCCCCCAGCTATCGGGGCCATAGCCATTGTATTTCTTTGGATTGTTGACCGCCCAACGATAATGTATTTGTGCATGACCGGTTGTTTCTTTCCAATAATCAGCGTATTTGTCTTTCAATCCACGAGGGTCGAGGCCGAGGTAAGAATAGTGCGACCAAAACAAGGGACCACTGGTTTTATTATCGCCCTGATAATGCAGTTGCAACTGAATGCCATCGTAGCCATCGGGCTGTTCATTAATCTTGCCATTTTGTGCCCAGCCTTCGTGATACACAGCAGGAGCAACGCCGTGTGTGGGTGAAGATGCAGCCAGCACATACATAATCAAACATTCGTTGTAGCCCTTTACCGGAAAGTTCATTTCCCAACCGTAGTTGGGGCTCCAATGCCAGTACAATACATTTTTGTTATTGGTGTACCAATCAAACTCTACTTCCCGCCACAGTTTATCAATGCGGGCTGCCAACGCTTTTTCTTCAGTATTGCCTTGCTGAAAATACTGGCGTACACAAAGCAAGCCTTGCAGCATAAAAGAACTTTCTACCAAATCGCCGCCATCATCTTTTTTGCTGAATGGTTTCACCTTACCTGTTTCACCATTCCACCAGTGTGGCCATGCGCCATGAAAACGGTCAGCTGTTTCTAAAAAGCCTACGATTTTTTCCAACCGTTTCAATCCTTCTTCACGGGTTATAAATTTTCTTTCGATGCCTACCAGAATAGCCATCACACCAAAGCCGCCACCACCGCTGGTTACTACATGCTTATCGTTTTGCGGATACACATTATCGGCATGAAAACGCTCCCTTGCCAGGCCACTCGTAGGCTCCGCACCTTTCCAGAAATATTGAAAGGCTGCCCGCTGTACTTCATTAAATATGGCGGCATCTTTTGCAGAAGCAAAAGGAACGGACGTGGTTTGCAACGCTTTTTTTTGCGCAGCTACTGGTGCTATTACAAACAGCACACTGGCTGCGGCAAGAAGTATTTTTTTCATATCACACTCATTTCTTGTTCACAAAATAGGGGCACACAGGTAAAAGACCTAACCCATGTGCCCCTTTATAAAACTATACTAACAACTACTGCTATTACTTATTGGCTTTACCCAAATTGAATAAGGCTTTAATATGTGCATCGGGCAGCAAACGATTGTACACCCGCAGCTCATCAACTTGTCCGGTCATGGGCGCAAAACTTACATCTGAACTCACAGACTTGCCAGGTATGCCATTGTAGTTAGAACCAATGATGACTTCGCTGGGCTCATAGGCTTTGAAAGAGTTGTTGCCGGTGCCACGGTTGGGGAAGCCACCAATCTTTAAGCCATCGGCCCAAATGTTGAAGATACCCGTGAGGTACTCATAGGTAAGCACAATGTGCGTCCATTTATCAGCACCAATGGTGGGCGACAACGTGTTGTTGATATTGTCTTGTGTGCCACCAGTCATAGTAAGGAAAGTAGGCTGAATGCGCAACGTGCTTGTATTGCTGGCGGGGAAAGACTGGGTATTCAACGCAAAGTTGATACTGCCATTAAACTGACCGGGACGGGTGAGTTGAAACAGCATGGTACGCTTGCTGCCGTTGTTCAAAATTTTAACCCAAACACTAATGCTCCAGTTTTTGAGCGAATCGGTTTTGAACTTGGCAAACTGTGTGGGGTAATACAAATAGCCGGCAGCAAGGCTCAAGGCTTTGCCCCTTACGCCACCCGTTACAAACACATCGTTGGCGGTTTGTCCGGGTGCAGTATTTGATTTCAATTCATTCTTGGTATCGTCGAAGCTCCAGTACGCAATCACGTTTTCCGGATATACTTCGTCGGAACTATTGAAGCCATCAATCTTACCTTGATAATCGGCAGGATTAACGCCGGGCAGGTTGTTGGGATTACCATCCTTTTTGCAAGCCGTAGCCAGCAGCGAAAAAGCCAGCAATGCAGCAGCGCCCTGTTTCATATATGCAAATGTTGTTTTCATAATTCGTGTTTTAAAACATCAACAATTAATAGCCAGGATTTTGCTTGAGCACACCGGCACTCAGGTCAATTTGTGTTTGCGGAATGGGCAGCAACACATCACGACTGTTGGAGAAATTGGTTTTACCCGCAGCCTGCAATACATCTTGTGCAATGCCCCAGCGAACGATATCCCAGAAACGGTCGTGCTCCATGGCCAGCTCTACCCTACGCTCCTGGCGGATGGCCTGGCGCAGCAATTCCTGATCGGTAGTGGTTACATCAGGCAGCACACTGTTGTTGCCAGCACGGGCACGGGCACGAACACTGTTGAGGGCTACACGGGCTGCTTCAATATTAGCCGTGCCGCCTACTTCGTTGGCCGCTTCTGCAAACATGAGCACTACATCGGCATAACGAAGCAAACGCACATTCATCCAGTAACCAAAGCGGTTGCCAATAGCTGAACGGATAGAAGGATTGGTGGCCACTTTACCATTATAACGAGGGTTAGGCAAACCTACAGGAATGGTTTCGCCATAAATGGTTTGGTAAGTAGTGGTAGCTGTGCTGGTGTACATAATAGTGCGGTTCTTGCGTGGGTCGCCAGCTTCGTAAGCAGCTTCGAGTTGTACACTCGGTGTGTTCCAACCCCAGCCACGGTCCCAATCGCCGGCGCCACGGGTACCTTGTATTTGTGCATACTGCACACCGTTGGCCGATGGAATAGCAGCAGAAGCAGTAGCCTGCACTTCAAAAATCGACTCTCTGCTATTCTCACCTTCTTCACGGAAAATTTTGTCGTACGGAGTAGACAAATCATATACACCCGAAGCCATTACCGCTTGTGCAGCAGCTTGTGCAGCAGCCCATTTCTTTTGGGTGAGGTACACTTTGGCCAGCAAACCATTGGCAGCACCACGGGTTACACGGCCGGCAAATTTTGCATCCCATGTAAGTGGCAAGTTAGCCGCTGCAAATGTCAGGTCGCTTTCGATGAAGGCGTACAACTGAGCTGCTGAACTCTGTGGTACGTTATTCTGCGCCGCAGGATCGGAGAACAATGAATCGATGAGGGGCACACTACCAAAATAACGCACCAGATTGAAGTAGGCATAGGCCCGTAGGAAACGTGCTTCTCCCAATGTTTGCTGCTTGATTTGCTCAGGCGCTACAATGGTAGCATTGGTGTTTACTTCTTTAATGGTGCTGTTACATTTTGTTACCAACGAATAATTGCCCAACCAAATGGTATTGAGGAAACCATTGCTTGGCAACACAGGAAAATTATCCATGGTCAAAGCATTGGCACCACCATCGGCTGGCGTACTTCCTTTGTCTGCATCATCGCTGCGAATACTTACGGCAGTAATGAATGATTGGCTGTGCAGGTTGAAACTGCGCAAATCGTTGTAGGCACCAAAAATAAATTGGTCGTACGGGCCGCTGCCACCGGGGTACGGATAGTTCTCTTCGTCATATGCCCCTTGACGTTCGGTATCTAAAAACTTATTGCAGCCTGTGCTCGTAAAGAGCAGTCCTGCGGACAATACCAACAGGCAAGCTTTCCAGGTAAGTTGATTGATTGTTTTCATTTGGAAATGTTTTTGTCTGTTAGAAAGTAAGGTTGATGCCACAAGAGTAAATGGCAGGAACAGGATAAGCGCCATTATCAGCACCACCACCCAAAATGCTGCCAATGAGTGGCTCGGGTGAGTAACCGGTAACGAGGCTCCATGTTTTGATATTCTGTCCGCTCAGGAACACTCTTGCTTTTTGAATACCCACTTTGCGCAGCGCATTTTGCTGGAAAGTGTACCCCACTTGCAACGTACGAATGCGGAAGTAATCGCCGGGCTCCAGGAAGTAAGTGCTCATCAGGAAGTTGTTGCCACGGGTGTTGTCCAAAATAGGTTCTACGTTGCTGGTACCAGGTGCAGTCCATGCATTCAGGCGGTTGGCTTCGTAGTTGAGCACTGCAAAAGTAGAAGTGCGGCGTTGTGTGTAAATACTGTGACCTGCAGCACCCTGACCTTCGAGCACAAAGTCGAATCCGTTATAGTTCAGTTCGATATTGGCACCATAAGAATATGGTGGGAAAGGTGTACCAATATTGGTACGGTCGGCTGGTGTAATTACACCATCGCCATCCAAATCGGCATAGGCAATATCACCAGGCAGTGTGTTGATGAAGGCAGCCTGCTTAGAGATGTCGGCAGTAGACTGATAAATACCTGTTTGACGATACCCAAAGAAGTGACCAATGGATTCACCGGTTTTGGTCAGGTTGTTGCCGCCATTACCCAAAATGGTAAAGTTGAAATTGTTGCCGATTGAATTTACCACGTTGTAGTTGTAGCTGAAATTAGCACCAACACGGTAGCCAAATTTCTTACCAATGTTGTCGCTCCAGCCCAGGTTTACTTCCACACCACGGTTGGTAATTTTACCCAGGTTGGTGAAGTAACTGCGGGATTCGTTGGGCAGGGTTACGGCAGTAAGAATGTCGGTAGTGGTACGATCGTAGTAAGTCAGTTCTGCATTCAGGCGATTGTCGAATGCACGAATGTCTACACCCAAATCCAGCCCTTGTACGGTTTCCCAATGCAGGTTAGGATCGGGAATGTAAGCGGCCTGAATAGAAGTGTAAATGTTGTCGGCAAAAATGGCGGTTGACGCATTTTGCACACCGGGTCTGAAGATGTTGTCGGCAATACCGTTGGCATTACCCGTACGGCCCCAGGCTGCACGAAGTTTCAGGAAGTTGATGCCTTTTACTTTATCAAAAAATTTTTCATCGCTCAGTACCCAACCGGCGCCGATGCTTCCAAAGGTACCCCAGCGATTTTCTGGTGCAAACTTGGAGCTACCATCGCGGCGGATAGTGGCATTGAGCAAATACTTGTTTTTAAACTGATAACCCACACGGGCAAACGCACCCACAATAGAACTTTCGCTACCACCACCAGTGTTTGTAATAGGATTGTTGGGGTTAGAAATACTAAGGTACCAGAAATCAGGATCATCCGGAATGTTTACCGCAGTATCTCTGCGGCTACCACCTACAAAAGAACTGGCGCTGTAAATGGTTGTAAAACCAGCCAGTGCATTAATGCTGTGGCCATTGCCAAACTTCTTATCGAAGGCCAATGTATGATCTTGCTGGAAGCGGCGGGATTCGCTTTGCTGTTGCGACACAGTGGTGCGGGCCAGTTGGTCGAATGTAGTGGTGGTAGGTGTACCGCCTTCGCCCAAATTGATGAACGAAAATGGCAGCCGTGAGTAGCTACGGTTGGTATTGAAACCAAGGTCGGTGTACACGGTACTGCGCCAGGTGAAGTTTTGTAAAAACTTCACTTCGGCAAACAAACTACCAATCACCCGGAAACCTTTATCTACCTCATTGCCCTGGTTGCGATTCAGCGCAGCAATGGGGTTGCCCACCTGTGCCCGCTGAAAAGAAGGCATGCTGTAATACGTGTTGGCATCGGCCTGAATGGGCACAATGGGTGCAGCCCACAGTGCATTGGAAATAGAAGCACCGGGAGGCGTGTTTACAAAATGATAGCCGGTGATATCACCACCCACTTTAATGTTTTTGTTGAAACGAATTTCTTCATTCAAACGAACGAGGTAACGCTTGTAGCGGTCAAACTTCAACACACCTTCCTGATCGGTATAACCAATGTTTACATAGGTGGTTGATTTTTCGCTGTTGTTAGAAATGCTGAGGTTGGTTGATGACATCACAGCTTTTTGCAACACTTCATTTTGCCAGTTGGTATTGGCCGTATAGTTGGTATAATCAAACGGTGTAGCATTCAGGTTGGCCAACTGTGCGTTGTACAATTTCTTGAAACCATCAGCATCGGTTATTTTGATTTTATCCTGCACTACCTGCACACCTACATTGCTTTGCAGGTTGATACGGGTTTGGCCACGAGCTGCTTTTTTAGAGGTAATTGCAATAACACCGTTTGCACCACGTACACCATAAATGGCAATAGAAGAAGGATCACGAAGAATGTCGATGGTTTCGATGTCTGCAGGATTGAGGAAGTCGATATTGTCGTGCAAAATACCATCCACCACATACACGGGGCTGGCACTGTTGGTGCTGTTTACACCACGAATGCGTACCACCGGGCTGGCACCTGCACGGCCACTGTTTGATACCGTTAAACCCGCTACTTTACCCTGCAAAGAAGCAATGGGGTTGGTAGCAGGCATGCTGGCTACTTCTTCGCCTTTGATGGAAGAAACAGAACCTGTGAGGTCTCTTTTCTTTTGGGTACCGTAACCCACCACTACCACATCTTCCATAGAACGCTCAATGAGCTTGAGGCTAACGCTGATAGATTTACGATTACCTACCGCTTGCTCGGTGCTGGTGTAGCCTACAAAGGAAAACACCAAGGTAGCATTGTCGTCAACTGAAAGAGTGTACTCTCCATTGTTATCGGTAGTGGTGCCGTTGTTGGTACCTTTTACTGTTACACTGGCACCCACCAGCGGCTGCCCTTTTATGTCGGACACACGACCGGTTACCACTATTTGAGGCTGCTCTACCACCACACCCGTGTTGGGTATTTCCACTTCTGGCTCAGCAGGTTTGCGTTTTACCACTATCGTTTTTTCTTCAATGGTGTACGTAAGCACCTGGTCGGCAAAACAGAGGTTCAGCACATTTACCAGTCGTTCATTTTGTACCGACAGTGAAACGGGCTTTGCCATTTTCAGTACTTCATCGGCATAAAAAAACTGATAGCCGGTTTGCTTTCTGATTTGTTCAAATACTTTCTGGAGGCTTACGTTGTTTTCGCGGATGGTGACTGTTTGCGACAATCCACTGGCACTTACCTGCAGGCAAAGTGCCAGCAGCAATACCGAAGTAAGCTTCACCAGCCGAAGGGTTTGCTTGGCAATACGACTTTCTGCAAAGCCAGATTGCTGAGTTACAGCTTGATGCATACAATTTATTTGTTGGGTTATACAATCCGAAACGGAATTGGCAGACAGGCTGCCTTCATATGGTTTTTCCATAGCTTTTAGCTTCGTTGTTTTAATCATCGTTGAAGCAACCATACTGTACACCACGTACAGGTATTGCTGCTGTTTTATTTTCATCGGTTCCGCTTAGCGGGTTACGATTATTTTTCTTCCTTCTGTACGGAAATGCACTTCGCCGGTCAGCTCCAACAGTTGGAAAACCCGCTCCACTTCTTCGTTGCGGGTGAGCTGTCCTGTAAAATGCAAATCCACATTACCCCGGTATTCTACCTCTATATTATACCAGCGGGCCATTTGCCGCAGTATGGTTTTGAGGTCGGCGCTTTTAAAATGGAAACGGCCATTTTTCCATGCTACTGCTTCTTCGGTATCGGCATTGTCTACTATGCGCAGCTGGCCGTTTTTGCCCACATTCGATTGCTGGCCCGGGCTCAGGTAGCGGCTGGCCTGCTCTGCAGTTTGCCCCGCCACACTCACTTTTACTTTACCTTCCAGCAGCGTGGTTTTTACACTCGCTTCATCATCATACGCATTGATGTTGAAATGCGTTCCCAACACTTCTACCCTGCTATTACCGGCCTGCACAATAAAGGGCTGATGTTCATTTTTGGTGACTTCGAAATAGGTTTCACCAGTAATGGTTACTTCCCGCATGGCACCAGTAAATACCACCGGAAAACGGATAGAAGACGCTGCATTGAGCCACACTTTGGTGCCATCAGACAGCGTTACCTGATACTGACCGCCCTTGGGTGTGCTGATGGTATTGTAAAAAGCTTCGTCGTTTTCAGTAATGATTTTGCCATTGATGTGATAGGCCAGCAAACCGTTGTCTAACTTTTCTACGGCAATATTGCCCTGCTGGCTCAACACCCCGTTCGATGCACTATCCAATACGATGGTGCTGCCATCGGCCAGTGTCAAAATAGCTCTGTTGCCGCCGGGTACAATTTGCACCGGCGCCGGCTTGGGCTGTACGGCTACTGATGGTGAGTCCACAGGTTGTTGTTGGGCAAAAAACAGATAATAGGCCGTGCCCATCAACCCCATGAGCAGCACCGCAGCAGCGGCAGCCACCCAAGGGCGGCTGCGCTTTCGATTGCTTGTGGTATGATGACCTGTTGTCTGTAAAATTCTTTGTTGTAAC
The DNA here is from genome assembly GCA_020161435.1 of Bacteroidota bacterium. Lineage (GTDB taxonomy): Bacteria > Bacteroidota > Bacteroidia > Chitinophagales > Chitinophagaceae > Phnomibacter. The sequence continues at coordinate 122,314 of JAIUNV010000008.1, read as the reverse complement.
CGGGCTTCTAATCCGGCCAAATCGGCTGCAGAAGCCAGCGGAATTTCCGCCTCGCTGTCATCGAAGGAGCGGTACCAGTTATTCAGTTCCGCAACCTCTTCGGGGCTGGTAGTTCCCTGGAGATATTTCTCAATTAAAGCTTCTATGTGAGCAGGCGTTGGCATCGTTGTAATAGAATAAGTATGCCGCAGAAAGGATATCCCCCACGGCGCATGAAAAAAAAGTAAGTGATTAGAAAAAGAGGAACAAAACCAGCATCATAAAGAGGCTGCGGGTAGCCACACGCAACTGGCGCAGGGCTTTGGTGAGTTGGTTTTCCACCGTTTTGGGCGATAGCTGCAATAACCGGGCAATCTCTTTTACCGGCATGCCTGCTTCGCGGCTGTACTTAAAAATGAGGCGGCACTTTTCGGGCAGTTTTTCTACCTCTTCGGCAATGCGGGCCAGTAGCTGGCGCTGCTGCATCCGCAGTTCAACCTCATCGTTGATGGCTAGCGTTGCCGGTGCCTGTTGCAGCAACTGCTGCTGGCGGGCCTGCTGTTTCAGACGGGTGAGCACCATGTATTTGGTGGCTACAGCCAGGTAATTTTCAATGGTTTGAATGGCCGCTTCTGTGCGGTTGGCCCATAGGCTGGCAAACACATCGTGCACCACATCTTCGGCCAAAGCACTGTCGTGCAGGCGGTTGATAGCAATGGCAAACATCTTTTGCCAATACCTGCGGTACAATTCTGAAAAAGCCTCCGCATCATCCTGCTGTAGCAGGCGAACCAGTTCATCGTTGGCATATGTGCGGTAAGAGGCAGGCATCGTCAAATAGTGACCATAAATTTAGCAGAACATCCTGTTAGGGCTGTCAAAATTAGGCAGGCTTTGGTCGAAATCACCAAATTGAATGTGCACAAACCATTTGAACAGTGCTACAGGTTACCGGGCAAAGCCAAGGCACTCAACGATTTGATACACGCAATCTTTCCGAAAAATTCCTGTGCAAAAAAATAGCACAACAGTCAGAAACCGTTATGCTATCCACCTTACTATGCATACACCAAAAAAGCCGCTGTAGTTGCATAGACACACAGCGACTTTTTTGAAACGTTTTATAAGATCACCTTCAGGTGCATGCGTTCTGCCTGTGCACCTTTTACCTGCACAATGCCCATTTGCTTAGGCATACCATTCATGGGAATGCGTATCAGGTTATCGCCCTGCTGCAACTGAACTGTTCTGCTGTGCAACACGCTGCCACGCATATCGGTAAAACTGATGGCGCCATTCCCTTGAGCGGCAGCAGTTACCGACAACACCAGTTCTGCATTACTTACCGAAACGATGCGAATGGCTTGTGCCTGCTGTGCAGCCTGTACCACTATGGTTTTGTAGGTAGTACTTTTTCCGTCTTTGTCTACCTGCCTGAGTCGGTACAAATTTTTCCCTGATAAAGGCTCTGCATCCACAAAGCTGTACTGATGTGTAGCAGCAGTGGAGGTAGTTGCAGCCACGGTACCAATATTGAAGAACCGGCCATCGGTACCGGCACGAAGAATCTCAAAATGCTTATTGTCTTTTTCCTGAGCGGTAGTCCAGGTAAGTTCTACATTGTTTTTTACGGCACGGCCCCCGGCGCCTGAGTGGTGGTTAGCGATGGATTGCTACTGATACCCGCCAGGTAGCGGTAAGTGGTATTGGCAGTAAGACCGGAAAGCTTCAAGCGAACCACAAACGGCAACCTGTTGGTGTTGGATATTGAAGTTCCTCCGTAGTAGGCATACTGAGGCAGCACCAATTCATCAGTAACGGGGATGAGCGTTTGTGCCTGCGCAAAAGAAAAAGTACTCAATAAAGACAAACAATCAGCGTAGAGTTTTTTCATAATCAGCAATCCTTTAATTTTTTAGTTGAAAGGGAAAATCCTTGCGTATCCATGGCCAAATTCCAGATAAGTTTGATACACCACATGAAGATAGACAGGGGACATTCTTCGATTAATCGGCCAAAACCAAATTGAATGTTACACACCCAAAAACTGCATTATTCACCCCCTATGTACTAGTAGCCTTCGATGCCTTCCATGCTGTTGAGCGAACGCTGCCGAAGGTTGTTGATCACCTGGCCTTCTATCCTGCAGATTGGCTAAACAAACCATGTATAGCCGCTTCGAAAACGTTTCCGTGAATTGTTGAAAACAGAAGCACCGGAGAAAGCGAAGCAAGTATGGGATGAAATATCTTCACCGCTGTATGTCATATTTTTTCGCAATACACAACAACAAGTAAAAGCCAATGAAAAATGCCTACAAATTTGAACAAACCATGAGGTGGTATGGGCCGGGCAACGATGTGGTAAGCCTTTGGGACATACGCCAGGCGGGCTGCACCGGTGTGGTAACTGCGCTGCACCACATACCCGTGGGCGAAGTGTGGACAGTAGCAGAAATTGAAAAAAGAAAAGCAGCAGTAGCGGAAGCTGGTCTTACCTGGACGGTGATTGAAAGCCTGCCCGTAAGCGAAGACATAAAACGCCAAACCGGCAACTACCTGCTACATATAGACAACTACAAACAAAGCATCCGCAATATTGCTGACTGTGGTTTGCAGGTAATTACCTACAACTTCATGCCTATACTCGACTGGATGCGGACAGATGTATCGTACGAACTGCCCGACAGAAGCAGGGCGCTGTATTTCAACAAAAAAGCATTCATGGCTTTCGACCTGTTTATGCTCAAGCGACCCAATGCAGAGAAGGATTACAGTGAAGCCGAAATAGCAGGCGCCAAAGCCTTTTTTGACAGCGCCAGTCAGGAAGAAAAAGACCGCATTTTTCACAACTGTCTGCTGGGCCTGCCCGGCAGCGAAGTGCCTTTTACTCCAGAAGAAATACTGTCTGCACTGGACAACTATGCACATATTGATGCAGCCAAACTCAAACAGCACCTTTACTACTTTTTATCGGAGGTAGCACCAGTGGCAGAAGCCTGTGGTGTAACCCTTGCCATTCACCCCGACGATCCGCCTTATCCATTACTGGGCCTGCCCCGTATTGTAAGCACCAGGGCCGATTTGGAAGCGTTATTGCAAGCAGTGCCGGTAAAAGCAAATGGTCTTTGCTTTTGTACAGGATCACTGGGTGTACGTGCCGATAATCCTTTGGCAGAAATGATTGAGCAATTTGGCGACCGCATTCATTTTGTACACTTGCGTACCACCAAAAGAGATGCAGAAGGCAACTTTTTTGAAGCAGACCATTTGGATGGTGATGTAGATATGTATGCCGTGGTAAAAGCCCTTTCGGGCGTAATGCAGCAGCGGCAAATAAACCTGCCTATGCGACCCGATCACGGCCATCAAATGCTGGATGATTTAAAAAAGAAAACCTACCCCGGCTACACCGCTATTGGTCGGCTGCGGGGCCTTGCTGAATTGCGTGGTTTGGAACTGGGCATTTTGCGCAGCAACTATTAGTCAGTTCCGCTGATTCAATATTTACAAACAGCAATAGGCGTTCTGTTGCAGAACGCCTATTGCTATAGAATACATTTGCTAACGCAATACAGCTTTCAGCAATGGCATGTAGTAGCCGCCTACCACACTTCTTGCCTGAAAGCCAACCTGCCGGCCATTGGTTGTTTCGTGCCAATCGCTGAGCGGCACTCTGCTGGCTGTGCTGGTAGCAAATCGATACACAGGCAATAACAAGGCATCAAACTGTGCTCGGTTTTCAGTGAGTGCTGCAGTCCACAATATCCAATCGCTTTTGGTGTACGTACGCCGGCTATCAAGTGGCAAACCAAATGCTTGTTGCTTGCTGAGGTAATAGTTGATTTCCTTGTTGTACACCGCTGCAGGAAACAAATTCAGCCCCAGTACTTTATCCCACACCAAATTATACTTCTGGCTCCAGGTAGCGCTTTTATCAAAAGTCAGTTTGTAATGATCACCATCATCGGCCATTTGCATCCAACGCTGCACCATGGCGGAGGCTGTGTCACGGTATCGTTGGGCAATGGCTTTTTCACCCAATGCTTCTGCCATTTGACTATAGCAACCAATGCCTACAATGGCTTTTACCGACAGGTTGGTATTGCGGGCCAAATGCCCGGCAAAATCATCAATACACAATTGATTGGCAGGATCAAATCCATCTGTTACCAAAAAATTTACCCACTGCGTCAGCGTTGCCCAATGTTGTTTGGCATAGGCATAATTTTTCTGCGTTTTGCAAATGGCTGCGGTAAGAATAATCATGTTGCCAGATTCTTCCACTGGCATGTCTTCGCCATAAGTTTGACCATTGGCAATGGGATATGTCCCGAGGTCGTGTGCTGCAAAAGGTTTCTTCCATTGGCCACTTTCACTGTAATAAAAAATTCCATTGAGCATACCCTGCATCAGCAATGGATTGTACAACAAATACAAAGGCGCCGACGGATAGGTAACATCTACTGTATTAATAGAACCATTGCTGAAATTTTCTTTTGATAAAAACAGCAACTCACCTTGCGGACTTTGCACCAGCTTGTGTGCAGCAATGCTTTGCCTGTAGGCCAATATGCCCAAATGTGCATAGGCATCTCCACCTGTCTTTGTCAATTGCTGTTGTAATGCAGCGTCAAAATCAGCACAAGCCTGGAGCACTGTTGCACTACCAGCTGCAGCTTTTTGCAATTGTTGCTCTATCGTTTCCTTTCCACTCCTGTTCCACCACGGACGCAGATTGCTGCCAAAGTACTGAACAGAAAAAATATCATCATAACCTATCAGCAATTGCTGCGTTGCAGTTTTGCTGCCCACCCGGCCTAAATCAAACTGTGTATTCAGGCTCAACGCTTTCCCTTGGCGCATTACCTTGCCTGATGATTGATGCGTGATAAAATCTGCAATGGCCGTTGCAGTTGTACCAACGCTTTGCTGCAAACCCGGAGCAATGTTGGCAGCTACATATACATAACCCCAGTCAATCCGCAGGTCATCGCCTTTCTTTTGCAAAATGGGTTGCTCCAGCGTACCTGCCTTGAGTATGCTAAGCCCAGCATGCTGATATTGTTGTGCTGTAAGCGTTTGCAAAGCATGATTGCTGGCAATGGCACCTGCGGCAGTCATCAGCACTTTTACCTGGTGTGTATCGCCATCTGTAGCTACTGCTTCATACGTGATGTACGACACCGGCCGCGACATCAGTTCCAGATCTTGCAGGAGCAATGGCGAAACAAAACGCAATGAAATCTGTACAGGACCACAAGCATATTGATAGCTGGTTTGTGTAGCCGTCATCTTCACGGATTGCTGCAGGGCATTTTTTATTTTTTGCTCATGCAGGCGTGGCATTTTGGCCGCAATACCAACATCTACAAAAGCATCGCCGCCGGTATTTTCTACATGCACAGCCAATACATTTTTCCCTTGTTTTAATAATGCACGAAGCTGTGCATCCAATGCGAGGTATTGAAATTTTCTGGCTACGCCTTTGGCACTGTGAATGCGGGTGCCATTCAAATAAATTTCTGCATTATCATCAAAGCCGGTGAGCAAATACATCGGATGCACTGGTAGCTGCGAGAGCTCAAAACTCCGGCGCAACCAAATATGACGGGTGCTCCATTCCGTACCGTTTCCTTCTTTGCGATGTGTAACAGGCGTAACGCCTGCCAACCATTTATCGTCTTGAAAAGTTGTTTCCGTCCACGCAGCTCCAGGTTCTTGCAGCACATAGCGAAAAGAAAAATCGTTTTCATCGCCGGTAGGCAATACCGTTTCATACACATCTTCTGCGGCACCCATAATGCGGTAAAAAACATCATCTACCTGCACTATCGCATTCAGTGCATGCGTAGTGCCTGTCCAGTGTTTGGTAGGCGATGCATTCAATGTATCAGTAAAAGACCAGATGCTGAAATACGGGTCGTGTGTAATGAGCGGATATGCCGGCGCCTGCTGCTGTGCCAACGCAGGCAAGCTGAGCAAACAACACAACAAAAAACGAACAGTTTGCATACGCATGAATTTTATTTAAGGTACAATTCTACCACTGAAGGATACAGAAAAATAAACCAGCAGTAATAGACATTACCGCCGGTATTGCATCTAAATGATTGCTGCTTGCTAATTGTATAACCAAATTATTTTTTCTGTACAAAAGGTCCACCGGCTGCACCAGTGGACCCAACCAATATGTACGCCAACCCTTGCCAGGCAAAGACTGTGCATCATATCAGGCAATCAACAACAACTGAAATAAGGTCAATGAACTAGTTTAATTTTTCTGCCAGCCGCTGCGCTGTTTTCTTATCGGTCATCACAAACACAATTTCACCACCTTGCATCAAATCGTCGTGTGCAATGCTCGTTCCGGCAATGGGTTTCCCATTTACCAATACCTGCTTCACATAGATATTTTTCTCACTCTGATGTTGCACGGTAATGCGTAACTGGCGGCCATTTTCCAACGGCAATACAGCATGATGGATAATGGGGCTGCCAATTTCATACGAACCACTACCCGGTGCCACCGGATAAAAACCAAGGGCACTAAAAATATACCAGGCACTCATCTGACCACAATCATCATTACCACCCAAACCATCTGGTGTAGGTTTGTACTGCAATGGCAAAATGCGGCGAATGAGTTCCTGTGTTTTCCATGGCGCACCTGCGAAGTTGTACAGGTAAGGCACATGGTGCGCTGGCTCATTGCCATGCACATACGTACCAATGATTCCTTCCCTGGTGATGTCTTCCGTTTCAGCAAAATAATGGTCCGGCAGGTACATAGTAAATAAGGAATCCATTCGTGCCACAAAGGCTTTTTTGCCACCCATCAGCTGAATGAGTGCAGCCGGATCATGCGGCACAAAAAAGCTATAATTCCACGAGTTGCCTTCAATCAAACCTTGCCCATGTGTGCTCAGCAAATCAGCATTGGGTAAAAATTGACCCAGAGCATTTTTGCGTTTCACGAATCCATCTTTGTCGAACACATTTTTATACTGCGCTGCCCGCTGCATGAACGTTTCATACACAGCATTGTCGCCTGCTTTTTTAGCCAGCTGCGCAATGGCCCAATCATCATAGGCGTATTCCAATGTATTTGACACTGATGTGCCCGATCTTTCTGCAGGAATATATCCCCGGGCTATGTATTCACCAATGCCCTCGTAGCTTGATTTATTAGCTGTAGCCACACATGCAGCCAATGCTTTGTCAATGCCTGTAGTGCTTACGCCTTTTACAAAAGCATCTGCCAACACAGCAACACTGTGGTAGCCACTCATGCACCAGTTATCATTGGCATAGTGGCTCCAAATGGGCAACATCTTTACAGCACTTTGATCATAGTGTGCCAGCATCGATTGTACCATATCGTTGTTGCGTTGCTGCTGCACAAGGTTGTACAGCGGATGCAAAGCCCGATAAGTATCCCACAAGGAAAACGTGGTATAATTGGTAAAGCCCTGTGCCTTGTGCACCTGCTGATCGAGGCCCCGATAGCTGCCATCCACATCCATAAACAAATTGGGTGCAATGAATGCATGATACATGGCTGTGTAAAAATTCTGCTTTGTGGTAAGGTCTGCTTCTATTTGAATGCGTTGCAATTCTTGCTCCCATTTGTCGGAAGCAGCTTGTGCAACAGCATCAAAATTCCAATGCGGAATTTCGGCCTGCATATTGTGCAAAGCGCCGGCAGTACTCACTGCAGACAAAGCCATTTTTACCTGCACTGCTTCATTGGCCTTTGTATCAAAATTGAAATACAACTTCAGCTGGCGGCCCGCCAATTCAGGAAAATTTTGCTTTTGATTGAACTTGCGCCAAAAGCCTCCATACATTTCCTGCTTTTCATTTACACTGCCATAGCTCTTGAATGGCTTTGAAAACGTCATGGCGAAATACACGGTTCTCGTTCTGGCCCAACCCAGCGTTTGTCTGTAACCTGTAATGAGCGTATCATTTTCAACCCGCACAAATGTCCATACGTTCTTTTCGGGATAGTTATATATGCCATGCACCAAATCGAGCAGAATATGTGCTTCATTGCTGGCTGGAAAAGTGTAGCGATGAAAACCTGTTCTTTCAGTTGCGGTCAACTCGGCCTTCACCTGATAATCGTCGAGCAGTACGCTGTAATAACCGGGGCGGGCTGTTTCAGATTCATGCCGGTATGCTGAGCGGTAACCACTACGGGCAACAGTTGCCACACCAGGATTCAGCTTCAACTCACCTGTAGTAGGCATCACTAAAAAATCGCCCAAATCTGAATGGCCGGTACCACTAAAGTGGGTATGACTAAAGCCCACAATGCTTTTATCGGCGTACTGATATCCGGCGCAATATTTATATACGTCGGGGTTGTACTTTCCTTTGTCGATGTACTGAATGGTATCTGTATCGGGGCTCAGCTGCACCATCCCAAACGGTACTGTAGCACCGGGAAATGTGTGGCCCATTTTGGCCGTACCAATCAACGGATTTACATATTGCACATAACGTTCTTGCTGTGCTGCAGCAGCAACGCTTACCAGCATCAGCATCACCATCCACTTTAAACTTTTCATGAGTAGCAGGCTTATTGGTAAGTGATATTTACGGATGGATTGGCCGTGTATTCAGCCCACAACTCATCTACTGTTTTATTGCCGTTTTGTTTCCAGATATCGGCATTGTATTGATTGGTTCTGGCTGCATTATCCAGCTTCACAATAAAGTCTTTATCGTAATGCTGGGTAAGCCACAAGAAAAAGCGGGCTGTAATGCGGTATGCATTTTTGTAATGGTGTGTAGTCTGTACATCGGGCATCGACCATTTGGCTTTCACATTGTTGATACCAATAGTAGCCCGTACATAATCTGCAATGCCTTCTGTTACCCATCCGGGCACATTGCCAAACTTGTACGCTTGTGTTACATGCATTAGTTCGTGAGTTACTACATCTATGTCTTCTGGATTGCGATGAAACCATGCCGGATTGTACACAATGCGATCGTCGGCAGTGGTTACAGCCACGCCATCATACTTCGCATCTATCACAAACCTGATGGCCTTTTTAGCATTGGGATTATAACGGGCAATCAATTTTGGATACTGCTCAAAATAGGCATCAATCAGTCGCTGTTTGAATGCTGGTGTAAGGCTGCTTTCTTCGTCTATCATGTACAGCGTCAGGCCATTTTTAGAAATGGTATCGGGCTTGGCCGGCAGTTTAATATCACCCAGGCCCGGCGGCATGCGGTCTTTCACTTTTTCGTACAACGCTTTTTCATCTTTCGAAAAAGAGTACGGGAGGTCCGCTTCTTTTACCACCCGTTTTGTATTCGGTGTAGCCGCCATCTGCAATTGCAATGTGCCGCCTTTCATTACATCGGCATAGCGCAGGTAGGTTTTGCTATACGGCATTCCGTTGAAGCTTTGTGATTGCACATAATGGTTAACATCACTATTGGCTGGCGCCTGTATCATCAATCGCTTTCCGTTTTCCAAATTGATGGTCAATTTTTTGAACAAAGGGGCTCCTAACACATACTCATCACTTCCGGGGCAAACAGGATAAAAACCCATGGCAGAAAACAGGTACCATGCAGAGGTTTGACCATTGTCTTCATCGCCACAATAACCATCGGGTGTGGGCTTATACATACGGTTCATTACTTCCCGCACCCAGTATTGTGTTTTGTGAGGCTGGCCCGCATGGTTGTATAAATAAATCATGTGCTGAATGGGCTGATTGCCGTGTGCATACTGGCCCATATTCGCAATTTGCATTTCCCGAATTTCATGAATGGTACCACCATAGTAAGAATCATCAAATGCAGGTGATTGATGGAAAACAGAGTCCAGCATTTGTGCAAACTGGTGCTTGCCTCCCATCAGATTGGCGAGGTTGTCAATGTCGTGAAACACGCTCCATGTATAATGCCAGCTGTTGCCTTCCGTAAATGCATCGCCCCATTTCAATGGCTTGAAGGGCGATTGAAAACGGCCATCCGCATTTTTGCCCCGCATAAGTTTAGCAGCTGCATCAAATACAAAGCGGTAGTTGAGCGACCGCTGCGCATATAACTCAATTTCAGCAGCAGGACGTTTGAGTTGTTGTGCCAGTTTGAAAATTGAAAAATCATCAAACGCATACTCAAGGGTACGTGCCACGTTTTCATTGATTTTTACATCGTATGGCACATAGCCCAAAGCGTTGTAATATTTTACACCATAACGGCCTACAGCATGCATGGGTCCTTCGTTATTAGCACCATTCAATAAGCCTTCATACAACTTGTTGATGTCGGCAATTTTGGCGCTTTTCAAATACGCATCTGCAACCACCGATGCAGAGTTGTTACCCACCATGATATCTGCAAAACCGGGGCTGCTCCACTCCGGTAAAAAGCCGCCTTCTTTGTAAGCATTCAGCAAGCCTTCCTGCATTTCGGTATTGATGGAAGGAAAAAGAAAATTGAGGAATGGGTACAGGGCCCTGAAAGTATCCCAAAAGCCAGTGCCGCCATACATGTAGCCGGGCAACACCTGCCCTGTGTAAGGGCTGTAATGCACGGTTTGTCCGGCAGCGTTTCGTTCATAGAGTTTGTTGGGAAACATAACGGCACGATAAAAGCAAGAGTAAAAAGTTTGCATCTGTTCGGTTGTAGCGCCTTCCATTTGAATGCGACCCAGCACATTGTTCCATTGCTGTTGGGTTTGACGCTTCACCGTTTCAAAATCCTTATTTCCAATTTCGGTGTTGAGGTTATACGCTGCCTGCTCCAGACTAATAAATGAAGAAGCCACTTTCACCAATACCTGCTGGTTAGGTTGTGTAATATTGAAGCCTACAATAGCGCCGGCATTATCACTTTTGTTTTCCAAACCTTCTGCCAGTGCAGTGCCGCTCCATACTTTGTTGCTGGCAAAAGGCGTGTTGAATTGCAACACAAAATAGTTGGCGAAGTTTTTGAGCCGGCCACGAGAGTAGTAAGTACTATAACCCACTATCTTATTTTCTTCAGGAATAATTTTGATATAACTGCCCTTGCGAAAGCCATCCACTACGAGGAAAGCACTGTCTTTGCTGTGGTAGGTGATACGAAATATTGCTGCCCTTTCGGTGGGTGTAATTTCTGTGGTAATGTGATGATCTGCGAGATACACGCTATAGTAATGCGGCTGTGCTACTTCGGCCTTGTGCGAAAACCAGCTGGCTCTTTCATCAGGTTTAAATACACTTTTCTTCGATACGGGCATGATGGAAAAAACGCCATAGTCATTCATCCATGGCGAAGGCTGATGCGTTTGCTTGAAGCCTTTGATTTTATCGGCAGTGTACACATACTGCCAGCCATTGCCATTGTCGCCGGTTTGAGGCGTCCACATGTTCATGGGCCAAGGCGTACCAATAGCGGGGTACGTATTGCCATTCGAAATATCGGGCCTCGACAGAGTGCCCATCAGCGGATTGACATACTGCACCGGATTGCTTACCTGTGCTTGTGCCAGCATTGCCATGCAGAGTGTGCATAGCCCCATCATCACGTTACGCTTCATCATGCCTGTTGTACTTAAAAGTTCGAAAAAATCTTTCCTAATATTTCACCGAAGGAAAATCGGTTTTTGCTTTTGTAAGTTGTTGTTCCCATTCATTTGACCAGCCAAATGCGTTCGATGCCATGGCTTTCAAATCGGCACCGGCAGCACCGCTCCAAAAGTGCACAAACTCGCCCCAGTTCATATCCCGTGTAAATTTCTGACTTCCATCCTTCGGAAAATGCAGGGCAACCATTTTAAAAAATTTATTCAATACCGCACTGCCACCGTATTGGGTGTAAATGGGATAAAACCAGTTCTTAAACCATTGCGTATTGGTTCTTGGAAAATTATCCGTGGTGTTCATCATCAGATTGTACCAGCGTTCGGCATCGGCAGTACGGCCAAGGCCACGGTACACATCATAAATATAAATTTCCATCCACTTGCTGTCTTTCCAGATGGCAAATGCGGGAGAGCCTTTTGTGTTGTTGGCCGCACTTTCTACAATGTGCCCAATTTCGTGTGTCACCAAATCCAAATCGTTGCCGGCACCACTTTCCCAGGCATTGCTGCTGTTCGATCCGCAGTCAATCACATTTCGATTGTCGTGATTGTCGCTATAGTAATAGCCCGGATGACCGCCGCTGTATTTGCCTGTATGAAAAACCGCATACAAGCGTTTGTCAGTACCAAATTCGGCGCCGTATACTTTGCGGGAATAGAGCCATACATCTTTTACAAAACTGAAAGGCCATGCAATGTCTTTTTTTACATCGGCATCGTAATACACCACCAGTGAAGTATCATAATAAACACGTGACACCAACTGTTTGTGATCGAACCAATGCTCTTGCCAGGTAGAAGGCGGTACGTTGTAATTGACTACCGGCGGAGGCGTACTGCCACTGCTGGTATTGTCTTTTTTGCAACCGGGCATCAAGAGCAACCCCGCCGACATGGTTGCTGAAATTGTAAGGGTAATAAAATGCTTGTCCATACAACGGTGTTGTGGAGTGTGAATGAAATAATGATGTAGAAAAGAAAAATAGTGGCAGTACAACCAGAAGTTGCACTGCCACAATGATTGCATTAATCGTAGCGTATTACCCGCCACTCAGCCATTTGAAACAGTGAGCTACCACCGTTAGCTGTCATAAATATACGATAGTAGGTATAAGGCTGTGGTGCAGCACTAACTTCAAAACGACGGGTTTGGAAACGACTGGCAAAACTTTCGCCGGCACGTGTGTCAATGGTGGTCCAGGTGGTACCATCGTTGGAGGCCTGCAACTTCCAATCTTTAGGATCACGGGTTGCAGCATCGTTGGCCGAAGTGAATGTGTACGCACCGATGGCTATTGGCGCTGCAAACTTTAACTGAAACCAGGATCCGCCATTGTTGGCAAACGCCGTCGGCCAGTTAAAGAAAAGGTATTTGGTGTTTACATCACCATCTATCAGCTTCAGCGAACCTTCGTTGGCCGTAGCTCCACCAGTGTTTTCATCACTTACGGTAATGCTGGCCAAACCTGTCACGTCTGTTGATTTGCGCAGCAAAGTATCAAACCGGAAATACGTGGTTTGCATGTTGTCGATTATGGTACCCTTCGATGCTGAACTCAGTGTGATAGGCAGCATGTACTTTACTCCTTGCGCAATGGTATTTGTTTTTACCGTGAGGGTGAGTGGGTCAGAACTGGTTTTGCCTGCAGCAATTACGCTGCTCAAACCAGTGTATTCGTAACTGCCGGCGGGCAGTAGTTTGTAATTGGTACCATTGGCTAAATTGTAGTTGGCCACTTTGGCACTGTCTATCACAAATGTAACTGCGATATCACTGCCGGCGTATTCCATGCCACCGTAGGCAGCACCAAATACCAGGTCGGTACGGGTATTGGTAGTGGTGTAGAGCAAATCAACTTTAGCTCGGGTGCCGCTAGCCTGCGGCATATACACTGAGCCTTCGTTGGTCAGCGTTATATCTGCCGGTTTATTGCAGGCTGCCATTGCCAGCAGCAGCACGGCCAAGGCCCCGTATAATTTATTGTTGAACATATGGATGTAGAATAATAAGGTGAACAAATGAATTACCAGCCTGTGTTTTGTTTCAGCTTTGGATTACGCAGCACTTCGTTGGCGGGAATGGGGAACAGATAATCACGTTTGCGAAACACCCGTGTTTCCAGCAATACTTTGTTGTAAAAAGCAGTGCCCGATTTGGTGCGGTCGAGCCCATAAAAAGGACCTGCATCTGTTTGCTCGGCTATTTTCCATCTTCTGGTTTCGAAGTAGCGAACATTTTCGAATGCCAGCTCTACCCTTCTTTCTGCACGGATAGCATTGCGCATGTCTTCTTTTGTAGCAGGCACAGCAATATCTGTAGAGCCATACAATGGCACACCGGCACGTTCACGAATCAGGTTGAGGTATTTGAGTACATCCGGATCAGCAGGATTGGATTCGTTCAAGGCTTCTGCATAGTCCAGATAAATCTGACCTAAGCGGAGATACAAACAACCACGACTATCATCGGTATTGGCCACGCCCTTGCGAATGATGTAGCCGGTTGGCGTTACATCAGAAGTGCTTTGTGCCAAACCAGAGTTGCCATTGAACTCCATGTTGGTAATGATAAGATTGCCGGTGTTTTGGTCGGGGTACAACCATACACTGTTGTTGTAAGTAATGCCTACATAAAAACGAGGCTCACGGTTTACCCATTGGTTGAAGGTAGAACGGGCCGTATTGTCGAACGGAGCACGATAGTTGCTGAAGCCTGTAGCATTGTAACCCGAAGTAGGATCGGTAATGGCTTTACCATTGGCCATAAAATAGGCATCCACTTGTGCTTGTGTAGCACCGTTGGCACCGGCACCACGCTGGTTGGCATAGCCTGCATGAAACGGTGTACGATCGTAGCGAATGAAAGAGTAGCCAGAATTAGAACGACCAAAAATCCATTCCTTATTCCAGTTTTGCAAAATCACATCGCGGCAAGAGAGGTACGCTGCTTTGAAAGGATCGGCATCTGTAGCACGGTACAAATCGTAAGTGGTGGGTACGAACTCTGTAATGAACTCTTTGGCAGCAGCAGCAGCTTTTGTCCACTTTGTGGCATCAGCTGTTTGACTGATAAGATTTTTACCATCATCATTTTTCAGTTCGGCATAATCGGTATTGCCATTGAACAACGGGCTGGCCGCCAGCATCAATACCTGTACTTTATATGCTTTTACTACTGGCTTGGTAAACTTACCAGCCACTGCAGAAGTAACTGGCAATTCGGTGTATGCTTTATCCAGTTGGTCTACTACAAATGCTACGCAGTCATCGAAAGAAGAACGTTCTTTCATCACTACATCATTCGTGGCATCAACAGGAATTTGCTCTTCGCCCAAAATAACTACGGGACCATACAAACGCATGAGCTGATAGTAGTAAAAGGCACGGAGGGCACGGGCTTCACCTTTTAGAATGGTTTTTTCTGCAGCACTGATTTCGGGTGTAGCACCGTCGATGCGCTGAATGAAATCTGTAGCCTTGCGGATGGCCCGGTAGTAGTTGTCCCAATAGGCAGATACAGTACCATCGGTATTGGCCCATGCACTTTTGTTCATGTTGGTGCTGTAGTTAAAGTCCCAGGTATACTTGCCTTCATCGGCAGCACCGGTCCAGTTACCTGAGTTTTCATTGCCGGCAAAACGCTGGTTGAACTCATTGGGCATGGCCTGATAAATATTGCCGAGGTATTTAATCACATTGGTCCGTGTTTTAAATACATCGTCGATGGTGAGGATATTGTCGGGAACAGTATCCAGAAACTTGCTGCAACTACCCAGCAATAGCAGGGAGGCAAGCATGGCTATGGAAAATATTTTTTTCATGAAAATGCGTTGATGGATTATAAGGTGAATTCGAGACCAACAGAGAAAGTGCGGATGTTTGGATAAATCGCACCATTGCCGGTGTTGAGCTCAGGATCCCAGAGTTTGAAGGGACTCCAATAAATGAGGTTGAAACCTTGTGCATACACTTGTGCACTTTTGAAGCCAGCACGTTTCACCCACTTATCGGGCAGGTTGTAACCCATGGCCAATGTTTTCAAGCGAACAAATGAAATGTCTTTGATCCACCAGCTGCTTGCCACTGCGTTGTTGCGGTTGGCCGCATTGCCGTATGCCAGGCGAGGATAAAACGCATTCGGATTGGGGTTGGCTTCTGTCCAACGATCTTCTGCAATGGTAAGCAGGTTGCTCCGCTCAGGGCCGGTGCTGTTGTTGAAAGGAATAATACCATCACCAGTCAGCAATCGCTGTGCACCATCAGAGCCCTGGAAGAAAACACCAATGTAAAAGCGTTTCCATTCTACGTTGGCGCCCAAACCATAAATCAAATTGGGCACATCACCATTGCCAATGCGGCTGATGTCGAGGTTGTTGATGAGACCATCGCTGTTCAAGTCTTTGTAGCGGATATCACCGGGACGAGGACGTCCGCCAAGTGGTGTTTGGTCTGGCGCATTGTCAATTTCTTTTTGATCGGCAAACAAACCCATAGCGGTGTAGCCGTATGTAGACAAGCTATTGAAGCCTCTGCGTTCCATGTAAGGGAAGGGCTGTACCGGCTGATCATTTTCAATAATCTTGTCGCGGTTGTAAGTGATTGTACCACGGAAATCCCACTTGGTATTGCCCCAGTGAAACTGCGATGTTTCAATGGTGGCATCAAAACCTGCATTGTCTATCACACCCAGGTTGCCATAAGGATTGTTTACCAATCCTACGTATGAAGGAAGACTGGCCCTTTGCAAAAACACACCTGTTCTGTGTTCTTTAAAGAAGTCGACAATGACAGACAATTTTGAATTGAATGTTTTGAATTCAATACCCAAATCTTGCTTGCGGGATTTAGACCACTGCACAGCTGCACCAAAATCCTGCACCTGTACACCGCCGCCGCTTCCCTGGTTGCTTTGGCCATTGCCCCAGTTAAAACCGGGCACAGTAGACGCATCGGACACAATGGTGAGATAACCGAAACGACGGCCACCAGCACCAGAACCTACTAAACCATCGGAGTAGCGGAGTTTGAAAAACTGAAACACATTGCTGATGGGCTCAAAGAATTTTTCTTTAGAGAGCACCCAGCCCACACCTATTGAAGGGAAGAAACCAAAACGTTTTTCTGGTGCAAAGTTTTCAGAACCATTGTACCCGAAGTTGAGCTCTGCAAAATATTTCTCTTTGTATGCATAGGTGCCCCTGCCGGCCAGGCCCATACTGCGGTATGGCAGCGAAGCAGTAAGGTCTGCAGCAAATGCATCAATATATGAGCGTTGGTTAAAGAGCATTAACCCTGTAACCCGATGATTTTTGCCAAAAGCACGGTCGTAATTGAGGGCTGTTTCCAGATAATACGAACGGTTGCCACCGTTGGCACGACCATAGTTCAGGTTGTCGGATCCATTGGTAATAACGGGCAGCAGGTTTACAGAACCATCTGCATTGTACGGATTAACTGGATCGATTTTATAGGTATTGCGCTGACGGGTACGGCTGATGACCTGTGTGTTGTAAGCATCAAAAGAAAATAAACCGTATACCGTAAGACCGGGCGTAATAGCCGCCAAATCCTGCGTAATGCGGGCATTGGAATACACCTGATTGCTGGCTGTGTTTACATAGCCGGTTTGAGTAATTTCTTCGTACGGGTTGCGCTGTGCATTGGCCGCGTTGATACCCGGCACCAAATTGCCCGGATACATTTTCGGATACAAAATAGGCGTGGTCACCATCACATCACGAAAAGCAGCTTGTGCATTTACCCCCGGTGTGTTCAGGTTGGTAATGTAGCCCTGAATACCGAGGTCGAACTTGGTCGTCTTCGTCCAGTTCATACTAATGTTGCTGGTAAAATTGTAACGCTTAAAACGCTGATTTGATTCGTACCCTTGTGACCCATCGTTGCGCAGCAGGCTCTGCTCATCGTAGTATGCCAATGCCACATAGTAGTTGGCATTTTCGCTGCCACCGCTGGCGCTAAAGTTGAAGCGACGAGTACCACCGGCTTCTTTAAATATCTCTTTCATCCAATCAACATTTGGATAGAGATAAGGCTGATTGCCGGCCATGGTAGAATCGATGTATGCTTGTGCATACTCAGCGCCAAGTCCGGAAGCCAGGCGGGCTTCATTGCGTAAATTCATGTACGATGCAGCACCGGTAAGCTCAGGCAATTTTGTAAATGCAGTTACCCCTTGATTGTAGTTGAACTTCAATACTGGCTTAGCAGTTTTGCCCCGCTTGGTATTGATGAGAATAACACCATTGGCACCTGCTACCCCATACACTGCTGTGGCCGAGGCATCTTTCAAAATGGTGAAAGAGGCAATGTCTTCCGGATCGAGAGAGTTGAGGTCACGACCCTGCACACCATCAATAATCACCAATGCGCCGGTTGAGTTGGGGCCAAAAGTAGAAATGCCGCGAATCCAGAGATCACCGGCATTTTCGCCGGGCAAGCCCGTACGCTGCACACCCACAATACCCGAAATTCGACCAGCCAATACAGTACTCAAATTGGCAACGGGTTGTTTCAGGTCTTGCACATTTACAGACGACTGTGCCCCTACAAGGCTTACTTTTTTGGCCTTACCAAAACCCACCACTACTACTTCTTCCTGGCTGCCTTGTGCGGCATCGAGTACTACTTCAAAGTAAATGGTGTTGCTTACAGGCCGGGTTACAGATTGATAGCCCACATACGAAAACACGAGGGCATCGGTGGTAGAAACGGTGATGGAAAATTCACCCTTGTCGTTGGTTTGTGTACCCAGTTTGGCATTGCCTTGCACGGTTACACTTACACCAGACATTGCTTTGTCCAGTCGGTCTTTTACTACGCCGCTTACTTTTACGGTAGTTTGTGCCGCTGCTGAAAAAGCCAGCAGACAACAACCAAGAAGCAAGCTGAGGAAAGACCTACTTACTGATAGTTTGTTCATAAGTAGATAGTAGTTGGTTTGTATGAGCAATACTAATTGCTATTGCAAGCGGCTGTGGTCAACACAATACGAACGGATGGTTAATGAATACTTAACGCCGCTTGATTTTATGGCTGGTAGTATAATTTCTCTACTTTCCAATTTGTAAGGCTGTGCAGCAGCATCCACAACATGAAAAGAGACCGCATTTTTTTATACAAAATCATTGCTATTGTATGCACCAGCATTTTGTGTTTGGTGCAGCTCATACACATCCAAAACATTTACAAGCTTGAAGAAAAAGTATACAATGTAGAAGAAGCCAAAATCATTAAAAAGGCATATGAAGAAAGCATTGTAAACGATAAACTTTTTCCTGGTGGAGTACACATCATCGATAGCTTTATTTACCGGCATTTGGACACGTTGGAATATTTGTCCCGGCAAAACAAAGCTGCCTTTGCCGATTTATCGAAGCGCATTACCGATTCTATGTTTATCCGCCTGTCGGCAGCCAACAACATACAACCCCTGCTGGATGCAGTGATAGCGCAACATAAAATGAATCCGGACCTGCAGTATGCATTGTTTGTAAATCATTTGTCTATAGCGCCGGAAGCCAATGTGTATGTACCCTTGTTTACCAACACCGCAGACAATGTGCACAGCACCGTGCCTTATCTGGCACACTATGGCGCCAAAATTGGTGGTACACTCAGCAGCTATCCGCCACAGTCGCTGGTGTCCAATATTAAAGTGAGTTCTACCATTGCACACAGCTACCGCATGGAGTTTTCACTGTACTGCGACCGGCCAGACAGGCTTACGTATATCCTTAAAAAAACATTGCCGCAAACCTCGCTGTCAGTGTTTTCTATTGTAGCCATGCTCAGCATTTACTTTCTCACGTTTGCCAACTGGGTACGGCAGAAAAAGGAAAGTGAAATGAAATCAGATTTCATCAACACCATCAGCCACGAATTTCAAACACCACTCACTACCATCATTATTGCCAACAAAACCATCGAAAACGAAAACCAGCAAATCCGCAGTCCGCAGCTTGATGCACTCAGCAGCATTATTAAACGGCAAAGTGAACGCTTGACCGTACTGGTAAAACAAGTAATAGAAACCAGTGGCGAAAAACCCATTCGCTTAGAGCTGGAAGAGCATGTGCTCAACGATGAACTGGAAGAAATCATTTCTGATTACCGCATCAATGTGGATGAAGAAAACACCCACATCGTTTTTTCGCCACACAGTGGTGAGCAGCGGGTACTGTTGGACAAACTACATTTTACGTCCATCGTGCTGAATATGCTCGACAACAGCGTCAAATACAATCACAAGACTGAAAAAGAAATTTTGGTGAGCACCTACCTGAAAAATGCAAGTACCATTGCCCTCAGCATCAAAGACAATGGTGACGGCATGAGCAGCAAAGTGAAAAAAAGAATGTTTCAAAAATTTTACCGCAATCCATCGTTGGTATCCAGCAACAAACCTGGCATTGGCCTTGGATTGTACCATACCAAAAAGTGTATTGATGCGCACCAGTGGAGTGTAGAAGTACACAGCAAAAAAGACATTGGTACAGAGTTTATTATTTACATACCCATCGCAACAAAACACTCCAACAGCGATAGCTAACGCAAACCATTCCCAAAAAAAGCACACTATGCCAGAGAAAGTATTATTTGTGGAGGACGAACAAGACCTGGGCAGTTTGGTGAAACAATACCTCGAAACCAAGGGCTTCGATATTGATTGGCACGACAATCCAAAAAATGCGCTGAAAGCTTTTCGCGACAACTACGATCATTATGGCATTTGCCTGCTTGATGTACAAATGCCACAAAAAAGTGGTTTTGAACTGGCAGAAAATATTCAAACCATCAATGAACATTTGCCTTTTGTTTTCTTGACGGCCCGTACCGAAAAGAAGGATCGCCTTGCCGGTTTAAAAATCGGAGCCGCCGATTATATCTGCAAGCCGTTTGACATAGATGAGTTGGCCCTCAAGCTCAAGAACATCATGAAAATGACTTCGGGCCATGTGGCCACCAAGCCACAAACATCAGTGTTCATGATTGGCGATTTGCTGTACAACCGCGAACAACTCACCGTAACGCCACCAGACAAAAAAATAACAAAGCTCACCAACCGCGAAGCGGAGTTGCTGGAATACTTTTACCAGCACAAAAACAAACGCATTCGCAAAGAAGAAATACTGGTGCGCATTTGGGGCGAAAACGATTATTTCCTGGGCCGCAGCCTCGATGTATTTATTTCCCGGCTACGCAAAATTGTGTCTAAGTCAGAAAAAATAACACTGAGCAACGTGTACGGTGCAGGTTACATTTTCAATATCAAAGAAGAGGAAGCGTAAGCAACGCTTCGCATGATGCAGCAGGACAGCCCCGCCTGACAATCGTTGTACTTTCCACAGCACAACAACGATTGTATGCAGTATTTGCCTATACTTCATTCGCACTTTTATTCAGCAAGGTTTGCAGTTTTGTTAGCTTGTACATTCCTGCTGCGTAGCAGCTTGATACATGCTCAATTTGCAACTATCAAAAACGACCGGTTTTGGTACACCAATGATGGCAAACCCATCAATAGTCAAGGTGGGGGTATTTTCCGTTTTGCCAACGCAACTGGTGAAGAAAAATATTATTGGTACGGCGTACACTATGCAGAAGCAGACAGTTTTCGAAATAATCCTACCAAGACTTTTAATCAATGCACATTTGAAGCTGTCACATGCTATTCGTCAACCGACTTAGTGCACTGGACTTTTGAAGCCAATGTACTTAGCAAAAGTGAAGTACTAAAGGATGGCCGTAATACCTGGGTGGGCCGATTGGGCGTCGCTTACCTGCCCGAAACACAACAATATGCCATGCTGGTGCAGCATGGTTATGAAGTATTGATTGCTGTAAGCAAACAACCAACAGGACCGTTTACATGGCATCGCAAAATCAACATGCAATCTATGATTGGTACCAGCAATACTGGCGACCAAACTGTATTTACCGACGAAACAACAGGCAAATCATTTCTCGTATATTCTTATGGTAAAGGCAGAAACAAAATCTATGTTTCTGAAATTGGAGTAGTCAATGGTCAGGTTGGTTTACTCGATTGCACCAAGGTGTTTGAAGGTGAAAGCCGTGAAGGCAATTGCATGTTTCAATACAACGGTCGTTACTACATGGCTGCCTCCAATATTTATGGCTGGGATGCTTCGTATGCCTACTATCTGGTGGCGAATGATATTCGTGGGCCCTACACACCCGTCAACAACATGCAGGTAATGAAAGGTTGCGAATTCGACTATGCACACGTGTCGCAAACGGGCTTTTTTGTAAGCATCCATGGCAGTAAGCAAACCAGCATTTTGTATTGCGGCGATCGCTGGGCCAACTTTGCCGGCAATGGTCTTGGCTATAACCAATGGGTACCGCTTTCCTTCGAAGACAGTTTGCCCATTTTTAATTCATTGCATGCATGGGACCTGAATGCATCAACCGGAGTTTGGAAAGTAAATCCGCTCAACAATTATGCACTCAATCCCAGTTTTGAAGCTGACAGAAAAGCAATACCCAGTTTGGTAAAACCAGTGCAGCAACAGCTCACCGGCTGGCATAGCGAAGTATTGCAAGGCAACAACATCAGTCTTGATACATCAATTTCACCAATACTGAATCATGCCAATACAACGGCAGAAAGACACATGGTAACAGGGGAACGAAGCTTGTGCATGAGTGATAAAACGGCTTTTGAAAGAAAAGTGTACCAAACAATCAGCAGCACATATCATGTGCCCCTACCCAATGGACGTTACACTTTTTCTGCAATGGTAAAATACAGCGCCGGTATAGAAAAACTGGAACTGTTTGCCACAAGCAATCAGCAAACCTATCGCCTGCCCCTGCACAGCCACACCGAAACATGGCACAAGGTAACCCTAAATAATGTACTGGTAAAAAATGGACAGGCAGATATTGGTTTTTACATAAAAGCCAATGCTCTTGCCTATTGCCACATCGATGATGTAGCGTTTGCACAAGAAAAGTAATAACTATGAAACAGCTTGCATTCAGGATGCATTTGCTAACCATGGCTGCCAGCATCTTTTTATTGCTGCCAGCTGCAGCACAGCAAATTAGACTGCGCATTTCCGAACAACCTGCAGCCAACAGTTTTCCACTGGTAGCATCGGGTAGATTGGCCAACTTGCTTACAGACAGTACTGACGCCAGTGTGGTGCAAATAGCCGCTAAAGCTTTTTGTAACGACATTGCATTGCTGACGGGCAAACAGCTGCCCCTGCAACATCAACCAACGGGTAAATACACGGTGATTGCCGGCACTATCGGGCACAATAAATGGATTGATGCTCTTGTAGCATCAAAGCGATTGAATGTAACAGCCATACAAGGCAAATGGGAATGCTTTACCATCACTACCCTAGAGCATCCATTTCCCGGTACAGCCCGGGCACTCATCATTGCCGGTAGCGATGCCCGTGGTACAGCCTATGGTATTTTTGAATTATCGAAACAATTGGGAGTACAACCATTTTACTGGTGGGCCGATGTAAGCCCCACCAGAAAAAAAGCATTGTACATCAGCGAAGGCAGTTACACTTCCTCTCCACCTGCTGTACAATACCGCGGCATTTTTATTAACGATGAAGACTGGGGCCTGCAACCTTGGGCGGCCAACACTTTCGAACCCGAAACCGGCGATATTGGCCCGAAAACCTATGCAAAAGTTTTTGAACTGCTACTGCGCCTGAAAGCCAACCTGATTTGGCCTGCCATGCATGAAGTAACCAAACCGTTTTTCACTATACCCGGCAATGTACAAATGGCTGAAGACTATAGCATCGTCATTGGTACCTCGCATGCCGAGCCTATGCTCCGCACCAATACCCGTGAGTGGCACAGCAATACCATGGGGCCGTTTAATTATGTAACCAACAAACCTGGCGTGTACCAATACTGGAAAGAAAGGGTACAAGAAAGTAAGGGACTGAATGCCATGTACAGTATGGGCATGCGGGGCGTACACGACAGCAAGATGGAAGGCGTAAAAGATGCCAAAGAAGCAGTGCCATTGCTACAACAAATTGTACAAGATCAACGCCAGTTGCTGGGCACATATATCCATAAAAATGTAACAAGTATTCCGCAGGTATTTACAGCTTACAAAGAGGTGCTGGAAATTTATGACAACGGTCTTCAGCTTCCTGACGACATTACCATTGTATGGCCCGATGATAACTATGGGTATATACAACGCCTGAGCAATGCAGCAGAACAACAACGCAGCGGCGGATCTGGTGTGTATTACCACGCTTCTTACTGGGGCCGGCCACACGATTATTTATGGCTGTCTACACAGCATCCTGCACTCATTCGAGAAGAAATGATGAAGGCATACCAGCAGGGGGCCACCAAACTGTGGATACTCAATGTAGGAGATATAAAACCGCTGGAGTACAACATCGAAATGTTTCTGGATATGGCCTATCAAACGAAACCATTTACCCAAAGCAGCTATGTGCAGCAACACCTGCAGCAATGGCTGGCCAGCAACCTGAGCCATCAATACGCTGCGCAAATGAGCCGCATCATGTGGCAGTATTACCAGCTTGCTTTTGAACGCAAACCAGAATTCATGGGCTGGAGCCAAACAGAACCCACCACCAAAACAAGTGCAACCGCATACAATCATTTTTACTACGGCGACGAGGCTGCCAAACGCATCCACATGTATGAGCAATTGCAAAAAGCAGTTCAACAATTGCAGCCAAACTTTTCGTTGCACAGAGCCGATGCATTTTACCAATTGATGTATTACCCGGTGATGGGTGCAGCACTCATGAACAAAAAATGGTTGTACCAACACAAAGCCAGTTTGTACCAACAACAGCAGCGATTGAGTGCTACTCATTATGCAGCAAAAGCAAACGCTGCTTACGACAGCATTGCACTACTAACAAGGCATTACAACACAACCATGAGTGGCGGCAAATGGCACCACATGATGTCGATGCAGACACGCAACCTGCCTGTGTTTTTGCCAACACCGGTATTGCCTGAAATTGCAAAGCCAAGTCAAGCATGGCAACTGGCAATAGAAGCGGCCGACAGCATTCACCGCAATCAATTACCAGCATTCGATGATATGTTCCAACAGCAATATTTTATAGATGTGTATTTGTGCCAGCCACAAACCATCCTATGGCAGGCAACTGCATCTGCCGATTGGATACAACTCAGCCATGCTAATGGAACACTCAATGCAAATAGTGGTCATAATGAACAAAGGATTGTAGTCAACATCAATTGGGCAAAAGCGCCGTTACAAAACAGCAACGCTGGTAGCATTCGCATTGCTGCCAATGGTATTACCCAAACCATACATCTCGAAGCACGAAGACTCCGAAAGTCATTGCCAAAAGGTTTTCATGGCTTTGTACCCAACAATGGATTGCTGGTAATGCATGCAGCAGGGTTTACTCAAGAAAAAAAACATGAGCAGCAACAATGGCAGCCCGTGCATGGCTTAGGCTATTCGGGCAAAGGCATGCAAGTGCTCACATCCAATAACATCGACAGCATTCCTCCTACTGCCGCAGCCCGATTGAGTTATACGTTTTACCAAACTGAGAATCGACCGGCAACGCTCCATGTATTTACGCTGCCTACACATCCTGTTAGTAATCTGCACAGCTTACGCTATGCTATACAAATCGATGACGGGCCTTTACAAATAACTGATACCAAAACGGTAGGCAGAAGTGAAGAATGGAAACAAAATGTACTGGCCAACAGAACGATACGCCAATGGCCACTGGGGCAACTATCTGCCGGTGTGCATATGCTGCATATATATGCCATTGACCCCGGTGTAATCCTCGATGAAATTCGCATCAACTGGGGTGGTTTGCCTTCAGCATACAGCCTGTTGCCGCAAACCAAAGTGGCCGAATGACAGCCTTCATCAATTAGCTACACACTCATCGTTTGGTTGAACATTACCGTACACTAATTCGCAATTCTTCCTATACAAAACAGCCCTACATTTGTGATCACGGGAAATGGTGTCTTCCTATGCACAAACCGTCGTGCAATACATGCAACGACTAATGGCGCCTACAAATAATCGAACATGGGCAACGAAATGTTGCCGGATAAAATATTTGTAGGATGATCAACACTTTCAGGAAACAATTTGAACAATTCACTATTGCGCAGCAACTCTTTCGCTGGACTTTACTGTCGGTGCCGTTAGCACTAGTGGTAGGCTCATTGGTAGCCCTTTTTTTATGGCTACTGGATGAGGCCACCAAGTTGCAATGGCGGTATACCTGGCTATTGTATGCATTGCCATTGGCAGGAGTGCTCATTTATTTTTTGTACCAATACTGGGGCAAAAAAGCCGAAGCAGGCAACAACCTTATCATGGATGAAATTCATGAGCCGGGCGGCGGTGTTCCATTACGCATGACGCCGTTAGTATTGTTTACCACCATCATTACCCACTTGTTTGGTGGCTCTGCCGGCCGCGAAGGCACTGCTGTACAAATGGGCGGCAGTATAGCCAGCCTGCTTGCCCGGTGGTTTACACTCAGCAAACAAGATACCAGCACTTTGCTTATGTGTGGCATTGCTGCAGGCTTTGGCGCTGTATTTGGCACCCCTGTTACCGGTGCCATATTTGCACTGGAAGTACTGGCGGTTGGGCGCATCAGTCATCATGCATTGATGCCTTGCTTTATATCGGCGGTACTGGCAGATATTACCTGTAGTGCGTATGGCATTACGCATACACACTACCACATCACATTCAGCAATGTAATGCAAAGCAGCATGCCTTACCTGCACTTGGATGCTGCTTTATTGCTTACGGTAGTAGCCGCTGGCATCGCCTTTGGTATCACCGGATTTATTTTTGCGGAGCTCTCTCATACCATCAAAAACTATAGCAACCGTTGGATAAAAATCAAATGGTTGATGCCTTTCATCGGCGGCCTCATGATTATAGCACTTACATGGCTACTGGGTACAAGGGATTATCTGGGGCTGGGTGTAACCAACCCCACAGGCGGCGCCTCTATTGTGTCAGCTTTCGAAGCCGATGGTGTGTCCACTTTCAGTTGGGCCTGGAAACTGTTATTTACTGCCATTACCATTGGTATGGGTTTTAAAGGTGGCGAAGTAACGCCGCTGTTTTTTATTGGCGCCGCCTTAGGCAACAGCATTGCCGTGCTCACCGGCGCACCTGTTGATTTAATGGCCGGGCTAGGCTTTATAGCCGTATTTGCAGCCGCTACCAATACACCCATTGCCTGCGCTATCATGGGTGTAGAACTCTTTGGCGGAGAGTACCTGCTCTACTATGCCATTGCCACTTTTACCGCATACTATTTCAGCGGACATTCCGGCATTTATTTATCGCAAAAAATAGGTGTATCAAAAACGCACCCGCAGCAAGCAATAACTGACACCACTGTAAGGCAGGCACGTAATAAACGCATCCATAAAAAGGATTGACGGTTTTATAGTCAGCAAGTAAAATACAAGCAATGCTTCGCTACAAATGTTGCGCTGATGAATGATAGTTCAGCAACTACTGCTAATTCAATATTCGATAATGGCTGGGCGATTGCCCAACCCGCTGCTTAAACAAACGGGTGAAATGCTGCGGATATTTAAAGCCTAGTTCAAACGCAATTTCATTTACCGACTTTTCCAGATTTGCCATCTTATCTTTTGCCAGGTCTATCACTTTGGCCTGTATGTATTCCTGTGCGGTTTTGCCCGTTTCTTTTTTAATGAGGTCGCCAAAATAATTGGCCGACAAATGCAACTCGCCGGCACACCATGCCACAGAAGGCAGGCCAATGGTTTGTGGCTTTTCGCTTTGGTAATAATCGTTGAGTAATACTTCGAACCTTTCCAGAATGCCTCTGTTAGCGTTCTCTCGGGTAATAAACTGCCGGTCGTAAAAACGGGTACAATAGTTTAAGAACAATTCAATATTTGACACGATGAGCTTCTTGCTGTGTTTGTCTATTGATTGCTGTAATTCATACACAATTTTTGCAAAACAATCCATCACCAGCTGTCTCTCTTTTTCAGATAAATGCAGGGCTTCATGCGATTGATACCCAAAAAAAGTATAATCCTTAATGTGCTTACTCAGCGATGTGCCATGCAGTAAATCAGGATGAAAAACCAATGCATATCCTTTGGGTTGATACACCTGTCCATCGGTTTCAATATCCAGTACCTGACCCGGTGCTACAAATACCAGCGTTCCTTCCTGATAATCGTAGTAGTTACAGCCGTATTTAATATCGCCACATTTAATCTCTTTCAAAAAAACACAATACAACCCGTAGTTGATTTTAATGGTTTGCTCATTGCCCCACGACCGTGGTGCCGCTTTCGAAAAATCAATCACACTCACCAGTGGGTGCAGCGTTTCATGGTTATTCAAGGCATTGTAATCAGATACTGAATCAAACTTAAAAACCGGTGTCATGGCCAGTACAATTTAACGATAGATAAAAGTACTTGTTGCCATGTGTAACAAGGTACTACAACAACACAATCAGTAAAAATGGTAGATGAATCAGGAATGCATATACAAGGCCTGCTGTAAAAGTGTTCATTTTTAAATGCCATGGCTGAATTACAATTCATCACAACAAACACACCCGCATTTTTTTGGATAATAAATATTGACAACCAATTGAAAACTGCGCCTGTTGTAGAGTAAGCGCCAAGGCAGCTATCCTTTGGTATGCAAAAACGATTAACTTCCCACAAAGAATTCTCCAATGCCTGAGCTTAGCCTGACCGTCAACGGAAAAAAAATACAAATTGACGTGGACCCATCCACACCTGTGTTGTGGGTGTTGAGAGATCATTTGAATTTGGTAGGCACCAAGTTTGGTTGCGGTATGGCACAATGTGGTGCCTGCACTATACTGCTCGACAATGTAGCTGTTCGCTCCTGCATGCTGCCGGTTTCGGCCGTAGGCCAGCGGGCCATCACCAGCATTGAAGGCCTGTCGGCCAATGGCGACCACCCCGTGCAAGAAGCCTGGGTAGAGCAGGATGTGGCCCAGTGCGGCTACTGCCAAACCGGACAAATGATGAGTGCTGTGGCATTGCTACGCCGCACCCCCAACCCAACCGATGCACAAATTGATGCTGCCATGAGCGGCAATATTTGCAGGTGTGGCACCTACCTGCGCATTCGCAAAGCCATTCATACAGCAGCTAAAAAACAACGCACCATCTGATTATGGCAAAAAGTTATTCCAGAAGAAATTTCCTGAAAGTGTCTGCACTATCAGGAGGCGGCATGCTCATCAGCTTTAACCTGCTGCAATTATCTGCCGGTGCACAGCCCGCCGATAGTGAACCGTTTGCACCCAATGCTTACATCAAAATTTCGGCCGATGGCAGCATTGTGCTCATGGCCCCCAATCCTGAAATTGGACAGGGTGTAAAAACATCGCTGCCACTCATCATAGCCGAAGAGCTGGAAGTAAACTGGCAAACCATACAGGTAGAGCTGGCACCATTGCACAGCGCCATGGGCAGGCAAACTGCAGGTGGCAGCGGATCGGTAAGGGGCCGCTACACTGAGCTGCGTACCATTGGAGCCACTGCCCGTGAAATGCTGGTAGCCGCAGCTGCACAAACATGGAGTGTACCTGTAACAGAATGCGCTGCCGCCAACGGCGAAGTAACGCACACACCTACGGGTAAAAAACTGAGCTACGGTGCTTTGGCTGCTACGGCAGCTACCATGCCCGTGCCTGCAAAGCCTGCATTGAAAGACCCTACAACATTCAAACTCATTGGCACCCGCATTACCGATGTGGATGCAAAAAAAATAGTGACCGGCCAGCCCCTGTTTGGGATAGACACCCGAAAAGAAGGCATGCTGTTTGCCATGGTGAGCCGACCACCGGCCTATGGCAAAACACTGGGCAAAGTAGATGATACCGCTGCCCTGAAAGTGCAGGGCGTAAAAAAAGTAGTACAAATAGAAAATGCGGTGGCCGTGCTGGCTACCTCTACCTGGGCTGCCAAAAAAGGACGGGATGCATTGGTAGTACAATGGAACGATAAAGAAAAACTGGAGAATACGGCAGCCCATTTCGACAGCTTTAAAAAACTGTTGGACAAGCCATCGGCTACACCACCTGCCCGCAACGATGGTAATGTAGAGGCCGCTGCGCAACAAGCGGTAAAAGTGTTGGATGTGTATTATGAAATGCCTGCTTTGTCGCATGGGCAAATGGAGCCTCTGAATTTTTATGCCAACGTGCAAAATGACAAAGCAGCATTGTACGGCCCTACGCAGGTGCCGGCTTCGGTACGAAGTGAAGTAGCCAAGAAATTAGGCATTGCCGAAGCAGACATCACCATTGCATCTCCCCGCCAGGGCGGTGGCTTTGGCCGCAAACTCATGACCGATAACGGTGTAGAAGCTGCCTTAATTTCGGCAGCGGCAAAATGCCCCGTGCAGGTGCAGTGGACAAGAGAAGACGACATGCAAAACGACTTTTACCGGCCTGCAGAAATGTGGCGCTACCGGGCGGCACTTTCGGCTACAGAGTTGTTGTCGTGGCACCAGTCGGGCATTGGCATTGGCCGCGGTGTACGTGGCGATAGTTACATTGCCGGCAGCATTGCCAACTACCGTGCCGAAGGACAAGGATTTGCCAGCAATACCCCCACCGGTTGGTGGCGGGCACCGGGTGCCAATACACTTGCATTTGCCGCCGAAAGTTTTATGGACGAAATATGCGTGGCGCTGAAAAAAGATCCCGTAGCATTTCGGTTGGCCATTTTACAGCAAGCCAAACAGCAGCCCGTAGGCAAACTCAGTTACGACCCCGACAAGTACAAAAGTGTAATAGACCTCGTAGTGAATATGAGCAACTGGAACAGTAAAAAGCCCGGGATTTTCAAAGGCTTTTCTACCTGGTATTCATTTGGCTCATATGTAGCGCAGGTGGTAGAAGTGCAACTGGTAAAAGGCCAGCCCAAAATAGTGAAAGTGTATTGTGCTGTCAACTGCGGCAGGGTGATCAACCTGAGCGGTGCAGAAAATCAGGTGCAGGGCTCCATTGTTGATGGCATTGGCCACGCCATGTATCCTAAAGTAACTTTTGTAAATGGTGCGGTGCAGGAAACCAATTTTCATGCTTACAAAATGCTACGGATGAAAGATGCACCCATGGATATTGAAGTAGGCTTTGTACCATCAGAGGAACCACCAACAGGATTGGGCGAACCTGCATTGCCACCCATTGCTGCAGCCTTGGCCAATGCCTTGTTTGCAGCTACTGGTAAGCGCATTCGTAAAATGCCTTTTGCAGAGCAAATGGGTTAAATGCGGCTTTTCACTGCAGTGGTTGATTAGTGAATACTGCACTAAAAACCGGTAAAAATACCATCAGCTTAAAAGCCTATCATGTACTTCATTACGTTCATGATAGGTTTAATTTTTAGCCGGTATTGCTGCTATATCTTCACTCTGCACTTATTGGTATTGCTATCCTCATTAATGCTTATTCGTTCTGTCAGTATATAGTCAGAACGTGACCTTCATGGGTGCTATCAGAAATATAACCTATAACGCTTATTGATTGACGCAGTGTACACTGCAACAAAAATGAAGAAAGAACTCACAGATATTGTTGCCGCCTATGAGCAAAACATTCGCACTGGTACGGGTATGGTACTGGCTACGGTTGTACATGTAGAAGGCTCCTCGTACCGCAGGCCCGGAGCCCGGATGCTGGTGGATGAAACGGGAAAAATAACGGGTGCCATTAGTGGAGGCTGCCTCGAAGGCGATGCGCTACGCAAAGCACTGATGGCGCTGCATCAACAGCAAAACAAACTCGTATCCTACAACAGTATGGAAGAGGATGATGCAACGTTTGGTATACAACTTGGCTGCAATGGCATTGTTCATATTTTGTTTGAACCCATCCATCCTCAGGATGCCAACAATCCTGTGGCCTGTTTGCAACAAGCCATTCAGGAAAGAAAAGAAGCGGTACTGGTAACGCTGTTTTCTTTGCAAGCAACCCATAACCAGCAACCCGGCACCTGCTACCTGCTTACAAAAGAAAATACGGTAAGCAGCGCATTGCCCACCACACTTGAAACTGTGGTTGCAGCAAAAGCTCTACAAGTATTGCTAACAAAAACATCTTTGTTTGCTGACAACATCAATCAGCAAGCGTTATCGGCATTCATTGAGTTTGTATCTCCTGCTGTTGCATTGCACATTATTGGCGCAGGCAACGATGCCATGCCGCTGGTACACATGGCCAAACAACTCGGCTGGCAGGTGAGTGTAATGGATGGCAGAAATCATCTTGTAACTCAAACCCGTTTTCCCTTGGCCGATCATTTAGTTGTGGGCAAGCCCGAACAAATCATCCATGATATTTCGAAAGATGAATGGAGCGTTGTAGTGATGATGACGCACAACTATAACTACGATCTGGCGTTGCTGCCATTGCTATTGAAGCATTCACTGCGCTACATTGGCATGCTTGGCCCCAAGCGGCGCATGGAGCGGTTGTTGAATGAATTGGTACAGCAAGGTTGTACCATCACCGCAGCTCAGCAGCAACACTTGTATGGCCCTGTTGGGCTGGACATTGGTGCAGAAACTTCGGAAGAAATTGCCCTCTCTGTATTAGCCGAAATCAAAGCGGTGCTCTCCTACCGAAACGGATATTCCCTTCGCTACAGGCAGGAAGCCATTCATCCAAGGAGCAACAGCACAACCGAAGCCACTGAACATTCATGATGCAAAAGGCAACACATACAGGCATCATCATACTTGCTGCTGGCAAGGCTTCGCGGATGGGTACGGCAAAGCAATTGCTACCATATGCAGGTTCCACTTTATTACAACATACGTTGGATGTATGCAAAACGGCGAAAGTTGATTTTGTGCAACTGGTTGTTGGCGCTTACGCATCAGCAATTTTACCACAATTACGAACCACAGCTGCGGTGTGTACCAACCCCGATTGGGAAAGTGGCATGGCTTCTTCCATTTGCTGCGGCATGCAGGCTGCACTGGCAAAGCAACCTGAAACATCCACCCTCATTTTTGTGGTGGCAGATCAGCCGCATCTTAATACCATGTGCATTCAACAACTCATTAATACACATCAGCAAAGCCAACAACCTATCGAGTACAGCCGCTACAGCAAAGGCTTTGGTACACCTGTCCTGTTTTCTAAAACATTCTTTCCGCAACTACTGCAACTCACCGGAGACAAGGGCGCCAAACAATTAATTCTGCAAAACGAAAACAGTGCTGCTTATATTCATTTTACGAATGGCGATATAGATATTGACACCGAAGCAGACTATCGTAAACTTAAAGAAGGAGCCTGATTGAATATGCTGACAGACAGCTTTGGCAGAGAGCACCAATACCTGAGAATTTCGCTTACAGACAATTGTAATTTGCGATGCTTTTATTGCATGCCCGAAGAAGAATATGACTTTATGCCTGCGGCATCTCGCATGCAAGCCAATGAAATAGCATCCCTCGCTGCCACATTCGTTCAAATGGGCGTTACTAAAATACGGCTCACCGGCGGTGAACCTTTGGTACGAAAAGATGCAGCTGATATCATCATGCAATTGAGTAAACTGCCGGTACAACTTACCCTCACCAGCAATGGCACCAGAATACATGAATTTATAGATGTATTAACCGACGCTGGTGTACGTTCACTCAATATCAGTTTAGACACATTGCAGCCCGACACCTTTCTGCATTTAACCAGGAGAAATGCATTTCAACAGGTGTATAATAATATTCAGTTGATGTTGCAAAAACAGTTTCATGTAAAAGTGAACATGGTAGTAATGAAGGGCATCAACGATGGTGAAATCAATGACTTTATTGCTTGGACAAAAGATAGTCCTGTACATGTCCGCTTTATCGAATTCATGCCTTTTGAAGGCAACCGCTGGACGAGTAACAAAGTATTTACATGGCAAGAAATACTAGCCGTAGCTCAACAGCAATTTGCATTTGAACCACTGCACAATGCAGCACACGACACTGCCAAAGCGTATCAGGTGGAAGGCCATGCAGGTACATTTGCTGTCATCAGTACCATGAGTGCACCTTTTTGCAACAGCTGCAACCGGCTTCGCTTAACTGCCGATGGCAAAATGAAAAACTGCTTGTTTGCCGCCAATGAAACAGATTTGCTTTCAGCACTGCGTAAAGGCGAAGACGTGACAAAACTGATTCAACAAAATGTGGCAGCAAAAGCTGCAGCACTCGGCGGCCAGTTTACCACCGACTTTGAACACCTGAATGCTCAAGACCTGCACAACCGAAGTATGATTGGTATTGGAGGGTAAGAAATTTCAGCAGTATTATTTCAACCACATGCACAAATAAAACGGACGCTATGATTTCCGTATCAGCAGCATTACAATACATCAAAGAAAATATAACGCCACTGCCAGCAGCAACAATGCCGTTGCAACTGGCAGCAGGCAAAGTATTGGCCGAAGATGTATTTGCAAGCATTGATATTCCTGCATATCCGCAATCCAGCATGGATGGATATGCGTTTGTATTTGATGATGTGCATCAGCCACTGCATATAACCGGAGAAATGGCCGCTGGTGCTGCAGCAAACATAACGTTGGCAACAGGAAATGCAATGCGCATATTTACCGGCGCCCCCGTACCTGCAGGTGCCGACACCGTGGTGATGCAGGAAAAAGTACGTGTAGAAAACGGACAGCTGCTGATTGAAGATTCTCAACTACAACGCGGTGCCAATGTAAGATCAGCAGGTAGCGAAATTCAGGCCGGCGCTTTAGCATTGCCCAAAGGAAGCCTACTTAAGCCTGCAGCCATTGGCTTTTTGGCAGGTATTGGCATCACTCATGTGTCGGTTATTCCGAATCCAATAATCAGTATCATACTCACAGGTAACGAATTGCAAACACCCGGCAACGCATTGCAATACGGGCAAGTGTATGAGTCTAACTCGTATAGCCTTACAGCAGCACTCGAAGCCTTGCATTTGCCTGTGTTCCGCACTTACACAGTAACAGACAACCTTGATTCTCTAACCAACACATTGGCACAAGCATTGCACGACAGTGATGTAGTATTACTCACCGGCGGTGTAAGTGTTGGAGATTATGATTTTGTACTACAAGCTGCACAGGCTTGCGGTATCAGCACACAGTTTCATAAAGTGAAACAAAAACCTGGCAAGCCGTTGTATTTCGGTACAAAGGAGCAACAGCTTGTCTTTGGTTTGCCGGGCAATCCATCTTCTGTGCTCACCTGTTTTTATATCTATGTCTGCAATGCTTTGGCGCAACTTACACTGCGGCCATTGGCTGTACCACATATCAACTGCACACTTGCTGCAGACTGTAAAAAAGCAGCTGGCCTTACACACTTTCAAAAAGCAACATATGCCGATGGAAAAGTGCAGCCATTAGCGGCACAAGAATCGTACAAGCTACAGACGTTTGCTGTTGCCAATTGCCTGTTAGAACTGCCGGAAGAAAGTACCGGCGGCCTAAAAGGCGATACCGTTCGCATTCATCTTTTACCCCAGTAAGCACATGGATTATATTGCACTATTTTATGTCCTCTTATTTATTGTTGCGTTTTTATATGCAGCGGTAGGTCATGGTGGTGCCAGTGGCTACCTCGCATTAATGGTACTGTTCAGCATTGCTCCAGCTGTAATGAAACCCACAGCGCTGTTGCTCAATTTGTTTGTATCACTCACATCGTTCATCCATTTTTATAGGGGTGGTCATTTTCGCCTCAGGCTCTTTCTTCCTCTTGCCATTGTTTCTATTCCAATGGCCTTCATTGGTGGTGCCATTGCAATCGATGCAGCTGTGTACAAACAAATACTTGGCTGGTTTTTACTACTACCTGTTGTACGATTGTTGCTGGCCAAAGATTCGGCATATACAGAACAGCGCAAAGAATCTGTGCCATTGGCGTTGCTCATTGGTGCTGCCATCGGTTTTTTATCGGGGCTCATCGGCATTGGCGGCGGCATTCTTTTATCGCCAGTATTATTGATGCTTCATTGGGCCAACATGAAACAAACCGCGGCCGTCAGTGCCCTGTTTATTTTCGTCAATTCTGCGGCAGGCCTTGCCGGGCAATTCACCAACGGTATTCATTTCACAACCGCCATGTATGGCTATGTACTGGTGGCCTTTGCTGGTGGTTTAGCAGGTGCATATTATGGTGCTGTAAAATTCAATCAGCAGCTGTTGAAATATTTACTGGCACTGGTATTGTGTATTGCAGCAGTAAAACTTTTGGTTACCTAACTTCAATGTTGATTATGGAAAACGGCAAACGAATACAGGTGTTTTTTTTTGGCAAGCTGAGTGAAATTGCAGGAGCTGCTACAACGCTCAGCAACCTGCACAATACCGACGAACTCATTCAGCATTTACACACCCAATTTCCTGCATTGGCAAATGAAAAATTTGCGGTAGCGGTAAACAAACAAACCATTCACACAAACACAGAACTACCTGATAATTGTACAGTAGCTTTACTTCCACCATTTTCTGGCGGCTAATGAAAGAACAAGAACTATATCAGGAACGCTACCATCGCCAACTCATTCTGAAAGGATTTGGAGATGCTGCACAGCAACGACTGTTGGCCGCCAACGTATTGGTTGTAGGAGCTGGCGGCTTGGGATGCCCGGTGCTGCAATACCTTGCCGCAGCAGGCGTTGGCCACATTGGTATTGTAGACGACGATGTTGTTTCGCTCAACAATTTGCACCGGCAGGTATTGTACAACGTACAAATGATTGGACAACCAAAAGCTATTTGTGCAGCCAAGGTGTTGCAGCAACTCAATCCTAACATTACCTGCACCATTCACCACGAACGTTTGACTAACCACAACGCCGCCAACATTATTTCCGGCTACGATATAGTGATAGACGGCACCGATAATTTTGCCAGCAGGTACCTCATCAATGATGCTTGTGTGCTACTGGAAAAGCCACTCATCTTTGGTGCCATTGCACAATACGAAGGACAGGTGGCTGTGTTCAATGTATCACTCAACAATACTCCGGCAACCAATTACCGCGACTTATTTCCGCTGCCACCCAAACCGGGCGAAGTACTCAACTGTGCGGAAGCAGGCGTACTCGGTGTATTGCCCGCCATCATTGGTGGTTTCATGGCCAACGAAGCCATTAAGCTCATTGCAGGTATCGGTCAAACATTAAGCAATCAATTGCTAACGTACAATGCACTGAACAGTCAGACTTACGAAATCAACATCAGTCCGCAATCCGCAACACGGCAGCTCATTCCTGCCACGCTTCATGCATTGATGCAAACAGACTATGACAGTTTTTGTAATGCAACTTTTGCGATTGAAGAAATTGATGCTGCTCAGTTTAATGACTTGCTGCATAATGACGCCATCAGCATTGTAGATGTGCGGGAAAAAGATGAATGGCCGTTGGTAACTCAGTTTAGTCATCTACACATTCCATTGGCGCAACTAATGCAACACACAGCATGGCTCACAGCACCAACCATCGTCATCTTTTGTTTATCCGGCATCCGCAGTGCTCAGGCTGCCATGCAGTTGACAAACCATTTTGGCAGCGCTAAAAAAATACTGAGTGTAAAAGGTGGTATACAAGCATGGATGCAATTGCAAACACAAGCAACATCATGAAAAAGACTCCCAAAAATATCTTTACAGAAGGGCCAATAGCTCCAGCCTTTATTTCGGATAGTATTGCTAAACACAGCAGCAACACTTCCATTGGCGGACACAGTATTTTCCTCGGTCAGGTAAGGGCTGATGTGATTGATGATAAGCAAGTGATAGCTATAGAATACACGGCGTACAACGAGCTGGCACTGGAAAAAATGCACCAGATACGGGAAGCTATATTCTCCAAATACCCACTTACCTGTATGCACATTCATCATAGCCTCGGCCGGGTAGCCGTTGGCGAAATTTGCTTGTTTGTTTTTACATCATCGGCACACCGCCGTGCTGCTATTGATGCCTGCAACGAAATAGTAGAACGCATCAAAAACGAGTTGCCCATTTGGGGGAAAGAAATATTAGAAGATGCATCTCACCAATGGAAAGTCAATCAATAAATTATGGTCAACATTACACATAAATCTTCTACGCTACGGGAAGCCATTGCAACTGCCAGGCTCACCGTATCCAAACAAGCAACCATTGACGCTATTCAAAACAAAAGCGTTCCGAAGGGAGATGTATTTGAATTTTCGAGAGCTGCAGGTTTGCTGGCAGTCAAAAAAACAAGTGATGTTATTCCTGATTGCCATCCACTACCGGTTGAGTTTGCATCTATCAAACATTCGATTGATGGACTGAGCATTCTCATAACAGTAGAAGTGCATACAATTTATAAAACTGGTGTAGAAGTAGAAGCGATGCACGGCGCTGCCATTACAGCACTCACCATGTACGATATGCTCAAACCATTGGATAGCGGTGTAGAGATTGCTGCAGTAAAACTGGAGAGTAAAAAAGGCGGCAAATCGGGCATTAGCAAAGAAGGAAGAGAGGACTTACGCATTGCTGTAATAGTGTGTTCAGATTCTATTGCGGCAGGCAACAATGCAGATGCCAGTGGCCAAACGATTTTGCAAAAACTGGAACAGCACCAACTACAGGCAGCAGCTTTCGATATCATTCCTGATGATGTAGCAAGCATTCAGGCAAAAGCAAAACAATACAGCAATGAAGGATATCACCTCATACTTTTTACCGGTGGCACTGGGCTCTCTCCCCGGGACGTAACACCCGATGCTGTGGCACCACTGCTCGACCGCACTATTCCCGGCATTATGGAAGCAGCCCGCAATTATGGCCAACAACGAACACCCTATGCCATGTTTTCCCGGGGCGTAGCAGGCTTTATTCAACAAACCTTGGTACTCACCCTGCCTGGCTCTCCCAAAGGCGCAGCAGAAACCATGGATGCATTGTTTCCTTACGTCCTGCACCTGTTTAAGGTGGCAGCAGGCATGCGGCACGATTGATGGTGAAATCGTTCGTTCACCACAATACGCATTCAAAGTATTTGCGTGTTTCTTTTCTTTACAATCCGAATCAAACAATTGAGCGTAAGACACTTTCCTCTTTCCATCAACTATCCGATATTATGACCAAACAGGTTTTCATTAACTTACCCGTTCAAGATCCTGAACAATCGATGGCGTTGTACGCCGCATTGGGCTTTACCAACAATCCACAATTTTCTGACGACCAGGGAAAATGCATGGTGTGGAGCGATACCATTTACCTGATGCTTTTATCGCATCAAAAGTTTGCCTCCTTTGCAACCAAACCTATTGCCGACACAAAAGCTACCGTCGCAGGCTTGTATTCACTATCGCTGAGCAGCGAAGAAGAAGTACATGCACTGATGGGTAAAGGGCTGCTGGCAGGCGGTACAGAGCCACATGAACCACGTAACTATGGTTTCATGCTGCAGCGGACACTCGTTGATTTCGATGGCCACACGTGGGAGTTTTTCTATATGGACATGTCGAAAATACCTGTAGCAGCAAACGACAATTAAAACTGTCAATATGGCCCAACCACTATCTTTTTTGAAAGTGGCAAGTCCTATGCTCTCAACAGAAATAGTTAATCTACTGCACCAGAACTTTTGTTCAGATATATTTGCAACTGGAAGACACTTGAAATGGAAGTGAAAAGATTTCTTTTTCAATGTGCTACGGGGCTGACCGGTTTTGACAGCAAAGATCTTTGAACGTGTAAGCATGCCGAGCGTTGGATAATTAGCTCGATAATCTGAATATTCAAAATTCAAATGGCAATACACAGTATGCCATGGCTGCCTAATCGGAGATTAGCCAGTCATTAGGGCCGCCGTGCAGGTTGACCTGTTACCATGCGCCGCCGCCGACTCAAAAACAAACACAGGTTGCTGCCATCGAAGGCTGTGACGATGGCTTAAGACTCATACAGCTAAGGAATAGATTGGTAGGTTCAGGTCCTGTTTATTCCCGACAATGAATCATGAAATAAGCATGTAGAAAGCGTTTGGCGATTTTGTTTGGACCAGGGTTCGACTCCCTGCAGCTCCACAAAAAAATAAAAGGCAATCCTTAGTGGATTGCCTTTTTTATTACTTCCGAATGTCTTTTACTAATTGCGAATCCGTGATGTACTAGTTCGATTGCCAAAGCAGCGTTTCTGCCAACCGGCATCTATTATTTACCTCTGCCCCAGCCCAGCCAGTCGTTGCCGTTGGCATAGAGCATCAGCCCCAGCAGCAGTACCATGCCTACCACCTGCGCATACTCCAAAAACTTCTGGTTGGGTTTGCGACCTGTAATCATTTCTACCAAAGTAAATAATACATGGCCACCATCGAGTGCAGGTATGGGTAGCAGGTTCATAAATGCCAGCACGATACTAAAGAAAGCGGTGATAGTCCAGAACGATTCCCAATCCCAGCTGCCGGGAAAAACATTGCCCATAGCTTTAAAGCCACCAACGCCTTTGTAGGCCTCCGTTTCGGGACTCAGTATCATTTTAAATTGATCGATATACCAGCTGAGTTTATCACCCGCCATACGAATACCCGCAGGTATAGCAGCAAAAAAACCATATTTGATGACTTCATAATCAACAACACCTGCTTCCTCCAACGACTCTGGTTTGCCAATGATGCGCAAATCAGCTACATAACCGGTGCTATCCAACTGTACAGTGCTTTGCAGGGTATCGGCATTGCGCAGCAAAGTAAAATTCACCTGCTTGTTTTTATGCTGCTCCATCACGGCAACCGCATCTGTAAAAAAGGCTGTTGGTTTTCCATTTATGGCAATCACTTTGTCGAAACGCTTCCAGCCATAACGGGCAGAAACACCAGTATCAGCGCCAATCATCATAGGATAACGAATGCCGATGAGTGGCACATCTCTTCGCTTCTTTTCCACCAGTTTACCAATGAGGTTGCGGGGCATGGTCAGCGTTTGCTGTTGGCCATTCCGTTCTATGGTGGCTGTGCTGCTCAAAATGAGTGTAGGTATTACATCGTAGTAGTTTTCGACTGGCTTGCCATCGAGTGCTACAACCTTATCGCCATCTTTAAAACCAAGCTCCAGCATCAGGCTGTCTTGTACTTCAATGCCGTATTTCAACGAGGCGTTTACAATCTTTTTTTCGCCCCACACCATAAGTATACCGGCGTAAATGATAAACGCCAGCAATATGTTGACCGTTACACCGCCAATCATAATGATAAGTCGCTGCCAGGCGGGTTTGCTGCGAAACTCCCATGGCTCTGGTGGCAGGGCAAGCTGCTCTTTATCCATGCTTTCATCTATCATGCCCGATATTTTTACATAACCACCCAAGGGAAGCCAGCCAATACCGTACACGGTGTCGCCTACTTTCTTTTTAAATAAAGAAAACCACGGATCGAAAAACAGAAAGAAACGTTCGACCCGGCAGCCAAACCAACGGGCAGTAATGTAATGCCCGAATTCGTGCAGGATAACCAGTATGGAAAGCGACAACAATAGTTGCCCCACTTTTACGCCTACCACGTCCCACGATATAGCCAGTAAACTCATGTAATGATGATCTTAATAAAATGGAAAAAGGATACAGTTCTCTTTTAAGGTGCAAACAAATACATATTTCACCATAAGGAAAACAGAAATTGGCCGGGATGGTTTTACAAATGAATGAGTGATGCAGCAAACTCTCTGGCAGCGGCATCCGATTCGAAGTAATCGTCCAGGGTTGGTTTCTCTATGAAGCTTACTTTTTGCATGGCTTGCTCCACCACCGCCATCATGTCCAAAAAGCCGATACGATTGCGGAGAAACGCCCACACGGCTATTTCATTGGCTGCATTCATAATGCAGGGCAGGTTGCCGCCCTTTTGCAGGGCTTCTATAGCCAGAGCCAGATTGCGGAAGGTACGTAAGTCGGGTTCCTCAAATGTGAGTTGCTCACAACGCCTGAAGTCGAGCCGGGGAAAGTCATTTTTAATCCGTTCCGGAAAGGCCATGGCGTATTGAATGGGCAACTTCATATCGGGAAGGCCCATTTGTGCTTTCATGCTGCCATCTTCAAACTGCACCATGCTGTGTATGATGCTTTGCGGATGAATCACGACTTCTATCTGCGATGGTTTCAATCCAAAAAGCCATTTGGCTTCAATCATCTCCAGCCCTTTGTTCATAAGAGTAGCGCTGTCGATGGTAATTTTAGCTCCCATGCTCCAGTTGGGGTGTTGCAGTGCATGGTCACGTTTTACATTCACCAAAAAGTTGGGCTTCTTTCCCCTGAAAGGACCACCGCTGGCAGTAAGAATAATGCGTTCAATAGGATTGCGCATTTCGCCCACCAGGCATTGAAAAATAGCCGAATGTTCGCTATCTACCGGTAAAATGGGTGTTTTGTTTTGCGCAGCTTTTTGCATCACAATGTCTCCGGCCACCACCAGGGTTTCTTTGTTGGCCAGGCCAATGGCTTTGCCCATTTCCACCGCTTTTAATGTTGGTTTCAGCCCTGCGTAACCAACAATGCTGGCCAGCATCATGTCGTAGCAATCCATTGCGGCGGCTTCTACCAAAGCCTGCTCACCAGCAAATACCTTCACCTGTGTATCGGCCAGCGCTTCTTTCACCATGGCATATTTGGTATCATCACCAATCACCACCACATTGGGGTCAAATGCTTTTGCTTGTGCTATGAGCAGTTCGGCATTGGTTTGTGCCGTTAGTATTTCTGCAGAAAATTTATCCGGATTTGCTTTGATTACATCCAGTGCCTGAGTGCCAATGGAGCCGGTTGAACCGAAAATTGCAATCCTTTTTTGAGTACTGTCAGTCATGTTGTTTGTTGTATTCAATTCGGGCAAACGCATTGCCCTTGTCTGGTAAAATTATTGTACAAAAGTCATCAGCCCATCGGCCAGTTTCCGGTCGTTGCTCAACCGGGGCACTTTGTTTTGTCCGCCAAGCTTTCCTATTGATTTCATGTATTGTACAAAACCCTGTGGTTGCAGTTGTTGCAATTGGAGGGGTTGCAAAATATTGCCTGCAATCAGGTCGTCATAGTAAACGTTTTTTTGCCGGAGGGCATTGTCCAAATCCTGCACAAATGCGGCCTTGTTGTCGGGGTGTTTTTCAAACTCTACAAACCATTCGTGGTAGCTTTTGCCTTCGCCGGTGGCAATGTACGGCGCCACGGTAAACTCCACCACACTGGCATTGTGCCGCTGGCAGGCTTGCAGCATTGCAGCTTCTACTTCTTCGCCTATTACGTGTTCGCCAAAGGCACTGATAAAATGTTTGGTACGGCCCGTAACCACAATGCGGTATGGATTGAGCGACACAAAACGAATGGTATCGCCAATGTTGTAGCTCCACAAACCTGCGTTGCTGTTGATGATGAGGGCATACTGCTCTCCCAGCTTCACTTCCGACAAGGATAAACGGGTAGGATGCTCGTTGAATATTTCTGCAGCGGGCACAAATTCAAAATAGATGCCACTATTGGTATTGAGCAACAGGCCTTCGTGCTGCTGGCTATCCTGATAAGCAAAAAAACCTTCACTTGCCGGAAAAAGTTCGATAGTATCAACAGGGCGACCTACAGAGGCAAAGAGTTTAGACTTGTAAGGTTCAAAATTTACACCACCCTGCACCAATACGCTCAGGTTCGGAAACAATTCGCCAACTGGTTTGCCGCTTTTTTCAATCAACCTGTCGAAGTACATCTGCATCCACGGTGGTATTCCGCTAATGAGGGTCATGTTTTGCAGTATGGTTTCCGCTACTATCTTATCGAGTTTGGTTTCCCAGTCTTCTATGCAATTAGTTTCGTAGCTGGGCAGTTGGTTGGTACGCAGGTACTTAGGTACATGGTGGTTTACAATGCCACTTAAGCGGCCGGTTGGCACATCGCCCACCCTTTCCAATACGGGGCTGCCGCTCAAAAAAATCATTTTGCCGCCGGCAAATGCATAATTGCCGGTTTCGGACATGTAGCTCAAGAGTGCATTTCGAGCGGTATTTATGTGGTTGGGAATAGAATCTTTGGTGATGGGAATGTACTTGGTGCCGCTGG
The DNA here is from genome assembly GCA_020161435.1 of Bacteroidota bacterium. Lineage (GTDB taxonomy): Bacteria > Bacteroidota > Bacteroidia > Chitinophagales > Chitinophagaceae > Phnomibacter. The sequence continues at coordinate 78,570 of JAIUNV010000008.1, read as the reverse complement.
TGGTGCCACTCGTTTTGGCAAAATAAATGGGTCGGCCTTTCCAAAGAACATTGTGTTTGCCGTCTTTAATGCGTTGGATGTAAGGCTTGAGTGCCTCGTAATCACGAATGGGAACAGCCTGTCGAAACTCCTGTATTTGTGCAATGTCAGCGGCATGGTGCTCCTTGCCAAATTCGGTATTGCGCAGCACGGCCAGCAGTTCTTTCAAAATTCGTTCCTGATCTGCAACGGCATTCTCTCTGGAACGGGCAATTTGTTTATTAATATAGCCAGCAAAGGGCCGGGCAAGCAGCGACTTCAGGTTCATGTATGCTCATTTTTGGGTGCTACAGCGGCGTTACATTTGCAGCAACGCTAGCTCTACTACCCGCTTGGAAGTAATAATCCGGGCAAATTACGGCACATAGCAGGTAGAATTTCTGGGTTTTTTATAAAATTTTTGTTGTAGTTGTAAGCAAAAACCCTACTTTTGCGTCCCTAAATTTTGAGTGATTATGTTCGCAGTTGTAAAAATAGCCGGTCAGCAATTTAAGGTGCAGGAAGGTCAAAACCTGTACGTTCCCCATCTGGAAGGAAACGCCGGAGACAAGGTGGAGCTGAGTGAAGTATTGCTGGTAGACCGCGATGGAACAATTGAAGCTGGTGCATCAGTTAAATCAACTGTGAAAGCTGAAATTGTAAACGCTTTGGTACAGGGTGACAAAGTGATTGCCTTTAAGATGAAACGCAGAAAGGGCTTCCGTAAAAAGCACGGTCACCGTACTCATTACACTCAAATTAAAATTGAAAGCATTGCTTAATAGCAGGCAATCTCTTTTGTATCAACTTTAAAAACACAACCTGATATGGCACATAAGAAAGGGGAAGGCTCAGTAAAAAACGGCCGCGACTCACAAAGCAAACGCCTCGGTGTAAAAATATATGGTGGTCAGCCTGCAATCTCTGGCAACATCATTGTTCGTCAACGTGGCACTGTTTACCATCCCGGTAAAAACGTAAGCGTTGGTAAAGACTTTACCATTTATGCAATTGCTGATGGTATTGTAGAATTCAAGAAAGGAAAAGAAAACAGAACATTCATTTCTGTTCTTACAGCCTAAGATTATCATTTTACCTTATAGGTTTTTGATAAAAAAAGATGGTGTTATGCACCATCTTTTTTATTTGGTGGATATCGAGTGAATAAAAACATTTGGAGAAAAAAAAATGTCGTTATTTTTACTAAGCATTATTTACTAACCATTAAATTGAAAAACATGGCAACTGCTAAAAAAGCTGTAAAGAAAGCTGCTCCAAAAAAAGCTGCTAAGAAAGCCGTAAAGAAAGCTGCTCCTAAAAAGGCTGCCGCTAAAAAAGCCGCTCCTAAAAAAGCTGCTAAGAAAGCTGCTCCTAAAAAAGCCGCTGCAAAGAAAGCCGCTGCTCCAAAGAAGGCTGCTGCTAAAAAAGCTGCTGCTCCAAAGAAAGCTGCTAAGAAAGCTGCTCCTAAAAAAGCTGCTAAGAAAGCCGCTCCTAAAAAAGCCGCTAAGAAGTAATTCTTCTACGTTATTGTACGTACAAAGTCCTGCAACACCTGCAGGACTTTTTTTTATTTGCTATCCGTCATCATTCTTCATCTTTACGCCATGGATAATTATCAGATAGCCGACGCATTTGCACTGCTAGCCAAAATAATGGACATACACGGCGAGAATAGTTTTAAAACGAAAACCTACGCCAATGCGGCTTTTCAGATAGAAAAGCTGCCCCTACAACTGGCCGATATGGATGCGGCAAGCATCGCTGCACAAAAAGGAATTGGTGCGGCTACTGCTCAAAAAATTGCAGAGCTATTACAAACAGGCTCTCTGAGTATCCTCAACGAATACATTGCCAACACACCGCCAGGTGTGATTGAAATGCTCAGCATAAAAGGTTTAGGTCCCAAAAAAATTCATACTGTATGGAAAGAAATGGGCATCGAAACAATTGGTGAATTGGAATATGCCTGCAACGAAAACAGATTAACGCTGTATAAAGGATTTGGCGAAAAAACGCAAAACAATGTTGCAGACGCCATTCGTTTTTACCTCAATCAACAAGGATGGTTTTTATTTCAACAAGCAGAAGAAATAGCGCAACAGTTTTTGCAATTGCTACAGATACAGCTGCCAACTCATAAGACTGTAATTACAGGAAGTATTCGCAGACAAATGGAAACAGTCGATAGCATTGACCTGCTTACTACTGCCGATGCAACAGCTGTAATGCCATTGTTACAACCACTAGATGCATTAACCTTGACAGAAGAACTACCCAACGGCTTGTGCTATCAAATCAACAACGGGCCTCAACTGTTTATTCATACCACCAGCTCCGAAACTTGGGGACATGCACTATTAACTACCACAGGGCCTGATGCATTTTGCAACAGCATTATAGCATCACTCACAACAACAGCCTTTGCCTCAGAAGAAGATTTGTTTACTGCGGCTCAACAGCCCTACATATTGCCAGCCTTTCGTGATTTACCTCAAGATGTAATAGATGCTGCAGGAAATATAAGTGCTGAACTCATACAACCACAGGACATTAAAGGCATCATTCACTCGCATAGTGTGTGGAGCGATGGCAGCAACAGCATTCGGGAGATGGCTGAATCCGCTAAAGCACAAGGCCTCGAATACCTGGTGATCAGCGATCACAGCAAATCGGCCGGTTATGCCAACGGTTTGAGTGAAGAACGTATTCTTCAACAGCATGCAGAAATTGACTTACTTAATAAGCAACTGGCACCGTTCAAAATTTTCAAGAGCATTGAATGCGACATCCTCAACGATGGCTCTCTTGATTACAGCGACGCAGTGCTCAACAGTTTCGATTTGGTAATTGCATCTGTACACAGCAACCTGAAGATGACTGAAGAAAAGGCCATGCAGCGGTTACTAACGGCCATTGCACATCCTGCAGTTACCGTTCTCGGACATATGACGGGCCGATTGTTGCTCAGCCGGGCAGGCTATCCTGTAAACTACGACGCCCTCATAGAAGCCTGTGCCAAACACCATGTGTGCATCGAACTGAACGCCCACCCCCGCCGGCTGGATATTGACTGGCGCTGGATTCCAAAGGCTGTCAACAAAGGCATACTCATTTCCATCAACCCCGATGCGCATGCCGTAGAAGGCTTTGCCGACACACGGTATGGCGTATTGGCTGCGCAAAAAGGGATGCTGCGCAAACAGCAAAACCTGAGCAGCTTCTCTCTGCAGGCATTTGAAGAATTTTTGGAGCAAAATAAAGCAGCGAAAACATTAGCCGGCTAAAGGAAGTTCAACATAAAATGCCGTTCCTGTACCATCAGGTTGGTATTTGGTTTTGAACCAAATATTGCCACCGGCTTTTTCTACAATGGCTTTGCAAATGGCCAGCCCCAAACCTGTGCCGCTACTTTTGGTAGTAAAGTTGGGCATAAACATACGGGCCTGTACTTCAGCTGCAATACCCGGACCATTATCAGCTACCTCCAGTAATATTTTATCTCCGCGTAGTGATTCTGTAATGCTCACATGTACGGCATAATTACCACCCGCCGACTCAGATGCATTTTGCAGCAAGTTGGTAAACAAGCGGTTCATTTGTGTTTTATCGGCATTAATTACCACAGGCAATTCAATAGGCTCCCAGGTAATAGAAAGGTTATCCTGAATTTCGTAAAGCATCACCAAATCCTTCAGCACAGCATGCAAATCAAACTCGGTAGCTTTTACCTGACCAATATTGGCAAACTGCGAAAACTCGAAGGCAATTTTCGCAAGATGATCAATCTGGCTCACCAGGTTGGTAGCCACCCGTTCAGAAATCTGTGGTACATCGGCGCTTTTTTCTTTGATGGCTTTTTGCAAAAACTGCAGGCTCAGCTTCATGGGTGTTAGTGGATTCTTGATTTCATGCGCCACCTGCCGGGCCATTTCCCGCCAGGCCAGTTCCCTTTCATTTTGCGCAAGCCTGGCAGCACTCGACTCCAGCTGATCCACCATTTTATTGTACTGCTCTACCAGTGTACCAATTTCATTTTTACCACTCCATTCAATGCGTTCGTTTTTTTCTGAGAGCCTGATCTGATTCATTCTGTCGGCAATAATGGCAAACGAACGGGTGATGCTACCACTAATTAACAATGCCAAACCACCAGATATTAAAAACACAAATGCAATGATGTTGATGAGGATAACAACGAAGTTGGATATCTCTTGTTTCAATTCATTTTGCGTAGCGAAATATGGTATTTGCAAATAGCCCATCAACCCACCAAACGAATTACGTACCGGTTGATAAATACTGCTATACTCAAGATTACCAATGGTTTCATTTTCCAAATGCCGGTGCACTTGCCCACGGGTAAGCTGATAATACACCCTTGGATTCATTCGTTCACTAATTACCTCTTTTACAAACAATACATTTTGTGTGCTGGCAATGAGCACTCCTGCCGCATTGTACAAACTCACATCTACATCAAGGTTTTCACTTATTTGCTGCAACGGTGCGGCTACTACGTTTTGCTGACCTGCAGGATCATAATTCAGCATATCGCCGGGCAATTGCTGTGCCAACTCTGCCGACACAGAGGCTGCACTTTTGGCCAATCGTTCTTCGTTTGTTTTGGTATACTGGTTAATGAAAAAACTAATAGTGATATAGGCAACGATGATGAATGACAAACCAAGAATAGCAATAATTGTTAAGCGGATTTGTGCTTGTATGGTGAGCACAACCGGCCGAAACACCTGCACAAAAAAAACTTTGTTTTGCAAAAAACCTCCTACAGCCCGTAGCAACATAAAGAGAACAAGAAAAGCACCAAACATGTACGCCACCAGCGATACCAAACCAATCCATACATTGCGCTGACCGGCTACTGCAAGTATTGAATTGGTGCCTGCATTCATCCATGTTTCGTAGGCATCTGTTTTTTCCTGCAACCAAACCGATTGATGTTGCGGCCCTTTTGCAGGCAATACAGATGGAAAAGGATAATTACGATACTGATCAATCAGCTGATTGTTTTTGTACCATGCATAACTGAAGCCCGGTGGCAAATCCACCGCAAAATCTTGTATCTGCCGAAAAAGCTCAGGTGCCAGCATGGCATTGCGCATCACTTCCGAACGGGTTACCACAAATACATGTCCGGTATTTTCGGTACTGTTGGCCGAGGTTACTTCAAACGTCATGATATAACCAAACCTGTCGAAAGCTTCTTCAAAGGAAGCCACCCATGGGTAGCCTTCTTCTTTCTTATTGTTTTGAAACAATGTAAGCAACGACTCATAAGACTCCTTGCCTGGATTATTGACCGGCTGCCGCGCCGCATCAAAAAAGTAAAAACGGGTATCAAATTTTTGCAGATACCCGCTGAAATATTTCTTCGTCAGCGAATCGCGGATGCTGGCACTACTAGCGGAATCTTTACACTGTTCAATGATTGCATTCCAATCGAGGCGCCGAATACCACCCGATGCAAAACGAACCAGATAGTCACTCGTTTCGTCGTTTTGCATGAGTAATGTTTTGCCAATATCTCCCAACCGGTTGCGCAACCGCTCAGCCGATAAGTTGCTCAGCAGGCCTCCTACTGATAACGAGTAAATAAATAACCACGAAACGATACGCACTGTTGATAGTGGAAACGCAGGCTTTGGATAGCGGCAAATAAACCATGCAAACACAATGAGCCACAGCATGGAAAACAACAGTTGGATTTTAAACTGTAAAAACCAACCTACCGATAAAGTGAGTAAGCCGCCTGCAAGCAACGCCAACAATACAAAACGAATATTGCCCGCTGTAATAAAGAGTAAGGAACGTGCAAAAAAACGGGCCAGCATGAGGTGTGCCAACAACATCAGAAACAACACCAGAAACGCCAGCACTGTGGTATAATCGAGGCTGAAGAAGTTGTTGAAATCAAACGCAACCGCACTGCTCAAATACAATGAGCATAGTTTTTCTACCACAGCAAAATGAATGGCAATTGTTGCTGCTACCAATATTACTGCAATGAGTGCTTTCAGTTTGTAATTCAACCCGGTGAGCAACTGCCCCACTTTTTGTGATTGCAACGTGAGAAAAACGCCCAGCCAAAAAACGAACAAGGAGTTCTGCAACAAATCGAGCAGACCAGCAGGCGGAAGCGACAGTGTTTCACTTTTTTCGAGCCACGAAAACTGATCAAGATTGATAGGCACCCCTGCAAACCGGATGCTAAACCACAAGCCCACAAAACAACTCACAAAAAATAAAAAGCCCCACAGTGCATGGCCTTTTTGAATGATGGCAGATGCAATTCGACTCACCATCATAATCAAAATAGCCATGGTGAGTAACTGCACCAACAAAGTGGCAACCGAAAAATATTTCAGTGGTTCATTGAGGGCTGGTTGTAAATAAAATAGTGCTTCGTTCTTTACATTCTCAATTACATAATTGGTAGGTGTGGTGCTAAACAACAAGCGACCATCCATCGGTTTAAAACCCGGAAAACCTTTGTGCAAGCGGGCATTGTCAATAAAGTATTCCCTATACAATAAAATGAGGCCAATAACTTCAATGTCTTCATTGCCGAGTTGCACTCGTTTGCGCAGTACTTCGTAATAGCCGTTGCCATAGCGCAGCAGTTTGCCCGTTTCTGCCACCTGCGGTACCCATTGCGGTGGCTCTACCTGATTGGTACTCCAATAAAACGGCCTTGCATTCAGCTGGTTGCTTCTGTATAAAAACAAGTAAAATGGCTGCTCTTCAATTACGCTTGTTTGCGACAGTGCATATTTTCCGCTACTGATTTGTTGCAGCAATTGCTGCTCTTCGTTTACAAAATCAAAGAAAGATTTTTCCTTGTCTTTTAGCTTTTCCTGAAAGTTTTCTGTCAGCGATTCGTAGCTGGCATACTTCAACCAATACCGGTCGATGATAACAGACAACGAGTAAAGCCAGCAGGCCGCCAGCAATACCAGTAAATAAGGAAATACGGTTTGAAGTCTGTTTTTCAAGGTGTTGGGTTACTGCTTTTTGATTTCATTCCACAGGGTATCCATTTCCTGCAAACTCATGTTTTCCAATGACAAGTTTCGCTCCTTGGCGAGTACTTCCATTTGCATAAAACGTGATTTGAATTTGCGGTTGGTACGCTCCAGTGCCAGCTCCGGATCTACCTGCAAAAACCTTGCATAATTTACCAGACTAAACAGCAGGTCGCCAAATTCTTCTTCCACTTTTTCCTGCACCCCCAATATTTCTGCCTCTTTCAGCTCAGCAGTTTCTTCTTCTACTTTTTTCCACACATCGGCTTTGTGCTCCCACTCAAACCCAATCTTGCGGGCTTTCTCCTGCATGCGCCATGCCTTAACCATGGCAGGCAATCCATTGGGCACACCCGCCAGCACAGAAGTTTTACCTTCTTTCAATTTCAATTTTTCCCAATTGGCTTTTACCTCTTCTTCATCGGCCACTTGTACATCTCCATAAATATGCGGATGACGGCTGATGAGCTTTTCGCAAATCTGATCAATCACTTCATCCATAGTAAACTGCTGCTCCTCCCGGCCAATGCGGGCATAAAAAGCCATGTGTAGCAACAGGTCGCCAATTTCTTCCCGAATGCCTTTCCAGTCTTGCTCCACCACAGCATCGGCCAGTTCATACATTTCTTCAATGGTGAGTGGCCGCAGGGTTTCAATGGTTTGCTTTTTATCCCAAGGGCATTGCTCCCGTAGTTCGTCCATAATGTGCAAGAGTCGTTCAAATCGTTCGCCGGTTGTCATGCTAAAAAATAGTTATGCTTGAAGAAGAGAATTAATTGTAAATAAAATGCTTTGCATTGCGATTAACAGCAACATGCAGATGAATAGAATGGAAAACTTGAATCATATTTCGAGTGGGGCACATTGGTTGTTTTGAACGCCGTAAAATACTACAAAAGGCTGCACAGCCACGGTGGATTAATTAACACTGCTACTGCGGCTGAAGCCCGCTAATTTTGGCGAAACAATGAAACACATGTGGATTAGGAAAAGCCTGCTGCTGCTGGGTACCATACTGGCTACACAAGCAGGGGCACAGTTTTATTATCAAGATGTATTGCAGGTAGCCAAAACATCGGCACAGTTTGCCCTGCTCAAGCAGCACAACGTTCGCCAAATTACGGCCAGCAGCTTTGATGCTGATGGCAGCCCTTCTGCCAACTTTGTATTGTATCAGCAAGTAAATGCTACACAGCAAACCCTCACCACCACTTCCAAATCGGATTACACCAACAGCTCCGTACTTACCAGTTATTATGACGCCTCCAACAGGCTGATAAAAACGGTGGATGAATCGGGTACGCTGCGTAGTGAAACGCAATATCAGTACAACGAGAAAGGGCAACTGCTGCTCATGAGCATTCTTACCAACGATTCATTGCAGCAGTTCAGCGTAACCGAAACACATCTGTACAGCTACGATAGTAAAGGAATGCCAACGACCATGCTCCGGATTAAAAACAATAGCGACACGACCAAAGTGATTTTTATAGCCGACGAAACAACCGGCAAACCCGGCGAGGAGCAATGGTGGAAAGGCAATCGAAAAATTGAAACCTGGTTCTACTATTACAACGAGCAACAACAGCTTACCGACATTGCACGACCCAATAAAAAAGCCGGCAGAATATTGCCTGATCTCATATTTGAATACGATGCTGCAGGCCGAATCAGCCAGCAAACCAGTGTACAAGCCGGCAGCAACATGTACCGCATTTGGCGCTATGTGTACGATGCCCGTGGTCTTAAGTTGAAAGAAGGCGTATTCAACAAATACAAAGAGCCGGAAGGAAGGATTGAGTATAGCTATCAGTAAAAAAAAATACTGCATAAATAAAAAGAGGTTAGCTCAACACTAACCTCTTTTTTATTCTGTCTAATCCTTTGAATTAAATATCGATGGCTTCGCCATAAGCCACAGCAGTCGCTTCTTTCAGTGCTTCGCTCATGGTGGGGTGCGGGTGCACAGCATTCAGAATTTCATGCGCCGTTGTTTCCAACTTACGGGCAGTTACTGCCTCTGCAATCATTTCTGTTACGTTGGCACCAATCATGTGGCAACCCAAAAACTCACCATACTTGGCATCGTAAATCACTTTTACAAAACCTTCGGTAGCACCGGCTGCGCTGGCTTTACCGCTGGCCATAAAAGGAAACTTACCCACTTTCACTTCGTAACCGGCTTCTTTGGCCTTGGCTTCGGTGTAACCTACCGAAGCAATTTCGGGAGTGCAATAAGTACAACCAGGAATGTTGTTGTAATCGATGGCTTCGGGCTTGTGACCGGCCAGGTGCTCGGCAGCGTTGATGCCTTCTTTGCTGGCCACGTGTGCCAGTGCTTGTCCGGGAGTACAGTCGCCAATGGCGTATACACCGGGCACAGAAGTTTGCTGATACTGGTCCACAATGATTTTACCCTTATCAGTTTTTACACCAATGGTTTCGAGGCCAATGCCTTCAATATTGGCTACCACACCAACAGCACTCAGCATAATGTCGGCTTCGAGGGTGATTTCGCCATCCTTGGTTTTTACCGTGGCTTTTACACCGGCACCAGTGGTATCTACCTTGGTTACTTCGGCGTTGGTCATAATGTCGATGCCACTCTTCTTGTATTGCTTTTCCAGTTCTTTCGAAATGTCTTCGTCTTCTACCGGTACAATGCGGGGCAAAAATTCTACGATGGTCACCTTGGTGCCCATGCTGTTGTAGAAATAAGCAAATTCAACACCAATAGCGCCGCTACCTACTACAATCATGCTCTTGGGTTGCTCAGGCAGTACCATGGCTTCGCGGTAACCAATAATTTTTTTGCCGTCGATGGGCATGCTGGGCAGCTGACGGGCACGGCCGCCGGTAGCAATCACAATATTCTTAGCTTCTACCACCTGCTTGCTGCCATCGGCTGCAGTTACTTCAATTTTATTGGCGGCTACCAGTTTGCCAAAGCCCATGATCACGTCGATCTTGTTCTTCTTCATCAAAAAGGTAACACCCTTGCTCATTTTATCAGCAACGCCGCGGCTGCGCTTTACCACAGCACCAAAGTCGTGGGTACCGCTGGCATTGATGCCATAGGTTTGAGCATGCTTCAGGTACTCATACACCTGAGCACTCTTCAGCAGCGCCTTGGTAGGAATACAACCCCAGTTGAGGCAAATGCCACCCAGGCTTTCCTTTTCGATAATGGCTACTTTTTTACCCAGCTGCGAAGCACGGATAGCAGCAGGATAACCGCCGGGGCCACTGCCCAATACAATTACGTCGTACGACATGATCGGAAGATATTTTGATTAGAATGATGGATTATTTGAAAACGCTGCGAAGCTAAGGCAAACCAACGGATTACACCCCCTGCCCCTTCCGGTATTGGCGAATTGTTTAGCCTTATCCACCCTTTACGCAGCATTTACAAGAATACTTTGCGTAAATACTACACATTACCAGACCAGTGCTTACATTTGCTGACGATTCTTTCAACCTTGCCAGCATGACTACCATTCATTTTTACCTGCGGTTCCGTAGCACTTATGGCCAAACCTTTTTTGTGTCGGGAAATATTCCTGAACTCGGTAATGGCGACCCGCAGCAGGCCATGCCCATTCATTACCTCAACGATGATTTGTGGCACCATAGCATAGATGTGGCCGACGATACACCGGCATTTACCTATAAATATATGTTGCGCAATAGCGATGGTTACGAAAGCATTGAGTGGCCTACCGACCGCAGCATTGATGTGGCCAAACTTAAATCGCCCGAAATACAGGTGATAGACCAATGGAACTATGCCGGTGAATTTGAAAATGCCTTTTACACCCAGCCCTTTACCCAAACCCTGTTTGAGTATGCCGGCGAAAAAGTAAAAGCAGGTAGCAGCAAAGGTGTGAACCATATTTTTAAAGTAAAAGCACCGCTGCTGGGTAGCAACGAAACCCTTTGCTTGCTGGGCAGCGATGCCGCACTGGGCAGCTGGAACGAAGCGGATTGCATCGTAATGCGCAAAGAAGGTAACTGGTACACCGCCGGCCTCAACCTGAGCAAAGCACAGTTTCCCATTGCTTACAAATACGGCGTGTACAACACGGCCAGCAAGCAGCTTGTACGCTACGAAGACGGCAGCAACCGCATGCTGTATGGCATGGTTAAAAAGCAATTGGTGATTTTACACGATGGCTTTGCTGCTTTGCCCAACAATACATTTAAAGGTGCCGGAGTAGCCATTCCCGTATTTAGCCTGCGGAGTGAAAACGGCTTGGGTGTGGGCGAATTTACCGACATACCACAGTTGGCCGACTGGTGTAAGCAGGTGGGTATGAAGCTTGTTCAGCTGCTGCCCCTCAACGATACATCGGCCACGGGCACTTGGACAGATAGCTACCCATACGCAGCTATTTCAGCCTTTGCCTTGCATCCGCAATACATCAATCTGGAAAAAGTTGCGGGTAAAAAACACGCTGCTTTGCTGAAAGGATTGGACGAAGCCAAAGCCCGCCTGAATGCACTGGAAGATGTAGACTACGAAGCGTTAATGCAGCTGAAATGGCAATACCTGAAAGCACTGTACGAAGCACAGAAAGACAGCTGGCAAAAAGACGCAGCCTATCAGGAATACTTTGAACAAAACAAGCACTGGCTGGAGCCCTACGCGGCTTTTTGCTACCTGAGGGATAAATACAATACCACCGAATTTCATACCTGGAAAACCCACAGCAGCTACGATGCTAAAAATGTAGCCAAGCTGCTGAGCCCCAAAGCCAAGTCGTACGATGCCGTGGCCATCCATTTGTTTGTACAATGGCATTTGCACCTGCAACTGAAAGCAGCCGTTGACTATGCACATACACAAGGCTTGGTGGTAAAAGGTGATATTCCCATTGGCATATACCGCCACAGCTGCGATGCATGGACACAGCCAGAACTCTACAATATGGATGCACAAGCTGGTGCACCACCCGACGACTTTGCGGTGAAGGGTCAGAACTGGGGCTTTCCCACTTACAACTGGCAACGCATGCAAGCCGATGGTTTTGCCTGGTGGAAGCAGCGCTTTGAGCAAATGAGTTTGTATTTCGATGCGTTCCGCATTGACCATATTTTAGGTTTCTTCCGCATCTGGAGCATTCCTATGGATGCAGTGGAAGGCATTCTCGGCCGCTTTGTGCCCTGCCTGCCCGTGCATATCGACGAGTTTGCACAAAAAGGCATTTGGTTTGATTACAACCGCTACTGCCAGCCCTTCATCAACGAACAGTTGGTAAACGAATGGTTTGGTGAAAAAGCCGATTGGGTAAAAGCAACCTTCCTCGAAGACATGGGCTGGGGCAGCTTGCGCATGAAGGATGCATTTGCAACGCAACGAAAAGTGGAAGCCTGGTTTACAGAGCATTTTGAAGTAGAAGAATGGATAAAGCTGAAGCTGTACGATTGCATCAGCAACGTGATATTGATTGAAGAACCCGGCAGCAATGGTACCCAGTATCATTTCCGTATTGGCATGGAAGGCACCAGCAGCTATCAGTGGTTGAATGAGCATGTACGCCGCCAGCTGAGTGAGTTGTACGTGAATTATTTTTTCCGCAGGCAAAATGATTTTTGGCGCCAGCAAGCCATGCAAAAACTGCCGGCTCTCAAAGCCAGCACCAACATGCTGATTTGTGGTGAAGACCTGGGCATGGTGCCCGATTGTGTACCCGGTGTAATGAAAGACCTTGGCTTTTTAAGCCTGGAAATTCAACGCATGCCGAAGGATCCCACGAAAGAATTTTTCCATCCCGGCGATGCCCCTTATTTGAGCGTAGTAACCCCAAGCACCCACGACATGAGCACCATTCGTGGCTGGTGGGAAGAAAGCCGCGACACCACCCAGCGTTTTTACAACGAGCAACTGGGCCAGTGGGGCGAAGCACCATTCTATTGTGAACCATGGATTAACCGGGCCATCATTACCCAACACGTGTACAGTCCGGCCATGTGGAGCATTTTCCAACTGCAGGATTTGCTGGGCAGCAGTGCCGAACTGCGACGCACCGACCCCAATGCAGAACGCATTAATGTACCGGCCAATCCCAAGCATTACTGGCGCTACCGTATGCATCTTACACTCAGTGAGCTGCAATCTGCCGATACCTTCAATACCGACATTCACGGCTTGCTGCAAAGCAGTGGCCGCTGCGACAGATAAGCTGGCAACAATATGAACCATCTCCGAAGTGAACGCTTCGGAGATTTTTTTGTAATAGTGGCGTTGTTGTAACAATTACTTTTAAAGCAGAAGCTTGCTGCCATGCGCCTTTCCTCTTTCTTGTTTATTGCTGCTATACTTAGCCTTAGCTGGTGGAGCATAGCCGGCTGTACCAAAGAATACAGTTATGAAGGCGGATCACTACCCGACAGCAGCAACTTTGTTCCAGCGCCAGATACCACCCGTCAAGACAGCCTTCAATTTTTGCCCTGCGCTTTATGTGTGGCAGATAGTTTCGGAAAAGCAGTGGATACCTGGCGCATTCAACTGCCTAAGTCAAAAGCCTGTGGCAATTTTACCCGTACCGTGATTACCCCAACCCGTGATGCGTTTACTTTTTTTGGCCCATCGGCTTGCTCTATAGATTCGGGGCTTATCCTCAACTCATTTTGGTCGCCGCTGGTATTTGACCGCGACCTTAAAAATGTGAGTACGCAACGTACCGCATTTTATTACTACGACAGAATCGGAAACACATTTGTGCTGGAGCGGAAAACCGGGCAAGTAATGACGATAGTGATTGAAGAATACTCACATAGTACAGGCATTGCAAAAGGTTACGCCTTTGGCGAGGCGCAAACTGCAGATGGAAAATTAGTACGGGTATCGGATATCCGGTTTGTGATCAAAATTCCCTGAGTGTTTTAAAGCTTAAAAATCAAAGACTTTTCATTTGTCCTGTTATTTAAACTTTTCAATTGCCCGATTGAACTTCTCTTTTGTACTAAGATTCTTTCCTTCAATACCGTCTACAATTTTTTTAACAAATTTCTCATAATTGAGAGCTTCAACCTTTAATGCACTGTCTAATGTAGCACGTAGACCAATACTTTTTGTCTTGAACTCTAAACTTTTTGATTTGTAGACTAGCTGTCCTCCGGTGTCACTTTCATCAAAATAATATCTTAAATAGAGTGATTTATACAAAAATTCGACTTCGTTAGTTACCCATTTAGCATATTCAGAGAAATTTGAATACTTCCCTGGCTGTAAATATGAATTCCATCCAACTTGCTTTACCTTTTTTAAATAAGAATAACGCCTTTCATCATCATTATTCTTCATTCTTGGCTCACCAAAAACTTCAACATAATCTTCATATTCTGGAATATTAAAAATTGATGATTCTCTTGTTATTTCAATGGAATCCAAATCCTTTATTTTTATTAGGCCTAATCTATTATTAGCGAAGACAAGCTCAAGCCCATATTCTCTTCCGTCTTCATTAGTTGTACTAAAAATTCTTTTTAATCCAGATTCATTTTCATCAGCCTGAACCATTTTAAATCGTTTACTGGGAACATTTAGTCTTAAATAATCGAATTCATTATAATGAAGCCCTAATTGAATTCCCTTTAACCCTCTTATCAAGTTTAGATTTTCAATACCTGTTCCTGTTATTTTTTCTGAAATTGGAAGGTCATATAAACTATCTAGTACATTCTTTTGATTGATTTCAATTGCCCTTTCTTCAATACTAGAACATGAAAAAATAGTAACCCCCAGCAAAAATAAAATAGGAAAAAAACAAAATCTCGAGACATTCATGATTATTTCAAAATTTATAGATGGATATTTATTTCTTTATGAACCATGACAGTTTATGCTATCAGTAAATTGGGATTTTAAAAGTGGCAGTTATATCATATATTTTCATTACTTTTTTACTTGCCAAAATGCAGACGACTGATTTTGTGCTGCATTAGATATTTTCCAAATCAAATTTACTTGACTATTGGTAGTATCCGTTTTTGCCGACATCGTATTATCTTGAAAACATGGTTTGAGCATCGGCATTTTGTCTTGTGGTAATACGTACACTTCGCCCAAAGCATTGGTATGCGAAAGTGCCAATTGCACTGAATTTGGCTGCTTGATGTTTGCCGGAAAACCTTGCGGCAGTTGATGTTGGTTTCTTTTCTGCACCAATGGTGCCAGCTGCTGTTGGTGCCGCAGTTTGTTGTAACGGTCAAGGTTCACTTCTGGTATCGGAGCAGTTTGTGCAAAAGCCACTTGGCAAAAGCAACCTACAGCCATCAGCAGCAAGAAATTTTTCATAACAATGTCCGTTTGTTTTTCTATTGTACTACAGCTTTATGAAGCAGGCAATAGCTGTTTAGATTTTCAGTGTTTGAAAATCAAAACAGATACTATCCTCTATTTAAACTTTCACAATCCCGAAGGGATGATATGATTGTAGAAACAGCATTCATTATTAATCAGCCAAACCCCGAAGGGGTGAAACAATACCTCAAAAAATGCTTTGTTTATACCACCCCTTCGGGGTTTTGTACAAATAAATTTTCCCTTTACTATAATCATGTCAGCCCTTCGGGCTTAATTGGATCGTGTGTTAGATTTTTACTTGATTGCGCAACTCGCCATTGAAGAAAGCCTGCACATTGCCCAGCGTAACATTGGAGATTTGTGTCAATGCTTCTTGTGTAAAAAATGCCTGATGCGCCGTGATGATAACATTGGGAAAACTCATCAGTCGCTGAATGGTATCATCCTGAATAATATCGCCGCTGAGGTCGCGGAAAAATAATTTTTCTTCTTGCTCGTACACATCAATACCGAGGCTACCCAGCTGGCCATTCTTGAGTGCATGAATGGCGGCTTTTGTATCTACCAAACCACCCCGGCTAGTGTTGATGAGCATCACGCCTTTTTTCATTGTAGCCAAACTCGATTCATTAATCATGTGGCGGGTGCTGTCCATCAGCGGGCAATGCAAGGAGATTATGTCAGCCGATGCAAACATGTCGGGCAGGTTGGTATAGGTAACGCCCATGGCTTCCAAATCTTTGTTGGCTACCACATCAAAAGCCAGCACGTTGCAGCCAAAGCCCAGCATAATTTTGGCAAATGCCTGACCAATATTGCCGGTGCCTACTACGCCTACGGTTTTGCCAAACACATCAAAACCCAACAAGCCATTCAATGCAAAGTTTTGCTCCCGTACCCGGTTGTAAGCCTTGTGCGTTTTGCGGTTGAGCGTCATCATCAAGGCCAAGGCATGCTCGGCCACGGCCTGTGGCGAATAGGCTGGCACACGTACCACACCAATGCCATGTGCAGCTGCAGCTGCTACATCTACATTGTTGAAACCCGCACAGCGCAAGGCGATTAACTTTACACCAAGGGCAGCCAGTTTTTCAATAATGCCTGCATGACAATGGTCGTTTACAAAAATGCATACTACGTCGGCACCTTCTGCCAGCTGCACGGTATGGCTGCGCAGTTGTACATCAAAGAATTCGAGATCATAACCAAAAGCGGCATTTTCTTTTTCAAAAAAACGGATATCATAAGGTTGAGCACTATAAAAAACAATCTTTTGCATGCATATAAATTAATGCAGCAAAATACTTCAAATAGCGGCACAAAAAATCAGCCGTTTGTAATTTGATGGCCCTAGAAATTGACTACAAAAACTACTGACATCTACTATAGCTACAGAAGGACGTACCGCTATTTATTGTATTTTTTCAGCGTGAAAAAATGTCTCCTCTTTATAGCCTTATTTGTGGTAGCCGGTATGGGTATTGGTTGGGCGCAGCCTGCTGCATCCTACTGGCAACAGCAAGCCAATTATCAAATACAGGTTCGGCTGAATGATACCACCCATAGTTTGGATGGTACTGTATCCATTCAGTACATCAACAACTCGCCGGACACCCTGCATTTTTTGTGGATTCATTTGTGGCCCAATGCCTACAAAAATGAAAGCACCGCATTTGGCGAACAAACATTGCTGGAAGGCAATCTCGACTTTTATTTTTCCAAAGCCGATGAAAAAGGCTACATCAACCGGTTGCAGTTTACAGCCAATGGTTTGCCCGCTGCGCTGAAAGATCATCCTACGCATATCGACATTGCACAACTGCAACTACCGATACCATTATTGCCCGGACAGCAGCTGCAATTGCGAACACCATTTCATGTGCATTTGCCGGCTTTGTTTAGCCGCTCCGGACAACGCAAGCAGTTTTATGCAGTAGCCCAATGGTTTCCCAAAATTGCGATGTACGATGCCGATGGCTGGCACCCCATGCCCTACCTTTCTGTAGGCGAATACTACAGCAACTTTGGCAACTACGATGTGCACATTACACTGCCCGACAACTATGTAGTAGCTGCTACCGGCGACTTGCAAAGTGCTGCAGAAAAAGCATGGATGCTAAAAAAGAAATCGGCGCCAGTAGTTAGTGCCCCAGTCAAAAAAGAATTGTTTAAAACCGGTAAGCAGCCTGAGCCATTTCCTGTGCCGGCTTCCAGCAGAAAAATGAAGACGTTGCATTTTGCAGCCAACAACGTGGTAGACTTTGCCTGGAGTGCTGACAAGCGTTTTATTGTAAAACACGACACCTGCAACATTGCCAACCGTACCATAGATGTGTGGAATTATGTATTGCCGGAAGATGCAGAACGCTGGCAGCAAACCATCTCTTTTACCAAACGAGCTTTGCGTTTTTACAGCCAGCAATTAGGTGCATACCCCTACCCGCAGGTGTCGGTAGTGGCATCACCGGGTAGCGAAGCCGATGGCATGGAATATCCCATGATTACATTGCTGAATGTAAAACTGAAAAACGAAGCCATGCTCGACCAGATTATTGCCCACGAAGTAGGCCACAACTGGTTGCAAGGAATACTGGCCAGCAATGAAAGAAACCATGCATGGATGGATGAAGGGATGAATACGTTTGTTGAACGGAAGTACATGCAGACATACTATCAGCATACCAATAAAGGCGCAAAAGTGCCTGCTGATTTTATGCAAGTGTTGCAACAATTGTATGTATCCCGCCATGAAGACGTACCCATCATCAATACACCGGATACGGTGTTTCCATTGACACACTATCCGGCCGTGTACAACAAGGCTGCAGACTGGATGGAGCTATTAGAAAAACGCATTGGCAAAAACAACATGCAGGTATTGATGCAGCAATATTTTCAGCAATGGCAATTCAAACATCCGTCGCCACAGGCCTTTCAGCAAATGGCAGAAAGTGTAACGCAGTCTTCATTACAAGATGTTTTTTCATTGCTGCACAAAACAGGACCACTTACACAACCAGCAAAAAAAACGACCAAACCAACAGGCTTTTTCAGCTTTGCTTACAACGACAGTGTTCGATACATCAATCTGGCACCGGCGCTGGGCTATAACATGTATGATAAATTTCAGGTAGGGCTCACTATCAACAACTACAATATTCCCAACAACAAATTGCAGTTTGTGCTAACGCCCATGTTTGCCACGGGTAGCAAAACCATTACGGGGTATGGCCGCATTGGTTATCATTGGTTTGGCAAGGGCACCATCAAGCGGTTTGAATTGTACACAGGCCTTGCCAGGTTCAATACAAACGATGGCATTGATAGTGTAGGTGGTTCTATTTACAGCGGCTTCAGCAAAATTGCACCGGGCATACAACTGCAACTAAAGCCACGCAATAGCTTAAGTACTTTACAACGTACTATAGATTTCAGAACCTTCATCATCAGCGAACAACAGTTGAGTATTGGCAGCCCGCCTCCGCCGGGAGATACCCTTTTTTACAGTCGCAAAAACGGCTCCATCACTACCATCATTCCGCAGTTGACATTTACCTGGGCTCAACAACGTAAACTTTATCCATGGAGTGTAGCCTTACAAGTGCAGCAGGTAAAAGACATTGTACGCAGTAGCATTACTGCAAAATATTTTCTGCACTACGACAAAACCGGTAAGGGCATTGACATCCGTTTGTTTGCAGGAAAAATTTTCTACCTCACAGAAAAAACAACCACTGTACGCAATAACAACAGCCGCTATCATTTTACCATGCATGCCCCCAATGGTGCACAAGATTACACGTACAGTTCACCTTTTATGGACCGCAACCAATCGGTGGGTGTAGCGGGCAGGCAAATAACTATGCGGGATGGTGGCTTTAAATACCGTAGCGATTTTAGCGCCGTAGTGCCGGGCCTCAAAACCAATGGTGTAGACTATTTCGACAACTGGCTGATAGCATTGAATGCCGACATCGATATACCCAATAAATTCAATCCATTGAGTGTGCTGCCCTTCCCTACTTCATTCAAAATTTTTGCTGATGTAGGCACTTCTGCTTCGCCATGGATGGCTGGTAGCACTCAGCAAAAGTTTTTGTACAGTATTGGTGTTCATCTCCCACTGCTCAATGCTATTCATGTGTATTATCCTGTGTTGCAGAGTGCGGCATTCAAAGAGCCCAACAGTGTAAACGATCCTTTTAAAGCGGGTGGCCCCAGCTGGTGGCAAAAACGACTCACGTTTAGCATCGACATACAAGCGTTATCACCCAAAGTGTCTGGCATTAAGTTGTTGTGATGGCAATGGTTCATCACATACAATTCCTGAAGTATGCAGATATAGATTTTGCGAAATGGGATTACTGTATCCATTCGGCAAATAACGGATTGGTGTATGCACTTAGCGGCTATCTACATTGCATTTGCCCACAATGGGATGCCTTAGTGATGGGTGACTACGAAGCCGTTATGCCTTTGCCACAAAAAAAGAAATGGGGCATTGCATACCTCTACCAGCCGTGGGGGCTGGCACAAGGCGGCATATTTAGCCGGCACTTACTTACTGCCGAAATAGAAGCTGCTTTTTACAATGCAGCCACACAGCATTTCAGGTACGGCACATTCGATGGAAATGAAACGCATTGTCTCAGGAATACCCCAAAAACAAAGATCACTTGGCGTAATAATTTTGTATTGCCGCTTTCCAGGCCATACGAAACCTTGTACAATCAATACGACAAGGATGCACAGAAAAATATTCGCCGTGCAAATCGGTATCAGCAGTTTGTTTGTAACAATGTAACTGTTGAAGAAGTAGCAGCATTATATACAGCACAATATGGCCAGTTGAATTCTGAAGCCAACTCTGCACAAATGCAAAGGTTGATAGCTGCCGGAAAATGGTTACAGTATCAAGGCCTCGGCTTTGTACAAGCGGTACGAGACACCAATACCAACAGCTTATTATGTGCCGGATTGTTTGGCCTGTACCGAAGCAGAATTTACTACATATTGGGTGCTCCAACCACGGATGGCCGCAACCATCAATCGGTGTATTTAATGCTGGATAGCGTTATTGCAGCATACGCAACAAAGGCCAGCCTGTTTGATTTTGAAGGTTCAGATATTCCGAATGTCGCTTCGTTTTACAGCAAGTTTGGCAGTATAAACAAGCCATATCCTTGTGTGCATATCAACCGGCTACCGTGGCCAATCAACAAGTTGAAATCATAGCATTATAAACCAATGGCGGCGGCACTCATGCGCTTCAGCAAAATTTGCTCCGCTATCGTCATGTCAACCGGTGTGGTAATTTTTATATTCGTTTCTTCTCCTTCCATCAAGTGCACATCTATACCAAAAGCTTCTACTACCGTAGCTTCATCGGTAAATTTTTCTTTATACTCAATTTGATTGATGGCAGGCAGCAAAATCTTACTGTGAAAGGTTTGCGGCGTTTGCACCACTCTAAACTGAGTTCTATCTACAGCCATGCTACCCGAAGCAGTAAGCTGGCGAATGCTGTCTTTAGCGCCAATGGTGGGTATAGCCGAGCCATTGAGCATCGCCGAATCGTAGCAGTAGCGAATGAGTTGTGGTGTTACCAAACAGCGTACGCCATCATGCACAAATATGATGCTGTCGTTGGCTGCCATAGTAGCTCCATTTCTTACAGAATGAAATCGTGTTTCGCCGCCTGCTGTAAAAACAAAACGATCCGGATTAAAGTAGGCATCAACAATTTCACGGCCCTTCTCAATGTGTTCTTCTGGCAGTACCAGCACCACAGTCAGGTCTTCATAAGCGTCTAAAAAAGCTTTCAGCGTATAGTACAACACAGGCTTGCCCAACAGGGGCAAAAACTGTTTGGGCAAATCGCTGTTCATACGTTTTCCGGCACCGCCGGCTACTACTATGGCATATTTTTTCATGGCTGATGGTTTACAAATACCTGCTATGGAAGATCTGACACAAAAATGCGGCCCCAATGTATTGCCAGTTGTCAATGTTCATAAAAAACATGCAAAAAAATAATGTTGGCTTAACCTGTGAGCAACAGCATCTTTATGAGTTTAGTCACGAAGCAGTGCAAAATAATCGGCAACTTTGCTCCTCAAATCTATTGTATGAAGACAACCGTTTGGGCTTTGCTGGCACTACTATCGCTGGCTGCCTGCAAAACCACTCCGCAAGAAAACAGCAGCACCGAAACAAGCACTGCCGCTGCCATTCCTGCTACGTTAGAAGACAGCATGTACAAGTTAGTCATTGCCATGCACGATGAAGCGATGCCCAAAATGAACCAGCTGAAAGGCTTGCAAAAAACGGCACAGCAACAAATTGATTCGCTGAAAGCCACTAAAAATAAAGCCAACGAAATGCTGATGATTCGGTTGGAAAAAGTAAAGCTGCAACTGGCAGCTGCCGAAAAAGGCATGGACGATTGGATGGCACAATTTGAGCCCGACCCCAAGCAACCTACTACCGAAGAACGTGGCGCTTACTTCAAAGACCAGTATGAAAAAGCCAAAGTAATGCGTGACAATATTTTCATTTCGTTGGATAGCGCTGCAGCCATCATCCGCTAAGCATTTTTTCCACCGAAGTACTGCAACTCTTCGCTCACATCCAGAAAAGGATAACGGGTGGAGAGTTGTTGCGTTTTGGCCAACATGCTTTTCAAAAATTGCTGGTGTGCCGCAGTATCCGGATGCAAAGGCCGATGCTGCATGGCGGTACGTAACTGCTCCAGTGGCTGCATGAGCAACAGTGTTTCTTCATCAAAAGTGGAGGCAGAAAATTTCTCCCACACGTAGCGGGTGGCAGCGTAGTTGGGGTGCACCATGTCTTCTGCATAAAAGCGATAATCCCGTAAATCGTCGATGATTAATTCATAAGCAGGAAAATAAAAAACATCATCAAACTGATGTTGCATTTGTGCGACAGCCAAATGCAAGGTTCCCTTGCTACGATTGTTTTCTACCAAGCCTTCCCGGTAATGCCGCACAGGGCTAATGGTAAACAGTATTCGAATGGATGGACTGAAAGCCCGAACCTGTGTAATCAGTTTTTCTAATGCAGCGTTTATTTCTTGAAGTGTAGCCAACCGGTGTACAAAATGATTGGCCGGTACTTTGTGGCAGTTAGCAGCCACCTGACCAACAGAGCCGCCCAAAGCATTACTATTCAATTCGTATAAAAACGCAGAGCCCAGTGTCAAAATGAGCCAATCAGCTTGTTGTAAAAATTGATGTGCCTGCTCAATGGATGCGTTGATGCCTTGCAGGCATTGTTTTTGATTGGGATGTGAAAATTGCCCATGAAAATCCCACGACGTCCAGCAATCATTGGCAAAAAATAAATCATCTGCCGTATATGTCCGCTGCTCGATCCATGATTGTACTGCTTGCTGTATGCTTACCGGGTTGAACAAAATGCCATTCGGATTTTCGAGCACTGGCATTTTCATACTGCGCAAACGACTGCCCATGTGGTCGGTAAAGCAACTGCCCACCAGCGCCACTTTCTGCCGGATGTTGATGCGCTGCGGCAACGGCTTTACGGACAGTTCCAATCTGAAATCCATGTACGTGACGTTTGACCTTTATACAAAAATGGATGCTGACATGGCCAGGGCTTCTTGCAGGACCTCTTCATCGATAGGATAACGAGAATGCTGTTGTGCAAATGCCACGATGGCTTCTGTAGGCATGTTGCCCACCAAATCATCGTTGGCCATGGGGCAACCGCCAAACCCTTTTAGTGCTCCATCAAAACGACGACAACCAGCTTGCCACGCAGCCTCCAATTTGGGCTGCATGTTGTGCGTACTGCTGTGCAAGTGTACGCCTATTTGCATGTCAGGAAAAGCTTCGATTGTAGCAGCAGTGACCGTTTGTACCAATGCGCCATCAGCTACGCCAACAGTATCCGCCAGTGCAATCTGTTGAATGCCGATTGTTTTTATGCGGCTAATCCACTCTTGCACAATTTCCGGATTGTAAGCATCTCCATAGGGATTGCCAAAACCCATGCTGATGTACACCAATAACGATTGATGCTTTGCTATTGTCAACTCCTGAATGCGTTGCAGTCGCTCCCAGTTTTCGTCAATGCTGCTGTTGCCATTGCGCTGCTGAAAGCTAGCAGAAATACTAAAGGGAAATCCCAACACATCAATGGCATCATATTGCAAGGCATCGGCAGCGCCACGTTCATTGAGCACAATGGCGAGAAGCTTTGTATGGCTGTTGCCTTTATCAAGCTGCCGCATCACGTCGTGACTGTCGGCCATTTGTGGTATGGCTTTGGGTGACACGAAACTCACACAATCGAGTGTATCAAAACCTACCTGCAGCAGTTGCTGAATGTAACGCACTTTGCTTTCAGTAGCTATAAAATGCGGCCATCCCTGCATGGCATCTCTCGGGCATTCGGTGATGTACACTTTATCGGTCATGCAAACAATCGTTGTTTCATTGCTTCATACATTATCATACCAGCTGCAACAGATACATTGAGTGATTCGAATGTACCAGCCATCGGAATTTTGAATACCGCATCGCTTTGCTTTTGCAAACCGCCAAACACGCCTTTGTCTTCGCTACCCATTACCACAGCGCAAGGCTCGGTGAGGTTGAGTTCATGTAACATAGTGCTTGCAGTCATTTCACTGGAAAAAACTTTGATGCCGTTGAGGTGCAAGGTGTCCACGGCTTTCATCAAACTATTGACCCGGCAAATGTGCAGTTGCTCCAATGCGCCGGCACTCGATTTCATGGCATCCTCACCCAAAGCGGCTACGCCTTTGTCGGGTATGATGAGTGCATGCACCCCACAGCAAACAGCCGACCGTGCAATGGCACCAATGTTTCTTACATCGGTCACGCCATCGAGGATGAAAAACAAAGGTGCTTCGCCTTGTTCCGTTACAAAATCAATCACCTGTTGCAAGTCGAGGTATTGCACAGAAGCACGAAAAGCAATCACACCCTGATGCTGCACATTGGTCAGTTGATTGAGCTTTTCAATGGGTACATATTGAATGGGCACATTGCACTGTTTGGCCAGTTCTTTTATCTGCGCCACATTATCGCCGGAAGCGTTTTTAAACAACAGAATTTTATCGACGCCACTGCCTTGCTGCAGGGCTTCTATCACCGGATTTCTACCCGCAATGATGTTTTTTTTCTTGATGAACATAGTTATGATTTAGGCCGCATCAGCAGGTAAAAATTGTACAGCCATGCCGGAAAACAAATAATGAACAACAATGCAGCCAGTGCAAATTTCACACATACCATCCAATACACCAATGCCGGAGAGTATGCTGGCACAAAGTTGAGCAGCCAGCCCAGCATAAAAGCATTTTCGATAGCATCGAGTATGCCCGGCACCCAGGGCAGCAAGAGCAAAATTCCGCTTAGTTTTTGCAAGCGTTCGATTGGCCATTGGTTCAATAAGAATTGTATGCCTTTGGCAAAAAAGAAACTGTAAGCAGTAAGAAAACCGTAGTCAATCAGGTTATTCCAAAGGGCTGTATTGTTGAGGTATTGCCATGCCTGCAATATTTCATCCACCCTGGCTACCGTGCCGGCAAATTCAAGGTCAAGAATACCCATGGGTGTGGTAGCTGTTTTCAGCGCAGCACCTTGTATGGCCATCACAATAAGCATGATGAGTGCCGGAAAGCCGGCGATGCGAAATGTTGGACTCCCCATGCGTTTCATGTGAGGTATAGCCATTTGATTTAATAAAGAAATGTACGAAGGATAATGGTGCGGACAACAAAGCCCCGGCTTTTGGCCAGGGCTTTGGTTTATAGCGTTCAATGCTTATTTCAATTTGAATGCTTTCTTCACCTTGGGTACGTAGTCGAGTTTTTCCCAGGTAAAGAGTTCTACTTTCTTTTTGAACGTTTTACCGTCTGTTCCTTTGAAAGTTTTCTCAACGATTTCGTTTTTGCGGCCCATGTGTCCGTATGCAGCAGTTTCGCTATAGATGGGATTGCGCAATTTGAGGCGCTGCTCAATGAAGTAAGGACGCATGTCGAACAGGCCTTCTACAATCTTAGCAATTTCACCATCGCTGAGTTTCACCTTAGCAGTACCGTAAGTATTCACGTTGATAGATGTGGGCTGAGCCACACCAATAGCGTAAGAAACCTGTACCAGTACTTCGTCGCAAACGCCGGCGGCTACCAGGTTTTTGGCAATATGGCGGGTAGCGTAAGCAGCGCTACGGTCTACCTTGCTGGGGTCTTTGCCGCTGAAGGCACCACCACCGTGTGCACCTTTACCACCATAAGTATCTACAATAATTTTACGGCCAGTCAAACCGGTATCGCCATGGGGGCCACCAATTACAAACTTGCCGGTGGGGTTAATGTGATACTTGATTTTATCGTTGAACAGGCTGGCGTATTTTTTGTACTTCGCCTTCACTCTTGGAATGAGGATGCTTACAATGTCCTTCTTAATTTTTTCCAGCATTTTAGCTTCTGTATCAAAATCATCGTGCTGGGTAGAAACTACAATAGCATCGATACGAACTGGTTTGTTGTTATCGTCGTATTCAAGTGTTACCTGGCTTTTAGCGTCAGGACGCAGGTATTTGATTTGCTTGTTTTCGCGACGCAATGCAGCCAGTTCAATCAAAATTTTATGCGCCAGATCGAGAGCCAAAGGCATGTAGTCATCTGTTTCATTGCTGGCGTAGCCAAACATCATGCCCTGGTCGCCGGCGCCTTGTTCTTCTTTCTTTTTGCGATCAACACCCTGGTTGATGTCAGAAGATTGTTCGTGAATAGCAGAGAGAATACCGCAGCTATTGGCTTCGAACATGTACTCGCTTTTGGTATATCCAATTTTGCGAATTACATCACGGGCAATGTCTTGTACATCGAGATAAGCCTTGCTTTTTACTTCGCCGGCCAATACTACCTGACCTGTAGTTACCAATGTTTCGCAAGCCACTTTGCTATTAGGGTCGATGGCCAGAAAATTGTCGATGAGTGCATCTGAAATTTGGTCGGCTACTTTGTCGGGATGGCCTTCGCTTACGCTTTCAGAAGTGAATAGGTATGGCATAAAATTGTTTTTTTCGCCCGCAAATATAGGCGCAGGCTCTTTATGTATTAGAGTTTGGAATAAATGATGCGCAATTGCATTTTCTTATTGGGATCGGGATGGTTGCTACCGGCCAGTCTGATACGACCATTACCGGGGAGGTTGGCTATCTGATTGCCGGATGTTACCAGTCGGAACACATTGGAAGGATAAGAAAAATTGTTGCTGTTGCAATTTTGGTACCACAGGTAGTAAGGAGATGACAACCGGAACTCATACACAGGTTCTTTTCGGGTAACTACACCCTGAATGTAACGGGTCATGTTCATGTAATACCGGGCAAGCGGTTCACCATTCACCATTTCCAGTCGGCTTGGGCCGCCAAAATAGAAGTACTCGATGCCCGAGCTTGGGAAGCAGAAATAGTTGGTGAGTGGCGCCATATCATAAGGTATGCCCTTGTAAATATTACCAGTATCAGCCACATCAAGATACAGTAATGTTGGCGGCAGCAGCTGCGAATATGGGGTTGATCCGTTGGGACTCATTTCCGTAACCCTGAGCTCTGCCCGGTGAATAATGCGGTTCGTGAGGCTTTGCAAACCGGGGATTTTAATTTTCACCTCGGTGCCCGGAGCGTTTTGGATGTACAGCTGTGTACTGCCTTTGTTGGGATCCGGATTCATGAAACTCATGATTTCGGCTCCGCTTCTGTTGCGGTCAAACTTCATAGCGTGGCCGCACAAAGAAGAAAACGGCATGCGGGTGGAAGTAGTATCTATTCTTCCTGTGGACAATACCTTGGCTCTGTAGTAAAACTCTATACCTGTGTTAGCACCGTTCAATTGAAAATACAACAAGGCATTGGCCGGTCCTTCGCATTGCAGCGCAAAGCCCTTGAAGTATTCTTTAAATAAACTATCGCTTTTAAAAGCTCCCGTTCCGGAAGAATCCTGACGAAACAGCGCTTCGGCTAATGAACGGTTTAGTGGTATACGCAGCTGACGGTTTACCTTTTTGTACAACGAATCGCCACGCTTAATTTCTATCGTATCCCGAAACTGACGGGGCATCATTGTTTTTTCACCCCAAAAACGGCTGGTATTGGCAGCCAAATCGGGTTGTAAAGTATAATTAGGGCGAACGTTGCTGTCAGCATACATTTTTCTGTCGGCCTCGTACAACCTCAACCTTACGGGGCTTACACTATCGCCGTAATAGCCGGCATAGTCCAGCACCAACACAGCTGAGTCGAAGGCGGTAATGCTATCCAAAGAAATGGTGTAGGGAAAGAGGTTGGGCTTCAATTCAAAAAAAAGCGTCGACCGTGAGCTACCAAACAGCGGGTCATTGTCAATGGCGCCAGCCACATGTGCTTCGCTAATGAACATGCGGGTAGAATCTGGCGGAATGACATTGAAGGCATTCACTTCCAGTACAGTATCAAAGGTGTTGATATTATCCACGGAAGGGATAAGATCGCTACCCAAGGTGGTGTTTTCAATTTTGGTACAGGCTGCTGCTAACAGTACAAGGAGCAAGGCGGAAGCTCCGGGCTTCAGAAATCTATTCACCAGGTCAGTCTTTTATTGAATGGAGGAAATGCCAAAAAATCAGTTGTCGGCAAGGTCGTTATAGAGGTTCAAATAGTCTGTTAAATCAGCGTCGCGCCCCATGTGGCGCAATACTTTCTTGCCTTTTACCTTACCAAAATCTTTGATGATAGAAGGATGCATCTGCTCATCGGGTTCGCCAAATGTGATGGCATCGGCCCAGGTAGCGCCACCCCGTATCATAGCCAGGTTAGAGCCATCGGCAAAGGCTGCCAGGTCTTTTTCCTTGAGTACATCACTTATCTGAGCCACTTTTACAAAGTTTTCGCCCAGGTTGTCGGTAAATGTTTCCGGGCCAACAGTGTACACACACTTGCTGTGAGCAAATACTGGTTCTTTTTTATATACCGTTTTCAAATACAGGGGAATCAATCCGGTCATCCAGCCGCTGCAATGGATCACATCCGGAGGCCAGCCAAATTTCTTCACTGTTTCAAGGGCACCTTTGCAAAAAAATACGGTGCGGAGGTTGTTGTCTTCAAACCACTTTTCTTCCTCGTCATGAAACACAAACTTGCGTTTGAAAAGGTCTTCATTGTCGAGGAAATATACCTGCAAGCGGGCATTAGGCAGGCTGGCTACCTTAATTTGTAAAGGAAAATCATCATCGTCCACACTCACATTGATGCCACTCAACCTTACCACTTCGTGCAAGCGGTGGCGCCTTTCGTTGATGGTGCCAAACCGGGGCATGATGCATCTAACCTCCAGATTATTATTGTTCGACAATATCGCCAGGCGATTCATTGTCTCCGCAAATTCCGTCAGCTCCAGGTAGGGCGACATCTCGTTGGCGATGAATAAAATTCTTTTCTTTGTGCTCATTCAACCACAGTTTTTTCCTTTCAAAAGGTGGGCAAAGGTACTGAAAATAGTGTTTCAGACAGGTTGACAAAGCCGAAGCTCCGCCAAATCATTCCACATCCATGTTAATAGTACGTACCAACAGCGCTTTGCAAAAGGCCATGGCCATGCAGCAGCCCTATCATGTACAAACCGCTTTTGTGCCCACCATGGGTGCCTTGCATGATGGCCATTTGCAACTGGTACATGCCGCACGGCAGCAAGCCCGGCTGGTAGTGGTCAGCATTTTTGTGAACCCCACACAGTTTAATGATGCCGCCGATTTTGTACACTATCCTGTAAGTATAGAGCAAGACATACAACTGCTGGAAGCTGCGGGTACCGATATTCTATACCTGCCATCAGTAGCCGAAATGTATCCAGCAGGTACAGCTAATTTGGAGCAGTACCCGCTGGGGCCACTGGAAAATGTACTGGAAGGAAAATTCAGGCCAGGGCATTTTCAAGGGGTATGCCAGGTGGTAAGCAGGCTGCTGCAGCAAGTGCAGCCCGGCCTGTTGGTGATGGGCCAAAAAGATTACCAGCAATGCATGGTGGTGCAGGCTATGATCGATTACCTGCAACTGTCGGTACAAATGCTGCGGGTACCTACCAAAAGAGAGTCCGACGGGCTGGCCATGAGCAGCCGCAACCGCCGCCTCAGCCCGGCAGAAAGAATGGCTGCAGTAGCCATGTACCTGGCGCTACAACAAATGGCAACCAATGCCAGGCATTTACCCATAGCAGAACTGGAAGCAAAAGCGGCCAGCCAACTATTGGCTGCAGGCTTTCATAAAATAGATTACATCAGCCTGGTACATGCAGACACACTGCTGCCGGTAAGCGAGCCGGCTACAGAACCCATGCTGGCTATTGCCGCCGCATTTTTGGGGGCCGTTCGCCTTATCGACAACCTGCCCGTGGCACAGCCATAATGCGTTAACAATGTGAGTACTGATTTCTCCCTTATTTTGCCCCCTTATTTGCTGCAACGATGATGATGATGACTGAAGTGCTGAAATCGAAAATTCACCGGGCGGTGGTTACAGAAGCCAACCTGCATTATGTAGGCAGCTGCACCATCGACGAAGACCTGATGGATGCTGCCAACCTGATAGCCCATGAAAAAATTACCATTGTAGATGTAAACAATGGTAACCGCCTCGATACTTACGTCATTAAAGGCAAGCGTGGCTCAGGCATCATTAGCATGAACGGCGCTGCGGCCCGACTGGTGCAGCCCGGCGACATTATTATTATTATGAGCTATGCACAAATGGAATTTGAAGCAGCAAAATCGTTTCAGCCGAAAGTCGTTTTTCCGTTAGAAGGCAATCAACTGTCTGCCTGAGTTTACACACAGGCATCGAATAAACCCGCCCCACCCAACCCGTTTCACTCTTGTAAATTAGCGCCCATGCGTAAGATTAACTATAAGGCGGTTATTCAATATGTAATTGTATTGGGCCTCGGTCTTGGCCTCATTTGGTACAATAGCACCCGCCTGCCACCGCAACAGCTGGAGTATCTCAAGTCTGCCTGGTCGCTGGCCCGCTACGAGTACCTTATTCCGGTATTGGGTGCCCTGCTTTTATCGCACTACAGCCGTGCCCTGCGCTGGATGATGCTCATGAAACCATTGGGCTACACACCATCTAAAATCAATACCTACTTTGCCGTATTGCTCGGTTATTTTTTTAATATGCTGATGCCCCGCCTGGGCGAAGTAATGAAGTGTACCGTGCTGGCGAAATATGAAAAAGTTGCACCAGATAAACTGGTAGGCACTATACTCGTAGAGAGAGCCGTCGACATGATTAGCATGGGCATTGTGGCTATCATTATGGTGGCCATTCAGTTCGATCGCATTGGGGGTTTTGCATTTGATGCCTTTGCTGATATGGTTCGCAATAAAGAAGGGGCTACTTCCTACACAAAACTGTTTGTAATACTTGGCATTTTGCTGGTGCTGATTATTGGCCTGCGTTATTTGTTTGTAAAAAAAGCCGACAGCAAGCTGGTGCAAAACATCAAACGCATTGCCCGTGGAGTGTGGGAAGGATTTAAATCCATTCGCAAAGTGGAAAATCTGCCCCTCTTCATTTTCCATTCTGTATTCATCTGGAGCCTGTATTTATTTGGCATCTGGATAGGTTTCATGGCCTTCCCGCCGGTAGAACATTTGGGCTTTCCTGCCGCTTTGAGTGTGCTCATTTTTGGCAGCATTGGTTTAATAGCCACACCCGGCGGCATCGGTGCCTACGAGTTCATGGTAGAAAAAACACTGGTGCGTTTTGACATACCCAATGTGGTAGGTTTGGCTTTTGGCCGCCTCAACTGGGCTGCCCAAACGGCCATCACGTTGGTGAGTGGTTTGTTTGCCCTTATTGTAATGCCGATTGTAAACCGCAACAAAGAATAATGCGCAAAGCCGACGCCATCCCATCCAAAATTTTCGACCTGCCCACGCTGGCCAAAATGGTAGCTGCCTGGCGGGTAAAAGGCGATACCATCAGCTTCACCAATGGCGTATTTGACCTGCTGCACGAAGGCCATATTTTTTCGCTGAGCCAGGCTGCAGCCGAAGGCAAAAGATTAATTGTAGCGGTGAACAGCGATGCTTCTGTAAAAAGACTGAAAGGCCCTACCCGACCGCTCAACAATGAGCAGGCCCGTGCATTGGTATTGGCGAGT
This sequence comes from Bacteroidota bacterium, assembly GCA_020161435.1. Classification (GTDB taxonomy): domain Bacteria; phylum Bacteroidota; class Bacteroidia; order Chitinophagales; family Chitinophagaceae; genus Phnomibacter. The sequence continues at coordinate 46,982 of JAIUNV010000008.1, read as the reverse complement.
TTGGTAATGGTAGATGCCGTAGTCATTTTTGAAGAAGACACCCCATTACATGTGATTACAACCCTGCTGCCCGATGTGCTGGTAAAAGGCGGCGACTATACTGTGGAGCAAATTGCCGGTGCCAAAGAAGTACTGGCCAATGGTGGCCGGGTGGTCATCAATCCACTCATCGATGGCATATCCACCACGGGGCTAATCCAACGCATGCAGCAACCTGCCTAGTCATTTACTTTCAGAAACTTAACATTGCCCATTTGCGGCCTTCGCTACATTTGAAACGACTGTAGAAGATGCATTTGTATGGCTGAGAAGAAACGTTCCATTATTCCGAGAGATATTAGCTGGCTGAGTTTTAACGCCCGGGTATTGCAGGAGGCCAACGATCCTACTGTACCCCTCAAAGAACGCATTCGTTTTTTAGGCATTCACTCCAATAATCAGGATGAATTTTTCCGGGTACGGGTAGCTACGCTAAAGCGTATGCAACTGGTGATGAAGAAAGGCGTAAAAGCCGCCATGCACCTCGAAAAATCGCCAGATCACATACTGGAAGAAATACACAAAGTGGTGCTGCAACAACAGCATGAATTTGCCCGTATTTGGGAGAATATTTTGGGCGAACTCCGCAAGCAAAAAATTCATTTCATCAACGAAAAACAACTGAGCAAAGAGCAAGAGCTTTTTGTAGAAAAATACTACGATGATGAAGTGAGCCCCAACCTCATTCCGCTGATGATAGAAGACATTCCGAAGATGCCTTACCTGCGGGATAAGTCTATTTACCTCGGGGTGGTAATGCGCAAAAAAAGCAAGTCGTACCAACAGAAATATGCACTGATAGAAATACCGGCCAAAGCAAACGGCCGTTTTGTGTTGTTGCCTTCCAAAGCAGGTGAGCAACACATTATGCTGTTGGAAGATGTAATTAGGTATAACCTCAAACACATTTTTGCCTACTTCGATTTCGACAGTTTTAATGCCCATCTTTTTAAAGTAACCAAAGATGCTGAGCTCGACATCGACAACGATATCAGCACCGATATTGCGCAAAAAATTGAGAAGGGCATCAAGCGGCGCCGCGAAGGCAAGCCCGTACGTTTTGTGTACGACAAAGACATGGATGCCGGCTTGCTCGAATACCTCATGCGCCGCCTCAATCTGAGCCGCAAAGACAACCTGATTCCCGGTGGCCGCATCCACAACTTTCGTCACTTCATGGATTTTCCGGATGTGTTCAACACCCGCAATCCACGTAAGCCATCTTTCATACACCCGGCATTGGATGATGGCAAAAAAATGTTTGATGTATTGAAGCAGCAAGATGTGTTGCTCTCTTTTCCATATCATTCATTTACCTCACTCATACACCTGCTGCGGGAAGCTGCCATGGATGCCGACGTGCAAAGCATAAAGCTCACAGCATACCGTTTGGCTAGCAATAGCAAAATTATCAATGCCCTCATCAATGCGGTACGCAATGGCAAAAAAGTAACGGTGGTGCTGGAATTGAAAGCCCGTTTTGATGAAGAGGCCAACCTCTACTGGAAGGAAGTATTGGAGCAGGAAGGCGTGAAAGTGTTAACGGGTGTACCCAACATGAAAGTGCATGCCAAAGCTTGTGTGATCACCCGCAAATCGGGCAACCGCCTCATGCATTATGGCTTCATTAGCACGGGCAATCTCAACGAAAAAACAGCCCGCATTTATGGTGATCATTGCCTTCTCACCAGCAATCGCCTCATCATGGCTGATGCCAACCGGTTGTTCAATTATTTAGAAAAACCAACAGCTGGCATGGCGCCATTGCGGGCTTGCAAAACGCTGTGGGTTTGCCCCACGGGCATGCGCAAAAACATACAGGCCTGCATCAACAAAGAGATCGCCAACGCCAAAGCCGGCAAGCCTGCAGCCATTACCATCAAAATCAATTCGCTGAGTGATCAATTGCTCATTGAACATTTGTACAAAGCAGCGCAAGCAGGTGTAGCTGTCCGCTTAATTGTGCGGGGTATTTTCTGTGCTGTATTTGATGACCTGAAGCCCAAGCCAGCCATCAAACCGGTGTGCATCAGCATTGTAGATGAATACCTGGAACATGCACGGGTACTGGCTTTTCACAACAATGGCAAACCGCAGCTGTACATTTCTTCTGCCGATTTTATGGTCCGCAACCTCGACCATCGGGTGGAAGCTGCCGTACCCATCACCGACCCCGACATCAAGCAAGAACTGCTCGACATATTGGACATTCAGCTCAGCGATAACGTGAAGGCCCGCAAACTGGAAGGCAAACTGAAAAACGAATACGTGCCCACCAAAGGTCAACGCAAAATCAAATCGCAGATTGAAGTGTACAAATACCTCGCTGCCAAAAAACTGGCATCCCCTGCTCATCCCCGTTTTGATGAAAGCGATAAAGTGAGCAGGTTGTCATAATGGTATGCGGTTTAGATTGGACTCGGATTAACGCAGATGAAAACGGATTTTCGCAGAAAATAAAAAACGCTGTGCAATCTGTGCGAAAAACTCAGCTCCGTGAGCTCCCCTTCAAATGGATAAAATAGCCTTTATTTGGGCATGCGTTTGGCAGCAATAGATATTGGTAGCAACGCAGCCCGTCTGCTCATTTCAGATGTGCTGCACGATGAAAAAGGCAAGCCTGTTTTCAGTAAAATAAATCTGGTGCGGGTACCCCTCCGGCTGGGTATGGATGTATTTGCAGAAGGAAAAATTTCACCGCACAGAACGGGCATGATTTTGCAAACCATGAAGGCTTACAAACACCTCATGAATGCCTACGATGTAAAACACATGAAAGCCTGCGCCACCAGCGCCATGCGTGATGCCAGCAATGCCCCCGACATTCTGCGCAAAATAAAAATGGAAACCGGCATTGATATTGAAGTAATCAGCGGCTCGGATGAAGCCGCCATGATTTACGAAAACCACATTGCCGAAAACATGGACACCGACCACAACTACCTGTACATTGATGTAGGCGGCGGTAGCACCGAAACAACCTGCTTTTCCAAAGGCAAACTGGTCTTCAAACAATCCTTCAATATTGGCACCATCCGCTTACTCAAAGGCATGATAGCCGAATACCAGTGGGATGTGATGAAAGATACCATCAAGCGAAATGTAAAAGGGCTGAGCAATATGGTTGCCATTGGCAGTGGCGGCAATATCAACAAAGTTTTTTCCATGTCGAAAAAGAAAGATGGAAAGCCGCTATCGCTGGAAACCTTGCGGGATTATTACAAAGAGTTCAGCAGTTTTTCCTTAGAAGAAAGAATGCTGCATTACAACCTGCGGGAAGACCGTGCCGATGTAATTTTGCCCGCCCTGCAAATTTACATCAATGCCATGCGATGGGCAGATGCCGATCTTATTTATGTACCCAAAATTGGATTGGCCGACGGCTTGATTCAACACCTGTACATGCAGCTATCCGACGCTGAAAAACAACTTTGATATCGAATGGTTAAAGTAGCTTAGATGAACAATACAAAACTTGCTTGTACTGTTTTTTCACCTATGGCAATTGTTCTTCTTGCCCCAAAAATATTTTTATGAGCACCTATTCTGCAGTAAAAAAAGTAACGACCAATACCTTGCTGAAAATGAAAACCGATGGCAGCAAAATTGCCATGATAACGGCCTACGATTTTTCGTTTGCCCGGTTGTTTGACCAAGCCGGTATTGATGTGATTTTGGTGGGCGACAGTGCCAGCAATGTAATGGCCGGACATGAAACCACATTACCACTTACACTCGATCAAATGATATACCATGCACAAAGTGTAGTGCGTGGTGTGCAACGTTGTTTGGTGGTGATTGATATGCCCTTTGGCACCTACCAAAGCAACAGCGATATTGCCGTAGCTTCTGCCATTCGAATTATGAAAGAAACAGGTGGTCACAGCCTGAAACTGGAAGGAGGTCGTGAGGTATTAGATAGCATAAAAAAAGTGGTGGATGCCGGCATACCGGTGATGGGTCACTTGGGATTGACACCACAAAGCATTTACAAATTTGGCACTTATACGGTACGGGCCAAAGAAGAAGCTGAAGCACAAAAACTACGGGAAGATGCATTAACGCTGCAAGAAGCAGGTTGCTTTGCCATTGTGCTCGAAAAAATTCCTGCCAGCCTTGCTAAAGAAGTATCGGAAAGTTTACACATTCCTACCATTGGCATTGGCGCTGGTGTGAACTGCGATGGTCAAGTGCTGGTAATGCATGATATGCTCGGCATCAATACGGAATTTAAGCCCCGCTTTTTACGGCAGTACCTCAACCTGCACGAACAAATCACAGGTGCTGTGCAGCAATACGTGTCCGATGTAAAAGCAAAAGATTTTCCGAGTGAAGCAGAATCGTACTGATGATTTCTGATGTCTGATGTACGATGTCTGATTTTTCATCGCCCACAAAAAACAAATAGGTAATTCAAAGCCCCCTTTAGTGTCCCGATTGCTATCGGGTTGGGGGTTTCCCCCCTCACCTTCTTCACCTCCGCCACAGTTACCACTGATGCTTTATTGCCAAAACTATTACGGATGTACGTGAGCACATCTGCAATTTGCTGATTGGTCAATTGTGGTTGAGCAGGCATGGGTATCACGTATTCTTCACCATCAACGGTCAGTGGTTCTTCAATGCCTTTGAGCACAATATTTATGAGGCGTTTTTTATCGCCCAACACCCATTCGGTTTTTATCAGTGGCGGATTCATGCCACTGATGCCTTTGCCATCGGCCATGTGGCACGACATGCATACCTGCGTGTACACTTTTTTGCCCGCTTCATAATTGGCAGGTTTGCCGGTTTGCAAAAAAGCTGCAGTACACAAAATGACCAGGATGCCTGTAGCAACAAGTTTCTTCATGATGGATGGATTAGACAGCAGCAAAACTAATGGTTGGTATCGCTTAAAAAAGTTTTACGGGCTATAAACAAGGAAAGTAGCTGGATTGTTCCCGCCTTCGACAAACCGGCTTTTTACAGGCCACCTATATTTGCCGCCCAACCAAAGACAGATACATGCGTATTTCCGCACTGCTTATTGTTAGCGCTATGCTAACACAATCGTTAATGGCACAAGACAGTACAGGCACAGGCCTCGACCCCGTGACGGTTACCGCAAGCATCACGCCTTTGCAAGCCTCCAAAACTGGTCGCAATATTGTGGTACTCCGCGGTGAGCAATTTTACCAACTACCCGTACACTCCATTGATGAATTGCTGCGCTACATACCGGGTGTAGAAATGCAGGCCCGAGGACCCATGGGCAGCCAAAGCGATTTGGTCATTCGGGGCGGCACCTTTCAGCAAGTGCTGGTGATTCTCGATGGCATCCGGTTGAACGACCCGCTGACCGGGCATTTCAGCAGCTACATTCCCATTGCCCCTTCGGAAATAGACCGCATCGAAGTATTGAAAGGCGCCTCATCTGCCCTCTATGGTACAGAAGCTGTGGGTGGTGTCATTCACATCATTACAAAAAGCTTTGCCAACCAACGTAAGCAACGAACCACTGCACAAATAGCCATGGGTGAATATGGATTATTCAATGCCAGTGTAGGCGGCACATTTACTACGAAAAAAGGTATTGTAAGTGCAGGCATACAAAGCAACCATGCCACAGGTCAGCAACAGCGGGGCACCAAAGGCTTTTTAGATGCCAGCACCATCTCTGCATCGTACCGCCACCAGTGGAATGAAAAATGGTACACCGCTGCAAGAGTAGCGTACGATTACCGCGACTTTGCAGCGCAAAATTTTTACACCACGTTTGCCAGCGACACCGCCCGTGAACGGGTGATTACACAATGGAATCATGTGCAAACCGGCTATACCGGAAAGCACCTGAAATGGCGGCTGGATGCTGGTTACAAAACCACCGACGACCGATACAGCTTCAACAAACGCAGTACACCCAATCAAAACAATTCATCGGTTTGGCAAGCGTTGAGTGTGGCCGATATTGAGTTATCTGCAAAGAGCAGCATTACTACCGGACTTCAATTTGTGCAAAAGCAAATCAAGAGTAACGACCGCGGTAATCACAGCGTTTCGCAAACAGGTGTATTCGCTGTTTTGCATCAGCAAATAGGTCAATACATTCAGGCAGAACCAGCACTGCGACTGGACATTCACCAACGCAGTGGCGTAGAATTATTGCCCCAATTGAATCTCTCCTACAAACGTAGTTTTTATCAATTGCGGGGGAGTGTTGGACGAACCATACGTGATGCTGACTTTACCGAACGCTTCAACAATTACAACCGGACACTCGTTGCCAGCGGCAGCATTGGCAATCCCGATCTGGAACCAGAAACATCTTGGAGCTACGAAGCCGGCGCCGATGTATGGCTGGCCGAATCCATCAAAATTGCAGCGGGATGGTTTAGCCGCGAACAACGCAACCTGATAGATTTTGTAACTACACCATATGCGCAAATGCCCCGTCAGGTAAACCTTGTACCGACGGGTACCTATGCCTTGGCTAAAAACATTGCCAGTGTGCAAACGAATGGTTTTGAAACAGACATTACCTACCGCAAACAATGGAAGCCGCAGCATTGGCTGCAGGGCAATGCCGGATTGGTGTGGCTCAACAGCAACAGCAATGGCGCTACCCCTGGTTTCTATATCAGCTCTCATGCACGTTTCTTGTTCAACTATGGCATCGTGTATCAATACCACCGCATCACCATTGCGGTGAATGGTTTGTACAAGCAACGCCGCGAACAAAAAGCCAATGCCATCAATGCCAGCATTACCCCCAACTACTGGCTTACCAATGTTCGAATTGATGGCCGCATCAGCAGTCACCTGAGTGTATTTGTGCAGGCAGATAATGTAGGCGATGTGAGCTACAGCGACCTGCTGGGCGCTGTGATGCCCCGCCGCTGGCTGATGGGTGGGGTGAAATGGAACCGTTAATACAACTGTGCTCTCGCAGGCCTCCCGGCCTGTGAGTTAATGGTTACTATTTCGACAATGACTACTAATCCAGTTGTTAAGGCGAGATATGTCGCCTATTTCACATTTCCACTGACATTCAAGTAAAAGTTTATCAAAAAACAAACGTCATCAACCCCTTCTGAAAAATATCCATCTACCAGCCTCTTTGGATTGAAAATTTCACCATCACTTTTCCTTACAAAGACTGTATGAGCAATATTCAAACCAAAATCAACTTCCCATTGCCAGTTATTCAACGACCGAATTTTTTCGCCGATATAAACAAATAATGGGAGGCGTAGTGCAGAGTTTTTTCTAACATCTGCCGCTCTTTCTGAAAGAAGCTTTAGAAGTGTGCTGTCCCCATTAAGAAAGGAAATCTTCTCACTATTAAAAAAAGCTTTAAATGAATTTTCATACTTATTGATGCACTCATTTAAATGAAGAAAATCTGCTATCGCTTCATTTAGAGGAACGTTGATATCAATAAACCTTAAAAATGATTTACTATTTGTATCAAAATCTACGAAGAAGCCTTCATTAAGTACCTTAGAAAAAAGTAAATTAGACTTATCCTTTAAAATATATAAGTCCAAATTAGGATCAGAATATCCATGACGATATATCAATTTCTCCTTTTTAGCAACAAAGCCGGAGTCAATTAATTCAACAAGTTTTTGCTTGTTTACTCTGGCATCATTTTGTCCACAAATTCTATCTGATATTAGGTTCATACAAGTAATGAGAAAAATAATTGCTGACAAATTTTGTTTCCACATTGACATTCGAAGGTAATTGCAGTTAGACTTAGCAAGTTAATAATAAGGCGTCATTTGCTAGTTGTTCCTTCTTAATCAGGTGACCAACTTGAGCGAAGAAACCCACCCCGTCCTAAAGGGAACCCTCCAAAGAGGGGAGAAAACTCTCGGTTCCGGTCTCCGGACTCCGGACTTTCGGTCTCCCGACTTCCGGACTTTTTCCTGCGGATAAAATCCGACCTTTGCGCCGCTCCCGCCGCAATCGAGCGGGGCTATCGATTGCTTAACAAGACAGCTTACAACATGAAAGATTTTTTGCAGGCCCTCCGTTTGGAGGCCACCAATGCCGGCACTTCTACCGGTGCCCAATGGCTCAGCAGTACTGGCAGCCAACTTCAATCTTACTCTCCCGTTGATGCCAGCCTCATTGGCCAGGTAACGGCCACAGATAAAGCCGGCTACGAAGCCGTTGTGGCAAAGGCACAAGAAGCCTTTGTAGCATGGCGCCAGTGGCCCGCACCCCGCCGTGGCGAAGTGGTACGCCAAATTGGTGAAGCCCTCCGCCAGCACAAAGACGCACTGGGCAAACTGGTGAGTTATGAAATGGGCAAAAGCCTGCAGGAAGGCCTGGGTGAAGTGCAGGAAATGATTGACATCTGCGATTTTGCCGTTGGCCTCAGCCGCCAGTTGTATGGCCTGAGCATGCATAGCGAACGCCCCGGCCACCGCATGTACGAGCAGTGGCATCCGCTGGGTGTAGTAGGCATCATCAGTGCCTTCAACTTTCCGGTAGCCGTATGGAGCTGGAACAGCATGCTGGCTTGGGTTTGCGGCGATACCTGCATTTGGAAGGCTTCTGAAAAAGCGCCGCTGTGCTCAGTAGCTTGTCAGCTGATTGTACAAGATGTATTTGCTAAAAACGGCGTACCCGAAGGCGTAAGTTGTATTGTAAACGGTGGCCGCGAAGTGGGCGAATGGATGAGCAACGACCATCGCCTGCCGCTGATTAGTGCAACCGGCAGCACCCGCATGGGCAAGGAAGTAGGCAAAGCCGTAGCCGGCCGTATGGGCCGTAGCCTGTTGGAGCTGGGTGGCAACAATGCCATCATCATCAGCAAAGATGCCGACCTGGATATGAGCCTGATTGGTTGTGTGTTTGGTGCGGTAGGTACGGCCGGTCAGCGTTGTACATCTACCCGTCGCCTTATCATTCATCAATCTGTGTACGATACATTCAGCAAAAAACTGGCTAATGCCTATGCGCAACTCAGCATTGGCGATCCGCTGGATAGCAACAACCACGTAGGTCCGTTGATTGATACTGATGCCGTGAAGAACTACCTGAATGCTATTGAAGCCTGTAAACAGCAGGGTGGCAAGTTTTTGGTAGAAGGCGGTGTGCTGCAAGGCGCCGGCTACGAAAGCGGTTGTTATGTAAAGCCCTGTATTGCTGAGGTAACGCCCGATATGCCCATTGTACAAACAGAAACTTTTGCGCCGATTTTGTACATCATGAAATATGATACGCTTGACGAAGCCATTGCCATGCAAAATAATGTGCCGCAGGGTTTGAGCAGCGCCATCATGACGCTGAACCTGCGGGAAGCCGAGCAGTTTTTGAGTGCTGCCGGCAGCGACTGCGGTATTGCCAATGTGAACATTGGTACCAGCGGTGCAGAAATTGGCGGGGCTTTTGGTGGCGAAAAAGAAACCGGTGGCGGCCGCGAAAGTGGCAGCGACGCCTGGAAAAATTACATGCGACGCCAAACCAACACCATCAACTACACCAACAAGTTGCCACTGGCGCAAGGCATCCAATTCAATTTGGGATAAGCTATTTTTTCTATACCCCCTCATCAAAGTGCTGTCTCCGGGCAGCACTTTTTATATAATCGGAAACGACCATCTCTCATGTGGCCGCAGATATCGCCTATATTGCTGCCCACTATTTTTAACAGGATGCAAGCGGCGTTGCTTGTCAAATTTGTAGTATGCTTCAACGGTGGATAGTTTGCTTTTTCGTAGCAGTGTTTAGTACGGCGCAAGTGGCCATGGCCCAACAACCTATTCAAAAAGGCTGGCACCTGCTTGATGAAGAACAAGACGGTTATTACGGCATTTCGCTGCAAAAAGCCTACGATTTTCTCAAAGGCCGCAAGAGCCAGCCCATTGTGGTAGCGGTGATAGACAGCGGCATCGACACCACGCATGAAGACCTGAAACCCATACTCTGGCGCAATACCAAAGACAATAACGCCAATGGTATTGACGACGATAACAACGGCTACCCCGACGATGCACTGGGCTGGAATTTTTTGGGTAACCGCAACGGCGAAAATGTAGAAAAAGAAGCCGCAGAAGCTGCACGTCTGTTTCATGCATTGGCACCGCAATTCGACAACCGGCAAATAGACAGCAACTTGTTGTCACCACAAGCAAAAGCAGATTTTCGTTTGTGGTTGCAAGTGCAAAAAGCAGTAACCGTAACCGAAGAAGACCGCTTCATACTCAAGATATTGAATGCCACCAGTCGCACCATGTTGCAATACGATTCCATTATTGCAGCACAGTGGGGCAAAAATGAATTTACGCCCATTGAACTGGAAACATTTATACCACAAAGCCCGGAAGCCAGAAAAGCCAAACTGAATTTGCTGCGCATCTATACCCTTTTGCAAGTAGAGCCCGAGCAAACCAATGTGGAGTTTATGGAAGGCATGCGGGAATTCATTCAGCAAAAAGAAGACATCATTTACCTGCGAGAAAAACCAACGACCAACTACCGATTGCAAATAACCGGCGATGATGAAAACAACTGGCAAAGCCGCAACTACGGCAATGCAGATGTAATGGCAGGCACGGCCATGCATGGCACACATGTGGCCGGCATTATAGCTGCTGTAAGAAATAACGGACTTGGTATTGATGGCATAGCAGATAACGTACGCATATTGCCGCTGCGGGCGGTACCCAACGGCGATGAACACGATAAGGATGTAGCCCTTGCCATTCGCTATGCGGTAGACCAAGGTGCCAGCATTATCAACATGAGTTTTGGCAAGGGCCTTAGCCCGCAAAAAAATTGGGTGGATGAAGCCATTGCCTATGCAGCCAGTAAAAATGTATTGCTGGTGCATGCAGCGGGAAATGATGCAGCTTTTCTTGATACGGTTCCGCAATACCCTACACCGTTTTTAAACAATGGAACCATCGCTCCCAACTTCATTACGGTTGGTGCCAGCAGCGACAACAGCATCAAAGGCGGCCTCATTGCAGACTTTACCAACTATGGCCGGCAAACCGTGGATGTAATGGCACCGGGTGTAAAAATTTATGCTACCGTACCCACAGGCAACAAGTACGCATTTTTGCAGGGCACCAGCATGGCGGCGCCGGTGGTGAGTGGCATTGCCGCTATGTTGCGGAGTTATTTTCCGCAGCTTACGGCGGTAGAAATAAAACAAGTAATTGAGCAATCGGTAGATACCCGATATAGCGACAGACCTTACCCAAAACCCGGCGGCGAAAAAAAGGAAAAAATGACCCTTCGGGAGGCCTGCAAAACCGGCGGTGTGGTGAATGCGTACAATGCCGTGCAGTTAGCCGCACAACTTATAGAGAGCAAGCATAACTCCAAATCCGTTACCTCTTCAAAACAATAGCCATGCCACTACCTGTAACCGGCGACTACGCCCCTTTTTACCAAACCTATGTAAGCTACTGTGCCGCCCATGAAACGGATGCTCTCGACACATTGAAAGGTTCATTGGCAGAAATGGAGCAATGGCTGCGCCAGATTCCGGAAACGAAAAAAGACTTTGCCTATGCCCCTGGCAAATGGACCGTAGCCCAACTGTTGCAGCACATGGCCGATACAGAACGGGTATTTGCCTACCGGGCCTTGGCCATTGCCCGTGGTGAGCAGCAACCCCTGCCCGGCTTCGATGAAAATGCATGGGCCAATGAAGCACCGGCTATCCATCGCAGCATTTCAAGTTTGGTAGAAGAACTATTGCAATTGCGGCAGCTGACCATTACGCTGTTTCAATCCATTACACCGGCACAACTGCTGAACAAAGGCGTGGCATCGGGACAACCAATTACTGTGAATGCCCTGGCCTTCATTATGGTGGGGCATGTGCGGCATCATCAGCGCATTTATAGCGAACGCTACTGCTAATCGCTATGCCGCTTCGTTCATTTACCCGCCAGTTTTCATCAAAAGCTGGTTGTATTTGTTGCTTTTTCAGGTAAAAGGCCTGCCCAGACCGGACATTGGCCAAATATACTCTTGCTCCAACCCGGGGCTTCGGCGTAACCTTGGGGGGCAACCCCTATCTTTGCCCACCTTTTCAAAAATTGAATCATTAACCAACTACTATTATGGAGAATTTGATCTACGCTGTACCGGCCATGGGTATTGTCGGCCTGCTGTACACGTTCCTCAAGTTTAAATGGGTAAGCAAGCAAGACGCTGGCAACCCACGGATGCAAGAAATCAGTAAATACATTGCCGAAGGCGCCATGGCGTTTTTGAAGGCTGAATGGAAAATACTGGGCTATTTCGTGGTGCTGGTAGCCATTTTGCTCGGCGTAATGAGCATGAGCAACGAAAACAGCCACTGGTCTATCGCCATTGCGTTTGTGATTGGTGCCGTGTTTAGTGCTACAGCCGGTTACATTGGTATGCGTATTGCCACCAAAGCCAACGTTCGTACAGCACAAGCTGCACAAACAAGTTTGAGCAAAGCCCTCAATGTATCATTTACAGGTGGTGCTGTTATGGGCTTGGGTGTTGCCGGTTTGGCAGTGCTCGGTCTGGGTGCCCTGTTTATTGTTTTGAAAATGATTTTTGTACCCGCCGATGCTGCGGTTACCGGTCCGGAGATGCTGAGAACCATCGAGGTGCTCACTGGTTTTTCTCTCGGAGCGGAATCGATTGCGTTGTTTGCCCGTGTGGGCGGCGGTATTTATACCAAGGCTGCCGACGTAGGTGCTGACCTCGTAGGTAAGGTAGAAGCCGGTATTCCTGAAGATGACCCCCGCAACCCCGCCACTATTGCCGACAACGTAGGTGATAACGTAGGTGACGTAGCCGGTATGGGTGCTGACCTGTTCGGTTCTTACGTAGCTACCGTGTTGGCTACCATGGTACTTGGTCAGGAAACCACTTCGGTTGATGCTTTTGGCGGTTTGTCGCCCATTTTGCTGCCCATGCTTATTGCTGGTATCGGCATCATCTTCTCTATCATTGGTACCTTCTTCGTTCGCATCAGCGAGAATGCAGGCCTCAATACTGATACTGTTCAGAAAGCCCTCAACATGGGTAACTGGGGTTCTATCATCCTCACCGCTGCTGCTTCTGCAGGTTTGGTGTACTGGTTGCTGCCCGAAACCATGGAACTGCGTGGTTTGGAATTTACCCGCCACGGTGTAATGGGTGCTATCATGGTAGGTTTGGCCGTTGGTACGCTCATGAGCATCATTACCGAATACTTTACCGCTATGGGTAAACGCCCAGTGATGAGCATCATCCGCCAGAGTGCCACCGGCCATGCAACCAACGTAATTGGTGGTTTGGCAGTAGGTATGGAAAGTACCATGCTCCCTATTCTGGTACTGGCTGCCGGCATCTGGGGTTCTTACGAATGTGCCGGTTTGTACGGCGTGGCTATTGCTGCCGCCGGTATGATGGCTACCACTGCCATGCAACTCGCCATTGACGCTTTCGGCCCTATTGCCGACAACGCTGGTGGTATTGCAGAAATGAGTGAACTGCCCAAAGAAGTTCGTGAAAAAACCGATATCCTCGATGCCGTAGGTAACACCACCGCTGCCACTGGTAAAGGTTTTGCCATTGCTTCTGCAGCGCTGACTGCCCTCGCATTGTTTGCCGCTTTCGTAGGTGTGGCCGGCATTGAAGGCATCGACATTTACAAAGCCGATGTACTGGCCTGCTTGTTTGTGGGTGGTATGATTCCGTTCATCTTCTCTTCTCTCGCCATTCGTGCTGTAGGTGAAGCTGCTATGGCCATGGTGGAAGAAGTTCGCCGTCAGTTCCGCACCATCCCCGGTATTATGGAAGGTAAAGGCAAACCAGAATACGACAAATGTGTGGCCATTTCTACTGAAGCTTCCATCAAGAAAATGATGATGCCCGGTGCCATTGCTATTTTGTCGCCCATCATCATTGGTTTTATTATGGGCCCCGAAGCGTTGGGTGGTTTCCTGGCTGGTGCTACCGTAAGTGGTGTGCTCATGGGTATGTTCCAAAACAATGCCGGTGGCGCCTGGGACAATGCCAAGAAGAGCTTTGAAAAAGGTGTAGAAATCAACGGAGAAATCTATTACAAGAAAAGCGATCCACACAAAGCCTCTGTAACTGGTGATACCGTAGGTGATCCGTTTAAAGATACTTCTGGTCCTTCGATGAACATCCTCATCAAGCTGATGTCGATTGTATCATTGGTGATTGCCCCAACTTTGGCACAGGTACACGGTACGGCCAAAGCACATGGTGCGGCCAAACATGAAACCATTGAAGTAACCGTAGAAAAAACTGCTGGCGAAGCAACCGAAGCACCCATCGTATCAGCGCTTAAGGCTGATGGTTTGGTAGACAGTAGCAATTTTACCATTGAAGTAAAAGACGGTCAGTTATTTATCAATGGTACTGCACAGGATTCCGCCACTTTCAGCAAGTACAAGGGTTTGCTGAAAGATGGTGAGCAAAACCTGAAAATTGAGATTAAGCAAAAGCCATAAACCGCTGCTTACAATATAGAAAAGGCCGGATGCGTTTATCAGCATCCGGCCTTTTATTTTTCCGCAAATCCCTTTTTCCAAATAAAAAAAACTTTCACCTGTTTTTTTTGTATGTACAAAAAACACCATGCTTTGCTACTCTTCATCCAACCATTCCATAAGTTCCTGAGTAACCACGCCGGGGCTTTTTATTTGGCTATCATACATAAAAAAGACTACCCGAAACAGGTAGCCTTCACAAGTTTGTATTTGTGTAGTTAGCTCAGGCCACTCACCGCTACTTCTTTGTTTATTTTTTGCACCAATCCCTGCAATACTTTGCCGGGGCCGCACTCTGTAAACTGAGTAGCACCATCGGCCACCATGGCCTGCACACACTGCGTCCATTTTACGGGGCCGGTGAGTTGTGCAATGAGGTTGGCTTTTATTTCAGCAGGATTCGTTACTGCTTTGGCCACTACGTTTTGGTACACGGGGCAAGAAGGTTCGTTGAATTGTGCTGCTTCAATAGCTGCTATCAATTCTGTTTCGGCGTGGCGCATCAAAGGGCTGTGGAAAGCACCACCGACAGGCAGGGGCAATGCCCGTTTTGCACCGGCAGCTTTCATTTGCTCACAAGCAATTTCAATGCCTTTGGTAGAACCACTAATCACCAACTGACCGGGGCAGTTGTAATTCGCCGCTACTACTACTTCATCAATGCCAGCGCATATTTCTTCTACTTTGCTATCCTCCAAACCAAGAATGGCGGCCATGGTTCCGGGCTCTGCTTCGCAGGCATGCTGCATGGCAAAGGCACGGGCTTTTACCAACCGCAGGCCATCTTCAAAACTCAGGCAGCCATTGGCCACCAATGCCGTGAATTCGCCCAACGAGTGACCAGCCACCATGGCTGGTTGCTCGGTAGCCTGCATCTTAAAAGCTACATATGCATGCAAAAAAACAGCCGGCTGTGTTACTTTGGTTTGGCGCAGTTCTTCATCGGTACCGGCAAACATGATGTCGGAAATGCGAAAGCCGAGAATGTCGTTGGCCTGCTCAAACAATGCTTTGGCCGCTTCGCTGGTTTCATACAGTTGCTTGCCCATTCCGCTGAACTGGGCACCCTGACCGGGAAATACAAAGGCGTGTTTACTCATAAATAAAAGATGAGCCGCAAAGATGCTGAATATTCAAGTTTCACAACTGATTTCCATCCGCTATCTTGCCCGGATACAGCAAGAGGTTCTTGCATTAAAATGTTGCGTATGAAATTGATGTATCTGTTTTTAATGAGTGTTTGTTTCTCGGTTTCGGTTCATGCACAAAGCAGTTCATCATCAGGCGCTGCTTCATTACAGTTTTGGAAAAACCTGCAAAGCCTTTGTGGTAAAGCATTTGCGGGCACCGTTACTCAGGCACCTGCCAATGATACAAACTTTGCCAACAAGACATTGCTGATGCATGTGATACAATGCAGTAGCCATGAAATCCGCATTCCTTTTCATGTAGGTAACAACCGGTCACGTACATGGGTGCTTACACTCAAAGATTCTTTGATTGAATTGCGCCACGATCACCGGCATGAAGATGGCCATCCTGATAAAGTGACACAATATGGTGGATTGGCAACCAGTACCGGTTTGCCAACTGTACAATATTTTCCAGCCGATCAGTTTACTGTAAATCTATTGCCCAATGCTGCCGCTAACGTGTGGTGGATGGAATTGCGGATGAACCAATACTTCAGCTACAACCTGCGCCGCATAGGCAGCGACAGACAATACAGCATTCGTTTTGATTTATCAAAACCTGTGGCGACGCCGCCAGCACCGTGGGGCTTTGAAGTCAAACACTAACTCAGCTTCGCACCAATCAACCGCAAAAATTCGCTGCGTGTTGGCTCTTTGGTAAAAGCACCGCTGAACGCCGATGTAGTTGTAACGGAGTTCTGCTTGCTGACGCCCCGCATCATCATGCAAAAATGGCTGGCTTCAATCACCACCGCTACACCCATTGGGTTGAGTGCCTCATCTATCGATTCCAAAATTTGAGTTGTCAGTCTTTCCTGCACTTGCAGGCGGCGGGCAAATACATCTACCACACGGGCTATTTTGCTAAGGCCGGTAATATAACCATTGGGTATGTATGCAACATGCGCCTTGCCCACAAAGGGCAGCATGTGGTGTTCGCAAAGGCTGTACAGTTCAATGTCTTTCACAATCACCATTTCACTCACATCTTCATTAAACTTGGCAGAGTTGAGAATGTCGATGGCATTTTGCTGATACCCTTGTGTAAGGTATTGCATGGCTTTAGCTACACGCTCCGGTGTTTTCTCCAAACCTTCCCGTTGCACATCTTCGCCCAGCAATGCCAAGGTTTGGCGATAGGCCGCTGCGAGGTCTGCAGTCACTTGTTCGTCATACTGTTCTGTTTTTTTGTACGCCATAACGCTCTTTTATTGCTGTAAATAAATCTCTCCTTTCATGTACAACACCGCTTTGCCACCGAGTATCACTCTGTCGCCGCGATGTTCGCAAACCAACTCACCTCCCCTTGCCGAAATTTGCCGGCATACCAACTGCGCCTTATTGAGTTGCTGGCTCCAGTATGGTACTACATTACAGTGAGCACTACCCGTTACCGGATCTTCATCTACACCTGCTTTGGGGTAAAAGCAGCGGCTTACAGCATCGGCCTTGTAGCCTTTTGCTGTTACTATTACACCTGAGGTATCCAATTGTTTCAGCAAGGTCATGTCTGGCTTCACTTCCCGCACCGCATCTTCATTTTCCAGCACCACAAAATAATCTCTCGACTTCAGTATCTCTACCACATTACTCACGCCCAAGGCCTTGTATAACAAGGATGGAGCCACCACCGGCTCGGGCATACGGGCCGGAAAATCGAGTAGATACCAATCATCTTGAATGTTCACTTCCAAATGCCCGGCAGTTTGGGTACTAAAAGTGATATGCTTCTCTCCGGTCTTCATCATTTTATCAATCACGAAGGCTGTGGCAACAGTGGCATGGCCGCACAAATCAATTTCAAGCGTAGGCGTAAACCAACGAATATGATAATCGGCACCGCCATGAGCCGCCGGATACAGTGGTACAAAGAAAGCCGTTTCGGCCAGGTTGTTTTCCATGGCAATGCGTTGCATTACATCATCGGGCAACCATTGCTTCAGCGGCACTATGGCAGCAGGATTGCCTTTGAACAATTCGTTGGTAAATGCATCGACCTGGTATATGGTTAAGTTCATTTTTCTGTGGAAGTTGATGATTGATGAATAGCGGGTAAAGAGAGGTTGAACCTCACGGCTACTACCCGAATCAAAACGATGGTAATAATACTTACTATTTCAGCAAGATGCTGCGATACATTCATTTGTGTAAGGCCATAATACAAAAGCCCTCCGGCAATGCAGGCAGATGCATAAATTTCTTTGTGAAAAATAAGCGGCACCTGATTGAGCAATACATCTCTGATGACACCGCCAAAGCAGGCACTGATGGTACCCATGGCAATACTCATGCCCGGCGAATAACCCGCAGACAATGCAATGCTCATACCGGCAATGGTAAACAAGCCAAGCCCGAGTGAATCAAAGAGAAATAAAGTGGTTGATAATTTTTGATGCAAGCCACGCACCAGCATGGTACCAATGCATGCTACCAGTATCACCGCAATAATGAGTTCATTGCGCATCCAGTTTACAGGAAAATTGCCCATCAGTACATCCCGAATGGTACCACCACCAATAGAGGTAACAAACGAAATGATAATGACACCAAATACATCGAGTTGTTTTTGCAATGCCATACGGGCACCGCTGATGGCGAAACTGGCTGTGCCCAGTACATCAATGAGCAAGAGAAAATTGATTTCGGGCATGTGGTGTTTGCTTGTTAATACAACAGCTGTGCAGCAAAGGCCACACAGCTGTTACAAAATACTGTTGCCAATACATTTATTCTGCCATCATCTCTTTCACCACACGTACTACATCTTCAGCATTGGGTTTGCTAAAGTAGTCGCCATCGCTGCCATACGCAGGGCGATGTGCTTTTGCAGTGAGTGTACGAGGCGTAGCATCCAGCCATTTGTAGCCACCCTGTACTTCCATTACATGGTTGTACATAAAGGCTGCCGCACCGCCGGGCACATCTTCATCTACAAACAATATGCGGTTTGTTTTTTTCAATGAAGCCACTATGTTGTGGTGAATATCGAAAGGCAGTAACGTTTGCACATCTATGATTTCTACATCAATGCCTAACTGCGCCAGTCTTTCAGCAGCATCTGCAACAATGCGCAGTGTAGAGCCGTAAGAAACAATGCTGATATCAGCACCTTCCCGCAATACTTCGGGCACACCCAGCGGCACACGCATGTCCATCAGGTTGGCAGGCAGTTGTTCTTTCAGCCGGTAGCCATTCAGGCATTCAATCACCAGTGCAGGATCGATACTATCGAGCAAGGTATTGTACATGCCGGCTGCCTGCACCATGTTGCGGGGCACACAAATGTGCATGCCACGCAGGCTGTTTATAATCATACCCATGGGGCTGCCGCTGTGCCAAATACCTTCCAGCCGATGGCCACGGGTACGCACAATGATGGGGCAACTCTGCTGGCCATTGGTACGGTATTGCAGGGTGGCTACATCGTCACTCAGTTGTTGCAAGCCGTACAGCAAATAGTCGAGGTACTGAATTTCGGCAATGGGGCGCAAGCCACGCAGTGCCATGCCAATGCCCTGACCCATAATGGTGGCTTCACGAATGCCGGTATCAAATATGCGGCCGATGCCATGCTTTTGTTGCAAGCCTGCAAAGCCCTGATTTACGTCGCCAATATTGCCGAGGTCTTCACCAAAAGCCACCACCCGTTTGTTGTTGGTAAACAGCTCATCGAAATACCGGTTGAGTACTTCATAACCATTAATGGTAGGCGACTCTTCGTGATAATAAGGTGCTACAACATTTACCCGTAGAGCACTTGCACTACCAGTAGCATACAAATGTGAGTTGTAGAGCCCTTCATTGAGTTGCTCCAGCTCTTGTCGGTATTGCATCATTTGCTGCAATACATATCCGTTACTAAAGTCGATGCCAGTGCCCAAAGCCTTCAGCACATTGCGGCGCATCGGCTCTTTGTTTTGCCGCAGTTCATTGAGTGCTGCAGCTATTTTTTCAGCATCGCCGGCACCAGTATCAATAGCTTGCTGCATTAAGCTCAGCACTTGTGCTGCCTGATCTTTAATTGGTGCCAGATAATCGGCCCAGGCCTTGTTTTTGCTATCAACAATATGTTGCTTGACTTCTATTTCTATATCGTCGAGTTCTTCTTCTGTAGCCAGCTCGTTGGCAATGATCCACTCTTTAAATTTCTTGTTGCAATCCCACTCCCGCTCCCACTCCAGCCGCTCTGCCGATTTGTAACGTTCGTGGCTGCCGCTGGTGCTGTGGCCCTGTGGCTGTGTTACTTCTTCTACATGAAAAAGCACAGGAATGTGTTGCTCCCGGCAAATGGTAATGCCATGTTCAAAGGCTTCGCACATGCCGGCATAATCCCATGCTTTTACCTTGTAAATGTGCATGCCGTTGGTGCCGGTGGTTATTTCAAAACCTTTCAATGCATCAGAAATACTGCCCTTGGTTGTTTGAATGGATTTGGGTACTGAAATACCATAACCATCATCCCATACAAACAGGGCCAGCGGAATTTGCTGTACACATGCCGCATTCACCGTTTCCCAAAAATGGCCTTCACTGGTGCTGGCATCGCCGATGGAGCAAAAGCACACTTCGTTGCCTTGCTGGCTGAGGTGTTTCAGCTCTTGTAATTCAGGTAAATGACGGAAAGTTTTGGAAGCCAAAGCCAAGCCTACAGAGCGGGGCAATTGCCCGGCCGTAGGAGCCATATCGGTAGCTGTATTGTATTGCTCGGTAAGGTTGTACCACTCACCATCAGCACTTACATTTTTGCTGGTAAAGTGGGCATTCATTTGGCGGCCGGCACTCCAAGGGTCGTGCTCGTTGGTAGGGTCGGCATAGAGCTGCGCAAAAAACTGCTGCACGGTTGCCTGCCCAAGGGCAAACATCCAGGTTTGGTCGCGGTAATAGCCGCTGCGCCAGTCGCCGGGTTTAAAAAACTTGGCGAGTGCCACCTGTGGCAATTCTTTGCCATCACCAAAAATGCCAAACTTGGCTTTTCCGGTGAGCACTTCGCGGCGGCCCATCAGGCTTACCTGCCTGCTGGTTACAGCCACCCGAAAATCTTTTAATACCTCCTGCCGAAAACTCTCAAATGATAGGATTTCAGCATGTTGGGCTGCAGCAATCTGATTTTCCATGCCGCAAATGTAGCGCATCGGGCTGCATTGGCATAGCCACCGGCCGCCGCTGTGGATAGTTTACCAAACCATGACAACAGGAATTTTAACAGGAACGGGCGGCGGCCATTCAACGCAATTGCAATAATTTAGCACCACGCTTAAAAACCGGATTTTATGAAGAAACAACTCCTCGCTTTTGTAGCCTGCCTGATGCTGGTAGCTACCACCACCTTTGCTCAGGAAAAAAAGGAAAGCCTGTGGCTGAATGAAACCTCACACGATTTTGGCAAAATTGCCCAAGGCAAGCCCGTGTATACTTTTTTTGAACTGAAAGGTTTGGGCGACTCGCTGAAGCTGGAAATGGTACAAGCCGGTTGCGGTTGCACTACCCCCGAATTTAAAGCTGGCGCTTACGCCCCCGGCGAATCTGTAAAAATTAAAGTTGGCTTTAATGCTGCTGCCGCTGGTCGTTTCGACAAGCCCATTACCATTACCTACAACGGTGGCCAGCAAAAAGTAATTATGATTACCGGTACTGTAGAAGCTACCCCTGCCACACCAGCCCCAACCAATGGTGCTGTGGGCAAAATCAAACAATAATTGAGTTTTACCATATATAAAAGCGCTGCCACCACAGCGCTTTTTTCATACCCAATTACCATGAAAATGAACAAAACACTTCGATTTTCGGCTATTGCCCTGTTACTCAGTCTCACCGGTTTACTGTGGGCTCAAGCCAAGGTAGATAGCTTGATTCGCTTTGAAACTAGCAGCCACAACTTTGGTAAAATACCCAAGGAAAAGCCTGTGACCTACGAGTTCAGCTTTACCAACCCCGGCACCAAGCCCCTGATAATTGAAGACGCCACCGCCGAATGCGGCTGTACCAAGCCTGAATTTCCGAAGCGGCCGGTGATGGCTGGCGGCAAGGGTACCATTACCGTAACCTACGATGCCAAAGAACCCGGGGCTTTTACCAAAAAAATTACGGTGAAGCTGGTGAATGTGGCCGAAACCAAGGTGCTGACCATCAGCGGCGTGGTGATAAAATAAAGGCCCGGCAGAAAATCAAACTTGTGTTTGGCAGAAAACTGATTTTCCCCCTACATTTGCAACCCATTTGGCGAGGTAGCTCTCCCGATAGCAATCGGGATGGTTAGCACATCGGATTCATAACCCGAAAGCCAAATGCAAAAAATTTGGCGAGGTAGCTCAGCTGGTTAGAGCATCGGATTCATAACCCGAAGGTCGGCAGTTCAAGTCTGCTCCTCGCTACTCTTCTAAAAAGCGACATTCTTTGTCGCTTTTTTTGTGCCACTTTTTTCCATAAAAAAAGCTCCCGAAGGAGCTTTGTTCCAAGAATTATTGAAATAATTAGTTTGTTTTTCCCGGATACACTTTCAGTGCTGCTTCCAGGCAATCCATGGCTTTGTCGATGGCTTCGAGATTGAGCACATACGCCAGCCGAACTTCTTGCTTACCCAAACCTGCAGTGCCGTAAAAGCCGGTGGCAGGTGCCAGCATCACTGTCTGTCCGTTATGCTCAAATGATTCCAACAACCACTGACAAAATTTGTCGCTGTCATCAATGGGCAATTTGGCCATGGCATAAAACGCACCCCCCGGATTGGGGCAATACACGCCTTCCATGGCATTGAGGCGGCGCACCAGCAAATCGCGACGGCGCTGGTATTCTTCTTTGGCACCGGTGAAATAATCGGCAGGTAATTCGATGGCTGCTTCGCCGGCAATTTGTGCAAAAGATGGCGGGCTCAGGCGGGCCTGTGCAAACTTCATCACTGCATCCAGCACAGCCTGGTTTTTAGTCACCAATGCACCCAGTCGGGCACCACAAGCACTGTAGCGTTTGCTGATGGTATCCATCACCACTAAATGATCGTCGGCACCTTGCAAATGCATCACACTCATGAGTTCACCGGTATAGCTAAACTCACGGTACGCTTCATCGCTAAACAAATACAGGTTGTGCTTGAGTACTATTTCTTTCAGGCTTTCCAGTTCGGCTTTGCTGTACAAATACCCCGTAGGATTATTGGGGTTGCAAATAACGATGGCCTTGGTTTTGGGTGTAATTACTTTCTCAAAATCGGCAATGGGCGGCAGCGCAAATCCGCTTTCGATATGCGAGGTAACGGGCACCACTTTTACACCAGCAGCTACTGCAAAGCCATTATAGTTGGCGTAAAAGGGTTCAGGTATAATTACTTCATCGCCCGGATCGAGGCAGGCCATGAAGCCAAACAGAATAGCTTCGCTACCACCGGTGGTGATGATGATTTGCTGATGATTGACATGTACGCCTACGCTTTCGTAGTAGCCTACCAATTTGCGGCGATAGCTTTCGTTGCCAGCACTGTGGCTGTACTCCAATACTTTGAAATCGCTGTGGCGTACAGCATCCAGCACGGCAGCAGGGGTTTCAATATCGGGCTGACCAATATTGAGGTGATACACTTTTGTTCCTCTTTTCTTGGCAGCTTCGGCGTAGGGCACCAGTTTCCGAATGGGACTGGCGGGCATTGCTTCGCCACGGTTACTTACTCGCAGGTTCATGATCAGGCTATTTTTGAGGGCACAAAAGTAAGTTGTAAAGCCGCTTGCTTTTTGCCTTTACTATAATGCCCGCAGATTTTAGCATTGTTGAACGGTTGATGATGTTTAGCAGGTATTCATCAATAAAAAACGCTGTGCAGTGAAAGCCATTCACCGCACAGCGTTCTGTAAAAAAACTGCATTTGTCTATTTGAAAATTTCGGCCAGCTTTTGCTGCAGTTCTTCGCCCCGCAGGTTTTTGCCAATGATCTTTCCTTCCGGATCGAGCAGGAAGTTTTGCGGAATAGCCTGTATGCCGTACTGTACGGCTACTTCATTTTTCCAGTATTTCAAATCAGAAACCTGTGTCCACGTAAGGTTGTCATCATGAATGGCTTTCATCCATTTTTCTTTGGCATTGGGCTGGTCGAGTGATACACCCAAAATATCAAAACCTTTGGCATGATACTTTTGATAGGCTGCCACAACATTCGGGTTTTCACGACGGCAAGGACCACACCAGCTGGCCCAAAAATCGATGAGTAAATATTTACCACGGAAAGAGGACAATGACACAGGATTGCCGAGTGTATCATTCTGCGTAAAATCCATGGCAATAACACCGATGCCGGTTTTCTTCGCCTTGTCTATTTTTTCTGCCATGTCTTTACCACCCGAGCTATTGCGGATTGCCTCGGGCAACAATAAAAAAATGGGCTCTACATCGGCAGCATTGATGTCGTATCCGGCGTAGCGGTTGAGTGCATACAACGCAATAGGCGACTGTGTATTCTCCGTAATGTACTTTCTGTAATTGGCATTCATTTGTGCTTCTAAGGCATCAAATTCTTTTTCTATTTGCTTCATGCCAGCTTCATCTTTTGCACGGCTGTATTCACCATATTTTTTGTTGAGCTCCGCACCTTTGTCATCCAGCTCTTTGTTTATGGCTTTCAGCTTCAGATAAGCAGTATGCGCAGCAGAACCTTTTACAGTTGCGTTCGAAAAAGAATCGACACTGCTGATGCTGAGTTTGCCGGGTTGCAAGAAAATGCCGTACCCATCTCTCCGCATGTTGTATGGTCGCAAACCGGTGCCGGCACTGTCTTTGATGCGTACCATCAAGTTGCCCAATATGGCTTCATTGAGTGTACCCTTAAACGTAAATGTTCCGTTTTTTACTTCGGCACTATCGCGGTGGCTTTCGCCATCGGCATAGTACGACAAGTACACTTTGCTTACCGGATCTTTTACCTTACTCACGTTGCCAGTGAGTGTGAAGGGTTGTTGAGCAGCTACTGCATTGCCCAGCAATACGGCTGCCAAAAAATAAAATGCTTTAGTCATGTGGTTGCTTTAGAGGTAACGAATATAAGCAAGCCCTGACAAGCTATTTAAGATTTCAACAAGTGATGCAACCGCTCCTGTACTTTGGCTACGGTTGGCAGCATAGCCGCTTCCAGCTGTACATGAATGGGTACAGCTGGCAGATCCAATGAACCCATTACCTGCACCGGCGCATCTAAGTAGTGAAAACAATGCTGCTGTATACGCCCTGCCAAACTTTCTGCATAACTGTGGCCTTGTTGTTCTTCCGTCAGCACCAGGCATTTGCCATGTTTTTGCACTGCTGCATACATCATGGCTTCATCCAAAGGATACAAACTCCGCAGGTCAATGATTTCCACTTGCTGCGCAAACGCTTTCGCGGCGCCGATTGCCCAATGCACACCCATGCCATACGTAATCACACAGCAGGATTCACCTGCTGCAATAGCGGCTTCACTGGCGGCCTGCACTATGCGACCCTTGCCCAGCGGAATGATATAATCTGCATCTGGTTCTGGAGTTTTGGCGGCATCTGTACCGGGCACTTTGCTCCAGTACAATCCTTTGTGCTCCAGCATTACCACCGGATTCGGGTCGAGGAAAGCGGCTTTCATCAAGCCCTTCATATCTGCGGCATTGGAAGGATAAACTACTTTGATGCCCTTGATGCTGAGCAAGGTGCTTTCGATGCTGCCGCTGTGGTACGGGCCACCACCACCATACGCCCCTGTAGGCACCCGTATTACCGCCGACACTGGAAACTTACCCATGCTGAGGTAGCAGCTTTTGCTGAGCTCCGTCACCAGCTGATTAAAACCGGGATAGATATAATCGGCAAATTGAATCTCTACAATTGGCTTTACGCCTACAGCACTCATGCCCGCCGTGCTGCCAATAATGTACGCTTCCTGAATAGCGGTATTGAACACCCGGTTGTCGCCAAACTGATCGGCGAGTGTAGCGGCTTCGCGGAAAACACCACCCAGGCGGCGGCCCACATCTTGCCCGTACAACACCGCTTCGGGATGTTGCTGCATGATTTCCCGAATGGCAAACAACGCCGCATCTACCATGGGTATAGCACCAGCGTTGGCGGGTTGTCGGTTGCCTTTTTCTTCCAATACTGTTGTTGGCGCAAACACATGTTGCGTTACTGTAGCTGCATCGGGGTCGGGCGAAGCTTGTGCTGCTTCGAAGGCATCATTCACCCAATGCTGCGCTTCGGTTTCTATGGCATGCAACTGTTCCTCTGTCCATCCTTTAGCCAGCAAAAATGCCTTCAGCTTGTGCACCGGGTCTCTTTCAGCTTCCTGCTGCAATTCGGTCTCGTTTCGATAAAACTCTTTTCGTACACCACTGGTATGATGACCAAGCAAAGGCACGTTGGCCTGCAGCAACACCGGCCCGGCACCGCTGCGCAAATGTTGCAGCAAATCAGTTACAGTATTATAACACTGAGTAAATTCTGTGCCATCCATTTCTATTGCCGTAAGGCCCGGAAAACCCTGCGCATATTGCACGGCACTCATCACCCTGCTTTCGGTAGCAGTGGCACTAATACCCCAACCGTTGTCTTGCACCAAATACAAAATGGGCAGCTTGTGCAGCACGGCCACCTGCAATGCTTCTGCTACTTCCCCTTCAGTCATGCTGGCATCGCCGAGAGAGCAAACCACCAAGCCAGGCTTGTTCAGCATTTGCAAACCATGTGCTGCACCGGTAGCTGGAATTACCTGCATACCTGTGGCACTACTCTGGTGCATAATGCGGGGCTTATCGGCATCATTCAGGCTGGGATGGCTGTAGTAACTGCGGCCACCGCTAAACGGATCGTTGGCTTTGGCTAGCAATTGCCGCATCAGGTCGACTGGTTCCATGCCAATGCCCAATAAAATACTTTCATCGCGATAGTAAGGACTTACCCAATCTTCGGGGCGAAGCTGAAAAGCCACGGCCAGTTGAATGGCTTGGTGGCCCAGGCTGGTGCTGTGCACATATTTACAAACACTGCGGTTTTCCTCGTACTTGTTTGCCATGCATACGCTGGCATACATTAGCCGGTAGGCCTTGTGCAACAATTGCTGTTCAATCATAAAATAGGCAAGCTGCTTTTGTTAAGCAGGGCAAAAGTAGGGATGACCACAATTGTCGAAGACATAAAAAACTACTACCAACTTGCTAGTAACAACAGTAGAAAAATGTTCGTAGTAAATCAATAACCAATGGCTATACAATTCCAGGTGATGCTGTAATTCACTGGATTTTCGCTGTTGTTGATTAGCCTTGCTTTGCAAGAGGTAACACCGCTGGTGGTACTACAACCATATAGCTGTAGTTGCACCATGTACAATTGGCCAACTGTGCCACCAGTTACATCAATATCGCCTACAAATACCCTTGGCACTCCGGTGAAGCCTCCATTAAAAGCGATGCTTCCTTCTGCCGAGATGGCGTGACCTGCCAGTACAGCGTTAAAAGTAGCGGTGGTAAACTGATAGATGCGGAGATTGGTGCCACTGTTGGCATTGAATGCAACACCCTTTCCTGCGTTCACAGTTAATGAGCCTTCAATGCTGGTATTATTGCCAATGGCCAGTGCATTATTGGGATTTAAAATACCGTTGATGCGAACGTCACTTTGAAAGCGGGCTGGTCCACTCCCCACATCGAGCAGGTAAGTGCTGTTGGGCACAGTACCCAGGCCCAAACCGTAGGCCATGTGATTATAACCATACAGGTTTTGAAAAGCATAATCGGGAGCAGATGTGCCAATACCCAAATAACCAGCAATGTAAGCGGAGCCATTTACATGTAGTGTTTGCAGCGGATTGATAGTACCAATACCTACCTGTCCCGTACTGTCAATGGTCATGCGGCGGGCGTTGTTGGTAAAAAATCCGATTCCGTTTCTACCCGAAGAGCCAGCCAAAAAGCTACGAACAATACCCACCCTTTTGTCGCTCCCGAAAAACAGTGAGCCATTATCCAAAAATCCCTGATTGCTATTCGACTGGTCTATCATGACACTACTGTCTACAGCCAGTCTGGCTAGTGGAGCATTGGTACCAATGCCTACATTTTGTGCCACACCAAAAGAGGAAATGCAACAGAAAAAAAACACATTGATTGTTTTCATGAGCCAATGATTGATGTCCTAATGTATCATCAATAATTGGCGTTTACAATCTTTTAGGGAAATCCTTTTGCCTGCCACACATGCCTTTTACCAACAAATGCTACATACCCAAACGCTTATTTAATTTCTACTTCCAGCAACTTGCGGTCTTCCAAAAATCCTTCGAAGCGATCGGCCACCACGCATTCGCCCACACCAGCTGGGGTGCCGGTAAAAATGAGGTCGCCAATGTTCAGGGTAAAATATTCGCTTACATGGGCAATGATTTGGTGAATGGGATACAGCATCAAATTGCTGAATCCTTCCTGCACCTGCTCGCCATTGCGAAGGAAAGTGAAATGAATATTGTTGGGATCGTGCAGGCTTTCCCAGCGTACAAATTCGCCAATCGCAGCCGATTGGTCAAAAGCCTTGGCCTTTTCCCAGGGCAGGCCTTTTTTCTTGAGTTTGTCCTGCACATCACGGGCAGTAAAATCAATACCCAGCGTTACTTCTTCAAAGTAATGATGCGCCTGTGAGGGGTGAATAAACTTGCCGTTTTTACAAATCCGAATCACTATTTCGCATTCGTAGTGGAGCTCGTTGGTAAAAGCCGGATAATAAAACGGATTGCCCGGTGTGAGCAAAGCGTTTTTGGGTTTCATGAAAATGACCGGCTCATCGGGCACGGCATTGCCCAATTCTTGGGCATGTGCTACGTAGTTGCGGCCTATGCAAATGATTTTCATACGCGGAGGGATTTTAAAAAACCGGTTAGTAAGGGGTTCGTTTTAAAAAATCGCCTGTTGCCAGGATAGGTTTACAGCCAACGTAAATATAATACAGCCATTATCACCGCATAGTTGAGTTTACCCACAATCATTTAAAAGTCAGGTTATTATACCTGTTCATAGCGGGCTGAATGCCTTCGAGAATGAAGCTGGTAATCACCGATACACAGGTGTCAATTTTTTGCGCTACCAGCGGCTGCTCATCAGGCTTCCATTTTCCCAATACAAAATCCACCTGCCGGCCTTTGGGAAAATTGTTGCCGATACCAAACCGCAGCTTCGGAAACTCATTGGTGCCGGTATAATCCTGAATACTTTTGAGCCCGTTGTGGCCGGCGTCACTACCCGAGGGGCGGAGGCGTATTTTTTCCAAGGGCAGGGCCAGTTCATCTACAATGGTCAGCGAATGTTCGAGGGCAATTTTCTCTTTATCGAGCCAAAACTTCATGGCTTTGCCACTCAGGTTCATGTAGGTTGTGGGCTTTATTACGGTTATAGCCCGGCCTTTTATTTTAAACTGGCTTACTTCGGCCAGGCGGTCGATATGCCAGCCGCCATCGTGTTGTTTTACAAAAGCGTCTGCTACGTCGAAACCAATGTTGTGGCGGGTTTGCGCATACTCGGCGCCAATATTGCCCAGGCCAACAATGAGATAACTGTTCATACGGCTGCGAAATTACGGTTGTGCCGTGGCTTGCAGGGCAATGGGCCTCCGTTGGAGTTGAAACTGATATTTTTTTTACATAAAAAAACTCCCCACTGCCAGCGCAGCGGGGAGCCATAAGGAAATCATCCGGTGAAGGATTACTTCTTCTTCTTGTCTTCTTTTGCAGCAGCTGCTTCTTCCTGCTTTAACTGACGGGTCATTACGATAGAAGCCATTGGAATACGGGGAGAGTTGATTACTTCCATGTTTTCCAGTTTTACGTCTTCTACACGAATGTTGCTGTTCAGTTCGAGGTTGGTTACATCTACTTCGATAGCTGATTTCAAAAACTTAGGCAGGGTTTTCACCTTCAGCGTTTTCATTTTTGTAATCAGTCGGCCACCGGCTTTTACACCAGCAGCGCTACCTACGTACTTTACAGGCAGGTTGGCTACTACGGCTTTGTCGTCTACCAGTTCCAACAGGTCAATGTGCGTCAGCTTGTCGTACACTTTGTCAAACTGCAGGTCTTTCATGATGCAGGTGTAAGACTTGCCGTCTACGGTAACTTTTGCCAACTGGAATTCTGATGTGTACACGAGAGCTTTAAAAGCTGAAGCCGGAGCAACGAAGTTAACTTCTTGCGCACCCCCGTAAATTACACCAGGCACCAGGTCCTGAGAGCGGTATTGGCGGGTGGCTTTTTTGCCAATGTCGGTCCTCAGTTGTCCTTCGATTGTAATTGTTTTCATGTTTAAAAAATTGAGGCGCAAAAGTAGGGGAAAATGACCGCTACACCAGCAAAAAAATCAAGCGCCCTGCTTATCGCCACTGGCTTTGCGCCGAATTTCGGGTGTTTGTAGCGCCTCCGGCAAATGAATCTGCTGATTGTCAGGGCTATTTATCAACTTTGCCCCCAGCCCATTACGGCAAAGGCTATCCCTTTTATGAGCCCAAAAGCCGGAGTTTTGGGTAAACAGAAACAGGTGTTTCGCTTTTTTAGCGGTTTGGCAACGAACTGCTCCGCAACAAACGCCTATTTTCCGGCCCGGAATTTGTCGCTTTATGAAAAAAATGACCCTTTTGAAACATCGCATACTCCTTCCACTTTTTGCCAGCTGGCTGGTAGCCCTACTGCTATCAGCTACTGCAGCTTTTGCGCAGCAGCAACCCGTAGATAAACCCGTGGTTTCTGTATTACTACCGCTCCATCTCGACTCTATATACAATGCCGACAAATACAAGTTTGGCAACAGCATCCCCCGGTTTGCCCTGCCTTATTTGGAGTTTTACAATGGCGTACTCATGGCGGCAGACAGCCTGAGTAAAGAAAGAGCGCAGGTACACATAGAAGTGGTGGATACCCGTCGCTTTTCCAGCCTGAGCACCACGTTGTACAGTCCAACGGTAAAGCAATCGAAACTGCTAATAGCCGTTGCACAAAACAGCAATGAGCTGAAGCAGATGGCCGCCTTTGCCAACAGCATGCATATTCCTTTGATTTCGGCCACTTACCCCAATGATGCGGGCATAAAAAATACACCGGAATTGTACCTGCTCAATACCACCCTCAAAACACATTGCGCCGGCATTTACCAATACCTGCAACGCAACCACAGTAGCGACAACCTGGTGTTTGTAACCCGCAAAGGAACGGTGGAACCCTACCTGAAAAGCTGGTTGGAAGAAGCCGCAACCTCTGCCAACGGAAACAGGTTGCGCTGGAAAACCGTACTACTCAGCGATTCATTTCAGGTGGCACAGGTGAAGGCCCTGCTGGATAGCAATAAAAACAACACCCTCATTACTGCCACTATGGATGGTGCATTTGGCCAACGGCTTGTGAAACAACTGAGCAGCCTGCAACCCAAGTATAAAAGCCATGTGGTAGGAATGCCCAACTGGGACGATGTAGATTTTAAACGGGCTGAATACAAAGGCGTGGAAATTACTTTCAGCTCACCATTCATTTCTTCATCGGGTAATGTAGATGTGTACAATAGCCTGAGTAAAACCTACGCACGAAAACAAAACAGCAAGCCCAGCGACATGGCTATAAAAGGGTTTGAAATTACATATCGGTTTGTGCAAAATCTTTTAGCCAATCCGGCGTTGGAAACCTTTGCCGACCATGCCAACGACAGGACATATAAAATCTTCAACGACTTTGACTTTGTGCCCGTAACCGACGCCGCCGACAATAGCCGGATTCATTATTTTGAAAACAGGAAATTATACTTCGTCCGAAAAATGGATGGAGTGGTGAAAGGCATTTATTAGGGTTAAATACATTACAGAAAAAGGGTAGCACTCCAAAATGCTACCCTTTTTTATTACTGCAAGAAAAATAACGTAAATGTATTAACGCAACCTGTCAGCACTGGCAATCAGCTTTTCATCTTTGCGAATACCGGCGTTTGCCAGTACAAGCAAAACAATGCTCACAATGGGCAGGATAGCTCCTACTTTGTAAACACTAGAAGTAAAGTTGGGATTGGCCAATTTAAAATCACCTACTTCCATCCAGATAAGACCGATGAAAACAATATTGAGCAATAAACTCACCCATATGAGCTTTTTCTGATTGCTTCTGTTTTTGAAAAGCGCAATGGCAATGGCCGGAAACAGTACCAATACAGCAGCCACAATAAACAGCAGGTAATTTTGACCCACCAGCAAATCTTTGGCTTCGCCGGTTGCCAGTATTCCGCCATACACGGGAAACTTAAACAACAGCGCCACTGCCAAAGCTGCCAGCAATAACCAAACAGATTGAATTCGTTGTATCATAAGATGTGTTTGTTCTAAAAACTTACTAATAAAAACAGGCTGAGCTTAATGCATAAAGCTAAAGGCAATAATGCAATTTGGGATTGGGAATAGAAGATGGCAATCAACAAATTACTAATTTACTACTCAACTAATCACCTAATTAACCAATCAACTAACCACTACCCCAACTCTGGGTACAGCGGAAACTGTTGCATAAATCCGGCTACCTCCGCTTTTACCGTAGCAATTACATTGGCATCGTCTGCATTCATCAGCACATTGTCAATCACGTTGGCAATAAACTGCATGTCGGCTTCCTTCATACCACGGGTAGTAACAGCAGGCACACCAATGCGAATACCGCTGGTTACAAACGGGCTCTTATCATCGAAGGGCACACTGTTTTTGTTGAGGGTGATATGTGCCAGATCTAATGTTTCCTGTGCTTTTTTACCGGTGATGTTTTTGTTGCGCAGGTCTATCAGCATCAGATGGTTGTCGGTACCATTGCTGATGAGCTGATAATCTTTTGCCACAAAACATTTGGCCAATGCCTGTGCATTCAACTGCACTTGCTTTTGATAGGCCGTAAACTCATCGGTCAGTATTTCGCCGAAGGCTACCGCTTTGGCAGCAATGACATGCTCCAGCGGGCCGCCCTGTGTACCGGGGAACACCGCTAAATCGAGCATGGCACTCATAGAGCGGATGTTTCCTTTGGGGTCTTTTACACCGAGCGGGTTATCAAAATCGTGGCGCAGCATAATAACACCACCACGAGGCCCCCGCAACGTTTTGTGGGTAGTGCTGGTTACAATATGGCAATAATCAAATGGGTCGTTCAAAAAGCCTGTGGCTACCAAACCTGCTGGGTGGCTGATGTCGGCCAAAATGATGGCACCGATTTCATCGGCTACTTTACGAACACGGGCATAATCCCAGTCGCGGCTGTACGCACTGGCACCCACAATAATCATTTTGGGCTTTACACTCAGTGCTTTTTCTTCCAGCATTTCGTAATCGATAAGGCCGGTATCTTTCTTTACACCGTAGAAATGTGCTTCGTAGGTTTTGCCACTAAAGTTGGCGGGGCTACCATGAGTAAGGTGGCCACCCATGCTCAGGTCGAGGCCGAGAATTTTATCGCCGGGCTTGAGGCAGGCCAGAAAAACGGCCGCATTGGCCTGGGCACCACTGTGCGGCTGCACATTGGCCCAGCTGGCTTTAAACACCTGCTTGATGCGTTCGATGGCCAGTGTTTCAATTTCGTCTACCACTTCGCAACCACCGTAGTAACGCTTGCCAGGATAACCTTCGGCATACTTGTTGGTAGCTACACTACCCATAGCCTGCATCACGGCAAGACTGGTAAAGTTTTCGCTGGCAATGAGCTCAATGCCGGTGCGCTGACGATGTAATTCTTTTTGGAGGAGTTGAAATATTGGATCGGCGGACATGATTGATGTGATTTTGCCGCAAATATAGGCGCATCACTTGGGAGCCCTGTGCCGAAAGCCTGTGGGGTGAAAAGATTGTGCAAGAATCTACGCCATCGTGTGCAAAGAACCCCAGGATACCGCAGCAAAAGGGCATGAAAATTTGGTAGTTGTACAATACAACCTTATTTTGAGCACATGGCACTCATGCAAATAGAACATGGCTCAGCACAATATGAGCAAATGGTGAAACTGCGGGAGGAAGTGCTGCGGCGGCCGTTGGGACTCAGTTTTACACCAGCACAATTAGAGGAAGAAAAAGACGACATCCTGATTTGCGCCTTCGATGATGGCCGCATATTGGGCTGCTGTATTTTGACACAACTCGACCACGACACCGTAAAGCTGCGCCAAATGGCGGTGAACAGCCGCTTGCAACACAAAGGCATCGGCTTTTCTATTATGCAATTTGCCGAAAACCTGGCCCGAGACAGAGGCTACCGCAAACTCACCATGCATGCACGGGATACGGCCTTGGGCTTTTACCAAAAACTGGGCTACAAAATAGTGGGCGAACCTTTTGAAGAAGTAACGGTGCCACACCATAAAATGGAAAAACAATTGCGGTAACCAACTTATTTAAACGCCATCTTCTCCTTCAACTTCTGACGAACCAACACGGTATCGGCATCGCCGGTGCAGGCATCTTTGGGTATCAGAAAAAACGATTTATCGTTGATGTACAAGTGAAAGAAATACGGGCTTTCCATGAAATAACTAAACCGCTGATAGCCCCAGGTGGTGTACCCCTTTTCAGTTTCTATCAAAATGTCGTCGCTGCGTAGGGTGAGGTCTATGTCTTCTTGAAACGTACGGGTACGACTGTAAATAATACGTGGTAGCCAAAACCAAAAGGTAAGCATCAGTACAAACCACAAAACGGAGCTGATAAGAAAAGGAAAAGGGCGAATGAGTTTGAAGAAAAAAAGGCCCGCCGACAGAAACGCAAACACATTTACAAGAATGAGCAACAGCTTTACTTCATTCCGTGAAATGAAATGATAGCGCAGTGCTTGCAGTACTTTGGCCCGTTCGTAGGTGATGGCAATTTTCATGCTACTGATTGTGGCAGCAAAGTAAAGGAACTGGTCGCAGTATTGAGGAGACGGATGCTACTTTACCAGTGGTTCAGAATGGCTATTGAGAAGATTGTTGTTACTGAACTGTATTGCGTGTTTCATCTATCAAGTCCATTCCTGTTGCAGCATTGTTACTTTCTTTTTCTTGAAAAAAAGAAAGTAACCAAAGAAAATTCAAGGCAAACCCGAAGGCTCCGCCCGTTTTGCCGGGCCAACGCCTCCCCCTGTTTAACTTGTTTCATCACTACTTAGCTTCTATGAAATTCAAAACGGTTGCTAAGTGAATTGTGTCGAATAAACATCAAGATTTGAAAGCCGGATGAAAACGGTGCAGGGTTTCGCGGAGGTATTCACGGTCGAGGTGTGTATAGATTTCTGTAGTGGTAATGCTTTCGTGCCCCAGCATTTCCTGCACGGCACGAAGGTCGGCACCACCTTCCACCAAATGCGTGGCAAAACTGTGGCGAAATGTGTGTGGCGAAATGTTTTTGGTAATGCCTGCTTTGGCGGCCATGGCTTTGATGATGAGGAACACCATGACGCGGCTCAGCCTTCGGCCACGGTTGTTGAGAAACACCATGTCTTCTTCGCCTTTTTGTACCGGCACATGTACCCGCACATTGTCGCGGTACAGTTGAATGTATTTGATGGCATCACGACCAATGGGCACCAACCGTTCTTTGCTACCCTTGCCAAACACCCTTACAAAACCTACATCCATGTACAACTGGCTCAGTTGCAAATTTACCAGCTCACTCACCCGAAGACCGCAGCTGTACAGCGTTTCGAGCATGGCCTTGTTACGCACACCTTCAGGGGTGCTTTGGTCAATGCCACCAATGATGGCTTCAATTTCTCCAAACGACAATACTTCGGGCAAGGCTCTTTTGAGCTTGGGTGCTTCCAGCAATTCGGTGGGGTTTTGCTGCACTATTTGCTCCAGCATGGCATACTTGAAAAATGCCCGCAACCCGCTGATGATGCGGGCCTGGCTATTGGCGCCCATACCCATTTCTGCAATGGCTTTCAAAAATTGCTGCAGGTCTTCTTGCACTACGGCAGCCGGATTTTTTTGCAGGCCTTGCAGCAACATCCATTGCGTTAGCAGCTCCACATCGTGCAGGTAAGCATCCACTGAGTTTTCACTCAGCGACCGCTCCAGTTGCAGGTAGGCTTTAAACCCTTTTTTGTAAGGCTGCCACATGGTTGCTGCTAATATTTTGACTGATTATTTGGAATTGCATGACCGATGCTGCAATTTGCTGCTCTTGCTTCAAAATAAAAAATAGGAAGCGTCATTAACCTGAGCCGTTATGAAACTATCGTCGCTGGAAAAGAAGTTTGAGAAGAACAAGAAACCGATGCGCAAATTCATCAAGCATTTGGAAGAAAGCGATGTGAGCGACATCATTGATATAGCCCATGCCACCGAAAAAGAAGTATGGCAGGAAGTAGATTGCCTGCAGTGTGCCAACTGCTGCAAAAAAATGACGCCTACACTGGAGAAGAAAGACAAGCAGCGCATTGCCGAACACCTGGGCATGTCGGTAAAAGATTTTAAAGCCAAGTACCTGATGTATGATGAGGAAGAAAAAGACTGGCGCATGCAGCAACAGCCCTGCGTTTTTCTCGACCTCAATACCAACAAATGCAATATTTACGAAGTACGCCCCGATGATTGTCGCGGCTTTCCGCACTTGGTAAAACTGCCGATGGAAAGCTATGCCTACATCCACAAGCAAAACATCAAGTATTGCCCCGCTACTTTTTTGTGGGTAGAAAAAATGATGGAGCGGGTAGAAATCACTAAAACCAAGAAATGACACATACACTTATTATTATAATCGTTACAGCCTTAGTGTCTTTTTCTGCTTTCAACAGCAGCAAAGTGTACAACGATTTAATCATGTATCCGCCGGCTATTAACCGGGGCCAATGGTATCGTTTGCTCACTTCTGGTTTCATTCATGCCGATGTCATGCACCTTGGCTTCAATATGCTTACGTTATGGTTTTTCGGAAGACTGCTCGAAGAACAATATTTTGCCGTTCAATTCGCCCAATTTGGAAGTATAAGCAAGTATATGTTTCTCATCTTTTACCTGCTGGGCATAGTGGTGAGTGATTTGCCTACATATATCAAACATCGCAACAACAACAGTTATGCCAGCTTGGGTGCATCAGGCGGCGTATCGGCCGTGTTGTTTGCTTTTATTTTGTTGGTGCCCTGGGCCACCATCTATGTATTTGTGATACCAGTTCCCGCCATTGTGTTTGGTGTGTTGTACCTGGTGTACTCACAGTACATGAGCAAAAAAGGCGGCGACAACATTAATCATGATGCGCATTTCTGGGGTGCCATGTTTGGTATTGTAGCATTACTCGTTATCGATCGTGATACCATCCCCCGCTTTCTCGAAGCCATTCAACACCCCCGGTTCGATTTTTAGCGAAGCGAATCATTTTAGCACATACAAAATGGGAGTCAACGTAAACTTGACTCCCATTTTATTTATCTGAAAAACCAGTGAATCAACGGCAAAAAACTAATCCGCGAAAATCCGTTTCTTTCCGCAACATCCGCGTCCCATATATCCGCGTCCTATCAATCCAACCGTAACCAAATCACCTGCTTCGTTTTAGTCGTAATTTTAAATCGGTCGTCCATTCGAACGCCCGCCACCCATGCAATGCGTTGTTTCGATTCCAGCACAAACAGTTTTTCTTTCGCCGTTTTCGACAGCTTTTGATCAATCAACATGCGGGCTACTTTTTTCTTTTTGGCCATGCTCAAGGGGTAGCAATAATCACCCGCCGTCCATGGGCGGAATACCATTGGAAATGTTGCTATGCTTGCATCGAGCAATACTTCATTGGCTGGTAGTTGAGGCACATTTTCCTGCTGCCATGCTTTGGTTTGCCAGGTTAGTTTCCCTTGCGGCGTCTCCAAAGTTCCGGCTGGCTCATCCATTAAATAATGAATCGGATCTGCGGCTTGCAGCGGTGCAATAATCAACCATTTGCGATGCCTGATAATGCGCCACTGATTACCCTGCAGATAGCTGCCGCTATTGGCGTTGCAGAGTTTCAGTACTTCATCTATTTGTGCTTCGCCAAAACCAAAAGGCTGAATGAGTTCGTGTACAATGCTGCGCAGTGGCGTGGCTTTCAATAAAGCCAGTACAGGTATATGCCATTCGCTGCCCTGCTGATGTAGCAATTTCTTTTTGTGTAGTTGCAATGCTTGCTGGTACAATTGTTTGGCTTCTTGTAAATGACCGATGGTATGGACAATGTTTTTTGCTACCTGCGGAAAATATGCATTGGCGGCAGGCAACCATTCGTTGCGAATGAAGTTGCGGGCATAATCATTGCGGCTGTTGCTGCTGTCTTCTACCCAACTGAGTTGTTGTGCTGTGGCATAGGCTTCTATCATTTGGCGGGTTGCAAAAAGCAACGGCCGGATGATGTGATTTCTTTTCGCAGCAATGCCTTGCAATCCGTCCAAACCTGTGCCTCTCAGCAGGTTGATGAAAAAGGTTTCCACCGAATCATCGGCATGGTGTGCAGTAGCCAAAAAGCAACGTTCACCCGCTTGTTGTTTAGCTGCCAGCAGTTCATCAAACCAATGGTAACGTATTTGCCTTGCTGCAACTTGTACCGAGCATTTGTGTGCCACTGCATAGGCATGGGTATCTACCCGAATCACTTCTACAGGCATGTTCCAATCCTGCGCCAGTTGGCAAACAAATTGTTCATCCCGAATGCTTTCTTTCCCCCGCAGTTGAAAGTTGACATGCGCCAGCGTAACAGGCACATTGGCTGTTTTGAGCAAATGCGCCAACACCACACTATCTACCCCGCCGCTAATGGCCAGCAATACGCTATGGCCAGCTGGCAGCAGGGCTTGCAGCTCTTGTTGAAATGTAGCAAACAATGGATGTACCAATCGGTGAGTTTTAATAATCAGTCAGGTCTTCCCAGGCGGCCTGCAGCTCGTTGTATGCATGCATGTCACGGGCCGCTTTGGCATGTTGCATGCCTTTTTCGTAGGTAGCAATGGCCTTGTCTTTTTCTCCGGTACGCTCCAGCAGTTTGGCCAAATGATAATAAGTGCCAATGTAAGTCGGGTCGTGAGCCAGCACATTTTCAAATAGTGGTTGTGCGGCGGCATCATCGCCCAGTTTGATGTATTCCAGTGCCAGCGCATGCTGCAAAAAACTATCGTTGGGTTGCGCCTGCAGGTATTCTTTTAATTTGTCAATTCTTTGCATGTTGCTGGTAAAAATTTCTCCAAAATTGCAGAACATGTCAACCTTGCTCCGCTATATTTGTAAATAGTTGCATAAACAACCATTTTTTCTAATCAATCATTAGCCATATGAAAATTCTGGTTTGTATCAGTAAAACACCTGACACCACGGCAAAAATAGCCTTCACAGACAACAACACGAAGTTTGCTGATGCCGGCGTGCAGTTTATTGTGAATCCTTACGACGAATGGTATGCCTTGGTGCGTGCCCTCGAATTGAAAGAAGCTGGTGTAGCCAGCCATGTTACCCTGCTCACAGTTGGTGCGGCCGATGCCGAGCCCATCATGCGCAAGGCCCTGGCCATTGGCGGCGACGATGCCATTCGGGTGAACGCCGAAAGCAGCGACAGCTTTTATATTGCCAGCCAAATAGCTGCGGTAGCAACCGAAGGTAGTTACGACCTCGTACTCACCGGTAAAGAAACCATTGATTACAACGGCAGCAGCATTGGCGGCATGGTAGCCGAACTGCTCAACCAGCCTTTTGTAAGCCTGGCCACCAAACTCGACATTGCTGGTGGTACCGCAAGCCTGAGCCGCGAAATTGAAGGTGGCGAAGAAAAATTGGAAACCTCATTGCCGCTGGTGGTAAGCTGCCAGAAAGGAATGGCCGAACAGCGCATTCCCAACATGAAAGGCATTATGGGTGCCCGCACCAAGCCTTTGGCGGTAAAAGAACCGGTAGCAGTAGAAGCCCTCACCACCGTAGTGTCTTTCGAAATGCCTCCGGCTAAAAGTGGTGTGAAGCTTGTATCTGCCGATACCCCCGAAGAGCTCATCCGCTTGCTGCACGAAGAAGCGAAAGTGATATAAAAACCCCATCCCGATTGCTATCGGGACCTAAAGGGGCTTTTGAGAAACTCTTTTCATCACACAAAAATGAAATATAAATACAAGGGTTAGCCAGCTTCTGAAGCTCTATTGAACCAAGTTGTGTCACTCCCTTCAACTATTTCAACCGTACTCAACACAATATTCAATTTCATCACACTGCATTTTCAAATTTCCAAATTCTCAAATTTTCAAATTATCCTATGGTACTCATATTCGCCGATCAGGCCGATGGTCAAATAAAAAAATCCACTTTCGAAGCGCTGAGCTATGGCAGCAAACTGGCTGCCCAACTTGGTACCACTGCCGAAGCAGTTGTACTAGGCGCTGTAGACAATGCTTCCCTCGAAGCATTGGGCAACTATGGTGTCAGCAAAGTACACCACGATGCTAACGCCGCATTCAACCAGTTTGATGCACAGGTGTACACCAAGGCTATTGCAGCATTGGCGACGCAGGCCGGCGCCAAAGTGATTGTATTCAGCAGCAACACCAGCGGTAAAGCCGTAGCACCCCGCCTCAGTGCCAACCTCAAAGCAGGTTTGGTAAGCGGTGCCATTGCCCTGCCCGATACCAGCAATGGTTTTGTGGTAAAGAAAAACGTGTTCAGCGCCAAGGCTTACGCCAATGTGCAACTACTGACCGATGTAAAAATCATTGCCCTCAGCCCCAATGCTTTTGGCGTTCATGCCACAGGTGGTGCTGCAGCAGTAACTGCTGTAAGCCTGCCAGCTGATGGCGGAAAAATAAAAGTAACGGCTGTAGAAAAAGTAACCGGCACCGTGCCCTTGGGCGAAGCCGAGCTGGTAGTAAGTGGTGGCCGTGGCCTCAAAGGCCCCGAAAACTGGGGACTGGTAGAAGACCTGGCCAAAGCCATGGGTGCCTCAACAGCTTGTAGCCGCCCTGTAGCTGATGCGCATTGGCGTCCGCACCACGAGCATGTGGGCCAAACCGGTGGTGCCATCGCACCTAACCTGTACGTAGCCATTGGCATTAGTGGTGCCATTCAGCACCTGGCTGGTGTAAACCGTAGCAAAACCATTGTAGTTATCAATAAAGATCCGGAAGCGCCTTTCTTCAAAGCAGCGGATTACGGAATTGTAGGCGACGCCTTTGATGTGGTACCCAAACTCACAGAAGCCGTGAAGAAGCTGAAGGGTATTGCATAAAGCCTTTCGGATTTTGGTTAGAAAAGTCACACCTGCGGGTGTGGCTTTTTTGTTGGGAAAAGTGTGCCGGCACTCGCTGGCATTGGCGCTTTCTAACAGGCATTTCATGTATTTTTGCCCCGATCATGCACAAGATAGAACTGGAAATAGTAGCACTTTCCCACAGTATTACCAATACGAATTCCTATGCCGTGGTGTTGGGAGAAGTGAATGGTACCCGTCGCATTCCTATTGTGATTGGGGCCTTTGAAGCTCAGGCCATTGCCGTGGTACTGGAACATATTCAACCCAGCCGGCCTTTGACGCATGACCTGATGAAAAATTTCATGCTGGCTTTTAATATCGAGCTACAAGAAATTGTGATTTCTGATTTGCAGGAGGGTATTTTTTATTCGAAACTGGTATGCAATGCAGCCAACGATACTATTGAAATAGACAGTAGAACCAGCGATGCATTGGCCTTGGCGGTTCGTTATGGTTGTCCTATTTATACTTACAACCACATTATCGAAGAGGCAAGCTTGCATGTGGAAGGCACTTCCTCCAGTGCCAGTGGAAGCAAAAAGAAAAAAACGGCCAAGGAAGAAGAACCTGTGCCGGTAGAAGGCGATGATTACAGCCGCATGTCTCTATTACAGTTGCAAGAGTTGCTCGATGAAATGGTAGCCATTGAAGATTACATCAAAGCGGCTGCCATTCGTAACGAAATCAACAACCGGAAAACCGGTCGCTAATTTTCAACCTTATTTTATAGCAATACCGCATGGTCATTTTTCCCAATTGCAAAATCAATATTGGCCTCAATATTGTGCGAAAGCGGGAAGATGGTTATCATGATTTGGAAACGGTGTTTTACCCCGTACCGGTGCATGATGTACTGGAAGTAGTGCCACACCACGAAGATGCATTTGTGCAAACCGGCCTCAGCATTGATGGCAACAGCAGCAACAATCTTTGTGTAAAAGCTTTGCAATTGGTGAGGTCCATTCAACCGGATTTGCCCACTGTAAAAATGCATTTACACAAAACCATTCCCATGGGTGCCGGGCTGGGTGGTGGCAGCAGCGATGGAGCTCATACACTCCTGTTGCTCAATAAAAAATTCGGGCTCGGGTTCAGCCAATCACAGCTTATTGATATGGCGCTCCAATTGGGTAGCGATTGTCCTTTTTTTATTTTGAATCAACCCTGTTTTGCCTGGAGCCGTGGCGAAATGATGGAGCCATTGTCGTTGCCATTAAGTGGTTATCAGTTGGTACTCATCAATCCGGGTATTCATGTAAATACGGGCTGGGCTTTCAAACAAATTACGCCACAACCTCCGGCTTTTTCTTTGCAAGAAATAGCCACGCTTCCCGTAAAAGAATGGCAGCATGTAGTGAAAAATGATTTTGAAAAAGTTGTGGGAATGGCGCATCCTACCGTTGCCGAAATTGTGCATTACGCCTACACGAACCAAGCAGTGTATGCCTCCATGAGTGGCAGCGGCAGCACTTGTTTTGCGTTGTTTGAAGGGCATCAAACCTTGCCTGATTTTTCACCGTTTCCCCACTGCTGGATACGCAAGATTAAATTGTCGTGATTCGGTTGGCACTGCCATTTTTTGACTTAGTTTGCCCACCCAACAGTTAACTTTATCGCATGTCGGAAGAGCTGCAGCAGGAACTGGAACAAGCCCTCACTATCAACGAACAATTTGAAGCGTTGATAGCCGAAGCGGACAAGCTGGCCATCGCCGAATTTCTGAATGATCAGAACATCAGCGACGTGGCCAACCTGGTGTATGCCTATGAAGAATATGAAGCACAAATTATTGCCAGCCTTTCTATTCACCGGGCGGCCAGTGTGTTCAAAATTCTTGACCTCGCCGAGCAGAAACGCATTATCACAGAACTTCCTCCTTTTAAAACAGCCGAGCTGCTGAACGAACTCAGTGCGGATGACCGTACCGACTTTTTGGAAGAACTACCCAGCAGCGTGGTACGGGAGCTCATCAAATTGCTGAATCCTGAGGAACGCAAAACCACCCTCAGTTTGCTCGGCTATCCCGAAAACAGCGTGGGCCGATTGATGACGCCCGACTATGTGTGGGTGTACGAACACAATACTGTTGCAGAATCTATTGAGCTTATTCGTCGTTTCGGCAAAGACTCTGAAACCATTGATGTGATTTATGTAATTGATGAAGACGGCAACCTCGTCGACGACATCAAAATCAGGGACATCATTTTATCTTCTCCCGATAAAAAAATTAATGAGCTCATAGATGGCCGTGTGATTGTATTGCATGCCGATGATGACCAGGAAGTGGCGTCGGATGTGTTTAAAATGAATAACCGCGTAGCCCTGCCGGTTGTGAGCAAAACGGAAAAGCTGCTCGGCATTGTTACCATCGATGATATCCTTTGGGTAGCTACCGAAGAGTACAGCGAAGACATGCAAAAAATTGGTGGTACCGAGGCCTTAGATGAACCCTATCTCGACACATCTGTATGGAATCTGTTTCGAAAGCGGGTGGGCTGGCTGGTGATTTTGTTTTTGGGCGAAATGCTCACCGCCTCGGTGATGCAATACTTTGAAGAAGAAATAGCGAAGGCTGTTGTATTAGCACTATTCATTCCTCTTATCATCAGTAGTGGTGGTAATACCGGTAGCCAGGCAAGTACGCTTATTATTCAGGCATTGGCCACCGGTGATGTGGCCATAACAGATTGGTGGCGGGTATTTAAAAGAGAGATTTTAAGTGGGCTGATGTTGGGTACGGTATTGGGTGTAGTTGGCTATTTCCGCATATTGGTGTGGCATGCCATTTTCCCCAATGTGTACGGCGATCATTACCATTTGGTTGGTTTAACTGTTGGCATCACCCTATTGGGTATTGTACTGTGGGGTACACTCAGCGGCTCCATGTTGCCATTGGCATTGAAAAAATTAGGCGCTGACCCAGCGGTTAGTTCTGCCCCTTTTGTAGCCACACTGGTAGATGTAACAGGATTGGTGATTTATTTTTCCGTGGCCTACCTCTTTTTGCAGGGCATTCTGCTCTAGCTTTTTTTAACGCAGAAAATACCAGATTCCTTTCGCTGCAGTGCTGGCGGCACTTACCTTTGCGCCTCAAAATGCAACACTATGAGTAATCGTACTTTCACCATGATTAAGCCCGATGCAATGGCCGATGGTCATGCAGGTGCCATCCTGGACCAAATTATCAAAGCTGGTTTTAAAATCGTGGCCATGAAGCAAACCCGCCTCAGCATCGAAAAGGCTGGTGATTTTTATGCCGTACATAAAGAGCGTCCTTTCTTTGGCGAACTGACTGAGTTCATGAGCAGCGGCCCCATTGTAGCCGCTATTCTGGAAAAAGAAAATGCAGTAGCTGATTTTCGTACACTCATTGGTGCTACCAACCCTGCTAACGCTGAAGAAGGTACCATCCGTAAGCGTTTTGCCCGCAGCGTAGGCGAAAACGCCGTACACGGTAGCGACAGCGATGAAAATGCTGCCATCGAAGGCAACTTCTTCTTCTCTGCTTTCGAACGTTTTTAATATAGAAAACGATAGAAAATAAAAAGCCCGGCAGGATAAATTCCTCCGGGCTTTTCTTATTTGGCTGTAGCCGATGGCTTCATTTCGTTGAGCAAAGGAGTAAGCGTGTATCCGGCATTTCGCAGCAGTTGAA
Source organism: Bacteroidota bacterium (assembly GCA_020161435.1). Lineage (GTDB taxonomy): Bacteria > Bacteroidota > Bacteroidia > Chitinophagales > Chitinophagaceae > Phnomibacter. The sequence goes on along the minus strand of JAIUNV010000008.1, from coordinate 2,388 downwards.
TGACGCCATTTTCTCCTGGCAAATGCCCGGCGCCTACGGCAAATAAATTGCTCGATTCTTTCATCAGTGCCGGCATTTTTTGTACCCAGTTTCTATTTCGGCCATACAGTAGTAAATCAAGATTACCTTCCAGCGATCCTTCTTCTTTAATAGTAAGTGCATTAATTTTTTCGAGGTCTTGTGCTTTATATGCCTCTAATAACTGTTGTACTTCTGTATTGTCAACGCCTGCACTATCAATAGCTTTCAGTAATTCTTTTGCCTGTGTAGCATAGGGTATGCTATCAAACAACCCAGCTTGGTAAGACATGGTTTCCAAACCGAGAATTTCCTTTTTGCGTTTAGCCGCTTCTGCTAAAATCATCATTTCCATTCCATTGGTGGCTTCACATTGCATGGCTTGCTCCGCAATCATAGCACTCAACAGTAGTGGCTTGTACCTTTCTAAAACTTTAAAAGGCAGTGGACTTTTTCCTTGGAAATATGCGGCAACCCGATCGTATTCATCCTGCGTTAGAAAATCGCGAATGCCTTTCCCATCTTTCATTGCCATCGCTTTAATAGAACCAATCATTTCCACCATATTGTCCAGATCAACTTCAAAATACACCTGTTTGGTGCTATCGAGTACCTGCTGCAATTGAGATGAAACAATTGCATCCTTGGCACACATAATGTGCATAGTGCCAAATAAATAAGAAGGCTTAGCCAATTGATTGCCGGATATACGCCAAAGCAGGGTTTGCGGTGTGCTGTTTTCTGCTATCGGAGCCTGAGCAGTACAGCCTAAAAAAAGCAAACTAAAAAAGGAAACAAGCGGAGAAATAATATTTTTTTTCATGAAGATTGATCCTATTGAATTGCTTATCAATACATTTAGTTATTAATGAGGCAAATGACCTTTTAAATAAATAATTTATTATTTGTAGTATATACAATTTTTGGCACGGACTTTGTACTTTCATAACTGTTTAAGGGTTTAGGGTTTTGAAAATGGGGGCTGTCTAGCCTCCTTTTCTTTTTTCTACCTACCACACCTTCGGGCAATCCATACCTTTTACACCAGATTTACCTCTGTTAAAAAGTCCGCCAAGGCTAAATCTTCCTGAATTACAATCGTTTAGTTTTAATCCAAAAGTTAATCCGGCAAAATAGTACCAATCCTTTTGCCCGGCATTTCCTCTCAAGGTGTTCGCTGCCGGATAAGGCGCACCATTGTAATCATCACCACGCCAGGCCAAATCAACAGCCAACGGTCCTCTGCCACTAAGTAGTAGGTTCTGATCTGCATAACGGCCACTCACATCGTCTAAATAATCCGTGAAAGTTTTAGTATGCCTGAATTCCAATCCAACATTCAGATTACAGTTGAGTTGCCATTTAATACCCATGCCATACGGAATACAAAACTGAGTGAGCTTATACATTTCCTTTTCAGGATAGGCTGCTAAACCTTGCCCTTCTGTACCCAACGGCTGTAAATACACTCTTGTACCAGTTGCTCCAGTAAATGTATAGGGATCAAACTTGAACACACCAACGCCGGCAAAAACGTATGGTCTCACAGAAGACTTTTCACTACTCAGAAAGCGATATTCAACAGCAGCACTAAATTCTTGTATGCCACTTCTGAAGTTGAGGTTCCGAAACTGTAGCGATTCTTTGTTGTTCGCATCATCGCCAGCAACACTGCCAAAAGAAAAACCAGCCCTTAGATATATATTGTCCGTAACACCATATTTAACTATGGCGGCTGCACCAAAACTTGCATTCTGTCCGGTAACAACAGCAGGCTGCAAATCTCCCTGATAGTTACAAATGCCTGCAAAAAAGTCAATATCAATTCGCTGTGCAATTATTGAAATTGGCAACAAACATGCCCACAAAAAATGGAGAAAAATCAAAGTTTTTTTCATCACTATAAAGACGAATTGTTATTCAATTAAAGTTTGGCTGCATTACCTGATACCGCTATTTTTGCAGCCCGAAAATGTTCGGGACGTAGCGCAGCCCGGTAGCGCACTTGCATGGGGTGCAAGGGGTCGCTGGTTCGAATCCAGTCGTCCCGACCAAAGAAAAGAGATTGTCGATAGACAGTCTCTTTTTTCTTTTAAACGTGGTTGAATAACCTTTATTACACTAAAATATTTTCATCAGTAAAATGGTATCAAAATAAATATGATACAAGTTGTATGTTGAACTATACTCTGTTTACAATCTTGATGACTGCAACTTAGGTTGAGTGAACATGCCTGAGATCGTAAAAGGCTTACACCTTATAGCCGTGTTATACAACCGAAAAGTAAACAATTACAATCATCTTCTACAATCACCTTCACATGATTGTTGCAGGATTCTTGGTGTTGGTTGTAGTGTTGTATGAAGGTA
>JAIUNV010000007.1 GCA_020161435.1 Bacteroidota bacterium | reverse complement strand
CTTCACTCCGCCGGCAAGGTTACTTACCTCTGAACACAGCTATAGAATACATTTACACAAAGTGTTTTATACTACCAATTACACAGATAAACGGCTTTTTGCGCAGCCTGGTCATCTGTAATCTCTTCACTACACCTACAAAGAATCTTTCTCTAATACAGTTACCGATTAAATTTACACAAAGTGTTTTATACTACCGTAACCACGCTTAGGTAAATTCCGAAATGTTGCTCTGACAGATAAGGCAGGTTCTCATTCCTAGTTGATCTAGAAAATTTTTCTCTAACAAATATGCATTGTAAACTTGGTTGGCTTTCTCTTCTTCAAAAAACACGCCGGAATTTGGATGAAAAACGCCTTCTTCATTATAATTATTTCGAATATTAGAACAGTTAAAATCTAAATGATAAATCCATCGAGGATAAGTTCTTTTATTAGCAAAATTTTGATCCCTATTAAAGAGTTGATTCCACTCATCATCACTTAGGCTCTCATAAAATAATTTGAATCTATCCCTATAAAACATATAGTTATATAATTCAAGAAAATAGATACTCTGATTGATGAAATTTTCTTTTATCTTTTTGAAATCAATGTTACTGGAATCTTTGTAAGAAAAATGTTTTCTGAGCCTATTGATGTCATCATCTGACAGTTTAGCAGATTTAAGAAAAACATAAGCATAATAAACAACAGACTGAGATGTCGCATTAGTTATGTAAACTAAATTTTCATTCTCTTTAAATGATTTTGCTTCAAATTCAATTTCTTTCTTTTCTAAACCCTCCTCTCTTAAACAGTTTATGAATCGATTTCTAAGATTTTGAACATAGACATCGTCCTTTCCTCTAACACTAGAAACATAACTAATATGACCCAATAGTGAAGCTTTTAAGAATGATACCAACTCTTTGTTAGTTATACATTTCTTAATAAGCCCTTTATCAACATAAACACCAATATATCGATACTTCTTTCTTGTTGAGTTAAGCATCTTCTCAAAATACCTATCCCCATATTTAGTTGCGGCCTTTTCAATTCCAATCGATTCGCATGAATAAACTACTGCCCTGAGCCACTTAAGATATTCACGGCTAATATTTAATTTTTCATTTAAAACAACACCTGTAATTCTCAACCTCTGCCCCTTTCTGAGGAAAAATGTTTTTGCTTCTTGAATTTGAAATTGCCACTTTTCAAGTTCAATTTTGACATCCCTTTCTACCTGCTTTAAATTTATTCTTCCGTCAATTGCAGAAAAGGTAAGATCGTCTCCATATCTAGAATACTTTATACCATTTATCGAATTGGCAAATTTGTCGAAGTCATATAAAATAATATTTGAAATAGTTGGAGATGTGGGTGCGCCGGCCGGAAGAAATCCTTCAAAAGTAGTTAGATGTACAAGCCATTCAATACAATATTGAGGTAATCTTGGCAAAAGTCTTCTTAATCCATCCCTAACATGGATACTCTTGATTGAAGGAAAAAAGTTCGCTAAGTCTAGCTTCAATATCCTTTCACTCCCAAAGTGAACTTCAGCATTTGACTTGTTGTTGCGACAAATATCAGAATCAGACTGCTCTGTTAATGTGATTCGTGGTATATAAGAATGAACTGGCAATTGAGTAGGCAAGTAGTAATTTGTCAAATATGAAGCGGTCAAATAAAGATTCAAAGTTCTCTGAATTTCACTGACATAATATTCAGGATAGTATACCTTTCTTAGGGTACTCTTTTTCTTTATTTCGAAACAAGTATAACTAGGAAGTATGTTCATCAATAGATAGTCTTGATTTACTCCTAGAAGAACAGCTAACCCACTAAAATCTCGAATGTTTTCTAACTCATTCGACAATAGAAGAAAATCGCTTGGTGTTTTAACTTTTTTTGAATACATATATATGATATATCAAAAATAATTATAAACAGAAAAGAGAAGTCTATAGCCTTCTCCTTCTGTCGTTCATGTCGCTAACTTGAAATGATGATTTGCAGTAACACAAATCATATGGTTAAGTTATAGCTTTTTATTTAAAAAAACTTTTAAAGATGAATAATTCCCTATGATGCGAATTAGTTAAGAGTAAGTTGCAACATATAAAAGGAGGCCTATACATATCTTTGACAGTATCCAAATCAGGCAATGCCATGTCTTTTTCTACACTGGCATCAATACTATCCACATTACTAAATGTAAACACCGGATTGAATACATGTTCTACTTCTACTAAATTTTAATTGCACAACTGCGAAAGCAAACGCTAGAATTGAACAGTATAACCCATAGATGTAATTTATTTTAATAACAATGCCTTCGGCCTTGTAAAAATATCATCATCGGTCAGCTTTACTCTCCAGGTAGCACAGTTGAGCACCCCACCCTTCTTGGCTAATTCCGGACAAACAATGCCGATAATTTGTCGGCCTCCAAACACATCCTGATAAGAAATATCTGCTTCCATGTCCTCGAATATGTTAAACCACGGCATAAAAATATATGGACCAACTTCCAGATAGTTGAGGTAGCAGCCGGTGGCATCATAAGCGTCTTTGTTTTTCCAGGCGTAGTAAGGAAAAGTGCGGCAATGCAAGCCTGCGTTGTGCAGGCTCCACCGCAAGGCAAGGCCAAAATCACGGTACGGTGCTGTATTGGGATAATGGTTGACCAACACGGTGTTTTCATCGAGGAATCGCACCATGCTGTCCGCATGACCAATAGGATCATTCGGTTCTTGTGGAATGACGATGAGTTGTTCCACTTTAAGCTGTGCTTTTATTTCTTGCTTCAAAGCATATTCGTGCCATCCTTCGTTTTCCTTGAATATTTTGGTGGTTACAATTGCTTTGTTGCCGCAGGATACCACATTGCCACCATCCAGCTTTATAGTGAGTGGCGTAGCTCTCAATTCGATGGCTTCGCAAATCGCTTTGGTATTCGAAATGGTCTTTTGCCACTTTTTTGCTTGTAGGTAATCCGGATCGTATTTGTAATGCACAAAATAATCGTCCTTGGTCTGCAACGGCATAAAGTCGGTTACCCAAATATCCTTGCAACCAGGAATCAATCCGTGATGTATACCATACCGGTCGAATTGAAACACCAATCGGCGGTAGATATCCGGAAATTGCACAGGAAAAAGATCGGCCAAAAAAACGGCATTGCAATCAGCGTTCGCAATCATACTAAAAGCGATTTACAGCAGCTTCTTATCGATACGCACAAATGGAAAAATCAAGACCACTAAAGCCGCATACACCAAAGATGGTCGCACAGATAGCAATGTATTTGCAAAGCGCTTCTATCTGCTTTGAAGCGCTTTCTGATAGGATAGTTTCATAACAGGTTTATGGTCTATTACGTCAACACTGCAGCAAACGAGATATCCGTGTTTTGCCACGCTGTAATCAAGACAAATAGCAGCATTGTTTTCAATAGACGGCTTTCCTTTCAGCCAATAGTGTCCGAAAAATACAGGCACATGATCTGTGTATGAAAATGGTTCGACATCATCCGGCAAACTTTCATTCGCCAATTCAGGAGGACAATCCATCAGATAGTGATTGAAAGCGATTGGAGCTGCTTTTGGCGTCCACCATTTTATTCTGCTCTCATTGCGCAGCACTCCTCCTTTATCTAAGAAAAAATGTCCCTCAGGCAACGTGTATTCCTTGCCCTTCAGTGTTTCGTTGATGACGGTAAATCCTTCGCCCCGATTGCTTTTATCATTGGCCAATCGAAGGATTTCGGTATTGATACCCGTATAATTTTCTTTCAGCCATTGAATGTGCTTTGCATCCCAACAGGCATGCACCACACGTATGTAGCCAAGATCGAGAAACAACGGCAGCGTTTTGAACCAATCAAGAAAATACTGCCACTCTTTCTCTACGTGTTTAAACTGTTTGAGCGTATCGATGTGTTGCTCAATTTCCGTCAGCGAATGATCACGGAAAAATCCACCTTTCTCAATATGTGGCGTATGAAAACTAATTGCGTTGAATTCATGATTGCCCATTATTGCCAAAGCGTTACCAGCATCGCACATGTCTTTGATGAGGTGCAATGTCTCCCGTATCATCGGCCCCCTGTCAATGTAATCACCCACAAATACAGCTTGTCTTCCCGCCGGGTGTGTGTACACACCTCCTTTCCTTTCGTATCCCAATTGCTGCAACAGTATTTCCAACTCCTGCGCATACCCGTGTATATCGCCGAAAACGTCGTATTTCATGATACAAGTTTACTACGCAAAATACCAACCTATTTGCGAAGCTGGTTTTACCGTGAGCCGAATAAACCTTACAATTGGCTCATACCAACTAAAAATAGCGATCACCTTTTATGGCATAACCTGCAAAGGATTTGCAACAGCTATTGTAAATTGGCGTCTTTGTTCCATACGGAAAAGCTGTCGGAAGAAGTACCAGCTATTTGTTGAATAGGTGAGGATACTTTGCAAATAGACTGCAATCAAATTCAGAAAACTTTGTGCCCGTTTTCAATAAACCCGCCCAAATATGATTCTCAATCTTCCAACCTGTTCCATACAAACAGAAACGGTAGTACAGATAGATGAAGCCACCCGTTTGGCCCTTTCGGCTCAACATGCCGAAGAAGGACAGGTTATTTTGCATGTTACTTATAACAGCACTGATGTAATGGAATGGATTCGAATTTGGCCCACTACCTATTTGGTGCCATTTCCAGCAAGCGAAAAAGTGCAACTGATACACGCATACAATATTGGCATTTACCCCAATTGGCTGACAATTCCAGCCAATAAACCACACATCTTCACACTTGTGTTTGACGCACTGCCGAAATCCTGCAGCAGCTTCGATTTGTGGGAAAAGATACCGGAACCGGGTGGGTTCTTGATCCGCGATATTCAACGGAATAAGTCAGATGTGTATCACCTCACAATGCATTAATTGCATCTCAACATACTTTTTTTAAATTACTCCGACGCGGTTCTTTCAGGGGTGTTTCTTGTTATGTAATTTATTTTTATAACTTTTTACTACTGGTACAGCCCCATAATCTTCGACATATCATCTTTTATTTTCGAGGCGACAACTTTGGCGTAGTGCTGCGTTTGTTTAATGGTAGCATGCCCCAGCATTTTACTCACTGATTCAATAGGAACACCATTGCTCAACGTGACCGTTGTGGCAAACGTGTGCCGGGCAAGGTGCATGTGCAGCGGTTTTTCAATCCCCGCCATCTGGCCGAGTATTTTAATGCCTTCATTCATTTTTTGGTTGGAGGAAACATACCACATAAAATCTCTGATATCTCCGGTAGGGCTGTAAGACTGAAGAATACGGGCTGAAGCAGGCAGCAACGGAATAATACTTTGCTCACCCGTTTTTTGCCTCGCTTTGATGATGTAATAACTACCATCCTTTTCCTGAAAAATATGCTCACCTTTCAAACCCTTTAAGTCTACATAAGCCAGACCAGTATAACAGGCAAACAAAAAGATATCCCGCTTACGGGCCATGTTTCTGTCCTTTAATTCTAACGCCACTAGCTTATCAATTTCTTCCTGGTTGAGAAAGCCAGGATACACCGGCTTCAACCGGAGCTTCAATTCCCGAAAGGGATCATTTTTTATCACACCAGCTCTTATGGCTGGCAGTAGTACCGTTTTTACAAACGACAAATGTTTTACTGCTGTATTGTGTTGCAAATTGCGGGTGGTGCGCAGGTATCGAAAATACTTTTCTAGAAAATGGGTGTTTAAGCGGTTGATGCTATAGTTCCGCACTTTGAATTCTTTCATCAGAAATTCTTCCGTGTGCAAAACACTGCGCCGGTATTTTTCATACGTGGCTTTGGTGACGTCCACCCCTGCACGAAGCTTTACTTTTTCGGCACCTTCCCGCAGGTAGTCGATGAGCAATTGCGGACGCTCCTCTTTGCCCTTGATTTTATCAATCAATTCTTCCAGGCTAAACACGTCGCCATTGAACCGCAACTGATCAAATGCATTGGCAGCTTTCCGGTGCAGCATTTCCAGATTGCGGTTGCCTTCAACAGCCATTTTTGATTTGCGGTCAAATTTTCCGGCGGATGCATTCCAGTCTTTTTTACTGCAATACAATGCTGTAAAAAGATCTCTTCGCTCATTGCGAAAAGTGATTCTAAAAATGATGGGGAATTGGCCCTTTTTATTCGGAGATGTGTTTCTCAGCATGAAGCCAAATCGAATGTCCATGAAATCCAACATAACGGTCAATCATTTTGATGATTAAAATTGACGTGTTGGTGGAACTTAGAAACATGCAAAATGAAGCATATCGCAGCAGTCCAAAATGCCCAAAAAAAATGTCTCTAAAATCACACCAAAACGTGGTGTAATTTCGGAGACATTTGCACTTTTCCAGAAACTCAAATAATGTATAAAGCGTTGATTTGCAGCGTTTTGCAGCGTTTTTCGCAGTGTAAAAAGCAGAGAGGAAGGGATTCGAACCCTCGATACAGTTTCCCGTATACCCGCTTTCCAGGCGAGCCCCTTCAACCACTCGGGCACCTCTCTGTATGGGGCGGCAAAGCTAAGGTTTGAGAGCCAGTGCACAAAACAACAGAAAATCATCATTATCCTTTTACCTGCCCTATAACTCGTTTTGTGTTTTGCTTTTATCAATATCTTGTCCGCCAACTATGCGATTCGTTCTGTCAAAAAATGGCTGGCTCCAGTTGGGTAGTTTGGCCCTGTTTATTTTCTTGTGGGCCACCAATCCTTTTGGACTACAACCATTGGCACAAAAAGCTGTAGCCTGCGCCGGGCTCATGGTAACACTGTGGGTTACCGAAGCATTGCCCATGGCTGTTGTTTCTTTATTGCCCATTGTGTTGTTTCCGCTGTTGGGCATTTGCAGCACTGCAGATGCAGCAGCGCCATACGCCAATCCCGCTATCTTTTTATTCATGGGTGGTTTTATGATTGGCCTCGCCATCGAAAAATGGGACCTGCATCGCCGCATCGCTTTAAACGTAGTCAAGTTTACAGGTACCAGCGGCAACCACATTATTCTCGGCTTTATTTTGGCCACCGGCTTTTTAAGCATGTGGCTCAGCAACACCGCCACCACCATGATGATGTATCCCATAGCCATGAGTGTGGTGCAGGTGCTCGAACGCAACCGAGAAAATGACGTAGCCATTCGCAACATGGGCATTTGCCTGCTTTTGAGCATTGCCTACGCCAGCAACTTTGGCGGCATTGCCACCATCATTGGTACGCCGCCCAATGTATCGTACACTGCATTTCTGAAAAAGACTTACGGCTACACTTTTCAGTTTGCCGATTGGATGATTATTGGCGTACCCATTTCCATCATCCTCATGTTTACCTTGTATTGGGTGATGACCCGTGTGCTGTACCGCAACCAAATTAAAAGCAATGCCGCAGCAAGGCAAGTAATACAACACGAACTGCAGCAACTGGGCCGCATGAGTGTACCCGAAAAAAGGGTGCTCGTTATCTTTTGCCTCACCGCTTTTCTGTGGATTTTCAAAGACCTCATCAATACCAAACTGCATACCAGTTTCGATGATAATCTGATAGCCGTAATGGGTGCCATACTGCTGTTTGCCATGCCCAGTGGCGATACCAAAGGCATTGGCCGACAGCTACTCGAGTGGACCGACACGCACAAAATGGCATGGGGCATTTTGCTGTTGTTTGGCGGCGGTATTTCGCTGGCCAACCAGCTCGATGAAGTTGGCATTATCGACAGCCTGGGTAAATGGATGGCTGCCAGTGCCGGCAGTAACCTGTTTGTATTGGTGCTGGTGATAACGCTGGTGTCCATTTTCGTTTCCGAAATACTGAGCAACGTAGCACAGGTCATTGTATTTGCACCCGTGCTGGCTGGAATGGCCGATGCCATGCAGCTCGATCCATTGCTATTGGCCACGCCCATGGTGCTGGCCGCCAGTTGCGCCAGCATGCTGCCCATGGGTACTCCGCCCAATGCCATTGTGTTTGCCAGCGGCCGCCTCCGCCTTGCCGACTTGATTAAAACGGGCCTGGTGATGAACCTCATCGCCGTTGTACTCATCACCCTGTTTTGTTATTATGTATTGCCCTATGCCGTAGCACATATCCGTTAGCGTTATGTTTTTATTGTGGGGCTGTCAACTGCAGTGCAATCAGCAGCTGCAGTTGGGGCTATCACTTGTAGTGGCCTTCGTGCCTCAGGCCAGCTACCCGTTCTATCCCCCAGCCCTTCAGCCATGTGCAGCTATTGTGCCTGCCTCCATAAAATCAACCAGCCCACGGATGTTGCCGTGAGCTGAATGGTTGGTACTAAAATTCTGGGAGAGTAGTTCTGAACAGTAAACTACCACTCTTTTTATACGCAGTTGGTTTTGCTTGTACACAGGGTGTGAAAACAGGCAGGAAATAAGGAATAGGCAATAAGTAAATAGAAAGCAATCACACATCCTTTGTGCTACTCTTTGTCTCTGAGCCTTCGTGATTCAAAAGAAATAGATTGCAGTTTGCAATTCACAATTTGCAGTAGTCGAACTGTTGCCCTGCAATCCCGACAGCTACCGGGAGCATACTGCCAACTGCAAACTCTTCGTGCTTCTTCGTGGTTCAAAAAAAAACTGTGTACCTCTGTGCCAACCTCCAATTCCTCTGTGTTTAAATCCCTCAAATCTTATACTCAATAAACCCCTTATTAATCGTCGCTATTTTTCTTGTACGGCGAAAAACACCCACGCCTTCGCGGCTGCCACCATCATTGGTATTGCCCTCTATCACAGTAATGAAACCGCCCTGCACACTTTCTACAATGCCGGTATGTCCTTGTCCCCCACCAAAGTTCATGATGAATATTTGTCCCGGCTTTATCAGTGCCGGATTATTCACCGCTTCTTCTGCTGTTATTTTTTTGCCGGTGGTTTTGTTCCAATGCGCCAGTACGCCGCCTGTTTTTACCAACGGGTTGGGCTTTTCTGCCGCCAGTGCTGTTTCTTCAAAACACCAGTACACAAATGCGGCACACCATGCTGCCGGAAAGTTGATGCCCACTGTGTGTAAATACTTTTTAATACGGGGCCCCCAATTGCTGCCGGTGGGTTGCTCCAGTACACCTATTTCGCCACGGGCGGTTTGCAGCATCGCCTCTGTCCATTTGCTGCTGGTGCTGTGGTTATCGGGCACTTTGGCCTTGCCAAACAGCGCCTCCCAGGTAATGCTGCCCACCTCGCCATCTATGGCCAATGGCATGCCTTCCTGATCGGTAAAACGGGCCTGAAACAAGCGAATGGCCTGCTCCGTTTTGGGGCCAAAAACACCGGTGCCATCAAACCGATCGATGCCCAGTTGTTGTAATCTTGTTTGAATGGCTTTTACAATGCGGGTGTCGGTATCGCCCTTGCAGATAATGCGGCCGGGATATTTCATATGAAAGTTTTACTGGTAAACATTAAGATTTGAAACAGCCTCTTGTCTTGCCCACTCGTCTTGTCGTTTGTTGTTTCATGCAGCATCAGCAATGTTGTTCGCCAAGCATCCGTTGCAATTACAAGTTTCGGACAGATTGCCCATAAATGCTATGACATTCGACAGTTTAAAAACACTCCATCGTCATGCTTTTTACTGCTAAATGACAGCTGCGTCTGCACCACATCAGCTACATTTGCGCAACCAATTTGAATGTTAGATGGCAGATGACAGATGTTAGGATATACATCTTTCCACAGCATTAACTTGACCCGCTTTCAACATCCCAACTTGTGAACCATTGAACTTTGGAACTTGTGAACTTGTGGAACTTTTAAAAAACACATATATGGACTACCGGATAGAAAAAGACACAATGGGCGAAGTGCAAGTGCCCGTGAATGCGTACTATGGAGCACAAACCCAGCGCAGTGTTGACAATTTTAAAATTGCGCAAGACATCAACCGCATGCCCAAAGAAATCATTCGGGCATTTGCTTACCTCAAAAAAGCGGCGGCCATCACCAACTTTGAAGCAGGTGTACTGCCCGAAGAAAAATGCAAACTCATTGGCCAGGTGTGCGATGAAATTCTCGAAGGCAAACTCGATGATTATTTTCCGCTGGTAGTGTGGCAAACGGGTAGCGGCACACAAAGCAACATGAATGTAAACGAAGTGGTGGCCTACCGCGGCCATGTGCTTAATGGTGGCAGCCTTACCGATAAGGAGAAGTTTTTACATCCTAACGATGACGTGAACAAATCACAGTCATCCAACGATACTTTCCCGACTGCCATGCACATTGCAGCGTATAAAATTTTGCTGGAAGTAACCATCCCCGGCATTGAGAAGCTGCGCAATACACTGGCCGAAAAAAGCAAGGCTTTCATGAACGTGGTGAAGATTGGCCGTACCCACTTTATGGACGCTACACCACTTACACTCGGTCAGGAGTTCAGTGGTTATGTAAGCCAGTTGAACCATGGTTTAAAAGCCATTAACAATACACTGGAACACCTGAGTGAACTGGCGCTTGGTGGTACAGCCGTAGGTACTGGCATCAACACGCCAAAAGGCTACAGCGAAAATGTAGCGAAGCATATTGCAGCTCTCACCGGTTTGCCTTTTGTAACAGCTGAAAACAAGTTTGAAGCCCTTGCTGCTCACGACGCTATTGTGGAAGCACATGGTGCGTTGAAAACTGTGGCAGTGAGCCTCATGAAAATAGCCAACGACATCCGCATGCTCAGCTCAGGACCTCGAAGTGGTATTGGTGAAATTTTCATCCCCGACAATGAGCCCGGTTCTTCTATCATGCCCGGTAAAGTAAACCCCACCCAGTGCGAAGCACTCACCATGATAGCTGCTCAAGTGTTGGGCAACGATGTGGCCATCAACATTGGCGGTGCTACCGGTCATTTTGAACTGAACGTATTTAAGCCGGTAATGATTTACAACTTCCTGCACAGTGCCCGCCTCATTGGCGATGGTTGTGTCAGCTTCAACGATAAATGTGCTGTAGGTATCGAACCCATTGAAGCCAACATTAAAAAGCACGTAGACAACAGCCTGATGCTGGTGACGGCTTTGAACACCAAGATTGGTTATTACAAAGCTGCTGAAATAGCGCAGAAAGCCCACAAAGAAGGTACTACGCTGAAAGAAATGGCGGTGAAGCTGGGCTATGTAACACCAGAAGAATTTGATGCATGGGTGATTCCTGCCGAAATGGTTGGTGAACTCAAGTAACCTGATACATAGAAAAGCAAAAAGCGACCAACAAATGTTGGTCGCTTTTTTATTGCAGCTGTCGCTGGCCTCCTGGCCTGTGACAAAGCCGGTACTCATATCCATTTAATCTGCGCATCTGTGGCAAAACCAAATTTAAACCTTACATCTTCACCAATCGTAAGGCATCCAGCATTGCCGTGTTCACATCTACATTCATGTTGATGTTCCATGACTCCAGCTTGAGTTGCAGGTTGTTAGTGCCGGCATTCAAATTCACGTACCGTGCATTGCTGTAGCCCCATTCGCTCCATTCATCTTTGCCCCGTTGCGGAAACACAAAGCTGCCTGCATAGTGCGTATTTACATACAAACTGCGGATGGCACATTTGTTATCCGTATTCCATGGGCCACTGCCATTGGCATATCGAAAGTCAATCAAGTAACGACCAGCAACTGGTACTTGAACAGTGATGTTCAATACTGTGTTTTCAGTATTGCTGATGGCTACAAAACCCTTGCCTGTAAAACCAGAATATGGCAAAGAAGATGGTGCAGCAAACTGTTCCAGTTCTACCTGTAGTTGCTGCTGTTGACGGCCGTACAATACAGGTTCGCAGGTAAATGATTCATAGCCTTTTCCATCAACAGCACTCACTTTGTATTCAGCAAGATTAGTATCTGTAATCACAAAACCCGGATCGGCTTGCTTGCTGATAACAGCCCCATTTTTATACACCCAATACTTACGGGCACCGTTAATGGCCTTCCAGCTGAGTTGGTTGCCATTCAATGTTACTTGTGGATCGGGCAGGCTGAAATGTACCGTCTGCATGTTGATACCATCCTTGTCAAAAGACTGATTGTTCATGTTGATGACCACCTGATGTTTGCCAATGGTATTACCTGCCAAAAATGCATTTGCCAATGGTTTTCCATCCAGTGTAATGGATTCAATCACATTGCCCGTGCCATTGACCGTTATATCGAGCATGGCATTGCGGTATTTGAAATTGCGCAGCGTTTTGCTGCCTTGGTATGCAGTAGGCACTGCCGGCTGAAAACGAATGCCATTGGCCTCTAATTGAATGCCCATAAACACCCGGTGCACCATCGCCAGATTACCAGCCATACTCCACAACATGCGGTCGCTGTTGATTTCTGTTCCTGCATAGTCACCAGTTTCGGCTACAAAGTTTTCGTAGTTGGTGAGGAACAAAGCACCTGCACGATAAATAGCTGCGAGGCCATGCGATAACGCTTGCTCGTTGCCGGCTTTGGCTGCCGCCAAATTCCAAAACGATTGTACAAAAGGCCAAATACCATTGTTGTGATAAGGTGGAATATTAGGGATTTGAGGATAGATACAAGTAACACCATAAGGTGTGATTGGCGATTTGGCAATGATGCTTTTTGCTTTCTCTTTATCTGCTACATCAAACAATACTGCAAGTGCTTCACCCAATGCTTCAAATCGTGGCGACACATTGGCGTATGCACGGCCGTAGCTGTATTGGGCGTAATAGCCTTTGTCTGCCATCCAGAGTACGTTATTAATACCTGTACGAATATTAAGTGCAGTCGCTGCATGATTGCCGGCATCCATACCCAGTTCTTTCGCCATCAAACTCAAGATGTTGTGCACTTGAAAATGCACGGCGTTGGTGCCGAGGTTTTCACTCATATAAATGTCTTTGTTATCCATCCAGCGGGGATAGGTTTGCTCCCGCCAATCGAGAAAAGACGACTCGCCACTGTACATGCCCGATGTGGTAAGTCCAACCACTTTGGCATCATCTTGCAAGCTATTGTTGATGATTTCATACGCATTGCGCAGCCATGCAGTATCGCCGGTGGCTTTGTATATTTCCCATGCTGCCAGTGCCCAGGTGGTACGGTCACTGCTGACCGGCCATGCACCACCGCTACCGGTATCTTGTATAATACGACGCCGCTTCACTTTTTTCATGAGGCTGTGCTTGGCTACTTCTGGTTCGTGGTAAGCAAAGGCCAACAAAATGCTGTAGCTGATGTCACGGGTCCATACACCACCCCATTTGGCACCCGTTCTGAACGTAGTATCGGGTTCAATATTCTTGAGTGATTCTTCCAAACTCAGGTTGAACAAGGCATCAACAATGGGCTGTTCCGACGAGTAAGAAGGCTTTGCGGAAAGGTCATTTGTGAGCTTCCATGTTTTAGCAGCGGTGTCTTCGGGGTTGAGCGGATTGAGTTTGAGTTTGATGCTATACACAGAATCGTTGTCTTCGTCCGTCAGTTTCAATCCCTGTTCATCGAGATTCACAAAATCCCAAGTAAGTGGCTCGCTTCCTCCGGCCAAATAAAATCCTTTGAAATCGGCCTTTGCTACCTTACTGCCATCAAATGCTTCAAAATACCCTTGTGCCGCAAATTGACGCAGCACCGGTGCCATATTGATGCGAAATGTATACTCGTAGTTGGGAGGTAAAAAGCCCGGATCTTTTGCCGGTACAGCGCCATCATTTTGCCCGAATGTTTTGATGTCTGATGTATGTTCATCACCAATCAGCACCCAATGGTCCTGACCCGGCAGCATCTCATTGTCTTTTTCATTGATGCTCACTTTAAATTTTACCAAACGACTAAACTGCTGGCTGGCAGCACTCACATAGTTGGAACGAATTTCTGTAGGCGAAACTACTGTGGCTTCGTAATTACCCTGTACTACTTTATCGGTGTACACGGTAAACTCATCCGACTGATACAACACATTATCCGGAGTGCTTTTGCAAGCAAAAAAGGAAGCAGCCATAGCAAGCAGCAATAATCGTTTCATAAGCAATAAATAAACTGGTTAAATGTATAACATCCGTGAAAAGAACGGGCCAATACAGGCCCGCAGTTTACATGGGTTTTTGTGCAATCAGCCGCACCACAGCAGCTGTGCCCTGATGATAAGGACCTTCATCCAGCGTTGTATTTATTTCTTCGCAATACTGAATGGATAATGCATGAAACTCCTGATGCAGCATAGCAGCTGTGTACAACATGGGCAGCTCTTTTGGTCCACCGCTGCTGTAGTGCAGTTGTGCTGGAGTAAATGCTTCCAACAGCAATATGCCGCCGGGTTTCAGTGCTTTTACCACTTGCCTGTGCACCTGCTGGCGAAGTGCCGATGGAAAATGCGTAAAGATGAGTGCAATGGCGTCGTAGCGGTTTTCACCGTAGTCAAAAGCTGCAGCATCGGCCACCTGAACATTTACAGTTACCGCATGTTGCGCAGCAAGTTGTTTACATTTTTGGCATCCTGCCTCACTTTGATCGAACGCTGTAACCTGCCAGCCAATCGTTGCCGCAAACACAGCATTCCGGCCTTCTCCTTCCGCAGGCAGCAACAAACTACCAACCGGCCACTTTGACAACTGTGTAGCAAAGAAATGATTGGGCTGCTCGCCATAGGCAAATGGCTGCTCGGCGTATCGTTGGTTCCAAAAATCGACAGACATGCTGGATGGGTTTACAGAATAGGTAGCAAGATGTAGACACAAAAAAATGTAGAACCCCCTATGAAGATGAATTATTTTTTTCTGAACGCCACCCACCGATTCGTCGAAAATATAGGAGGTAAAGGATGGGTTAATATATCCCTGTCGTAACTTTACTACACAGAAATAATGAACAAAACAGCAATAGCTTTTAATATTTTTTCCATGAGAACAGAAACCGCTTATAGTCATGTACGGCGGTTAGTACGTTGAGTTAATACCCTCAAACCCTTACTCCCAACAAGAAAGGAGCCCTCATCGGCTCCTTTCTTCATGTTACAAATTTGGTGGTGCTTAAAAAGTAGCCGGAAACTGAAATCCATTGAGAAACTGATTGATAGAAAGCTGCGCCGGCAATGGTCCTTTACCCATTACATACAGAACTGCCATGGTCCGGCCTTGTATCCAACCCATTACTTTCATATCTAATCCGGTATGATCGCTCCAGCTATCGCTGATGGCTTTGGCGAGTTTACCTCTTACCAATCCATTTACTTTTTTGTAGCCTTCTTCATCAGCAATATTGAGGGTGCTTTTGATGTAATCGAGGTATTGAGTAAGTTGGTCGTAATCATCCACCACCGCATCAGGATTTCTTAGCTGAATTACCTGCACACTATACACGTAGGTTTCTTTGTTGATGATGGTTTCTGCCCTGGCGGTAAAAACTTTATTACTATCAACATCCAATCCGCTTTCAATACCTGTAGGCGCTTTTGGAAAAAGTGCCGCACAGCCGCTGTTGGCAATCTGATGCCGCTGTAAGCCAATATTAGTGACAGTTTGCGTGTAGCCTGCATTACAGCCAAGCATCAAGTACAAACACAAAAAAGCTGCGCCGAAAAATATTTTCTTTCCCATAATGATACCCCGTTTTAGTACCGATTCAGCTTCAATGTTACAACGCCGCCATATCGGCTACAAACATGGATTACTCACAGATCCTTTTTTTAAGGGCATAAAAAAATCCCGCTGTGTGGCAGCGGGATTTCGTTATACAAAGCCGGTAGTTATACCAGCATGGTTACAGGATTTTCGAGATAGGCTTTCAGCGTTTGCAAGAAGGCGGCACCAACAGCACCATCCACACTGCGGTGGTCGCAGCTCAGCGTCAGCTTCATGATGTTGCGAACAGCAAATTCACCTTTCTCGTTGCGGTACACTTCTTCTTTGATTTTGCCTACTGCCAAAATGCAGCTATCTGGCGGGTTTACAATGGCAGTAAATTCATCAATATCCATCATACCCAGGTTGCTGATGGTAAAGGTGTTACCTGTAAACTCATTCGGTTGCAACTTTTTGCCTTTGGCTTTGCCACCCAGTTCTTTGGCTTCGGCGGCAATTTGGCTCAAGGTTTTTTGGTCGGCAAAACGAATCACCGGCACAATTAATCCATCAGGAATGGCCACGGCCATACCAATGTGCACATGCTCGTAAGTACGGATGAAATCGCCCATCCAGCTGCTGTTTACGGCAGGATGTTTTTTCAGCGCCATGGCCGATGCTTTAATGACCATGTCATTGAAGCTGATTTTGGCAGGGCTGATTTCGTTGAGCTTGATGCGGGCCGCCATGGCATTGTCCATGTTGATTTCCATCTTGAGATAGAAATGCGGTGCTGTGAATTTGCTTTCGCTGAGGCGCTTGGCAATCACTTTGCGCATTTGGCTGTTGGCGGTATCGCTGTAGCCTTCGCCGGCACCACCCGGTACAAATGGCGCAACGGTGGCAGCTGGTGCAGCAGCCGCCGGAGCAGGCGCAGGTGCAGCAGCGGCAGGCGCACTGGCCACAGGTGCAGCTGTTGGCGTATAGTTGTCTACGTCTTGCTTAATGATACGACCATGGTCGCCACTGCCTTTTACATACCGCAGGTCGATGCCTTTATCGGCAGCAAGTTTTTTGGCAAGCGGGCTGGCTAAAATACGGCCGGTGTTTACCACTTCGGGAGCAGCAACAACAGGCGCAGCGGCAGCCGGAGCGGGGGCAGCAGTTGGCGCAGCAGCTTCAGCCTTGGGGGCAGCAGGTGCAGCACCAGCTCCGGCTTTGGCGGCGGCTACAATCTCATCAATTTTAAAATCGGCTGGGCCAATGATGCAGAGCAAATCATTTACCTGAATTTTTTCGCCGGCAGCAGCACCTTGGTACAGGAGCACACCATTCTTGTAGCTTTCGAGCTCCATGGTGGCTTTGTCGGTTTCTATTTCTGCAAGTACATCGCCTTTGCTTACAGTCTCGCCTACTTTTTTTACCCAGTTGGCAATCACCCCTTCGGTCATGGTATCGCTGAGGCGGGGCATGAGCACCACTTCTTCAATGCTGGCCAAATCGAGAGATGAAGCCGCAGCGGCAGGAGCAGCAGCGGGTGCTTCAGCCACGGGAGCCGCAGCGGGTGCAGGAGCAGCGCCGCCAGCCAGCAGGGCCGAAATATCTTCGCCGGGCGTACCCAGCACTACCAGCAGGTCGTCTACCTGCAGCTTGCCACCGGCAGCAGTGCCGAGGTGCAGCAGGGTGCCTTCCTGATAACTTTCCAGTTCCATGGTGGCTTTATCGGTTTCGATTTCTGCCAACAAATCCCCTTTTTTCACGGCATCGCCTACCTTTTTGTGCCAGGCGGCAATTACACCTTCTGTCATGGTATCGCTCAGTCGGGGCATCTTTATTACTTCGGCCATAATAGATTGCTTGCTTTTTGGAGTTGCGAATTTCGGGGAAAATGACTTACCCCCCAACCTGCAGTGTCGATTGTTGCGGCTTCTTTACAAATTGTATGGCTTCAATGGGCTAATGCCCACCACTCCATGAGAAAACTACAGTGGAAAATGATTGCATTTAACCGCTGCAGTAGCTTATTTCTTAGAAACCCAGATCCAGCTTCAACCGTTCTTTCAATTCTTTTACCAGCGGGTAATGATCTACCATCAGTTTGTAGCGTTCGGCCGTATTGAGGTAGCGTGGCTCCAGCACTTTCGGCTGTTTGGAAGCCTCGTCCTCGTTCACTTCAATTTTTACCTTGATGGACACATTGTGAAAATGCTGACGGAAAGCCTCTGTTAAATCAGTGGCTTCCTGCTCCAGCATTTTGGCACCGAAAACCGTTTCACTGGTGATAATAACGGTATCGTCTTGCACGGCCAGCGTAGCCAACTGCATGTTGGTAACGGTGCTGTGCTTCTGCATTTCTTTTACTTTAATGGCATGGGCATCCCAGAGTTGCTGTACCTCTTCCAGCACCGGCATGCGGGCTTCCACCACGGCTTTGCCACCATTTTGCTGTACCTGCTGTTTCAGTTTGTCCAGCAATGATGTTTTGCCGCCGGCAGGTTTTACTGCAGCAGCAGGCATAGCTGTGGGCATGGGTTTGGGAGGTACAGGTACGACTTCCTGCAGGGGTGCTGCAGTAACCGGAGCCGGTGCTACAGCCACGGGAGGAACCGCCGCTTTTTGTACCGGCGCCACGGGAGCCTGCGGCTTGGGCGTTTCTATATCCAACCGGGCTTCGCCGGCAGCGGGTGCTGTTTTAAAAATGGGGGCAACGGGCTTTGTTTTTACTGCCACCGGCGCCGACACTTTTGATTTTTTTACCACATGGCCCGAAGAATCCGCCACCAGTTCCAGTGCTTGCTGCAAATAGCAAAGCTTGATGAGGCAAAGTTCTACATGCAGGCGTTTGTTGTGCACGTCGCGGAATTGCATAGAGGCCTGACTAATTACATTGAGGGCACTCACCAAATAGCTGAGCGGCAAGCTGGCTGCGGTTTTGGCATAGCGTTCCTGCATGCCTTCCAGTACATCCAGCAATGCTGCAGCTTTGGGGTCGCGGCTTACCATGAGGTTGCGCATAAATTCTGCAAAACCTTCGAGCACCGTGTTGCCTTCAAAACCTTTGCGGTTGATTTGATCGAAGAGCAGCAATGCAGTGGTTACATCTTGCCCGGTTACGGCATCCAGCAGTTGGAAATAATAATCTTCATCGAGCAGGTTGAGGTGCTCCAGCGTATTTTGATACGTGAGTTTTCCATCGGTAAAGCTCACAATCTTATCGAGGATACTCAGCGAATCCCTCATGCAACCTTCACTCTTTTGGGCAATGAGTTGCAGCGCAGATTTCTCGGCATTGATGCTTTCTTTATCGGCAATTTCCTGCAGGTGCTCTACCGTGTCGGCATTGGTAATGCGTTTGAAATCGAAGATTTGACAACGACTCAAAATAGTGGGCAGAATCTTGTGCTTTTCGGTGGTGGCCAAAATGAACTTGGCATAAGAAGGTGGCTCTTCCAGCGTTTTCAAAAAGGCGTTGAAGGCCGCCTGACTTAGCATGTGCACCTCATCGATGATGTAAATCTTGTATTTACCTTCTTGCGGGGCAAAGCGAACCTGTGTTACCAGCTCCCGGATATCATCTACGCTGTTGTTGCTAGCCGCATCAAGCTCATGGATATTGAGCGAACTGCCATTGTTGAACGACACACAGCTGGGGCATTCATTGCAGGCCTCACCGTCGTCTTGCAGGTTTTCGCAGTTGATGGTTTTGGCCAAAATTCGGGCACAGGTGGTTTTGCCCACGCCCCTGGGACCGCAAAACAAGAAGGCATGTGCCAGCGTGTTGTTGCGGATAGAATTTTTTAAAGTAGTGGTAATATGCTGCTGCCCCACCACCGAGCTAAAGGTTTGGGGACGGTATTTTCTGGCAGATACAATAAACTTTTCCATGCCCCACAAATGTAGGAGGTTGACGCATGCTTCGGCAAGGCCTGTTTATAAATCGGCCATACAAGTGAACCCGCTTATAAAATAGGGTGCCGCTTAAACTCTTTGGTTCTGTCGAACAGGTAGCGGTAGGTAGCCAGGCGGCGGCTGAGCGTAAAACCAAGGTTTTTGGAAATGTTGTTCATTTTGGGGTTAAAATCGCCCTGCCATTGCAGTTCGGTGTAGTCGTATTTCCCTTTTTGGGGATGCTGTAATATTTTACTGGCCTCCACAATCATAAAATAATCTACCCCGGAACCCTGCCACTCGGGTACTATGCCAAATACGATGCCCGTAAAGTTTTTGATAACACCCCGCCAGCGGTAGTACACAAACTTCAGTTTGGCCCACCAGTCAAACTTGCCATCCAGGAACTTAAACACCTGGTTAAGATCGGGCAGGCACACATACATGGCTACCGGCTCGTTATGGTAGTACACAAACCACACCAAATCGGGGTCCATAATGGGCTTCATGCTCTGAAACATTTTAACCGCCACTGGCAGTGCCATTTGTTTGTTGCCTTCGTGCTGTGCCCAGGCCTTGTTGTAAACGATACAAAAATCCTGCGCTGCTTTTTCCAGGTTATTCTTATCCACCCGACGGGCTTCAAAACCACCCATGGCCTCAATTTTTTTATGGGCTACATAAAACTTTTCTGGCAGGCGGGGCTTTACTTCACGGGCCCAGCAGTTTTGGTAAAAGAAAACTTCGCAGCCGTAATTTTCCAGCAGTGTTTTATAGTATGGTGCATTATAATTCATGCCATACAAGGGCGGGTCAAAACCTTCAATCAGCAGGCCCCACCATTTGTCTCTTTCGCCAAAGTTGATAGGTCCGTCCATGGCTTCCATGCCCTGCTGTTGCAACCAGTTTTTGGCAGTATCGAGCAGCAGGTTGGCGGCCGCCTGGTTGTTGATGCAATCAAAGAAACCAAAGCCACCAGTGGGTTGGGTATCACCTTTGTTTTTGTAGCGTTTGTTTACAAAAGCTGCAATGCGGCCAATGTGTTCGCCGGCATCGTTTTGCAGTAGCCAGCGGCAAACTTTTCCAAAGCGAAATGTCTTGTTTTTTGTTTCATCAAAAACCTCTTCTACATCTTTATCCAATGGGCGGATGTAATTGGGGTCTTGCTGATACAATTTAGGCGCCACCAACAAAAAGGCTTTTGCCAAAGCCGGCGAATTCACTTCTACTATTTGCATGCTGCAAATGTACAGGCAATGTTATTTTACCGAAGCAAACAAGTGATTGCCTAATTTTTTATCGTGTCCATAAATATCGTTGCGAAAATGAAGTAACCCCTGAGCATCTGCCCAACAGGTAAAGTAGCCAATAAACACGGGGATTTGCTGCTGCATGGTGATGGTAATTTCTTTGCTGCCACTCATACCTGAGTCTATTTTTTCTGCTGTCCATTCTTTGTTGCTTGCCAGTGCCCACAATGCTAAATCCCGGGGTTTGGCCACCCGAATGCACCCGTGGCTGAATGCCCGTTTGTTTTGGTCAAACAAACTTTTGGAAGGTGTATCATGCAGGTAAATGCTGTAGCTGTTGGGAAACAAAAACTTCACTCTTCCCAGTGAGTTGTTGGGGCCTGGCTTTTGCCGCACCATGGGCAGGCCATCGCTGTACTTACCCACCACTTCCATGTTGCGTTTGGAGAAATAAGCTGCCGAACGGCCCATTTCATTTTTCACAATACTGTACGGTACATTCCAGTAAGGAGCCAGCACTACATACTGCATGTTGCCGTTAAATATAACCGTGTTGTTGGCGGGTTTGCCTACCACCACATTCATCTGCAATTTGAGTTGGCCGCTGTCATAAGCCCGCAGCATAAATTCAGGAATGTTAACCACTACATACTTCCCATTACCAGGCTTGGGAATCCAACGGGCCCGCTCCATGTTGATGCGAATTTGTTTGATGCGTTCTTCAAGCGGCACATTGATAGCTTCCAGAAAACCTTTTCCTGCTACGCCATCTGCGGCAAGGCCCATGCGCTGCTGAAACTGCAATATCGCTTTTTGTAATGCTGGCGTAAATACATGTCCGGTATCGGCAGCTGCCAAATCGCCCAGCCAAATTAATCGTTGTTTGATGCTGGATATTTCAGTAGTACTATCACCCAACTGGTACTTTTTTTGGGTAAAAGCAATAGGCTCCCAATTATGTACTTTGGCCAGCTGGGTATATTGCAGCAAGGCCTTGCGCAATCCTTCAAACAGTGGATGCACAGGCAACAGATTACTGATGCCTTTGCCGCCACTGGCTACTACGGTGTCTAAAAAAGCAACAGGATCGGTTTTGCGTTTGGGTATGAACCAATCGAGTTCCCGCAAATTGATTTGCGCATCGGCGGCATAAGCTCTTTCGGCATAGCGAAAGAAATGCCGGGTGAGTAATAAATCGGCCTGTACTTTTTCTGACTGGCTCAATAGCTGCGGCAGACTATCGTTGTATAGCTGATTGGCCAATGCATCAAAATCGGGTTGCAGCAAAGAACTGTCTTGTGTAGATGATTGATAACTGCGATAGAGATTGATAAAATTGAATGCCTCCTCAGCTACCCCACTACTGTCGTACCAGGCCAGCTGATAATTGCGCTGTTTGTAAAAACTGATGAGGTAAATGCTGTCCTGCACATTGAGGTGTTGTTGCTGCACAAATAACAATACAGTGGCAGAATCAGTAAACAAATCCATGAATGCATTTTGTGCAGTAATAGTTGTATCCACCGGTTTCATTTCCGGCATTTTTTTGGCATTGCTGTTTTGGCAAGCCATCTGCAACATGCTGATTAGTATTATCAAACCCACCCATTTGAATCGATTTATAACAGAAGTGTAAAACATGAAAAACATTTAGTGAAAGATAACAATGCATACGTGACCTCCGCCACATTTTCACTAACTTTATAGAGTCTTTTAGCGAGCCTGTGCTCTTGCAGGAACGCCTTCACTTTTAAAACATTTCATTATGAAAGGAAGTACAAAAACGCTGTTGGGATTTTTAGCAGGTATTGCCGTGAGTGCCGGAGTATATGCCTTTCTGAAAAGCAAAAAGGGCAAAGAACTTTCGCAGAAAATGAAAGACAAAGCAACTGACCTGAAACAGGATTTTGCTGATTTGAGTGACAAAGCCCGCCATGCTATGAAAAAAGTGCAAGACGGTTTACCACAAAGTGAATAACATGCCTGACCAACAAGCAGAAGGATTGTACGATGAAGTACAACATACCGTAAAACAACTGGTAAATGACCGGCTATTGCTGGCCAAAATGGAGGCTGCCGAAAAGCTAAGCATATTGAGTGGTAAACTCATTGTGGGCATTTTGGCAGGCTCCTTGTTGTTCTTTGCCCTATTGTTTATCAGCTTCATGGCTGGATATTATTTTTCGCAGGTATACGAGAGTTTTTTTATTGGCTTTGGACTGGTAGCCGCCTTTTATATATTACTCCTGCTTACTGTGATGGCTTTTGTGCGAAAGCCGTTGCAGGAGGCCATTCAAAACAGCATCATCAGCACCCTGTTTGCTCAGGATGAAGATGATAACGATTAAGTAATTGTGACATGAGTAATATGCAACCATATCGCATTCAGCAACCTATTGGCAACTTGCGGCAATTGAAAGCTGAAAAAAGAAAACTGAAGGCGCACATTAAAACAGCAGATCATGCATTGCGGCGTCGTGTACAAAGGCTGCCTGCCGTAGCCATGCTACGGGGTTTACAGCATTTTGGCAGCAAAATCATTCATAGCAAAGCCGGTAGCTACGCCGCCGATTTTTTTGCTGCTTCCGGCAGTGGCAAAGCACTGCCTGCTATTCTGAAAAGTGTAGCCATTTTTGCCGGCATGCAAATAGCCAAATACTTCTTTAATAAGCAAGAAGGAAAGCAACAGCATGAAGACTGGATGTCGATGTTTGTTGATGAAGATGAGGAGGAGGACAAAGAAGAAACATCTTAAGCTTTTGTGGCAATGTGCTGCACAATCAGTCTTGCATGTTCCCGGCTATTTTCGATGAACCATACATGTGTATCCATACCACCACAAACCACACCTGCCAGGTAAATGCCTGGCACGTTTGTTTCCATGGTATCGGGGTTGTATTGCGGATACATTTTACCATCATCACTCAGGCCAATGCCGAGTTGTTTCAGTAATTCAAAATTGGGTTGATAGCCGGTCATGGCAATTACAAAATCATTGGGAATGGTCTCCAATCCTTCCGGTGTTTGAATATCTACCTCCAGCTCCCGAATGGCCGCAACCGTAGCATTGGTGTAAGCTTTAATAGAACCTTCGGCAATGCGGTTCACCACATCGGGCCGTACCCAGTATTTTACCCGTTCGCCAATATCATCATGCTTGAGCACCATGGTAACGTGTGCAGCTTTACGATAGGTTTCCAGCGCTGCATCTACTGCCGAATTATTGGCGCCTACTACCAGCACGTTTTGAAACGCATAGTAGTGTGGGTCTTTATAATAATGCGTCACTTTCGGCAAATCTTCGCCGGGCACATTCATGCGAACCGGAATGTCGTAAAATCCTGTTGCCAAAATGAGGTGTTTGCAGGTATAGGTCGCTTTGGTTGATGTTACTTCAAACCCTTTGTGGAGTGGCTGCACTTGCTGCACAGCTTCAAACAAACGTACCTGCAACTGAAAGTGCATGGTTACCCGCCGGTAGTATTCCAACGCTTCGGCACGGTTGGGTTTAGATTGCAAACTGGTGAAAGGAACGCCCCCGATTTCCAGTCTTTCGGAGGTGGAGAAAAAAGTCATGTTGGCGGGATAGTTGTACAGGCTGTTGACCAAACAACCTTTCTCCAAAATCACATAAGATAAACCAGCCTTCTGTGCTTCGATACCACAGGCCAAACCAATGGGCCCCGCTCCAATGATGACTACATCCAACATGCCGCGAAGATACAGACCTACCCTTGCCTTGCCAGCCAATCGTTTTTGTACATGGCATACACCACATTCAACCGCGACGCTTCGCCAAAGTAGGCCACATTTTCTTCGCCAAGGTTCGTGGCGCCCAACCGCTCCATGGCCTTGCGTGACCGCCCGTTGTTGGCACCCACATGAAAAATAACCGTGTCAACAAATTGAAAAGCGTGGTTCAGCATCAGGGCTTTTACCTGTGGATTGTACTGCCCACCCCAATGGCTGCGGGCAAAAAAAGTATAGCCGATTTTCACTTCGCTACGTTCGGGTAAATAATCATAAAAACGACTGCTGCCAATGGCGGTGCCTGTGGCTGCATCTTCAATCAAAAACGCACCACCTGAGGCGAGTGCTCCTTCAAAATAAGTGCTGAACACTTCTCTTTTATACCTGTCGGGGTTGGGATGCTGTGCCCAAATCAACGGATCGGATGCTACGGCATACAGGCGTTCGAAATCGGCTGGCTGCAGGGGTTGCAGTAGAACCAGATGGTTGTGTAACCGGGTGGGCTGAAGTTGCATACGCAAGATTGTGGTAGTTTTAAGTTTTGAGTGAACACCAACTTTCAAGTAATGCAAGTTTCAGGAAAATCCGCATTCGGTTGTTTTTTTTCGATCATGAGTGTATCGGCGTTACTCTTTATGGTGTACCTGATGCGCAACATGAATACCCCGGCCTTTCAGCAGATATCGCCGCAAACCCGAACTTGGTTGTGGGCTGTGCTGGCGTTGTTTCTGGTTTTCGATTTATTAATACTGGTACGCTGTGTGATGGCGTATAAAAAGAAGCATGAAAAGTGATCATTCACTTTTTCCCTCAGTTGCAAGCTTTTTTGAGATATAGATAAATGTGATACTGATTTACACAGATGCGTTTGGGTTTGCACGGAAGCGAAGTTGCAAAGCTCCGCAGGGGTGACATATTTCCGGTGGATGAATATAGAAGTTGCGCAACGAGTTGTCACAGGCCGCCAGGCCTGCGACAGTAGTATCAATCATTAAACATTGTGCAACGTACAGGGATTGCTGCTTGTTAAGAATTGTCTATAAATGACGACCAGCAGCAATAGCAATGAAGCGACAGCTATTTTGCGCCCAACTAACCACACGCCTCTATGAAGTATATTTTTACCCTGATTGTATTGACGTGCACGGCGCCATTGCTGCATGCGCAAACCGAAACCCGCATTGGTGCCAATTTTACTGCCGACCTTACTTTTTCCAACGACCTGAAGCCGGGGGTGGGGCTGGCACTGGAAAGAAAACTGACCAAACACAGCGGCCTCGAAACGGGCGTTTATTATCGCAACAATCCGGTACATTTTACCACTTATGTTCAGGTACCTCCGGGCGGCATGTTTGTGTTCAACAGCACGGTGGTTGAACGATTCATATCGGTGCCGTTGTTGTATAAATTCTATTCCCGCATTGTAAACATCAGTGCCGGGCCAACCTTCGATTTTTTGCTGGATGCCGTGCAAACCAAAGGCGCCCCAAATGTAGTGGTCACCAACTATGAGACCAGCAACAGCTTTGACATGGGCCTGATGCTGAAAGTGGGCAAACAAATTAAACTGGCCAACCGCTGGCTGTTGGAACCGGAGCTACGCCTCAATCCGTTGTTTAGCGGCGAAAGGGTGTATGGCGGTTTTTCGCTGGGTACACGGTATGTACTGCGCTAAGGCTGTAGAAAATAATCCTTCAATATGGGCAGGTACACGATGCATTGCTACAAAACAGCGGCAGAAACATGTTTTTTTTTGGAAGCAGATGTAGCGGATTGAACGGAGTTTCATTGAGGAATACGCCTAGGTAAAATGGATGCGAAAGCCCTGAAAGGGCGACCATCACCTAGCCACGGGTGTAGCCCGTGGTAATGTTACCAACACACGAAACAAAGCCCTGAAAGGGCGACCTAATTTCAGGTGGTTTTACTGCTTGCTTTAGTAACAGAACGTCGCAGGCCGGGAGGCCTGCGACAGGTGTTGGCTTGCACCAGTAGTTTTTTGCAAAACTTTTGTACAACGGTAGAACCAAACCGAACGACGTTTGTTCAACAACGGGCGAAAGCTGAAGTGGGCAGATTGCTGAAGGGCAGCCGGATATGCAGCGGTAGCCACGCAGCAAGCGGGGCCGGAGCGCAGCGAAGCCCGGAGTAGCCGGAACTGCAGCTGATTGGTGTAAATAGCCGACAGCCCCCATTAAAAATATGTAGAACCCGGAATAGAAATAGAAACTGTAGACAACTAATTGTATGACCAAAAATTGCTTGAGAAAATGGATGCTGGCCCTGGTGGGCAACATAGTGAGCCTGGTAGTAATAGCACAAGGCACAGCCAGCCTGAGTGGCAACGTGATTGATAAAAATACCTTGCAGCCACAAAGCGGTGCAACGGTAGTGCTGCAGCCCGGCAACAAAGGTACTACCACCGATGCAGCGGGCAACTTTCGGCTCACCAATCTGGCCCCGGGCTCTTACAGCCTTACGGCGAGTTCGGTAAACTACCAACCCAAAACCATCAGCAACCTGGTGATAACAACGGGTAACGAAACGGTATTGACGATAGAGCTGGAAGCGAAAGTGAGCCAATTGGAAAACGTGGTGGTGAGCGGCCGCAAAAACACGGCCAAAGCTACCAGCCTCGAAAGCCCGCTGAGCATACAGCGCCTTACCACCGAAGACATTAAAGCCAACCCCGGCGGCAACTTCGATATCAGCAAAGTGATTCAATCGCTGCCCGGTGTAGGCGGCGGTGTTGGTGGCGGCGGCTTTCGCAACGACATCATTATACGTGGTGGCGCCCCCAGCGAAAACGTGTTTTACTTAGATGGTATTGAAGTGCCCATCATCAACCACTTTAGTACGCAAGGCAGCGGTGGTGGTCCGCAGGGTATTTTGAACGTGAGCTTTATTGAAGATGTAAAATTGAGCAGCTCGGCATTTGATGCCCGCTACGACAATGCGCTGAGCAGTGTGTTTCAGTTTAAACAAAAGAACGGCAACGCCAACCGCCTGCAAGGCAACTTTAGGTTGAGTGGAACCGAAGCGGCAGCTACGTTTGATGGCCCACTGAGCAAGAACACCACTTTCCTGGCATCGGCAAGGCGCAGCTATCTGCAGTTTTTGTTTCAGGCGCTTGACTTGCCCATTCGCCCCAACTACTGGGATTTTCAGTTGAAGACCACTACGAAAATTAATGCCAAAACCACCTTTAACGTAATAGGCATTGGTGCAATAGATGAGTTCAGTTTTGCGGCGCCGAAAGAAGCCACGCCGGAAAAACTATATGCCATCAACAGCAGCCCCAACATCAACCAATGGAGCTATACCATTGGTGCAAGTCTGCGCCGCCTTACCAACAATGGCTACTGGAACCTGGCGCTGAGCCGCAACACCCTCGACAACTCAGCCGAGAAATATGAAGACAATCAAGCCCCCCAACCCACCGAACAAACGCTGCGGGTGCAGAGCCGCGAAACAGAAAACAAACTGCGCTTTGATGTTACCAACAACTTTGATGGCTGGAAGCTGAGCTATGGCGCAGTGGCACAACTGGTGCAATTCGACAACTCATTTAGCCAACGCTTTCGTGCTCCGCAATACGATGCCAATGGCACCCTGGTTGCACCGGCACAAATCATCAGCAGTTTTACCGACGCCAACTTTTTGCGCTATGGTGCTTTTGTACAAGCGGGCAAGAGAATATTAAACGACAGGCTTGCACTGAGTGCCGGCCTGCGGATGGATGCAAATGATTTGCAGAACAGCGAAAGCAATCCGCTGCAGCAACTGAGCCCCCGCATTAGTGCCAGCTATGCGCTGAGCAACAAGTGGAATGTGAGTGCCAGCTACGGCATTTATTACAAGCTGCCGAGCTATACACAACTGGCATATTTGAATGCTATTCAGAGTAGCATTGTATACAACCCCGGCGAATACATCCGCAGCCGCCACGTGGTGGCCGGTGTGGAGTACCTGCCGAGTAACGCTACCCGATTTACGCTGGAAGGTTTTTACAAAAAGTACAGCAACTACCCTGTGAGCCTGCTGGATGGCGTAAGTTTGGCCAACAAAGGCACCGACTTTGGCGCCATTGGCAATGAACCCGTAACCCAAGATGGCAAAGGCCGGGCATATGGTATTGAATTTTTTGCGCAGCAAAAACTCACCAACCGCTTCTTTGGTATTTTGAGCTATACTTTCTACCGTTCTGAATTCACCAACAGCAGCGGCGACTATGTACGTGCCAACTGGGACAACCGCCACCTGCTGAGCCTGACCTGGGGCTATAAGTTTAACCGCAACTGGGAACTGGGTTTGAAGTTTCGCTACCAGGGCGGTGCCCCTTACACACCGTTTGACTTGATAGCCAGCCAGCAAAACTACCTGACACTGGGCACGGGTGTTTTCAACTACAACCAAGCCAATACGCTGACACTCCAATCATTCAATACAGCCGATGTACGCATCGACAAAAAATGGAACTTCCGCAGATTTACGCTGGATGTTTTTCTGGATGTACAAAACTGGTATGGTGCTGCCAACCCCGGCCTGCCTAACTACACCTTTAAACGCAATGCAGACAACACTGCTTTTGTAACTACCAACGGGCAACCCATTCAGCAAAACGGCAGCAATGCGATACCTGTAATACTGCCGAATGATGAGGTAAGTATTTTACCTACCATTGGTTTTATCGTAGAGTTTTAAGACTATCTGTTTTTAAATATATAGCAACAGCAGCCCGTTACAATGGGCTGCTGTTTTGTTTTTATGACCACTGATTATAAGCTGGTGTGAGCAGCAGAGACAATACAATTCACTCCTTAAAAACGACAGTTGACGGAGCAAATTGCTACAGTTGGGCAAAGTGTAAAAACCACAGCCCGACAATTGCTGTCATTACTGCAATTCAAACACAAACACTATGAAAGAAATGCTGTTTTCAAAGAAGATGTTGGTGCTGGCCGCCAGCGGATTGATGCTTGCTGCAACGGGTTGTAAAAAAGACAAAGACGATCCGGCCCCCAACACGGTGGTGAACGCTGTGGTAAATAATGGCTACAGCACTTTGGCCACTTTGGTAACCAATGCCGGCCTGATAGATGCATTGAATGGCGCAGGACCGTTTACCGTTTTTGCACCTAACAATGCTGCCTTTACCGGTGTAACTGCACCTACCGGAGCAGCTCTCACCAATCTGTTGACGTACCATGTGTTGTCTGGTCAGGGTTTGACTGCCGCACAGGTCATTGCATTGAGCAATGGCAATTTGGTGAAAGTAAACATGCTGAATGGTGACTCTGTATTTGTAAAAGCCAGCAGCGCCGGTGTATTTGTAAATGGTGTACAGGTAATACAAGCCGACCTTACTGCCAGCAATGGAGTGGTACATGGTTTGGGCAGAATACTCCAGCCACCAGTAGGCAACATCGTGGCTACCGCTGTAGCTACACCCGGCTTTGACTCATTGGTAAAAGCCGTAACCCGTGTAAGCACAGGTGCCACCGGTGCCGACAACATTGCTGATGTATTGAGCAATACCAATGGGCTTACTGTATTTGCGCCCACCAATGCTGCGTTCCAGGCCTTGTTTGCCAATGCTGCATTCCCTTTCCGCAATATTGATGCCATACCGGTAGCTACCCTCCGCACCGTGCTGCGCCACCATGTGGTTACAGCCCGTGCATTTAGCAACGACCTTGCCAATGGCAACCTCGGCATGGCCAATGGTAGCAATGCCACCGTTGCTGGCGTAGGTACCAGTGCTGTTACCATCAGCGGTAGTGGTACGGTGTTTAACAATGGTGCCGCCAATATTGCCCTCACCAATATTATGGCCCGCAATGGTGTGGTTCACGTTATCGATAAAGTGATTATTCCATAAGTTATTCCTTACAGATATGACGGCAGCATTCCGGGTTCGAACTATGAATCCGGAATGTTGTTTATAACCGATTGCCATGCTTTTCTTCAATCATAAATACCGCTACTGGTTTGCACTGGCGCTGGCCGTGTACACTTACCTGAGCACCTTGTTTTGCAATGTGTACAGCTACTTTGGTATGGATGTGCAATGGTACACGGCATTGGGCAGCATTGTGGTGATTACGGTGGGCACCTGGGAAGCGGGCAGATTATTATATCCGCTGTTTCATAAACTACCGCAAAAAGAAGAACTGATTATTCGCAATCTGTTGGTGTACTGGATGGCTGCCGGTGTAGCCAGCGGACTGTTTACTGTTGCCGTTGTTTTTGCCTTCGACCGTTTGTTTCACCACGCTCCTATTGATTTGTACAATCCACTCAAACTCACTCTCACCTATGCGTTGCTCATCAACCTGCTCTTTCATTTGCTGCATGCAGTAGCCTACTACATGGAGCGGTACAAAAACAAACAACTCGAAGCAGAAGAGTTGCTCCGTATGCACACACAGGCTGAGCTGCAAAGCATTAAATCGCAGGTGAATCCGCATTTTTTATTCAACAACCTGAATGTACTGAGTGCATTGGTGATGAAACAAAGTCAGGATGCAAATCATTTTATTGAAGCCTTTTCCAACGTCTATCAATACATCTTGCGCAATCAGGAGAAAGAACTGATAGACCTGCAGCAAGAGCTGGATTTTCTGGAGCCCTACATTTACTTACTGCAACACCGGTTTCCCAACAGCATTCAACTCAACATTCAAATTGCAGCAGAAGCAAAGCAATTGCAGGTAGTGCCTGTGGCGTTGCAAATGCTGGTGGAGAATGCCATTAAGCACAACATTGTTTCGCCACAGCAACCATTGCAGATTCACATAACCAGCAGTGATAAAAAAACAATTGACTGTAGCGAATAATTTACAACCCAAACGCAACAAAGCCGCATCGGGAAATGTTGGACTAGTGAACATTGATCAACGATATGCCATCACCACCGGCAAGCACATAGCGGTGAAAAACGATGGTCAACAGTTCAGCGTCAGTATTCCACTCATTCAAGTTCACACATATGCGGGTAGTTATCATTGAAGACGAACTATTGGCAGCCGAAAGGCTTCAACACCAGTTACAGGAGTACGATGATCAGATACAGGTAGTGGCTCATTTGTACAGCATTGCCGAAGCTGTGCAATGGCTGGAAACACACCGGCATCCCGATCTATTATTTCTCGATATACAGTTAGCGGATGGGTACAGTTTTGAAATTTTCAAACAGGTAGATTACCGCAAGCCCATCATATTTACCACGGCCTTTGACCAGTATGCATTGGATGCATTTCAACTGCACAGCATTGCGTATTTACTAAAGCCGGTTAGTGCCGGCATGCTGGCAAAATCTTTGCAGAAGTACAAAGAACTTTGCACTCCGGTGTCTGCACAAACAGCGGCTGCGTTACTCCATACATTTGAGCAACCGGAATACAAAACCCGCTTCCTGGCTAAGTCGGGGCAAAAAATGTATTTCATTCCCTGCGACGATATCCGCTACTTTTTTGCAGAAGATAAAATTGTGTACCTCGTAGACAGAGACGGCAATAAATTCACAGTAGATTATACTATGGAGAAGCTGGAGAAATGCCTTGATCCAAAAGTGTTTTTCCGACTCAATAGAAGTTACCTGGTGCATCAGCAAAGTATTTTTCAAATCAAACCGTATGTAAACAGCCGCTACAAACTCATGCTGCGCAGTGCCGGCAAGCAAGAAGAAGTCATCCTGAGCAGAGAACGGGTGAGAGACTTTAAAGCCTGGGCAGAAGTGTAAGCGATTTATCTGTCTCTACCCTGTTTTACCCGCCACATTTGTATGGCTACTGCCAATGCAATAAATATGAGTCCGGCAAAAAAAGTGCTGTGCAGGTATTGATTTTCCTGAAAGAAAATAAAGGCGAGAATAATGCCGTACACCGGCTCAAGGTTGTAGGTAAGATTGAGCGTAACGGCAGAAATATGCTGCAATGCCTGAAGCTGCAAAAAGAAAGCCCACACGGTACAAACCAGGGCCAGTATCAGCAGCCACAACCAGTCGAGTGGTGCGGGCAGCATGCTATCGCCTCGCAGCATTACGTACGCCGGCATAGCTACGCTGAGCGTTATTAAGGCACCACTCATTTCCCAAAAAGTCATTTGCAAACCATCGGCCCTGGCATTCACCATTTGCTTGTTCAGTATCGAAAACAAAGCACTCAATGCTGCGGCTGCTACACCCAAGAGTATGCCCGTTTTGTAGCGGGTATCAAAATGGAAAATGATATAGATACCTGCCATGCACATGAGGCCCAGCAACAACTCAATGGGTCGCCATTTTCGCCGGGTGATAACAGGCTCTAATAATGCAGAAAAAAAACCAGCAGCAGAAAAACAAACCAACGCTATAGATACATTGCCATACTTGACACTGCCGAAAAAACACAACCAGTGAATACCTACCAAGCTACCAATACCCAACAGCTGCAGGATGGTTTTGCGGGTAGTGAGCACACTCTTTTTCAACCATGTAAATAGGAGCAACAAGGCTACCACCGACAACAACAATCGCCACCAAACCAGTGCCGCTTCGTTGAGGGTAATGAGCTTACCCAAAATAGCGGTAAAACCCGCCAACAATACCGCTATGTGCAATTTGATAAACGCCAACCGCATGTGGGCGAAAATACGCCGCCTGAGGTTTGGCGCAACATTTCATCATTTCAGTGACAGCAGCAGCGCCGAGTTTCATTATTATTGCTATCAACACAAGCTATTGCTATGGAACCCATCATCGTTCTCAAGAATCTTTGGAAAAGTTACAGTGGCACACCGGTACTCA
This sequence comes from Bacteroidota bacterium, assembly GCA_020161435.1. Lineage (GTDB taxonomy): Bacteria > Bacteroidota > Bacteroidia > Chitinophagales > Chitinophagaceae > Phnomibacter. The sequence continues at coordinate 214,231 of JAIUNV010000007.1, read as the reverse complement.
AAGGCATCAATCTATCCGTAATGCCCGGACAGGTGATTGGCTACATTGGCCCCAATGGCGCTGGTAAAAGCACCACCGTAAAAATATTGTGCGGCCTCCTCTCCGACTTTGAAGGTGAAGTATTGGTAGCAGGAAAAGACATTCGCAAAGAGCCGCTGGCAGCCAAGCAAAAAATTGGTTTCATACCGGAGTTGGCAGAGTTGTATGAAACACTAACGCCACACGAATTTCTGCACTTTATGGCCGCTTTGTATGGCATGGATGCACAGGTAGCCGAAGAACGCATGACCAAAATGCTGGGTGCCTTTGGATTGGCAGGCAACCTGCACCAACGCATGGATACGTTTAGCAAAGGCATGCGGCAAAAAGTATTGATTACTTCCGGCTTGTTACACAATCCAGATATCATCATTATGGATGAACCACTGAGTGGCTTAGATGCCAACAGTGTCATCATCATTAAAGAACTGATAGGCAAACTGGCGGCTGAAGGCAAAACCATTTTTTACTGCAGCCACATGATGGATGTGGTAGAAAAAGTAAGTGACCGCATCATCCTCATCAATCAGGGCGAAGTAGTGGCCGATGGTAGTTTTGAAGAATTGAAATCGCAACAAGGCAACCAAAGCCTCGAACGAATTTTTGCGCAGCTCACGGCCAGTGATTCCATCAATCAGGCAGCATCCGATTTGCTGAGTGCTTTTCAATAAGGTTCACACCATTCTTCATACTCATTAAGCCTTGTGTATGCCCAAGCTGAACATTATCAACCAATCATTACTCGGTGCTTTTATGTTGCCCAAAGCCTTGTACCGCAAGGCTGGAGCCAATACTACACAACTCCGCACCATACTGGAATACAAGCTGATGATGGATGACCGTCGTCCTAATAGCTTTCACCAAACCAGCCATAAAAAACAGGACAAACAAATTAGTATGGCCACGCTGGGCACCATGCTCATGTCTTTGTTAATGGGTTTGCTGTTCATCATCGCCTTTTTCGCCAGCGAAGATGTGCTTACCTGCGGTGTTATTTATTTCAGCATGTTCATCATCATGCTGGCTCTTACCCTTATCACCGACTTCACCAATGTATTAATCGATATCCGCGACAATTTCATCATTTTACCCAAGCCGGTAAATGATGCCACGTTTGTGATTGCCCGTATTGTTCATATCAGCATACACGTATGCAAGCTCATGTTGCCCATGGCGCTGCCGGGGCTCATTACAGCATTTGTAAAACTTGGCCCCATCGCTGGTATTGCTTTACTGGCAGGTGTTTTGCTATCCACGGTCTTTACCATTTTCCTTATCAATGCCATTTACTTGTTGGTATTGAAAGTGTCATCGCCACAGAAGTTTAAAAACATCATCAGCTATATTCAAATTGTATTTGCGGTGCTCATTTACGGCGGCTATCAAATTGTACCAAGACTGTTTGAAAAAAGCATTCTTAAAAACGCCGTGATTGGCGAAGCACCTGCACTGCTGCTGGCACCACCTTATTGGTTTGCCGCCTTGCTGAAAGAAAGCACCCAATTCTCTACGCATCCTGTTGTGCTGATGGCTGCAGCATTGGCATTGCTCATGCCTGTGCTGGGCATCTATGTGGTGGTTCGTTTTTTTGCACCCACGTTCAACCAAAAGCTGGCGCAGATTTCCGGTAGTTCGGGAGAAGCTGCGGTAGCAAAAAAAGTAGCCGGCAACCGAACCACTTACAGCCAAATGATGGCCAACCTGTTTACCAATAAAGGAATTGAACAAGCATCGTTTTTGTTTAGCTGGCGCATGATGCTGCGCAACCGTGATTTCAAACTGAAAGTGTATCCGGCCATTGGTTACATGCTGGTGATTTTTGCAGTAAGTTTTTTGCGGGACAACAGCCTGAGTGATGTAGCCGAAGAACTGGATTTGACATCGAGGAAAAGCAACATCACCATCATGATGTTGCTTTACATCACCGGTTTGGTTTCCATCACGTCTTTGGGGCAAATGAATTTTAGTGAGCACTACAAAGCGGCATGGATGTTTCGGGTAACGCCGGTGGCAACGCCTGGACCTATTTTAAGTGGTGCGGTAAAAGCATCCATTATCCAATTTCAACTGCCTGCATTTATGCTGGTAGCGGTACTACTCACCATCATCAATGGGCCCATGGCATTGCTGCATGTAGCTGTAGCTTTTTGCAACCTGTCGCTCATGGCTGTGGCACTGGTCATGTTTAGCAATGATTATTTGCCGTGGTCGGCACCTGTCAACAAAAACAATCAGGGTTCATCGGTAATGAAAACACTGGCATTGATGTTTGCATTGAGTATCCTGGGCTTGCTGCATTCACTGGCCTTTCCGTATTGGTGGGCTTGTGTAGCCTTGGGAGTACTTGCTGGTGCAGCAGCGTGGTTCAGCTTCCGGGATTTGCAAAAAACGGGATGGAATCGGATGAAGACGTATCAGTATTGATGCTCTCACCACAGAGGTTTAGGAGGTAGCGCAGAGGAACACAAAGAGTAAGTAAAGTTTGCAGTCAACAGTTAGCAATTTTCGAGGCGTACGTTCTACTACTGCAAACTGAAAATTGCAAACTGGAAACTTTTTTTTGGAACCACGAAGACACGAAGGAGCACAACGTTTTTCACCTATGTTCCCCTGCAAACTGCAAACATGTACACTGCAAATTTCTTAAGCATTCCCACTCCGCACTTTCTTGCGGTAGTTTTTGAACATGCTGTTCCATTGAATTTTCAACACACCAAGTACGCCTTCTTTTACAATGCCGGTATTCATTTTGCTGACGCCTACTTTGCGATCTACAAAGGTGATGGGCACTTCTACAATTTTGTAGCCCAGCTTCCACGATGCAAACTTCATTTCTATCTGGAAGGCATACCCCACAAAACGGATTTCATCAAAATTGATATCATCGAGCACAGCACGTTTGTAGCATACAAAACCAGCAGTTGCATCCTTCACCGGAATCCAGGTAATCATGCGGGTGTACAAACTGCCGCCTCTTGAATAAATGTGTCGGTCGAGTGGCCAGTTTTCAATGCTGCCCCCTTTTACATAGCGGCTACCAACGGCCACATCGGCACCATTTTCGCAGGCTGCAACCAGCCTTGGCAAATCAGCAGGATTGTGGCTGAAGTCGGCATCCATTTCGCAGATATAATCGTAACCGCGGCTGAGTGCCCATTTGAAACCGTGAATGTAAGCGGTGCCTAAGCCAAGCTTACCGCTGCGTTGTTCTAAAAACAACGTGCCGTTGTACACCGGCAATAACTCCTGCACAATGGCAGCAGTGCCATCCGGCGAGCCGTCATCAATAATGAGCACATGAAAACCCGCCTGCAATTGCATCACTGCTTCGATGATGCCCCGGATATTGTCCCTTTCATTATAGGTGGGTATGATGACCAGCTTTTTCACAGAATTGTACACGATTGAATATCCGCAAACATACAATATCAACTTTTATGAACCGTGATGAGCTTGTGGCAATGGTTTGGTAAAAATACCAACACCCTGCTGCCGCTGCTGCCACACATGCAGCAGGTAGCAAGCCATGACCATTTCGTAGCCCACAAAAAAACGCTCCTGAAAGGCGGGAAATAACAGCCACCGTATAGCAATGACAGCCATCATACCACCGAGCAACCACGGCCATTTAGGTTGTTGCACTGGCCATGTCATCAGCAACAATACAAAAAATAAAGGCATCCAGGTACCGCTCAACTGGCGGAAACTTCTTCCGGCATGTACCACATATTGCTTCAGCGACTGCGTCATGGAATAATTGAAATACCATTCCCAACTATTGCCAAACAACATAGGAATGATAAATGCCAGAATCAACAACAAGCCGCCAGCGATGAGGATTTTAGTCAAATGTTGTTTCCACAATTGAGTGAGTGATGCAGGGGACCACCACAGCAACAACACAGGAATGCACAACAACAACAAATCGATACGGGTAAGCGTAAGCAACAGCAGCAATACAAGCACGATAGCTTTTTGTCGGCCATGCCAAAACAACACATAAAATAAAGTGAGAGTCAGGAAAGATGCCAACGCATCGGGTGTAGTAAGTCGGGCCAATTGTGTGGCATAGCCAAACAACAACAATGTAGTTACTACCAAATCCCAGCCAGGCTTTACCATGCGGCGTACCCACAAATACAATACCGTGGCCATACCTGCAAAGCCAATGATACCGGGTATCCGCATGGCTGTCCACCAATGCAGGCCGGCCTTATAGCCAGCGTACACCATGCCTGTAAACAATGGCTTTACCCTATAAAAACCCAACTGTGCTTCAAAGAAACTGGCATCATTCAGGCATTGTTCTCTGTACGGCACTTCGTGCAACAAAGCAGGCACCACATCGGCAGGCAGTTGCTGCACGTTGGTAAACACTGCCTGATGCAACGCTGCACCCTGCATACCATCGTAGCCGAGCACCACACCGAGGTATGGAATTAAATCCCAGCTAAAAAAGTTGTTGTACAAAGAGAACCACGCTCCCACTGCCGTGGCCAAAACTATGACCAGCAACAACAGGAACGTACGCTGAAAAGAAGCCTGCATGTATCTGCTTATTTTTTGGCCAGCATCATTTTATGCAATATTTCCGTCAGCTTTTGCTTGGTATGCTGCGGAAAGTCGCCCTGCATCATCCAATCGTAGTAGCTGCGTTCCATCCGCAATACATCTTCTACCACTTTGCCTTTATGCTTACCAAAATTGAAAACGATTTTGCCTTCCTGCACAATCATGCGGCGGGCAAAGTCTACAATTTCATCATCACCTACGGCTTTCAAAATACTGTCAACGGTATTGCCAATTTGCGGATAGCGGGCCACTTGTGCATCCAGCACTTCCCAAGTGGCAGTAGCATCTACTTCGGCACTATGGGCATTCTCCAATTCTTTGCTGCAGTAAAATTTATACGCGGCACTCAATGTACGTGGCTCCATCATGTGAAACACTTTCTGCACATCTACCAGCTTACGGCCATCTACATTAAAGTCTTGCCCGGCACGTAAAAACTCTTCCACCAGCAGTGGTATATCAAACTTGTTGCTGTTGTATCCGGCGAGGTCGCAGTTTTCCAAAAACTGTTTGATTTCGTTGCCCGCCTGTTTAAAAGTCGGCGCATCTTTCACCATTTCATTGGTGATGCCATGCACATCAATGGAAGACTGAGGAATCACCATCTCCGGATTGATGAGTTTCCGCTTGACTTGCTTGGTACCGTCAGGCAAAATTTTGACGATGGCAATTTCTACAATACGATCGGAAGACATGTTGATACCGGTGGTTTCCAAATCGATAAATGCCAATGGGCGGGTGAGACTGAGGTTCATAACAAGTAGCAGCTTTCCTGTGAAAACGATGATTTATAATTGAAGGTAGTTGAAAATTTACTGTGCCGGATTTCCCGTGGGCAATTGCATCAAACCGCCGAACAATTCCAACAGATTGATGCCTTCAAAAGTACCACTGCTCATGAGCAATACACTGGCATCTTTTACCTGTAATTGTTCCATCCATTGCTGCAAAGCCGCAGCATCGTTGAGCACCTGTAAGCCGGGCTTGGCAAAGCCATCAGCTACCACTTGCTTATCCAATGGCGGCATTTTTTTGATGGCCAATGCATGCTGGCTATAGTACACAGCAGCTTCGTCGGCCGCATCCAACGCCTGTTTGTAATGCGGCATAAAATCGGCATTCAAACTACTGTACGTATGGAGCTCCAGCAAGACAATGAGTTTACGGTTGGGAAACTGTTGTTTCACTGCATCAATAGTGGCTTTCACTTTGCTGGGTGCATGGGCAAAATCACGATACACGGTGGTATGCTCATTTTGCAACAACACTTCCAAGCGTTTGGAAGCACCGGTAAAACTGCCGATGGCGGCAGCAAACTGAGCCGTGCTCACCCCGGCTTCGGCACAAGCCAGCCGGGCGGCTTCCATGTTCAGCAAGTTGTGGTTGCCAAACACTTTGATGGCTGTTTCGGCACCGGGCCACAGCACAACTGTAGCACCGTTATCAATGCGATGTGCCGGCACACCATATGGAATAAACCGGATATCGCTGCGCAAATTGGCTTGCACCAATGCATGCAGCGTTTCGTCGGTTTGGTTGTAAATGAGAACACCGCCGGGTTCAATTTTCTGGATAAAAATGCTGAACTGCTCCAGGTAAAAATCGAATGTCGGAAACACGTTGATATGATCCCACGCAATGCCCGTAAGAATAGCGACATGTGGAAACAGAAAATGAAACTTGGGCCGCTTTTCCACCACGCTGGCGGGGTATTCGTCGCCTTCGCACACAATGATGGGCGCATCGGTTACCTGCACCGACTGGCTGAAGCCGGGTAGCTTGGCACCCACCAGATAATCGAAAGCCAGGCCTGACTGCTGCAGCACATGCATAATCATGGAAGTGGTGGTGGTTTTGCCATGGCTGCCGCCTACCACAATGCGCTGCTTGGTTTTGCTTTCTTGAAAAATGTATTCCGGGAAAGAATATACCGGAATGCCGAGAGCCTGTGCCTTCAGCAGTTCGGGGTTGTCGGCACGGGCATGCATGCCCAAAATCACGGCATCGAGGCCGCTGTGTATATTGCTTTCGAACCAGCCGATTTGTGCAGGCAGCAAGCCGGCGGCTGCCAGGTTGCTTTTGGCGGGTTCAAAAATCTCATCGTCGCTACCAGTAATGGTATAGCCTTTGTGGTGCAGGGCCAGCGCCAGCTGGTGCATTACACTGCCTCCTATGGAAATAAAATGAATCGTCATACGTTTGAACTGAAAGCAGCAAAGTAAGGTCTTTAAGGGAAGTAAATGATACCTGACTTAGGACAGGCACGAACAATAGAATTAGCCAAAACATTTAAAGAAACTAGGGCTAACATACAAAGCTTAACATCTAATATCTCCATTTATTAAGATGTTATCAACTGAAATTTTGAATACTAGAAAGACATTTTACATTTGACAAATTCTGTCAAGTAAAATATTTCAAATGGAAACCGTTGGGCAAACTATCCGGGCCAAAAGAGAAAGCTTAGGCTTACTACTCAGACAAGTCGCATCATATCTTGACATTGATCAGGCAATCCTCAGTAAAATTGAAAGAAATGAACGTAAACCATCTAGAGACAACATTATAAAACTTGCTGAGATTCTGCAAATGGATGGCGAGGATTTGCTAATACAATTTATGAGTGAAAAAATTGCCTTAGAAATTGCCAATGAACATTGTGCAAGCAAGGTTCTTAAAGCAGCAGAGCAAAAAGTGAAATATTTGAAGTCAAATCTTGAAAAAAATTGAATATGCGGACAAGAGCAGTAGAAACAGGAATAAGCATATTGGAAGAACCGCAATTGGATATTTTATATTACAATAAATCATCCTTAAGTACATCTAATTATGAGAAGAAGGAATCACTAAATGTGCTATCTCTTTTCTCAGGTTGTGGTGGAATGGATTTAGGTTTCGAGGGTGGTTTTTCTGTCTTAGAATCATCTGTAAATGAAATTTTATGCCCTCATTTTATAGATAAGAAACTCAATAATGGTTTTGTTCAACTTGAGAAAACAAAATTCAAGACAGTATTTGCTAATGATATTTTTACTGATGCAAGAAATGCTTGGGTAAATTATTTTTCTAAACGTGGTCATGACTCTGCAAATTTTCATAGAGAAAGTATTGTAGACCTCGTAAAAATGTATCGGAATGGAGTAAATGTTTTTCCGAAAAATATTGATGTTGTTACAGGTGGCTTTCCTTGCCAAGACTTTAGTGTTGCTGGCAAACGAAATGGATTCAATTCGCATAAAAATCACAAAGGAGAAATAATTAAAAATGAAACAGCGTCGATAGAAACCCGCGGGCAACTATACATGTGGATGAAAGAAGTAGTAGAAATCACACAACCAAAAGTATTCATTGCAGAAAACGTAAAAGGTCTTGTAAATCTTGGAGATGTAAAAACAATTATCCAAAATGACTTTTCCTCCGCAAATGGGAATGGATATATTGTGCTTGACCCCCAAGTTTTACACTCCGCAGATTTTGGTGTTCCTCAATCTAGAGAAAGGGTAATATTTATTGGCATAAAAAAATCGGCATTGAAAAAGTCCGCATTGAAAGAATTGGAAAAAGAAAAGATTTCAATGCGATATAATCCTTACCCAAGTCCTACTCATTCCTTCACAGTTGAAGGAGGGAAACTAAAACCATTTGTGCAGCTTAGAGAGGTATTTAAACACCTAGAAGAACCAGAGCAAACTAAGGACTTATCTCAAAGATTTTACTCAAAAGCAAAATTTATGGGTAAACATTGCCAAGGACAAACAGAGATAAAACTCTCAAATATTTCACCTACAATTCGATCTGAACATCATGGTAATATTGAATTTAGGCGACTGTCCAAAGAAAATGGAGGACAGATTGAAAGCGAATTAAAGAAAGGCCTAAAAGAAAGGAGATTAACCATCAGAGAGTGTGCCTTAATTCAGACCTTCCCTCCAGACTATGACTTTGTAATTGAAAATAAGAATGGAAGAAAAGGTTCCTTTTTAGTTAGTCCATCCCAGGCTTATAAAATAATTGGTAACGCCGTTCCACCTTTACTAGCCTATAACTTGGCAAAGAGGATTGAAGAAATTTGGGATTTATATTTTAAGAAAGCACAATGATAGTATCAACAAATCCACACCCGGAAAAGAACGAATTTGATTCATTGCTTGGCTCAACAATTTCTGAGTTGAATGCACATGCTAAAAATTCTTCTAAAAAAGTATCCACCCTTATAGGTAGAAATCTTGAGCCATATGTAAAAGACTTAATGACAGATTTAGCCAAAGGGACAACTTTCGAAAATTCAATTGAGTTAATTGGGGGGCAAAAGTTCCCCGATATTGTTGCAAAAAAATATTATGGTATTGAAGTAAAGACAACAACACAAAATCATTGGAAAACAACAGGTAATAGTGTTTTAGAAAGCACAAGAGTTGACAATGTAGAAAGAATTTTCATGCTGTTTGCAAAGTTAGCAAGCCCAGTTGAATTCCGTTGTCGGCCTTATGAAGAGGTGCTATCTGAAGTTGTAGTAACACATTCGCCTCGGTACTTGATTGACATGAATTTGGAAAAAGGAAATACCATTTTCGATAAAATCAAAATGCCTTATGACACGTTACGAAAAAAGGGAAATCCAATCAGACCAATAGTTGATTATTATAAAAGTAAGCTAAGGCCAGGCGAAGAACTTTGGTGGATGGATGCTGAAAACAATAGTAAGCCGAGCAATATTGTCATCAGGATTTGGAATAATTTATCGCTAAAAGAAAAACAAGAACTCAAAAATAGAGCAATGACTTATTTCCCCGAACTTTTCGGAAATAGTAATGATAAGTTTGGACGACTTGCAATTTGGCTAGTTACTAGAGAAGCTGTTGTTTGTCCGAATGTTCGTGATTTATTTACTGCAGGTGGAAAAATCGATATCATAGTAGGTAAAAAAACTTATAAAAAAGTTCCGAGAATATTCTTGAATTTATTTGATAACGTTCTCAGTATCGTTGAGACTATAATTAATACATCTGCTTTTGAATTATCTGATTATTGGGAAACAAAGACTACTGAGAAAAATAAACTTTACGATTGGATTGACTTAGTTGCAAAATATTCAATGAAAATTCAAGATGCTAATCATTTGAACATAAGACAAATATTGACTGAATTGGTTTTAAAATAGCCTCCATTTTTTCAATGATTGAACATTTACAGGCATTCTGCTGTACCTTTAAATCTCAAATTTTATCCATCATGCGTAAAGTATTTGCATTGGCCATGATTGCTGTGTTGGCCCTCGGCATTAGCAGCTGCGCCAGCAGCAAGCGTGGCATTGGCTGCCCCGGCAATCCTACGGCTATCCGTCGGTAATTGTTGCACCCCAAAGATTTAGGCTTCCGGATGTCGTGGAATTTACTCCAGTCGGCCGACCAATTGACGCAGCTCGTTGCGCAGTCGGCCAGCAAACCGCAACTCATTTTTAAGCACAGTACCCGTTGCAGCATCAGTAGCATGGTGTTGCACAGGCTCGAACGTGCCGGACTGAACGACCAGCTCGACTGGCACCTGCTCGACCTCATTGCCCACCGCCAGCTCTCCAACCACATCGCCGAGCATTTTGATGTATGGCACGAAAGCCCGCAGGTATTGCTCATCAAACAAGGCGAATGCATTTTTGATGAAAGCCACATGGGTATTCAGATGGCGGAGATTGTGGCGCAAGCCACCAGTTGATACAAGTGGTGATTTTGTCATAACCACAAGGGAATTGAGTTTTCTTTTCTTCCAATCCTTCATAAATCAATGTGGTTCATGTAGCAGCATTGTTACTTTCTTTTTCTTGAAAAAAAGAAAGTAACCAAAGAATCCCGATAGCTATCGGGATCAAGGCAAACCCGATGCCTCCGGCCTCCCGATAGCTATCGGGATTGCCCGGCCAACGCCTCCCCCTGTGTGATTTTTCTTTGAAACACTTTACTTGATTTACTACTTGTCTGCCTGATATTTTATTTTAATAGTGCAACACATCGGTCAATATTCTCTTGTCTACCTGCATCCTTCCCTGTCTTTTTTCCGTAGTTTTAGCTGATACAGCAAAGCAATCGAATGTATGCAGGTAACAATTTTTGGCGCCACCGGAATGGTAGGCAAGCAACTCATGATTCATGCACTGGCCAAGGGCTGGAAGGTGAACGCTTTTGGGCGCAATGTCGAAAGCTTAATTGATGAAGACCTGCGTTCGGAGCAGTTGCACAGCATCAAAGGCTATGTGTTTGATGAGGGTGATGTACGCAAAGCCCTGCAAGGCAGCGATGCGGTACTATCGGCGCTGGGCGGCGCTTTTGATGGTACCGACAAGGCCCGCAGCCTCGGCATCAAAAACATCATTGCCCAAATGAAAGCCACCGGCATTCGCCGCATTGTAGCACTCGGCGGGCTCGGCGTGTTGCCCGACGAAAACGGCCATTATGTAATGGATGCACCCGATTATCCTCAGGAATATGTACCCGTAGGACAAGAGCACAAACAGGCCTACGAATACCTCAAAGCGTCCGACCTCGACTGGACTTTTGTGTGTGCTCCCAACATTTTACCCAAGGAAGCCGACAATCATTTTATGGCGCTGGAAGAACACATGCCCAGCAGCTGGGAAATCAATGCCGGCAACCTGGCTTTGTTGATGGTACAGGAAATAGCATTTCCACAATACCTCCACCATCGGGTAGGAATCAGCAATATTGTGGGCGAATAACACACCCATTTCCAATTACCATCAACCAATTCATTTGCAACTCATCACCACCCCCGACGAAGTAGCTGCGCTGGCTCTCGACCGTTTTGAAGAAAACGAGCATTTCAAAGCCCATCTCAAAACACTGGATTCAGAGGTGATAGATGAAGCGGTGATGCGCCTGAACAAGGAAGCAGAAGCGGGCATAGATTGCCTTGCCTGTGGCAAATGCTGCACCCGTTTGATGGTGAATATTGATGATGCAGCAATCGTACGTCTCAGCAATAAGCTTCAACTGACCGAAGCACAATTCAGGGAACGGTTTGTAGAAGGCGGCTCCTTCATGTCTTTTCTCAATGCCATCCCCTGCCAGTTTCTTGATGGCAAGGCATGCCAGGTGTATGAGATAAGGCCCGATGAGTGCCGTAATTTTCCGCAGCTCGACCGGCCGGGTTTTACCACCCGCATGTTTGGCACATTCAGCCATTACGGCATGTGTCCGCTCATTTACAATGTGGTAGAAGGATTAAAAAAAGAAACCGGTTTTTTTATCGCATCAGCTTAGTAGGCTGTCCAGCCACCATCTACCGGCAATGCAGTGCCCGTAAGGGTTGCTGCTGCTTCGCTGGCTAAAAACACCGCCAGCTTGCCGAGTGTTTCTACAGGTATAAAATCTTTTACTGCCTGTCGGCCCAGCATTACTTTTTTCACCACTTCCTCTTCTGTCATGCTGTGCACTTTCATTTGATCGGCTATTTGCTTTTCTACAATGGACGTTTTTACATAGCCGGGGCAAATGGCATTGCAGTTGATGTTGAACGGTGCGCCTTCCAACGCCAGCACTTTGGTAAGCCCCACCAGGCCATGCTTGGCCGCTACATACGCCGACTTAAATTCAGAGGCCGTTAATCCATGTGCAGAAGCAATGTTGATGATGCGTCCAAAACCATTAGCCTTCATGCCGGTCCATACGGCTTTGCTCAGGTAAAAAGCCGAGCTGAGGTTGATACCTAAAATAGCTTCCCATTTTTCTGCCGGAAATTCATCGATGGGTGCCACGTATTGAATGCCAGCATTGCACACCAACACATCAATGCTACCAAATTGTGCGATGCCCTGCTGCACCATTTGCGCAATGGCATCGGGCTGCAACATGTTGGCATTCGAAAACAAACCTTCAACGGAATGCGCTGCTGCAAGTTCTGCAGTAATGGCTTCGCCGTTAGGCTCCAAACCATTGAGGTAAAGATTGTATCCGGCTTTGGCAAATTCACGGGCAATGCCGAAACCAATACCACTGGTACCGCCGGTAATCAACACTGTTTTTGGCATAGCAATCAATTGAATGCACAAGCTACAGGTCTGAACATTTTTACAGCACAAAAACTGTAGCCAATGGCCGCATTTTTCTGGTGAAAGTGCAGCCCAACGCCGTTGTTACTCTGCTGCAATAAAATGAACGGCCACAATTTTATCGCCGCTGATGGTATAAATAGCGATGGCAGCCAAGGGTGGAACGCCTTTTTTAAATACCACCGATTCCTGGTCAATTACGGTATTGCCCTGTACGATTCTGTTGACAAGCGTACAATGCAAATCGGGCGTTTGGGCAAACATACCTGTGTACTCCTGCCGCATGGTTTCCTTGCCTTTGTACAACAGCTTGTTGGGAAACATATAGACCGCCACTGTATCGGCGTAAGGTTGTAAAAAAGCGTTGATGTCACGTTTGTTGTAGGCATCCAATTGCTGCTGTGCCAGCTGTGCCGGCAGGCTGGGCGTAGTTTGTGCAAAGGCATTACCAGCCATCAACAGCAAACACATGCTGAGGAAAAAAGGGACACTTATTTTCATAGGATAAATTGTTGCGACAATGTAAGACCGCCAACTGTTTTCCACAAGCGTATCAGCATACAATTTGTAAACACGAATTCAAGCACTTTTACCAAAAGAAGCCAACGTGACGATTTCAGCTTTTATACAACGCACCCTTTTTTTGTTGATGGCCGCAAGTCTGGCTGCTGTTGCAACAGCACAAAACAGTGGCCTGCAACCTGTGTTGCAAACCGGGCATGAAGATGATATTTTGTTTGCTGACGCAGATGCTTCGGCACAAGTATTGGCCACGGCGGATAAACACAACGTAATACTCTGGAACAGCAGCAATGGCCGGCAGTTGCGCAAAATCACCAGCGGGCAAACCATCAGGGGGATGGCCCTGTGCAACAAAGCATCGCAGCTGGCTATTCTTTTGTACGACTACGGCATTGTGTCGGCTTTGTATTGGTACAATACACAAACCGGAGCACTCACTGACAGCATCAGCTTTAAACAAACCAATGCATGGGGCAGTTCATTTCCGCCAATGGATGCCCTCATCAGCAGTGGCCAAAACGATGAAGTAGCCGTTCGGTCTTTCAGCACTTTGCAGCTCATCAATCTTACGACGAAACAGCGCAGCCCGGCAATTGAACTGTTTTCTTACGACAATCAGATAGCGTACAATGCATCAACACAACGCTGGCAGATTGCTGCCAACCGCAACGACCAGGTGGAGCTGCATTACATCAACGACAGCTATACCAAGCAGCTTCAAACCATTTACGACCGCAGCGAAAAGCCGATGGCGCTTAGCTTTCATGCATCGGGTAAAATGGCCATGCTACTGGCGCCCAACAAGCTGATGATTTTTAACGACGCAGATACCACGCTGCAGGAAGAAACGCTACGCGGCAGTAACAACATTCGGAGTTATGAGCACTACGATGTTCGTTGGAATATTGCGGGCAATTTGTTGCTCAGCAATATTGGGCAAGATGCCCATGTGTATGATGCCCATCAGCAAACATGGATCAACGATAAAAACGATGCTTTGAAATATGCCAATCATGTATTGGCCATTGATGACAGCAATGATAAAATAGCAGCGATAGGCAAGCAATTGCCCAGCATACTTCGCTGGCCGCAGCAACAAAACTTTACCAGTTTTGATACCAAAGTGATGAGCCTGCAACAGCTGCGATTTTCACCCAACGGAAAAATGCTGTCATCGGTACCCGGCATCACGTTTGCAGATTACAGCCATGTAATTGACCTCAGCACCGGCAGGCTGATGCACAACCGCAATTATCCATTGGGTATTTATCAATGGCTAAGCGATTCGCTGGTGCTCACCACCGTACCCAATGACTTTGGCGACAAGCCCAAGCTGGCGCAGGTTTGCAACTTTTATACAGGCAACGTGTTGCAAACTTTTGTACCCCCCAAAGCCGAAAAAAAACCGGAAGCAGCGTTGCTTTCACCAGACAGAAAAGCATTTGCCAGCATCAATGCGTTGTACAAAGAACTGGTGATTTTAAAAGGCCCACAGTTTAGCCAGCAAACAAGGATGCTGCTGCCTACTACCACTTCCACGCATATTGAATTTACGCCGGATAGCCGCTACCTCATTGTGGGTAGTGAAAGCATCCGTATTTATGATATTCAAAGCAACAAATGGAAGGTATTGAGAGACACGGCAAGGGTGTACAGCATCGATAATTTTACGGTAACGCCAGACAGTAAAGAATTGTGGTTTGAGCTGTTGGACAACAAGGTAGAAACCGTCATCTACAGCTACAGCTTTTCGACCGGTGAATACCGATTGAAAAGAAAATCGGACACTCTCATCAGCATCATCAAACATCATCCCACCAAACCCATGTATGCCATTGGTTATTTCAATGGTGTGGTGGAAATACGGGATGCTCAAACAGATGTCATTTTGTTTCTGCAAAAAGTGCATGATGCAGTAGTGGATGAAGTATTGTTTCACCCGACCAGAAATTGGGTGAGTACCTTGGGCAGCGACCAATTGTTGCGTTGCATTGACATCGACAAACAAAGCACTCAATACAGCATGGCATTGCTGAGCAATGCGGCAGAAAAAGGGCCCGCCATTTTTACCCCCGACCGCTATTACATGATGCCGCCCACACTCACCACCGAAATGCATTTTGCCAAAGGCTTTCAAACCTACTCCTTCGCCCAGTTTGACCTGCAGCTGAACCGCCCCGACATTGTATTGCAACGCATGGGCGAAGCAGCGCCAGAGCTGATACAAATGCAACAAAAAGCTGCAGAACGCCGCTGGCAAAAAGCAGGCATGACGGCCGCACAAGATTTGCAGGCTTTCGACAGCATGGAGCCCTTGCTGTTGTACAACCGCAAGGAGCTCAGCAACAGCAGCACAGAGCCGGTGGTTGAGATGCAGTTTATTACCCGATATGCTGCAGCAAACATCAAGCAACTAACGGTGTATGTAAACGGGCAAAAAGCCTACACCGGCAAAGCAGGTACCAACCGTTGGAAAATTCCGGTAGCACTAAGTGCTGGCAACAATTTGATTGAGGCGTCTTATCTCAACAACAATGGCACCGAAAGCCTGCGGGAAAGCATCGACATTACTTTCGAACCCGTAACACCTGTTGAGGCCCGCACTTATTACATCGGCATTGCGGTATCGCACTACGCCGACAGCAATTACAACCTGCAATATGCTACCAAAGATGTGCAGGATATTGCGCAGCGTTTTCAACAGCAATACAGCAATGCATCTGTGCATTTGTACACCGACACTGCAGTGACGCTGCCCTTACTCGACCGCATTCATCAACTGCTACAACAAACCACCGTACACGACCGTGTGGTTGTCTCCTACTCCGGCCATGGTTTGTTAGATACCGGTTACAATTTTTACCTCGCCAGTTATGCAACCAGCTTTGAACAACCAGCCTTGCACAGCATTCCATATGCCAGTCTCACCAATATTTTTACAGATGTACCGGCCAGGCAAAAGCTCTTGCTGATAGATGCCTGCCACAGCGGTGAAATAGACAAAGAAAATGTGCAGTTCAACTTTGGCAGCAGCATGGCAGCCAAACCTTTGGGGCGCAGCAGCATTCGCAAAGTGCAAGGCAAAACACAGCTAGGCAATACCGTGAAGCTGATGGAAACTTATTTCACCGATGTGTCGAAAGATTTGGGTGTCAATATCATTTCCGCTGCAGCGGGTGAAGAGTATGCTCTGGAAAGCAGTGAGTGGAACAACGGTGTTTTTTCGTACAGTTTTATGCAGGCTTTGTTCGATAAAAAAGCAGACAGCAACTATGATAAAAAAATAACGCAAACAGAGTTGCGTAAATACATGCAGCAGCGGGTACAGGAACTCACCAATGGCAAACAACAACCTACCAGCCGTAGTGTAAATGCCAGCTACGATTGGGCGTTTTAAGCTCAGGCTTGCTGCATAGCGGTTACCAGTTTTACGGTTTCAACAGCCTCTTGCACATCGTGTACCCGAAGTATGTGGGCTCCTTTTTGCAAGCCAATGGTATTGAGTACCGTGGTGCCATTCAATGCTTCAGCAGAGGTGGTACCTAAGGTTTGGTAAATGGTTCTTTTGCGGCTGATGCCCATGAGCAAAGGACGTTGTAATGAGTGCAGCACTTCCATCTGGCGCAACAATTGAAAATTATGTGCCGTGGTTTTGGCAAACCCAAATCCAGGGTCAATAATCACATCATTTATACCAGCCGCCTGGCATGCCGCCAATCGTTCAATAAAATAATCCAGGATGTCTGTCAGCAGATTGTCGTACTCGGCCAGTTGGTTCATGCTGCCGGGTGTACCCTTCATGTGCATGCAGATGTAGGGCACCTGCAGGCGGCCAACAGTCGGCAGCATCTCCGCATCAAGATGGCCACCGCTTACATCATTTACAATATGTGCCCCGGCTTGCACGGCAGCTTCGGCTACCGCCGCATGAAAGGTATCCACACTAATCAGCAGGTTGGGGCAGGCGGATGCAATGGCCGCAATGACAGGCACTACGCGGTCGGTTTCTTCGGCCGCCCCTACCCAATCGGCACCGGGGCGGGTGCTTTGGCCGCCAATATCCACCATTGCTGCACCTGCTTTTTGCATGTGCATTGCGGTGGCTACGGCTTCCTCCACTTGTGTTTTGCGGCTGTTGGCAAAAAA
This sequence comes from Bacteroidota bacterium, assembly GCA_020161435.1. Classification (GTDB taxonomy): domain Bacteria; phylum Bacteroidota; class Bacteroidia; order Chitinophagales; family Chitinophagaceae; genus Phnomibacter. Next base: position 196,890 of record JAIUNV010000007.1, on the reverse strand, counting down.
AGAATCGGGCGTGGTATTGATAATGCCCATCACCATGGGCTGGTCGATGACGACAAGTTTTCCCCTGCAATTGAGTGTATACATGCGGTTGATAACGAAGCTTTACTTTTGGCTGCCGGTAAAAGTACCACATCGCATGACTAAAACAATTGAACAATACAACGCCGCCATTGCATCTGCCCGAGATATTTTTATGAAGAAAGCCAGCGATTATGGCACTTCGTGGCGGGTGCTGCGGCCCATTTCTGTAGCCGACCAAATCTACATTAAGGCCCGCCGCATAAGGCAGTTGCAGGAAAATGAACTGCAGCTGGTGGCCGATGATATTCCCAGCGAATTTCGTGGCATTATTAACTATGCCATCATTGGACTCATTCAGCTCGACATTGACAATGATGAAATTGAAACCCTGCCGCTGGAAGAATGTGCCAGCCGGTACGATGAAAAAGTGAGCATCGTTCGCCAGCTAATGGAAATGAAAAACCACGACTATGGCGAGGCCTGGCGGGAAATGAGTCAGGAAAGTTTTGCCGACCTGATTATGATGAAGATTTACCGCATGAAGCAAATCATTCGCAACGAAGGCAAAACCATCATCAGTGAAGGGTTGGATGCCAACTATATGGACATCATGAACTACGCGGTGTTTGCCCTGATACTGCTGGCCGAAGCGGAGCAGCTGTGAGGTAACAGATAACCCATGTTAAAAAAACGTTTTTCATTTACCCAAACCCACTTCACTTTTTTAGCATGAAAAGTATCGTCAACATACTGCGCATTCTTACCGGGCTGTTGTTCATTTTCAGCGGGCTTATCAAAGCCAACGATCCGCTAGGGCTTGGCTACAAAATGGACGAATACTTTACCGTATGGAACTGGCACTGGGCCAGCCCATTTAGCCTGTACCTGAGCATAGGCATGAATGTGCTGGAAATAGTGGCTGGCGTGGCATTGCTGCTGGGTTGGGCACCTAAATTCATCACCCGGCTGCTGCTGGTGCTCATGGTCTTTTTCACCTTCCTGACCGGCTATGCCGTACTCAGTGGAAAAATAAAAACCTGTGGTTGCTTTGGCGATTGCGTTCCATTGCAGGCATGGCAATCTTTTGTAAAAGATTTGGTGCTAACGGCCATTATATTGGTGCTTGTTTGGAAACATGAATTCATAAAAGCAGTACTACCGCTTCGGGCCAATTTGTTTGCTGTTTTGTTTAGCACCGGCATGGTGTTTTTCGGCCAGCTCAACGTGCTCAAGCATTTGCCATATGTAGATTGCCTGCCATATGCGGCGGGTAAAAACCTGCTGCAACAAATGGATCCGCCACCGGGCTCCATACCTGATAGCGTAGCCATTTTTTATACCTATAGAAAAGCGGGTCAAAACGTGGTGTTTGATGCCATGCACTTCCCCACCGACTTTGATGAGTCGAGCTACGAATATGTGAGCCGCGAAGAAAAAGTGGTACGCAAGGGCAATGCAGAACCTGCCATCAAAGACTTTGCGCTGTACAACAGCAACAAAACAGATACCACCCGCCAGCTGTTGCAAGCCAGCGGTAAGCAGCTGCTGTTTGTAGCCAAAGATTTTAATGGCTACAAGCCCGAGTGGCAGGAACTGTTTGTAAAACTGTACACCAAGGCCAGGGAAAAATCCATTCCGTTTTTCATTGTAAGCAACCAACCGGGTGATGTGGAAGAATGGTTTAACCAAACCAACCACTTCAATATTCCGGTGCTTACCTGCGATGGCACAGTGCTTAAAACCATGCTCCGCAGCAAAGTGGGCGTGGTAGCGTTGCAAGGTGCTACCGTAGCTGTCAAATGGAGTGATGCTGATATGAACGAAGCGGTGAAATGGATGAACGGGCTGTAACAGCGCATCGTTAAAATAGCGGCCGGCAAACAACGGCGGCCTGTTCATTGCAAATAATACTGCAAATTGCAGCCCGATAAAACCTCCAGCGTTGACCAAACTCGATTGGTACATATTGCGGCAATACATTTCCACTTTTGTGTTTGCCATTTTGCTTCTCACATTCATCACCGTAGTGATAGATACCAGTGAGCACTCCGACGATTTTGTAAAAAGCGGCCTCAGTACCTGGGAAATTATTAAGCAGTATCATTTCGGTTTTGTGCCACGGATGATTACGTTGCTCTTTCCGTTGTTCATTTTCATTTCGGTCATTTTCTTTACCAGCAAGCTGGCTGGCCGCACAGAAATTGTCGCCATCCTCGCCAGCGGTATTTCTTTCAACCGTTTTTTGCGCCCTTATTGGATTGGCTCTATCCTGTTTGCCGTTTTGTTGTGGCTGTCTTTCCGATACGTAACACCTATTGCCAATGGCATTTTTTCTACGTTTCAAAACAAGTACATCGATAACCCCAACTATAGTGGTGAATACAATGCCAGTACCATTTACTTCCGCAACGATAGTACGCACTATGGTTCTGTAAGCTATTTTGATACGGCTACTAAAAGAGGCAATGCCTTTACGCTGCAGGAAATAAAACACAACGAACTGAAGCAAAACATACGGGCCGAAAGCCTGGTGTGGGACACCGCCAAAAAACGCTGGAAACTGGAAGTGGTAACCATTCGGGATATCAACGGTGATGTAGAAAAAGTGCGCCAGATAAACGACACGGTGATTAACCTCAACTTTAAACCCAGCGAGTTTAAGAAAGGCCAATACACCAAAGACATTTTGAAAACGCCAGAGTTGCAAGAGTTGATTCGGAAAGAAAAACTACGAGGCACAGAAGGCATCAACGATTTGATTGTGGAACGACACCGCCGAGATGCTACTCCTGTAAGCATTGTGTTGCTCACCATGATGGGTGTAGCGGTGAGCAGCCGCAAAGTTCGTGGTGGCAGTGGCTTGCATTTGGCCATGGGTATTATTCTGGCAGCCCTATTTATCCTTACCGACAGGTTTAGTACCATATTCAGTACCAAGGGTAATTTTCCGCCTGCTCTTGCAGCGTGGACGCCCAACCTGATTTTCTTTTTTGTAACGATTTACCTGTTTAAAAAAGCGCCCAAGTAACGCTAGGGCATTGCTGCATTAGAGTGGCACTGTTATTTCCAATTTGCAGCCTTCGCCGGGAGCAGAAATGATACGCATTTCACCGGCATAAAACTGAACCCGGCTTTGCATATTGCGCAGGCCAATACCTTTTGCTTTTTCTTTGGTATCAAATCCCACACCATTGTCTGTGATGGTCATTTGCAATTGTGTGGGGGTAGAAGCCAGCACAATGGTAACAACGGTAGCTTTTGCATGCTTGTTGATATTGCTGATTTGCTCTTGTGCTATGCGATACAGCATCAACTCTTTTTGCTCATCAATGGCTACAGCAGGATCTAAGTGATTGATGAGTGTGATTTCATGGCCATGTGCATTGGCAAACTGGCGAGACAAACTTTGCAGGGCATCAATCAATCCGGTGTCGCCCAGCGTGGGCGTAACCAGCGTGTGAGATAAGGTACGGATTTCATCCACGGCAAGATTGACGCATTCGAAGCCTTGCTGCACTAAATGGTGCGGAATGATTTCATGCTTTTTGGCACGTGCCAGGTAAATTTTTGCAGTAGCCAAAATCTGATTGATATTGTCGTGTAGTTCTTTGGCCAGTTCGTTGCGTTCTTTTTCCTGTGCTTCAATGGTGAGTTGTGTGGTAAGCTTTTGCTGTTCAAGCTGCCGGTCTACCAGTTCCTTTTCCAGCCTTTTTTGATCGGTAATATCAATCGACAGAATGAGTATGCCTTCGGGCACAGGCTGAACGCTCAACTCGAACCACCCCTTGCTGCCATCCGGAAACTCAAACTCGTTGACAATGGTTTTTGAAATTCTGCTTTGCATGCAGTTTTGCAACTCAACAAACAACGGCGCTTTTTCAAAGCCGGGATACACATCCATCATTCTCCTGCCCAGTAATTCAGCTTCTGAAAACTTGCTCTGCCGTATCACCACTTTGTTTAAAAACAGGTAGCGCCAGTCGAAGGAAATGATTTGGATACCTTCCTGCATGTTTTCCAGCAAGCCTTTGTAGTGTGTTTCTTTTTCCAGCACTTCCCGGGTTTTTTCTTCTACCCTTTTTTCCAGTGTGGCATTCAACATTTTAATTTCCTGCTCCGCACTTTTGGCTGCCGTTTCATCACCCACAAAACCCATCAGGAAAGAGGGTTTTCCTGCTTCGTTGTAAAAAATGCGGCTCTTACACCATATCCATCCCAACGTGCCGTCAGCTTTTATAATGCGGCAATCAAACTCAAGGTCTCTTTCTCCACCCGAGGCTACTTCCCAGGCTTTGTGCACTTTTTCATGGTCTTCCGCCACCACGTGTTTTTCAAAAAACAGATCGAATGACCAATCCTTCACTGGTGTATCATACCCCATGATTTTATCATGAAGTGCAGATCGCTTTATATCACCTGTAACCAAATCAATCGTCCACGAGCCAATGCCTGCACTTTCCAATGCAAACGCCAGGTTTTCCATCGATTTTCGCAGCTCCGCTTCCGATGCTTTCAATTGTGCTTCTGCACTATTTCGTTCCTGGTTTTTACGATAAATAATTAAAAACGTGGTAACAATGAGCAACAATGTAAGCCCCTGAAAAATGACAATGATGCGGTTGGAATTCGTAATGGTTTTATTATTCCTTTCTTCCCTTATTTCGAGCAATGCATTTTCGTGTTGTTGCATGTCGCCAATAAGGCTGCGGAGTTTACTGCCTAAGTATAATCCTTCATTCGCCGCTACGGTCAACCTGTCTGGAGTGAGTTGCCCCTTTTTCTGTAAAGCGATCATTTCCCGCCTTGAATGGATATATGTTTCCACCATGCGGCTCAACGAGTCAACCCTTTCCTGCTGCTCACCATTGTCAAGCGTGAGCTTTTTGAAATGCTATATTTCACGAACAATAGCTATCGAAAGGCTATCGAATGCGGCTACATAATATTGATCTTTTGTAACAAAAAAGCCACGAATACTGCTTTGCATTTCTGCAGTCATCTTGCTTATCCTTTCCGACATTAGCTGCCTCTCGTAAGTGTGGCGGATTGTTATTTCACTATCGGCCCGTTGCTTGTTGTTATCACTAATGGCAAAAAAGATGAAAATCAACAGTAACAACGACACCGCAAAATAGACGCCCACTTTTTGCTCAAATGTGAGTTTGAAGTTTGCCAAATGCCGGCTCTTCAGCAATGATGTGCTCAGTAGTAAAAACAATATGGCCGTAAGCAATGCTGTTTTGGCCAACCATGGAATGGCCTGCAAAAAACTACTGCCGAAAAGCTGGTTTAAAAATACCAATGCCGAAACGCTGATGACGCCAATAAGACTGATCACACAAAACCACAACATTCTTTTTGACTGAATGAAAAGAATGATCAACGAAATAATGACAAAGCTTAACGAAGTGTGCACACTTGGCCTGCCGGCATATTTTGTTTCAACGGGGTTGGGATCATCTTTCCAAATCAGTTCATCAATACCTGCATTGAAATCAAAAATGGTTTGAGAGGCACTGAGCAAGCCAAAAACAAACATGAACAATGCAATGCCTTTTGCCCACTGCACATAGCGGGGTTCTGCTTTTTCTTCCAGCAACCATACAGCAGTACCCAGCAATAAAAAACCAACTGCCGTATTGAATTTGATGTTGATAATGCCAGGTAAAACCGACTTGAATATATTGACATTGAATATCCAACCATATACTACCAGTATAGCCGCAACAATCACTATTGCCGACAATACTTTACTAGTATGAAGTTTTTTCAACATCAATTGTAGCTGGATATTAAATGAACTCACCTGTTATGCAAGAGGAGAAGATGAGTCAGTTACTAACGTGAATGTAGGGGTAAACAAATTGAAAAACAATGACATATGACGCTAATTACCCGGTTTTGACATTCCTGTGAGCTGAATGACCGATTTGTGCCCAAATATCTTTTCCGTCAATGGTCTTTTCTTCATGTTAAACGGTTATTGAATTACACTTTTTCTTTGGCTTTCAGCGCTGCTGCAGCACCTTTATTGAAAATAATTTTATATAAAAAAACAACCGCTGTAACGGCGAAAATGGCGGCAATACTGTATTGCACCACGTTCATGTGGCTATGCATGTTTTGCAGCAGCACCTGCCCGCCTATTACAAACACAGCCAATCCAATAAGGGTGCCAATACCAATGCCCACACTGTACCAGTTAAACTGCTGCCCATTAGCCTGCAAAATGCCTTTGCTAAACAGCACCGTACTCCACCCAAACCAAAACGGAATTTGCATAGGGTTGAGAGCACTCATGGTTACGCCCAATATAAACGGATGTACATCGGCATTCAGAATCACATTTTTTCCTGCTTGTGCGGGGTTGCTGGCTGCCATAAAACTGGTAACCGCCAAGGTGGCTACAATAACAAAAGCCAGCCAGTCCATCAATCGTAGGAGTCCGGCCCGGTGCCTTATCCAATTGATGCCCACCAGCGACACACGTACATAGGCTACCTCAATAATAGCTGCTCCTATGCCAAACAGGCTGGCATGCCACACACCTTCGGCAATAGAAATTTGCATGGCCGCCACATTAATGGTGCCCAAAGGCAAAGTACCCAAGGCACTGATGCCCAATCCCCAAAAAGCAATACGCAGCAATGCTTTCATTTCTCCCACATTCTTCAAAGCGGCCAAATATAACCGACCTGAACCAGCCCTGTGAACAAGCCATACAAAATGTGGCAAACTGATGGCGAACAGCTACCTTCAAACCCGCATTTTTGTATATCGATTGCCTGCCGATGTATTGGCTGGTAAACAATGACTAAGCTTAGAACATATGAATGTAAAAACCATGGCCCAATGGGCTGCCGAAGGCACTGCGCCGGATATTTTATTTTGGGTAGGATGTGCCGGCAGTTTTGATCAGCGGGCACAAAAAGTAACCCGAGCTTTTGCTCAAATACTGGATGCTGCTGGTGTAAGCTACGGCATACTGGGTGCCGAAGAAATGTGTACCGGCGACCCTGCCCGCCGGGCAGGTAATGAATTTTTATTTCAGATGATGGCCAGCCAAAATATTGCCGTTCTCAATGGTTATGAAGTAAAAAAAATAGTAACCACCTGTCCGCATTGCTTTAATACACTGAGCAATGAATACCCCGAACTGGGTGGCAAATACGAAGTGGTGCACCACACCACGTTGCTGCAGCAACTCATCAATGAAGGGAAAGTGAAAATGAAAGAAGGCGGTAGTTTCAAAGGTAAACGCATTACCTACCACGACAGCTGCTACCTCGGCCGGGCCAACCAAATTTATGAAGCGCCCCGTGCCGTGCTCGAAGCCCTCGATGCCGAGCTGGTAGAAATGAAACGCTGCCGCAGCAATGGTTTGTGCTGTGGTGCCGGCGGTGCACAAATGTTTAAAGAAGAAGAAAAAGGCGATACCCGTGTCAACTGGGAACGTACCAAAGAAGCATTGGAAACACAACCCGCTGTCATCGCTTCTGCATGCCCTTTCTGCAATACCATGCTTACCGATGGTGTAAAAGTGAACGAAAAAGAAACTGAGGTACAGGTACTGGATGTGGCAGAACTGGTGGCGCAAAGTTTGGCATGATTGCTGAAGTAAAGCCCCCGATTAATACAAGCATTTTTTAGAAGTAATACCCTACACAAGCCACTATGTCGAGCATTTTGATTATTGATGATGAAAGAGCCATTCGCAACACCCTCAGCGAAATTTTACAACACGAAGGCTACAAAATTGATGTAGCTGAAAATGGCGAGGAAGGCTTTGAAAAGTTTAAGAAAAACAGCTACGACGTAGTGTTGTGCGATATTAAAATGCCGAAGATGGACGGCATTGAATTTTTGGAAAAAAGCCGCGAAGTAAATCCTGATGTGCCGCTGATAATGATTAGCGGCCACGGCAATATAGAAACAGCGGTTGAAGCAGTAAAAAAAGGTGCCTACGATTATATTTCCAAGCCACCCGATCTCAACCGGTTGCTCATCACCATTCGCAATGCCACCGACAAAACCACGCTGGTAGCCGAAACCAAAACGCTGAAACGCAAAATCAGCAAGGTGCAGGAGATTATAGGCGAAAGCGAACCCATTCAAAAAATTAAAGACACGATAGCCAAAGTAGCCCCAACCGATGCCCGGGTATTGGTAACCGGAGAAAACGGTGTGGGTAAAGAACTGGTGGCCAAGTGGATTCATGAGCAAAGCAACCGCTGCCGTGGTCCGCTGATTGAAGTCAACTGTGCTGCCATCCCCAGCGAACTCATCGAAAGCGAATTGTTTGGCCATGAAAAAGGCTCCTTTACTTCTGCCGTAAAACAGCGCATTGGCAAGTTTGAGCTGGCCAATGAAGGCACGTTGTTTTTGGATGAAGTGGGCGACATGAGCCTTGATGCACAAGCCAAAGTGCTGCGGGCTTTGCAGGAAGGTACTATTACCCGTGTAGGTGGCGATAAAGAAATAAAAGTGAATGTGCGGGTAGTAGCCGCTACCAACAAAAACCTGATGGAAGAAGTGGAAGCCCGGCGCTTTCGACTCGACTTATACCATCGCCTTGGTGTAATACTTATTCATGTACCATCGCTCAACGACCGCCGCAGCGACATTCCGGCTTTGGTCGATCATTTCCTAACCAACATTTGCAACGAATACGGTACAGCTAAAAAACAAATTGCACCGGAAGCTGTGGCACTGTTGCAGCAGCACAACTGGACGGGCAATATTCGTGAGTTACGCAACATTGTAGAACGACTTGTTATCCTGAGTGATAAAACCATTACCGAAAACGACGTACGTGAAAATGTGCGAATGTAACGCATTTGCAATTATGCCAACACTCCGCCAAAAGGCTGGCGGCAATAATGCAGCAATTCTTGCATGCTGTTAATGAGCATTGCGTTAGGTGGTACATGGCGTATAAACTGTACCAGCGGCCCACTGGCTACCACTTGCCTGTTCGGAAAACGATAACTCCACATTTCCAGATATTCTTCAGCATCCATACGGGTAAAATTGGTGAGCTGATGGTAGTGCAATTGCGCCACCTGCTTGTGTTTGCAATACTCTTCCACCGTAGCCTCTGATACATTGCAACCAAGATTGATTACCGGATATCCATTTTTGCGTAGCAAATAGTAGGTAAACAACAACGGAATTTCATGATACTCCTCTTCGGGGCCAAACAGCAATATGAGCTGCTGATGCTCGGTACGTACCAAGGGTAGTTCGTTGATGTGGCGGATGATGACATTGCGAATAAGTGTACTGGCAAAATGCTCTTGTGCCGGTAGCAGTTCTTCATTCATCCACAGCAGACCTATTTTTTCCAGCAAGGGATACACCACATGCACCACAGCCCGCTCCAGCCCCAGTTGCAAAATGGTGGCTGTAATGGTGGCATCAAACAACGCTTCATTAAAATCGCGGCTGGCCAGCAGCATATCATTCATTTGCTCTACAAAAAAAACGCCGCTCCGCACTTCTTTGTCTATCATTTGCGCAATGGCTTCTTCGGCCAGCGAAGCAATGTGCGAAATTTTGTAGCCCTGATGGTACAGCCAGCTCACCCTCAAAATGCGGCGCAGGTCTTCGTTGGTATAATACCGGTGTTTGCTTTCTTTCCGGTGAGGCAAAACCAGCCCGTAGCGGGCCTCCCACATACGCAAGGTATGGGCCTTTATCCCACTCAATCGTTCTACATCTTTAATCGAAAACAACTGCATTTGTTGGTGAAAAGTAGGCTGAAGCCCCGTTTGTAACCCTGACAAAAATCAGTTTCAGTCGTCTGTTGAATCTCTGGTGTCAAATACAAACGAAATGATAAACTATATTGCCGGATTGGCCCGATACTACGAAAAGGTATTTTTGCCGGAACCGCTCTGCACACTTTACTTTGGCAGGCATTAAAACAAAAACCGATATGGGTTGGATCATTTTTTTGATAGGAACGATAGGCTGGCACATTGGTATGTACGGCATGTTTAAAAAAGCCGGCATTACTCCCTGGAAAGCCCTCATTCCCTTTTACAATACCTGGTGCATTATTGAAAAAATTCAGGTGCGCCGGGTGTGGTTTTGGCTGCAGTTTATTCCCATTGCAGGGCAGTTCATCAGCATTTGGCTCACCATCATTTTTGTGATGCACTTTGGCCGCTTCAATGTGTTGCATCATGCAGGTGCCGTGCTGGTGCCATTTATATATTTCCCCTACCTCGGCTTTTCGCCAAACGAACGTTATGCCGGCCACGAAGTATTTCTCAATTACAAAAAGCCTTCGAGCCGCGAATGGGTGGACGCGGCAGTTTTTGCAGTTGTAGCTGCTACACTTATCCGCACCTTTATTTTCGAAGCTTACACCATTCCTACTCCATCTATGGAAAAGACTTTGCTGGTGAATGATTTCCTCTTCGTCAACAAAGTTTCGTACGGACCACGCATTCCCAAAACGCCGCTTAGCTTTCCATTTGTACACAACCTGATGCCGAACTCACAAGTACCGTCCTACCTCACCTGGATTCAAATACCCTACAGCCGTATAGCCGGCTACGAAAAAGTAGAACGCAACGATGTAGTGGTGTTTAATTTCCCCTTGGGCGATACCATCATCAACGATCCGGGCTATGGTTCTGCCAAGCCTTACTACGATGTATTGCGAAGCACCTACGGTGGCAACCGCAATGCTCTGCTTGCCGACTGGGGCGATAAAATAATTGTACACCCCATGGACAAAGCCGACAACTACATAAAACGATGTGTAGCAGTAGCCGGCGACACTCTCTACCTGAAAAATGGCGAACTGTATGTAAACAATACCAAGGCTTACGAGCCTGCAGGCATGCAAAACGATTACAACGTATCGGTTAAAAGTGCCATTGATTTCAACAGCCTTGAAGAAAATGCGGACATCCACATTCGATGGACTGATAAGGAAACGGAAATTGCCAACCTCGAAAATCAATTCGTTAGCAGCAGAGAATACCAGCTCAGCATGAGCCCCGAAGATGCTGCCAAAATGAAAAAAATGAGCAACGTAACGGCAGTAAACATTCGCTTGTTGCCCCGTATTTATTTAGTAGAAAAAAAGACCAGCCCTGTTATTTACGAAGCTATTCATCCATCGTTTTTTACTGGCGAAGCCATGAAAGTAAACCTCAACGGATACCAGCGAGACATGCGCCTTCCTGAATTGGATACGGCCCGCTTTGATTTGATTTATGCTACCAAACAAGCAGCTGACGCAGTGCGTAAATCGCCAAACGTGGCACAAGTAAGCCAGCACGATGATGCTTACATTTTTCCCAACATCAACAACGCTGGTTTTGATTGGACGGTAGATGATTTTGGACCCATTATTATTCCTGCAAAAGGAACTACCATTTCTTTGACAACACAAAATTTGCCGCTTTACGAACGCATCATTCGCAACTACGAAGAGCACAGCCTTGAAGTAAAAAGCAACCAAATCATCATTGATGGTAAGCCTGCAGACAAATACACGTTTAAATACAATTACTACTGGATGATGGGCGACAACCGCCACAACAGTCAGGACAGCCGCTTTTGGGGTTTTGTGCCCGAAACGCATGTAGTAGGCAAAGCCAGTTTTATTTGGTTTAGTTGGGAAAAAGGACCACGCTGGAAGCGAATTTTCAGCAGCATTAAATAAACACGTAATTTTAACTGCCACAACAGAAATCCTTCTCCAACATGGGGAAGGATTTTTTATCACTCAAACTGATGAAAGATGGCAAACAAAACACATCAATTTACTTACGAGCTCCACGAGAACGAAAGCAGCCTTTCGCCGGCAGACCATGCATTACTTCAAGCAGCCCGGGAGCATACCGCTGCAGCATACGCACCTTACAGTGCATTTAAAGTAGCTGCCGTAGCACAAACAACCAACGGACATATCGTAAAAGGCACCAACCAGGAAAACGCCAGCTACCCTGTTGGTATTTGTGCAGAAAGAGTATTGCTCTCTGCACTCAGCACGTTGCACCCAACAGAAGCGGTTGCTACCTTGGCCATATCTTACCACAACCTGCATGGCAACAGTGGTAAGCCAGCATCGCCCTGCGGCATGTGCCGACAGGCATTGGTAGAATACGAGCAAAGATTCAACCAGCCTATGCGCCTCATTTTATCGGGCCAGCAAGGCGAGGTAATGGTGATTGCTTCTGCCAAAGACATACTGCCGTTTGGCTTTACGGCAGAAGACATGAAGTAGATGAAGGATGTAGGATATCTGATATCTGATGTCTGATATGCCGCCTTTGTTGGTCGCCGAAGTTTGCCAATGCTGATTGCGGGTTCAATTCAACATTCCTAATTCACCATTCATCATTTCTCAAGTCGCCGACTACTTTTTCATCGCTTCGTTGTACGCTGCACTGCCGCCCTTGGGTACCGATAAATTTTGCCAGTCATTTTTGCGCAGCATTTTACCCAGCATCACTATTTGTCCAATGTGATAGCCATAGTGAGCCAGCTGCCGCAGCAAAGCATCGTAGGCTTTCAGCTTTTCGGTACGGATGGTTACGTCTTGCATGAGTTGCGCATCGCTGAGCGAACCAATAGTACTCAGCACATGACTCCAGCCGGTTTCCCAAAAATCAATCAGGTCTTGCTTGCTTACGTTCATGGGCTCAAATTCTGCATCGCGGTTGCGCCAGGGCTTTTCACCATCTTCTGTTAAAAAATGAGTGAAGCGGCTCATCATGTTGCCATACATGTGCTGCACAATAATGGCAATGCTGTTGGCACCTTCCGCTGGCTCCCATTTCAATTCATCTTCGCTTAGTTGCGCAAATGTTTTATCACCCAGTTGCTTGTAATAGGTAAAGCGGGCAATGATGTCTTTGGTAAAATCGGCAGCAGTAATCATGCAAGAAAATTATCGGGATTGAAGAATGAGCTGTTGAGAAAAATCGAGAATCAAACGTATTAAATCATTGGCTTCTACAAGAGGAACAGTGGCTGCAATATCTTCCACATCGTGGTATGCTTTTCGCTTGCCCAACGTGTACCAGAAAAAAGAAGGCACCCCTTTTTCGGTAAACCAATAATGATCGCTGTTTTGCGCCTTGCCCCTGCTGTTGATGGCCGTGAGATATTGTTTTTCCGAATTCAGTTTTTGCAGCAATGCAAATGCGTTAGGAAACTCAGTAGCATTCACCACAGTAATGCCCTCCTCGCCGTTCCCCATCAAATCGAGATTGAGTAAAAAGCGAATATTCGATAATGGGAATGCTGGTTTTTCTACATACCACGATGAACCCACCAATCCGGCTTCTTCGCCGGCAAACCAAATAAACACCGCTTTGTACGGCAAGGGTTGTGCCTGTATGCGGCACGCCAATTGCATGAGCAAAGCGGAGCCGCTGGCATTATCGTTGGCACCGGCAAATAGAGCATTGCCCAGTTGCCCCAAATGATCGTAATGTGCCGTAAAAACGATGGCAGAATCATTGCGCAGGGTACCGGCTACGGTGGCAATCACATTATCGGCCTTGAAGGATGGCTGAAAAAATGGAGTGACCTGCAATTTAATTTTTTTGGGTGCAGATGCAATTGCAGCACGACGTACAATAACCCGGCAATGGTTTTGCTGACGGGTAGCCACACTCCAGGTGAGTTTGTCTGCCAGCTGTACAATCAATTTTTGATCGGCCGATACCCATGTAGCAGAATCAACCTGCAATAAGCGGGAAACAGTGCCATCAAAACCGCCCGACTCTGGCCCTATTAAATAATCAACGCCTTCCTGTAAGGTATGGCCATTCACCTGCAACAAACTTGGACTTGGAAAAACATTCACCGGATATTCCACCGTTTGGCGCTGTATCTGTAAGCCTTGTTGCTGCATAGTAGCAGCTATCCAATTGGCAGCTTGCTGCATGCCATTATTCACATAACCACGCCCATGAAAGGCCGGTGCTGCAAGGGTATCCATCCACCGGCGAATGATGGCACTATCCTGTGCATACACACCCTGCAGTACACAGCAAAACAAAACGGTCACACAAAACTTTCGCATCCCTAAAGTATAAGGTTTTTCAACCAATTTTCAGCATGAGGAAAGATACCGAAAAGCATGACTTGCCTCATAGTTAGTTGTAGCTACTTTCGTCAAATTTGGTATTGACGAAGGGAAAAAAACGATGTATCTTGATAAGCTCCTTTCGTTCTTTTGATCAGATTGCTCACCTTAAAACTTCATGTTATGGTTACCGTAGCCGAACATCAGGCGCTGCTGGCCGAATGCGACCAGTGGCGTAATCAACTTCGCCAGGCAAAAGAAAACATCAATCATTTGCGCAGTGAACTCTACACTGCTGCTGCTGGCAAAACGGATCACGATTATTTGAAAGAGGTAGAACACTACCACAATCAGTTTCACATTCAGCTCATTAATGTGCACGACGTAAAACACGCCATTAAGCACCATGTAGCCGAAGCCGAACACCATCCCAACTTTGGTCATAAAATTCCGCACCACAACCTGGAATTACAGGTAAAACAATTAATGGCCGACATTGACCAACTCACCAAAGACTTTCACCGTTTCATTGGAGAAGCGGCATAACATGATAGAAAAGGTTGCAGGTATCTACACACTTGCAACCTTTTTTAATACATGAAGTACTTACCCTCATTGTATTCCGATTGCTTAATTATTGCCGTGGCCGAACCTGTTTTGGCTACACGGTTTTTTTCACCATTTACATACTTACGTTATGGCAACTTTTGATACTGCTCACGTAAAAAACATTGCGCTGCTTGGCCATGCCGGCAGCGGCAAAACAACATTAGCCGAAGACATGCTTTTTGAAGCTGGTTTGATTAACCGCCGTGGTACGGTGCGAGAAGGAACCACCGTTAGCGATTATCATGAACTCGAAAAAGAAAGAGGCAACTCTATCTTTTCTTCCCTACTGCACACTACCTGGCGTGGTTACAAAATAAATATTATAGATACACCGGGGTATGATGACTTTGTAGGCGAAGTAATAAGTGCACTCCGGGTAGCCGATACCGGCGTAATGCTGCTGAACGCCACTGCCGGTGTAGAAGTAGGCACCGATATTATTTGGGACTATACCGAAGAGTTTAAAACGCCCATGATTTTTGCGGTAAATAAACTGGATCATGAAAATGCCGATTACAATAAAACCGTAACCGAAGCTAAGGCTCACTTTGGCAGCAAAGTGGTGCAGGTGCAATATCCGCTCAATGCCGGTACAGGTTTCAACCAAATTATTGACGTGCTCAACATGGTAATGTATGAGTACGGAAAAGATGGTGGCAAACCAGAGAAAAAACCCATCCCCGACAGTGAAAAAGCAACCGCAGATGAACTGCACCGTGAACTGGTAGAAGCCGTAGCCAGCAACGATGAAAGCCTGATGGAAAAATATTTTGAGTTGGGCGAATTGAACGAAGACGACATGAAAGCCGGCATGCACAAAGCCATGATTAATCATGACATTTTCCCGCTGTTTTGTGTAAGTGCAGAAAAGAATATGGGCAGCGGCCGCATCATGGGTTTTATTGACAATGTGTGCCCCAGTGCCAATGAAATGCCTGCCCAAAAAACACAAGCCGGCACCGAACTTACTTGCGATGCCAGTGGCCACGCCTGCATTTTTGTTTTCAAAACCATCAGCGAACCTCACGTAGGCGAACTGTCTTTATTCAAAGTGTACAGCGGCACTATTAAAACCGGCATGGAACTGGTGAATGAAACGACCGGCGCTTCCGAAAAAATGAACCAGCTGCTGTTGCTCGAAGGCCAAAACAGGATTAACGTAAACGAATTGGTGGCAGGCGATATTGGTGCTACTATGAAACTGAAGAATACGCATGTCAACAACACCTTGCACGAAAAAGGCAAGAATATTGAGCTGCATCCCATTGAGTTTCCGACCAGCAATTTAACTGTGGCTGTAGAAAGCACCCGCAAAGGCGAAGAAGAAAAACTGAGCCAGGCTTTGCATACGCTGATTGAAGAAGATGCGACTATTAAAGTAGTAGTATCGCAAGAGCTGAAACAAACACTGCTGCATTGCCAGGGCGAACTGCACCTGCAGGTAATTAAATGGAAACTCGAACACATTCATAAGCTCGAAGTTGCTTTCCATAAGCCCCGTATTCCTTACCGCGAAACCATTCGCAAAAAAGCGGAAGCCATGTTCCGCCACAAAAAACAAAGTGGTGGTGCCGGACAGTTTGCTGAAGTGCATTTGCGCATTGAACCCTGGTATGAAGGCATGCCTGACCCCGAAGCGTTGAACGTTCGTGGCCGTGAAGAACATCCGTTGGAATGGGGTGGCAAACTGGTGTACTACAATTGCATTGTTGGTGGTGCCATTGATGCCCGTTTCTTACCCAGCATTTTAAAAGGTGTAATGGAAAAAATGGTGGAAGGCCCTTTGACCGGCTCGTATGTACGAGATGTGCGGGTGAGTGTATTTGATGGCAAAATGCACCCGGTAGATAGTAACGATATCTCATTCAAACTCGCTGGCCTCAAGGCTTTCAAAGATGCATTCGGCCAGGCCGATCCGCAAATACTGGAACCCATTTACAATGTGGAAGTGCTTTGTCCATCTGACCTGACCGGTGCTGTAATGGGCGACCTGCAAACACGCCGTGCTTTTGTAGAAGGCATCGATACCGAAGGTCATTTCCAGAAAATAGTAGCAAAAGTACCACTGGCAGAAATGGCGGATTACTCATCTTCACTGCGCAGCATTACGCAGGGCCGTGCTAAGTTCAGACTGCATTTTCATGAGTATGCACCTGTGCCATACGACCTGCAGAAAAAACTGCATGAAGACTACACCAAAACAGCGAAGGAAGAAGAATAATTTTTGTTTACAACAACAAATCACATGGCCGGCACAAAATGTGCCGGCCATTTTTTATCAGGTTTTGATAACACTCCAGCCGCCTACATTTGTGCTATGAGTGTTCAGAAAACTTTTCTTTCATTTTTGCTGCTTTTCGTTGCTCATGCTGGATGGGCACAAGCCATTCAATTCGATAAGTTGCGCTTACCTGTTGTACCTGCAGGATGGAGCAATCAAACAACTACGCAAGGGCTGGTGTACGACAATTATAATGTGAGAGGAAGTACCCGTTTTGTGGTAACTATCTTAAAAGGACAACCCTTTACCGGTAAGCAAGATTCGGCCTTTGCCTACAGTTGGAAAAAATGGATGCAGACAAGCGACACAGCCATGGTACCAAAATTCAGAAAGTCGTACAACGCAGCATCAGCACCCATGGCTACGGGAGGCATAGAAACAACCGGTGAATTTGGAAAAGGATTTTACCAACTCAGCATTTACCAGTGTAATGGTTATTTGCAAGCCATTGGCGTTTATACAATCTCCCAGAAAATTTACCGGGCCGAATTTTACGATTGGAACACCTACCTGATGGATGTGCAATGTTTATAGATCATACGCATTTTGTCCGTCTGTCTTATTCACGTATTTTGTAATGTCTACTTTTTAAATCAATAAAAACATTGCTATGCCTGTAAGCACTCCTGTACAGCAATTACTGCATTGGGCCAATACCGCTCCTACTGATTGCTTCTTGCGCCAACCTGTTAACGGGCAATGGCAAACCATCAGCTATGCCACAGCAGCAGACCACTGCAAACGCATGGCACAAGCCTTGCGCAGCATGGGCATACAACCCGGCGATAAAGTAGCACTGCTGAGTAAAAACTGTGCAGAATGGATTATGGCCGACATTGCCATGATGATGGCCGGTGTGGTAAGTGTACCCATTTATCCAACGCTTACAGCAGGCAGTATTGAAAGCATTGTGATACATAGCGAATCGAAAGCCATATTTGCCGGCAAGCTGGATCAGTTTCAAAAACAACGCTCAGGTATTCCTGCAAATGTCCGCATTATTGGCAATAACAGCTATAACAGCAATGGCGATGTGCAATGGGAAGATTTGATTGCATCACATACACCTATTGATGAAGTATATGCATGGAACCCTTCTGACACACTCACCATTATTTATACATCCGGCACAACAGGTGCCCCCAAAGGAGTAATGCACTCACTGCATGCTATCGATACGGTTATTCATCGTGCCACTGCAGATATACCGTTGCCTGCCCGCCCAAAACTTTTTTCTTACTTGCCACTCAGCCATATTGCAGAACGCATGGGCATTGAATTAAATGCATTGTACAACGGTGGCTGTGTTTCTTTTGCTGAGTCGTTAGATTCATTTGCAGAAAACCTGGCCGATACACAACCTGATATCTTTTTTGCTGTGCCCCGTATCTGGATCAAATTCCGAGAAAAGATTTTGCAAAAACTACCACAGAAAAAGCTCAATCTGTTGCTGTCAATCCCAATTGTCAACAGCTTGATTCGCAAAAAAATAAAAACCAGTTTGGGGTTATCAACCGCAAAGTTTATTGTAAGCGCTGCTGCGCCACTATCCAAAGAAGTACAAGAATGGTACGGAAAGCTGGGCATTGATATTTGCCAGGCGTATGGCATGACAGAAGACTGTGTGTATGCGCATTTCAACCGCCCCGGCCGAAACAAATTTGGCACCGTAGGCTTACCGTTGCAAGGTTTGAAAGTGAAGTTCTCAGAAGAGAAAGAAATAAGGGTAAAAAGCGAAGGCAATATGCAGGGCTATTACAAAGAGCCCGCCATGACAGCCGACATGTTTGATGAAGAAGGCTACCTGAAAACCGGCGACATTGGCGAACTGGATGCTGATGGTTACCTCATGATTACAGGACGTGTAAAAGATCAGTTTAAAACGGATAAAGGCAAATACATTGCGCCTGCTCCTATTGAAACGAGCATGCTCACCAATCATCATTTGGAACAAGTATGCGTGGTAGGTACAGGTATACCCCAGCCCATTGCATTGGTTACCTTGTCCGACTCTGGTAAAATGCAACAGCAAGATGCGCTGTATGCACAACTGGAAGCCGACATGCAAGTACTCAATAAAACGCTGGAAAAACACGAACGCATTGAAAAAATTGTGATTCTCGAAAAAAGCTGGACAGTTGAAAATGGTTTGTTGACGCCTTCATTAAAAGTGAAGCGCAATGAGCTGGAAAAAATTTATCTGCCCCACTACCCCATGTGGTACAGCAAGCCCACTACCATAGTACGAGACAACGGATAACCAATCGTTATTAGTACGCTGTTTTAGAACACTCACCAGCCACGAAAGTGCATTCGCCTAACTGTGCAGTTACAAGCTATAGCAGCAGCGATAAGTCTTTACCTTTGCCGCCTAAATTGATTGTTTGCCATGAATGAAGTGTACATCATTTCCGCAGTAAGAACGCCCATGGGCAGCTTCGGCGGATCACTGAAAGATTTGTCGGCCACACAGCTCGGTGCCATTGCCATCAAAGGTGCATTGGAAAAAGCCGGTGTAGCTCCTGAAGCCGTAAACGACGTATTGATGGGTTGTGTAATACAAGCCAACCTTGGTCAGGCGCCTGCCCGCCAGGCGGCTAAGTTTGCCGGCTTGCCCAACGAAGTAAATTGTACCACCGTAAATAAAGTGTGTGCCAGTGGCATGAAAGCCATAGCACAAGCGGCACAAAGCATTCTGCTGGGCGATGCCGATATTGTAGTGGCAGGTGGTATGGAAAGCATGAGCAATGTGCCTTACTATGCGCCCAACATGCGCTGGGGTAATAAGTACGGCAATGTGCAATTACTCGATGGTTTGGCCAAAGACGGCCTGACGGATGTGTACGATGGACAAGCCATGGGTATTGCAGCAGAGCTCTGCGCCAGCTCTTGTGGCATTAGCCGCGAAGATCAGGATGCCTTTGCTATTGAAAGCTACAAACGCAGCCAGGCAGCCTGGGAAGCGGACAAGTTTGCCAATGAAATTGTACCAGTACAAATTCCGCAGCGTAAAGGCGAGCCCGTTATCATTGCCAAAGACGAAGAACCTTTCAATGTGAAGTTTGATAAAATCCCTTCACTCAATCCCGCCTTTAAAAAAGATGGTACAGTAACAGCAGCCAACGCCAGCACCATGAATGACGGTGCTGCAGCCTTGGTTCTCATGAGCAAGAGCAAAGCCGATGCGCTGGGCCTGAAGCCCATTGCCAAAGTAATTGGTTACGCCGATGCAGAACAGGCACCTGAATGGTTTACTACAACGCCTGCACTGGCTGTACCAAAAGCTGTTGCCAAAGCAGGACTGACCATGCAAGACATCAGCTACTGGGAAGTGAACGAAGCCTTTAGCGTAGTGAGCATTGAAAACAGCAAACGCATGCAGCTCGACCCTGCCAAAGTAAATGTGCATGGTGGCGCTGTTTCATTGGGTCACCCGCTGGGTTGCAGTGGTGCCCGCATTATTGTAACGCTCATTAATGTGCTGCAGCAAAACGGTGCCCGCTATGGCGCAGCCGGTATTTGCAACGGCGGCGGTGGCGCCAGCGCCATGGTGATTGAAGCCATGCCGCAGTAATTTGTCCGCAAAATTTCTTTATTAAAAAAGCAACGCTTCTCTATTGGTGAAGCGTTGCTTTTTTAATTGCTGTTGGATGAATCAATATTGGTCAGGCGAGCAACGATGGCTGTAATGCTCATCAAATTTTCACCGCCAATGTTGGTCGCTGACCAACATTGAAAGCCGAACAGCAGGGTCGTTCTCTCATCAAATTTTCACCGCTTTCCATTTGCCTTTGGTAAACAACCACATGGCCACAACAGCAATGAGTGACTCTGCAGAAACGATGGCTACAAACACACCCGTTGGTCCCATCTTCCAAGAAATACTAAGCACATACGCCAATGGAATTTGAATGCCCCAAAAGAAAATGAGGTTGATAATGGTGGGTGTTTTTGTATCGCCGGCGCCGTTAAATGCATTCATCATGACCATGCTGATTCCATAAAGCACATAGCCCAAACTCACAATGCGCAAGGCTTCTACCGCCACAGGCCGAATGGCCACATCATCATTGAGCAATTGCACCAGCCATTCACCCATAAAGAAAAAAAGCAAGGTAACACCCAGCATAAACAACACGTTGTATTTGGCCGTAAGCCATACACTTTTGGCGGCACGTTCGGCATTGCCTGCACCCAAATTTTGGCCTACCAATGTAGCGGCGGCATTGCTAAGTCCCCAGGCAGGCAAAATGAAAAACACAATCAACCGGATGGCTACACCATAGCCAGCCGTAGCATCTTCGCCAAACTGTGCTACGAGCCGGGCCAAAAAAATCCAACTGGCAGAACCAATCAAAAACTGCAAAGTGCCATTGCCGGCCACTTTTGCCAGCGATGCCAGTACAGATTTGTCGGGCAAGAAATCACTCCACTTCAGGTGTATCACACCATGACTGTATTTGAGTTTGTACAACTGATAGAGCACACCCATGGTACGGCCAATAGTGGTAGCCAATGCTGCCCCCGTAAGGCCAAACGCTGGCACAATGCCCCAGCCCTGAATAAGTAACGGACACAGCATGATGTTGCAGATATTAGCTATCCACAAACTTTTCATGGCAATGGATGCATCGCCAGCACCTCGAAAAATGCCGTTGATTAAAAACAGCATCATAATCACCAGATTGCCGCCCAACATGATGCGCATATACGGTGTACCCATTCGTATCACTTCTGCAGAGCCACCCATTAAACGCAACAATGTAGGTGCCATCGTAACGCCTACAATACTGATGAGCACTGATACCAACAAGCCCAACAGCATAGATTGTGCCCCCGCTTTGGCAGCTGCTGCAGCATTTTTTTCGCCAATGCGCCGGGCTACCATGGCTGTAGCAGCCATACTTAAACCAATGCCCACTGAGTATACAATGGTGATGATAGATTCAGTAAGTACCACCGTAGAAATGGCCACCGAGCCGAGCTTTCCGACAAAGAATACATCCACCAGCGCAAACACCGATTCGAGACTCAGTTCCAAAATCATGGGTACGGCCAACAGAAAAATGGCTTTGCGAATACTACCGGTGGTAAAGTCCTGTCCTTCGCTGGACAATGACAAACGGATATAATAAAAAATACGATGAAAGAATCGTGTGATGTTCGTCAACGACATACATAAAAAAGTAAGGTGATAAAATAGAATGAGGGAAAGACGAAGCAGCGAATGCTTCGGTGTAAACTGCCTTACTTTCCCGGCGTAAGGCCGGCACTTAAAAAATCATATGCGTTGGAAATTGTGCAGCGAAGAAAGCAAAAGTTGCTGACCTGTGCAATACAAGTGGATGAGCGGTGGATAGCCAATAAAAACGGGCACCACCTGCGTAGTACCCGTTTTCTATAAACATAACATGGTTGTCTATTTGTGTCTGCCCCGCAGCACGTTCACCACATCAGTGAGGCTATAGCCTTTTGCCTGCAGCAACACGATGTAGTGAAACATCAGATCAGCAGCTTCGCCCAAGAACAATTCTTCGTTGTCATCTTTCGCTTCTATCACCAGTTCTACAGCTTCTTCTCCTAACTTTTGCGCCACTTTGTTGATGCCTTTGGCAAACAAACTGGCGGTATATGATTTCTCTGTCGGGTTGTTTTTTCTGCCGGCAATAACCGACTCGAGGTACCACAAAAAATCAGCCGGATTGTTTTGATTCACTTCATTGAAACAAGTATCAGCACCCGTGTGGCAGGTGGGGCCAATGGGCTGTGCTCTTACCAGCAGTGTATCATTATCGCAGTCTACAGTAATGCTTTTCAGCAGCAAATAGTTTTCGCTGGTTTCGCCCTTCGTCCACAAGCGTTGCTTGCTACGGCTGTAAAAAGTAACCTTGCCGGTAGCATGGGTTATATCCACCGCTTCCTGGTTCATAAAGCCCAGCATCAATACCTTATTCGTCACTGCATCCTGCACCACTGCAGGCACCAATCCATCTGCGTATTTAGAAAAATCGATTGTCATTGTTTCTCTTTTTGTTGTTTGAGCATTTCCTGAAATTCCTGCATGGCTTTGGCTGCTTCGGCACGGTCTTTATCCAATCGCTTTTTTTCAATTTTGTAACTAAAGCGAATGACCATGATGCCCAGCAGCATGGAGCCTAAAAGAATCAGCCAAATCATAAGCGAACAGGTATTTGTTGGGTAGCAAGATATTGTTTCAATTCGGGAACAGGAATTTCACCGTAGTGAAAGATACTGGCGGCAAGGCCTGCATCGGCTCCGGCTTCCGTAAACACATCTACAAAATGTTGTTTCTGCCCCGCACCACCGCTGGCTATCACCGGAATATCTACGGCTTGCACCACAGCTTTGGTAATGGGCAAATCGAAACCGGTTTTGGCACCATCGGTGTTCATGCTGGTGAGTAAAATTTCACCGGCACCACGGCTGTACACTTCTTTCACCCAGGGAACAGTTTTTAATTCCGTGGCTTTTCTGCCGCCATGTGTATGCACATAATGATGCGCTTCAACTGGATATTTTGTATAGTCCAGCGTTGGCTCGCCGGCTTCATTAAGCAAGCGGGTATCCACTGCCACTACCACAAATTGCGAACCAAATTCCAACGCTAGTTCATCTACCAATTCGGGACGTTTCACTGCAGAGGAGTTGATAGACACCTTATCAGCTCCGGCTTCCAGCAATCGGCTGGCATCGGCCACACTACTTATGCCCCCACCTACGGTAAATGGAATATTCAAATGTTTTGCAATTTGCAACACCAGCTCCGCAAAAGTTTTACGGCCTTCGTTGGTCGCAGTAATGTCGAGAAATACGAGCTCATCGGCACCATCACGTGCATACTGTTGTGCAAGTTCTATGGGATCGCCAGCGTCCCGTATGTTCACAAAGTTGACGCCCTTCACAGTACGGCCATCCTTAATGTCGAGGCAAGGAATGATGCGTTTGGTGAGGCCGGAACCACCAAACGCAGACCCTCCAAACCTCCCTAATGGGAGACTTGATAAAAGTTGCTGTTCCTGACTATTTACATTACTCATACTTGTTGCTTTTCATTTTCAATCAGCAGGCCATTGTTAATCTGGCGAAATAATGCGGAATCTTATAAGCCTCCCTTTAGGGAGGTTTGGAGGGTTTCCAATCGTATCGTTCCTTCATAAATGGCTTTACCTACGATAGCACCATGCAATCCTGCCGCTTGTAATTCATGCAGGTCTTCCAGCTTGCTTACACCACCACTGGCTATCAGCGTAATGCCCGGACATTGCTGTAATATTTGCTGATACAACGCTGTTGATGGTCCTTCCATCATGCCATCTTTGGCAATGTCAGTACAGAAAAACTGTTCCAATCCAACAGATGTCAATGCATTGATAAAATCATACACCAATACATCGGTTTGCTCCAGCCATCCATGAACCGCCAATCGTTCATTGTTGACATCGGCACCCATAAAAAACTTATCTGCACCAAACTCTGCGACCAAATTAAGGAACAGCTCTCTGCGTTTTACAGCGAGGCTACCAATGGTAACCAATGCAGCACCGGCATTCAACACAGCTTGTACATCGTCCTTTGTTTTTACACCGCCGCCGAAATCAATGCTCAGAGAAGTATTCGCTGCCAGCAACTCCAACACTTTCCAGTTCTGCACGGCGCCAGCTTTGGCACCATCCAAATCTACCAGATGCAACCGCTTGATACCTGCCGCTTCAAACTGCTTTGCTACTTCCAGCGGGTTTTCGTTGTATACTTTTTTTTGTGTGTAATCGCCCTGCGATAAGCGTACACATTTGCCGTCGATTAAATCGATGGCGGGGATGATAAAATCCCCCCCCTGAAACCCTCCTAAATCCTCCCTAAAGGGAGGACTTGCAGACGGCTGATTATGTTGATTGTTTTTGTAATCCATTATTTCATTTTTTGACTCTTCGCTTTTAAAATATTGAATGCACTTTCAATTTTAGCCAGCGAGAAGTCTCCCTTTAGGGAGCCTGCCTGTTGGCAGACAGGATTTAGAGGGTTAAAAAATTCTTCAAAATCTGCTCTCCTACTACTGCACTTTTTTCTGTGTGAAACTGCACACCGAAAAAATTATCCTTTTGCAAAGCGGCACTAAAGGGCAATGCATAGTTACAAGCTGCAATAGTATGGCTGCTGATTTCGGCGTAGTAGCTATGCACAAAATACATGAAGGCATTTTCATCCACGCCTTTCATGATGGGAGATTGCAAATTGTACAAACTGTTCCAACCCATGTGTGGCGTTTTGATGCGCTGGCCATCATCATCGGTAGCAGGAAATTTACGCACCACAATATCAAACATGCCGAGGCATTTCGTATCACCCTCTTCGCTGTGGCGGCACATGAGTTGCATACCCAGGCAAATACCTAAAAATGGTTGTGTTAATGACAACATCAGCTGATCCAAACCACGCTCCTGCAAATAAGGCATGGCACTATTGGCAGCACCCACACCCGGAAAAATAACGTGACTGGATTGACGAATCAATTCATGATCATCTGTTACGGTTGCTGCTACGCCCAGTCGCTCTAAAGCAAATAATACCGAACGGATATTACCTGCATTGTATTTGATGATGGCTACAGTTTTCAAGTTTTTGGTTTGTTGTTTTTAGTTGTTGGTTAGAAGCTGTTTGAGATTTTCACGGTCTTCGTTTCAACGAAACTTCAACTTGTGTACGCTGGAACTACAAAACACCTTTAGTCGACGGCAGAAATAATTTCGACGCATCCCGCTTTACTGCCATTTTAATGGCTTTGGCAAAGGCTTTAAAAATGCCTTCAATCTTGTGATGTTCGTTGGTGCCAGTAGCCCGGATTATCAGATTGCTTTTGCTGGCATCGCTAAAGGATTTGAAGAAATGGAAAAACATTTCTGTAGGCATCTCTCCAATTTTCTCCCGTTTAAATTCCGCTTCCCACACAATCCAGTTGCGGCCACCAAAGTCGATGCTCACCTGTGCTTCGCAATCGTCCATGGGCAGGCAAAAACCATAACGCTCCATGCCTCGTTTATCCGCCAATCCTTTGGCAAAAGCTTCGCCCAAGGCAATGCCGGTATCTTCAATCGTGTGGTGTTCATCAATGTGCAAATCGCCATCTACTTTCACCGTTACATCAATATTGCCGTGTCGGGCAATCTGATCGAGCATGTGATCGAAGAAGCCTAAACCGGTGTGTACATTGGCTTTGCCGGTACCATCAAGATTAAGGTCAATCGATATTTGGGTTTCGTTGGTATTGCGCTGATGCGATACCACCCGCAAGCCCAGTTTCAAAAATTCGTAAATGCGTTTCCATGAAACGTCTTCCAGCGCAACGGTTGTTTCCCGCAGTTCCGCCACGTTCATGCTTGTATCATTCAAGCCAAGATTAGGATCTGCATTCATCCAAATGGCTTTGCAACCAAGGTTCTTGGCCAGTTGTACATCGGTGATGCGATCGCCTATCACAAATGAATGCTCGATATCATAAAACTCGGCATTCAGGTATTCAGTCAACATACCCGTTGCCGGCTTGCGGGTAGGTTTGTTTTCATGCGGAAAACTCCGGTCGATGTGTACCGCATCAAAATGAATGTTTTCATTTTCGAGGCTCTTCATCACAAAGTTTTGCACGGGCCAGAAAGTATCTTCCGGAAAAGCATCCGTACCCAAACCATCCTGATTGGTCACCATCACCAACTTATAGTCCAACTCCTCCGCAATTTTGCGCAGATAGGCAAACATGTCGGGATAGAAAGTCAGTTTCTCAAAACTATCCAGTTGATACGTTGGTGGTGCTTCGTTGATCAATGTACCATCCCTGTCAATAAATAATATTCGCTTAGCCATTGTCGGTTGCTTTTTCAAATTTGAGTTGACCAATGTAACTACCCAGCGCATCTACCAGTGCTGTGTTTTCTTGTTCGGTGCCTACGGTAATGCGCAAGCCACCTTCGCACAAGGTAACCTTGCTACGGTTACGTACCACGATGCCTTCATTCAGCAGGTAGTTATAAACGTCATCGGCATTTTGCATTTTCACTAGCAAAAAGTTGGCATCGCTGGGATATATTTTTTCTACAATCGGCATTTGATTGAACACTTCTTCCAAAGCATACCGCATGTCCACAATCATCATAATCATGTCGTTTACCTGATCGGTATTCTCCAATGCCTGCAACACAATTTCCTGTGTGTGCTGCCCAATGTTGTACGGTGGTTTTACTTTGTTGATGATGTTGATGATGGCTTCACTCGCAAACATCATCCCCAACCGCAAGCCGGCTAAACCCCATGCTTTACTAAGGGTTTGCATCACCACCAGATTTGGATAGTCTGTCAGTTCTTTTAAGTAAGAGCGTTGCCGCGAAAAATTAATGTAGGCTTCATCCACCACTACCAAACCGTTGAAATTGTTGAGTACCGTTTCGATGTCTTCGCGGTTGAGGCTGTTGCCCGTAGGATTGTTGGGCGAACAAATCCAGATGATTTTCGTGTTGGCATCCGCCAGTTGTTCAATATGTGCCAGGTTAAGTTGAAAGTCATCGAGCAGTGGTGCTTTGCGAACCTCCACATCGTTGATATTGGCACTCACTTCATACATGCCATAAGTGGGCGGGCAAATGATCACGTTGTCTTTGGCGGGATTACAAAACGCCCGATACAACAAGTCGATACACTCATCGCTGCCATTGCCCAAAAACATGTTTTGCGGCGGCACTGTTTTTATCTCACTCAACTTCTCCTTTACCTTCAACTGCAAGGGATCGGGGTAGCGGTTGTACCACTTCATGAGTGGCGAGCCGAGGCTGTTTTCGTTGGCATCGAGATACACTTTCGCTTCGCCTTTGAATTCATCTCTGGCGGAAGAATACGGCGTCAGCTTTTTAATGTTTTCTCTTACGAGATTGTTGATATCGAACATGATGATGAACCCTCCAAACCTCCCTAAAGGGAGACTTTAAACAGTAAACTATTGTTGGTTTGTTGTCATTACTAAAAACAAATTCCTAATTCCTTTCTACTTTGTACATCGTACTTCAAACTTCTCACTTACAATCTTACTCTCACTGCATTGGCATGTGCTTCAAGCCCTTCGGCTTCTGCCATGGCAATAACGGTTGGCGCAATGGTTTTCAAACCTTCGGGCGTCAATTGCTGGTACGTTATCTTTTTCACGAAGCTATCTATACTAACACCGCTGTACATGCGGGCATAACCATTGGTAGGCAGTGTGTGGTTGGTACCACTGGCATAATCGCCCACACTCTCCGGCGACAAATGCCCTATGAATACCGAACCGGCATTGATTACCTGCTCTGCAATAGCCGTTGCATTGTTCATGCTAATGATGAGGTGTTCCGCAGCATACTCATTTACCAAGGCCAACATGTCTTCGATGTTTGCTAACACAACAGCAGTACTGTTTTCCAGTGCCGCGGCCGCCATGGCATTGCGGGGCAAACGGCTGAGTTGTGCAGCGAGTTCTTCTTGCAATGCCTGCATGTTGAAATCGGGAGTGGCTACCAGCAGCACCTGCGAATCTGCACCATGTTCGGCCTGACTCAATAAGTCTGCTGCCACGTACTTTGGATTGGCACTCTCATCAGCCATAACACATACTTCGCTGGGGCCGGCCGGCATATCAATGGGAATGCCTGCTTGCTGTGCCAGCATTTTGGCGGCCGTTACATACTGATTGCCGGGGCCAAATATTTTACTGACAGCAGGAATGCTTTCTGTGCCGTAGGTCATAGCGGCAACGGCTTGTGCACCGCCTGCTTTGAAGATTTGCGAAACACCCGCTACCTGTGCACTGTACAACACTGCGGGATGGACGGTACCATCTTTTTGTGGTGGAGTACACAACACAATTTCTTTACAACCCGCCAGCTGCGCCGGCACGGCCAGCATGAGCACGGTAGAAAACAAAGGTGCTGTACCACCGGGAACATAAATACCTACCCGTTCTATTCCCAACGACTTGCGCCAACAGCGTACACCCGGCATTGTTTCTACTACTTCGGCAGGGGCAAGTTGCTTGCTGTGAAAGAAGCGAATATTGGCAGCAGCCTGCTCAATAGCGGCTTTGAGTTCGTTGCTCAACATGCCAGCGGCTTGTGCTTTTTCTATGTCAGACACGGCAATGTGCTGCAGTTCCACGCCATCAAACTGTGTGGTAAAACGCAGCAATGCCGCATCGCCTTCCTGCTGTACGGCTTGCATCACCGGTTGCACTCTGGCATAGATCTCAGAGAGATTCATGACGGGGCGTTTGATGAGACTGGCCCATGAAGATTTATCAGGTTGTATTAGCGTTCTCATAGTTTCAAGTTACCCTCTATATCTCCCTAAAGGGAGACTTTTGACGGCTGATTTTATTAGATCAATCACTGATTCATATCAGACATCTCACATCAGACATCAACAAATCTTAGACTATCATTTTCTCAATCGGTATCACCAGTATGCCTTGTGCACCACGTTCTTTGAGTTGTTCGATGATGTTCCAGAAATCATTTTCATTCAACACACTGTGAACGCTGCTCCAGCCGCTTTCGGCCAGTGGCAATACAGTGGGGCTTTTCATGCCGGGCAGCAAAGCAATGATTTCCTGCAAGCGATCGTTGGGTGCATTCAGCAAAATGTATTTGTTGTTCTTGGCCTTTTTTACTGCCTGCATGCGAAACACAAGGCTGCTGAGGATGTCCAGTTTTTCTTCGCTCAACTCATTGTTGCGTACCAGTACAGCTTCGCTTTTGAGAATGGTTTCGGTTTCCTTCAAGCCATTCATGAACAAAGTGCTGCCGCTGCTAACCAAATCTACAATGGCATCGCTGAGGCCAATGCCTGGCGCAATTTCTACGCTGCCACTGATTTCATGAATTTCGGCATTGATGTTGTTCTCATCTAAAAACTTGCGCACCAATACGGGGTAGCTGGTGGCAATGGTTTTGCCCTGCAAATATTGAGCACCGGTGTAGTTTTCGTCTTTGCCCACACCCACTGCCAGGCGGCATTTGCTGAAGCCCAGCTTTTCTACAACGGTCACAGATTTCTGCTTTTCGTAGAGTACGTTTTCGCCTACAATACCAATGTCGGCTACTTTGTCGGCTACGTACTGTGGAATATCATCATCGCGGAGGAAGAATACTTCGAGGGGAAAGTTTTCGGCTTCGGCTTTGAGTTTGTTCATGCCGTTGCGAACGTCGATGCCGCAATCTTTCAGGAGCTTGATGCTGTCTTCGTAGAGGCGGCCGGATTTCTGAATGGCTATTTTGAGTTTCATACTATGCTTCGCGTTTTTCGTTTGTCGTTTTTTTTATCGGTTCTGCTTTAATTGTCTCAAGTTGATCATGGCGATGCAGATGAAGGGAGTGACACAACCAGGATGCCACCTGCACTGCAGCTCATCAACAAAAAAAAAGAAGGGCTCACCACGTAGGTAAGCCCTTCTTGCAATGTTTTGTATGTATACGTACACAGCAGCACCGGCCTACCCGAGGAGGTAAGTATGATGATGATGGATATGTACGAGTTGCTTTTTCATTTGCTGTGCAAAAATAGGCCGACATTTCAAACCGCCAAATTCGGAAACCGGTATTTTCGTTTTCCTGACGAATAACTGACATGAACAAAACCATTGATACCATAGAAACGCTGGCGGCACAAGCCTGTGGCCATGTACCGGAACGCATTGAACTATTGCCCCAAAGTGGTAGCGACAGACGTTATTTCCGGATTTATGATGAAGGAAAAACGCTGATTGGCACGTATAACCTCAACATAAAAGAGAACGACACTTTCATTTATTTCAGCCGGCACTTTTCGGAAAAAGGCCTGCCCGTGCCCGCTATTGTGGCTGTAAATGAAGAAGGGACAGCCTACATTCAAACCGACCTGGGCAACGACAGCCTGCTGAACAAACTGGAGGCCCACGGCTACAACGACTATGTAAAAAGCTTGTTTGCTGAAAGCCTCACCCAGCTGGCCCGCCTGCAGGTGAAGGGCCATGAAGGCCTCGATTACAACCGCTGCATTACGGCGAAAGAGTTTGGCAAGCAGGCCATTTTGAGCGACCTGCTGTATTTTAAATATTACTTTCTGGATGCCTTGCAGCAACCCTACGACAAGCAGGCCATGATTGATGATTTTGATGCACTGGCTACTTACCTGACGCATACGGAATACAAGTTTTTTATGTTCCGCGATTTTCAGAGCCGCAACATCATCATCAACAACGACCAGCCCTACTTCATCGATTATCAGGGTGGTATGAAAGGTGCTCCGCAATATGATGCTGCGAGTATGATTTGGCAGGCCCGTGCCGACCTGCCCGACGATTGGAAGCAAGACCTGCTGCAGCATTACATGACATCGCTGGAAGAAGTGCTGGGCCATCCTATTGACAGGAATATTTTTGTGGCGCAGTATTATGGATATGTACTCATTCGCTTATTGCAAGTGTTGGGTGCGTATGGCTTCCGTGGTTTGTTTGAAAGAAAGGCGCAGTTTTTGAGCAGCATACCACAAGCATTGCGCAACCTGAAATGGTTTATCACAAACCGTCCGCTGGCGATACATGTGCCCGAGTTTAAACGCATGCTCAATCTTGTGGTAGATGATGCCGTGATTGCCCGTTTTGATCCGCCGAAGGCTGATGAAAACACGCCGCTGGTGGTGGAAGTAAACAGCTTTAGCTTTAAGAAAAACGGCTACCCCAAAGATGACAGCGATAACGGTGGTGGATTTGTGTTTGACATGCGGGGCATACTCAACCCAGGCCGTATAGACGAATACAAAACCCTGACGGGTAAAGACAAAGAAGTGATGGACTATCTGGAACAAAAAACCCGCATGCCGGAGTTTTTGAATAGTGTGTGGGATATGGTAGACATCAGCGTGGAAGATTATTTGCAACGTGGTTTTAGCAAACTGATGGTAAACTTTGGCTGCACTGGTGGCCAGCACCGCAGCGTGTATGCTGCCGAGCAAACCGCCCGACACCTGCGCAATAAGTACAAGGTAAAAACGGTAGTGAAGCACATCAATAGTGAGCATTGGGTGAAGTAGATAACCCTCACCCATTCAATAGTTTTTAGTTGACGCGTTTACAGGTTAACTAGTTAACTCGTCAACTGTTCAACCAACCTACAAACCAACCAACGCATGATCGCCATGATACTCGCCGCCGGTCTCGGCACAAGATTGAAACCGTGGACAGATGCACATCCTAAAGCACTGGCAGTGGTAAATGGCAAGCCCGTGCTGCAGCGCAATATTGAATACCTACAACAAGCGGGCATACAAAAAGTGGTGGTAAACGTTCATCATTTTGCGGATCAAATTATGGCTGCAGTGCAAGCAAACAATGGCTGGGGCGCCGAAGTGCTGATAAGCGATGAAACGGATGCAGTGTTGGAAACTGGCGGCGGCATTAAAAAAGCTGTGCCGTTGTTTGGCGATGCCAAAGACGTTTTGGTGATGAATGCCGACATCCTCACAGATATGAACCTGCACGCATTTATGCAGGCACATGCCAGCAACAAAGCCGATGCTACACTGGCTGTGAGCAACCGTACTTCCTCCCGTTGTTTTTTATTTAATGAACAGCACCAACTGGTAGGCTGGCGCAATAAAAACACTGGTGAAACCAAACTTCCTGTTGCTACGGATACTCCTGTTGAAAAATCTTTCAGCGGCATCCACATCATACACGAAAGTATTTTCAGGCACATGCCATTTGAAGGCAAGTTTTCGATGGTGGATGTGTACCTACAACTATGTGCTTCGCACCGCATACAATCATTTGACCATACTGGCAGCAAGTTTATTGATATTGGTACGATAGAAAAGCTGGCTCAAGCGGCAGAGATATTTATTTAACAGAAAGGGAACAAGTACATTCATACAGTAAGGAGATATTGCAATACTGGCAACCGCATTGTTACACAAAACAAACTACTACACATGCAAACAGAACAGGTATTAATGATATTATGCGGCGTAATTGTGATTTCGTATTTATTTTCTATTATGAGTAGAAAACTGCGGGTGCCTTCAGTGTTGCTGCTCATGTTTTCAGGTATTATTGGCCGCTACGTAACCGATAAATATCAACTCACTGTTGAGCTTCCCCGACTGGTAGTAGAAGGACTTGGTGTGGTGGGACTCATTATGATTGTACTGGAAGCCGGGCTTGATTTGAAATTGACCAGAGATAAGTTGCCTTTAATACGCAAATCGTTTTTCTCTGCGAGTGTTATCTTCTTTGCTTCAGCGGCATTAATAACGGGCATATTGGTGTATTGGTTAGAAGAATCGTTGATTCAGTGTATTGTGTATGCCATCCCCATGTCCATTATCAGCTCCGCCATTGTTATTCCGAGTTTGCATCACATGACCAATGCCAAAAAAGAATTTTTGGTGTACGAGGCGTCTTTCTCCGACATCGTTGGCATCATTGTATTCAACTATTTTGTTGCAGAAGAAATTCTCACCTGGGCTTCGGCAGGCATCTTTGTCGGGGGCATTGTTGGTTCTGTTGTTTTATCCATTGCATTTTCGGTGTTGCTGTTTCTCATCATGACCAACACTAAACTCAACATTAAATTTTTTCTGATTATTTCATTGTTGATTTTGCTGTACGCCAGTGGCAAATTATTACACCTCCCCTCGTTGTTGATTATACTTGTTTTCGGCTTAATGATCAACAACTGGAACCTGGTGAAACTGCCAGCATTTTTAGGCACTTACAGCAAAAAACAAGTACACGAAATTCATGAGATACTCCACTCCATTACAGCCGAGCTTTCCTTTTTGGTGCGTACTTTTTTCTTCATTTTGTTTGGCTACACCATACAAATAGAATTGGTATTTCAGGCAGATGTAGCACTCGTAGGCGGCATGATTGTGCTGGCGTTATTACTGGTAAGGTTGTTTTATTTACGGGTATTTATGAAAGCCAATTTGTTACCCGAATTGTTTTTCATGCCCCGTGGCCTTATCACCATCGTGTTGTTCTATAAAATTCCTGATGTATTAAAACTGAGCAGTTTCAATGAAAGTATTATTGCCTTCGTGATTTTGGCTACAAGTACACTAATGATGCTCGGTAGCATTTTTTACAAAGGAGAAAAAGAGCCCATTCAAGAGGAGCAGTTGTTTGCAGATAATTTATCCCACGAAAGTCTGCCCACCTCAGAAACAGTGGCGAAAACAAGTTAAAATAAGGTTGACTGCTTGGGCAGAAACTGAGGGCGTTTGCACAAAATGCCTGTTCGCAATTGCAACCGCTGCGCCATGTAATCAATCAGCTCAGGTGCTCCTTCTTCTTCGGGGTGATGCATGAAAAAATACACTTCACGTACACCGTTTTTCACCCAGTGATGTATGCGTTCAATCCATGCATCAATACGGGTGTAATCTGTAGGATGCAGGTTGTTGCCCAAGAATCGCACCAATGCAATATCCGTGGTCAAATTCATGTGGCATACATCGCGGCGGCCGGGGGCATCGGTTATCACCCAGCCAATGCCATGCTGCTGTAATAGCTGTGCTATTTGCTGTTGAGCAGCTGGCGTGTACCAATCGGGATGGCGGAGTTCTACAAAAAAAGACAAGTGCTTGGGTAATGATTCGAGATACTCCATCAGCGGTGTCTGCATGGCCGGCGACAATCCTTCACTCACCTGCAAAAACGATGGCCCCAAATGTGGCTGCAATGCTTCTATGGATTCGAGGAACTGCTGCGTTTGCTGTGTGGCATTGGTAAACTGGCTGTAATGGCTGATGCTCTGCGGAAACTTTGGACAAAATTTGAATGCACGACCTTTCACTTTGGCAACCCATTTTTTTACCGTTTCGGCAGGAAAAATGCGGTAGTGCATCGCATTCATTTCAATGCTGTTGAACTGACGGATGTACGTGTCCAATATCTCCGCATCCTTGATATTGGCCGGATAAATTTTACCCAACCAAGCATCGCATTTCCATTGGGTACAGCCCAAATAAATAGTGGGGGCAGTGGCCGACTTCCCTTTCAACACTACTGCATTCATAGCAGGATCTGGCGGCAGTTGTAGCTGCGCCATCTGTAGCAATGCAGGATCAATTCGGCCAAACTTCATACAGCTAATTCGTTCTTTGTACTATCGTAACTCCACATCCGTTATACAACGGCTGCTTCGCAAATCCAGGTGGGTACAATGCCGGTTGATACAATGCGGCTCTCGGCATCTTTGGGTTGTGTGTTGCCGGTAAGCACCAGCATGGTATCCAATCCAAACTTATTGCCACCCAAAATATCGGTAGCGAGTGTATCGCCAATCATCAAAATATCTTTTTTTGAAATGCTTCGTTTTGCTTGCAGCTTTTCGTAGGCAAACATGAAAATCTGCGTATCGGGTTTACCAAAACGAATGAACTTTTTGCCCACTACTTTTTCAATCATGTGGGCCAATGCACCTACTGCTATGCTTACGTCGTGGTTATTTACCGGGTAAGAATTATCGG
Organism: Bacteroidota bacterium; assembly: GCA_020161435.1. Lineage (GTDB taxonomy): Bacteria > Bacteroidota > Bacteroidia > Chitinophagales > Chitinophagaceae > Phnomibacter. The sequence continues at coordinate 161,380 of JAIUNV010000007.1, read as the reverse complement.
GGTTGGCAGCAATGGCCGGAATGGTACGATGACGCAACAAATTCACGGCTTTGTTCAAATCACGAAACCAATCAAAGCCTTCGTCATCCAGCATTACCAGGGCATTTACCTTGTGCATGTTGCTGTCGTCTATTTCACTCACGGGCATGGTGTGCAAGCCACTGCTTTCAATGTAATGCGCCGAATTTTCAGTACCCAGATAAGCAACAATACCATCATTTACTTTCAGGTCTAAAAATTCTTTGGCCAGCATGCCCGATGAAATAATATGATCGGGCTGAATGTTGTGCAGGCCTGCCCGGTGAAAGGAGGAAGCCAACAATTCGGGACTGCGGCTGGCATCGTTGGTAATGATGTAGAATTCTTTTCCCTGCTCTTCCAGCAATGCAAATGTGCGGTCTACCCCGGGTACCAGTCCCTCATAAGAACGCAGCACACCATACGAGTCAAAAAAGATAACATCGTACTGATCAATCACGGAACGGAAATCAGACAAATGCATGGTGCTATGGCAGTTTAGTTGGTACGAAAAAAAAACTTCGTAAAGCAGCAGTCGTTATTCTTTTCCGGCTATCACTACTACAATCTCACCCTTCACGCCTTTCTCTCTGAAATAGTCGGCTACTTCTTGCAAAGTACCTCTTTTGTTTTCTTCAAACTTTTTACTGAGTTCCCGGCTCACACAGCATTGGCGGTCGGCACCAAAATAGGTAGCTATTTCGTCGAGGGTTTTTACCAGCCGCATGGGGCTTTCATAAATCACCATGGTGCGTTCTTCGGTAGCCAGTTTGGTGAGCATGGTATGGCGGCCTTTTTTGGGCGGCAAAAATCCTTCGAATGTAAAGCGGTTGGTAGGCAATCCACTGTTGACCAATGCCGGCACAAATGCCGTTGCACCGGGCAAGCATTCAACAGCAATATTGTTGCGAACACATTCCCGCACCAGCAAAAAAGCCGGGTCGCTGATGCCGGGCGTACCCGCATCCGTAAGAACCGCCATTTGCTTACCAGCTTGCAGTTGGGTAACCAAATGCTGCAGCACTTTGTGCTCGTTGTGCTGGTGGTAAGGCGATAGCGGTTTGCTAATGCCGTAATGATTGAGCAACACCGAAGAAGTGCGGGTGTCTTCACACAAAATCACATCCACCTGTTTCAATACCTCCACTGCCCGATACGTCATATCAGACAAGTTGCCTATGGGAGATGGAACGAGGTAAAGCAAAATGCAAGAATTTGAAAATTTGAAAGTTTGAAAAGGTCACAACTGATGTGGCTTTTCTACAAGGCTTATGTTGTACCTGAGAGAATTGAATAATTTTCAAATTCCCTCATTTTCAAATTTTCAAATTAGGCTATCACCACTTCAAAGTATTCCATTACGGCGTTGGCCAGTACTTTTTGAGCAGCTTCGGTCGCAACGGCTTTGGCGGCTTCGGGGCTGTCGGCTTCTACCTGCAGGGTAATGTGCTTACCAATGCGTACATCTTTGATTTGGCTCAGGCCGAGGTTGCCCAGTCCGCCCATGACGGCCTTGCCTTGTGGGTCGAGCAGTTCTTTCAATGGCATTACGGTGATATGCGCAGTGTATGTCATGTTGAGTTGTTTTGAAAACGAAAATGGCTTAGAAAGCAGCAAAGGTAACCGGCACCGCCCAGCAAGCCAAAACAGAAAGGCCATTTACCCGAGCGGGCAAATGGCCGGTAGCTGTAACGCATCACGACTATCGTTTTTGCTGTGCTTTCAGCGTATCAATTTCCTTTTTCAATTCCTTGATGCTCTCAATTAGCAACGGCACCAGCTTGGCATAATCCACGCCCTTGTAACCGTTTAATTCCGACACGGCTTCGGGCACCACCAGCTCCACATCCTGTGCTATCAGGCCCATCTCCCGGCCTTGTTTAAAATTCATGTTGTTGAAATCGCCCGCCTTCATGTCGTAGGTCACCCCATTGAGCTGCAGCAGTTTTTGCAAGGGCGAAGCAATGCCGCTAATGTGCTGCTTAAAACGGCGGTCGCTGGCATAAGTGGTACCGTTGGCCCATAAGCTGCCGAAGATGGCAAAGGCATATGCTCCGTTTCGTTCGGCCTTGGCCAGTTCTGCATAGGAGCCATCGGTTTGAATAACGCCCATGCTCACTTTGCCATTGGGAATGTCGTTTTGCAAACGCAGTTCGCCACCATATACACCAATACCTACATCGCCATATGTGCCTTTGTACAAAGAGATTTTTGTAAGGCCCAGGTTATTCGAAAACTGCAGTGGTGCCGATGCAGAAGCACCGTTTAGTCCAATACCCACGTAACCATTGTTCGCATTCATTGTCAGCCCCCAGCCCGCACCGTTGTTGCCATAAAAGCCCATCACATTGTCGTTGGGTAAACCAATAAAACCCACATTGCCGGTATTAGCCGCATTGGCCAGCCAGAGCCCTGCTGTTTGTGAACCGGTACGAATCTGTAACCTGCCGTTGGTTTGCATGGCCACTTCGCCACTGTTGATGATGCGGGCTCTTTCCGTAAAAGCAGTGCTGCTGCCCCATCCAAAACCAATATTGGAGCCGGCTATATCGGTATACAGCTGCAGCAAATTGCTTTGAATACCCAAGCCGTACTGGCTAGTGGCGCTGGAACCATACAAGGCTACTTTGGCACCCAATGTGTTGGCAAATGTTTGCGTAGCCAACTGTGTAGTAGTGCCAATACTCAGGTTGCCATTGAAATAGCTGTTGCCTTCTACATGCAATTTTGCCATGGGAAAATTGGTACCAATACCCACTTCGCCCATCAGGAAAGTTTGGCCCTCTACATGCAGCTTTGCTGTAGGCTTGCTGATGCCAATGCCCACATTGCCCTCACCCCGAAAAATGTTCATGCCATCTGTTTGCCATTGCGTAGTGGATAATTGCAAACCTGTAGGCGACATGCTTAGGCCAAAGGTTCGGTCGAGGGTAAAAAGACAAAGACGGTTGTTGCCAGAAGACGGCACCGCCAGCACATCGTTTTGGGCAAATAAAATACCCGGCCCACTGATGTTGGTGGTATTGTAGCCACGGGCAACTGGTGCTGTTGGATTGCTGATATCGAACACAGACACCATGTTGTATTGGCCGTTGGCTACAAACAAAAAATTGCCCGCACCATGAATACTATAAGGCTGGTAAATATTTTCCTGCACAAAGCCGGCTACCGTGGGGCTTGCCGGATTGCTCACATTGAATATTTGAATGCGGTCGTTATCTCTTGACGTAACGTAGGCAAATCCATTTTTTACATACACATGCCGGGGATTGCTCAAGCCCGTATTGGTGAAGCCAAGTGCTGTGATGGACATAGGGTTGGTAACATCAAACATGCACAAGCGATTGTTGCCATTGGAAACCACATAAGCGATATTTCCTTGCACCACTACCCCTGTAGGAAAACTCAGGTTGGCCGTTACGATTGATTTAAAAACCGGTGTGGCGGGTACTGAAACATCATATATGGCCAACTCTCTTTCTGCGGTTACATAGGCGAAATTTCCTTGTACGGTTACAAAAGTTGGACGCCTTCCGGTGCCAATCATGCCAACATAGATAAGGCTTCCCGTAGGGGTAAAACTATAAATCGTAAGTGCATTGCCCAACTCTGAAGTTATGTATACATAATTGCCCTGAACAGCTACGCTGCTGGGCCCATTGATATTGGTATAAGCATTGCTTTTCGACTGCGGATCGCTAAGATTGGAAATGTTGTAAGAAACGAGAGAGTTGTTGCTCCAGTTGACTACAAAAGCCAGGTTGTCTTTTAATGCTACGGCGGTTGGACCACCAAGACCCTGTATACCGAATCCTTTGGCTACAATACCATTGGTGCTGGTAACAGCTGTATCCAAACCGGTCCAGCGGCCGGTACTGAGGTAAGAACGCAAAGCCCTTTCGGTGGGCACATTGTTGTGGCTGTTTTCGCTCATCAGGCTATCCCTGCTAAACTTTGACACGGCCGCTCCATCCTGCAATTGCAGGTTCCCATTCACATGCAGTTTTGCTTGTGGTGCATCTGTGCCTATGCCAATGTTTTGAGTCAGCGCATTTGCATAAATAAAAAGTAGTGAGCAACAGAAAAATAAATGCTTCATACGAAATGAATGATAGATTGGAGATGCAGCGATAAGCGTCTTTATGGTAATTGCTGTGCCAACTTTGCTGGCAGAGGGTTGATATTGGGAGGTATAATCCTACACGTAAAAATATTGACTCAGTAACCGTACGGCCTCCCTTAAAAAAGGGATTCTCTTATCCAAAACAAAACAGGCGACCCGAAGGCCGCCTGCGCTAATTCGATTGAAACAATTTATTGAATGGTTTTTTTGAAGACTACTGACAACAGCACGAATGCAGCATACGCAATGGGGCCAGCCCACCAACCGAGCAACACCGCTGCAATAATGGTTACAGCCAGCAGCAACAGCTGTGGCAATAATCCCTGCAGCGTTACTGATTTGGGTTTGTTGCTCATGATGGGCAAATCACTTACCATGAGCCAGCTGAGCACTGCAACAAGGCCATACCAAAACCACTGATTGGTGAGCAGGTTGAGGGTGGTGGCATCATTACTGGTCCAGTAAATGAGCGGAAAGGAAGCCACCATCAATCCTACTGAAGGCACCGGCGTACCCCGGAAGCAATGCGTTTGGCGGGTATCGAGGTTGAACTTGGCGAGCCGGTATGCCGCTGCTGCTGCCAGCACAAAGGCCGGGGCCAGCCACCAGAATGAGGTATCAAGACCTGCTTCAGTTTTGGCTACACTGAGGCGCAAAAACTGATAGACAATGATGGCTGGTGCCACGCCAAAACTTACCACATCGGCCAGGCTATCGAGCTGTTTGCCCATTTCGCTGCTGGCCTTGAGGGCACGGGCCACAAAGCCATCCAGAAAATCTACGACGGCTGCCAATGCTATAAACAAGGGTGCCATGTACACAGCTTCGGGCAACAGTTCCAGCTTTTGGCCAATAGGATTTTCGGGTGAAGGATCAGTCTCCACAATGGCAATACCATTTTGTAACAAGAACACAATGGCACAACAACCGAGAATGAGGTTGAGTAATGTGAACAGATTGGGAATGATGGAAAGACCACCGACCACCGACGACGGACTACCGGCAGCTTTCGAGACGACAGCCGACGACTGACCACCGGTTACTGAGGACATTTCATTACGACCAGTCATATTATATTGGTTCTATTCTTGCAGTAAAAATTATGGATGGTAAATGTAGGAGCAAAGGAATTACATATCATGCTTTTAATTAGAATGTGAAAAACACATAAAATAGTTTAAAGCATCCTTTTTTAGAATCCATCCGACAGTATTATTTATAGATTAAGAATTCCCTGCGAGCATATTATTAATTCAAAATAAAAACGTTGTTAAGGTATTAATTTGAATTTGACTAAAGTCAAAAAATTGTTACCGGCATAAATAGTCATGGTTTTCCAGATATAAATTATTTAGATTTATGGAAAATTATTTATGAAACATTATTTCCAACAAATTCACTTGCTATTTCAATCAAGATTGAATAGTGCATTGATATTTACTATTATTGCCTTATTCATTTCTACGCTTTATTCCTGTGAGAAGCAATCAAACACCACCGATCAAACAACGACCAAAACAGCAACAAAGGAATATATACAACAATATATTCAACAGCACCCAAAGGGTATTGAACTATCCGGATCAAATACCAAATTAGTAACAACACATGTAAATGAGGACGGCAATCCAATAAGTCAAATTGAAAAAAATAAAATAAATCTACTTGGAAGCGGAACCGGTTGCTACCCTACTGTTGAACCGGAGACCATTATTGAAAGTCAATCCATGATGCGCAATAGCTGTAGTCAAAATGATTGGCAAGTATATGCTTCATTTATTATTAGCAGCGAAAACGCAATATTCGATTTAGAAATATAGGATCCAATGGCTGTGTTGGGCCATGGAGCACACCTAAAATGGTAGTATCTCAATAACTACGTTACAACTTCACTTATTAGCAAAAGGAACCTTTCATTTTGGGTTTTACGATTGTCAAATCCAAATGAAAGGTTTTTAAAGATGACTTTTACAATCATACATGAAAAGTTGTGCTTACATAGTTTTGTTGATGTTATTTTTTATGTCAAACTGTCTGGTTCTTCTGCAAGCCCAAACATGTTCTGTCAATAATATTAAAACGATACAACGGCCTACAATAAAAGGCAAGGATGTATTAATGCCTGTTAATCAGGGTACAATAGCTCCAACTATTGACACAATCAATAAACTTGCATATTTTATTTACAATGCAGAATTACCTCATGAGGCATCTCCAAAACCTTACTATCACATCATTGAATGCAGATCACTCAATGATCATTCGGTAAAATGGACTAAAATAATTACTGACCCCCGCCATCAAACGTACGTGACTATTACTCATGCCATACTAAACAATTATCAGGAACTTGTCTTAGGAATTCGCCATGATTCCGCTGATTTTTCAACACAATCATCTTTTGTGTTCAAGAAAGAAATCTCTATCATAATATTGGATAAATCCGGTGATATTAGATTAAATAAAAGTTTTATCGGAGATAGATTTTTTTATAAAAATCCTGAAGAGGGGCCACACCTTCATTCCATTGTACCACTAGAAAATGGCACTTATGCAGCCTACATGCCACAAGTGTGGAACTCTAGCTCCCAACAGAACTTCCACTTGCTTTTTTTTGATAAACAAATGGGGATTACCAAAAATGAGTTTTTCAAACTACACACTGCTCCAGAATTTGGTATTTCTACTCACTCTGTGGTAGAGTATGATAAAAAATTGATATTCTTCAATTCAATTGGTTTTCCACAAGCATCTGACTCACCAAGAGGCATTTACCATGCTTTGTTCTCTTTTGATCCAGCAGTAAATAAAATGGGCAAGTGTGTGCGTTACTTCCAGCCTTGGGAAAAATGGAATAGTTTTTCTTCGACAGCAAGCATGGATTTAAGTTGGACAAATAACATATTTAGAGTTAATGATACTATAGTTGCCTTACCAAGACAATATGCGTTTGCTGATGAGATAATGAGTTTCTCACTATTCAATTTGCGTACTCAGCACTTAGAACGTGCTGTTCTTTTACAGCGCCCTGGAGAATTTCGAACATTTATTAGTCATATCAGCAATATTGGGAGTAAGTTCACTTTATCGGCAGAAGTATTGCAATCTCCGTTTGCAAGTTTTTCTGAAAGTAATTCTAAGTACTTCACACTAGATATATTGACCAACAGTATCCAAAACGAAATGACTCGACTTAGAAGCCCAAGCGATGTTAAAATATCAAGCAATCTACTTTTCAGCCAGAATGATAGCTCCTATTTCATTACGAATGGTCTTAGGTTAGCCCCATTAAATTCCGGCTTTCCACCCCCTTTATCTTCAGAATTTACAACCTATCATTTTTCTAAAGCACTTACTGGAAATTGTATCAAACTAGATACAAATGCAGAATTTTTTACCACACAGCGTACCAATTATGGTTCTATGCCACTCACCCTAAGTATAGAGCGAATAGATACAAATACTATTAAAGAAAGTCAAAGCTACCTTCAGCTTACAGATATTAATTACACAACTGATACCCTTTGCTACGAAACAATTTCTTGCAGCACGCCGGTCATACAGGGTATGCAAAAGATATGTGATACTTCCAACACGTATAGCTATACCTACAGTGCCAGTTCGTGCAAGGGAAACTATACATGGATTATACCTGAAGATGCCGCATTGCAACTAACCAATAATGTTGGGCAAGAGCAACTCAACTTAAAATGGAAAAGGGCAGGAACTTTCGTTTTGTATTTAAAACCAAACTGGTGTACAAACCCGGCAGATTCCATGGTGATAGAAGTAACCCCCTATACACACAAAAACTATGATGCTGCCACAAAAGTGCTGTGCACTGGAGATACTTATACGCTAACTGCGCCTTCGGGCTTATACAACCTTCGCTGGAACTCCGGCGAGCAAACCTCGAGTAAAACTGTTCAAAACACCGGTACCTATTGGTATACCGGAAACGACGCCTGTGGTCATTCATTTTCAGATACCATGCTGTTTACAAAAGATGAAAACGATTACCGCTTTTCTACAACTATAGAAATATGTAAGGGTTACGACAGCATATTGGTAGCACCATTGGGGCCAGTGCGTTATAGGTGGACCGGCCCCAATACAAGTGCTTCAGATACGCTGCAAAACCTGAGGATTAATGCAAGCACCAACAGTGCATTTGATGTTTGGATGACAGACAACACCGGCTGCATACAAAAAGGTTTGTTTCGTGTAATGGTCAATAACTGTACTACAAGCATATATGTTCCCACCGCATTTACGCCCAATCAAGATGGTTTAAATGATACATTCCGACCCATTCTTCAAGGCAGGGTTGAATATTATCGGTTTGAAATAAGAAACAGATGGGGGCAACGTATTTTTAGCAAAACCCAAGCTGCTGAAGGATGGAATGGAAGTATAAACGGACAGCCACAACCAAGCGGGCTGTACGTTTGGCAGCTGGTTATAAAATTTAGGAATGAACCTGAAAAAAAGATGTCTGGAAATGTAAAATTGATTCGGTAAAACAGCTACAGGGTTTTCATTGCTTTTTCAATATCCTCCACCGTAATCGGAATACCCTTGAACAAATCAACGTTGCCAGATTTAGTAATCCATACGTTGTTTTCGATGCGGATGCCGAGTTGTTCTTCTTCTACATAAATACCCGGTTCGATAGTAAACAACATACCGGCCTGTATGGGCAAATGCTTCAGGCCCAAGTCATGCACATCCACACCCAGGTGGTGGCTGATGCCATGGTAGAGGTACTTACGGAAAGCCCGTGATTCGAGCACATTGCGGTCTTCGTTTTTCACGTCTTCTTTTTTCAGCAGCCCCACTTTCAAAAACTGCTTCGTGGCTTCGTCACCTACTTTGTTGGTATAGTCCACAATGGTAATGCCGGGTTTCAAAATGCTTTTGGCATAGTTGTGAATGTCGAGGCAGGCGTTGTACAATTCTTTCTGACGCTTGCTAAACTTTCCATTCACAGGAATAGTACGGGTAAGGTCGGCGCAGTAGCCACCATAGTTGGCGCCAAAATCCATGAGGAGCAGTTCACCATCTTTACATTCCGCATTGTTACTGATGTAGTGCAGGGTGCGGGCACGGTCGCCGCTGGCAATGATGCTGCCGTATGCTTCGCCACGGGCACGGTTGCGCAAAAACTCATGCACAATTTCGGCTTCCACTTCATGCTCATATACACCGGGCTTCACAAACTTCATCACCCGCAAAAAAGCTTTGTGGGTAATGTCGATAGCAGTTTTAACCACTTCCACTTCTTCCTTGGTTTTGATGCCCCGTACTTCCCGCATAATCTTGGCGCTGCGTTCGTACTGGTGTAGCGGATAGCGGCTTTGCATGTCTTGCACAAAGCGATAGTCACGTGTTTGTATTAACGATGCTTTGCGGTCGTTCTCGTTGGTATTGAGGTAAATGGTATCGGCGAGGTGAATCCACTGCTGCAGCAAGCCATCCAAACTATCGAGCCACAACACCGCTGCAGCACCGCTGATGTCTTTTCCTTCTTGTGCACGAAGGCGTTTGCCATCCCATTTTTCTTTCATTTCGTTGGGGCGCACCAGTACCAATACTTCGCGGTATTTGGGATCCGGATTATCGGGGTACAATACCAGCATGGTATCTTCTTGCTCAATGCCGGTGAGCCAAAACAAATCGCTGTTTTGCTGAAAGCGATACAGGGCATCGCCATTGCTGGGTACTTCATCATTGCTGTTGAAAATAGCAATGCTGTTGGGCTTCATTTTTTTGATGAAGCGTTGACGGTTTTGGATGAAGATTTTCGGATTGAGCGGAAGATTTTTCATACGTCATTTTTATGAGGGGGTAAATGTAAGCAGGTAAGATGGTTTCTGATGGTTTGCGTGACACGAAACATGGCAACGGATTGCAAAAGCAAAGGCCGTCTTCGCAGACGGCCTTGTACTTTCTCCATTTTCAAAAAAACCAAATCCTATTTTTTGCCGGTCACTTTGCGGGGCGATTCTATTGCAGCCTGTGCAGCAGCAAGGCGGGCAATAGGCACCCTGAATGGTGAACAGCTCACATAGTTCATACCAATGCGGTGGCAGAATTTCACACTCTCCGGATCGCCGCCATGCTCACCACAGATACCCACTTTGAGGTTGGGCTTGGTAATGCGGCCACGTTCGGTACCAAACTTGATGAGCTCACCAATGCCATCCTGATCAATGGTCTGGAACGGATCGTCCAACAAAATTTTCTGATCGAGGTAGTTGGGCAGGAAGCCACCGATATCATCGCGGCTAAAGCCAAAGCTCATTTGCGTAAGGTCGTTGGTACCAAAGCTGAAGAAGTCTGCGGCTTCAGCCATTTGTGCCGCTTTCAAGGCTGCACGTGGAATTTCAATCATGGTGCCAAACAGGAACGGAATTTTCTTCAAACCGGTTTTCTCACACACTTCTTTGTACACCTGGTCTACAATCTTGCGCTGGTGTATCAATTCGTTTACCGTACAGGTCACCGGAATCATGATTTCGGGCAATGCTTTTTTACCTTGTTTGGTCAATTCAGCAGTGGCTTCGAAAATAGCACGGATTTGCATTTCAGTAATTTCCGGATAGCTGATGCCGAGGCGTACACCACGGTGACCGAGCATTGGGTTGTTTTCATGCAACGCCAGCACACGACGCTTCAACACACTCATACTGATGCCGAGTTCTTTACTCAGGTGTGTCAGTTTCTCTTTATCGTGTGGTACAAATTCATGCAGTGGTGGATCGAGCAGGCGAATGGTTACGGGGTGTCCCTTCATCACATTCAGCGTGTTCTTCACATCCTTCTTCACGTATTTAAACAAATCGTTCAGCGCTGCTCTTCTTTCTTTTTCTGTTTTGCTCACAATCATTTTGCGCAGCTGGAACAGTGGCTCTTCGCTACCCTCGCCATAGAACATGTGCTCGGTACGGAACAGGCCGATACCTTCTGCACCAAACTTGAAGGCCACATTGGCATCTTCAGGGGTCTCAGCATTGGCACGTACACCTATTTGTTTCACCTGGTCTACCAGTTTCATGAGGTCTTTGTAGCTCTGGTTTTTCTCGATGTCGATGTCTACCAGTGGCATGCTTCCTTCGTATACTACGCCCTTGGTACCGTTGAGGCTAATCCAATCGCCTTCTTTGATGACTTCACCATTCTTGGCTTTGAATACTTTGCTATCGCTGTGAATTTCGATATCGCCGCAACCCACGATACAGCATTTACCCCAACCACGGGCCACCAATGCTGCGTGTGATGTCATACCACCTTTGGTAGTAAGAATGGCCTGTGCTTTATGCATACCATCCACATCTTCGGGTGACGTTTCTTCACGTACCAATATCACTTTCTCCCCTTTTGCAGCCCAAGCTACTGCGTCTTCAGAAGTGAAGACAACACGGCCTTTGGCACCACCGGGACCTGCAGGCAAACCTTTGGCAATTACGGGTTTCAGCAATTCTTCTTTAGGATCGAGCATGGGCAGCAACAGTTCTACCAGTTGGTTGGGTGCAACCCGCATGATGGCCGTTTTGGCATCAATCATTTTGCTCTTGTACATTTCGGTAGCCATGCGTACAGCGGCTACACCATTGCGCTTACCAACACGGCACTGGAGCATGTAGAGTTTTCCTTTTTCAATGGTAAACTCAATGTCTTGCATGTCTTTGTAGTGCTTTTCCAAACGCTGCTGAATGGCATCCAGTTCTTTGTACTGAACAGGCATCAGTTTTTCCAGCGTATCAAAATGTTCGCTTTGCGCATTTTTAGAATACGCATTGAGCGGCGCCGGAGTGCGGATACCAGCCACTACGTCTTCACCTTGTGCGTTTACCAGGTACTCGCCATAAAATTTGTTTTCACCACTACCAGGGTTGCGGGAAAAAGCTACCCCTGTACAGCTGTCGTTACCCAGGTTGCCAAACACCATGGCCTGTACGTTTACCGCTGTTCCCCACTCATCAGGAATTTTTTCGATGCGGCGGTATTCGATGGCCCGCTTGCCATTCCAGCTGGCAAATACGGCACCCATACCACCCCAGAGTTGCTTCATGGGATCGTCAGGAAATTCAACGCCCAATACTTTCTTAACCGTCTTTTTATAATCTGCAACCAGCACTTTCAGTTCGTCTACTGTAAGGTCTGTATCGCTGGTATAACCTTGTTTGTGTTTAATAGCTTCCAGCTTTTCATCCAGCTGTTTGCGAATGCCTTTGCCCTTAGGTTCAATGCCGGCGGCTTTTTCCATCACCACATCGGCGTACATCATAATGAGGCGGCGGTATGCATCGTAAGCAAAACGGGCATCGCCACTTTGAGCAATCAAGCCTTCAATGGTCTTTTCATTCAAGCCCACATTCAATACGGTTTCCATCATACCGGGCATGCTCTTGCGGGCACCAGAACGTACAGAAACCAACAGCGGATTTTTTACATCGCCGAATTTCTTGCCGGTGATTTTTTCCATTTTGGCCAATGCCTCTTTCACTTGTGCGTCCAATACTTTAGGATAGGTACGCTTGTTGGCGTAGTAATAAGTACAAACTTCTGTAGTGAGTGTAAAACCCGGTGGCACGGGCAGTTTCAGTTTTGGATGACCTGCCATTTCAGCGAGGTTGGCACCTTTGCCACCCAGCAGGTTTTTCATGGATTCGTTTCCGTCGGCCTTGCCACCCCCAAAGGAATAGACATACTTGATTGCCTTTTTTACTGTAGCCATTTTATAGGTATTTAGTTTGAATTGATCGGGTCTATTGCAGGCCTACAATGAGGCGTTTGCAATGGATGTCCGTTTAAATGAATGATTGTGGTTGTTCTTCATTGACGAACGTAAAAGTAGACGGAGCAGGATGGTTAGAAAATGATTATTGGCAAGAGAAAACCTAACAAACATCAGGAAATGGATACGCAAACCAACAGGCTTGCTGCGATAGCGGTCAATCAATTTTGACTTGGCTACAACCGAACCACGAAGCAAATTGTTACTGTAAGAAGCGTGGCAATCGGCCATTTGTTTCTGTTTAAATGAAAGGGAATTGGCGCAGAGTACCACCGTTTCTTTCCACAAAAAGTGTACAACTAATTTTGGGATATAGGAATAGTAAAAAATAAATTTGAGAGAGTTGATATCGCAATCACCTGAGTTCTTTTTACATCATCGCAACACTAAAACTTACACCATTTGACTGAGACAATCATTAACCTGGAAACCGTGAATCCCATTGAATTTTTTGGGGTAAATAACGGCAAGCTGGATCTGCTGAAAAAGAAATTTCCATTGTTAAAGATCCTTGGCCGCGGGACACAAATTAAACTGAGCGGCAGTCCTGAACAGATCGAGTTTGCAAAAGAAAAGATTGGCCTTGTTGTACAATACCTTGAACGCAACGGGCACCTGAGCGAAAACTATTTTGAAACCATTTTAGGCGGTGATGATGCTGAAACGGTAGATGCCTTTGTAGAGCGAAACCCCAACGATGTACTGGTGTTTGGCCCCAATGGCAAAACAGTGCGGGCCCGTACGCAAAACCAAAAACGCATGGTAAGTGCAGCAGATACCAACGACATCGTATTTGCCCTTGGCCCTGCCGGTACTGGTAAAACGTACACCGCTGTTGCATTAGCTGTAAGAGCCCTCAAAAACAAGTCTGTCAAAAAAATCATCCTCACCCGCCCTGCGGTAGAAGCTGGTGAAAGCCTTGGATTTTTGCCCGGCGATCTCAAAGAAAAAATTGATCCGTACCTGCGGCCGTTGTACGATGCACTGGATGATATGATACCGGCAGATAAGCTGGGCTACTACATGAGTACCCGCACCATCGAAATTGCCCCGCTGGCGTACATGCGTGGCCGTACGTTGGACAATGCCTACATCATTTTGGATGAAGCACAGAACTCCACCGACCTGCAATTGAAAATGTTTCTCACTCGTATTGGTGCCAATGCCAAAGCCATCATCACCGGCGATATGACGCAGGTAGACCTGCCCAAAAGCCAGCGCAGTGGTTTGGAAAAAGCCACCCGTATTCTCAAAAACATCAACGGCATTGCACACATTGAGCTCGATGAGGAAGATGTGGTACGCCACCGCCTCGTAAAAGCCATCATTAAGGCCTACGATAAAGAGAAAGAAAAAGAAAATGCGGAAGAAGAAGCGTATCAGGCGCAGCGAAAAGAATATTTTCGCAACCGTGATAAACCGCAATAAATATTCAATGATATTGCCAAACACAAAAAAGAGATGGTACCTGTTGCCATCTCTTTTTTTGCTGTGTTGGAGTTGCCGGTTTTCTGCTACGCCAGAGCCGGATAGCCAGCAGATTGATGCGCAGTCTTTTCAAGTTAAAAGACTGCAGCAATACGATTCCGTTATTTATCCCACACTTATACATCAGGTACAAACAGGTGATATGGTACTGCGCTCCGGCAGTGATATGACCAGCGAAATGCTACGCCAAATGAACCAAACAGACAAACGCTACAGCCATTGCGGCATTGCCAGCATCGAAAATGATACCGTATTTGTGTACCATGCTATTGGCGGTGAGTTCAATCCAGACCAACGCATCAAAAGAGAGCCTTTGTACTCCTTTTGCCATGCTGCAGATAACAAGGCTGCTGCTATTTTCAGGCCACAGTTTCCGGCATCAAAAAATAGGGTCATTGCTACTCAGGCCAATCACTTTTGGCTACAGGGCATTCCCTTCGATATGGCTTTTGATTACCACACAGAAGACCGTTTTTACTGTGCCGAATTTGTTGCTAAAACCATTGCACGGGCAGTGGCAGACAGCAGCTGGTTCACATTTTCAACCGCAGGTAAAATGCAGTATGTGGGTGTCGATAATCTTTTATTGTCGCCGGTGATGAAAACTGTGGTGGAGAAAAACTATTAGTAGCCCTATCTTTTTTTATACAAAGCTGTTTTACACAAAACGGCCCCCTACATTTGTTGACCATTAATCCAATCATTCTCCAAAACATTCTTAATGAAAAAAACACTCCTCCCCCTGTTGGCAATCGTAATGCTGGCACTGGCCGCTTGCTCTGGTGGCTCTGGCGATCCAAAATCTGTTGCAAAAAAATTCTTCGAAGCGTTCAAAACCATGGACATTGACGAAGCAGCTAAATATGCCACCAAAGACAGCAAGCAAATGCTGGATATGATGAAAATGGGTATGAGCTTTGCACCGGTAAACAAAGACAGCCTGAAGCAGGAAATGGCGAAGCAAAAAATTGAATATGGCGATGCCGTTATCAATGGCGATGAAGCTACCATCAGCGTAACAGTAGATGGCAAAGACAAGACAGACTTTAAATTGAAAAAAGAAGAAGGTGCCTGGAAAGTAGCGTTTGATAAAAACACGCTGATGAAAACCGGCATGGAAAAAATGCAACAAAAGGGCGCCTCTGCAGAAGAAATGGAAGACGCTCAAAAAGCAATGGATATGCTCAGCGGCGACTCATTGAAACAGGTAATGGAAGAAGCCGGCGATGTGCTGGACTCCATGAAGATGAAGTAATGCTGTCGTAAATAAAAAAGGGTGGATTCTTGTGAATCCACCCTTTTTTATTTAGTGCCTTTCGGCTTAATAGTAATTGGAAACCAAATGGCTGTTGGCCTTCTCTGCAGCTTCAATAGCCGTAAAAGAACTCAGTAAATCAGCCTTGTCTTTTTGAATGCAAATGCTGTGCTCATAATGAGCCGCCGCTTTACCATCCTTGGTTCTGATGGTCCAGCCGTCTTCATCGGTATACACCTCTTTTTTACCTTGGTTTACCATTGGTTCTATGGCTATGGTCATACCCACTTGCAACTTACTGCCGGTACCTCTTTTGCCAAAATTGGGCACCTGAGGATCTTCGTGCAGTTGCCTGCCAATACCATGCCCAACCAACTCACGTACAACGCCGTACGCATGCTGACGTTCTGCATAATCTTGAATCGCAAAAGCAACATCTCCAATACGATTGCCGGCTCTTGCCTTCTCTATACCCTTGTACAAAGACTCCTTGGTTACTTTCATCAATGTGAGGGCTTCGGGGTCGGCCTCAGCTATAGCAAAAGTGTAGGCACTGTCGCCGTGAAAGCCATTTTTAAATACCCCGCAGTCAATGGTAATAATATCTCCGGGCTGCAATGCTCTGTTGTCGGGAAAACCATGCACCACGGCATCATTTACACTAATGCAGGTATTATAAGGAAAACCATGATAGTTGAGAAAGCTGGGAATACCACCATGATCTCTGATGTATTGACCAGCTATTACATCAAGCTGTAGTGTAGTAACACCGGGCTTTATCATTTCGGCCAAAACAGCTATGGTATCTCCTACTAACAAATTGCTTTGCCGCATCAATTCAATCTCTGCAGCATTTTTCAGTTGAATCACTTCTTTATACTTTTTAAACAGGCTCATAAAGAATGCAAAGAAACAAATGCTTTATGAGGAACCTCCGTAATAAATCAATAAAAAATACCTGCCCATAAAGACAGGTATTTCTATTGTACATTAATAACAAATCAATTATCCGATTGGAGAGCTGCTTACAGCCTGACGGCCCTGAATGCGGCCACCGCTCATTAAACCATCGTACTGGCGCATTAGCAAGTGTGTTTCAATTTGCTGCAGTGTATCGAGGATAACACCCACCATGATGAGCAGGCTGGTACCACCAAAGAAGCTACTGAAACCAGCGGTAACACCGAGTTTCTGAGCCACGCCTGGCAAAATACCCACAAAGGCAAGCAGCAATGCACCAGGCAGGGTCACCTTATCCATTACAGAACCAATGTAATCTGCAGTAGGCTGACCGGGTTTTACACCAGGTATAAAACCGTTATTGCGCTTCAGGTCTTCTGCAATTTGCTTGGGGTTGAAAATAATGGCCGTATAGAGGTAAGTAAAACCAATAACCAGCACACTATATATGAGCATGTACCAACCGTTGCTGTGGTCATTCAAAATCTTCATAAATCCACCAGTCGTATCGAACTTAGCAAAGATGGTAGGAATGAAAATGATAGCCTGTGCAAAGATGATTGGCATTACACCGGCACTGTTTACCTTGATAGGTAAAAACTGACGGGCACCGCCAAACTGCTTGTTGCCAACAATTTGCTTTGCATAGTTGATAGCAATTTTGCGTACACCTTGTACCAATACTATTAGGCCCATAATAATCATAATGAGAATAGCAATCTCAATGATGAAAACCAGCATACCACCACCGCCTTTGGTATTGAGCGAAGTAAATTCTTGTACAAAGCTTTGTGGCAATCGGGCCAGGATACCCACCATGATGATGAGTGAAGTACCGTTACCCAAACCTTTGTCTGTAATTTTTTCGCCCAACCACATTACAAACAGTGTACCTGCTGTAAGCAACACAATAGTGCTAAACAAGAAGTATGGCTCGTATGCAGGAATGAGTGCCTCTTTGTAACCGGGGCTCTGCAAATAAGTGATATAAGCACCAGCCTGAAACACTGTAACAATTACAGTGAGGTAGCGGGTCCATTGGTTAATTTTCTTACGGCCGCTTTCTCCCTCTTTCTGAATTTTCTGAAATTGGGGAACCAAAATGGTAACCAACTGCATGAAAATTGAAGCAGAGATATAAGGCATAATACCCAGTGCCAAAATAGATGCCTGAGAGAAGGCGCCGCCAGCAAACTGGTCGAACAGGCCAAGCAATCCAGAAGCTTTACCCTTTACGGCATCCAATGCGTTAGGATCGATACCAGGTAAAACGATGTGCGTACCCAAACGATAAGTGACCAGCAAAAGCAGCGTTACAATAATCTTTTGCTTCAGCTCGTCAATCGTCCAGATATTCTTTAGTGTTTCAAAAAATTTCTTCACGGAATTCAGTCAATTTAAAGGGCCTCAAATGTAGGTAAAACAAGAGTTCCTTTCGATGTTGCGAAAGGAACTTTTGCACTGCCCGATTACTTCAGAATTTCAACAGTACCACCCGCAGCTTCAATAACAGCTTTTGCTTTTGCGCTGATAGCGTTTACTTTGAAATCAATCTTGCTTTTCAATTCGCCGGTGCCCAATACTTTTACCAAAGCTGATTGGTTTACCAACCCGTTGATGTACAAATTATCGAGGCTGAATTCTTTCAGTTCATATTTTTCAACCAGCTGATCTACCTGACCAAGATTGAAAACAGTGTAAGATACGCGGTGCGGGTTTTTAAAACCACGCTTAGGAATACGACGCTGGATAGGCATCTGACCACCTTCGTGAGCCATTTTGCTGGCGTAACCGGCACGCTGCTGCTGACCTTTGTTACCCTTGGTAGAAGTACCACCTTTACCAGATGCTTCACCACGACCTAAACGTTTTTCACTGTGCGTACTGCCTTCGGCAGGCTTCAAATTGTGCAGTTTCATAGACTACGAGTTTTTACTTACGGGGTTAGCTCCCCTCGCTTAAAAATGAGAATAATGAAATTCCAAATCCCAACACATCATCAGAAGATTGGAATTTGGAATTGAAAATGATTGATTCGAAATTAGGCTTGCGCTACGTCTTCCACCTTTACCAGGTGCAATACTTTTTCTACCATACCCAGAATTTGTGGGGTGGCTTCTTTTTCTACAGTAGCGTTCATCTTGCGCAGTCCGAGGGCTTCCATTGTTTTCTTCTGGCGCTCCGGGCGGTCGATCACACTTTTAACCTGAGTGATTTTGATCTTCTTCATCGTTATGAGGTTTGAAGTTTAAGGTTTGAAGTTTGAGGTTATGCTATCCGTAGATCTCAAAACATCGGGCATCAAACAGCAAACTAATTATCCGTTGAATACTTTTTTCAGAGAAACGGTACGTGTTTTAGCCACCTGAATTGGCTCACGTAAAGTAGCCAGTGCGGTAAATGTAGCTTTAACCACGTTGTGAGGATTGGCAGAACCAAGACTCTTAGCCAATACGTCGGTAATGCCTGCACTTTCCAACACGTAACGCATGCTACCTCCGGCAATTACACCTGTACCATGAGCAGCTGGCTTCAGCAAAACTTTTGCAGCGCCTTCTTTTACAAATTGTTCGTGGGGGATAGTGCCGTGTATTACAGGTACTTTCACCAGGTTCTTCTTAGCATCTTCAATGCCTTTGGTGATTGCTTCCTGTACTTCTTTAGCCTTACCCAAGCCATGACCTACCACACCATTTTCGTTGCCTACCACCACCAGGGCTGAGAAGCTGAAAGTGCGGCCACCCTTGGTGGTCTTTACAACACGGTTAATAGCTACAACCTTTTCTTTCAGTTCGAGGTCGCCGGCTTTTACGCGGTTTACGATAGCTTTTGCCATTTTTATTTTTCAATTGAGCCTGCAAGCAGGCAAGATTTACGATTGTTGAATGCTGATCGTTTAAATGAAAATCCTGTACAATTACAGAACCAGGCCACCTTCACGGGCACCATCGGCTACTGCCTTAATGCGACCGTGGTACAAGAAACCACCACGATCAAATACACAGGTAGTGATGCCTAATTCAGCAGCTTTGCGGGCAATAGCATTACCTACCAATTTGCTTTTTTCAGACTTGGTGACCTTTTGTGCAGCGATGTCCTTATCGCGGCTGCTGGCAGCTGCGAGTGTGGTGCCATTAGCATCGTCTATCAGCTGGCAGTAAATATCTGCATTGCTGCGAAATACGCTCAGGCGAGGCTTGGCAGCGCTACCGATGATTCTCTTACGAATGCGGTAGTGGATTTTCTTTCTTGAAAGTACTTTCTTATCCATTTTATATCCTCCGGCTCCGGGGGAGCACTATTTTCTTTGAAATCAGATTTTAAAAAGCGGTTACCGATGATTATTTACCAGCAGATTTACCAGCCTTCTTACGAACCACTTCGCCAGCAAAGCGAACACCCTTGCCTTTGTAAGGCTCCGGCTTACGCAGGCTACGGATTTTGGCACATACCTGACCCAACAGCTGATTGTCGGTACCTTCAATCACAATCTCCGGGTTTTTACCCTTTTCCTGAGCAGTGGTTACTTTCAACTCTTTAGGAATTTCAATAATGATGTTGTGCGAGTAGCCCAACGCCAAATCAAGAATATTTCCGGTGTTAGAAGCTTTGTAACCTACACCTACCAGTTCCATTTTCTTAATGAAACCTTCTGTTACACCCTTTACCATGTTGGCAATAAGGGCACGGTACAAGCCATGCAGTGCACGGTGGCGGATTTGATCGGTAGGACGACCTACTGTCAGTGTGGCATCAGTAATTTCTACATGAATGTCACGATCCAAGGTTTGCTTCAATTCGCCTTTGGGGCCTTTTACGGTAACGGTGTTATCTCCACTTACTGTGATAGTAACACCAGCGGGGATTGTTACCGGTTTTTTTCCTACACGAGACATAGTCGTTGTTGTGTTTAAATATGTGAATCAAATGAGTGGCATGCGTTCAGCCCCGACTAAAAGGCTTAAATAAACAAACCGCCCGAATACAATCAATTAATAAATGTGACACAAGATTTCGCCACCTACATTCTGAGCTTTGGCTTCTTTGTCAGTCATTACACCTTTAGAAGTGCTCACAATGGCAATACCCAGGCCGTTCATTACACGCTTAAAGTCGGCAGGCTTGGCGTACTGACGCAGACCTGGGCGGCTCATACGCTCCAAAGAAGCGATAGCGGGTTGCTTAGTATTAGGATCGTATTTCAATGCGATCTTGATAACACCTTGCTTGTTGTCATCTTCAAATTTGTACTTGAGGATATAACCCTTTTCGTACAAAATTTCAGTCATACGCTTCTTCAGGTTAGAAGCGGGGATTTCCACGATGCGGTGGTTGGCCATTTGAGCATTCCGAATACGAGTCAGAAAGTCTGCTATAGGATCAGTTACCATATGATTTCCCTCCTACATTCCGGCTCCCGAAAACTTCGGGACGGAATAATTGGATTTTAGTTTAAAATGAATTGAATGAAGTTGCTTGCTTGTGGCTATTGCCGTAGCAATTACCAGCTTGCTTTTTTCACGCCAGGAATTTTACCTTCCAGTGCCATGTCGCGAAACATGTTACGGCAGATACCGAAATGACGCATGTAACCTTTAGGACGACCAGAGAGCTGGCAGCGGTTTTTGAGGCGTACAGGCGATGCATTGCGGGGAAGCTGATCGAGAGCTGCATAATCGCCTGCTGCCTTGAGGGCTGCACGCTTTTCAGCAAACTTGGCTACGGTAGCTTCACGCTTACGCTGACGGGCTTTAACTGATTCTTTTGCCATAAAAATGAAATTCCAAATTTTAAAATTCCAAATCCTAAGTGGTGCTTAGTTTCCGCCGGAAGTATGGAAAATTTCCTTTGGGATCTGGTTTTATTAGTTGTTGTCTTTTTTGATGTTCTTGAAAGGAAGACCAATTTCTTTCAGCAGTTCGTAAGCCTCTTCGTTGGTACGGGCAGTAGTTACGAAAGTGATATCGAGACCAGTAATTTTGTTCACCTTATCAATGTCGATTTCTGGGAAGATAATTTGCTCAGTAACACCCATGGTATAGTTACCACGGCCATCAAAGCTCTTATCATTGATACCTTTGAAATCCCGAACACGAGGGAGTGAAACTGCAATCAAACGATCGAGGAATTCAAACATCTGATCACCACGGAGGGTAACACGGGCACCAATCGGCATATTGCGACGGAGCTTGAAGTTTGAGATGTCCTTTTTAGACATGGTAGCTACAGCCTTCTGACCAGTGATGGTAGTCAGCTCTTCGATAGCAATGTCTACAAGTTTCTTATCGGCAGTTGCACCGTTTACGCCACGGTTCAAGCAAATTTTGGTAAGCTTGGGGGCCTGCATTACGGTTTTGTAACCGAACTTTTTCATGAGGGCAGGTACAACTTCAGCTTTGTACTTGTCTGCCAGGCGCGGAGTATAATTTGTAGTTGCCATTATTTAATAACCTCCCCGGATTTTTTAGAAATACGAACTAATTTACCGTTGTCGCGGCTACGCTTTACACGTACTGCAGCGCCGGCTTTGGCATCCCACAGTTGCACGTTGCTGATAGCAATAGGTGCTTCTTTTTTCACAATACCACCCTGGGTGTTTTGTGCTGTAGGTTTTGTATGGCGGGTCTGAATGTTTACGCCTTCTACCAGCACTTTAGCCTTGTCAGGATAAACGGCCAGTACAACGCGGGGCTTTTTCAGATCCTTATCATCACCGGTGATAACAACAACGTTGTCACCTTTCTTGATGTTGAACTTTGGTTTGAAACGATTAGTCATACTTTATAGCTTGATGCGTAACGCTTAACGCTTAACGCAGTTATTGAAATTCGCTTTCAGCACTTTGCCTTCGGCGTTTTGCATTACAGTACTTCTGGAGCCAGCGATACAATTTTCATGTATCCTTTGTCGCGAAGCTCACGGGCAACGGGTCCGAAAATACGGGTACCACGTGGTTCGTCTGAGTTGTTCAGGATTACAACGGCGTTGTCATCGAAACGGATGTAAGATCCGTCTTTGCGACGCAGTTTGTTTTTAGTACGTACAATAACGGCTTTGGCTACGGTACCTTTTTTCATACCGCCACCAGGAATTGCGTCCTTTACAGTAACCACAATCTTGTCGCCAATACCGGCGTAGTCTTGTCCGCTGTTGCCCAATACACGAATACAAAGTACCTCTTTGGCACCGCTGTTATCCGCTACGTTCAACCGGCTTTCTTGCTGAATCATTTTGTTAGCTTTTTAGCTTTAGCACTCGGGCTAATGATGTTACGAATTTGTCAGAGGCTTTTGCTATGTTATACAACACCAGCGAAAAGCTTGAAGCATGCAGCTTGCAGCTGTTAGCTGATTATTTCACTTTCTCAACTACTTCTACCAGTCTCCAGCGCTTTGTTTTGCTGAGAGGACGGGTTTCCATAATTTTTACAGTGTCGCCAATGCTGCACTCGTTCTTCTCGTCGTGTGCATGAAACTTGGTCGTCTTTTTTACGAACTTACCGTAGATTGGGTGCTTTACTTTACGCTCCACCGCTACTGTAATGGTTTTATCCATTTTGTTGCTGGCTACTACACCAATCCTGGTTTTACGGAGATTTCTGGTTTCCATTTGGTTCATTATTTTGCTGAACTACTATTCAATTAAAAATTAGCCTACCAGTACTCTTTTCTGGAGTTCGGTTTTCAAACGGGCAACATCACGACGGAGATCTCTGATGCTCATTGGGTTTTCCAAAGGAGTGATGGCATGTGCAAATTCAAGCTTCTTGAGGCGCACTTCATCTTCGCTGATGCGCACCTTCAGATCTTCGATGCTTATTTCGCTCAGGCTTTTGTTGAAGTCAACTTTCTTAGACATCTTTTTCAATTTGATAATTAGCCAATATGCTAATCTGCTAATGAAATTATTTTCTCAGCTGTATGTCTGAAATATTGTCATCAGCACACCAGCTTATTCGCATCATTACGCCTGATAATCGCGGCGTACAACGAACTTGGTTTTGATGGGAAGCTTCTGCGCAGCAAGTTCCATTGCTTCGCGGGCTACTTCCATCGGTACGCCATCGCATTCAAACAGGATACGACCTGGTTCTACTACGGCTGCCCAAAATTCGGGGTTACCTTTACCCTTACCCATCCGCACTTCGGCAGGCTTACGGGTAATGATCTTATCGGGGAATACACGGATCCACACACTACCTTCACGTTTCATGGCACGGGTCATTGCCTGACGGGCACTCTCGATCTGGCGGTTGTTCAACCAAATAGGTTCCTGTGCTTTAAGGGCAAACGAACCGAATGAAATGGTAGCGCCACGCTTAGCCACTTCGCGGATGCGGCCTTTTTGTTGCTTGCGGAACTTGGTTCTTTTCGGCTGTAACATTTATCTACGTATTTGAATATTTACAATTAGTTGAAGCTGGATGCTGTTGTTATTAACGACGGCCTCCACGGTCGCGGCGATCACCACCACCTCTTCTGTCTCCACCACGGCCACCGCGGTCACCACCACGTTCTTCGCCACCACGACGGTCGCTCAGACCGCTGCCAGTGCCTACAAAGTTCGGGTTGAGGTCACGCTTGGTCAATACTTCACCTTTACAAATCCATACTTTCAAACCAATTTTACCGTATACGGTTTGAGCAGCCAGGCTGGCGTAGTCAATATCCATACGGAAGGTGTGCAATGGAGTACGGCCCATTTTGATTTCTTCGCTACGGGCAATTTCAGCACCACCCAAACGGCCACTGGCTTTTACCTTGATACCTTCGGCCCCCATACGCATAGCAGAAGCAATTGCCATTTTGATGGCACGCTTGTAGTTGATGCGGTTTTCGATCTGACGGGCGATAGTATCAGCTACAATCATAGCATCTACTTCCGGACGACGGATTTCGAGGATGTTGATTTGAACGTCTTCTTTACCGGTAAGCTTCTTCAGCTCTTCTTTGATACGGTCTACTTCACCACCGCCTTTACCAATAATGATACCAGGCTTTGAAGTATGAATAGTTACAATCAGTTTATTGAGGGTACGTTCGATAACGATTTTAGAAATGCCACCCTTGTTGATACGGGCATTCAGGTAGGTACGGATCTTGTTGTCCTCGATCAGTCGGTCGGCATATACTTTCTTGTTGCCGTACCAGTTACTGTCCCAACCACGGATGATACCGAGCCTGTTACCGATTGGATTTGCTTTTTGACCCATTATTTCAATTTGAAAATTTGAACAATTCGTTTAGTGAGAATTAGATGGTGTCTACAGTTACGGTTACGTGATTGCTACGCTTACGTACACGGTATCCACGGCCCTGAGGAGCTGGACGCATCCGCTTCAGGGTACGGCCACCGTCTACCATAATGGTTTTTACCACCAGTGCACTTTCGTCAGCACCATCATTCTTTGCTTTCCAGTTAAAGGCAGCACTCTTAACCAACTTAGCCAGCGGTACAGAACTGTGCTTGGTGTTGTGCTCCAATACAGCCAGGGCTTGATCAACCTTCATGCCACGAATCAGGTCGGCCAGCAAACGCATTTTGCGGGGCGAAGTGGGATAATTTCTCAGTTTAGCTACTGCTTCCATTTTTATTCAGTTTCAGGTTTTTGGTTTTTAGTTTTTGTTGCAGAAGAATCTCAAACAACTGCCAACCAAAAACCACCAACATTTAAACAATTTATTTTTTGCTACCGGCGTGTCCTCTGAAGTTGCGGGTAGGAGCAAATTCACCAAGCTTGTGACCAACCATGAATTCGGTTACATACACAGGGATGAATTTGTTACCGTTGTGCACAGCGAATGTTTGGCCTACAAAATCAGGAGTAATAGTAGAACGACGACTCCAGGTTTTGATAACACCCTTCTTCACTTTGCCTTCTGCCATGTTCACGATTTTCTTCTCGAGTTTGGCATCAACGTAGGGACCTTTTTTAATTGAACGAGCCATATTGAATTCGTTAATTTGAAAATTTGAGGATTTGAAAATTGAATTGGTTTCTGTAAAAGCTTAAATCAATTCTCAAATTACTTAGCCAGTTTTTTACCGTCGCGGCGCTGGAGAATCAGCTTATCGCTGCCTTTGCCTTTTGTACGGGTCTTCTCACCTTTGGCGTACTTACCAGTGCGGCTGCGTGGGTGACCACCAGAAGCACGGCCTTCACCACCACCCATTGGGTGATCTACAGGGTTCATAGCCACACCACGGTTGCGGGGGCGGATACCACGCCAGCGGTTTGCACCTGCTTTACCGAGGCTCTGGAGGTTGTGGTCGCCATTGCTTACTACACCTACAGTAGCGTAGCAATTGATGAGGAGTTTGCGCAATTCGCCAGAAGGCATTTTCAATACAGCGTAAGCTTCTTCCTTGTTGGTAAGCTGAGCAGCAGAACCGGCACTACGTACCAGCTTGCCACCTTGGCCAGGCTGCATTTCAATATTGTGTACGTTGGTACCCAAAGGCATGTTCTTCATAGGAAGACAGTTGCCAATTTCAGGAGCTACAGTAGGACCAGAAATTACTTTCTGACCAACCTGAATGCCCTGTGGTGCCAGGATATAGCGCTTTTCACCATCGGTATATTCTACCAGAGCGATGAAAGCAGTACGGTTTGGATCGTATTCTACAGTCAGTACAGTTGCTTCAATGTTTTGCTTGTTACGCTTGAAGTCGATGATACGGTACTTCTGCTTGTGACCACCGCCAATATAGCGCATGGTACGACGGCCCTGTGCGTTGCGGCCACCAGATTTCTTCACTGGTTCCAGCAGGCTACGCTCAGGCTTGTTAGTGGTTACTTCAGCATACGCATTACCAATTTTCCAGCGGGTACCGGCGGTCATTGGTTTGTATTTTTTCAGTGCCATTTTTCTTAGTTCTGAGTTGGTTTATTTCAACACTTCGCGGCGGTTGGTTGCCATTCTTGTTTTTGTTAGAATTGCAGTGGATTAGATTTCGCCGTACAGGTTAATTTCTTCACCTTCTGCTACAGTTACAACTGCCTTCTTTTTGGCAGGCTTGCGGCCATTGATAAAGCCAGACTTGGTGAAGCGAGATTTTGCTTTTCCGGGCATTACCAACGTATTCACGTCAGTTACATTTACGCCGTAGAATTCTTCAACCGCTTTTTTAATCTCCAGCTTGTTGGCCTTACGATCTACGATGAAGGTGTAGCTGCGCTTCTTTTCAATTTGCTTGTTCACCTTTTCGGTCAACACAGGCTTTATTAATACATCTGTCAGTTTCATTTCGATCAGAATTATTCGGTTCTTAATTAAGCTTCAGTACCTTCTTCGGTGAAGATTTTAGCAGCTGATTCAGTGAGGACCATTACGTCAGCATTTACGATATCGTAAGTGTTGATGTCGGCCAGCTCAATAGCAGCAGCGTTGGGGATGTTGCGCAGGCTGAGGTAGAAGTTGGTATCCAGTTCAGGATATACAAACAACGTCTTCTTATCTGCTACACCCAGGCCCTGCATTACGCCAGCAAAAGCTTTGGTTTTGGGAGCATCGAACTTCAGGTCTTCTACCACTACGATGGCGCTTTCTTTGGCTTTGTAGCTCAGAGCAGCAATTTTAGCCAGATCCTTCACCTTACGGTTCAACTTCTGGTCGTGAGTAGTAGGCTTAGGTCCAAAAATGGTACCACCACCGCGGTACAATGGGTTACGGATGTTACCCTTACGGCTACCACCAGTACCTTTTTGCTTGTGCAGCTTGCGGCTGGCACCTTGTACTTCGGCACGGGTTTTTACTTTTGAAGTACCCTGACGCTGAGCGGCGAGGTATTGTTTTACAGCCAGATAAATCACATGATCATTGGGCTCGGTACCGAAGATTTCTTCGGGAAGCTCAACTGTTCTGCCAGTTTTCTGACCTGCTGTATTTAAAACTTCGATTGTCATAACTTTTTCGTTTCTCACCGGCCGGGCCGGCACGGTTTACAATTACTTCTGGATTAAAACGATTGAACCATTGTGGCCGGGAACTGATCCGCTGATCAGGATGTAATTCTTTTCAGGGAAAATCTTCACCACTTTCAGGCCTTTCATTTTTACCCTGTCGCCACCCATACGGCCAGCCATACGCATACCTTTAAATACACGGCTGGCGTCAGATGAGTTACCGATAGAACCGGGGGCACGCTGGCGGTCGTGCTGACCATGTGATTGCTCACCAACACCGTGGAAGCCATGGCGCTTTACAACACCCTGAAAACCCTTACCCTTGGTGGTACCCACAACGTCAACTTTTTCGCCTTCGGCAAAAATGTCAACAGTGACTTGTTCGCCAAGAGCTTTCTCCAGCGTACAGTCACGAAATTCTTTTACAAATGATTTGGGAGCAGTTTGTGCTTTAGCGAAGTGATTTTTCTCTGCTTTAGTAGCATTCTTTTCCTTCTTTTCGCCGTAAGCCAACTGAAGTGCATTGTAACCGTCTACATCGGCGGTTTTCACCTGCGATACAACACAGGGACCAGCTTCTACTATGGTGCAAGCTATTTGCTTACCATTGGGATCGAATATGCTGGTCATCCCGATTTTTTTTCCAATAATACCTTTCATTGATATCGGTTTGTGCCCGGCAGAGTTAAGAGGACATCCGCGCAGAAGCGAATTCAATCCCAGTTTAGCTACCGACCTTTTCCTTTGTTTCCGCCGTTTTGCAGAGGGGAAGTACCGGTAGTAAACAAACCCTGAAAGGCTTGTTCATATGTTTGGCTCACTTGGTAGTGAGAGTTATGTAAAATCAGAGCTCTTTTTTCACGTCCCTTTGGCCGGATTGAGAGATGATTGCTTTGTTGTTCTGATGTGGAGCCTCGCCCCACTTGGTCAGCTGTTACGCTTTGATTTCAACTTCAACACCACTTGGCAAATCCAGTTTGCTCAGGGCATCTACTGTGCGACTACTGCTGGTGTAGATATCCAACAAACGCTTGTGCGTGTTCAGTTGGAATTGTTCACGAGCTTTCTTGTTTACGTGCGGTGAACGCAGTACAGTAAAGATCTTTTTGTGTGTTGGCAAAGGAATTGGACCTGTTACCACAGCACCTGTGCTCCGCACAGTTTTCACAATTTTCTCGGCTGATTTGTCAACCAGGTTGTGATCGTAAGATTGCAGTTTAATACGTATCCGCTGACTCATAATTCAAAGACCCTTTTTTCGAATTGGGATGCGAAGGTAATGGGATTCAACTATCAGGCAAAAGTTTTTTGAAACATTTTTACCAATCCGGCCGCAAATGTCTGTTTTTCGGGCCAGTTTTTCCACAAATCCCCATTGGGGGGCCACCAGCTGCTGTGCATATCTCAGCTACATATCGGGCTGCTTCGGGGTTCCGCCCCTTGCCGGCACGGGTTGCACCCGCCGGCCGTGGCCAAGCCCTCCACATCCCGGGCCCATCAGCTGCAATACACTACGCAGCTATCTCCACTCAACTCAAACCATTAACTTACAGCTCCCTATATCACATATTTATGAGACATGTATTGATGTTCGCCATTTCGATGGCTGCTTGCTTAAGCCTGACTGCCCAAAACAGCAGTAAAAAGAAAACAACTCCCGCTCCTGCCCCATCAGTTAGCTGGAACGACCATTTACAGGGCATGCAATGGCGCAACCTGGGTCCTACCCGTGGGGGCCGTTCGGTAGCTTGCAGCGGCGTGCCGGGCCAACCGCTCATTTACTATATGGGCAGCACCGGTGGCGGCGTTTGGAAAACCGAAGATGCCGGCATCAGCTGGCGCAACATCTCCGATGGCTTTTTCAATACCGGTTCCGTGGGTGCCATTGCCGTAGCCGAAAGCGACCCTAATGTGATATATGTGGGAATGGGCGAACACGCCCCACGTGGTGTAATGACCTCCGCCGGCGATGGCGTGTACAAAAGCACCGATGCCGGCAAAACCTGGCAACACATTGGCCTTACCAATACCATGCACGTTGCAGCCATCCGCATTCATCCTTCCAACCCCGACATCGTGTTTGTAGCGGCGCAGGGAGCCATTCATGGTCCTACAGCCGAACGGGGCATTTACAAAACCACCGATGGCGGCCGCAGCTGGGACCGGGTGCTGTTTGTTGATGACAATACTGGTTGTGCCGACCTGAGTATGGACATGAGTAACCCTCGCATTTTATATGCCGGCATGTGGGATCATCGCAGGCTGCCCTGGCTGGTGCGCAGCGGTGGCCCGGGCAGCGGCTTGTACAAAAGCACAGATGGCGGAAACAGCTGGCACAAAATGAGCAAAGGCCTGCCTGCCAACATGGGCAAAGTAGCCATTGATGTAAGCAGGGCCAACCCCGGCAGGGTGTATGCCAATATTGAAAGCGAAGATGGCCTGGGTGGCGTTTACCGAAGCGATGATGGCGGCGACTCATGGTCGCAAACAAGCAAAGCAAGGGTAACCGTTGCCCGAGCCTGGTACTACATTGAAATATTTGCCGACCCGCAAGATCAAAACACGGTGTATGTGCTCAATGCGCCGGCACTCAAATCGATTGACGGTGGTAAAACTTTTACCAACCTGCCCACGCCACACGGCGACAACCACTGGCTGTGGATAGACCCGGCCAATAATAAAAGGATGATTAACGCCAACGACGGCGGAGCCAATATTTCTTTCAATGGCGGGGCCAGCTGGAGCAGCCAGCAAAACCAACCCACCGCACAGTTTTACCGCGTCATCGCCGATAAGCAGTTCCCATACAACTTGTATGCAGGCCAGCAAGACAATTCTGCCGTTATTGTTCCCAGCAAAAGCCCCTTTGGGGGCGTTGATTGGCAACAATGGACTTTTGGCCCCGGCGGTGAAAGTGCTTTCCTTGCCTTTGACCCTAACAATCCGGTAAAGGTTTTTGGTGGTAGCTACCAGGGTAATATCGAAGTGCTCGACCGCAAACTCAGCAGCACTAAAGACGTGATGGCCAGCCCCACCATTGGATTAGGGGTGATACCCAAAAAACAAGTCTATCGTTTCAACTGGAATGCCCCCATTGTGGCTGATCCGTTTAATCCGGCTATTATTTACCACGGTGGCAACAAAGTGCTCAAAACCACCGACGCTGGCCAAAGCTGGACAGCAATCAGCGCCGACCTCACCCGCAATGACAGTACCAAACAAGGCGATGGTGGAGCGCCATTTACCAATGAAGGGGCAGGTGGCGAAGTGTACAATACCCTCGCTTACATTGCCTGCTCTCCTATTACACAGGGTGAAATATGGACCGGCTCCGACGACGGCCTGGTACACCTCACCCGCGACGGCGGTAACACCTGGAGCAATGTAACCCCTGCAGGTCTTGGCGAAACACTCGTCAACAGCATCGAGGTATCTTACCACACACCGGGCAAAGCCATCATTGCTACCACAGGTTACAAAATGAATGACTTCTCTCCTGTTGTTTTCATTACCTACGACTATGGCAAAACATGGAGCAAACAAATCAATGGCTTTGATTCGAGAGACTTTTGCAGGGTAGTAAGGGAAGACCGGGTAAAAAAAGGGCTGCTGTATGCCGGCACCGAACGGGGCCTGTACATCAGCACGAATGACGGACTGGTCTGGCAGCGTTTCCAACTCAACCTGCCAGTGGTGGCCATCAATGACCTCACCATTGCCGACAACGATTTGGTGGCTGCCACCAGCGGCCGTGCCTTTTGGATTTTAGATGACCTCTCACCCTTGCAGCAACTGCAAGATCAATTGCCGCCAACCGCTACTTTGTTTACATCGAAACCAACCGTGAAAACAGGCTGGAGCGGCGGCAGTCCGCAAGTGGGCGCCAACCCTGCAGAAGGCGCTGCACTGTATTATTATTTACCATCAAAAACTGATAGCATTAGCCTCATCATTAGCAATGCAAAAGGCGACACCATACGCCAATACAACAGCTGGAAAAATGATGCCGAAGTAAGTGGCTACCCTGGTGGCCCTGCTCCTGAGCCTTTGCTGCCAACAGAAGAAGGGCTGCACAAATTCAATTGGGATTTGCGGCACGAAAGTTTGCCTGGCATCAAAGGCCAATTCCTGAATGCAGATTATCGTGGCGCTAGTGTACCACCCGGAACGTATAGCGTAACCTTGAAAGCAGGCACTACAAGCAGCGATGCTACGCTACAGGTGTTGCAAGATCCAAGAGTACAAGTATCTGCCAATGCTTTTGATGAGCAGTATGCGTTTTGCAAACAGATTGATGCTGCAGTAACCAACATGCATCAATCTGTAGTACGTATGCGTTCGATAAAGCAACAAGTTGAACAATTGAACACACAACTAAAAGGTATTGCTGATACGGATACGTTGGTAAAAACCGGCAAAACCTTGATTGCAAAAATCAATGCATGGGAAAAACAAATCATTACTACCCAGCAGGAAACATTTCAGGATGTCATTAATTATTACAACCGGCTGAGTGCGGAACTGCTCGACCTGCGTGGCCGGGTAGACAATGCTCAGCAACCCATCGTTCCTGCAGGCCATAAAAAGCAATTACAAACCTTGCTTTCAGCATGGACAAATTATGAAACCGAATTACTCCAAATCATCAATCGTGACTTACCTGCGTTTAATGATTTGTACAAAGCCAAAGCATTACCCGCCATTCTTTTACCGAAATAACAGACGAATAAAAAAGCCGGATAACTCCGGCTTTTTTATTGAACCACAACCTGTTCATCGTTGAGCAATGGCAGCTGCGAAAAACGCAACAAGAGTTGAGCAACGGTCAGTACATCCCGCTGGCAATATGAAACTATTTTGTCCAATGCTTTTTCTTGCCAGTACGCATTACCCACCATGCTACCATCGAGGTCTTGCTTGGGAGAGGCAATGCCCAAACAGGCTGCCAATAATTTAAGCGAGGTAAAATGTTTGTAATCGCCAAACTTCCACAGTTGCAGCGTATCCAATAGCGGCACATCCCAAGGCTTTAAAGCCTGAAAATCGAGCCACTGTGGCAAGGTTTGACCTTGCACAAGCAAACGGCGGCAGATATATGGAATATCAAACTCACGGATGTTGTGACCGGCAAACCACATCCGCATTTTGCGGGCTTGCATCAACTGCGCTACAGATTGTACAAACATGGTAAGTACAACCGCTTCATCATCGCCATAAAAGGATTTCAACCGAAGTTCAAACTTGCCGGCTGCATCTTTTCGCAAATAACCTACGCTAATACAAATGATTTTTCCAAATTCAGCCATAATAGCCGCCTTCTCCTGATACAACGATTCAGGGGTTGAGTTTTCCGTTTGCAGCCAGCTGGTTTTCTCTTCAAACAACGACTGCCACTCTGCAGGCAGTTGCTTAAAGTCCGGTTGCTGCGAAACAGTTTCAATATCAATGAAAATACATTGTTCTGGTTGGGGTATTTGCATGGCAGTAAGGTAATGAATTTGCATTAATCAACATATGCGGATAAGTGTGTCATGTTTCGGGTTACCCTAGCTGATATCTTACCACATAAATCCATACAGTTGCCATTAGCCCCACAACTGAAACTAAGGTCGCCATTGAGCATTGCACTCTTTAGTGCCATGGCGGCTTTTCTTACTTACACCATGATCTTTGGTTTTCGTAAAACATTTACGGTAGCCACTTTTGATGGCCTTCAATATTGGGGGGTAGGGTACAAAACATTAATTGTAGTGGCTCAGGTGCTTGGTTACTTGTTGGCCAAGTTTTATGGCATTCGTTTTATCGCAGAAATGAAACGCCAACAGCGTTGGAAAATCATTTTGATGCTCACGGGTATTGCCTGGCTTTCCTGGTTGCTATTTGCCCTGTTTCCGGCACCCTACAACATTGTGTTTGCTGCCATCAATGGATTTCCGTTAGGAATGCTGTGGGGTGTTGTTTTTTCTTACATAGAAGGCCGAAGAAGTACCGACTTTTTAGGGGCGGCTTTAGCGGTGAGTTTTATTTTCTCCAGTGGCTTTGTAAAATCCATTGGCGGCTGGCTCATGCAGCATTGGGGCGTGGCAGAATTGTGGGTGCCTTTTGTAGCAGGTTTGGCATTCGCTATTCCCCTTTTGCTATTTGTATGGATGATGGAGCAAATTCCTGCTCCTACTGCGCAGGACGAAGCAGAAAGAATGCACCGCAAACCACTTACCCAATTAGAACGAAGCCAAATATTGAAAGAGTTTTGGCCGGGCCTCATTCTGGCTATTCTGGTGTACGTATTTGCTACCATCTTCCGGGATATCCGCGACAATTTTAGCGCTGATATGTGGAAGGAACTGGGATTTGGTGAAAGACCGGCCATCTTCACTCAAACAGAACTACCCATCACCCTCGGTATACTGATGATGGTAGGCAGCCTCACCCTTGTACGTAACAGCAGCAAAGCGTTTATGATAGCCCACGTACTGATAGCCGCCGGATTTATTATCACCGGCGCCAGTAGTTTGTTATTTATGGCCGGGCAGGTGGAAGCATTTACCTGGATGGTGGGCACAGGAATGGGGCTCTACATGGTATATATTCCCTTCAACTCTATTTATTTCGAGCGGATGATTGCTTCCTTTCAAATAAGCGGCAATGTGGGCTTTCTGATTTATCTGGCCGATTCGGCTGGCTATGTGGGTAGTGTAGCGGTTTTGGTTTCGAAAGAATTGCTACAGTTTAAAACAGCTTGGGTACCTTTTTTCAGCCAAAGCACTCAGTGGCTGTCATTAGCAGGTTTGATAATTACGATTTTGGCCGCCATGTACTTTTTTAAAAAAGGTAGAAAAAAGGCAATGATGGATGGACTATCCGGAAAAGAAAATCGCCTCCACGAGGGAGGCGACTTACAAGGAGTTTAGGGGTTTGCTTCAGAATCTGGTGTAAAGAAACACCATTGACAGGTCATAAAAAAGTGCATAAACCCCGCAATTATTTAGTATTAAAATGCCAATTCGATTAGCAAAAAATGTAATTAGCTGTAAATCAGTCAT
Source organism: Bacteroidota bacterium (assembly GCA_020161435.1). Lineage (GTDB taxonomy): Bacteria > Bacteroidota > Bacteroidia > Chitinophagales > Chitinophagaceae > Phnomibacter. Next base: position 126,787 of record JAIUNV010000007.1, on the reverse strand, counting down.
TTATACGAATTTGACAAATGTCAAATTCGTGCTGAAAAGAATATTTTTTTGACATTTGTCAAATACTTTTTTCAGAATTATCCGTAGATGGACGCAAAATGGAGCCTCGCAGTCTGCTGAGGGTCTCTAAAGTCATTCCTAAGTGTGAAGCAATGAACTTGAGCGAAACCCGGTTGACGAGTTCTGGCTGGTGTTCTTGAAAGTAGGTGTAGCGGCTGCTTGCCTTTGCCAGTCGAACTAAATATGCCCGTTCTTCTGCCTGCCGGTACAATTGTTGCAAAACCTTTCTTGCGGCGATGTTCAGTTCAGGGAATTTTTGATAGGCCAATTCTAAATCATCAAAATGTATGCCAATCAGCTCTGAGTCTTCCAAAGCCTGTATATTCTCTACGGAAGGTGATTGGTCGAAGAAGCTACTGATAGATGCTACCAGATCATTTTCTGCTGTAATCCAAGTGGTTGCTTCGTTCTTACCATCTACAATATATCCTCTAAAAAGGCCTTTGCTCACCAAAAATAAATATGGGCAAACCTGACCGCTGCGCAGCAAAAACTTGTTTTTGGGAATGCTGCATTGAAATGCTTTGCTATCGATAAAACGTGCAGCCTTTTCGCTGATAGGATGAAAAAAACGCAAAAAGGCCGATGGAAGGATGACTCCTGCCGGCACAGCAATTCTCGTTTTTTCTACAAAGTATAAGCCTTCAATGGAAGGATTCATAATCCGAATTTTGATGATTCGGGCATAGGGCTATTGCGAATTTAACGTAAAAAAGCCACTACAATTGTAGTGGCTTTTGAATATTACGTTCCTAAGTAATTAATCTTCAACCTTCAACTTGCCCTTTTGCTTGGCTATTACCTCTTCGGCAATGTTGTTTGGCGCAGGAGCATAGTGGCTGAATTCCATGGTACTCGTAGCACGGCCAGAGCTCAGTGAACGCAGTTGGGTTACATAACCAAACATTTCGCTCAATGGTACTTTAGCTTTGATTACCTGAGCATTGTTGCGGCTGTCCATGCCTTCCAGCATGCCACGACGACGGTTCAAGTCACCTGTTACATCACCCATGTACTGGTCAGGAGTGATTACTTCTACCTTCATGATTGGCTCCAGCAATACGGGCTTAGCTTTGCGGCCAGCTTCGCGGAAACCAGAACGGGCACACAATTCGAAGCTCATACCATCAGAGTCAACTGCGTGGAAGCTACCGTCAAATACACGAACTTTCATGTTTACAACAGGGTAAGCAGCAAGAACACCAGTACCCATGCTGTTTTCAAAACCTTTCTGGATAGGTCCTACAAATTCTTTCGGAATGCTACCACCAAACAGGTCGTTTACAAACTGGAAGTGCTTGTCAGGGTTCTCTTTTTGCCATTCTTCGTCCACAGGTCCGATTTCGAACTGAATATCGGCAAACTTACCACGACCACCAGACTGCTTCTTCAAAACCTCACGGTGCTGTACAGTATGTGTGAAGGCTTCTTTATAGGCCACCATTGGCGCACCTTGGTTAACTTCTACCTTGAATTCACGACGCATACGGTCTACGATGATTTCCAGGTGCAGTTCGCCCATACCACGCAGGATGGTTTGGCCTGTTTCTTCGTCGGTATTTACACGCAGTGTAGGATCTTCTTCTACCAGTTTGGCAATGGCCATACCCATTTTGTCAACGTCGGCCTGAGTTTTAGGCTCAACGGCGATGGCGATTACAGGTTCTGGGATGAACATGTTTTCCAATACTACAGGATGCTTTTCATCGCAAAGGGTATCACCGGTTTTGATTTCTTTAAAACCAACAGCAGCACCAATGTCACCAGCTTCGATGAAGTCAATGGGGTTTTGCTTGTTGGCAAACATCTTCATGATACGGCTGATACGTTCGTTTTTTCCGCTGCGCATGTTGCGTACGTAGCTACCGGCATCGAGCTTACCGCTGTAACACCGGAAGAACGCCAAACGACCTACGAAAGGATCAGTCATGATTTTGAAAGCCAAAGCTGCGAAAGGTTCTTTTACATCCGGCTTGCGCAGTACTTCTTCGCCTGTATCGGGGTTGGTACCTACTGTATCAGGAATATCAACAGGAGAAGGCAGGTAGCGGCAAACGGCATCGAGGGCTGTTTGTACACCTTTGTTCTTAAATGAAGACCCACACATCATGGGCACAATGCTTAGATCGATAGTGGCCTTACGGATGGCTTCATGAATTTCAACTTCGCTGATGCTATCTGGGTTATCGAAGAACTTTTCCATCAACTGGTCGTCGTACTCAGCAACAGCTTCCACCAGTTGGGCACGCCAGAGTTGAGCTTCTTCAACCATATCGGCAGGAATGTCGATTTCATCGAAAGTCATACCTTCTGTTTCCGTGTGCCAAATGATGCCCTTCATTTTAATGAGGTCGACTACACCCTGGAAACTGTCTTCGGCACCAATGGGAAGCTGCAAAGGCACAGCCTTTGAACCCAGCATTTCACGTACCTGCTTCACTACATTGAGGAAGTCGGCACCTGAGCGGTCCATTTTATTTACAAAACCAATACGGGGTACACCGTAGCGGTTGGCTTGGCGCCAAACGGTTTCAGACTGAGGTTCAACACCATCTACCGCAGAGAAGAGGGCAATCAAACCATCGAGTACACGCATGGAGCGTTCTACTTCCACTGTAAAATCCACGTGTCCGGGAGTATCAATGATGTTGAAGGAGTACTCCTTGGTGTTGGCATCGGCTTTACCTTTTACAGTAGGAAAGTTCCACTTACAGCTTACAGCTGCAGATGTGATGGTGATACCACGTTCCTTTTCCTGTTCCATCCAGTCTGTGGTGGCAGCACCTTCGTGCACCTCACCAATGCGGTGGATCATACCTGTGTAGCGCAGAATACGCTCAGTAGTGGTGGTTTTGCCGGCGTCGATGTGAGCGGCAATACCAAAGTTGCGTCTGAATTTAAGATCGGCCATTGTGGTCGTTTTATTGAATATGCGGGTTTTGCCCTAAAAAATTTCGAGGCGCAAAAGTACAGGTAATGCATGGAATAATTCAGCTGGGCTGTAAAGAAATTGTAAATGTGGATGCATGGTGGATAGCGGATGGCTCAAAACTTGCACAAAAAAACCACCCGTTGGGGTGGCTTTCAAATGAGTTATAGCTGCCAGGTTAGGCTTTGGCCATCTGTTGCGCAGGTGCTGCCAGTAAGGCTTTGATGCCAAAGAATACACCACTAAACAATATAGTTCCGATGAGGCTGGTACGTAAAAATGGAAGGCCGTCTATGTAGGTTTGCAGCAAACCAGCTGCGGTTTTGCTACGCATAAGGCCGCCTGTTGCAGCCCAAACCTGAAAATTGGAAAGCAGGAAAAATACAACCGGAGCGGCTACGGCACCCGCCAGAATTTGTGCTGGCTTGCGTTCGCTGATGAAAAAACCAATAACGGTAGTAGATAAAATAAGTACGTAGTTAATCAGCTGTCCTTTGTAAAAACCAGCGTAAAAAGCAGGGTCGAAAGAACTCAATATTTGCATAAGCACATCACTCACCAGCATGGAAGCCAGTGGAAGTAAGAAAGCCACTTTGCGGTTTTTGATAACACTGCCAGCAAATACAGCCAGTGCCAACTGAGGAGCACCCAGCCATTCGGGCCGCATTTCGTAAGGTATAATACGGTAGATGGTGCAAATTGCAATCAGTAGGGCAAAAACCAAGGCGACAGATCTGTTCATTTGATTAAATTTCCATTTAGAAGACGACAAAAATAGGCCAATTTGAATGCCAACCCCATCTGTACCTTTAATAGTTTTTGCTGATTGTGGAAAAACATGCCAACCATAGCAACCAATATACAGGCCAAAAGGGCGAAACCTATGCCTGCAATTACCTGACGGAAAAGGGGTATACTGTTTTACACCGAAACTGGCGGTTTAAGAAAACAGAAACGGATATTATAGCCAGTTGCGATAACGTATTGCATTTTATAGAGGTGAAAACCTTGAATACTCCTGTAGATGCCCTGCCCGAACTAAAAGTAAACAAGGCTAAAATTCAACAGATGAAGTTGGGAGCGGCAGGTTTTCTGGCAGAATATCCGCAGTGGAATTTTATCCAGTTTGACATTCTCGCCATCAGGTTTAATGGCGAAAACCTGGCCGACCTTCTTTTTATTGAAGACGTTTTTTAGATGTGGTGATATTTTTCGCCCCGGATAATGGTGCTGGCACGGTACACCTGCTCCGCCAACATAAGCCGCACCAACTGATGCGGAAAAACGAGCTTAGATAATTGCCAAACCAGGTCGGCCCTTTTTCGAACGGCATCATTTACCCCAAAGGCCCCGCCAATGACGAAGTGAATTTTTTTAGCCCCATTGATAGCCCGCTGCTCTATCACCGCAGCCAATTCAGGAGAGCTCAGCATTTTGCCCCGCTCATCCAGCAATACCACATAATCAACCGGGTCTAATGATTTTAAAAGCAGCTCACTTTCGGCATCTTTTTGATCGGCAACTGGCATGCTGGCTGCATTTTTTGGGGGCGAAACCAGCTTCCATTCACAGGCATAATAATGCGATATCCTTTGGGTAAAATCTTCTATTGCCTTTACCAGGCTGGCATCGTGCCGGGCACCTACCGACCAAAAAAGTATTTTCATATTGCAAAGATGCAGGCATAGTTCCCAAGAGCCTTGTTTTGCTTTGCCTGATTTAACAGCATTGTGACTTCCAAACTGCTACATTCGCAGCAAATCAGTTTTGTTTGTTTTCTATGAAAAATGTTTCCACTATTCTAAGTATCCTGTCTCTCGCAGGGGTTGCAGGTCTTTTTGTAATGCAATTTGCAGGCAGCACTTCCAGTAATAAACCAGTCAGTGCCGGAGCCCAAACCGATAGCCATACACATGGCCAAATTGGTTATTTTGAAATGGACTCCATTGAACAGCATTATGCATTTGTGAAAAACGTTCGTGACCAACTGAAAAAAGATGAAGACAACATCACTGCAGAGTTGGGTAGCATGAAAAAGAACTATATGGGGCGCATACAGCAACTGCAATCAAAAGCACCCACTATGAGCCAGCAAGAAGGCGAAGCTGCACAAGCAGAAATAAACCAAATGCAAATGACCCTGCAACAGCGGGAAGCTAAGCTCACTCAAGACCTGCAAGAGAAGCAGTTTAAGATGATGAAAGAAATCAACGATAAAATTGCTGATTTTCTGAAAAGTTTTAATGCCGATAAAAAGTATGCTTACATTATTTCACGTTCGCCCGGCGACTTTGTATATTTTGCTGATAGCACTTACAACATTACAGATGATGTGATAAAAGGATTGAACGCTGCATACAAAAAGTAATAACAGCCTTATTTTCTTTATAAAAAAATGAGTACAGTTTTGTACTCATTTTTTATTGTCCATTACTTATCGTCCGCTGTTTTTTTCAGGAAGATTAACGCCTCTTCTTTATTGGATGAAAAAAGCTTATCGAACTCTTTGCGATAGCTGAGACTCACCCCCGCCCTGTTGCGCCGGCCGGCAAAATCCAGTGCGTCTTTTTTAAATAAAATAGCCCGTAACCTGCGGTTATTGGTGAGTATAAATTCAACACTTACATCAGGCAAAAACTGAAAGCCAGTGGTAGTGGTATTTCGTACGTTCAAATCAAAGTCGCTACCTAAATTAACAACTACCCGGTTGTTGAAATAGCTTTTATTGAGCATAAAGTTGAAGTTCACCCGATCGTAACCTGTAGGCGTATTAACCGAGCCCCCAACCAATGAGTTTGAGTTATATACTTCTGTGCTAAAATCAATATTCAAACTTCTATCGCCCGTTATTTCCTGAATAATGCTGGTGAGAATTTTGCCCATCTGGTTGCTCAATAAATCACTAATGGTATTCACCGCTAAATCTGTACCGGGGTTGCGGGCTCCCACCCCTTCTTTGTAGGGGGCAAAAGATTTAAATACTATCAGGTAGGTTACCTGCCGCAGCATTTCACTTTTATCGCTTTCTATTTGCCGCAGCATTTGCTGGGCACTCAGGTTGTTTTGCATGGCAGACCCCTGCGGAAACTCAATACCGAAAGCAATATCAGGTTTGCTAAGCAACCCTGTTAGCCTTGCTTTTACATACACATCACCTTTATAATTCTGAGCCGATTGGTCCAGCACCGTTTGCCCCTGTTCGCTGGCCATTAAATCTCGCAAGCTCACACCTACGGCACGGTAGCGGGCACCAATATTCAGGTTGGCGTCGTAAGGATTACCATTCCATTCTATATAGCTGTTTTCGCCTCCATCAAGCGTAAATGGTTTTTTAAATAAGGTTTGAAAACTGAAGTTATAACTGCCAGATTCAATCTGATAGCGTCCACGCATTTCAGTTTCTTCAGTAGTGCCGGTTTTTATTTTCAAATTACCTGTTCCATTTGCCTTGATAATGTCACCGGTTGTTTCATCCATAATCACATCAATCTGGCATAGTGGAGTGGCTGTTAAATCAAGCTCGATGTGAATATTGGTTTCTGTGCTGTCGGCTTCGTTTTGCAGCTCCCGGCCGTATTGTTTGAATACTATAAAATCGGCTGTGCCGCTTTCTTTCCCCAGCTTATTGGCAATAATAATGTGTGAAGTATCTGTAGTGGCACCGGTAATGCGCATTCTCAGATTATTGAGTGGCCCGGTCAGGTCGAAACTGGCCTTTCCTACGGCTTGCCCGTAAAACAAATCGTTGTCTTTACTGCCGGTATTCAGTAACTGTAAGCCATTCGACCGCATCCGCATATTAAAAGAAAGACTGTCGAAAAAACGATGGTACATCAATCCTTCCATGGTACCGTTTCTTCCTTTTTCATCTTTCAACTGTACCGTTCCGAAGTCGATATAATTATCGCCAAATCGCAGCCGCGTAGGGGCTAGCCAGTATGTGCATTGTGTATATTCTACTTTTAGCCGGCCATCATTGAGGAGCACATCGCCCAATAATGATGGCGCATTCATTTTCCCTTTCAACGCCAGCTTACCGGTAGCATATCCATCCACATCATCCAATATACCGTCAAGGTATTTACGCAGTACGTTTACACGTTCTCTTCGTAAGTCTACTTCAAGATTAATTTGCTCGTTGGCCGAATCGTTCAGGTTTAAGGCAAGTAAACCGCTAAAGTCGTATCCTTCATTTCGGGAGTCAATCTTGCTTTTCAACATTCTGGTTGCATGGTCATATTGTGCAGTACCTGAAACCACTCCTACAGAATCATTATTGAAATAAAAGTTTTTTGCTGCAAACTCAGTGGTTACGTAGGGTTTACCCATCAAATCCTGAATAACAGTTCGGGCACTCAGCAGGCCTTCCAGTCTTGGCTCTGTTACTACAAAGGGCAAAACATCACCCATTATAAAATCATCAATATCTACATACACATCATTCCAATAGCCATCGTCAGATGGTTTGGTGTACATCTTAATGCGTTGGTTATCGTTTTCTATCTGCAGCCCGTTGGATATGAGATACCCTTTCCGCATTTCAATACTGCCATCGCTTTTTACCGTCCATTTTTTATTGTTCAGGATAAACGACGATTCTTCGAACCTTGCTTCAAAGCCATCGGGTTTGCTAAAGAAAAAACCGTTGATAGATGCATTGCCGAGCGGCCCGTTGGTGCGGGTAGTCAACTGCACCTTGGTGGTATCGTTTACTGTATTAATGAGCATTTGAGCGTTCGGAAAACCAATGCTGTCATTCACCAGTAATTCGTCAATGGTGCCGGTAAGCATCAATGCTTGATTGCTGCCATTTGCCCTGATGGCTGTATTGGTAAGCTTTACCCCGCCGTACTCGAGGTAGGGCATATCCAAATTTACCAACAGCTCATTTTGGCGGGTATCGAGGCTGCCCAGCAATGATGTATAGTTGAGTCCCTTCAGTTTGGGATCTATGAAATCGAGAAAGGGTTCTACGTTTCTTGTTTCTATTGAAAAAGTGAGCAACTGATTGCGGGGCAGCTTTGCCGGTTTGTCTATTACAGAAGGATAATAGTTGTGCAAAAACGCCTGAAAGCCATTGGGCAAATCGCTGATGTCGAAATCACCACTGATGTTGATATCGGCTTCGTTTGTTTGCACTATCAGCGTTTCAATATTATTGGCATCAATGGAAGACTGGATGTACATTGAATCGATGTTCAACAGCTGCCGCTTGTTGTACACTTCTGCGTCATAAATGCGGGCATACCCCCTGAAATCATCAATATTGGTACCTGTAAAATCAACATCAAACAAACCAGAAACCACCACCGAATCTTTGGTAAGTTGTAGTGCATGCAGGTTGGCATACGCTACAGCACCACGGGCATTATAGCTTTGTTTTTTCTTTCTGAAATCTAAGACCGTGGTAAAATTGGCCATCAGGTTTGGATCGGTACTGGAGAGGTTGGCAGACAGCGATTCATTTACGAAAATGGCGTCCGCCAAAATATCGTGATAGGTGTATCCGCCATACTCAATGGCCGATACATCTCCTTTCATTTTAATGGGAGTTGCAGCAGAAAAACCATTGCTGGAAATTTTTCCATTAAACTTCATCATCCCCATAGAAGGTACACCAAGCAACCTGGCACCGTTCAATTGTGCATTGCGGATAGTACCATCAAATCCTTTGGCCGGGCCATTCATATTCACCGCCACGGTTGCATCCATTCCACCGGCTGCTGTTTGTAAATGCCCATCAGTCGTAAAATTGTTGATGGTGCCATCAAAACGCCCTTTGTATTGCAACAATCCCGCGTTGTATAAAGGCGTAGACCGTAAGTCTTTTAATGCCGGTGCCCAAGGCTCAATGTCTTTCAAATCGAATTGGGAGCCGCCCGTTTCGGCTTGTATCACAGTTTTGTCTATATCAATCAGGCCCTTCATTTTGTAGGTACCTGTAAACCGGCTGTTGCCCGTACGTAAGTCGGCATTTTGCACCACAAAATTGCTGATTGTTCCAGTGGCATCGCCGCTAAGTGTGCCTATCTGGCCAATGCCACGAAGCTCGGTGGCAAAAAATCCAAGATCATCCATGTGCACAGTGCTGTTGCGTAGCATGGCCGTTACCTGCACACTGTCTACAAAATCTTCCATGGCATCCAGGCTGGTGTAGCGCATGGCGTAGTATGGACCCAGCCGGCTTTTGTTGAGCTGCAAATCCATGTTGGCAAATTCCATGAGCTGCGGATGCAAACGGAGATTGGTTTCAAACCGTTTTACTTCCAGTCCGCTTCTTTCTTTGGCTGTAAGCTGCACTTTTGCCGTAAGTGTATCTGCGTTGAGCCGTACGTTTTTTAACCGTCCATCTATGGGCGTTACAATAATGTCTCTTTCGTCAAACAGGCCGGCAGTATACACTGGCCCATGCCGGTTAAAAATTTCAACCACCCCCTGCGTCACGTTTACTTCCCCAATAGTTAGCCGCATGCCATCGGGGTTCCACGATTCGGGGTAAGTACGCAAAGCATCCAGCGAATCTATCCGCCGCCAGTATTTGGCAGAGTCGGCCGAAGACCACAGGCCCTGGCGTTTAAATTCGCGGTACTCAGGTTTTACTAAATCGAGTTTGGCTATCTCAAAATCAAGATTGTTTATATCAAACTTGTTGGCTTTTAGGTACAATTTTTCTACCCCGCCAATCAGGGTTTTACCACGCCATTTATCCAGTTGTTCAAACCGCAGGTTGCTGATAGAAACAATATCGAGCTGCAGTACCACAGGCGTAGTGCTGTCTTTTGCCGTGGCTGCAGCGGTGCTGTCAGTACTTCCCTTTCCGCCAAAAGCATTTTTCAAAAAGCTGTGGTTCCAGGTACTGTCTGTTCGTTGCAGCCGGATGAGCACGTCTTCCAATTTCAGGTAGTGAAGGGTGATGCTGTCTTTCCAAATCAGCCAATCGGTGGTATTGACTTGCGCCAAACCAATAGACAGCAATGTGTCCTTTTGCTGGTCGGCTATGTACACGCCTTTCAAACTTACCCTGTTGAGCCAGCCGATGTATGCACTTTCCACTTTTACAGTAGTGCCTAATTGTGCACTCAGGCGTTTGGCGGCCGTATGTGCCAACCAGTTTTGAAAAGCAGGCGTTTGCAACAATAGCCACAGCAATGCAATAATTGCAAGAATGGTAAGGACAATGTTTTTGAATATGCGAAGTGCTTTTGCCAAAAGGGTTCTGCTGTTTTTCAAATATTTGTTTGCGACTGTAAAAATAGTGTCCCTGCCACTGCCGACCATGTTCTGGTGCAGTAAATCAATAAATTAGCGCATGAATCAGCCAGATTACAACCGCTATTGATACAACAGGATTCATTTCATCATCACCCTTTTGCTATTGAGTTTGCTGCTCTTGCATTTAGCCTAATGCAAAAATGGCTACACCGCTGTTGTTTTTCGACCATGGCCAAGCAGGCTACAAAGACGCTACGGGTAAAACAATTATTGCACCGCAATTTGGCCTTGCCGGAAGGTTTAGCGTAGGATTGGCAAATGGGAAAACATCAAACCAGGGGAGCCAATGGCTGTTTCGCATACAATGCTGATAATACAGGGGCACAAAAAACCCCGGTTGGTGAAACCGGGGTTGAAATGCGTTTTCATTTACGGGGAGCCAAATAACGGGACCGATATATGGAGAACCTAAATGATGCAAAGCTTAGTACCTGCCACGACCGCCGCCATAGCCGCCACCGCCGCCGTAGTTACCACCACCGCCACGGTTGCCGCCACGGAAACCACCGCCGCCGCCAGAAGGACGCTCTTCACGAGGACGTGCCTCGTTTACGCTGATGTTACGACCACCAACATCTTTGCCGTTGAGGGCATTGATAGCAGCGTTCGCTTCATCATTGTTCGGCATTTCTACAAAGCCGAAGCCTTTGCTACGGTTCGTCATCTTGTCGGTTACAATCTTGCAAGAAGATACTTCGCCGTACGCTTCAAAGAGCTGCTGGAGGTCTGCTTCCGATGTACCCCAGCTGAGGTTACCAATGTACAAATTCATAAAAAAAATTTCAAAAATCACCCGTGCTCCAAATTACTTACCGGACACAGGTAGGTGAAAAATACCAACAAAGGTTGCAGGAATATTTGCAGGAATCCAAATATTACCCAAAAAAACAAGGCCAGATTTTCCAAAATAATCCTTGGCCCTCTTTCTGCTGCGCTTATTAACCTCGCCGCCATGATTATTTGGTTTTTTTGTGGCCCCGCATCACTATAATACAATTGCCTCCCTTACTTTTGCAGCCAATTTGAAAACAGGTATACTAGTTTTCCAACCCTACCGGTATTGCCTGCGCCTTTTCAATTTGACCATTATTTCGACAAACAATAAATACTATGGCCAACGTTGGTAAGATCAAACAGATCATTGGTGCCGTAATTGACGTTCAATTCGACGGCAAGTCAAAGCTTCCTGAAATTTACAACGCCCTGGAAGTAAAGCGTGAAAATGGCGATACCCTGGTACTCGAAGCCCAGCAACACCTGGGTGAAGACAGCGTTCGCTGCATTGCCATGGACGGAACCGAAGGTCTGGTTCGCGGTATGGCCGTGGTAGACACCGGCAAAGCCATTGCCATGCCTACCGGCGAAGCCATCAATGGTCGCTTGTTCAACGTAACCGGTGATCCTATCGATGGATTGCCTGCAGTGGACAAAACCAACGGTCGCCCCATCCACGCCAAGCCACCAGCATTCGAAAACCTGAGCACAGCTACTGAAGTACTGTACACAGGTATCAAAGTAATCGACCTGATTGAACCTTACGCAAAAGGTGGTAAAATCGGTTTGTTCGGTGGTGCCGGTGTAGGCAAAACCGTATTGATTCAGGAACTGATCAACAACATCGCCAAAGGTTATGGTGGTCTGTCTGTGTTTGCCGGTGTAGGCGAACGTACCCGTGAGGGTAATGACCTGCTGCGTGAAATGATCGAAGCCGGCATTATGAAATATGGCGACAACTTCAAGCACAGCATGGAAGAAGGTGGCTGGGATCTGGAAAAAGTAGACATGGAAGGCCTGAAAGAATCTAAGGCAACCTTCGTGTTTGGCCAGATGAACGAACCTCCTGGTGCCCGTGCCCGTGTAGCCCTCTCTGGTTTGACTATCGCAGAATACTTCCGCGATGGCGACGGTCAGGGTAAAGGAAAAGACATCCTCTTCTTCGTAGATAATATCTTCCGTTTCACTCAGGCCGGTTCTGAAGTATCTGCCCTCTTGGGTCGTATGCCTTCAGCGGTAGGTTACCAGCCTACACTGGCTACCGAAATGGGTCTGATGCAAGAGCGTATCACTTCAACTAAAAACGGTTCAATCACTTCTGTACAGGCCGTATACGTACCTGCGGATGACTTGACCGACCCAGCTCCTGCTACCACCTTCGCCCACCTGGATGCTACTACTGTATTGAGCCGTAAGATTGCCGACTTGGGTATTTACCCTGCGGTGGATCCACTGGATTCTACCAGCCGTATCCTTACACCAGCTATCGTGGGTGATGCTCACTACAACACTGCCAACCGGGTGAAGCTGATTCTCCAGCGCTACAAGGAACTGCAGGATATCATCGCCATCCTCGGTATCGACGAACTGAGCGACGAAGACAAAATGACCGTAGCCCGTGCCCGTAAGGTGCAGCGTTTCCTCAGCCAGCCTTTCCACGTGGCCGAGCAATTCACCGGTCTCAAAGGTGTATTCGTAAGCATCGACGATACCATTCGTGCCTTCAACGCCATTATGGACGGTGAAGTGGATGAGTATCCTGAAGCTGCCTTCAACCTAGTAGGTACTCTGGAAGACGCTATTGAAAAAGGTAAGAAAATGCTGGCTCAGGCTCAGGGTTAATTCCCACTTGCTTTTGTGCCCATTTTTCAACGCCAAATCTGTAACACATGAACTTAGAAATACTGACTCCCGAAAAAAAGCTTTTTAGCGACGACGTGTACGGCGTACAGCTTCCCGGTGTAAGCGGCTTGTTCGAAATACTGGAAAAACACGCCCCCATGGTAAGTGCTTTGGGCAAGGGAAAAGTAAAAGTGCTGAAAGACAAAAACAGTACCGTAAGCTTCGACATCACCGGTGGTTTTATTGAGGTCATCAATAACAAGGCCACTGTACTGGTAGAAGGCGCTACTGAACTGTAAGCACTCATTCAGCAATAGAAAAACGCTTCGATACATCATCGAAGCGTTTTTTATTTTAATTCAATTGAGGATCGATTGGATAATGAATAATGGGGTGAAACGATTTGTCTAACTGCTGCACCGCCATTTTCCAAATGTCTTCGGGCTCCGGATGAAATACCAGAGATGGGCCACCCGCTACCGTGAGCCAGCTTTTTTCAGCTATCTCACCTTCCAGCTGCCCTGTACCCCATCCGCTGTACCCAAGGTAAAACCGGATACGGTCCAGATCGAGTTGCTGCGCCACAATCAAATCGATAATACTGGGAAAATCGCCGCCCCAGTACACGCCGTTGGATACCTGTGTGGCATTGGGAATGGCATCGGGCAGGGTATGCAAAATGTGTAAAGTATCTGTTTGCACCGGCCCGCCATAAAACAGCGGAATGGCCATGCCATCGAGTGCCGGTATAAAATCGTCGAGCTGCTGTTCAAAAGGACGGTTCATCACCAGGCCAAAGCTGCTGTCCTCACTGTGTTCGCACAGGTACACAGCCGTTCGCATGAAATTGGGATCCTTCAAAAAAGGCTCCGAAATCAATATCACTCCAGGTGCAGGTTCAATCATACTTCAAAGTATTGTGTAATGATTGAATTCTCATTCAGCTGTTGAAAGTTTTTTTACCCCATTGGTAGTGGCAGGTGTTTCAACGGACGTTAAAAAAAATCAGGATTTTCCGGAGCAGTGATTTGTACCGTTACATTTGTCCGCTATTCTACTTCTTCTATGTCGCTAAAAAAGCTGCTCCCCGTAATCATTTTGCTCATCACCGTTTCGTTGATTGGCATCATCTACTTGCAGTACAACCGTATTCAAAACCTGTTGCTGGTAAAGCAGGAGCAACTCTACGAAAAGGTAGTAAAGTCGATTGTAACAGTAGGCAAAGACCTTAGCGAAACCAATACCCGTACGCCTTCGCTACGGCAGCGCCGCAAAAGTTCGCTCAGCCTCAGCAACGAGCTGGTGCCTGTAGAACTGATGCAACCGGCGCTTATATCCGAACGTTTTACCCAATTTGAAGTACGGGAAAAACTGGATGCAGCCTTCAAAGCCAATCAAATTCCGGCTAATCATTTCGAGTTTGCCATCATCAACAATATCAACCTGATGAACTACGAAATGAAGTCGCCGGGCTTCAACCACGTAGTAGAAGATACCATCAACAATTACATCTGGAACCTACCCATAGAACCGCCCGTAGGCACATGGGCCGAGGGCCTGGCCCCTTATGAAAACATCGTCGTCGTTATTCCTGATTACAAAAAGCTGGCGGTAAAAGAATCGTACTTCGATTTCATCGGCGCCATCATTTTTACCCTCTTTATCATGTTTGCTTTTTACCTCACCCTGAGCACCATGCTCAACCAGAAAAAGCTGAGCGAAATCAAAAGTGATTTCATCAACAACATGACGCATGAATTTAAAACCCCACTGGCCACCATCTCACTGGCGGTAGATGCGCTGAGCAACGAAAAAGTGCTGAAAGACGAAAGCAAACTGCAATATTTCCGTGGCATTATCAAAGATGAAAACAAGCGGATGAACAAACACGTGGAAACCATTTTGCAGGCTGCAACCCTTGAACGGCAAGAGCTGACACTGAACAAACAAAAATGCAGCGGCCACCATATTATTGAGCATGTGCTCGACAACTACAAACTGGTACTGGCCGAAAAACAAGGCAGTGCCACCCTGCAACTCAATGCCCGCAACGATCAGATTTTTGTGGATGAACAACACTTTACCAACCTGGTAAACAACCTGATGGACAACGCCATCAAATACTCAAAAGATGCGCCGGAAATAATGATTACCACCCACAGTACCGGCAAATACTTTTGTATGAAGATTGATGACAAAGGCATTGGTATGACCAAAGAATCCGTCAAACGCATTTTCGAAAAATTTTACCGGGCACATACCGGCAACATTCACAACGTGAAGGGTTTCGGGTTGGGCATGAGCTATGTAAAATCGATTGTGGATGCCCACAAAGGCCGCATCAAAGTAGAAAGCACCCTTGGTAAAGGCAGTTCATTTTTAGTAGAAATTCCGCTGGCAAAAGCCTGATAATCCGGCATACCAACTTGACTTATATCAAAAAATGTAGCTATTCAGCATAATATTAATGTACACACATTGATTTGCGGAAATGGATGTCTATATTCATCCTACTTACTTACTAACCCACATTTATATCCCGCTCCTTTCGCACACCAGCCAACCATCAGCATTGGCCCAAAGCCTTAGACAACATTGATCGCAATCACCGATTGATTTAATCAAGTGCGTATATGAACACAGGCTACATGCATCCGGTACTGGCTGAAAGCAGCTTGCCCATCAGCATACCATCTTGCCACTGCAACGAAATGCTGCAGTACCAAATACTCTCTCAATTGGGGCAGGTACTCCGCCAAGGCTGGTTTAAAGGCAGCAACATTTACATTTCAACAAGATTACTGCCCAAAGGCCAGCGTTTTTTGCTGCGCATTGTGTGCAACGATGCCGTACTGCACGAAGGCCGCTTCGAAACCATGGTAGACTAAGGCAGCAGCAAACTGCTATCGCCATAGCTCAAAAAACGCCCCTCATGGCCGAGGGCAAATTCATACAGCCGCTTCCAGTCTTCGCCTATCAATGCCGCCACCAGCAACAGCAACGTACTGTTGGGCTGATGAAAATTGGTGACCAATCCTCTACACAACTGAAACGCATAGCCCGGCGCAATAATGATTTGCGTCCGCAAAATCAGCCGCTGCAAGCCCTGCCGCCGCATCCACGCCAGCAAACTGTTCAGTGCCGCTTCCTTGCCCGGATTTTGCTGCAGCCACGTATCGTACACTTCCCATTGTTGCATTTCCAGTGCCTGCAAACTAATCTCGGGTTGATGATAGGTTTTCACCCCCATCCAGTACACACTTTCCAGCGTACGCATGCTGGTGGTACCTACAGGAATGATGCTGTCTTGTTGGAGCAATGCCTCAATGGTATCCGTATCTACATCTATAAACTCGGCATGCATTTCATGGTCTTGCATGCTGTCGGCTTTTACCG
The DNA here is from genome assembly GCA_020161435.1 of Bacteroidota bacterium. GTDB lineage: Bacteria > Bacteroidota > Bacteroidia > Chitinophagales > Chitinophagaceae > Phnomibacter. The sequence goes on along the minus strand of JAIUNV010000007.1, from coordinate 110,514 downwards.
GTTTAAACGTACCCGCCCCCACATGCAGCGTTACATACTGCAACGGATGACCGGCTTTTACCAGGGCCTCCTGAATGGCAGGTGTAAAATGCAGGCCGGCTGTAGGTGCCGCTACACTGCCATCCTGCGATGCATACACGGTTTGATAGCGTTCCAGATCGGAAGCTTCCGCCTTGCGTTGTAAATACGGCGGAATGGGCATTTCACCCATCAGGTGCAGTATTTGCGCAAAAGCCAGCGAAGCCGGCGTCCAAGAAAAATGAATGATGAAACAATCGCTGCGCCGCTCCTGCATGGCGGCAGTAATGAGCACCGTTTCGCCTTCGTGCTGCACTTCTTTTTGTAGCAGCATACCGGCCTTCCACTTGCTGGCACCACCCACCAAACATTTGTACTCGATGTTACCCGTGCAGTTCATGGCCGTGGTAATATCGGCGTATTGCTCATGCGGCTCCAGTGCAAACAACTCGATGATACCGCCCGAGGCTTTCTGAAACAACAACCTTGCTTCTACCACCCGGCTGTTGTTGAACACCAGCATGGCATGCGCAGGCAAATGCTGCACAATGGCCGGAAATTTTTCCCGGATTAGCAGGCCCTGTTGGTACACAAACAGCTGGCTATCGTCGCGGTTGGGCAACGGGTAGCGGGCTATGCGGTCTTCCGGTAAATGGTAGGTATAATCGGCGATGGAAATGTGCTTGGGATGCATGCCGCAAAGATGTTGCTAGAAACGGATGTGGCGCAAAAAAAGTGGAAACCGGGGGCTTGTGAGTTTGAAATGACACGACTTAAATCATCACCAACAGCTATTGCTCCCAAAATAAAAGTTGTGTTTGATCATTTCCATATTGGCGTGAAACCACTGATAACAGCATAGTTAAAAATCAAAAAATCTCTTGTTCGCATTCACAATAGAATCATACCAATAAAGTGAGTCGGGGCATGGAAGTCCGTACTCCTCAAAAGCTGCTGAACCCAATAAAAGCAGGGAGTTTGACGGATCAGTACTATCTAAAATAACAGGCACCTTTTTCCCAATAAAATAAGTTGCAGCCAGATCCTCATCGGGAACTAAGGTTAAGTACATCTTTTCAGTATATGCCTTACCCCTAAACTGATAATCATACTGAACATTGTAAATACGATATCTATTTCCATATCTATGGATTGACATAATGGTAGCTCCATTTACAACATCACCCTTTTCAATTAACCGTACCTGCTTTCTCTCATTTCTTTGCCATAACAGCATGATACAAATAGTAAATACAATGCCTGATAGCCAATAAATCCTTTTTGTAGTCTTTGATAATTGGTTATTCTTCATGTTTCATCTTTTACATCACTGTTGCTGCCATCACCTACATCAATTTGTGCACTCTCGTATTTGCGGGCAATTCCGATAGCAATCGGGACCCTGCAACGGCGGCTCCGATTAGACACTCGCAAAGGCGAAAATATTTTATTCTCTCGTTCTAATTCTGCCTGCCAAATATTGCAGCAATACTATAAAGACAATCAAGAACAATGCGAAAGTTGCAGCCTGTATGTAGGTTAAGGAGGGTACTTTATGCCCACCTGCAAAGGCCATTAGCGAAAAAAATATCAAAAAAACAATAGCAATCGAACAGCCTATTTGAGCTAATCTAATTATGATTATCCAACTTTTTTTACTCATTTTTAATTGTTCCTTTAAAGCTGCTCTTGCGTAAATGTTCCGCTTTGCGGGCCACTTGTGACGATTCCACTTACCGTATTAATACAACAGTTCCTTTCTCGGACTTTGGGCTTTTGCCAACTTCTGTGTATTGGCAAATCCAGACATAGGTGCCGGTACTCAGTGCTTGTCCTGCAAATCTTCCATCCCATGCGCCTCCTGGGTCATTTGTTTCAAAAACGGTTTGTCCAAATCTGTTGAATACCGATAGCTTAAATGAGGAAAGACGAGCATATACACTGGCTCTGAATTTGTCATTTTTCCCGTCGGCATTGGGTGTAAATGCTGTAGGGATATAAACACCCTCGATGCAGCTTTTTGCTATCACGTCCATTGAATCCTTACCTGTGCAACCATTGCCGTCAGTTACTGTCAGTTGGTATCTGCCTGCACGTTCAACAGATATTTGGGCTGTTGATTCGCCAGTGCTCCATCGATACTGTTGAAACGTACCAGATGCTGACAATGTAATTTTATCATAGCTGCAAAGACTGTCAGTTGGCTTCAAAAAATTGGAAGGCAGAGCATGCACTTTCAGTAGCCGCATGCTGTCGGCAGCAGTGCAATTGTAAGTATTGACTACCCTTACCCAATAGAGCCCTGGAGCATCAGCAGATATAGCTGCGGCTGTACTTCCATCTTGCCAATGGTATTGTTCAAACTGTCCGGGTGAAAGTAGGATGCTGCTACCGCTACATATACTTGTATCGGCACTCAGCATGGGTTGAGGCAAGGGATTCATCACCAGTTGGGTTACAACAATGGAATCACAGCCAAATACTGTTTTGAGAGAATCTATATACACACCAGCCTTCGATACAAACTGACCTTGTAACAGTATGGAATCGCCCTGACAAATAGTTTTTGTTTGCGAGTTTCTGGTTTTACTAATGGTGAGGTTTAATGTGATGATAGAATCGCAACCTGCTGAATTTGGTATGGTGATTTTATAAATGCCAGAAGAATCGAATTGGTATTGTTCAATTGTATATCTGTCGCATGTATTGGCTATAATGTTGGCGCTGGTGGGGTTTTGGCATCTGCCCAATTTGAAAACAAATGGAGCAGAGTCGTTGAAACCACTAATTTGATACATCCCCGGGCCGTGGTCTACATCTATAGAGCCTGCCACTGTACCTACTGCATAAATTTGGTACGCTTCATCTACAACCAATCTTCGTATACTGAGTGTTGCATCTCTTTCATTGTAAGGAATGGCGTAGGTGAAATTCCCCTGCTCTGTGAGTTTGATGAGTAGAGAAGAGCCATAACTAAGTGCATTCACAATGAAAGTGCCTGGGCCTGGATCTGCGTCACCCGATTTACCGAAGGAACCACTGAGGTAAATCTGATTATCGGGATCAACCGCAACATCACTGCAACCATCCAAATCCGATCCACCCAATTGCTTGGCCCAAAGAAAATCTCCTTTATCATCTAGTTTTAAAACAAACCAATCTTCGCCTTTACTTACAAATGAAAAGTTTTCGGTTCCGGGATTGAAATCAAAATTGCCATTGAAAAAACCGCCTGCTATCACATGATTGTTTGCATCAATGGCAATTCCCATTGGCGTCAGGTATTGATTGTAACCTCCGCTTTGTGAAAATGCCTTCGCCCACAGCAGCCCGGTCAAGTCGTTACTGAATTTACATATAAACCCATCCCGAAAACTTCCAGTCGAACTTTGCAAAGTATAGGTGCTGCGTCCGGGGTCGAAGTCACATGTGCCAAAAAAACCGCCAGTCAAAACAAGATTATTCTGCTTGTCAAATTCTGCATCTGTAACGGAAATACCATGATAAATTTCTGTTGCATTGCCAAATTCCACAGCCAACAAAAAATCTCCCTGCTCATCAAGCTTTACAACAAAACTTTTGCTATGTCCGGATGAAGTAATATTGTAAACGCCTTGCCCAGGATTAAAATCAACAGTATTATTGAAATTGCCGCAAACTACTATTTCGTTTTGTTGATTAATGGCTATACAGGTTGCTTCTGCCCCAGTATCACCCGGCCCACCAAAATCTTTGGCCCAAACCAGGTTTCCATCTGTATCAAATTTTACAACTAACGCATTCATATAACCGGTTGGCTTCAACGTTACCACTCCCGGCCCTGGATCAATATCGAGCTCATTACGAATTTGGGAGGCAACAACCACATTGCCCTTTCGATCTACTTTAAGTTCAATTTGCCCCCATTCTACATAAGTGGCAATCTGCTTTGCCCATACCAGTTCACCATTCTTATTTTGCTTGGTGATATAGATACCATATTGTGAAGGACTACCCCCTGTCATCAAAAAGACTCCGGGCCCAGGATCAAAGTCTATAGTTCCTTCAAAATATCCTGCACTGAATACATTGCCGTAGAAGTCGGTGCCAATAGAGCGTCCGTTACTGTATGCTCTTCTGTTATAGGTATTTTTTTCTACAAATGATCCAGCCCATTGCAGTAATGGCAATTGAGCTTGGGCCGAAATAAATTCAACACTAATCAGGAATAGAAAAAAGAACCTTAGCATTCAATTAGGTTAGGTAATAAAAAAAGGGCGTGATGAGAAAAGGCAACTTTGAAAATAGAAATTACAGAACACGGTGAGAAAGTGCTGCTTTTGAAATAGTCAGCTAAATGCCAGGTACTTGCACATTTTCCAAACCTCAGTTTGCCGCCACTGTTCATATTATCACCACCATATATTGGTGCTAATCTACAACTGTTGCCGTTACCCCTGAAAAATTTCCTACCCTCCGGCTACCACAGTAGGGCAACATGAAAAAACCGGAAACCGGCAGATGCCAGATTTCCGGTCGTTGGTAAATGTGTGTACGCTTGGGTGTGGTGTGGACGTGCGGTAAAACGAATTTGCCAGCAAGATTATTGAACGCAGACAAATAAATAACCGGATTCACTTTTAAATAACACTTACCCCACCCCCCTGAACGCTCTTGGAAAGCCATTACCGCCACAAATAACCCCACCAGCACCTGCCAACTACCATCCAATCCTGCCACTTCGGCCACTTCCGGCCAGCACCTTTGCAAATAATTTTTCCCTGCACTAACCTTGTGTTGTTAACAGCAATACACCAGCTGCTGACAACACAACACCGGATGATCATCAGCTCCATAGGAGTCACACTCCACACACACTTTTTATCACCCGTTGCAGCACATACACTGCAACACAAACACACACTACCATGGCCAAACAAAAAGGCATCATCCCCATCGAAGGTACCCTCGGCAACATTACCTTCTACCGTAGCAAAGAAGGCTACCTCATCCGCGAAAAAGGCGGCGTTTCCAAATCCCGCATCAGCACCGACCCCGCCTTTCAGCGCACCCGTGAAAACGGCGCCGAATTCGGCCGGGCCGGCACCAGCGGCAAACTCATCCGCACCGCCTTCCGCGAAATGCTCCTCAACGTGTCCGACAGCAAAATGGTCAGCCGCCTCACACAGGTGCTCATGCAGGTCATTAAAGCCGACACCGTCAGCGAACGAGGGCTACGCAAAGTCAACGGCCCCAATCTCATCTTTCTCAAAGGCTTCGACTTCAACGTAAACGGCAAACTCGCCACCACCCTCTTCGCTCCCTACTCAGCCGAAATCAACCGCAGCAGTGGCCAACTCGAAATCACCATTCCGCCATTCTCCGCAGCCAACATGATTGCAGCCCCGGCGGGTGCCACCCACTTCCGGCTCATCGCCGGTGGCGCCGCCATCGATTTCGAAGGCAACACCTACGACGCCGCCAACACAGGTACCACCCACCTGCCCCTGAGCGGCGCCGATACCGCCGAAATCACCCTCAACTGTACCATCACCGCAGCCAGCACCAAACCACTGCTGCTGCTCTTCGGACTGGAGTTCTACCAAATGGTCAACGACGCTCAGTACAGCCTCAAAAACGGGGCCTTCAACTGCCTCAGCGTTATTGACATCAGCGGCGAATAAACCGCCGTCAACCACACTTGTTTTTATCTCACTCCTTCTCACACACACCAAAAACCACACACCATGAAACAAGTCATGCGCAGAATGCGCAAACCCACCCCGCCTTTCTTCAAAAAGCTCCGCAACATCGGGCTCGTAGTAGCAGGCATCGCCGGTGCCATCGCCACCGCTCCCATTGCCCTGCCCGCTGCAGTCACCAGCATCGCCGGTTACCTCACTGTCGCCGGCAGCATTGCCTCAGCCGTCAGCCAGCTCACTACCCGCGAAGAAAGCCAGCCACAACCTTCAAACACCATTGAAGATGTGGAATGATGCCAAACCGCATGTGCACGATGCACAAAACCTGTCGGGCACCATCGTAGGTACCCTCGTCGCCATCCTCATCAACATCCCCGCCAAAGACCTTGCCTATACTGCCGCCATGGCCGCAGTAGGCGCCTGCACCAGCTTCCTGGCCTCCTGTTTGTTGAAATGGCTCACCCGGCGCATCGAACAATGGATCCGGCAAAACAAAACACCCCCTGCATAAACCACATGCCCGCATCAACCCCCAAACCCGGCTCCGGCCGGGTTTTTTCTTTGCCCTACCTTGTTTCTTGTCCCACAAAACAACTACCACCTAACCACCTACCAACCATAAACTATCAACCACCAACCACCTCCCCCCCCCCAACCCCAAACCAAAAACTAAAAACTAAAAACATTCCAACCCAAAACCAAAAACCCAAAACAACAAACCTTCCAACCATCAACCACAACCCACCAACCACCTCCCCTCCAACCCCAATCTAAAAACCAAAAACTAAAAACCTGCCAACCTCCCAACAACAACACTTTACCCCACCAACACGTCCCTCACCTCCTCCTCCGCCAATCCCGTATACATACAAAACTCCCGCACCGTCACCAACGCATTTCGCCGCTTCCCATAATGCCGCCGCACCGCCTCCAGCAGCCGCCGGGCACTCCGCTCCTTCTTCCCCGTTATCAACTGAATGTCCTTGGCATAAATCACCACCCGTAAGGGCATACGATGTCCTTGCTTTTGCATAGCATTTGTTTTGGTGAAACAATACAGCACACACCACCACAACCACTGTACACACCGGCATACACCAGCAGCAGCAGCCCCGGCAGCAGCACCAACCAGCCATAAAAGGGTAAAGGGATTTGTTCAATCGCCAACAGCTACCCAGCCAGATCGCTTTGGCATAAATGTGCAGCATCAACGATGCCGCCAGTATCGAAACAATCGCCGACCGCAACCACAGTCAGCCAGTAGAACACTACAAACCCAGCCGCATCCTTACCCAGGAAGTGCTGGAACGCGACACCGGAATCCGGATGCCGTCCACTAAAATCAGATACGTACGCCCTTCTTCCCGCTTGATACTGCGTACCCGTCGCTCATTCACCAGATACGATTGATGGCAACGGATAAAACCGGATGGCTCCAGCAGCATTTCCAACTCCCGGAGCTCCTTGGCCACCACCAGCTTTTCCTGCTGCACAAAATGTACCTGTACACAGCCATTCGAAGAAAAACAATACTCAATCTCAGACACCGACACCCGTACATACTCCTGCCGGTCAGCAAGCGTAATCATCCGCTGCTGTTGCTGCAGCTCCCGCACAATGGCCGACAACTCCTGCAGCATGGGTTTACCCAACGCTCCTTCATACCGTTCCTTTGCACGGTATAGGGCTTCCGTCAGCTCGGCTGTCTGCAAGGGCTTCAGCAAATAATCCACCGCCGCTATCCGGAATGCCCGGATGGCATATTCATTATAGGCGGTAATAAAAATAACCTGACAAGAAAACTGACCCAATGCATCCAGCAAATCAAAAGCCGTCGCATTGCCCAAACGGATATCCAGCAACAACAATGCTGGCTGATGCTGCACAATCAATGCCTTTGCATCTGTCACATTGCCAGCAGCACCACACAACTCCAGCCATGGAAAATGATGCCGCAACAACTGGCAGAGATGCTCACGGGCATGCTGCTCATCTTCAACAACAATCGTCTTCATGGTTCAATGGGTTATACATACAACATCAATAGGATGTCGTTATAGCTCAATCCAATCGGTAAACCGAATCTTCGCTACGGTCTCACTGCCCAGCCGTTCAAGCGTAAACACGATGGGTGGCCCGCCTGTCAAATCCTGTAAATACTGAATCCGCAACCGGGTCAACGCCAGCCCCGTGCCCGTGCCTCCTTCCGTGGCCTTGTACGCCAAGCCCGGTCCGTTATCCGATACAGAAAGCACCAAATCCTGCCCCTCCCGGGCATACACAATCCTGATAAACCCTGCTTCCCTCAACCCCTGTACACCATGCCGGATGGCATTCTCCACTAAGGGCTGTATCAGCATGGCAGGCAACTGCAATGACTCGCTGTCCAAACAATCATCTACCTCAATCGAATACCGGAAACCAAACCGCAACTGCTCCAGCCGGCAATACTTCTCCATCATTCCCAACTCCTGCGCCAGCGTAAACGGCCGGTCTCCCTTACTGCTTTCAATGGTTTGCCGCAGCAATTCCCCAAACTGAGAGAGATAGGTGTTCGCAGCACTGTATTGCTGGCTCCCCACCAGCCCGGCTATCGAACTAAGGGCATTGTATAAAAAATGCGGATTGAGCTGCAATTGCAACCGACGCAACTGTTCCTGCATCGCTGCCTTGTGCTCTTCTACCTGTCGCAGCCGCTTTCGGTACCGCACATTCATCCCGTACACCACCAATGCACAAAGCACCAGTACCACCATCCCCACCCAAAGGGGTTGCTGATACCAGTACCTCGACACTGTTATCTGTAAACTGCTCATTGCTTGCATACTTTTATAGCGTACCTGCAGCACATACTCCTTGCCCGCTGGCAATGCTGGCAACCGTAGTAAATGCCCTGTTGCCTGCCAGTCCTGTACAATATGTCCGCTGGTACCAATATCATCAGTGTTATCCAGCAACCTGTATACCAAACTGCTGTCCTCAATACCTTTCGCTGGCAGCACATACAACTCCGCCACCTGACCATCCATCAGCATGGGTTTTCCCTCCCGCCACGCCAGCCGGTGCCCGTTGCCCTGCATCACCTGCATGGCCCGCATCGCCAACCCTAGCGTATCTGCTTCCAGCTTCACCTGATATCCGCCCACCCGGGGTGCAATATCCGGCCGCATCACCCTCAGCAGCGGCCAGGCCCTGCCATCCGCTGGCAATCGGATCCAAATGGATAGAGAAGCCCCCAATGGCAACAATGTATCCAATGCCAATTGCCCTACAGGCACCCTCCGCCATTGCTGTGGCGCCTGCAGGCTGTCTCCAATCCCCAACTCCACTGGCCGCAGCCAGTAGCCTTTCCTGACATCCCCCCACAGTTGCACACTGCCAAACACCTGTAGCGGACTCCCACTCACCAATACCTGCAATAGACCCTCATATAGCTGCAACCGCCGCTCCTGTGGTACCAACTGCGCCTCCCGTATGCCCGGCATCACCAGCATCACCCTATCCACCAGCACAGTCGTATCCGCCGACCGTACTTCTGAACAGCCCAATAATGGAAGCAACAACAACAGTACAATACGCATAGAGCAGTGCTTTCTCTGGTGAACAATACGATGTCACTAAAGTAGAAAGCCCCTATCAGCTATGCAATACCGAATTCCGGCTCATATATACCAAATACCGGCTCAAATCAACAGGCACCATCAACTACCCCCTTCAACCCACTCCCAATCACTAACTACTAACACCTAATTACCATTCCCTAATTACCAATCCCCCTCTCCTCCCTAATCCCTAACTACTAAAACCTAATTCCTCATAACCAACCCCAAACCCCAAACCAAAAACAACAAACCCAAAACAAACCAAATCCCGGTTCATATAGACCAAATACAGGTTCATATGTACCATCTGCCGGCAATTCCTGCAAATCGGCCGACAGCCGGTTGCACAACCCATCCAACAGGCAAAACTTTGTACGCTTATTCCTTCACTAAAAACACAAATCCTTATGCACAAGTATCTACTACCCCTGTTGCTATTCGTTATCTGTAGTGTGGCCTGTTCCAAAATGCCTTTACACCCCACAGCAGCGCCAATCATCACCCAAGAAGAAGTCATCCACATCCTCGCGGCAAAAGCACCACAGCAAAAACTCCTGCCACAAAACATTCAACAACTGCAGTCCTACCAGTACAACAACCACACCTACACGCACATCACCTATACCAATGAGCAGCAAGCCACAGCTACCCTGGTCATCGAAAGCTATTACAACACGGAAGGCCAACTCGTCTATACCAGCTATCGCTGCGACAGCAACTTCTGCGCCTGCCAAATCATCATCGAATTATCCGAACTCGGCGAACCTTCCATCCGCTGCTCCTGCACCCCCTGCACCATGACCATTCAATAAGTATGCGCATACCAGGCTCCGCCGAACACCTGTAGAAAAAAGTAGGCCCATCTCCGCACACCCGGTCACATAAAGCCCCGTGGGTGACCGAACCCAGGCATAGCCGAACACCTGTAGAAAACAGTAGGCAATGTTCAAAAAATGGGGTGGACCATTCTTAAGCCCTACCAGCAAAAGCATAGCCACCCCCAAACCAACACATCATGAAAAACAAATCCCTTTTCTTGGCCATCCCGGCATTGCTCCTCATGGCCATCGCCATTTTCGCTTTCAGCAAACCAACCATTGATCAGAAAGCATCGCTTACGCCTGTTCTCGTTTGGTTTCAGGTAGATGAAGATGGTAACCCAATCGATGAATCCAATGGTCAGGCGGGCTCAAACCCCTTTGGCTGCCCCAACACAGGCTCAAACCTCTGCTCAAGAGCCCTCACTTTTGATGCCGCCAATCCCTCTGCCAGTGAAGTCATCGATAACAATGATGGAACCTACACCATCAAAGCTGGCGTAGACATCAGTAGTCCTGCATACTACGATGCAACGCTGCAAAAACCCTGATTTCCTACAGGCAACCCCAACAGGGTTGCCTGTTATCTTTTGTCGACTGCAATTGTTTGCAACAACCGCCATTCCTGTCGCATACTATAACCTTGTGCTTCCAAATGCCGGGCAGCCTCTTCCAAATCTGTATAGTGCAAGGGTAAAGTCAATCGATGTACATCTCCGGCAGCCCCATCGTACAAAACAGGAGTCTTTTTGTCACTACTCATATAAACTGCATTGGCAACCGCTTTCCCCGACTGATTGTTAAGTTGCTTCTCAGCAAGCCCATACACAATGCCCTTCATTTCCTTCGTTGGCTCCAATCTTGCATGAACTGGCCGGATGACCCAACACAGTACTGAGTCTACTTTCACCCATGTGCGTATACCCAAATACTTGTCCAAATCTCCTTGCAACAATTGAAGTAACTCCGCCCTGTCTGAAAGCTCATCCTTTCCGGCCCGTATCATGCCCTCATAACTATAGGTCCCCCTTTCATCCTCTGGCAACCTCGTCTCAAGTATCCGTTCTTTCAATTCTTCCTCTCCATTCAACCTGCTATACAGTTCATGCGCAGATAAACCGGTCCGCAACGAATACGCATCTGCATACAAACTCACCAACCAGTTATTGGTTGAATAATAACGCTTCATGCCGGGCTGAACAGCATTAAAACCCGATCGGCTTTTCAGCGACCGTTCTTCTTTCAACAATAGCCCCTTTTGTATCAGCTGGCTTTGTATAGTACTATCCAAACTCCAGGGTTGTTCGTAATCAAAAACCAACACATCTTCTTTCAACGGTAATTGCACCACTTTTCTTTGTAGCATAGCAGCAATTGTAGCCTCGGTCAGATACTCCCCTCCGGTTATTGCCTTTACATGTTTGTCTGCGCCAATCCAAACCACATGCGGCACACTCACACATGGAAATTGCCTTATCAACATTGTATCTCCTGTCACAATTGGCAATCCTAACGAACGCAAGGATGGCCGCTTATCTAAAAAGGCATCCACAACCTTCCTGTCCTGAACAGTCACATACACAAACTGTACACTATCACCAAAACGCTGCTGTAAAGCCGCTACTTTCGGCATACTGGCAACACAGGTGCCACACCAGGTCGCCCAAAAATCTACAATCAACAACTTATCGGCATACATAGCAGGTGTCAATTGCGTTACAGCTACACTGGCCAAAGGCCCCAGCGATACTGGTTTCCATTGGTCACCTATCGTCAACACTGGCTGTGCTACTGATGTCATATACAACCACAATCCGATTGTGCTTATAAAACTTTTTTTCATGATTTTAAGTTTTAAATACCCCACCTACCCACCCTCCTGTACAAACCCCTGAAAAAATCTGCCACAGGCATTTCCTGCCTGCTGAATATTCGTATCAATACCCTTCGTTTTGCCGGAGCGCAGGGTTCAACACCAGCTGCCCCGAGTGAATCGGCCAAAGGGTATCATGTGGCTGCCAGCTATCAGGCTTTAACCTCCCTAATACCTGCGTTGCCCTGCCCGTTCTTTTCAGATCGTACCAACGATGTCCCCATTCTGCAAACAACTCCACTCTACGCTCCCGATACACTGCCGCCAACAACTCATCCTTACTCATTGCTCCGGACAGTATAGGCAATTGTGCCCGGAGGCGGACCGCATTTACATCCTGCATCCCTTCAGCTATATAGCCCATATTTGCCCTCGCATCTGCACGTATCAACAATAACTCTGCAGCTCTCAATACCACATAGTATTCTGTATTGCCACTCAGGCTCTTGTACTTCCCCGGATAGTAGTATCTGGTACCCAGATACTGCACACTGTCTACCCAGGCACTCCTCCGCCTGTCACCCGGCTCAAATGCCATCATGAGGTCTGGCCGCAAATAATATCCCGGCACATTCGCTGTATAAAATGGAGGCATCCGCAACTCTGGTACATACCCATAATTCACCGCATCTGGCACCAGTTGCCAGATAGCTTCCCGGCTATTCGCCAAATACACCTGTGGCAAGCTGGGCAGCGGCAGATACCCGCCCTTGTCAAGCACTTCAGTAGCAGCCAGAGCGGCCTCTTCCCAACGCCCCAATAGCAGCAAAATCCTTGCGCTGAAAGCAACGGCTGACCACTTATTAGGCCGTCCTTTCATGGCCGATGGATAACTCACAGACATCAACGAACCCGCTTTTTGCAAATCCGATAAAATGCGTTCATACACTTCTGCTACTGCATTTCTGCTCAGTCCCTGATTACTGGCCCAGTCCGTCGTCAACACCAAAGGCACATCACCAAATGATTGCACCAGATAACTATAGCAAAAGGCTCTGACAAAATGCGCCTCTCCCAACAACTGATTCCTGACCGGCATACTCACCGCACTGGGTCGCCCCAACCCTTCGATGGCAGCATTGCATTGATAAATTGTTCTGTAAGCCGACGTCCAAAGAATACTGACCAGATTGTTGTCCGGCGTTATGGCATTGGTCACAAGCTCCTGCTCTTCTACACTGGCATTAAAACGCAATAATTCATCTGCCGCCGCCCCTGCCAAAACAGTCGTCATCCAGCTACTGAAACTGGATGAACCGCCAATCATCTGGCTGTAAATCCCATTGATAGCAGCTGTAGCATTCATGTCATCACTAAATACAGCGCCAGCTGTTACCTGCTGGGCAGGTTCTTTCACTTCTATAAAACGCTGGCACCCCAATGCCGACATCAACAGCAACAAGCATATACTGATGCCCTTTATTGAAATCCTATTGTTATTTGTCATGCTGATTCTTTTAAAGTGTAATGAAAATGCCGCCGGTTATCATCCGCAACGGCGCAAGGCTGCGCAAATTGGCCGTTTCGGGGTCCCCACCTTCATAGTCAGTCCAGGTAATCATGTTTTGCGCCTGCACATACAACCGGGCTTCTTTCAACCGCAGCCGGGCTCTCCATGCTTCCGGTATCGTCCACGATACCGATACATTCTTCAGGCGTATGTAATTGGCATCCACAATGGCTGCTGATGAATTCTGCAAATTGCGGTAGGCGGTTGTGGCAGCCCCCGCCCTTGTCGTATACCGCTGCAAGGCACTGTTATCACCGGCACCCGACCAAGCGCCAGTTTTCACCCAAGCAGGCTGGTTGCCCAACGAACCTGTTGCCACTGGCATACTGGCAAACCAAGCTCTCGCCGTTTGCTGTACAAACTGAAAAAACAAGTCCAGTTGCCAGCCCTTCCATTGCAACTGTTGGTTGATACCACCAAATGCCCGACGCCCAATGCGGCCTACCGGCACATAATCATTCGTGCTCGACAATCGCCCGTCACCGTTCTGATCCGTAAATCGATACAGCCCTGTCTGCGGGTCCACGCCCTCATACTGATAGCCAAACCGTATATCCAACGGTGCCCCCACCTGATACACAAATCTGTTGAGCGTTTGCTCTATGTCCGGATAAGACAGCAACTGGCTCTGGGGCAACGTAAGGTTCAAACCCATTTGCCATTTCCAATCCTTCTGCATAACAGCAGTGCCCTGCAAGTCAATTTCCCAGCCACTGTTTTCAATGGCAGCATCCAGATTGTCTGCAATACTCGAAAACCCGGTTTGTGTGGGCAACGCATAACCCGTCAGTTGATTATCACACCTGTTGCGATACCAGGCCACAGTCAGCATCAGCCGGTTTTGACACCACCCACCTTCCATCGCCAATTCCAACTTCCGGTTACGCTCCCACTGCAAATACGGATTGAACAACGACTGCGGCACCAAACTCAGATTGTTTTGATAGCGGCCAGCAAAAGGAACGCCCCAGGCATCCAAAAAAGCATAATCACCAATCTGATCATTGCCCGTACTACCATAACTGCCCCGCAACTTCATAAATGACGCCCACGGTACACGTCGCTTCCACCATTGCTCCTCCGATAATACCCAACCAGCCCCAACAGCTGCAAACAAGGCCCGCCGGTTCGCCGGTCCAAATCGGGAGGAGTAATCCTGCCGAACACTCAGATTCAGCAGGTACCGGTTTGCCCAATGGGTGCTCAATCGGCCAAAATAAGATTGATACCGGTACTGACTATAACCACTCACTACCGACAACTGCCCTGCAGCGGCCGCATTCCGCAGCAACGCATCCGTTGTATACTGTGTTCCATTGATGCTGGTCGATTGATAAAGCCGCTCCTGCCAACTGGCTCCCAGCGTCCATTCGGCCTTCCAACGACCCTTTTTTACATTGTACACCAAATAAGGCTCCGCTATCCAGTTACGCTGGCTGTAATCAAAATAACTGGCCTCTGCCGTTAGGCCCGCTGCAGGCCGCTTACTGCTGATAGGAAAAGACCGGTACTCCTCCGTCAATGCATCGTTATACCCTACGGTGGCTTTGAGTACCAAACCCGGCAGCAACCGGTAATCCAATACCAGATTGCTGTTCAGCGTGGCATTGCGGTGCTCAAACCGCCGCTCCAACTGGGCCATCGGGTTGTCCGCTCCTGTCCAGTTGGTCCAGGTCAGTTTCCCCGTACTGTCATAGGCAGCCGGTGCGTTCGGCGGCAAATACATGAAATTGGCCAAATCAAACACCGGCGTCCGGATATTGAATATCCCATAATTCAGCTGCAACGTAGCCCCCAACCGGTCTTTCAATCCCCGGTATACCACACTCAGCATGCCAGAGCCCCTCGTGGTCGGCTGCGTCTGTGGAAACACCGTTGTTTGAGATTGATACTGCCCGCTCAACAATACCTGCAACGTTTTACTACCTGTCCGCAAACTGCCCTGCAGGTTCACCAGCGATGCCGCACCGCCGGTGAGCTCCCCTGCCCAATCTGTATAGCGGGTACTGTCCCACAACAACAAATCCGGCGCGGTAGATACACTCGGGTTTACACCATCCAAGGCAAATGCAATACGACGCATCGCCAGATAAGAGGCTGTGGCCAATTGGGGTGTCCCCCTTGTCACTACACCCGCACCGCTGAAAAAATTGACACTAAAGCTACTGGCTCCCTGCCCCCCTTTCTTCGTCGTAATCAACACCACACCATTGGCTGCTGCAGCACCATAAATCGCTGTGGCATCTGCATCCTTCAATATCTCCACCCGCTCTATATCAGCAGGGTTCAAACTGTTCAGCGGATTCGGCGCCAAACCCGTAGCCAATGAACCCGGGTTTACATTCTGCATCCATGGCACACCATCTACAACAAACAATGGCCTGGTACCTCCACCGATAGAATTGCGCCCCCTGATTTCTACATTGAAGTTCGAACCGGGCAACCCATTGCTTTGCTCCACCCAAAGCCCAGCAACCCTGCCTTGTAGTGCCGCCAATACATTGGTCACCGGTTGCCGTTCAATCGTCGCCGCGTCTACCTTCCCCACACTTCCTGTGCTCAAACGGCGGCTGGTTTTGCCATAGCCAATCACAATGGCTTCATCCAAGGCAGCCACTACAGGCTCCAGCAGTACTTGTATCGAATCCCTGCCATTCACCGCCACGGTTGCTGTTCGAAAACCAACGGCACTCACCTGCAACACGGCATCTTGAGGGACCTGAAGAAAACCAAACACACCTTGCTCATCACTCACCACCATAGCACCCGTTGGCAACACCAATACACTGGCACCAGCCACCGGGCTTTGGGTAACCGCATGAACAATTTGACCCTTTAAGGATTTCATAAGAGGCTGCCCCATGGCACTCCCCCACAGCCATAGCATGGCCACCAAGCCATACACACGTATGCGCATCATCATAAAATGTTTTGTCGGAACCGTGGGGCTCCGGATAAAAAATGAAAGGATAACCGACAACAGACAGCCCCCAGGCCCCCACGATAGGCCTGCTATACGTAATGCCATGCTGAGCTAGTCGAAGCATGGATGATAATCCAGTAGCTGTCTGCTACATTACTGCTGTGGTGATTACTGCTGTGGTGAGCTTGTCGAACCACAGACTCGAACCACCCTCTGCAGTGGTAAGCTCTGCTGTGGTGAGCTCGTCGAACCACAGTTTGCAAAGCCGATCCCAATAGCTATCGGGACCACAAACCATCAACAATCAACTAAATCGGATTCTTCGGCTTCTTCGCAAAAAGCGTTTGCAATAAATGCAGGGCCAGGTGTTGGTACCGTTTCTCCATAACAACAGTTGGTTGTGTGAGTAAATAACCCATGGAGACAACACCCAAAAAAGTAGGCGTGGAACTCCACTTACCGCTCTGAGGCCCTAGGAAAGCCTTGCACCGGATAAGGGAGCCCACGCCGTAACGTGAGCTCTTCACTTATCGCCTCGGTGCGTTGAAATTTCCTAGGTTTCAGAACGAGACTTAAAGCGAATAGCTTCAATACTTTTTGTAAAAGCGAAAGTAGCTAATAGCTTATCAAATATAATACGTCAAACTTAATCATACACTTCTGAACATTATAATACACAAAAATTCCATTTTATACATTTTTTCGTACATTTTATTGAACACATTCGGATATTTCTTTACAGTGCTTGAACAAAGTTCAATAAACCATGCACCAAGGTAAAATCATACAAAAGGAAATAGCCAACTCAGGGAAGACAATAGATGAAATTGCAAAATTGTTACACTATAAGTCCCGTTCAACTATCTATGACCATTTCAAAAAAGAAATATTATCAGAAAAGGTACTGTTGCGTTATGCGAAAGTTTTAAAATCAGCAGATATTTATTCTATAAGTGGAGTATCACAACAAAAGGTTGAAATTCACAATGGTCTTGCTAAGCCATCTAGCATTGATGAAGCAGTAGAACAAAGAGATTATTATTATAAACTCTACTTAGAAAGTCTTGAAAAGATTCGTCTTTTAAAGAGACAAATAGAAGAAAGTTGATGCAATTCATTTTAAAACTTTATGGCAGAATGCCAAAAAAATCTATTCACCTAGTTCTTTTAAAAACTAACTTTAATAGTATTTTAGTGTTATCATTATTTCTCACAAATCCTAAATCCCATGAGCAAACAAAAAAATGAGTCAACATCGAAATCTGTTGCATCGAAAGCCGCAAAGTTGTTAAGTAATCCTAGTACATCAAAAACTGTCAAAAGTGTAGCAGCTTCTGCCCTTACACAAGCAAAAAATAAGGGAAAAAATAATTGAATTAGACAGTTCCTAAGTGACTTAATGCATCCTACTTCAAAAAAGTTGTGGTCTTCGCTTTTAACAACGAAAGGCCACAACTTTTATTTTTTATATTATTCAAATTGCGACTTTGACAAATAAATATAAGTCACAGTAAATAGCTTAAATGTAAATTTAAACGTTATGCTTGTGCTTAAGTACAGTATTTCGTTTTTATCCTTTGATTTAAATGTTTTTCCTAATTTTATATAGTTTATAAATCAAATATTTAATTGGTTCAACTGAAAAAACACAACACCAAAGAACTACATGAATCACTTCAGTATCATAATTCATTAAGAATAGAAATTAATATAAAAATATATCTTCTATACTCTATCTAATACTCACTATAATAAGGTTACTTAAACTATCACTTACCTTCTTTCGATCAACCCATTAATTTCAGAAATTCTTTCTTCTTCCCATCCTTTAAAGCCAGCAGGATTTCTAAATAATTCATACCAAGCATCATTTAGTATTTTGGAAATGGGCTTTCCGAATTTTCTAATCTGCTCATTATATGCTATAAGACCTATTGCCTGACATCCTGATAAAACATTATTTGCCAAGTGCTCAATAATGCGTTGAGGGAAGATATAATTATAATTTGCGGGGATGGGGTTATTTGTAGCCGTTAAAAAATCCTGCCAACTACTTTTTAGCTGTGTTACTTCTGCATTATGCCCCATTTGTTCAAGTATATAAAATATGCCTCTCATCCTTGCCTCATCTGATGGATGGCTTGGTATGTCTTTATAAACTCTGTCGTTGCTGCTGCTTAGTGTAGTCAGTTTCATATTTGTCCAGGCATAAGCCGGACCAACCAAATAGGTTGCTATAAAATCGCATGTAAATTCCATTATCCATCCACTAATCCATCTTTGATTTTTCTCCCGAAAAAATGGAATCAACTTTGGATCTCTCTGCTCGGTAAGCACCCGTTGCATTTCATCATTATAATACTGATTGATTACGGGTTCTATTCCTCCTTTTAAATAAACTTCATGCTGATTGTAAACCAAATGTCCCATTTCATGGTACAAGTCCGGCAGATTTAGCAAATTTCTTTGTTCGCCTTTAGGCACGGCAATTACATCATACGATGGAAGCGCCCAATAATAATCTTGGGAATTGCTGATTGTGGTAACAATCGGTTGCTTCTGCATACAGTTTACTTCTGTATAAATGCGGCTGATTTTCTTTTTAAAATATTCTTCAGGGCTTCCATAATTAATTATCACCAGATAGCGAAACAATTCAATAGTCAATAACCTCTCATGAAAAGTGTTATAACGGATAATATTGTACGGAGCCAATGCATCTATATCAAGGTCACCGGAATTGGCGAGGATTTGAATTTCTGCATTTAAATCCTCAAGCATTTGGATTGTCTTGTCCAGAAAAGCCCTATCTATCTCCCCATTTATTTGGGGAGAAGCAAGGTCGGATAACATTTTTGTTACCCGGTTAGATTGGTCATAAAAAATTCCTTTTACAAATGAAATCATCCTCTTGCTGTTCTTAATTTTCTAAATAGAATGCTTCTTTCATTATCCAAAATTGACAAAATGCTATCCAATACTTCAATATCATCTTCGGTAACCTGCTGATTCTGTTTTAACTCACTGATAAGTTTTTTCAAATCATCCTTCAGATATGGTTTGAATGACAACCGAGTTTTATAATCATCTAAAATTATCGCAGGAATAAAATCTGATTCTAAGGAATCATTTTCTATTAGCTTTATGATATTTTCCAAAAACAGTAAAAGGATTTGCTTTGCTGTTGCAAGTTCCTCTGTTGATATGCTCAATTTGGGATATTTAGCTTTAGTTGCAGCATCGTCCAGTAAACTTTTCTTTTTAAAAGCTATTACAGAATTATTGACCTTATCAGATGTGGCAACTAATTGCTCATACTGATTGGATAGAACACTTATGTCGCTCATAAAATTTATTTTAATTAGTTATCAATTGTTGTTTCTTCAAATTCCTCTTCTTCCTCAATGACTTCAACGGTAGCAGCCAGCGGTTCTAGTAAGGTATCTATCAGTTTAATTGTAACAGGCAATGAGTTGCTTCTGTCGGGTGCAGAAAATGCCATCATACTCTGGCAGAAAACATCTTCCATGACTTTTAAAAATTCTACATCTCCTGCTTTTAATGACAGGTGTAAAGGCTTAGCAGTGCCAGGTATCTGAAATGGAAAACCTGTATTATAAATAAAGCCCTCTGTAGTTTCAAACAATTTGTATGCTCCGGCTATCGGGTTTTCCAAATTATTGTAACTGTTTGTTTGAGAAGCAACACGTAGGGGGACTGCACTTTGCTTATGCAAATCGATCACTCCGGATTTCAAAGTAGCCTTACTAACAATGCCATCACTTGCCAATGATTCTATAACACTACTTAATGCTTTTTCTTCCTCACCGAAACTTCTGCCATCCCTTACTATAACTATACCATTAGGATTGGCTGCATACTTAGGGATAAATAGTTTCAGTTTCTCATAAATCATTTTATATAGTAGCCCTGCTTTTAGTTTTTCCGTCCTTTGCGACTTGTTCTTTTTAGCTACCTGTTCAGGAAAGAAAAAGATGTGTTCTCCATTTTTAAAGAAAAACGTAAAGCCGGCATATCTTTCGTGCACATCCACTCCAATATAAATATCGTAGTGAAGGTTTTTGGATAAAGCAAAAGCCCATTTCCGGTTAACAATCAAATGCTCCATTACCAAGTTAAACAGGTAAGACCTGAATCGTGGCTTTTTGTCTTCCGGCACTTTGTACTCCATTACCCTACTACTATTAGAAGTAAAGGGCATAAAAAATGATTTTATTTTCGATGCAGAAGCACATTGCACTTTCAGCCCCGGATAAAATTTACTTTTCAGGCAGTCGTGAAAGTTTTTTATATGCCTTCTTGAATCGAAAGAGATATCAGGAAGTAGGAATAATGCAAATCCACTTAAAGCATTTTGTTGATGCAATACTTTTTCTATCTCCTGGATCTGATAAGTAGCCGCCTGATTTTCTCTTACTTTATACCTGATAACTTTGAAACTCACAAAGGCAGGAGCTAATTTTTTGATTTGCCATTCTGCATTTTTCTTAAAAGCCTCTACCAATTCTTTATTGAGATAATCAGGAACTATCAAAAATTGTTCATCGAAAGTCGATTTGTTTAATACCCCGTTTTCAATGATATTTTGTTTTCTTTCAAAACCAAATTCTCTTAGTGGAGCACTTGCACCAGTTGAGTAATGACCAACTTTTAATATTCTATCATTGTTGTATTTTAGTTCAGGCATTGGAAAGTTTCTAACCTGTTCAACAACTGGACTGGCAGTAATATTCAATGGCTTTCTGTTGAAAGTGATATTCTGGAAATACCTGTTGATGTTCTTCCCTATAGCATCAAATCTTCTTGAAGGGTCTTTGATTGAATACCTGTGCAAAGCCTTAACTTCATTGTCATTGGTGCTATATAGCATTTTAGCCAACGAAGAAGCTCCGTTATGAGGTTCCATAGACCTGCCAGGATATTTGTACAACATTGTTATATCTGTTGGCTTCACTAAGGAAACAGCACTGAACTGATGGTTGTTTGTTTTATTGCTTATGTAGTCGAATACATTATGAGTTTTCCCATCGAAGCTAAACTCATGCTCTTTAATATTCTTTCCAAATCCAACCACTTCTGTAGTGTACCAATCATCCCCATTAAGATATAAGAAACGCCTGCCCCTAAACCTTGCTCCAACTGTATTTGCATTCGTTTCGTTTACATAATGAGACAAATAATGTTTGTCAATATATTTTGAAGTTAAATCTAAACAGATGTAGAAATTGCCATCCGAAAGCCTCACAAGCTTGAAGGTAAACCCTCCGAAAATTTCAATCGTTGATTCTTCACTGCTGTAAACGGGTTTCTTCAAAAAGAACTGGCTTGTGTTAAGCTTCCAAAGCTGGTTATTATTAGTCAGTTGTCTTCGTATCTCAAATTCAAGAAATTTCTGCACTACATCTATATTGTCTGCAGTAATACTCGATGACTGGATATGATAAACATCTGCCAGCATCTTTACCGATATATTGAAAGGTGTTACATCAACCTTCATTTCCCGCAAATTTCTATCCCCAGGAATAGCAATGTACATTTTGCCGTCTCTTTTCAAGATAGCAGCAGGACCTCCGGTAACTGAAGATACTTTTTGAGCTATTTTTTGCAACTGTTTATTGTATAAATCTTCTTTGCCATCCACAGAAGGCAGGTCAAACTCAACCAACTTGTAAGAAAAATCCAAATCAGACAAGTTGGTTATTTTGTACAAATTCAAAGTATGATTTCTCATCGTATTGATTTTCGTTTAGCAATAAAAATGAACATAGAGAACGGTAGTTGCAAAATTTACAAGAACCTTCATTATCTGTCAATTCAAAATCTTCAATGTCTACAGGCGCCCCATCGGGAGTGTCTGTAAGCAATGCAATATCTTTACTCGTAAGATTGATGTAATCAATCATATCGTTAATCTTTTCTTCGGAAAAGACATGCTCCTTAACCACTCCTTTGAGAAGATTTACTTCAAAAAGTTTTATATCTGCATACTCATAAGGCTTCTTATCAGTTTTTTCCAGTCTTTTCAAATAAACAGTAATACCACAAATAATTAATTGACGTGAATAATCTGCGGCATAACTTTCGGAAAGCTTCCAATCAATCACTACTGGTTTCCAGTTATGGTAAGCAATTAAGTCCATCTGGGGTTTTACTCTCGCCTTCTCAACTTCAACCTGCCAGTTACTTACGTTAGGCAACAATAGATTACACTCTTTCAAAAAATCTATCAGCAATTTGCCATCAGGCATTTTGATGGTTGGTATATTCAATACAGCATCTCTTATCAGCGAATATGTTTGTGCCAATTCTTCTTCAGTATAAATTTTCCCTATCTCATGAATATCCAAGATACAAAACTCATTAGCTGCTTCTGTTTTAGTAACAGTAGGGTCGGTATAAATCTGAAATTTTGAAAAATCAAATTGATTTTTCGCCAAGGCCACAGCTTCGTCACCTAACCTGTTGAAATCAAGTTCTTTTTTTTCAATGATTGCAGGAATTACTGTTGTTTCCATAAACTTATCTACTACTGTTCCTTTCCACATTACCAGGTTTTGCATTTTCTTCAATTCATATGCTTTCCTTCTTAAAAGGTCTTTACGCCCAAAGTTTGCCAGTACGCTCCCGAAGTAATATTTTCTATTACATTGCCGTAGCGTATTTACTGTAGAATATGACCAACTTACTTTTTCTGTCATCATTTTAGTTATTCATCAGTTCATTTAATCTTGCCAGGTATTTATCAAGGGCTTCTTTATTCTCAAATAACTCTTTACCATCTGTATTCGGAGCATTTTTTGAAAGTAATTCTCTTGATGTATAATATCCCTTTCGAAAAGCAGGACTGAAGCCGGAAAAATTATTGCTCTTTATTCCAACTTGGCTTTGCAACATCTCAAATGTTTTACGGATAGCTTCTTCAACGGGCTTAAAAGAAAGATTCAAATTTGTAAGCAAGCCTTTGAAAAGAACTATTGGAACATTGTTTGTATAGATGCTATCGTTTTTCAAATCTGCTATTACAGTAATGGGAAGCTTAGATTTTTCAGCAACCACTTCATCTGTTGTATTCAGATTTTGCATTGCCAGCTGCAATAGCTGTCCAAATGATAAAGAGGTAATAACAGCATTCAATTGTTGAATGATGAGTGCTTTTTTTTCATCACTCATATTTACAGATACCGGAGAAGATAGTAATATTTGCACTCCAACGCCAGCTGCATCTGTGTCTTTGGCACTCTCTAAGAAAATCACTCTTAGTGCTTCATCAAGAGTATCTATTTTTTTGGGAGCGTCCATTTTATTTGTTTTGTGATTCGTTAATCAGATTAAGTAATTTTTGTTTTGCTCTATGATGCTTTACTTTTAATTGGTTGTTATCAATACCTAATAAGTCGGCTATTTCATCGTAAGTGTAATTCTGTGCTCTCAACAATAAAATATCTTTTTCATGTGGTTCCAATTTGCTTAATGCCTCATTTAACATTACGAGTGCCGGATTCTCTACTGTTTCGGTTTTATAATAATCAGAAAAAGCAGATTTGCTGATTTGTTTACTTATCTGGTAAGGCATTTCTCTTTCATTATTCAAATCCACAAAATCTATTTCACCCTGATGACTATTCCTCTTACTCCTAAAATGTTGCCTTAAAAAATTGACTAACACCTTGAATAAAAAACCTTCAAAAAGAGCCTGGGATTGAAATTGATAATTGGAAAGCTTTAATACCAGCGTTTCTAATGTTTTATAAACTACGTCCCAAGCTTCATCTTCTGTTAAATGCCACCGTTGAACCGCATAGGCATAAAATCTACTTCCATAGGCTTGATATAATTCTTCTAAGCCTTTTGGGTCTTTTATCTCAATTAATTGAATTATTGATTGATATCTCATTAGTCCTATTAAATATAATAATGCAGATTGGTTACATGTTTTTTTCAAATTGATAATCAGTGCATTATACTTTTTAGCAAAAAAATATGCAGAAAAGCTAACTTTATGGTGAATCTATATCAAAAACGATTGCTTAACTACTTAACAACGTGACAACTCACTTAGTATTAAGCTAACTTTAATCCCATCGCCTTGTTTCGTGGCTCACGAAACAAGGCCCTAATACAGCTGCATCATCCCATCCCCTTTCTGCATATACCGCCACTCCCAAGGCGCAACAGGTTGTTTATCTGCCCACAGGCCAACCCAGGCAGTACGGGCAGCCAGCTCCAGTTTCGCCCAGGCTACGTTTTGGTCATAACGGGTATAATGCCAGGCCATTCCCACACACCTACCAACTTACCAATCTCCAAACTTATCAACCTCAAAAAAGCAGCCTCAATCACAAAAGTCAACCCGCCACACAGAGGGAGGAGCAGGCAAGGCAAAACGGGCGGAGCCATCGGGTTTGCCTTGATTTTTTTGGTACTTTTTGCATCAAGGCAAAAAGTACATATTACCCTCCGGGCAATCAATCCCATGCAGCCGTATCCGTACTTCCATCTTCTGCCTCAATCATTCGTAATTACCCTCTTTCAATAAATGAAAATGATTGAAATTAACATCTGGGCAATTCTTGATAATTATTTATACCCTACAAGTTTTTAGATTCGCAGTATGGCAGCATCTGACCAAATCAAGAGCATGATCCGCTATTTTGGCGAAGGCGATGAAGAACGTTTCTTTTCATCGGCCTTGCAAATTGCTGCCATGGAAGCCCGCAAAGGGCATACAAACCTGGCACATGAGCTGAAATTGCTGATTGAAAAGGCGAAAGCCTACAGGTCGGTTGCTTATGCCGACAGGGCCAAGACCATACCAATTCTGCAGCCCAAACGGGAACTGAAAGATTTAATAGATGTGTTCTACCCTCAGGTGCGCCTCAAAGAAATGGTGTTGAGCAAGCCTGTTGCGCAATCGCTGCAAAAGCTGGTGAAGGAGCAAAAGCATTGGGAGAAACTGCAGCAATTCAATTTACAGCCCAAGCGCAAGCTGCTACTGGTGGGCCCGCCCGGCACAGGCAAAACCATGACAGCACAGGCATTGGCGGGTGAACTGGGCATTCCAGTATTCATTGTGCGCCTCGATGGTATCGTTTCCAAATTCATGGGCGAATCCATTGCCAAGCTGCGCCTCATTTTTGAAGCCATGGTAGATAATCGTGGCGTTTACCTCTTCGATGAGTTCGACTCCATTGGTAGCCACCGCGATAAAGGGCAGGATGTCGGCGAAATCAAACGCATCCTCAACAGCTTCCTTATCCACATTGAGAAGGACCAAAGCAACAGCATCATCATTGCAGCTACAAACCTGCCCGACATGCTGGATAAAGCTTTATTCCGCCGCTTTGATGAAGTGATTGCTTATCCTCTACCAGATACCGAAGAAATTGAAAATCTGATCAGCCGCTCCCTGCAGGGTTTCGCCAAAGAAGCCAGGTTTGACCTGCATGATATAGCCAGGCTGGCCACAGGCCTTAACCACGCACAAATTGTACAGGCTTGCGAAGAAGGCATCAAAGAAATGATAATTGAAGAACTGCCCGCCATATCAACGGCGCACCTCACACAGGCATTACAGAAAAGACAATAAACTATGGCCCACTCTTTTCAGAAACCACACCTCATTCTCCCCCAACGTTTTCAGCAGTCTCAGGAATACAAGTACCCTCGACCTACAGGTTCTACTTTTAAGGTAATGGTACGCAATCGGCAGCAGCATGGCCAACGATTGCTGCAGCAAATGCAACAGGTACTCAATCGTTTTGAACAAGACGAAGCCACCCGAAATGAGCTGGTGGATAATGGTATCCGTTGGGATGAGGTAGTTTATGTGGAGTTTGTTTCTCCTTGGGGGTATGAACTAAACTTTGAGCGCCTTATCCATACTGTGGAGGACCCACATTATCTGCTACTGTCCACAAAAAGGGAGGCCCAGAATGGCAACGATGATCCAAAAACAAACTTTCGCTATCGGTCGTTGCTAATGCTTAAGAAAGGTGGCATCTCCCATTTCATTACGCAGGTAACAAGGTATTTGGAGCGAAACGGACGCTATAGAGGAGAGGATACTGGCAAGCCGGCATCCAATGACTTAATCGCCAATATTGAAGACATTCAGTTAGCCACCCTGGCGGCTTTCTGGGCTGAAAGTTCAAAAAAAGCACCCTTTCCAACCGAAGACGAAGTAGTTTGGTGGGAAGTATGGTTCCACAAACAGGCATATAACGCAGACACGCTACGAACACAACTGCAGTTAGCTGGAGCAGACTTAGGAGTAGGCGCACTTGAGTTTCCCGAGCATATAGTGCAGTTGGTAAAAGCCAGTGCGAGGCAGCTTAGCGGATCCTTGTTCCTGCTGGACTCCTTATCAGAACTGCGCAAACCACAGCAGCTGAATGATTTCATCACCGACAGGTCTGTAACCTTTACCGAAAAGCAGGAATGGCTGGATGACTTAATAAGACGGACTGATGTAAATGGAGACCCTGACAAAGTGCTGGTCTGCCTATTGGATTCAGGCGTCAATCATATGCACCCCTTGCTACAGCCATTGATACCCGGAGATCACTTACATACCTGGAATCCTGATTGGGGTGTGGCTGATTCATGGGAAAGAGGTGGACATGGTACGGGTATGGCAGGCCTTGCCTTTTATGGCGACCTGACCGAGGCTTTGGCAAGTCCGGCACGCATCAGCATCGTGCATGGTGTGGAGTCATTTAAAATTGTGCGGCCTGGCACAGCCAATGACGCCAAGTTGTATGGTATCATTTATCGGGACGGGTGCAATACAGTGCTATCCGAAAGGCCAAATAATCAAAGAGTCTATTGCCTGGCAATAACTAATGAAGATTTGGACAATGGAGGCCGACCCACATCCAGCGCCGCAGCTATTGACAAATTGTGTTTTGGTGGCAGTTATGAAGGCGATCCGAAAAAGCTATTTATCGTGAGCGGTGGAAATGTTTGGCTCAATCATCCCCAACAATACCCCAACAATAATTTCATTTCTTCAGTAAAAGACCCCGGCCAGGCTTACAACGCTATCACCGTTGGCGCATTTACCCAAAAGGACAAAATGAGCAACAGCGCTAACGCTGCCATTGCACCCTATGGCGGCATGTCGCCATTTAACAGCACTTCAGCTGCATGGGAAGGCCAGTGGCCCAACAAGCCGGACATTGTAATGGAAGGGGGAAACCAGGAAATAGATGGCAACGACTTACTACACAACGATCAACTAAACCCACTTTCAATAGATAAGAATTTCAACCGAAATATTTTCATTCCATTTGGTGGCACCAGTGGAGCCTCTGCCATGGTGGCAAACATGGCGTCTATGCTACAGCACCAGTATCCTGACTTATGGCCAGAGACCATAAGAGGTCTGCTCATTCATAGTGCCGAATGGACACCAGCCATGTTGGCCGGGAAGGCCATTCATACCTTGTCAGAAAATGAACGAAGATCATTGATTCGATCGGTAGGATATGGTGTGCCAAATATTTCGAAAGCCGTTAGCAGTGCTAACAATTCTCTGACGCTTATCGCTCAGGAACACATCATTCCATACAAACTGGGAAAAAGCAATGTACGCTACAATGAATATCACCTGTATGAGCTACCTTGGCCAAGAGCAGTGCTGCTGCATGAAGTGGCAGAAAAGAATGCAACCATTACCATTACGCTCTCCTATTTTATTGAACCCAACCCGGGCAACCGGCAATATGCGAGGTCTTTCTCCTATCACTCACACAGTCTCGACTTTAAGCTCATAAAACCAGGAGAATCGCTTGATCATTTTCAAAGAAGAGTATCGGCAGCATCCGTGCTAGAAGAGGAGGATGAACTAGAAGAAATCATGCCAGCCAATAAGAAAGGTGAAGACTGGTTCATTAAAGAAAGGGTCCGGAACAAAGGATCTATCAAAAAAGACATGCTCACGGTAAGCGGTGCTGAATTGGCAGACCGGCATTATTTAGCCATCTTTCCCAAGGCAGGTTGGTACCGTACACGCAAAAGATTGAACCGCTACAATACATCAGTTCGGTATAGTTTGATTATCTCAATTGAAACTCCTGTAAAGGAAGTAGACATTTATACTCCTGTCGAAATGCTGATAGCGGTCCCAATTCCAATATCATCATAATTGGTAGCTTAGCTGTGCCTTGGTTCGTGGCTCACGAAACAAGCACCTCATACAGCGGCATCATCCCATACCATTTACTGCATATACCTCCACTCCCACGGCGCAACAGGTTGTTTATCTGCCCACAGGCCAATCTGGGCAGTACGGGCAGCCAGCTCCAGCTTCGCCCAGGCTACGTTTTGGTCATACCGGGTATAATGCCACGCCAGCCCTCACACTTACCAACTTACCAACCTACCAACTCAAAAAAACTACTACAACAAGTCAGCCCGCCACACAGAGGGAGGCGCAGGCACGGCCATCCCGATAGCAATCGGGAGCCTGGAGGGATCGGGTTGGCCTTGTCCCGATAGCTATCGGGATTTTTGGTACTTTTTGCATCAAGGCAAAAAGTACATGCTAACCCATGCAACACCTTGGCTCGTACCATCAAACCATCCATCTTCGCCCATGCAGCGTGTTGGTCATACCGGGTATAATGCCAGGCCACTCCCACACACCTACCAACCTACCAACCCCAAAAAAACTACCACAACAAGTCAACCCGCAACACAGAGGGAAGAGCAGGCACGGCCATCCCGATAGCTATCGGGAACCGCAACGGCGACTCCGAAAGGAATACCAACAAAGGCGAAAGCGACCCGCAGAGGCGGAACACTTTCGCCAGCAGCGGAGCATGAAAGTAAATGTAATGTTTCCTGTCAGCAGTGAACAGTCACAGAATGATGAAGCCTCTGTCCTGGCAGCCCCTTTTTATACTAGTGAGGTAAAGATTTTGGTCGTTGAATGATAGTATCCCTCTCCCGATGCTCGGAATCGGGATGACGGATAGTTTTAGCTCGCTTAATTGATTGGTGGAGCAAAGTTATCTACCAGCAAGGTAGGCTTGAAAAACTGACATGGTTCCGGATACGACCCCGGCGATTTTGTTTGCTGTGTCCAGGTGATCGGGCTTTAGGTCCAGAAGTAATTTATCTATCTCAAGCTGCATTCTTTTCAACTGTACATCGTACAGTACTTCACGCATAGTAAAACCACCGGACTGTATAAAGTCATGTAAGTCGATTTTTACAACATAAGCGAGCTCCACCCGGTAATCGTTGTAGTCAGATATCAATCCCCTTTCCTGCATATACTCCAGCATAGCTCGAGAAGCATCTTCATTGAATCCAGTGTATTTTTTCAATGTGACTAAATCCACGCTGGATAAATGGTAAAGCGCAGAATTATCAGCGATTACTTTAATGAAAACATCTTTCTGCTCTGCTGTAATGAGTGGCATTGAATTGTTTTAATGTGATAGTGCTTTGAGCATTCCTTTGGAGCCGCCGGCGCAGTATGCGCAACCAGCTATCATGACGATGAGTACCAGTACCATAACTGTACTCCAAAAATCATTACTGCTTCTTTCTGCAGGTGTCATTTCTAATCGGCGCACTTCAAATTCTTCCCTAATTTTTTTGCGGCCGAAGGCTGTGTTTGAGTTATATGGTTTGCGTTGGCGTGCCATGGAAATCGTCGATTAAAATCGAATTAAAAGGTATAAGCATTATCCTTTTTTTATACAATATTTCTGGTCATTTCTAAAAAATCTTCATCACTTATGATGCGTATTTTTTTCCCGAGCTGCAGCATTTCATTAGCTTTTTTATGCTTAGAACTTATCTGACCATCTATAAAATCACCATTGTATCCTCCTACGACCAGCACTGTGGTTCTGTTGCTCATGCTATTATTTATTCTACCTCCGTGATTGACTACATATTGCCAGGCATCGGCTCTAGTAAATCCAGTGATATCGCCTGTGAAGCAAAACTCCTCTCCTGAAAGCTGATTGCATCCATTGTATGCCTCTTCCTGTACAAAACTGGTGATGGGAGGTTCTTTCTTATATACCCTGCGTTCAGACCTTGGCAGCTCGTAGAATGCAGCAGTCATAGCATTAAAATCGGGTACCCCCTCTCTGCTGCTTAACTCAATAGCTATTCTAGCAGATGCAAGTGCATCGTCGAAAGCATTATGGTGTTGGATTTCTTCGTTAAACAAGTGTTCGACAATCGTAGGAAGACGATGATCCGGCAGGTGATGCAGGTAAAGTCTACTCATATATAGGGTGCAAAAATAATCGACCACTTTGTTTTCTATTTGGTAATTCTCAAATAAGCTCAGTAGCACCGACTTATCGAATGGCATGTTATGTGCCACCAGTATTTTATGATCGATATGTAGCTGTATTTCCGGCCAAAGCTCAACGAAAGTCTTTTGGTTCAGAACCTGATCTTGGGTTATACCATGGATGGCAATATGCCTGGGGGCAAAAAAGAATGGTTCGGGTTTAATAAGGTAACTGAGCGTTTCTTTGATGATCCCTTCTTCTACAATAGTAAGTCCAAGCTGGCATGCGCTAGTCTTTTGCCAGTTGGCAGTTTCAAAATCGATAGCTGTGAAGGTTAGTTTTTTTGGTAGCATAGTTTTATCTGATTTTCCGTGCATACCTTTTTTTTACCACAGAACTGATATAGCTGTTTAATCCCCTTCCAGAAACTGCTAGTGCTTTCATGTGCTCAACATCACGTTGGCCTGTATAGGTGTAGTTGTACAAATACTGCCCGCCATCATTGAAGTAAACTGTGATACTGTCGGCTGTGATACTGTAACCGGCGACGCCGGAGTTCCCACCTCTGTTTAAATACCTTTCCATTGTGTTCGGTTTGATTTATTATGAAAAAGAGGCATCTCTTTCGAACAATACCGAACAGGGGTCCCAAAATGGGTCCAATTTGTAATCATCACGCTCCCGGTTCGAGGTTGTTCCAGGAGAAACTTTGCTGAAAATCGGTGATTTTGTCTGAAAAAAGTTACTTTCTTAATTTTTTTTCCAAATTATACTCAGCCTTGGTTCATGGCTCACGAAACGTGACCCTCATACAGCTGCAAAAAAACCCAGAACCATTACTGCATATACCGCCACTCCCACGGCGAAACAGAAAGCTTCATTCAGGTTTTGCGTCGGCTCATCGTACCACACAATGCCAATCGTCCGGCCGTACCGGTCGGTATCAGTACTATCCACCTTCACGGTCTTACCATAAATGGCTTTATTGGCAAATTGCTTCGCCACCTGCCCAAACGGCTGCCCCTTCTCCGGGCAATCAATCCCATGCAGCCGTATCCGTACTTCCTTTTTCTACAGGGTCAGAAAAATAAATGTGCATCAAGTCCCTCATTTCGTTTACGAAAAGACATCGGCCTTCCACAAGCAGCATATTGATAATACCGGTTATCATAACGGCAATTTGCCAAACCCTACCAACCTGCCAACTTATCAACCTAACAACCTACCAGTTTACCGGCTAGCGGGCCAAAAAGGGCATTACTGCAAATCAGGGCAATCGACCCCACGTTTAGAGCAATATTTCTGTGTAATCCCAAATATACTTTCTTGATTAACGCACCAAACAGCCACAATTGACACTAAATTTAGTAAAATTCTTTTAAAACTGAATTTGGCTGATATTCATATTTTTTTATCACTTCTTTGCAGGCATATATAATTTCACTTTTGCTTTTCTCAGAAATGTTAGTTAGAATATTATTGGAATTTTCTACACTTCTTATAACAATAACGTCAAGGTAACTAGCAATATGATTTATTACCATAATTACTTGCTGTGTAAACGTCTGGGAAATTCGATTGTAGTTGCATCGATATGCATCCAAAACTAAATTCTCCAACAAATAGGAACTTAAAGGCAGACCATTTCTTTTCTTCCATTGCTTAAGAACTATAACTATCTGCTTTTGCGTCTCAGTTAATAGGCTCTTCTTCAGCAGACCAATATCTGTCTTAGTATAGCTAGAGTTATCAGAGAAAAAAGAATTATCATTAACAAATAAATAACCGGAACTGCTATTTTTTTTTGAATCAGTAAGTTTATATGGAACAATGTCAACTCTGCATTCATTAATTCCAACTTTAATATATACACCTATAGATTTTTTTTGATCTCTAACATCGGCAATAGAGTATTGCCCTTTTAGACTTACTAAAAATCCTAAAACGTTTTCAAACATTTCTCTTGTTGAACTGAAGCTTTTAGACTTGAATGCAAAGCAAACATCTATATCAAATTTATCCTTTATTGCGGTTCCTTTTTCGGTTGAACCTATACGAACTGGCTCCCCATTCAATTTATCTGCAAAGTTATTTTTTAGAACCGATACGAGAATATTTGCTTTTTCACTTAAAAGTAGATGCTTTTTATCTGATTTTTTCAACTTAACTTTTGATGCAAGTGCTTGCAAATATGCGTCTGTATTTATCGGTTTCTCCAGTGAATTTTCATAATCAACGATTGACCCATATATATATCCAGCAATTGCTCCGACAAATGCACCTTTACACCCTTCATAAAATAATCTTTCCCAATCAAACTTCTGTTCTTGAGTTTTATCCATTTCATTTAATTGGTGAATTAAATTTAGTAATGCATTTCCGATTCCCGCAATACAAGCCACCTTTACTGCATATCTACTTGCTTTATCCATTATGTTATTTATTCAACCATTTGAAATATGAAAGCACATCAATCATCGGAACTGTTCCACTATATTGTAGCTGAGATATAAGTTGAAACAGGAATGCTGTTGCAGGTTTGCCTCCATTAAAAAACTGATATTGTTTTAAAGGAAGATCAAATAAAAAGTATCCGTGTGCAGCGACACAACCAATATCCAAACATCCTAAATCAAATTTCAAAACATCTTCTAAAGATTTTCCGAACGCTGGTGTCCAATCACTTTCAAGTGTCAAAATTCCTCCTACAATTTTCACTGGCGGCTTGGCAGGATAAACACCACCTGCATGTGGTATTGGCAAGCTAGTGCGATGCAAATTCCTCACACTCTGCACTTTCTCTTGTGCATACTTTACATAGTCTGCATTAATTGCCTGTTTTGCTTCAAATACAGCATATACACTCTCAGCAGGTACAATCTTCTGCCCTTCATAATCAAAAATAAAAGGTGAGTATTGCCTGTCAAAAACAACTACATCCATCTGTTGGCTAAAAACACCATTACTATCTACAACAAAGGCTTTTTCTGCTTGATACCTTTTAGGTAAATAAGTCTGGAGCATTTCAAGCCATATTTTTTCACTGGCATCGCCTTTCGATCCAGGGTGTACAATTGTTTTACGAGCTGTCTCCAATTTTTGATGGATAACGTCATGAAGGCCCTCAAGCAATGTTTTTAATGACCAATCTGCCATAATTAATACTCTTTAAATGGTGAAGTAGGTATAATGCCTTTTGCAATTTCCTTTGCCCTTGTTGGGGTCACATTTTTATCAGGATATGCATCCAGAATGATAGAAGGTATAAGTCTTTGTGTTAAATCAGAAAAGGTAAAACCGTATTCAAACTCTTTGCTTTCTCCAGTCATTTCCACAATCTCTTCAACGTCTTTTAGATTAAACCCCAACTCTTGTAATGGTCCGTTTAATACATTTAGCCTTTGGTCTTTACTTGGTCTGTTAAAGTAAAGAACTTCTGCAGACCTTCTTTTGATTGCAGGATCAAGAGAGCCTATTCTATTAGTACACATTAGGACTGCAGCTGGCAGTTTACCATTTCCAAGATTATCAATACCCCGGATGAAAGCATTTACTCCTGCTTTGTCCTCATGATGCATTTGTGTATTTTCTCTGGATTGTGCAAGCGCATCAGCCTCGTCAACCAATAAAATAACGGCTCCTCTTGCAGCCCCAGATTGGCCTTTTATTTTTTTAGCTTTTTCAATTGTATATTCAAATGCCGTACTTATTAACTGCGTCATTTGTCCAACACGGCCATTACCTCGGGCTGACAGGCTTATTGGTAAAAGTGTAATATTTATTTTTTCCTGTCTTGCGACTTCATCACCTATGGTTAATGCTAATTCAGTTTTACCAGCACCTACGTCACCCGCTAATACAATTAGGGGTGGTCTCCTAAGTACAGTATGGATGATTTTCTTTGCAGAAGGATGGTGTTTTTTGGCCCACTCTTCAATTCCTGTCGGATTGACAAGGAGACCTAATATTTTTTTCAACTTATTCTTTTGCTCATCAAGACCGATAAGCATAGAATATCTCTCTTTCATATCTGTATCAGGATAAGTATACGCTTGCTCAAATAATTCCTCAGCACTGGGTTTCAAATTTTCCATTTAGTAACTTTTTAAAATTGAACGATCTAATGATTTGCCGCCAGCAGAATAAGATTTGTCTACACTCATATACCCGGATATACCAGGTTCAGAAGCATACACTCGTTGAAAAGGAAGAGTTCTTTTAAAAGCATCTTTTTCAGCTTGGGATAAACCATCCCAAGCCAAGCTGTATGTTAAAAAAGAATGGAATGAAGCCCCTTCAATATTTGCGTTTGCAGGTATTCTTCCTGGATCATCATCTGAAGAACTCATTCCATATAATTCTTTAGCTGTATATCGCAGAGTAGGGGTAATCCAATTGTCGTTCTTCTTGTATCCGTAAGTAACAGTTCCCAGGTATCCTTTCTTCAGTAATTCAATTAACTCGCTTTCATATGAACTGATATCATAGTCACTGGGCTGACCATAAAATCTTTGCACTCTTTTTAAATCAGTAGCAACTTTTGATGCAATGTGCTTTGCATGCGTTTCGGTAAATGATTGTGAAACAGTATAACTATAACTCATGATAATTAAATTTGAAATGAAGGGCCAAAAACTTTTTGC
Organism: Bacteroidota bacterium; assembly: GCA_020161435.1. GTDB lineage: Bacteria > Bacteroidota > Bacteroidia > Chitinophagales > Chitinophagaceae > Phnomibacter. The sequence goes on along the minus strand of JAIUNV010000007.1, from coordinate 75,164 downwards.
CAATAATAAACTGTTTCTTTTTTTGTAGGAGCAGCCATAGCTGCGTCAATTGCATCTCCTGCATCAATTGCTGCTTCAACAATAGCTTTTGCTTGCTGAATATTATATTGTTTAGCAGCATTGTTCTCAGCGTTAACCGGATCTATAATTTTTACAGGACTGGAATGAGAACCAATACTTGATAACGGGTAATAATCATTAAAAGCAATTAGTTCTTTCAAATCACTTTTAGCTAAGTAGGTAAAAAACTCCTGAAGTGCTTCAGGATAATCTGAAAAATCTTTACCGCTATCCAATAATTTCGACATAATTAATTCAACCATGAATGACTTAAATCGAAAATTTTCATTCTCGCTTTTGAGAAAATATACCCACTGTTTGGCTAAACGTATAACCTGTGAAAAGTGGACTTCTTGTTTTTTCTTTCTTTTGCCGATAAACTCAATATGTCTCGGGATACAAGTTTTCAAAAACGAACCATCATCCTGGCTAACTAAATCACCGTACCAATTTGGATCCCCGCTGTATAAAATAGGCACAACATCAACATCGAGGCCACTGCCAATAAATGAAACTGTTACACTATATGTTTTAGGTTTTACCTGTTCCGGTTTAAAATTAGGAAATGCCTTGCGTAAACGTTCTGCCAAGTACTCAATAAGAGCCTTAACATCCTTTGGTGCCTCGGCTCCGCTTACGTAACAAGCAACATCAATATCATTTAATGATTTTAAAGCAGTTCCCTTTGCAAGGCTCCCCGATAAAATCATTTTCTTTAAAGTAAAATCAGGATACTCCGATATGTAACCCTCAAGTTTCTCTCTTAACCGTTGCACTTGGGCTCTATATTCATCGGCTTTGTCCTTCGGTAAATTCACCTTTTCTTTTGCATACTCTGCAATATCTGAGTGACTGACATGCTCTTTTGCCATTATTTTATTTTTATTTATGTGTTACTAGTTCATTTCTGTTAGAGCCTTGATATGATATCTCACCACCTCTATACTGAATTACAACTTTTGATTTGCGAAGTATTGTAAACACAGTGGCTATATCATTAGCCCCTTTTGCGTTTCGTTTACTTTGGTGACTTTCTTAGTCCCCCTTTTAACCATCCGTACAGCGCCGGGGTATTTGGTGTTAGAGTTGATACTATCCCATTGTTTTTCATTTAAATGGGTGAATACAATAATTGCCCACAATATTTTGCGGAGTAGCGGGCATTCTAGCCGTCATACATGCTGTGAAGGAAATCGATGGGCCGCAATGGCCCCGGATACAAATCGTAAGGGGTTTAGGGGTTTCCCTTATTTTTGGCACCGGTGTTCATACCGATTCCGGGAAGTTTCTAGCATGCTATAAATCTTCCCTTCGCCCTCGCCGGTTCTCGACCAACCAGTGGGGGCTTCTTCTTTTTTTCAGAATCACCCTCCAAATCACGGGCCAATAACTGTAACCTGCCACATTGGCTTAACATTTCATTAGCAACCCGTAAGTAGACAACCATAATTCTGACAGACAGTCAAATATACAACTTTTGTCAACCTACTCCCATCCATACCCTAGTAAAAACTGACATAAATACTGAAGTGGAATAAACGTGAATCGAAATTTGTCAACTTACCCTTACCTTTGCACAACAATTCTCGCATTATGTCAGCCCCATTTTCACAGCGCTTCAAAGAAGCCCGTATGCTCAATGGGTTTTCTTTACAAGATCTGGCCAATAAACTCCAAGCCGAACAAATCAGCATCTCAAAGCAGGCACTCCACAAATACGAAAAAGGCGAAGCCATACCCGATACCCAAATGCTGCTGCAGCTCAGTAGGGTGCTGGGTGTACGCCTCGATTTCTTTTTCCAACGCCACACCGTAGAGCTCAGCACTCCGGAGTACAGGAAGCTCAGCAAGCTGCCGGTAAAAGAGCAGGAACGCATCACTGCCATTACCCGGTTTGCGGTGTCCCGCTATCTCGAACTGGAGTCCTTATTAGGCCTGAATACTCCTTTCATCAATCCCTTAGCCAACTTTCCGGAAATCAACGAGCTGGCAGAGGTGGAAGTTGCAGCCAACCACGTTAGAACCCAATGGAATTGGGGTACCGGCCCATTATACAATGTGCTCGAACTATTGGAAGACCAGCATGTAAAAATGATACTCCTCCAATCCGAGGACAGCTTCGATGGTATGAAAGCCTGGGTGAATGACCAGCAAATTGCAGTCATTGCCCTGAATAGTGTGCGCCTCAATAGCCCCGACCGGCTTCGTTTTACCGCCTTACACGAATTAGGCCACCTCTTACTGCCCATCAACCATTTGCCCGAAAAAGAAAGAGAACGGATGTGCAACCGCTTTGCAGCAGCTATGTTATTGCCTGAGTCTACTGCCAAAATGGAATTCGGAGCCAAACGCAATCGCCTGCACCTGCAAGAACTGGCCGATCTGAAAAAGCAGTACGGCATATCCATGCAGGCCCTCGCCTTCCGTGCCAACGATTTGGGCATCATTACCGACAGTTACCTGAAACAGTTTATATTTATGTTTTATCAGCATGGCTGGCGCCAAACTGAACCGGCACCTTACACCGGTGAAGAAAAGGCTACCCGCTTCAATCAGTTATTGATGCGGGCGTTGGCTGAAGAAATAATTTCAATAGACAAAGCAGCCGTATTGAATAACCAGTCTTTACTCGCATTCAGAAAACAGTTACAAATGGTAGAATGAATATAGCACTCACCGATGCATGTATTTTTATAGACCTGCACGACCTCTCACTCACACATCAGTTATTCCAACTACCTATTGATATTCATACCAGCGATGCCGTATTTGCAGAGCTGTATGCGGAGCAACAAGAAATCTTAAGGACATTTGTATCCAGCCAACGATTGTTCATTCATGCATTAACCTTAGAAGACATGTCATCCATTCAGGCCTTGCCTTTGCCAGATGGACTAACATTTAATGACAAAACGGTGCTCTATCTGGCCTCAAAAACCGGCGGCATGGTACTCACCAGCGATGCAAAGGTGCGCTATCATGCAGGCAGGCAAGCTATCGAATACCATGGCATGCTATGGCTGTTCGACCAAATGCTATTGCATCAGCTAATCACAAAAAAGGCAGCTATTGCTGCACTTCAACGCCTCTGTTGTATCAACAACACTTTCCAAAACAATCCCCGGCTGAAAGAGGAAATAGAAAACCGGCTGAAAAGCTGGGAAACTCCTTAGTAAAAATCAATTCTCAGCATAAGCTCCGCCTTGGTTCGTGGCTCACGAAACAGGCGCCAAATACAGCAACAATATCCCATAACCATTACATTACTGCATTTACCGCCACTCCCACGGTGCAACTGGTTGTTTCTCTGCCCACAGGCCAATCTGGGCAGTATGAGCAGCCAGCTCCAGCTTTGCCCAGGCTACGTTTTGGTCATACCAGGTATAATGCCACGCCAGCCCATTCACCTACCAACTTACCAATCTCCAAACTTATCAACCCAAAAAATCACCAACTACCACAAAAGTCAACCCGCTACACAAAGGGAGGTGCTGGCACGGCAAAACGGGCGGAGCCATCGGGTTTGCCTTGATTTTTTTGGTACTTTTTGCATCAAGGCAAAAAGTACATGCTAACCCATGCAACGCCTTGGCTCGTACCATCAAACCATCCATCTTCGCCCTCGCAGCGTGTTGGTCATACCGGGTATAATACCAGGCCAGCCCTCACACTTACCAACCTACCAACCTACCAACCTCAAAAAAACCACCACGTTCAGTCAACCCGCCACACAGAGGGAGGCGCAGGCACGGCCATCCCGATAGCTATCGGGAGCCCGGAGGGTTCGGGTTGGCCTTGTCCCGATAGCAATCGGAATTTTTGGTACTTTTCGCATCAAGGCAAAAAGTACATACTATAAAAGCAGCCTATAACCATTATACTAACTGGCTGCATTAACCTTAGTTAATTATACCGTCCCCAATTTTATTAAATTGCATACCAACAAATACTCAATCCATGCCACTATTATGTACACTCACAACCAGCATGATTCTATAGGCTGCCACCAGTACTTGGTACCAGCATACCGGTAAAGTAGTCGGAATATTGGAGTCTACACGTTCATTCAATTGACGGTCTCACCTGGCACGATAAACCACCTGATCAAACCCACAAATGGACAGAGCTGAAACGAACCGCCAAAGCTGCTAAACGCGGCTTGTGGCAATTCAATAACCCTGTTGCCCTTTGGAATTAGAGGAATTAAAAAGACCTTATTTTAACCTGAATCAGAAATTAAAATACAAATTCATGTTATCGAAATCTATCTCTGCGTTGTTTCTTTTGGGCTTTCTTACTGCCTGTTTTTCTGACTCTTCAACTAAAAATCCTTCTGCTGATGAATCCAAGACCAGTGCTATCCCTATTATTGAAGGAATATGGGTACGGGAATCCGATTGTGGGGAATACCTTACCATTACGCATAACGGTTCAGATTCTTTCATGATTGCTGTTGATAATGAATTACTGTACGACGAGATCGGAAATCAATTTTCAGGATTTTTTGATAGTGCCAAACAACAATTCAATGTCAATACTGATACCGGTGTTGCACAACTGAAGTTTGATAAAGCAACTCAGCAGTTGGTGTCAAGTGCTGGCGTTCACTATCTGTACTGGAGTTCAAACAACCCGGATGTAGATATGGATGACACATTAAACATCGGCACATGGTCCTACAATCATCCAAACGGTGATGGCTCCGACTTATTCATCTTTGACATTAAACTCAAAAAGAACGGCCTTGGCTTGGTGATGATTGGTGAAGGGCAAGATTTGTATATGAAACAATCCATCAAAGGCGACAGCTTACTGCTTTCCCGCAATGCTGGTTTTATTTCAAAAGACATTACAAAGCTGTATGGCTTTTTTAGTTCATCGAAGGATAGCCTCACCATCAAGTGGCCAATACAATTATTCAATGAAGGTGCTGCAAAGGATTCATACGACTTTGATACCCGGCTGCTTGTTTTACAAAAAGACACGCTTTAATCGTGCTGCACATGTCAAAGTCACCAAAAACCAACGCCCCCAAGCTCTTCACGGTTCTGGAGCGCCAAAGCATGGCTAACGCAGACACATTTGTGGCTTTTTGGAAGCAACAATAGGAGTTTCCCAACATGCATTGGTATGCCGATAACATCGGGCTGCAAGCGTTGACATTCCGCAACCTCAACGATTTATTTAGTTGGAAAAATGGCATGAACCTGAGTGGTGTACCGGTACATCCGCTGTATCTGAAAAACAGTTTAACATTGAAACCCTATGATATGCATGCTTCTGAAAAGTTAACTTATCCATCGCTCCCAACCTCACTACGCATTGTCATCAAGCAGCCTTGGTTCAATGAAATTGCTGCAGGCACCAAAAAAACAGAATACCGTGATGAAAAGCCCTTTTGGCATGCCCGTTTGTTCAACAAAGACGGCAGCCGGAAGGAGTACAATTTTATAGAGTTTATCAACGGCTATAATCCCGATTCCAAAAGAATGATAACTGAGTACAAAGGCTTTTCCATTCGCAATGGCAAGTACCACATCAAAATTGGAAGAATTCTCAAAAGTCCATTTGTACCGGGCATTTAGTTTAGCCTACTTAGTAGCTTCTTCAAGCATATTTAACTGCAGATACTGTTCTCGCAACAACTCTGCAAAACCATCTTTATTTATCATGCCATGTCTGGCTCTATGATAGCCAATAAAGACAAAAGTTCTATTACCAATTTCAAATTTCCCTTGGAATATTTCAGTCTTGTCAATGAAGTCAATTCCTTGTCCAAACCTGTTTTCCTCAATAGCTTTTTTGATTTCACGATACGCCCTGATGCCTTCAATGATGATTAATTTAGGGGCTACTTTCTGTATCAATTCACGAGTCCATTCATAGTGCTTTTTATAAAATAACCATTTCGGCGTTTCATCAATCTTTTTGGCTGTAGTGTATAGTTGTGAGGCTGTCCTCGTGGCTAAATGAAATACATTCGATTTCACTATTCTTCCTTCTAATACGTTCTCTAATCCAGCTTTTCTAAACACATAAAATGTGTCTCTTCCTGTAGAGTATGTATCATATTTCGTATAAGTCAATCCTGTTCTTTCCATCACATCAGCACAATATTTATCACCCATTCCTGGGTTAAATCCCAAAATCAGCACATCAGCATTTTCATAGAAAGGACTGAACAAAAACTGATACCGTATAGTTTCATTCTTTTCAGCTAAGCTTTTAAAATATTGTTCTATTTCCTTTTGCAATGTGTCAATTGCAGGATGATAGCTGTTTTTAGGTTTAATGGTTGGCATACTTGGCAGTTTTCAGTTTTGCCAGCTTTGCTGGCTATCAATGCTTCTATTCTTTTTTCCTCATCTCTGATTGTGGTAGCTTTCTCATAGTAGCCCCTTTTCACTGCATCATTTTTTTGTGCAAACAATTCCTGCAGATACAATTGCAGTTTCTCTATGGCCATTTCTGGCTCCATATTTTCCAATTGATTATAGCCACCATTATTATGGTAATGCAAATTTTCGTTTCCCATATCCTATATTATTTGCAGCTGGTAAATTGTATCGGCTTCTAAATCGTAACAGCGATTATCCTGCCATTTCTATTCAGCAATTTCCCAATTTCAAGACCGTAGTTAAGCCCTTCCTCCATACATTGCTGCACGTTCTGTCCCATACGGGCAAAACCAAACAATTTTGCTGTTTCCCGAAGCAACTCTTCTGATGGCAAACTTATCTGATGCGTTAAGATATCATGCATGCCATTCACAATCTCAATAAAAGGAATATCCTCTATATTCCTCTTGACAGAAGTTGATGACACTTCAGGAACACGATATTGCACATAATCTTTCACCACAAATCCTTTTGGCACTACAATCTCTTGGTTTGATATGGATAAGTATTCACATGACACTTGTTCAATAGCACTAGTCAGTTGTTCTTCAATTCTAACGCCCAATCTGGCTATTCCCCACGCTTGTAGCACTCGATGATACAGCAACCGTCTGGTAATAGGTGCCTCAGCTTGTATTACAGCGCCTAACTGTTGGGCAATAAACGCCTCTTGAGAATAGGCTAAGAAATCTATGTAACTCAGCTGCACCTTTGGCAAATTGGCTTCTCTATAAAATTGTCGGAATTGGGTCTGAGTCTTTGCCGCTACATTTTTATTCAACATTAATGGGGCTGCTAACGCCTGTTCAGATGCAACTTCCGCTTTTTCAAGCTCCGTTGCAGGTAGCACCTCCACTATAGTTTCACTTACATCAACTGGAGCATTTTCAATAGCGCTACCGATTGCATCCCTCAACTTTTGAATTTCCCTGCTACTACGCATCCACCAGTCTGCTACCCAAATACGATGTATCCGCCAGCCCAAATGCTGCAACACGTCAACTTTACCAATATATCGGTCCCTTGCGGCAGGTACCCCGGCAAATTGCTTACCGTCACACAGCACTCCCAAGAGGTATTTTCCTTTGTGCTGTGGGTGCACAACAGCTATATCTACCTTAAATCCAGAAGTGCCTACTCCGGTATGTACTTCATAGCCCATTTCCCTGATAGTATCGGCTATAGCCATTTCTACATTACCTGAATGACTCAATGCTCGATGCATTGCCCCTGGCAAAGCTGTTTTTCCCTTCTCAGCATATTCTAAGAATGCTTTCAACCCTGCCACCCCCTCACTCGAAGTTCGGGTCAGATCAATCTGAGAGCCACGAAGGGTACTAAACACTTTCATTTCATAGCGGGCCCTACTCACTGCCACATTCAATCGTCGCCATCCCCCATCACGATTAATAGGCCCGAAATTCATGTACAACTTTCCCTCTTTGTCCGGGCCATATCCCACAGAAAAAAGAATCACATCCCTTTCATCTCCTTGCACGTTTTCGAGATTCTTAATGAAAAGCGGCTCTTCCCTTTCATATGCCCATTTCTCCAATATAGGTTCCTGTGCAAATACTGCATCTGCCAAATCCTGAATCAGTTGCTGTTGTACACTGCTAAATGTCACTACACCTATACTTCGCATCCTTAGTGACGGATCTTTAAGCCGTTGTACAATTTCTGCTACCACAGCCTCCGCTTCCGCCTTGTTGTTCCGGGCTTTACTTCTGTCATAATACCCCTGCACCGACACAAAACCAACCTTCGTCTCAATATCATCTGCACTCGGAAAAGTCAGCAATTGGTGGTCGTAGTACTTAGCATTACTAAAAGCAATCAAACTCTCATGACGGCTTCTATAATGCCATAATAGATGTTTGCTCGGCATGGGCAAAGCCAAACAGTCATCCAAAATACTCTCCATATCCTCCTTATCTGCATTGTCCCCGTCAAATTGCTGCGCAGCAAAAAAACTGGTCGGGGGCATTTGCTTCGGATCTCCAACTACCACCACATTTTTACCCCTCGCAAGGGCTCCGATAGCTTCTGCAGTGGGCATCTGAGATGCCTCATCAAAAATGATTAAATCAAACGGCTCCAAATCCAGACTTAGGTATTGTGCCACAGACATCGGGCTCATCAGCATACATGGCGTAATCCTTGGCAACAAGTGAGGTAGCTGCTGAAATAACTGTCGTATACTAATACCTCTGCCATTATTACCAATAGCTCTTTTTAATATCGACACCTCACTACTTCTGGCAGCCTCGTGCAGCATATTGGGCAATCTGCTAGTGACAACTGCAGCAATCGTTTTACGCGACAAATCCTCAAATTGTTGCATAAGCTTAGCATATCTTTTGATACTGTCGTTATAAATATCAGAACTAAACTTACTCAACACACCCGAGGTCTCAATTTGAAAATCTGCAATGGCTTTATACACACCCTTTTTAACTGAATCGGCAAATCCCGAAACAGTTAGTTTTCCTTTATTCAGGGCCACAACAGCTGCTGCTAGACCAATCGATGCTAACTGACCACTCTGCTGCCTGTAAATACACCAGTCACGCAAATCCTGTAAATGTTCATGTGCGTTTTTGTACAAACTCACTATGTTACTCAGTCGCTTTGTCTCAGGATCATCCGAATCAAATGTCCATAACAACAACGCTTTTAGCCTTTCTTCTTCCTTAAAAAATGTGGTGAGCATCTGTGAAAATTCCGCCAAAAAGATTGCTTTAAAACAGCATAACCACTTACTCCTTCAGTTAACATGCCACCAAACTTTTCTCGCCACAAAGTCAATTGAGCCCCCTCAGATACAGTAAGCAATACATGGTTATAACTGGAATCTAATACTTCAATGCCGGTCAAAATTTTTGACCAATCTGTAGACACACCTTTCCACAATGGTCCAAGCAATGGCAACAACCAATTCGACTCACTCATAAGCGCTTTTTCCTCACCATGAACTACCCTGAGTTGCTCAAGTAATGCTGGAACCTCTTCATTACTTAGTTTCCTGCTCTTCGCATGAATCTGAAGTTGCTGTCTAACCTTTCGTTGTTGCCACCACCGCACAGGCCACCACCCCTGGCTGGCCCGCTGCCATTCCATTTGCAAAGCCTCTGGTTGCACCTGCAGAATAGAATCTAAGAATCTTTCTGAAATCCTACTTACACTTTCTTGATATTTTAAGCCCATAGTGGCAACCGAACGTATACGCTCCCATGTTTGGATTGGCTCACTCACTGTCAAAAAAGAAACTGGAAAGTCCGGCACTTGAATCCAAATCTCTAATAACCGCTGAATATAAATCCATTGTTCTCTTCCCGGTATAAACGCCTCTTCCAATCCAATAGTCTGAATCAACCGGCTTGTATGAAACTCAATCCAGTCTCCTGTCTCAATAAGATTTACTAATAGCTGATTCGCCTCAGTCTGGTCCTGCGTCGAATAGTGTTGGAGAAATACTGACTGCAGTGGATGCTTGTGAACTTCACGCAATGAATGAGCAGCAGCTTCAACAGCCTGCGCTTGGTCTTCGATTAACTGTAGGCGGATGGCATCAGGGTATTGAATAACAGCTTTCTCAATGGGTGCTTCCTCAAGCGAAACAGGCATACCAGAAAAACCATGTATAGCATCGTATAAAGACAGCCCCATTAGCCCCGGCTTATGCAACTCCTCTATGTATAAATTAAGATCCGCCCTTAAGGATTCAAGTCTATTCGCCTCCTGTTCAAAAACGCCCGAATCATCAACCCTGCCTGTTTCAATCACTTGCTTGAGTTGCTCCAATACAGCGGTCTTTCTCGATTTGTTACTGTGTAGTTCAAGACAATAGGGCCCAAGACCAATTGACGCAAGCCTTTTTTCAACAACCTCCAGCGCAGCCATTTTTTCTGCTACAAATAACACACGTTTGCCCCTGTACAAAGCATTGGCAATGATGTTGGTAATTGTTTGTGACTTACCTGTACCGGGAGGTCCGTGCAATACAAAACTTTTATCAGAAAGAGCTGATGCTATTGCCTTTAATTGGCTACTGTCGGCACCAATAGGCAATAGCACATCAGTAAGTTTCCATTGTTTATCGGGTTGGGCATCACCTGTGTTATCCAGGTCTGCCGCCCAGCTTAACTGATTTTTAATCAAACTGTCTACTACAGGGTTGCGGGCAAGCAAATGGGAATGCGCATGTAGGTCTCGCCACATCACAAACTTGCTGAAAGAAAAATGACCAATCAGCGCCTGTGTTTCTACATCCCAACGGGGCTGACTCATGATAAGTTGTCGAAAAATATGTAGTATTCGCTTTACATCAACGCCATTTTCATCTCTGGGCAACGGATCAAGTCCTGAAACAGTAATACCAAAGTCCTGGCGAAGCATTTCCAACAACGTAATGTTGATTTGAGACTCTTCGTCCCTGCTTCTGAGCACAAACCCTTTTTGAGCGCCTCTTCGGATGATTTCCACTGGAGTTAAAATCAAAGGAGCAAATCTTGGTCTTTGACTCTGCGGCGTCTCATACCACCGAAGAACACCAATAGCCAGAAACAACGTGTTGGCGCCATTTTCTTCTATGGCAGTCTTGGCTTTACGATACATCCCGGTTAGCACCTCCTGAAAGTGCGTCTCTGCCTGATAGCACCTGATTCTTTGATGCTGCAGCTCATGAGCAACCAATTGTAGGATAGGATCGTTAGCATGTAATGCTTCATACAACCCCGAATGACGTAAATGACCGTCCCAATCTGCAGGTCTGGGAAGCAATGTCATTTCCTTACCGGAAGAAAGCATATCCTCTAATTCAGACAAAGGCGGTGTTATCAGCTGAAGTGTTTGCTGACTGATACGCATATTCAACAAAGCATTGCGCAATGAAAGATCCAGCAGCTTCCGTTCCCAAATTTGCTGTCGGCCAACTGTAATCTTGCTGGTATGAACAAGCCGGTCACCTTGTCTGATTTCACTGATAACATCTTCTTTGCTATCCATTTTTGATGGCATTGCTGTTGGTGCCCATTTCCACTCATTTTCATCTTGCACCCTTATCGGTAAAGGCAATACACCTCCATAGCGGGCCCGCTTTATATCAATACACATGATAAAATCGTCGACATTAGTCATATGCGATGCGGCTAATTGCTCTGCCTGTTCAAATCCGAACTCTTTACCTGCATTCATGGCGGTAGCCTCAATTAATGCAATCTCATAAATGCCTTCTGCCATTCGTTTGCTAAGAATGCTCGGGTCATCAGTTACCGGATCAGCAAGTGTATCCTGAACAAGCCATGCGCCTACGAATGCATGCCCTTTGATGATGACCACAAGCGGATTCAGACCAGCCGCTTCCAAACAAGAAGCAAAAAGCAAACTCATATCCAAACAATTACCCATCCGCTGATTCACAACGGCATCCGGCATCCGTACTCGCTGACCTTGCTGTTCAAAACTGGCAGGTACTGTAGCATATACAATCTGAGTTTGCTTAATTGTATGGTAGATAGCCGCCATCATAAGTCGAACACGACTGATATCCTGACTTTGATAATCATCTAATGAAGGATTACCACTCAGTCGTTGCAATTCAATAGTAGAGGCTTGCAAAAGCTGTTGAATGGCAGGAATATTAGGCGTAACAAATGATGCCAGCAACTCTGGTAATACCTGTACCCCTAACCACATGTCTAATGGCATTAAACTCAAAGGCAAGCTTTGTTCTATACATAATGAACTATCGGATTGTCGAAACAACTTCACGATAAAGAATCCATCCTGCCGTTCAGTAAGCCCGGATAGCAAATCCCAATCCATCCGCACCGGGATATTATCTAACACGAAGGGTACATCAGCAACCAGTTTGTCAATCGTTACAGACCAGCTGGACCAAGCACCCAAATCATTTTCCAATAACAACCGATAAGAGGATGACTCATCTGCACCAGCATGTGCTGTAATAGAAATCTCCCGAATGGGTGGCACATGATTATGTAACATCGCAGCATTCATGGCTACTTGATACACAGGTACTATTTCAAATAATTCATGTGTGTTTTCAGTTGACATACGAGTTTGTATTTGTGCAAATATTTAGAGAAATATGCCAGGCAGGAGATTAATTTGATAGTTTCAGATGATGTTGCTAAAAAATCTTACCATTTGAGTATACTAATGATAAAATGCCAAATGCAAAAACATCCCCAAGTTTGATCAAAATGAAAAATCATTACACGAAAAAAGGGATGAACAAAACGGGATAAGGAGTTTAGGCACATGTATACTGCTTTTAAACGAGGAGCGTTTCCGACAGGTACAGGTATACCAAGCGCCTGCATCACACGCAGTCGTTATGTCATCACGCTCCCAGGCAGTGTTGTTACACCCGTAACTGAGAATTGCTCTACCTTAAATATCCTTACTTCCCGTATATCAACAAAATATTTTTAAAGCTGTTTTCTACGCTACCATGAAATTCGATGACTTAAAAAAAGAGAAACACGCTAATTTTAAATGCCTAAACGATGAAAAGGCAAACTTGATAGACTTTTGAGGTGATACTGAATCCTGTATTTGATATCTGAACAAAAAAATATGCAGCCCGAAGGCTGCATAGGGTGCAGTGGCCCGCAAGCCTCTGCACTTCAAAAGTAAAGGTTTGTATGCAATAAAAAATAGCATGGCAGAAGTTGGCAGGCAGTAATCCTGTAATCTGTCAACTGCCATCCATCATCTACCAATATGAACCGTACAACCTTTATAAAAAACCTCATTGGTTTATTCGGCGTAGGCGCATTGCCCAAGGCATTGGTAAAGCAGTATCAAAAAGTGTATTTGTTGCAGTGCTTTGTGCGGGGCTTTCGGTTTCACCAAGGGCCCAAGCTGTTGGAGCAAATGACGGTGGGCCAGTTGCTGGAGCTACAGCGGGAGCCACAAAACGAGCACGATGCCTGCGCCATTGCGCTGTACTGTGGGCCGCACATGATAGGCTACATCCCAAGAGAAGAAAACGAAATATTGAGCAGGCTCATGGATGCGCAGGTGGTAGAGCTGCTGGCAGAAATAACCCATATTGAACCCAAGGCGCAAGCCTGGGAGCATGTAGCCATAGCCGTGTATGTGCTCAAAGAAATAACCAACGAGCCATTGCCGGAAACCGCCAGTTATCTTACCACTATAGAAAGCCCGAATTACCGCACCTTAAGAAGCAGCAAAGACCGCCTGACACGGGTAAGCTATGCCCAAGCAGCCCCGCACCACGGACGAAAGGAAATACAAAACGCCGACGACTTTTATATAAGGTTAGTAGACCATAGCGATAACGACAGGGTGTACCAGCTCATCCACGAAGGTTTTAATACTGCTGAAAACATGGAGCTGGCTGTACAGGAATCGAGAATCATCATCAACCGCAACAGGCTGCCGCAAGATTTGCAGCTGGATGATGTGGTAAAGGCACTGGATGATGAAATAGTAAACATTGATGGCCACTTTGCCGAAAATGGCTATGTGGTGGCCAATATAGACCGGCTGGCAGAACTCTCTGCCCGCATCCAACGCTTTACAGAAGTAACCGACAAAGAAGGCCGCCTGTTTTTTGATGCCATCATCCAGTAGATAGTTATCCGCCATTTTTCGTATCTCACGAATCAAACCTCTTCAAACAATCAATTATCACCTAATTCTTATAATTTTACAGCCGTAGCATTTTATTGAATTGTTACAATCTGGTCAGGCTGCGTACTTGACCAATCCGAAGGGGAAACAATATGTTTCCCCTTCGGTCATTTTTAGCTTTTGATAAATAATCTCCTCCGCCTTGGTTCGTGATCCAAAAGCCATGGTTCGTAGTTCACGAACCATCTACTTACACAGGCAGCGTTTTTGTAATACCGGGTATAATGCCAGCCCGCCGTGATACTATCTAACCCAATCTGGCTTAATTGAATAACTGGTATAGTTTTATTAGGTCGAGTCCACCAACCACCAACTACAAACCACCAACTACAAACCTTCCCCATAGTTACTCCCTACATACGCCCTAGATAATGCATGGGGAGTGGCACTTATCCACATTTTCGTTCGCATCAAATACCCAAAAATTAAACAACCCGGCTTATTATCTGCATATCCATTGATAATCAAAACGGTAAAAACACACCTATCATGTTTAGCCGTTGTGGGGTTATGCAACCTTATTTCCATGCAGAAAAAAAAGCAATCCTGTTTGGATTGCCTTTCGGTAAAATGTTTTATCACTGAATTGTTACTGATACTGCTTCCGCTCTTCACCAAAATAGGCTTTGTATTTATCCGATACGGCTTTCGATTGTGCCGCTCCGTTGATGTACAGAATACCTTCTTTCCATTCCAGTTGCACTTGCTCCTCATCTTTCAGCAATCCATCTTTTTTCAATTCCTTCAGCCCTTCCTGTGTTTTCTTCAATTGTGCCGCTGCGGCTTTTAGCTGCACCTGTGCTTCGGCCATCGCTTGTTGTATTTCTTTTTCCTTACCCGCAAGGGCCGCCTGCATTTCTTTCATGGCACTGGCCATTTCGGTGGCCTGCACCTGCCGGGCATGGGCCAGCTCCGTTTCCATGGCGGCCAAGGCTTCGTGGCTCAGGTGTTTGCTGATGTCTTTGTTTAATCGTATCGCATCAAGTTGCGCTTTGGCTGCTTGCAGCGATGCTTCCACGGCCTGCATATCCAGTTGCTGCAGGGCAGTTTGCATGCCGGCACGGGCCTGCAGCAGCGCATCTTTGGGCAGGTTGGCCATGGCTTGTTGCAAAGCGGCCATGGCTTCGGCCAACCGGGCTTCGGCCTCCGCCATGCTAACAGATTTTTTACGACTAGTATCCGCATTTGCTGCAGCCGGCGGGGCGGCTTTTGGCTGCGCAGTACCCCGAAACGGAGGTTGTAACAATACAATGGCGGTTACCACTACAATGGCCGGCAATAGCCAGCGACGGCGGTACATGGTTTGTTGCATAGATGTTTTTTTATATGATTTACGAAATGATTCGTAAATATAGTACGATTCATTTCGTACAAAATTCCTTCATCCCTCTTAACAAACTATTAGCGCTGATACAGCTTTGAGATTTCTTTATCAATGTGGCAGGCTGCGGCCCATGCCAATTTGTTCTATTTTGCAGGGCAACACACAAAAAAATATCCGGATGAAAAAAATATTGACATTGGCAGCAATGGCCATCTTAGCTACACAAGCATGGGCACAAGAAACACCCGCAACCGAAGAAGCACCCCGCAAGTTTGACAAATCGAAGTTGGTGATGGGTGGCAATATTGGCGCCACCTTTGGCGATTTTACTTTCATCCAGTTTTCGCCGCAAGTGGGCTATGCTTTTACCAGAAATATAGTAGCCGGGGCCGGTGTCAACTTTTCGTATTCCAGCCAAAAAATCCGCTTCTTCAATGGCGATGAAAGCCAGCGGTACAATTATGGATACGCAGGTTTGAATGTCTTTACCAGAGTGTACCCGGTCAACTTTTTATTTTTATCGGCACAGCCGGAACTCAACTACAACTGGGGCAAAATCAAATATAAAAATCCACCGGCAGCCGATGTAAAAATCAATGGTGCGTTTATCCCTTCCTTGCTTCTTGGTGGTGGTTTGGCTATACCCATGGGCAACCGCGGACAAACACTGCTGAGTATGCAATACGATGTGTTGCAAAACAGCCGTTCGCCTTACGGGCAAAGGGCATTTTTCAATATCGGGTTTGCACTTTAGGCTTTTCCAAATTTGTCTATCTGCAGCATGAGCGTTTGTGGCAAATCATAAATACCCACCCGTTCACTTACGGGATCGTATAAAAAACCTTGCTGCTGCATGCGTTGCATCATCTGAAACAAATCGGAGTAATAGCCGCCACTGTTGAGTACGTAAATGGGTTTATCGTGTATGGCCAGTTGGTTCCAGGTGAGCATTTCAAACAGCTCGTCCATGGTGCCAAAACCACCGGGCAATATGATGGCTGCATCGCACAACTCATACATCATTTTTTTGCGTACATGCATATCGGGTACTACATGCAGTTCGGTAAGCCCGTCGTGCTGATGCTCCCAACTCCGCAGGTGCTGCGGTATCACCCCAATTACGGTGCCACCGGCAGCTAATGAAGCATCTGCCACAGCACCCATTAACCCTTTGCCACCACCACCGTACACCAGCCGGTAGCCCCCTTCGGCCAACAGCCTGCCCAACTGGCGGGCATGTATGGCAAACAAATCGTTGTTGCCATTTTTAGAGCCGCAAAAAACGGCTATGGATTGTATTGCTTGTATCATGGAAACGCAATTTACTACAGTAAGCAGAGAGCACTATACTGCCTTAAATATTTTTTCTTAAGAATGTTTCGCTTTAGTGTTGCAGTTGCCACACCGTGCAGCCAATCATAAGCAGCTTCGGTATGTGGTAAATGCCTATTTTGTACCATCAATCATTTATACTTTACACTATGAGTGCAGTGCTGTTGTTATCGATTGTGTTTGTTTATTTTTTGGTATTGCTGGGGGTGGCCTGGTACACCAGCCGCAATGCCAACAATGATTCTTTTTTCATAGGCAACAGAAACAGCAACTGGATGCTGGTAGCCTTTGGTATGATTGGCACAAGTCTGAGTGGCGTTACGTTTGTAAGTGTACCCGGCGGTGTAGCCAAAGAATCATTTGCCTACTTTCAAATCACCCTCGGTTATCTTATCGGCTACATCGTAATAGCGTATGTGTTGCTGCCCTTGTATTACCGGCTCAACCTCACGTCTATTTACAATTACCTCAGCTCCAGGCTTGGTTTTAAATCGTACAAAACCGGCGCCGGCTTTTTTATACTCAGCCGTACATTGGGCGCCACGGCCCGCTTGTATCTGGTGGTCAATATCTTGCAGGATGCCATCCTCAGCAGTTTCAATATTCCGTTTTGGGCTACCACACTCATTCTACTGCTCATGATATTGGTATACACCTACGAAGGCGGTGTAAAAACCATTGTGTATACCGATATGCTGCAAACCACTTGTATGCTGGCAGGCTTGGTGCTTTGTGTGTACTTCATTTTATCGCAGCTCAATATGGGTGTGGGTGAAGCCGTAACAGCACTGGGCAATACCATCAACCCCGAAGGAGCACCTTACTCCAAAGTATTTTTTGGTGAGCCGGGCAACAAACTCTTTTTTGTAAAACAAATTCTGGCGGGTGCATTCATCACCATTACCATGACCGGTATGGACCAGGAAATGATGCAAAAAAACATTAGCGTACGTACCCTGAAAGATTCTCAGAAAAACGTGTTGGTGTTGGGCGGCATTATGCTGCTGGTCATTCTGCTCTTCTTGTTCCTCGGTGGCATTATGCACCTGTATGCGTTTGAAAAAGGTGCCGTGTGGGAAGCAGGCAAACTGATGCTCGATGGCAAAAATGTAACGAACGATAAACTGTTTCCCACGCTGGCATTGCAATACATGCCGCATGTTTTCAGCATCATCTTCATCATCGCACTTATCAGTGCCTTGTTCCCCAGTGCTGATGGTGCCATTACAGCCCTTACTTCTTCTTTCTGCATCGACATTATTGGCCTCAAACGCCGCAGCGATTTGGATGAAGCCGCACAGAAAAAACTACGCCAGCGGGTACACCTCGTTTTCGCAGGTATCTTCCTTGTATTTGTGATGCTCTTTAAATGGATAGACAGCCCGAGTATGATTGGGGTAATACTCAAAGTAGCAGGCTACACCTACGGACCGCTGTTGGGCTTGTTTACCTTCGGCATCATTACCAAACGGCAGGTAAAAGACAAGCTGGTGCCCATTGTGTGCATCACCGCTCCCATCATTTGTTTCTTCATCGATTATTTTCAGAAAAGCCTGTTTGGCAATTTTGAAATTGGGCTCGAACTGCTCATCATCAACGGGCTGCTCACGTTTATTGGTTTGTGGCTGGTATCGCACAAAACCAATGCACAGCCTGCTGTAGCATGATTGTTAAATGATCTACGGGTTCGGCAATAGCCATCAACTTTGACCCCACAACTTTTGTAATACACGAATAATAAATGACCTACGCATATGAATGAAGTAGTGAAAACAGCACAGCCCCGCCGGTGGGCAGAAAGCAAAGCACACAGCAGCTGGCAAATATTTAAAATCATGGCGGAGTTTGTAGATGGCTTTGAAGCACTGAGCCGCATCGGGCCCTGCATCAGCATTTTTGGTAGTGCCCGCACTCAGCCTGGCCATCCGCACTATGAACTGGCGGTAGAAATAGCCCGTGAATTATCGCAGGAAGGCTTTGGTATCATTTCTGGTGGTGGCCCCGGCATCATGGAAGCGGCCAACAAAGGGGCTTTTCTCGCAGGTGGAAAATCCGTTGGCCTCAACATTGAATTGCCTTTCGAACAAAAACCCAACAGCTATATCGACCGCGATAAGAACCTGCATTTTGATTACTTCTTTGTACGCAAAACGCTGTTCATGAAATACTCGCAGGCGTTTGTAATGATGCCCGGCGGCTTTGGTACACAAGATGAATTTTTTGAAGTAATGACGCTGGTACAAACCAACAAAATGCACCGGGTACCCATGGTGCTGGTTGGCCGCGACTACTGGAAAGGATTGGTAGATTGGGTAACCAATACGATGATGAAAGAGAAGTATATCAGCCCCGGCGACATAGAATTATTTACCGTGGTAGACACGCCAAAAGAAGTGGTGGACTACATTCTCGACTTTTATTCCAAACACAAACTGGAGCCGAATTTCTAATAAAAAAAGGAGCATCAATATGGTGCTCCTTTTTTATCAATCGTCATATCGTGCCCTCACTCTTGGCAGTAGTTTCATGCTTTTGCGAAGCGTTTGTTTCATGTGCATTTTTACCACATCGCCCATGGAGCCGCATTTTAAAAAATGAGGTGCATGGTAATACTCGGCCAATTCTTGCCGAAGCTGTGTCAATTTTTCGGGCGGCGCTATTTCATCTTTATGCATGATATCCAACAAATGCTTGAGACGATAGCGAGATGTAGCCAATCGAAAAGACATCAGTGTTCTTTCTTCTGCCTGATATTGTTCTATACTATCCTTATTCAGATTGTTGAGCGTAAGTTCTACCAACGGATAATTTTCTTTTAAAAACTGGCAGAGGTACAAATTTTTGCGCCCTTCGTACGATTGCTGATCGAAGTCGATAGCCCGTATGCGGTACTGATAATCTTCGATATCGGGGGTAATATTTACTACAAAATTGTAGCTGCGCATATCGCCGAGCAACCGCACAAAGCAGCGTTCGTTAAACTTCACAAACTCTTTGGCAAACCTTATTTTATTGAAGTTCGGATCATCCATGTATTGCTTAATAAATACATCGCCGGGTATGCCGGGTATATGCTCTTCAATCAACGTATTGCCGCTGGTTAAAAACGTAATTCGATTTGGTGATAGCATGTGCTCCAGCTCCAACCCATAAATGCGTGAAGCATCGGCTTGCTTTACATAGTAGTGGTCGTAGTTATCGTTGAACTTATTGACAATTCGAATACGAAACGGTTGCGAATTGCCGAAAGGGCAAAAATCAATTCTTGCCAAATCGAGTTGTGGCACAAAAGTGAGATCGCCTTCTGTACGCAACGCGGCGTATGTTTCTACCAGCACTTCGCGGAGGTAATCCCAGTCGCGGCTGTCGTAAGAAACCGTTTCCCACATGGTGTCGTTGCCATGCTTGTCTTTTAGTGCAGTAGAGTAAGTAAAACGACGTAAATCTGCGTAGTCAACCAGGTATTTTTTTTGCCGGCCATGCTGCTGCAAAAACTCCCTTAAATCAGGGTTAACCTTATACATCGGTTTTTTGCGTGACGGCTTAAGAGATGGCTCATGTTGGGCCTGTAAATCGGGAAAATGCATAGGCGATAAAGATACGAACTACAGACTACTGACCACCGACTACAGACCACGGACAACAGACTTATCGTCTTACCTACTTTGGGACTTTCTTTCATCAATTTTACCTCTCCCCAAGTGAGAGGGGACTTAGAGTGTTGCAGTGAACTCCTGACTTCCCGTCTTCCGGACTACCGACTCCGGACTCCCAACTCATCCACTACCTTTGTGCCACTTCAACTATTACACATGCCGCAAGATGTAGAAACATACGCCGTTCAACACAGTAGCCAGCCGGAGCCCTTGCTGCAAGAAGTTCTTGCCTACACCGAACAACATCATTCCAAGGCCCACATGATTAGCGGGGCAGTGCAAGGCTTGCTGCTGCAACAGTTGAGCCAGATGCTGCGGCCAAAACGCATTTTGGAAATCGGCACATTCACCGGGTTTAGTGCCTTGTGTTTAACAGCAGGTTTAGCATCCGACGGATTGCTGTACACAATAGAAATGCGGGCAGAAGATGCTGCGACGGCACAAACATTTTTCGATCGTTCTGTTTATAAACATCAGTTGCATTTGCTGCAGGGCGATGCAAAGCAAATCATTCCAACACTGCAAGAAAGTTGGGATTTGGTTTTCATTGATGCAGACAAAGTTTCATACATCGAATATTACGAAATGCTGATCCCCCGCATGGCCAGTGGTAGTTTTTTACTGGCCGACAATGTGCTGTTTCATGGCGAAGTATTGCAGGACGAACTGAAAGGTAAAAACGCCAAAGCCATTGCGGCATTCAATGCCCATGTGCAGGCCGACGACCGTACCCAAAATGTGTTGTTGACCGTACGGGATGGGCTCATGCTCATTCGCAAAAAATAACGGAAGCAGACTGCTGCATACAACAATAGCTTACTGCAACCGGAAAACCACATTCTGACTGTGCCGCATTTTTACGGGCCGGTTGTATTGTATGGCCGGCATCCATTGGGGGCCTTTTTGCAACAGGCGAATCACTTCTCTGCTCAGCGATTCATGCGGCGATGATGCAATGCTGTATTCAGAAAGCACACCGTCTTTATCTACAGTAAAATTGATTTTCACCACTCCCTGAATCTCTCCACGTCTTGCTTCGTCGGGGTAGCGAAGGTTGCTTTGCAAATAGTTGCGCCACCCGTTCACTCCTCCGGGAAACATGGCCTCTCTTTCATAAATGCAAGGGCCGTTGGCTACATTACCCAGCGAATCATAACATTCACTTACAGCAATAGAATCTTTGATGTACTGCATTTTCATCATTAACCGGTCTTCTTGAAAGATGGTCCACTCGCCATGGCGGGCTCCTTTCAGCATGGGCCCCGATTCTTTGAAGCCAGCCCCACGATTCATGCCTTTTACATAACCGGTACCTTCTGCATTGAGCACACTTTCATACACCAGTTCGCCGGCATCGTTCCAGCGGCGGTTGGTATCTACCATTACGCCCATATTGTACTGAAACAAGGAGCTTCGTTTACCGTTTTCGTGCCAGCCATCAAAGCGGCCATGGCGTTTGCCATTTTCATACATGCCTTGCTCCGATATTTTGCCGGATGGATGATAGCTGGTATACAAACCTTGCAAAATACGCCGGGTACTATCGGCATAATGACGGGTGTAGAGGCGTTTCTGATCGGGATAGCTGTACAAATCGGTAGCCCAGAGTGGGGGCTCCTGCCACACTTTCAATACATAGCTGTACGCATCATCAGCATTCATGATCCGGCGTCCCTGATAATCCAGTTTTAAAACATTGGTATCACTTACAGCCTGTGCTGTCAGCTGTACCATACTCAAACAACAAAGGCTGATTAGGCAAATGAAACGAAAACAGAACTTCATATTCTCCCAAGGGTTAAGGTGTCAAATATAGGTGGACAAAGCTGGCAAACGACGCCATATGTATCAGCGGTGTTCTCTCATCTTTACATTGGCCAAACTGCTGCTAATTTCCTGCGGGGTGAGCCATTTTTACCCGACATTTACAGCCTCAAAAAGCAAACCATTGTTATGAGTTGGAAAGCCTATACCGAAGCGCATAAAGATCGCTTCCTCAACGAATTGCTCGACCTGCTGCGTATACCCAGCGTAAGTGCCCGCAGCGAACACAAAACCGATATGGAAGCCTGCGCCGAAGCGGTAAAAGCCCGCCTGCTGGAAGCCGGTGCCGACAGTGTAACCATCTATCCTACCGAAGGCCATCCCATTGTGTATGGCGAAAAAATAACCGATCCTTCATTGCCCACCGTACTGGTGTATGGCCACTACGATGTGCAGCCCGCCGACCCGCTGGAGCTGTGGCACAGCGGTCCGTTTGAGCCTACCATTAAAGACGGTAAAATTTATGCCCGTGGTGCCTGCGACGACAAGGGCCAGTTTTACATGCATGTAAAAGCGCTGGAAACCATGCACCACAATGGCGGCCTGCCCACCAACGTGAAATTTATTATTGAAGGAGAAGAAGAAATAGGCAGTCCTAACCTGGCTACATTTGTGAAGGCCAACAAAGAACTGCTGGCTTGCGATGTGATTCTCATCAGCGACACCGCCATGATTAGCCTCGATACACCGAGCATTGATGTAGGGGTACGTGGATTGACCTATGTAGAAGTAGAAGTAACAGGCCCCAACCGCGACCTGCACAGCGGTGTGTACGGTGGCGCTGTGGCTAACCCCGCTACTATTTTGTGTCAGCTCATTGCCAGCATGCACGACGAAAACAACCACATCACCATCCTCGGTTTTTATGATGATGTATTGGTGGCCACCGAAGCTGAAAGAGCCAAAATGGCCGAAGCGCCTTTTGATGAAGAAGAGTATAAAAACGATCTTGGCGTAAAATCACTTTGGGGTGAAAAAGGCTATAGCACCAACGAACGCACCGGCATTCGCCCCACACTGGAAGTGAATGGCATTTGGGGTGGCTATACTGGCGAAGGCAGCAAAACCGTATTGCCATCCAAAGCTTTTGCCAAAGTAAGTTGCCGCCTGGTGCCCAACCAAAGCAGCCACAAAATTGAAGCCATGCTCATGGAGCACTTCAAAAAAATTGCCCCTGACTATGTGCAGGTAGAAGTAAGGCCGCATCATGGCGGCGAACCTTATGTAACGCCCATTGACAGCATCCCCTACAAAGCGGCAGCTGCAGCTATCGTAGAAACATTTGGTAAAGAACCCATCCCCGTTCGTGGTGGTGGCAGCATTCCCATTTGCGCCTTGTTTGAGCAAGAGCTGGGTGTAAAAATTGTGTTCATGGGTTTTGGCCTCGACAGCGACAACCTGCACAGCCCCAACGAAAAATTCAACATCGACAACTACTACAAAGGCATCGAAACCATTCCCTATTTCCACAAGCATTTTGCGGAAATGATGAAGCAGGGATAAGAAAAAGTTACCGGTATAAAAAGGCACTTGCATTTGCAGCAAGTGCCTTTTTTTTGTAGGTATGAAATCATCGTTGGCAAATCAGGCTTGGCTTTATCCGCTCACGGGCATATTGTTGTTTGCCGCCTGGCCCAACAGCAGCTTTACTTTTTTGCTGCTATTTGCTTTTGTGCCGCTGCTCTGGCTCGAACGCCGCATTATCAACGACGGTCGTTTTTTCTGGCTCGTATGGCTCAATATGTTTATCTGGAACATCAGCACCACCTGGTGGATATGGAATGCCTCGCCACCCGGAGCAGCGGGGGCCATTATTGCCAACAGCCTGCTTATGTGTTTTCCACTCATGGCTTTCCGGTTTACCCGCAGGCATGCCGGCGATGCCATCGGGTATCTCTCGCTGATATTGTACTGGATTACGTTTGAATATATTCACCACAACTGGGAGCTCAGCTGGCCATGGCTTACCCTTGGCAATGCGTTGGCCAATGCCACCACGTTTATTCAGTGGTATGAATACACCGGCACTACGGGCGGCACACTCTGGATATTGTTGCTCAACATAGCAGTGGTGTATCCGCTGTTCAAACTGCCGCACTACCAACAAAAATCGGTTTTTTATCTGCGGCTGTTGGTGATTTTCGGCCCCATGATTGCTTCAACATTCATGATGCCCAACGAGGATTTTGAAAACAATACACCTACCGCCCCCAATGTAGTAGTGGTGCAACCCAACGTAGAACCCTACACCGAAAAATTTACCACGCCACCCGGGCAATTATTGCAAGAGCTGATTGATTTAAGCAAGGCGAATATAGACAGCAACACCCGCCTGCTGGTGTGGCCCGAAACGGCTATTCCCGCACAGGCATGGGAGCACAAGCTGCAAGAAGAACCATTGTTTCAACCGCTGTATGCCTTTGCCCGTCAGCATCCCAACCTTTTGATTGTAACCGGTATTGACAGCTATACATTTTACGGCAATACCAACCCTGAGAAATTCAGTGCCCGCCAAATGAGTGACGGTAGCTACTACGAAGCCTTTAATACCGCCATGGCTTTACATGGCAATACACAACCACAGCTGTATCATAAATCCAAGCTCGTTCCCGGTGTGGAAGGCTTGCCAAGCTGGCTGGGGTTTATGGGCAAATTGTTTGATGATTTTGGTGGCATCAGTGGTTCGTTGGGAAAAAGCGATAGCGCCATTGCGTTTAGCGGCAGCAACAATCCTTATGTGGCAGCGCCCATTATTTGCTACGAAAGTATTTACAGCAATTATGTAACCGAATATGTAAGGGCTGGTGCAAATGTGCTCACCGTTATCACCAACGATGGCTGGTGGGGCAATACCCCCGGCTACAAACAGCACATGAGCATGAGCCGCCTTCGGGCCATTGAAAACCGCATGTGGGTGGCCCGTAGTGCCAACACCGGCATCAGCTGTTTCATTAGCCCTTCGGGCGAAGTAATAGATGCACAACCCTGGGATAAACAGGCTGTGATAAAACGCAATATTATACCCAACAATGAGCTTTCTTTTTATGCCCGCTATGGCGATTGGATGAGCCGGCTTGCCTGGCCGCTGGCCGTGGCACTGTTCTTGTGGGTATGCTACAAACGTTGGAAAAACCGGCACAATATTTAACCATGACAAGCAGCTCATTTTTTTACGAAGCGCAACCAATTTTCTTCCGCAGCAGCGGCAATGGAAAGCCAGTTGTATTGTTACATGGTTTTGGGGAAGACAGCCATGTGTTTGATGCACTGTTGCCGCATTTGCCAACGGGCTATCAATACATTTTGCCCGACCTGCCGGGTAGCGGCGCATCCCCTTTACAACCAACCATCAGCAACAGTATAGATGCCATGGCTGCGGCAATACTAGCATTGCTGGAGGCTGAAGGATTGTCTTCATTTACCGTATTGGGGCACAGCATGGGCGGCTATATTGCCCTGGCTATGATGGAGCAAAAACCTAATGCTATCAATGGTGTTGGATTAATACACAGCACAGCATTTGCTGATAGCGAAGAGAAAAAAACGAACCGCCGCAAATCCATTGCATTTATACAGGAAAATGGAGCGGCTGCATTTTTAAAAACAGCCATACCTGGCTTATTTGCACCGGCATTTGTTGCATCAAACGCCAACGTTGTAGATGCATTGGTGTTCAAAGGCAACAACTTTAAAGCCGCATCATTGGAAGCGTATTACGAAGCCATGATAGCCCGGCCCGACCGTACCGAAGTATTACGCAATGCACAAGTACCGGTGTTGTTTATTATTGGCGATGAAGACAAAGCTGTGCCTATGCAGGATGTGTTGCAGCAAGTGTATCTGCCCGAACAATCGATGGTACATATTATGCAAGGCATTGGCCACATGGGTATGCTGGAAGACACTGCTGCCACAGCTCATCACATCGCTTCTTTTCTGGCTTTGCTGAATTAACGTTGTATTGGCCCATGTACATGAGTCAACCCTTAATTTTAAGTTTCTTGTTGTACCATTTTTACCAATAAAAACTGCCCCCTTGTTATTGCCCAAATATTTCCATCGCTTTTTGTTGCTCAGTATAATGATACTGAGTGGACTGCTGGTACAAGCCCGTCACATTAAAGGCGGTTGGATGTTTTATACGCATCAGGGAGTGGATGGCAGTGGCAACCAAATTTACCGGGTTACGGTGCGGGTGTACCGCGACTGTGAACCGCCACAGCTCAATCAAAACGACAACAGCATTAATGTAACGGTGTATCGAAATGGGAGTAATACCTCAGTCGGCAACTTTGCTGCTTCGTTAGTGTCGAGCAATACACTTAGCAAAAGCAGCTACGACCCATGCATCAATCCACAACCGCAGGTTTGTTACGTCATTTTAGAATATCAGGGTACGGTTACACTACCAGCCAGTACGCAGGGCTATACCTTGGCGTTTCAGCGCTGTTGTCGTATAGATGGCATCGTCAATATTCAATCACCATCCAACATACTGGGCAACACATACACCTTAAGTATTCCGGGCAATGCGGTAAATCCTCAACACGTCATTAACAACAGTCCCGTATTCAGCATGCGTGATACATTGCTGGTATGTTACAATGCGCCCATCGAACTTGATTATAGTGCCACAGACCCCGATGGTGATTCTTTGGCATACACATTTACTCCGGCCATCAACGGTGGCGGCCAAAATGATCCGGCACCGGCTAGTGCCAGTGCGCCGCCATATTCGGCACTGACCTACCGTGCTGGTTTCAGCCCTACCAATCCATTTGGCACCAATGTGCAAATCAATAACCGAACCGGGGTAATTACTGGCACAAGCCCCGGCGTTACCGGCGAGTATGTGCTGGCCGTTGACATAGCAGAATACCGCAATGGCGTGTTGATTGCCAGCACCCGAAAAGAATTGCATGTAAACGTTGCAGCCTGTTCTATTGCGGCAGCAGACTTACCCATCCGCATTATGAGCTGTGATGGGTACACGGTTCAGTTTGAAAATCTATCTACATCGCCGGCTATTCTTTCTTACTACTGGGATTTTGGTGTTACCAATCAAACCAACGACACCAGCATTGCGGCAAGGCCAAGTTTTACTTTTCCAGATACCGGCATTTACATTGCCAAACTCATCATCAACAAAAGAGAAACTTGCTCCGATAGTGCAACTACTGAAGTTCGGGTGTATCCGGGCTTCAACCCTTCGTTTACTACCGATGGCAGTTGCTTTAGTAATCCATTCAATTTTTTAGATGCCAGCACCACCCGCTACGGATTTGTGAACAGCTGGCGCTGGAACTTTGGTAACCCTGCTGCCACTAACGACACCAGTCGTTTACGCAATGCGAGTTATACATTTCCAACTCCGGGCACGTACAATGTTTCGCTGGAGGCAACCAGTAATTTGGGCTGTGCCGATAGTGTGGTGATACCCGTTACAGCATTTGACAGGCCGGCATTGTCCATCACCAGAGATACATTGATTTGCAGCATTGACACCCTGCGGATGAACCCCATTGGCACCGGTGTATTTACGTGGGATCCATCGCCCAGCCTTATCAATGGCAACAACAGAGATGCCTTGGTTTTTCCGAAAGATACCACCACTTATTACGTCAATCTCAATGACCGTGGTTGTATTGCCCGTGATTCCATTACGGTAAATGTGCTTGATTTTATAACTGTAAATGCCGGACCAGATACCACCATTTGCAGAACTGATGGTATTGTGCTAAACCCCTCCACACAAGCCCTGAGCTTCAATTGGCAACCTGCTGCATTGTTTGATAACAACACGTTGAAACGTGCCACCGTTACACCAGTCGATTCCATTACTACGGTGTACATAGTGGCCAATTTGGGTAAATGTCAGGATAGGGATTCGCTGACGATAAAAACGGTGCCGTACCCGCAAGCCAATGCAGGCCCCAATCAAACCATTTGCTACCAATCAGATTTTCAATTGCAGGGAAATGTAGTGGCATCTGCTTACAACTGGACACCTTCGGCACTCGTCGTTAATCCAAGAGCGTTAATTACCCGTACCCGCAGCCTTACACAAACCACCGCATTTGTGCTCACGGTATCAGATACGCTTGGATGTCCTAAACCCGTTACAGACACAGTACTGATAACAGTGCGACCCCGTATCAATGTGTTTGCCGGCAACGACACATCTGCCGTGATAGGTCAACCGTTGCAGTTTGTTTCCACTTCTAATGCCACGCTGTTTAGCTGGACGCCCAGTCGAGGCCTCAACAACCGGAGTATGCTTAACCCTGTTGGTTTGTACACGTTGGATACATTGTTACCCGGGCAAGAAACCATTCGTTACGTACTTACAGCATCTACGCCCGAGGGTTGTACCGCCAGCGATGATATTGTGGTTCGCATTTTCAAAACAGGCCCCAGCATTTTTGTGCCTAACGGTTTTACCCCCAATGGTGATGGCCTCAACGATTTGATACGCCCCACACTGGCGGGCATGCAGCGCATGAACTTCTTCCGCATATACAACCGATACGGCCAACTGGTGTACGAAACCAACCGCATAGGTGCCGGTTGGGATGGCCGCATCAACGGCAACCTGCAAGCCAGCAATGCTTACGTGTACCAATGCCAGGCCATTGATTACACCGGGCAAACGGTAACTGCAAAAGGTTCTTTTGTGTTGGTACGCTAAGGAAAAGAAGTCCATTTTATTACTGGTAAACTGGCCGCATTTCAGCAACTTGCAGCCATGAAGAAAACAGTGTTGATAACCGGTGCTACTGCTGGTTTTGGCAAAGCCATGGCCAAAAAATTTGCTGCCGCAGGATACGATATCATCATCACCGGCCGCCGGCTGGAAAGGCTGCAACAACTGCAGACCAATCTGATGGCACAGTACGGTGTACGTTGTTACACATTGCATTTCGACATACGAGACCGTGCTGCCTGCGAAGCCGCTATAGCCGGTCTGCCAGCCGACTTTGCCCGTATTGATGTACTCATCAACAATGCAGGTGGTGCCTGGGGCCGCGACCGTTTTAACGATGCCGACATCAACGACTGGGAAACCATGCTCGATACCAACGTAAAGGGATTGATGTACATCAGCAAAGCCGTGGTGCCTCAAATGATTGAACGCAAAGAAGGCCACATTATTAACATGGGTTCGATTGCAGGTAAAGAAGCCTATGAATTTGGTAATGGATACAATGCCGCCAAGTTTGCAGTGGATGGACTGACCAAGGCGATGCGCATTGATTTGTTGCCGTACAACATCAAAGTATCGCAAATAGCACCAGGTGCAGCCGAAACCGAATTTTCTTTAGTACGCTTTAAAGGCGATGAAGAAAAAGCTGCCGCCATTTACAAAGGCTACACGCCTATGACCGCTGAAAACATTGCAGATATTGTGCTATTTGTGGCCAGCCAGCCGCCGCATGTGTGCATCAACGACCTGGTGGTAACCCCTACCGCACAAGCAAACAGCTTCAATATGTACAAACAATAGCGCAAATTATTCAGGCTTAATTCATTACAAATATTTGACAAAAGAACCCCCGGAATATTCTTTTTTAGTAATACAAATGCTTACCTTTTATATGGCAATAACAAGGCTATTGCCATAGTAGGTATGAGAAAGGAACAACCACCCACATCGTCTGTTGAGACAAAGGTGCCGGACACAAAATCGTTGAGCGGACTACGCAAATTGACCATTGCTAATACAGCAGGCCACAGTAAAAGAACAGTATCGGATAAGGCCGACAAATGGACGGGCAAAACAAGAAGCAGCACCTGGGATGCTTTTGTAAGCGAACTGGAATTTGAATGATTCAGGATGCCTGATGCAAAGGCGAACGAAACACCCAAACAAGGCCCACCAGCGACACCACAACCGTAATACAATAAAATAATAGGCTGATAAATACAGCCTCACTTTGCTGTAACCCAAACTGTGTGGCACCCCATAAAAACACTAATTCTCTTGCGCCCAAGCCGCCGATGGTAAATGGGAAAATAGCGACGATAGAACTCACCAAAAACATGAGTTGAAACTCCGGCATGTGGTGGGTAATGCCAATGCTTTGCATGATGGCCACCACACTGAATACCTGCAGCAATTGTACGCCGAGGCCCATCCATAACGTAGGGTAAAAGCCAGGCACAAAAGAGGGAAAAAACTTTTTGACACCGACATAAAAAACCAGCAAGCCAACCGGTATGCCCGCCAGTGCCAGCCATGCATGCCACTGCGGCTGAAATACCCAGCCATAGCAGGCAGCTGCCAGTATGCCCAATCCGGCTACGCCACTTACTCTGTCGAGCAGTACAGCAGCAGATAACTTTTTGACGCCCGTTTGCGGATAGGCTTTGTTGAGCAGGATGACTTTGTACGCATCGCCACCAATGCCACCGGGCAAAAACAAATTGTAAAACATGCCCAGCCAGTACAACCGCAGGTTGGCCAATTGTGGCAAAGCCACAGCAATGTTGTGAAAGTAAATGCGCAACCGTACGGAAGACAACACCTTACTGGCGGTGAACAACAAAGTAGCCAGCAGCAACCAAAGCACGTTACTTTTTTGCAATAGCTGCACGGCTTCCTGCCAGTTGATTTTTTGGCCCACATAATACAAGCAACCACCCGATACAAGCAGCTTGAGCAAGAGCTTGGCCCAACCGGGCAACCCTTTGGTGCCGGCTGCCGATGCAGGATTGCTGGATGTAGATGAACCCGTATGCATAAATGTAAAGCCGATGCTTGCAGTGCAGTACAAGAGAGTGACACAACCGATGCTCCATAGTAGCCATTAGCTGGTCACCAAAAAAAAACTACTTGCTGTGTATGCGGCGTACGTTGTAGGTTTTGCGGCCAGTGCCTTCGAAATAATTGCGGATGCTGACTTCGGCTACAATGCCAATGGTGATGAGTTGTATGCCGCCCAGCAAAAACACCATGCCGGCTACCAGCAAGGGGCGGCCACCAATATCGTGGCCCATGAGTTTGAGCACCAGCAGATACAAATTGATGAGGATGCCCAATGCCAAACTGCCAAAGCCAAGACCACCAAACAGGTGCATGGGGCGCTGTATGTACTTGCGGAAAAACACCATGGTAATGAGGTCGCTCATAACCCGGGTGGTACGGCCAATGCCATACTTGCTTTTGCCAAAGCGGCGGGCATGGTGCTTTACATCTACCTGTGTGATTTTGGCGCCCTGCATGGCGGCCAGCACGGGAATGAAGCGGTGCAACTCGCCGTACAAACCCATTTCTTGAGCTATCTCGGCCCGAAATACTTTGAGGGTGCAGCCGTAGTCTTTGATGTAAACACCCGTCCAGCGGCGGATGATGGCGTTGGCAATTTTGCTGGGTAGTTTGCGCAGCAGGGCACCGTCTTTGCGGTTGGCCCGGTTGCCGGCTACCACATCCCAATCTTCCTGAATGAGCTTTTCGAGCATCATGGGAATATCGCTGGGGTCGTTTTGCAAATCGCCATCGAGCATGGTAATGAACTGGCCACTGCAATGATCGATACCCGCTGCCATAGCCGTGCTTTGACCATAGTTTTTGCGGAGCTCTACCAGCTTAATGCGATCGGTAAGCAGGGCCGCAATGCGTTGGCGGGTTTGGTCGGTGCTGCCATCGTCAACAAAAATGAGTTCGTAATCGTACTGGCCCACGGAAGCCTGCACGGCTTCTATCATGGGTTGTACATTGTCTTCCTCATTCATTACCGGTACTACTACCGATAAATAACGCTGGTATTGCTGATTCATGGGCGCAAAGGTAAGGAAGGAAACGGTGGCCAAGTTTTTGAACCACGAAGCACTAAGAGTTTGCAGTTGACAGTATGCTCCCGATAGCTATCGGGATTGCGAGGAATCGGTTCTTCTACTGCAAACTGGAAGCTGATTATTTGAACCACAAAGACACAAAGGAGGTACGAAGGGGTAATAAAAAATTAGCAGCTTGCAAGGGGTTGCCCTGCAAACTGCTAATTGCAAACTGCAAACTAAAAAGGCTACCACTGCTTAAACCCGTGGTGCAATTGCAAGCCAGCGAGTTCGAGGCTTTTCTTTTTGAGCTTTTGTAAATCAAGACTTTCAATGATAGCATTGGGCAAAAGCACCAGCGAAGTGCCATTGGTTTTCCACCAATCACTATCAATAAGGTGTTGCACATGCAGCACCCCTACCAGGTACTTGCGGTCTTCACGGGCATGCCATTCTTCAATCCACTCAAATTTATCTTTTGGTACTTCTTCTACATTTTCAAAACTTAGGTACACTTTCAGGTAGTAATCATTGGTGAGCTCACCCGGTGTGTGGTGGTACAACTTTTTGTATTCATAGCGATAGTCGTAACGGAGTGCTGAAATATCACTCAACACAGCAGAAGCCGTTGGGAAACTACCGGCTCCTTTGCCATAGAAGAATTGCTTGTCGGCAAAGCCGCTTTCTATCACCACACCGTTGTATTCGTTGCGTACAAACGACAGGTGATCGCTGGCTTGTACAAACTGCGGCAATACGAAAGCAGCTACTTTGCCGCTCTCCAACTTCTTAGCTTGTGCCACCAGTCGAATAACGTAGTGTCTTTCTTCGGCTACCTGTGCGTCAAATGCCTGTACACTTTGAATACCGGTAAATAGAATTTTTTCGGGAGATGTAACAATGCCGTAAGCATGTACCAACAGGTTGTTCCATTTGTTCACAGCATCATAGCCTTCTACATCCAGCTTGGGATTGCTTTCTGCAAAGCCCAACTGCTGAGCCTGCAACAAGGCATCGCGATAGCTCAGTTTCTCTTCAAACATCTTGGTGAGAATGTAGTTGGTACTACCATTCACAATGGCCTGAATGCTGTGCAGCAAATCATTGTCGTAGTATTCTTCCAAATTACGAATCACCGGAATAGACGCACAAGCCGAAGCTTCGTACAAAAACGATTGTCCGGTTTGCTGTTGCAGTTGCAGCAATTCTGTCAAATGTTCTGCTATCATTTTTTTGCTGGCACTCACCACATGCTTGCCACCCAACAATGCCGTTTTTACAATGTAAAAAGCAGCGTCTGCATCATCAATCACTTCTACAATCACATTGATTGCTTCATCATTCAGCAACTCATCTCTCTCTGTGGTAAACAGCTCCGCCGGTGCATTGCGCTTCTTCTCCGGATTCTTGATACACACTCTTTTGATAGAAGCTTTTAAGGATGGCGTTTGCTTCAAAACCTGATACAAACCTTCGCCTACTACACCAAATCCAAACAGACCAATGGTCAACTGTTTATGATGATAATCGGGATGCTCAATGTGTTGTGACATATTTATATGATTTATTGTTTACGGTGTTGATGAAACTATTTGTTATCATTCAAAAATGAATCAATGGCTTTTTCAATGGTATCAAACTCCAGCAAAAAACCATCGTGCCCAAAATGGCTGCTGATGCTTAAAAACTGAGCACCGGGAATTTGATCGGCCAGGTATTGTTGTTCACTCAAGGGAAACAACACATCGCTGTCGATGCCAATCACCAAAGCCTTGGCACGTATGAGCTGCAAGGCTTCAGCCACAGTACCACGGCCACGACCAAGGTTGTGACTATCCATAGTTTTGCTCAGTGTATAATAGCTAAATGCATTGTAGCGGTTGGCCAGTTTTTCGCCCTGATAGCGTTGGTAAGATGCAGCGCCACCTACCGACTCTCCACTATTATCAACTTGCCACTGACTGTTATTCGTGGATTGCTTCAATGCATAGCCTTCGTAACTTCTGTATGAAATCAACGCCATCGCACGGGCTGCTTTCATGCCGGCAATGCCCGCCTGCGGATGCTGTTGCAACCAAGTGCCATCTGCTTCAATAATCATGCGTTGCGTAGTATTGAACGCAATACCCCATGCACTATGAATGGCATTGGTAGCAATGGGAATAATGTGCTCAAACAGTTCAGGTTCTTCAATACTCCACTCCAGCAACTGTTGGCCGCCCATGCTGCCGCCAATACCGATGTGTATTTTTTCGATACCCAAAAAACGGCGTAGCGGTTGATAGCTACGAATCAAATCACGGGTGCTGAAAAAAGGAAAATCGTGATAGTAAGGTTTGCCCGTAGCCACGTTCGTGTCAAGCGGGCCAATGCTGCCGTAGCAACTACCGGGTGTGTTTACACACACAATAAAATACTTGGCGGGATCAATGTATTTGCCGGCCCCCACCAATCCGTCCCACCACTCCTGCGGATTACTGTTGGCAGTGAGTGCATGAAAAATCCACACCACATTATTGCGTTCTGTATTGAGTTGGCCACAGGTGGTGTACGCCAAATGATATTGCGGTAGCTTTTCGCCACTTTCCAGTTCAAATCCTTTCCACTTCAGCTTCTCTGCCGGCGAACACAAATCCTGCGGTACCCGAAAAGTTTTCACTTCGCAGGGGTTTTGTGTTGTGCCGGTTTGTTTATGTGCTTCACTCATGGTAGCTACTGCAATAGATATGGTACAAAGTCACCTGCACCAATTGATGCAGGTGACTTTTTTGATTATGCAAATACTTTATCGAATGCTTGTTGAAAATCAGCTTTGATGTCTTCAATGTGTTCGATACCCACACTTACCCGCACTTGTGCCGGCAATACACCGCTTGCAGCCTGTTCGGTTTCACTCAGTTGCTCATGCGTGGTAGAAGCAGGATGAATCACCAGTGTTTTGGCATCGCCCACATTCGCCAGATTGCTGGCCAGTTGCAAGGCATCAATAAACTGCGTGGCTTTTTCTTTACCGCCTTTCAGACCCACTTGCAACACACCGCCAAAACCATTTTTCAAATATTTTTTAGCGATGGCATGGTAGGGGTTGCTTTCCAAACCGGGATACAACACATACTCCACCTGCGGATGACTTTCCAGCCACTTTGCCAGTGCCAGTGCATTTTGTACGTGGCGTTCTACACGAAGGCTAAGCGTTTCCAGTCCTTGAATAAACTGGAATGAATTGAATGGACTGATAGCCGGACCAAAGTCCCGCAAGCCTTCTACCCTTGCACGAATAGCGAATTGAATGTTTGGCAAACCCAACGGATTATTTACGCCAAACACATCTTTAAACACCAGGCCGTGGTAGCCTTCTGATGGTTCGCTAAACTGTGGAAACTTACCATTGCCCCAGTCATAATTGCCACCATCTACAATTACACCACCAATGCTGGTGCCGTGTCCGCCAATCCACTTGGTAGCACTTTCTACCACAATGTTGGCACCATGTTCGAGAGGGCGAAACAAGAAACCACCTGCAGCAAAAGTGTTGTCTACAATCAGTGGGAGATTGTGTGCTTTTGCCAGCGCAGCAAATTTTTCAAAATCAGGAATATTGAGACGAGGGTTACCAATGGTTTCGAGGTAAATGGCTTTGGTGCTGTCGTCGATGAGTGCTTCAAAGCTGTCTACATTGTCGCCGTCGGCAAAGCGGGCTTCAATGCCGAGACGTTTGAAACCCACTTTGAATTGATTGTAGGTACCGCCGTATAAATACGAGGTCGTTACAAAGTTGTCGCCGGCTTGCAAAATATTGTTGAGGGCAATGAATTGTGCCGCCTGACCGCTGGCCACGGCCAGGGCAGCAACGCCACCTTCCAATGCAGCAATGCGTTGCTCAAACACATCGGTGGTGGGGTTCATAATGCGGGTGTAAATATTGCCGAAAGCTTTCAGGCCAAACAAATTGGCGGCATGCTCGGCATTGTCGAATACGTAAGAAGTAGTTTGATAAATGGGTACAGTACGGCTCTTGGTAGTGGGGTCTACTTGCTGACCGGCGTGTAATTGCAGTGTTTCAAATCTTAACTGGCTCATGATGTTTGTGTTTTTTTTGATAAATGAAATTGCCACCCATTCCCCCACAGGTAAATAGTTACCTGTGGGAGAAAGCCGGGTGAGGGCCGCTTCAAAAACTTATCAGAGGAGTGCTTGGTAGACTTACCCGGAAGAACCTTAGTGCCGGCCGTGCCACACGTACCGGCGATTGATTCTCTGGCCACCGAAACCGGTGGTAAAGGGTACAAAAAAGCTCATCCGGATAAGTCAGGATGAGCTTGATAGTATGCTAATACGATTTGTAATCAAACTTGATCTCTGACTTATCTCTCTCCGTTCACCGGCCGAAACCAGTGTACAGGATGGAGTTGGCACCTTCTATCAGACGAGTACTCCGATAGGGTTGCCAAGGCTTCACAGGGCCATTTCCCTCTGCCTTTCTTGATAAGTTGTTTTGAAAGAACTGCCGCAAATGTAATAGGCTGCTTTCCGAATTTCCAAAACTTTTTTTGAGACTGTTGCAAAATTCAGCGTTCAAAAAAGCAGGAAAGAAAAAAATCCGCAATCGATTTCATGCTTGCAAACCCTTGTGGCACAAGGCTTCAGACAAATCAGGAGGTATGCCATTTGTTAATGTTCACTAACTTGGTGAAAATTATTTTTTCTATTTCAGCACCCGCTTCTAATTTTACCCTCGCTAATACGAAATCAATTTTGTTCTCTGATGAAAAGGGTGAGCCTAAATAGTTGTTGTTGGTAAACGGTACCGTTCTCCGTTTTACCCGCAGCATATTCAACAAAAAAACCTGAATCATCAGTACACATGAGCCAACATCAAGGAGCAGCACAACTGGCCCAATTTGAGGCCTTGCTGCAATTGAATGACCCCACTGCTACACTGGCCGCTGCTGCACATGCATGGCCGGGTGCTGTTGTATTGTCTACCAGTTTTAGTTGGGAAGATCAAATCATTACGCACCTCATTGCGGAGGCCAATTTGCCTATCGGATTGTTTACGTTGGACACTGGCCGTTTGTTTCCGGAAACCTATTCTACCTGGACAGCCACGCTGGAAAAATACCAGCTGCCCATTACCGCTTATTATCCTCAGGCCGATGGCTTACAATCCTACGTAGCGGCCAATGGTCCCAATGCCTTTTATGAATCCGTTGCGCTGCGGCAGCAATGCTGTCACATACGTAAAGTAGAACCACTGCAACGGGCACTGGCCGGTAAAAAAGTATGGATCACCGGCATTCGTGCTGCGCATTCGCCCAACCGGAATGACATGCATCAATTAGAATGGGACGCCACGCATCAGGTAGTAAAATATCATCCGCTGCTGCATTGGTCTACTGAGCAGGTAACAGACTTTATTCAACAACATCACATTCCTGCCAACCCTTTACACCAAAAAGGTTTTGTAAGCATTGGCTGCGCCCCATGTACCAGAGCCGTGCAGCCCGGCGAAGACTTTAGAGCCGGCCGCTGGTGGTGGGAAGATGCCAGCAAAAAAGAATGCGGCCTGCATGTACACAGCGCCTGATTTTAAAAAACAGCACTCACAATGTGCTATAAATACTACAGCATTCATGAGCAGTTATTCATTTGATTATTTAGACCACCTCGAGTCGGAAGCCATACACATTATGCGGGAAGTAGCCGGACAATTTGAACGTCCAGCCCTGCTGTTTAGTGGTGGTAAAGATTCTATTTGCCTGGTGCATCTCGCATTGAAAGCATTTCGCCCCGGAAAGTTTCCATTTCCGTTGGTACACATCGATACCGGTCACAACTTTCCGGAGGCACTCGCCTACCGCGATGCACTGGCTGAAAAAATAGGCGAACGTTTGATTGTACGTCAGGTTGCTGACACCATTCAGCGCCAGCAACTCACTGAACCGAAGGGCAAGTTTGCCAGCCGCAACGCTTTGCAAACCTATACACTGCTCGAAACCATTGAAGAGTTTGAATTTGATTGCTGCATTGGTGGTGCCCGTCGCGATGAAGAAAAAGCGAGGGCAAAAGAAAGAGTGTTTAGTGTGCGGAATGAATTTGGTGAATGGGATCCCAAACAACAACGCCCGGAACTGTGGAGCACTTACAATGGTCGCATTTCGAAGGGCGAAAATGTACGAGCCTTCCCCATCAGCAACTGGACAGAGTTGGATGTATGGAATTACATCCGTCGCGAAGGCATAGAACTGCCATCCATCTACTTTGCTCACGACCGTGAAGTGCTGGTGCATGACGATCAACTCATTGCTGTTTCTGATTTTATTCAAATTGAAGCAGGTGATGTGGTAGCCGTGAAGAAAGTTCGCTATCGTACTGTTGGCGATATGACTTGTACTGCTGCTGTAGAAAGCCATGCAGCAACTCTCGATGAAGTGGTGAATGAAATCATTGCCACCCGCATCAGCGAACGTGGAGAAACCCGCATCGACGACCGCGTAACCGAAGCGGCTATGGAAGACAGGAAGAAGAATGGATACTTCTAAATTCTATGATGTCTGATGTACGATGGCTGATTTTGTAACCAGCGATTCGGTGATTAACTTATAGACCAAAATCGCCGGAACATGACAAGACAAGAACTAGAAAACCGTACAAAGAAATTTCATGTAGATGTAATTAAGCGCTGTAATGATTTTCCAAAAAATGCAGCAGGCTTTGAAACAGCAAGACAACTCATCAGATCGGCAGGAAGTGTTGGAGCCAATTACAGAGCCAGCAAAAGAGCTAAGTCAACAGCAGACTTTATACATAAAATTCAGATAGTAATTGAAGAAGCAGATGAAAGTCATTATTGGTTAGAAATTGTAAAAGAATCTGAGCTAACTCAATCCGATGTATTAGATCGGTTAATTCAAGAAGCTAATGAACTGACAGCGATATTCACCGCAACCGATAAAACAGCAAAAGCAAACAGAGATAATTTGAAATCATAGTTTGATGTGTTTTCCAAATCAGACATCACACATCAGACATCAAAAAATGAACACATGGATTTACTTCGCTTTATAACCGCCGGCAGTGTTGATGATGGCAAGAGCACTTTAATTGGTCGTTTGCTGTACGACAGCAAGAGCATATTGGTAGACCAACTGGAAGCCATAGAAAGGCAAACCAAAAACAAAGCCAATGGCGAAATTGATCTGGCATTGCTGACGGATGGACTTCGTGCCGAACGTGAGCAAGGCATTACCATTGATGTGGCTTATAAATACTTTTCTACGCCCAAACGCAAATTCATTATTGCGGATGCGCCGGGCCACATTCAGTACACCCGCAACATGGTGACGGGTGCCAGCAATTCCGAACTTATTATTGTACTCATTGATGCCCGCCAAGGCGTGGTGGAACAAACTCGACGCCACAGCATTATTGCCTCGCTGCTGCGCATACCCAAAGTAGTGGTAGCCATCAACAAAATGGACCTTGTTGATTTTTCGGAAGACGTGTACAACAACATCGTGATTGACTATACACAGATTGCAGCAAAACTGGGCCTGAAAGATGTAACCTATGTACCCATTTCTGCACTCAATGGCGACAACATCGTTGACAAAACCGACAGTATGCCCTGGTATAAAGGACTGCCTTTGCTGGAGTTTTTGGAAACAGTGGAAATAGCAGAAAACATCAACCTGTCACAAGGTCGCTTTCCCGTACAGTACGTAATACGACCTCAAACAGAAGAACTGCACGACTACCGTGGTTATGCCGGCAAAATCATCAGCGGCACTTACAAAGTGGGAGAACCAGTAACGGTATTGCCAGCAGGCATTCAAACAACGGTATCCCGCATCGAACATAACTTCAAAGACGTGACAGAAGCACATGCGCCACAAAGCATTGTATTGCATCTTAAAGATGATGTAGATGTAAGCCGTGGCGATGTAATTGTACCCACCTCTTTTTTACCCAAGCAAAGCAATGAACTGGAAGTGCTGCTCTGCTGGATGGATACCAAACCCTTGCTGAGTGGCAACAAATATCAGCTGCAACTCAACAGCAGCCGGGTACGTGCCGTGGTAAAAAACATTGAGTACAAAATTGATGTGAATACGCTGGAAAACATTCGCTTTGATGGCAGTGTGAAACTCAATGAAGTTGTAAAAGCGACCATTCGTACAGCAGTAGCCCTGCCATACGACAGCTACGCCGACCTGAGAGCCAATGGTGGCGCCATCCTCATCGATGATACCAGCAACATTACTGTAGGTGCCTGCATGATTCAGTAATCAAAGACCAAAAGAATTTTTGGCATATAGCCGCATCATTATTGTTCACCTTTTTAGTGAAATCAACTTGACAACATTCACAGCACCGCCCACAGGAAAAGTCATCATTATTGGTGCCGGCCCCAGCGACCCGGAATTGCTGACGTTAAAAGCAGCCCGGCATTTGGCACAAGCCGATGTGGTACTGGTTGATCGCCTGGTCAATCCTGCCATTACGCAGCAGTTTGCACCTCAAGCCATCATTATTCCTGTTGGTAAACAATGCCGTAAAGACAAGAGTACGCCGCAACTCACCATCAACGAATTGCTGGTACACCATGCCCGCATGCACCGCAATGTGATTCGCTTAAAAGGCGGTGATATCAGCATTTTCAGCAACATCCTCGATGAACTAGAAACACTCGAAGCCCACCAGATTGCTTTCGAGCTGGTGCCGGGAGTAACAGCAGCATTAGGCACTGCCGCTGTGGCTGGCGTTCCACTTACAGCAAGAAATATTTCGAGAGGTGTTCGTTTTCTAACCTACTATAACCATGATGCCGTAGATGAAGCCGAATGGCAAAACCTTGCCAACACCAGCGACACATTGGTGTTTTACATGAGTGGCGAAACCTGTTTCACCCTTGCGGAAACACTGATGGCACATGGCAAAAAAGGAGACACACCTATATTACTGGCAGAGCAAGCCACAACGCCGTTGCAACAGTTTCAGTTGAGCACACTCGCCAATTGTAGTAACGAATGGCAGCAGCATCGCTTTCTATCACCGGCATTACTCATCATTGGCGAAGCTGCACAACTGCACAAGCGTTTCATGTGGACCAGCAACGCACAAACCAATACAGAATTTTTTGATCCGGTAACCGTGATACCAACATTACCTGCAGCTAAGCCTGCTGAAACCGTTACCATAGTTCGTTAATCCATCTCAATTACTCCATCATGTTGGCTCCCGCAAAATTGCAACAATTACATGCCCTCATTGACCAAAGCACTTCGGAAGAGTGGTTGTGGATGAGTGGCTACCTCGCAGGATTGGCCAGAGGAAACGACGCTGCGCAACTGCCGCCTGCAAGTAATAAAGCCACTGCAAATGGCACCGTAACCGTACTCTATGGCACAGAAACCGGCAACTCCAAAAAAGTGGCCACTACCCTCGCCGGCAAACTGAAACAAGCCGGAAGAAAAACAAAATTAGTTGCTGCCGAACAATACAAACTGCAACAACTGAGTGCTGAAGAAACCTTGCTCATTGCCATCAGCACACAAGGTGAAGGCGAGCCGCCTACCAACGCAAAAGTATTGTATGATTACTTGCATCAATTGCAAACACCATTGCAGGGCTTGCAATATGCGGTGGTTGCCTTAGGCAGTAAATCATACCCTTTATTTTGTCAGGCCGGCATTGATGTGGATGCACAGCTCAAAAGACTGCAGGCCACAGCCATCGCTCCCATTGCGCTATGCGATGATGATTATGAACCCGTAGCCGATGCGTGGATGAGTAATGTACTCACTGCATTGCAACAGCAGGCACCGGTAGCAAAACCTGCAGCAGCAGTGGTTTCGGTACAAAGCAGTGGCAAAAAAACGTTCACCGCTACTCTCGGTGTCAATCAATTGCTGAACGATACCGGCAGTAATAAAAAGGTGCACCATCTTGAATTTGATTTACCCGAAGAGCTGGTGTATTTACCGGGAAACGCCGTGGGCGTTACCCCGCATAACTCCGCTTCCGTTGTAGCACAAATCATTCAACTGCTACAGGTACAACCCGATGCTATCTTTAGTTTCAAACAGCAATCAGCATCAGCCAAACACTTGCTCACACAGGTCGTTAGCATTTCTCACCTTACTACCGCTGTGGTAAAAAAATATGCGCAACTCATTCAAACAGACATTCCAGACACCCGCATCGATTTGTTTGATTTGCTGCGCATTTATCCTTGGCCTTCAGAGTTTGCCCCGCAACAACTG
The DNA here is from genome assembly GCA_020161435.1 of Bacteroidota bacterium. Lineage (GTDB taxonomy): Bacteria > Bacteroidota > Bacteroidia > Chitinophagales > Chitinophagaceae > Phnomibacter. The sequence goes on along the minus strand of JAIUNV010000007.1, from coordinate 32,845 downwards.
TTTGACATTCTCAACCCTATTACACCAAGACTCTACACCATTTCTTCATCACCCAACACCCACCCTGGGCAAATTCATTTAACGGCAGCATTGCATGAATTTGATACAGAAGAAGGCAGCAAACATGGCTTTGGCTCTACTTATGTAACGCAACTCAAACCGGGCACCAAAGTGGACATGTTCCTGCATCAGCAAAAACATTTTCAGATTCCCCGCTCCGATCGTCACCTCATAATGCTGGCTTATGGCACAGGCATAGCACCGTTTCGCAGTATGGTGGCAGAAAGAGATGCCACGGGAGCCAGCGGTAAAAACTGGTTGCTGTTTGCAGAAGAAAACCGGGTAACCGATTTCTATTACCAAAGCGAATGGCAGAGCTTGCACGAAACCGGCAGCCTGCATCAATGGCATGTAGGTTTTTCTACCAATACACAGCAACAAAAATCATTGCCACAATTGGTACTGGAGCATGAAGAGCAACTGTGGCAATGGCTGAACAGTGGTGCGTATGTATTCATTAGTGGAGAAAAAGCTGTAGCCGGTAAACCAGTAGAGGAAGCCTTGTTGCAACTCATTGCCCGCAAACAACAAAGCAGTGAAGAAGCTGCTGCCAACTATTTGAAAGAGCTGGCCAAAGAAGGCCGCTACGCAAAAGAGTTGTATTAATTCATTCTATCCATTTCATAAGCAGCATACATGAAACCATCACCGGTTGAAAAAATAAAAAAAGAAAGTCAGGGACTGCGGGGCACACTCACAGAAGCGCTGCAAAATGATTTGACAGGCGCCGTGAGTGAAGCCGATTTGCAGGTCATCAAATTTCATGGCATGTACCTGCAAGACGACCGCGACAGAAGAGAAGAACGGGCCGCCAAAAAACTGGAACGCCTCTACTCTTTTATGATTCGCCTTCGCCTGCCTGGCGGTACTTTAACTGCTGACCAATGGTTGGCAACGCATCATATAGCCGGCGAACATTCTACAGGCGTTATCAAAATCACCACTCGACAAACCATACAATTACATGGCTTGTTGAAGTCAGACATCAAACCAACGATACAGGCATTTAATGCCGCCCAATTAGACAGCATTGCTACCTGCGGCGACATCAACCGAAACGTTGCTGCCAGTTCGCATCCTGCATTCTCTCCCATTCATGCACAAGTGCATGCCTATGCCGATAAAATCAGCAGCCTGCTCATGCCCAAAACAAGGGCTTACTATGAAATATGGCTGGATGAAGAAAAACTAGCCGATCGTTCGGAAGAAGATCCCCTGTACCAAGACCGTTATCTGCCGAGAAAATTTAAAATCGGCATTGCCATTCCACCCAACAATGATGTGGATGTGTATACGAATGATTTGGGATTGATTGCCATCATCGAAAACAATGAGTTGATTGGTTTCAACATTGCCATTGGTGGCGGCCTTAGCCAAACCCATGGCAATACAGCCACTTACCCTCGATTGGCCAGCACCATTGGTTTTGTGGCAGGCGAAGAAAACACCCTGAAAGTGATTTATGAAATACTGACGGTGCAAAGAGATTATGGCAACCGCAGCGATAGAAAACTGGCCCGTTTAAAGTATACCGTTGACAACCTTGGCCTCGATAAATACAAAGCCGAAGTAGAACGCAGGAGTGGCGTCACCATTGAACCCGCTAAGCCGGTACAGTTTGATGCCCGGCAAGATTTGTTTGGCTGGCAGCAAGCCACCAATGGATTGTGGTATTATACTGTGTTTGTAGAACATGGCCGTGTAACGGATGATGCCAACGCAGCTACCAAAACTGCTTTGTATGAAATAGCCAAAACAGGCAAATGCAATTTTCGTTTTACCAGCAATCAAAACGTGATTGTGGCTGATGTGCAGGAGCAAGACAAAGCCGCTATTGATGCATTGCTGGAACAATTTTCTGTGAAAGCCTTTACAGAATACAGCAGTGCAGTTCGCAAAAACAGCATGGCTTGTGTTGCCTTCAATACATGTCCGTTAGCATTGGCAGAAGCGCAACGGTATCTGCCTTCACTCATTTCCAAAATAGAACCGCTGTTGGAGAAACATGGCTTGCAAGAGGAAGAAATCATTGTTCGCATGACGGGCTGCCCCAATGGCTGCGGTCGTTCGCCAGCTGCTGAAATAGGATTTATCGGCACGGCGTATGGCTTGTACAATTTGCATATTGGTGGCGATAGAATTGGCAAACGCCTGAATGTAAAATACCAGGAAAATGTAGACGAAGCGAGTATTTTACAAGAGCTTGACGCATTGTTTGCAACGTATGTGCAGCAAAAGCAACCCAACGAAAATTTTGGCGATTTCAGTTATCGCTTTGTTCAAAACAGCAGTAAGTAAGATGAGTGCGAAATTGTTGATAGAAGATGAAGTGGCCTCTGCCAAGGAATCCAACCCATTGTTTCCGGTGTTTGTAAAACTGGAACAAATGCGGGTGCTGGTAATTGGTGCCGGTCCTGTGGGTACAGAAAAACTACATGCCATTTTGAGCAATTCGCCCCGTACCAACATTACGGTACTGGCCGAAGTATTCAGCCTGGGCATGCAGCAGTTATTGCAGCAGCATCCGCATATTCAACAGCTGCAGGCATCTTATTCTCCTGATCATCTTTCCCTTGCTGATGTAGTGATGGTGGCGGTAAATAACCGAGCACTTGCAGAAGACATTTACCATGAAGCCAAGCAACAGCACAAATGGGTAAACGTGGCAGACACACCCGACCTCTGTGATTTTTACTTATCGTCTGTGGTAAAAAAAGGACAGGTAAAAATTGCGATTTCTACCAACGGAAAATCGCCCACACTCGCCAAGCGTTTGAAAGAAGTATTGCATGACAGCCTGCCCGACGAGTTAGATGCATTGGCCAACAACCTGCATCAGGTACGCAGCAAACTCAGCGGCGATTTTGATAAGAAAGTAAAACAGCTAAATAAAATCACCGCCTCTTTGCATGTAGATGAATCGAAAGACCAACGTAGCCGGTGGTTCAATATTGCCCGCTGGTCGTTGATTGTGTTTGCCTCCATGCTCATTGGTCATTTCATTTTTTCCTACATCCCTTTTCAGGCATTGGCCGATGGCAGTATTGATTTGTATTTACAGCTCGATAACAACTTTGGCTGGATATTGCTGGCAGGTTTTCTCGCCCAAATTATTGATGGTTCATTGGGTATGGGCTATGGCATCACATCTGCTACCATCATGCTTTCCGCAGGAGTACCACCGGCTGCCATGAGTGGCAGCATACACACAGCAGAAATGTTTGCCAGCGGCGCCAGCGGATTGAGCCATTACCGTTTTGGCAACGTCAATAAAAAACTATTCAAAGCCATTGTGATACCAGGTGTTATTGGAGCAGTGGTTGGTGCCTGGTTGTTGGTAGAATTTGGCGAAAGCCATGCTCAATACCTGCGCCCCATGATGGCATGTTACACCTTGTTTTTGGGTGTGAAATTTATTTTCAATGCTTTTAAAACAACGGTACCCAAAAAGAAATTCAAGCACTACAAATTGTTAGCCGGCACCGGTGGTTTCCTTGATTCTTTTGGCGGCGGTGGCTGGGGGCCCATTGTTACCAGCACCCTCATCAACCGTGGTCGTACACCCAAGTACGTGATAGGTACCGTAAGCTTGACCGAATTTTTTGTTACGCTCAGTAGTGCCTTCGCCTTTTTTATCATGATAGGCGTGAGCCATTGGCAAGCGATTGTCGCACTCATCATTGGCAGTCTTATTGCCGCCCCAATTGCTGCAAGGCTGGCAGGCAAAATGCCCCGCAAAACAGCCTTCTTATTGTTGGGTTGTTTGGTGATTGTATGGAGCACCAAAATCCTCATTAAAATTTTCTAAGAATTTATTTTCAAAGAATTTGTTTTGTTCACTGTTTTAATGAACATTTGAAATCTCATAAAACGATGGTTTATTAACCATCGATAATATCTCCATTTCTTTTATTAGCATATCGAAAAACATGAATCAACAACACACATCATTTTTGTTCACTGTTTTAGTGTACTTTAAAAAATTTACACTAGCGGTATTCTTCATTATTGCAGCCAATATTGCTTTCGCACAACTAAACGGCTCTGTTCAAATTAGTGGACGGGTAGTAAATGAATCCGGCAGTCCGCTGGAAGGCGTTAGTATTGTATTGAAAGGCGGTACGCAAGGTACAGCGTCAGACTCTGCAGGCAACTTTTCATTCATCATCAACCAACGCTTTCCGTTTACCCTTGTATTTACCAGTGTCGGGTATGCGCCATACCAGTTGGAAGTACGGAATGCCCGATCGAATGTGGCAGTACAACTTACAACGCAAACCTTTATTGCCAACGAAGTAGTGGTTACCGCCAGTCGTGCCGAGGAATCGAGATTGAAGTCGCCGGTAGCTATTGAAAAGCTAAGCATACGGGCCTTGAAAGAAACACCAGCACCCTCCTTTTACGATGCATTAGCCAATGTAAAGGGTGTACAACTCACCACGTCTTCCCTTACGTTTAAAGTGCCCAATACCCGTGGCTTTAATAATCCTAACAACTTTCGATTTATGCAAGTTGTAGATGGGGTTGATATGCAGGCCGCTACGCTGGGTGTGCCACTGGGCAATACTATTGGTCCAACAGAACTAGACATTCAATCAGTAGAAATTACACCGGGTGCAGCTTCAGCTTTGTATGGTATGAATGCCATCAATGGCATGGCCAATCTCATCACGAAAAGCCCTTTCAATCATCGTGGGTTGAGCTTTTACCAAAAGCTGGGAGTAAACCATGTAGATGGCAAAGACCGCGACCCAAGTATTCTTACAGAAACTGCCGTTCGCTGGGCTGATGTGATTGGTGAAAAATGGGCGTATAAAATCAATTTCAGTTATCTGAAAGGAACCGATTGGGTAAGCAGCACCGCTACCGATCAAAACACGGCTGCTAACAGTCGCTTTCCGGAGCTCAATGGCATTGGCAACAACCCCGGCTATGATGCATGGAACAAGTATGGCGATGAAAACAACAACAATGTTTCTGTACAAGTAAGGTACAACGGTCGCAATGAAACGTTTAATGTGCGGAGAACAGGTTATTGGGAAAAAGATCTGGTGAGCCCTACCGTTGAAAACCTGAAGTTTGATGCCGGACTTCACTATAAAATCAATCGCAACCTCGAAGCCTCTTACGCCTATCGCATTGGCGAAATGGATGGCATATTTCAGCGGGGAAATAAAATTCAATTGGATGGCGTAGTGGTGCAAAACCACAAGCTTGAATTAAAAGGAAAAACCTTTTTTGTACGAGGCTATGTGAGCATTGAAAATACAGGGAACAGTTACAATCTGAAACCACTCAGCGACAATCTTGATTTGACGCACTTAAGCAATGCCCAATGGGCCAGCAAATTTGCAGGCAGTTTACAAAGCTCCATTGATGGCGGCACATCCCTTGCTGAAGCCATGCGCCAGGCAAGACTGGTAGCCGATGCGGGCCGTGTAGAACCGGGCACACCGGCTTTTGAGCAACTCAAACAAACCATTGTCGGCATCAACAATTGGGACCATGCCAACCTGGTGCCTGCAGTACCCAATGCCCCGGCTACCGGTGGTGCGTGGCTTACGCAGAAAAGCCGCATTTACCATTTCGATACGCAATGGGATTTGAGTGATGAAATCAAATTTGCCAACCTGTTGGTGGGTGCCGATTGGCGTACATACGAAGTGATTCCTGATGGCAACAACTTTGTTGACTTCAGCAAGCCATTGGATAAACGTACCACACCCGGTGGCAACAATGTATACTATCATAAATACGGCGTGTTTGCACAATTGAGTAAAGCATTCTTCAAAGACAAACTGAAACTCACCGCATCAGCAAGGGTAGATCAGAACCTCGAATTCAATCCGAAGTTCAATCCACGCATTGCCGCTATTTGGTCGGTTACACCAAAGCAAACCCTGCGGGTTTCCTTTCAAAACGGATTTCGCTTCCCTGCTTTGTTTGAAGCACTCAGCTATGTCAACAACGGTAATGTGCGAAGAGTGGGTGGATTGGCTTACATCAATGAAGGATTGGGCTATCTGGAAAACAGCTACACTCTGGCAAGTGTGAATGCATTCAACAATGCCGTAAACAGAGATGTAGACAATGGAACAGCACGAAATACGGCTGCACTCAACAATCGCAATCTGTTGTCTATTACCAACCTTTCACCTACCCGTCCGGAAAGAGTCAATTCATTTGAAGCTGGTTACAGAAGTATTTTACTCAACAACAAACTTACCATTGACGTAGATGTGTATTTCAATGTGTACGATGGATTCCTCGGACAAGTAGAGGTAGCAGTGCCATCAACAGACAAAGTAGGTACAGATGCTTCGGTGCTGGATATGCTGAGCAGCAACCGGGCAAGGCAAATTCGTTATCGGGTGTATACCAATGCCAAAAATCAATATACCAGTTATGGTGCGGCTGCGGGCATCACCTACAACTTTTATAAGACCTACACATTTAGTGCCAATGCCAACTACAACAAACTGAAAGAAAATGAAAGCAGCGATGTTTTTCTCACTGGCTTCAATACACCAGACTGGGTTGTAAATGTGTCGTTTGGCAACCGCGAAGTGGTGAAGAATGTTGGCTTCAATATTGTGTGGCGTTGGCAAAATGCTTTCAACTGGGAAAGCCCCTTGGCAATAGGTCGTGTGGAAGCCAACCAGCAGGTAGATGCACAAGTGAACTATCGCATTCCAAAACTGCATGCGACCATCAAACTGGGCGCCAGCAACCTGTTCAACAACCGTTACATCCAATATGCAGCCGGACCTACCATCGGCGGTTTGTATTACACATCCGTTACGCTGGATGGCTTGTTCAAATAACTTAAAAATATTGCGTGAATGAACGGCACGCATGTTTTCACTAGCAGTTTTAAAGCCCGCTGTTTCTACAGTGGGCTTATTTTTACCGCTGTAAATGCTGCTACTTTTTCTTTCGCTTTTTAGCTTGCTGACGCTGTTCATTTTCAGCAATCAGTTTTTTAACGGCATCCATATCTGTTGCAGCTGATGCCGACAAATCAATCATGTCGTTGTAATCGCCTTTCGAAATATCAATGACATCTATTTTTTGCCCGATGAATTTTTCTACCGCGGCCAGCAGGGGCTTTTCTTCTTCGCTGCAAAAAGAAAGGGCATAACCTTTTTCCATACCACGACCTGTACGGCCTACGCGGTGTACATAGTTTTCGGCTACATCAGGTATATCGTAATTGATAACGTACTCCACTTTTTTGATATCAATACCTCTTGCACTTACATCAGTAGTAATGAGTACTTTGATGGTACCATCCGCAAATTGCTTCAACGCTTCAAAGCGTTCATCCTGTTCTTTATCACCATGTATCACGGCTGTTTTCAACCCTACTCTTTCCATGGCTTTCTGCACCCGTTCGGCACGTACCCGTGTACGTACAAACACCAGTATTTTACTATCGGGATTTTGCTGTATGGTACGCTCCAGAAAAAAACGTTTGTCATCCATGGCAATGTTGGCCACTGTGTGTGTTACGTTACGGCTCACTGTATTCTGCGGACTCACTTGTATGCGAATAGGATTACGCACCAATGAGTAAGCCAGGTCTTTTATTTCTTCGTTGATGGTAGCAGAAAAAAACAAGGTTTGATGCTCCCGTGGCAGTCGGCGCTTTACATCTTTAATGTCACGCATAAAACCCAAAGCCATCATTCTGTCTGCTTCATCCAGCACCAGTATTTCTGCCGCTTCAATGTTGATGTGCTGCTGTGCAATCAAATCAAACAATCGGCCGGGTGTAGCAATCAGTACATCAATACCCGCTTGCAGACGGGCTATTTGTTTGTCTTGCTCTACACCGCCTACCACCGCCATTACCTGTGCCGTAGTGCCTTTGGCAATGCTGCAAAACACTTCATGAATTTGCATGGCCAGCTCACGGGTAGGCACCATTACCAATGCCCGCACACCAGTTGCCCGGCGTCTGCTGGTGAGTATGTGCTGCACTAGCGGAATGGCAAAGGCAGCGGTTTTGCCCGTGCCGGTTTGCGCAATGGCCAGCACATCTTCGCCCTTCATAATACTGGGCATGGCTTTGTACTGAATATCGGTTAAACGGTTAAAACCCAACGCAGCAAGGTTGGTTTTTATAGCGGGCAAAATGGGATACTTCTCAAATTTCATGTGGGGCAAAGGTAACGGTTCGGGCTGACGACGGACTACCGACTACCGACCACGGACTACGGGCTACCGACTGTCCTGCCTAAAACAACCTTCCCTGCTCTCCCGGCCGGCGAAATCGGCTGCTGTCGAGGTTCCAGCGTTCAGCATTGAGACCATAACGTTTGTTGTATTGCAGAAACTGCTGCCGCACCAATTCAGCCACCGGCCCTTCGCCCCGCATGCGGATACCAAAGCGACTGTCATTCACTTTGCCACCGTGTGCATGTTCAATTTGGTGCCACACTTTATCGGCCCTGTCGGGAAAGTTTTTATACAACCAATCATGAAACATCAGCTTCACCGATCCGTTGAGCCGGATGAATGTGTAAGCACTAAACACGGCACCATTGTCGGCAGCAGCCTTTATGATATTGGGCATTTCATGATCGTTGAGGCCCGGTATCATGGGGCCGAGCATTACGCCCATGCGTACACCCGCATGGCTCAGTTCATTAATCAGCCGCAAACGCTGTGTGGCCGTGGTAGTGCGGGGCTCCATTACCCGCCGCAAATCTTCGTTGAGGCTGGTGATACTTACCAAAATGCTGATGAGATTTTTGGCCGCCATTTCCTGCAGTAAATCTTTATCCCGCAGCATGCCGGCATTTTTGGTAATCATACCCACGGGTTGGTTAAACTCGTTGCATACTTCCAGCAGCTGGCGGGTAAGCCGAAAGCGCTGCTCTGCCGGCTGGTAGCAATCGGTATTGCCACTCAGACTAATGGGCGTCGCATCCCACTTGGGATGCAGCAAAAATTTGCGCAGCAGCTGCGGTGCATTTTTCTTCACAATAATCTTGCGTTCAAAATCGAGACCGGCGCTGTAACCCCAGTATTCATGGGCATTGCGGGCATAGCAGTAAATGCAGCCGTGCTCACAACCCTGGTACGGATTCATGCTGTAAAACATGCCTACATCAGGACTGTCTACTTTATTCACCAGCGTTTTGGCGTTGTCTTCCAGATACACCGTGGCTTCGTTGGCTACGGTCCATTCATCAATGGCTTCGATGTGTTCCTGCACCCGGTGATTTTTCAAAAACCGGTTGGGCGTATTGATTTGTGCGCCACGCCCTTTTACGTACGGCGTAGCAGTCGCATCGGCAGCGGCTGGCTTGGGGCGGGCATTGGGGTGTTGTTGCTGGGGCATGTGGTTAAAACAAGAGGGTTTGTACCGGCGGTGCCGCTACCGGGTGGGCAGCAAATGCAAAGCGGGCCAGTAGCGAAAATTGTGTTGCCTGTGGGGGCCGCTTCAGCAGCAGGGCTTCGCTGGCTACGAAGCTGCCGCTGAATGGCGTGTGCCGGTATTGCCGCCAGCCTTTTTCATATTGCCAGGGCTGTAGCTGCCGGGCCAGTGTGAGGTAAGGGTCTGCCATGTAATGCGCTTTATTAAACTGGCTCAGCCGCAGCATCGATTGCAAAGGCAGCAGCAGCTGCAGCAATTGCAGAATGCCATTTTTAGTAGCCACCTGCACAAATACCGTATGCGTGGGCAGGTTGCCAAAGCCATGCAGCTGCACCAAAAAAGGCGCCTGATGACAGAGCAAATCCTGCAGTCGCTTTTGCAATGCCGCTTCGCTCATGGCAAACTGCTGAAACCGCATCAGCAGAATCGTAGGTTCATCAGCCACCGCATCGGGGCACTGGTATTGCTGCGCAAAATCCTGCTTCAATTGCAGCAACTGCCCGTACAAATCGGGGTGTGGCTGCAGCACCAATCTGTAGTCCGTGAGGGGCAATGCATAGCGGCTGCTGCGTACAGCAGGCTTGCGTTCATGCGCCGGGTAAGCTGCCATACATTAGTGTTTGTGCTGGTGAATGGAATACGTAACCACACCCCAGGTTTGAAAATCGCAGAACTCGGTGAGCTCTACATCTTTGTGCCGCTTGTGCTCGGCACACAGCCAGGCTTTGTTGAACTGCTGTTTGTAGCGCCGCACCATCAACTCTCCGTTGAGGATGGCCACAATAATTTTGCCACTGGCCACTTTAATGCTGCGGTCTACCAGCAGCACATCGCCGGCATAAATGCCCGCCCCTTCCATGGCATCACCCGCCATGCGAAAGAAAAACGTAGCCGGTTTGTTGCGTATCAACTGCTCATTCAGGTCGATGCCCCGCTCCATATAGTCGTCGGCGGCGGCACCAAAACCTGTGGCATTGGCCGTTTTCACATCCAGCTGTGTAAAGGCCTTTGTGCCCCGGTAGGCACTCTCATGCAGGGTTTCCTCATCCATGGTACTTCCAATTGTTGCGCTAAATTATTTAGTATTTTTATACTCAAATAATTAGTTTTGCAAAATAGTTGTACACAGGGTTAGTAGCGGCACCGCTCCGGTGGAGTGGCTGGCCGGGCGGCTCCGTGCATCCTCTTTTTTGTATGAAAGCCATCGTTGATTGCAATAGTTTTTACTGCTCCTGCGAACGCCTGTTTAAACCCAAACTGGCGCAGCAACCCGTAGTGGTGCTCAGCAACAACGATGGTTGCATCATTGCCCGCAGCGACGAAGCCAAGGCATTGGGCGTAGGCATGGCAGCGCCGTATTTTCAAAACAAGCACCTGATAGAGCAGCACAATGTGGCGGTATTTTCCAGCAACTACAACCTGTATGGCGATATGAGCTGGCGGGTAATGGAAACCCTGCGCCAGGCCGTGGGCCCCGATAAAGTAGAAGTGTATAGCGTAGACGAAGCGTTTATTGACCTTGATGACGACATGAGTACTGCCACGCTCCACGCATTTACGATGAACCTGCGCCAACAGGTAGAACAGTGGACGGGCATTAAAGTATCCATTGGTGTGGCGCCCACCAAAGTGCTGAGCAAGGTAGCCAACCGGCTGGCTAAAAAAAACAAAGCCATCACGAACTGTGTATTGGTGCTGAACACCGAACGCCGCATACAACAGGCCCTCGAAAAAACAGCCGTGGAAGATGTGTGGGGCGTAGGCCACCGCTATGCGCAAAAGCTACAACGCATGAACATTACAACGGCCTGGCAGCTGCGCCAGCAAAACCTGCTGTTTGCCCGCAACCACCTCGGTGGCGTGGTGGGCGAACGCCTGCTGCGGGAGCTGCAGGGCCAGCCGGTGCTGGGCATGAAAGAAGAACTAAAGGTAAAGAAAATGATTGCCACCACCCGCATGTTTGGCCAAACCGTAACCGACCTGCAAAGCATTAAAGAAGCGGTGGCTACCTACACCAGCCGGGCGGCCGAAAAGCTGCGCCGGCAGCATGGTGCAGCCGGAAGCATCAGTGTATTTGTGATACCCAAAGAGCCACCGGCAGCCGATGGCCGCTTTAGGCACGGGCCCACCATCAGCAACTACATGGTATTGCCCGTAGCCACTTCCGTTACCCACGAATTAATCAAACCTGCCGTGCAAATGGTAGAAGCCCTCTACGAGCCAGGCAGGGCCTACAAAAAAGCAGGTGTACTACTCAGCGATATTGTGCCCGACACTGCCGTGCAACGCAGCCTGTTCGACCATGCCATGGACGACCGCAGCCGCAAACTCATGGACATGATGGATAACATCAACTTCAGCCAGCGCAACGATGTGCTGAAATACGCTGCCGGCGGCACCACCCGCAACTGGAAGATGCAGCAAAACTTCCACAGCCCGAGGTATACTACGCGGTGGAATGAATTGTTTGAGATTGGATGATAGCTAAACTGTTTGTGGCTTGGGGTTTGTAGTTGTGTTTTAGTAGTAGGGCTGATAACACCCGTAACTACTAAAAAGACGAACAGTTTTTAACCCCGCTTCCTTTCATAAATTATCTATCCTCCCTGAATACAGCAATCTGCTTATTCAAAGAACTTCTGTACCCAAAAGCCTACGTGTGAAATAAATTCCTTCCCTTTAAACCAAAGAGAAACAGAGAACCAAAGACTTTTGCGAAGACAATAAAACATCTAAGCCTCTGTGCGAAAAAAATCTCCTCTATGCGCCCCGCCATTACCAGAACCGTTTGGGTACTATCGTTGGTGAGTTTGTTTACCGACATGGCCAGCGAAATGCTGTACCCCATAATGCCAATTTATCTCAAATCCATTGGTTTTTCCATTGTGGTGATAGGCATTTTGGAAGGGGTGGCCGAAGCCACTGCAGGGTTGAGCAAGGGTTATTTCGGCAAGCTATCCGACAGCAGTGGCAAGCGGGTACCTTTTGTACAAATGGGCTATGCACTGAGTGCCCTTTCTAAACCCATGATGGCGATGTTTGTATATCCATTGTGGATTTTTACGGCCCGTACCATTGACCGCCTGGGCAAGGGTATTCGTACCGGTGCCAGAGATGCCCTGCTATCCGATGAAGCTACTCCGGCTACCAAGGGCAGGGTGTTCGGCTTTCACCGCTCAATGGATACACTGGGAGCTGTGTTGGGCCCCGCCGCAGCCTTGCTGTACCTCTACTTTTGGCCACAGGATTACAGTACCTTGTTTTACATCGCTTTCATCCCCGGTCTGTTGGCCGTTATTGCTTCTTTTATATTGAAAGAAAAAAAACAGCCGCGGCAGCCTTCTCATCAAAAAGTACCATTCCTTTCCTTGTTTCATTACTGGAAAGAAAGTCCTGCTGCGTACAAGCAACTGGTTGCAGGCCTATTGCTGTTTACCTTATTCAACAGCTCCGACGTGTTTCTGTTGCTCAAAGCCAAAGATGCCGGCCTCAATGATGCGCAGGTAATTGGTGTGTATATTTTTTACAACCTGGTGTATGCATTGCTGGCGTATCCCATTGGCATACTGGCCGATAAAATAGGTTTGAAAAAGATTTTTATCTTCGGACTTGTACTGTTTGCCATCGTTTATCTGGGCATGTCTGTAAGCAGTAATCTGTATGTTTTTGCAGGCTTGTTTCTACTCTATGGTGTTTATGCCGCTGCCACTGAAGGCATAGTCAAAGCATGGATATCCAACATTGTACCCCAAAAAGAAACAGCCACTGCCATTGGTTCTTTTGCCGGTTTGCAAAGCATCGGCAGCCTGCTGGCCAGTACCCTTACCGGATGGCTGTGGTTTCAGTTTGGCGCTGGCGTTGCCTTTACTATCACTGCTGTGGTTACGCTGCTGGTGGTGGTGTATTTAAGTACTACTCCTTCGCCCAACAAATAATAAAGAGCCATCTTCATTAGCTCAAGCTAAAATTCCAATAAACACTTTGTTTCAGCTCAGCGAAAAAAATTCTCCCGTTTACACCGCAGAGAAACAGTGAACGCAAAGAGGCTGTGCCGAAGGCAACAAAACCTCCGTGCTCTCTGCGTCCTCTCCCGCCTGCTGCGGCACAAGTTGTGCGAAATAAATCTCCCGTTTAAACCGCTGCGAAACAGTGTACGCAGAGCCATTTTGCCGAAGGCACACAACCTCCCTGACCTCCTTAGCTCTGTGCGAAAAACCTCCCCGCCCTACTTCGGCAAATTCCGCAGCATAAATGCCCGTATGTTACCACCCATGATCTGTTCTATTTCGGGGCGGGAGAAGCCTTGCTGCTGCAGTGCCGTTACAATCAGCGGTGTGCCCGTTACGGCGAAGTGCATTTCAAAAGCACCATCCCAATCGGAGCCGAGGGCCACTTTATCTACCCCAATTCTATCGGCCACATAGCGAATGCTTTTGGCAGTAGCCACGGCATCCTTGCCACACACGGCGGTTTCCCACAGACCAATACCAATGAGCCCGTTGCGGCGGCCGATGGCATCAATTTGTGCATCACTCAGGTTGCGTTGGTTATCACATACACCACGTACACCTGTGTGCGACACCAATACAGGTCCGTTGTGTTCGGTGAGTACATCGCTGATGGTTTGCGGCGATGCATGTGCCAGATCCACAATCATGTGCAGGCTATCCATTTTGCGTAGCAGTTGCCGGCCCTTGGTCGTAAGACCGCCTTTTTGCATACCATGTGCCGAGCCGGCCCATTCATTGTCGAAGAAGTGGGTGAGCCCGATGTAGCGTACACCAGCTTTGTAAAACAGGTCGAGGTTGCTGAGGTCGTTTTCCAAGCAATGCGCCCCTTCCAGTCCCAGCATGCCTGCCGTAAGCTGGCGGTTGGCGGTACGGTCTTGAAAGTATTGCTGCAATTCTGTTTGATTCGTAATTACCCGAAACACACCGTTGGAAGCGGCGGCAAAATCGTGCAGGTTTTGGCACTGACCGAGGGCTCTTTCTTTTACTCCAAACCACCACGATGGCGACCGCAGCTGCGCAAAACTGAGCAGCCCTATTTGGTCGGAGCTGGCATCGTTTTGCTCAATGTTGATGCCTGCGGGCACTTTGCTCACCACCGTAAAAACCTGCAAAGCCATGTTGGCTTGCTGCATGCGGGGAATGTCTACATGGCCGTGATCACTTTCTTTGAGCAGGTTGCGGTCCCACAGCAGGGCATCGCAATGCAAATCGGCAATGAACGGAATGGAATCGTACCAGCTGTTTTTGGCAAATGGACCTTTGATGCTCACTTTGTTTTTAGAGCGGTCGATAATGCCCGGTGCCAGTGCAAAAAACAGGATGGCAACAATGGCCAGTACCCCGCTGGTAATTTTCAGGAACTTTTTCATGTGGTAGTGGAATGCGGTGCTAAGATGGTGGAGTTTGAATTACTTTTTCCATTCTTCTACAGATGATGAATATGATGACTTCCCATTTCTTTCGCCGATCTCATCAAACAACCCGGTTTTATCAGCAGCATTGTTACTTTCTTTTTCTTGAAAAAAAGAAAGTAACCAAAGAAAATTCAAGGCAAACCCGACGCCTCCGGCCGTTTTGCCCAGCCAACGCCTCCCCCTGTTTAACTGTAAACTTAATAGGCCATTGTTCCTCCAGTGCCATAGCAAAGCTTAATACCAACACATTCCAACATCCGTATTACAGGGTATGGCTGCCGTTGATTTGGCAGATATCTTTGGAAAATGAGCAGCAACAATTCTTCGGCACGGGCCATCATTTTGTTTGATGGTGTATGCAACCTCTGCAGCAGCAGTGTGCAGCAGGTACTTACGCATGATGCTGCGGGTTATTTTCAGTTTGCTTCTTTGCAAGGTGCTGCCGGCCAGCAATTGCTGCAGCAGCATGGACTGCCGCTCACCGATTTCAATTCTTTTGTACTGATAGAAGATGGCGTGGTGTACACCCGCTCTACCGCTGCGCTGCGGGCCGCCCGGCACCTGCGGGGTTATAAGTGGTTGTACCCGTTGATAGTGGTGCCGCGTTTCCTTCGTGATGCTGTGTACAATCTGGTGGCCCGCAACCGCTATCGCTGGTTTGGCCACAAAAATGAATGCTGGCTGCCCCGGCCGGAGTGGCGCAGTCGTTTTCTCGATTAAGCCTGCTGATCGCCTTCGGTAATTTCCCGCTGAATGATGCGGGCAAACTTTTTTTGGTGGCGCTGCCATTGCCAAAAGCTGAGTGCGATGGCACCAACCAATGCTACACTACCCAATCCGGTAATGAGTGGCAGTGTTACAAATCGCAGGCCTGAAAACAGCCAACCGGCAATACCCAACATAAACAAAACCATGAAATAGCCAAACGTATAAATGGCTACAAACGAGGCTTTGCCACCTTTGCGTTGTTCTTCCCAATTGCGGATAAAACGGCGTTCTTCTGTACTGATAGACATGTGAAATGAATGGGTGCGAAATTCTGTTTTATTCGCCAAAGTAGTCCACATAAATGCGGGGCGTTTCGTAGAGGCGAATTTGGTGCAGGGTGCAACCGCTAATATGTGGCGCCAGTTGCTGCCAGATGGCTTCGGCCAGCACTTCGGTACTACACATTTTGCCTGCCAGCCATGGCACACCCACATTCAGGTTATGATGATCCAGCGGATCCAGCACATGCTCTTTGATGAGCTTGCTCAGTGATTTCACATCCATAATAAAACCCGTGTCCGCATTGGGCCGGCCTTTTACGGTTACATGAATTTCATAGTTGTGGCCATGCCAGTTTTCATTGGCACAAGGGCCAAACGTAGCCTCATTTTGCTCCCGGCTCCATGCGGGATTGTATAGTTTGTGGGCTGCGTTGAAATGCTCCACTCGTGTTAGATATACCATTCGGCAAAAGTAGTGTGCAGCTGTGGGATGTACGATGTTTAAAAAGTACGGAAGTCGGAAAGTCCGGAGTCAGTAGTCCGGAGACGAACATAATCGGTCATCGATGGTCAGTCGTCAGTTGTTCGTTGGCTCTCACCCACTTACTGAGCCAGCGAAATACGCACCTGCACACCGGCACGGGTGTTGGTAGTAGGCGCCGACGTACTGATGTATGGAATGCTGCGCATCTGATCGAAGAACAAGCGAATATTTACCCGGTTGCTCATGATGTAATCAATGCTCGGATTAATCTTAATCACTTTCTGCCCTGCCGTGCTAAAGCTGCTGTTCTGATCGAGGCGGCTGTTGCTGGTAGCATCATCCCGAATACTGAAATCGAACCTGAATGTGATATCATTTTCGAGTTCTTTGCCTCCTTCCTTATTCAAGAATTTTGGCAATCGGAACGGCAGTTTCATTCCCCGTTTGCGATAGCTGGTACCAAAAATATATTCCGTACTGTTTACCTCACTCAGCTGATAGTCGAGCAGGCTCAAACTCAACTGGCGACTCTTACGATATTCAAAGCGGGCATTCCATTGGCTGGTGGTAGTAAAGTCTATACCAATAATGGGTTCAAACGATTCGCTGATGGTAAGGTTAGGCATCAGGAAGAATGGAATATAGTTGCCACTGGTGGTATCAATAAACGATGGATAACCCACCCTGAACGGATCTTGATAAAACAGGGCTGATGTAAATGAATTCATGCTCAACCTGCCTTGGTACGAGTGTGTGATGTTGATTGAACTAAACTTCTCCTGTAAGGCAGGCAATTGAGTAAGCCCTGTGAAATTGAGGCGCCAGTTTGGCTTTGCTTTAATACCACGAAACGGATTTGCAGTTATGCTCGAATTATTTTGATCTATCAATGCCACATCATTCGGGCTCTTGTTGGTATATGCTGCAATAAACGCCGGTATCAGTACATCCTGTGCATAACGGTTATAGCCACGGGCATAGCCGTCAGCTTCTATTAGTGAGCCGGTTGATTTCCAGTACGGGTTTTGCTCTGCTACCCGCAGGCTCAGGTCTTTGCGGTAGTTTTCAAAGTTTTGGAACATGGTGCTGGTTCGGTTCGGGTCAAACTTTTCGAACAGGGTTTGGAAGGCAATGTAGGTAACGCTGAAGCCGCCTGTTACATAAGGCGTAAGGTGTGCATGGCCTGCTGTACCCGTAGTGTCTTTAAACAATTCGGTATAGCTTTTCGAGAATGATTTATCGAGGTTCAAGTCGATGGTAAATTCTTTGAAAGGCTCCAACTGTGCCTGCACATTCAGCTTCTGATCGAAGCTTTGTGCAAACAACTGGTTGAACAGCGGATCTCGTGTTACCAAACCTTTTTGTGCAAACTTGTTCAGGTAATTTGTATCCGGTTGCTGTCCCATTATGTAGCCCATGCCGGGTGCTTTACTTCTGAAATTATTGCCGAGGTATTGTGTACTATCTGTATAGCCGGGTATGCGACTGTTAAATACCTCGCCATAGTTAATAGATGCCCGCTTCACCATGGTGAGTAATTTGCCGGCTACCCTTGCAGCGCCGGTTACTTCGTAGCTGCGGTTTTGGCGTTCCTTACGGCGTTCGTCGCGGCGAAGTTTACGGGCCTTTTTGCGTTCTGCCTTGGTGAGTTTTTTACCCGTTAAACTATCTGTAACAGACTTTGCATTTTTGCTGATGCTTTTTGCTTTGCTGCGGTCTTTTTTCCGAACGGTGTCTTCTGCATTTTTTTGTTTGGGTGCAGGCTGATTCTCCAATGCAGCCAGCCACTTGCTCTTCATGTATAGCTTTGTAAAATCCAGCTCTCCGTTAATCAATCTGTCGGCCCCGTTTTCCAAAATATTGCCTTGGTTAAGCTGCTGTGCCAGCAAGCTACTGGCAGCCCATTTGTAACGGGCTGTGTAAGTAGCCCGGGCTGTGGCCCAATCGAGGAAAGGAAATTTTTGTGTAGGCAAGGTGTAAGCAAATACTACTGTTTGATCGTAGTTTACGTTGCGACCGCCACGCAAAAAGTTGGTACGGATGCTGTCGCGTTTCCATGCCTGATTTAACTCTCCGGCGGGCTCATCTACCCTGGCTTTGTTGAGTGCCGTAAAATCTACGTTGAACGACTTGCTCATATCCCAACGGAAGCTGTAAAACCGATCGAAGTTGAAGTACTTATCATAGGTACTATCTACCCGCTCCACCTTGTTGTCGAAGGTGTTGACAATGCGGGGCACATACCGGCCAAACTGCCGGTTAGCATCCCAGCGGATGGCCACCGTATTGGGCATGGGGTTAAAGTTGAAATCTTTCAGGAACATGAGCCATGGCGATGGCGATTTCACCCACTTTTTAAATGGTTCAATATACTTGGGTTGTGTGCTGTAGGCATAGCCAACGGCTACCCTGTGTCGCTTCACCAAATCTTCAGTTACAATGGGCGAAGTCACCTTTTGGCTTAAATAGTTGTACGTGAAATCGAAATTGCTGGGGCTGTAAAAACGTATGGGCTTGCCGGCCTTTGGCATCAGGCGCATGTTGCTGATGTTGAGCGTTTGTGTTACATGCTCCTCTCTTGCTATTTTCTTTACACTATCGCAGTTCAAACAAGTACGCAATTTGTCTTTCATTTTCACATCCTGATCGTAGGGGTCGTACTCAGGTGTAATCATCATTTTGCTGAGGCTGGCGTATAGCGGCACACTCAACCCCACCGATTTTGGCACCAGCTTACCGGCGTCTATTTGCAGGCTGGCATCAAACTGTGTAGTTGCTTCCCGGCTTCGTTCGTTTACCCGTTGTTCTATGGTTCCAAACCCTGTACTTCTATGGCTGGCGGCTACACTCAGCGTACCAAGATCGGCCAGTTGTACATCTACCCTTCCTACAGCAGCCCAGCCACCTTCTTCATCTATCTGGCTCAGGCGCAGTTCGTTTATCCAAACCTCGGCACTCAAATTGGGGCCGTCGGGGCGGTCTGGGTTATCTACCCCCACAAATATGCTTCGTACTTCTCCCAAATTCGGGTTGCCATACACACCATAAATGCGGCCATTAATGTCTTCGGAATAATACTGCGTTGGAGAACCACTGTTTTGACTTCGCCGGTTTTTCAACTCTATCAATTCCTGCAAAGAAAAATCGAGGTTGTTGGCCTTGGGCCAAATAGTATCGGGCGAAATGTTTGGCCCCGATGGACGGGTGATTTTCAGTGGAATACGAATCTCATAATAGTTCGACAAAATGTCTTGACCAATACGAATAGATGCGTACAAACTGGTGTCGGTCAGCGGGCTGTATGCAGGATCGCTATTTACCAATTCCTCCGCATGTATAAACATGTTGAGCCGCTTATATTGGCGCAGGTCGTTGTTGAAGTTTTTAAACACGCCCCTTGCTTCGCCACGAAACAGGTTGCGGATTTGCATGCTCAATGCCTGTTCATTTTGTAAAATATTGACACCGCCGTTGGCCAGCTGCTGCACCCGCTCAATACCCGGTGGTATGCGGTAAGGAATAGGTGTACGACGGTCATTCTCTTCTATGTTCACGGCCAGCGTATTGATGCTGGTAAACGTGTTATTGGCATTGCTGTTGTAAGTGCCGTTTCGGGTAAGGTCAAATGCAAACTGACGCCAGTTGTTGCGCACCAAATCGAGGCGGGCAAATCGCAGGGTTACACTGTCCTCCCAACCGTGCATGTACATCCGCATAAAACGAATGCTTTTGAAGTCGGGTATATCGCCTACTTTTTTGGTGTAGCGGGCAATAGGTATGCGAAACTGATACCAGGTTTCTGTACCAGTAGTGCCGTTTTCATACTTGATACTTACGATGCGTTTATCAGTAATAAAGTTTTGGCCTACCTGCAAAGCCTGCGGCGTAAAATCCACTTTGTATTCAAAAAATTCTTCGCCTTCGTTCAGGGTATTGTCTCTGTTCAGGTCTTCATTATCCGGGTATAACGTGCTTGCCACTACGAGGTCGGCTTCTGTACTTACAGGTGAGTTGCCCTGATTAAGGTTAAAATCTTTGTAGCGGCGCAAAATGCCTGCTCCACTGGCATCGTAGCGGCTATCGCGGTAGTTTACAAAGTTATCGCCACTGGGGTCAGCAGCCAGTCGCTGAAAAGCAGCCGGACCAAGTATAGTTTGCAATGGGGTTAAAAAGTCATCGCGGCGGCGCAGTACTTCTTCTTCATCATTCAATCCATCAAAGCCCACATCCTGAAAAGGCCGGTCGTTGGGATCGTTGCTAAATGCTTGTGTAATCTGGTTGGGGTTAATGGGCGTTTTACCCCACACCGTTGTAGTATCTACCGCAAGGTTTGGCTGCGATGGTGTAGGCAAACCATTTTCATAAAAGCGGCGGCTGTCTTTTACAATGTCTTCCGAAATATTACCGAGGTTAATATACAGTTGGCCACCGGCTGTGTTTGTATATCCGTTGGGGAAGTTCGGCGTTTTCATGAACGGATCCTGCACCCAAAATTCAATAAACTCAATATTGGCACTTTCAAAATCGGTTTGATCTATTGACCGCATCAATCCTCCCCAGCGGTCTTTGGGGTTTCGGAAAGTACCATCATTGTTGATGAAAGCTCCACGAGTATCATAGTTATAAGCGCCTCTTTCTTTGGGGTAAAAACTCATGTCGAAAGTGATGAGTTGATTGGTGCCCGGCAGCGGTGTTCGACGAGGAAAAAGTTCCTGATTGCTCACCTGTCGTACCCGTGGGTCGCTCAGCAAATCACGGTTCTTAATGGGGTTATTGGGGTTTCGGCTGTCTTGCATCACCGGCTCTATCTGGTACCAGCTTAGCTTGGCTCTGTTACGGTTGTAAATAAGGGCATTGTTCGAGTCGGCTTCTGCAAAAAAACTACCATGCGGCGTGGTGGCATGCGTCCATCCCACAAAGGGAAAACGCAAATCAATATTGGCACGGGTACCTTCAAAGTCATCCAGGTAAATGAGTCCGTTTTCACCCTTACCTATTTGTGGCGGGTGGCCGGGACGCAGCATGGCGGCTTCGCCATATGCCTGAATGTTCGATGCCGTATTGGTGCTGTAAAAAGGTAGCTTGTCCAGCCACCGGGTGAGTTGCTTCCAATCATTTTTGTAATTGAAATCAAGGCCGTACATGCGATTACGAATGGGGTCTTCACCGTAGTTCATTTTGGTAAAGAATGGCCGTTCGCCCAGCCGCATCATGGTACCACCCACGGTCAGGTTTTTATTGGCCAGATAATCGAGGCGCATACCAAAGAAGCCACGGTTTTGCAAACCAAAACCCGTGTTGTTTTCAAGATTTACACTTACTGGAACGCCACTGCTTTTAATCGCCTGGTTGATCACCGTAAGCTTGCCCAAACTGTAATCAATTACATAGTCTACATTCTCTTTCAAAATTTGCCCGCCGGCAGTTACCGTTACTGAGCCTTGCGGAATATTAATGGCGTTCAAATAAATATCATCGTTGCTGGAAGCCTTGCTCTGACCTTTCAGCATAAATCGGTTATAGTTAGCGTAGTTCTGCTGTGCAATAGCTTTGATGGTATCATACAACGCCTGGAATACATACTTTTCCCACACCGATTGCGGCTGTCCGGCAAATGCCAATCGTTGAAGGTCGTTACCAAATGGCTCCAGCACCGGGAAGATGATGCGGCCTTGTTGCGGTTGCACGGTAAAGCTGTCGATGAAATCGAACACACCATCGGGCTGCGGGTCGTTGCGGTTGTTGAGGCGGTCGAGTTGCAAAATACGCAGCAATGGGCGGCCCGGATCGTCGCCTTCGGGCAGCATGCGTTTTTCACCACCGCTGGGTTCCTGGTACAACACGTTTACCTTAAAACCTTCCCGCTGAATATTGTACTGGTCGAGGCTGTACACGTTTTTCATCATCAGGTCCCAAATGGGCAGGTTGGGGCGCTGGCTGGTAGCTTTCAGCAGTTTCAGGAACAATACTTTTTGAATACCACGGGCCGTATCGAGGGCTACATCTTGTGCAAATTCACCCACCTGAAATACACGTCCGTTACTGGTGTACTGAAATGCTACCCCCAGCACTTCATCGGGCTGCAAAAACTGATTGATGCTGATAAAACCTGCCTGCCGGTTAAAGATGTAGTCGGTGCCTTCTATCAGTTTACGGGCAAATGTTTTTTCAAAATCCTGCACGGGTTTCAGACCACGCTGCATCAGCAAGTTGGTGGTATTGGCGGGGTTGCGAAAATTTTCGTTGTTGATAATGCCATACAAGCCGTTGGCACCGTTGCTGGGCAGGCTATCGCCGGGCAACGGTGGTATGTTCTGGTTGAAAGGAAAACGTTCGCCTAAATCCATGAGGCCTACTACGTCGCGGCTGTCGGTGGTTTGGCCGGTGCGGTTGGTAACCCACACTTCCAGGCGCATAATTTGTACCTGGCTTTGGGCAAAGGGCAGCGTACTCATCACCCGGTTGTAGCGGTTGCGGAAATAATGCGCCAACAGAAAGTGACGGTTTTCGTCGTAATCATCGAGCTTCTTTTCAAAATTGCTGAGTGCTGCGCCGCCTTGGTAATTGGCCGTTTGGCGCTGGCTCTGCATGTTGGCCAATGCGGTGGTTACATACAGTTTGCCAAACTGTAATTGTGTTTTAATACCAAACAAAGCCTGCGCCCCTTGTATGAGTGTGCCCTTGGTGGCAAAGCTCATATTACCCGCTTCAATGCTTTTGATGATTTCATCGGAACGACCTTTGTAATCAAGCTTCAGCTGGTTTTCAAAATCGAAATTGGCCAGTGTGTTGAAATTGATGGGCAGTTTCATTTTGTCGCCAATATTGGCATCCATGTTGAACTGCGCATTCATGTCGAAATCAAACGTACCGTACTTACGGGCACGTTCGGGCAAAGTGGGGTTCTTGGTATTTTGTCCCTGGTAGCCAGCGGTCAGGTCTACGTTGCCATTGGGCTGAATGATGATTTTGCCATTACCAAAAATGCGGTTGAACAAATCATCGAACATGCGGAGCTGTGGTTTTACCAGCTTCCGGTTGAGAGTAAGGTTGGTATTGCTGCGGCGCATGAAGTTTTCCATCTCCATTTGCTGGCCACGCAGCCGCATAAAATCTTCGTAGGTAATGGCAGTAGGTTTCCGGTAGTAGGAGTTACCAATTTTTTCGCTGATATAGTATTGTTTGGTTACTGGGTCGTACTCAATTTTTTGTTTGAGATAGCCGGTATCGGGCAGATCGAAGGGGTTGCGGCGGTAGCCTGAATAAGGATCGCCACGGCGGTCGCTGATGGGATAACGGAGACTGTCTTTTTTGGTTGAATCGGTATCGAAAATCTTGAACTTACGGAATGGCTCCGCCTGAGCCGTATGGCTGCTTAGCAACAATACAACGCAACAACTACACAGTAGAATACTGAAAAACGCCTTGAGTGACAATGCACAATTAGTTTGGTCGCGTAGAATTTAATCGATAGGATGGGGTTAAAGTGAGGTTGTAAAATAAAACTTTATCAGATAGCTTTTAATGACTGTTTGATTAAATCCTGAATGGTATAGCCAGCCGGTAAAGCCGCTGCAGCTTTGCGCAGGGCCTGCTCGGCCGGGGCTTTGGCAATACCCAGGGCCAGTAATGCATCTAACGCATCTTTATCTGCCGTATTGTAGCCGGGTAGTAAGCTGGTTGGCTGATGACCCGCTTGTACCTGAGCCATTTTGTCTTTGAGCTCCAGCACAATGCGTTCGGCGGTTTTTTTGCCAATGCCTTTTACCGCCTCCAACGTTTTTACCTGACCGGTACTAATGGCATGTGCCACTTCTACCGGCTTCATGCTGTTGAGCATCATGCGGGCCGTGCCTGCACCAACACCCGATACGCTGATGAGCTTTAGAAACACTTCCCGCTCGGCCATTTCGCTGAAACCATACAGGGTAAATGCATCCTCCGCCACCTTGAGATAGGTATGCAGGGTGCCGCTGTCGGCTGCCTGAATATCCGAATAAGTGTTGAGGCTAATTTGCAGTTCGTACCCCACGCCTTGCACGTCTACGACGACACGGGTAGGCGTTTTGTGTAAAAAACGACCGGTCAGTTGGCTGATCATGCGGCGAAAATAGCTATTCGGAGGCAATGAAAACCTGTCTATTCCCATCCTTTCCACGGCTGCAATAACCTTTTTGCCGTACCGCTGTTAATGGTTTTTATTTGCATCCTAAAATCTAAAACAATCACATTATGGCAGTAACGGTAGGCCAGGCGGCCCCTAATTTTACCCTGTTCAATACAGAGAAACAACCAATGAGCTTGGAGCAATACAAAGGCAAAAACGTGTTGATCCTGTTTTTTCCACTGGCATTTACAGGCGTGTGCACCACTGAACTGTGCAACATCCGCGACAACATTGGCGTGTACAACAATGCCAATGCCGAAGTATTGGGCATCAGTGTAGACTCACTGTTTACCCTCGGTAAGTTTAAAGAAGAGCAAAATCTGAACTTTCAGCTGCTGAGCGACTTCAACAAAGACACTGCTGCCGCTTACGGTGCACTGTACGAAAACTTTGTGCTCGACATGCGTGGCGTAGCCAAGCGTTCAGCTTTCATTGTAGACAAAGACGGCAATATTGCCTACGCCGAGGTGCTGGAAAGCGCCGGCGACCTTCCCAATTTTGCCGCTATCCAGGCTAAACTGGCAGAGCTGGGCTAAGCTGGTAACAAAAATTTGACGGAGCCCCTGCCTTACAGCGGGGGCTTTTTCAATGTTCAACCTTGAAAATTTGCCCAAAAAGTTATTTCTTTGCTCTACCTTTATAAGAATTGGTGAAAAAATTCGTTGCGATACTCATTTTAGCCACTTTGGCGCAGGCTGGTTTTGCTCAAAAAAGCATTGGCCCGGCTAATAATGCAACGTCTAAACTGGTACATTTCTTCCCCAACCCCGCTTCGGCATTTATCAACTTTGAGTTTAAGCAACCTGTAGAACAGGGTTCTGTCATTCAGTTTTATTCTTTTTTGGGTAGAAAGATGAACAGCCAGCCTATATCCGGCAACAGGGTTACCGTTAACCTTACTGAATTTATCACGGGCATTTACATTTTTCAGGTGCGTGATGCCTCCGGCCGCTTGTTGGAAAGCAACAAGTTTCAGGTAGCCAAATAATTACTGATCGCCGCTGTTTTACCAGCGGCATTTTTATATTCGTTATTTCTGCTTTTTACAAATTGTATTGCATGCCCATGTTGTGGAATGCCGCAGTTTTGTGCCATGTTTTGGAAACGGATTCTTTTTGGCCTGCTGGCCACAAGCCTGCTGAGCACGGCTCAGGCTCAGCCATTACAAACCGGCAACTGGTTGTTTACGCTTAGCCGACCCGGTGGCTTGCCTGTGTTTGTGCAGGCAAACCTGCAGCAGCAGGGTAGCCAATATGTGTTGGCTTTTATCAACGATACCGAAACGCTGGAAATAAACAACCTTCGCCTGTCGGCCGACTCACTGCATTTTGATATGCCCCTGTTTGAAACCCGTCTTGGTTTTCATATTCAATCAGCTACGCAGTTGGAAGGTTGGCTGCTGAAGGGCACTTCCGGAGAGTACCAACGCTGGCAGGTTACAGGCCAGCAAACCAACGGCCCCCGCATACCCGGCAAGGTGCAGCCACCCGTGGCCAACCTGAGTGGCCGCTGGTCCATGCAGTTTCAGCGGGCCGATGGCAGCTGGCGCCCCGCTATAGCCGAGCTACAACAACAAGGCAACCGCCTCACTGGCACCATCATCAACCCCAGTGGCGATTACCGCTTTTTGGAAGGTAGGGTGAGCGGAAAGGAATTGGACCTCACTGCTTTTGACGGTGCTCATATTTATGCATTCAAAGCTCAAGCTTCGCAAGACAGCATTGTGAATGGTGTTTTTTTTAGCGGCAATGCCCCCGGCGATGCTTTCAAAGCCGTGCGGGATGCGAAGGCCAGCCTGCCAGATGTAACGGCCGCCGCCGCCGGTATGAAGCCGGGTGAAAGCCGCCTGCAGTTTCGCTTTCCCGATTTGGATAGCAACATGGTAAGCCTGACCGACGACCGCTTTACAGGCAAAGTGACTATTGTACAAATAATGGGTAGCTGGTGCCCCAACTGCATGGACGAAACCAAATTTTTGAGCGACTACTACAACGGCCAAAAAATGCCGCAGGTAGAAATTGTGTCGTTGGCGTATGAACTGAGTACCGATTTTGCCCGCAGCGCCACCAGCCTGCGTAAATTCAAACAACGTTTTAATGTTCGCTACCCCATGCTAATAACAGGTGTAAAAAGCGCCGACCCCGACAAGGCGGCTAAAACCCTGCCACAGCTCACCGACATCAAATATTTTCCGACCACTATTTTTATTGATAAGCAAGGCCGGGTACGCAAAGTGCACAACGGTTTTTACGGCCCCGGTGCACCAGAATATTTTGAGGCGTTCAAAAAGGAATTTTATGCAACGATGCAGGCGTTGCTGGCGGAGTAACAATTTTCAAATAACTGCAGTATTCTTTTTTTCTAAGAGACAAAAGCTAATGTACTAGCGATTGTTGGCGGCCCAGACATTGTATTTTTTGACGATATCGAGCATGGTTTCTTTGCTGCTGAGTGTTTGCATGAAGGCCTGTTCCAATTGGAGAAACTGAGGAACCTGTGCCTGCTTCATCAACAAAGGATATTGATCAGATATGTACAAAAGTCCTTTGGTGGGATGCTCGAAAATAACGTCTCTCTTTAAAGCATTTCCATCGTATGATTTGTTGATAGCTGGGGAAGAAGGCCCGCCATTATTATTCCAAGATTTTTTAGTCATTTCTACTTCTTGAAACAAAGAATACACCGGCCATATTCCTTCTATACTTCGCAATATAAAGTACACCCCATCCGGCGCCACATCTCCCGTTGCGGGTATCAGATACATTTGCTTGTTTGCCGTTACATCCCAACTGATAAAATCATACTGATGGCCTTCATAATAGAAGCCAAACCCTTTCACTTTAAGTCGGTCAATTTTTTCATGCTTCTCTCCCCCCTGCGAAAACCGGAAGTCGAATGTAAGTTTTGCATAGTCGATTTCTTTTGCTTCCTTCACTGCTTCCTTAGCCAGGGGGTCAAATGTAATTTGAGAAGAAGCGCCCAATTTGAGTTTAGGCAGCAGCGGCAGTTTCACTTTCCCTCTGATGGTATCTCCCGTTTTCTTGATGTAATAGCCATCAACATCTTGCCCAAATGAAAACAGGCAAAGTAAAATCAGTGGCAACAGTAGCATTTCTCTTTTCATAAAAAAATTGTTGGGGAACTTTATTTGTATGTGAAAGGGCGGGCCTGTTTTATAATAATCTTACTTCACTTCCACAATCAAAAACTTCAGGTACTCGGTGTTTTCCATGCCCCACACAATCGGGTGATCGCTGGCCTGTGTTTGGTAAGTCACCTGCCGTAGTTTTTTGCGGGCATCTTTCGCTGCCATGTCGATGATTTGCAAAAACAAATCGGGCTGCACCAGGTTGGTACAACTGGCAGTTACCAAAAAGCCACCCGGCTTCACCAGCTTCATGCCCCGCAGGTTGATTTCTTTATAGCCCGTAATGGCTTTCTGTATGTTTTCGCGGCTCTTGGTAAAGGCCGGCGGGTCGAGTATAACCACATCGTATTGACGACCATCTTTTGTCCACTGCTTTAGCGCATCAAAGGCATTTACAGCCTGAAACTGACAAATGTTTTGCAGCCCGTTGAGCTCCGCATTGCGGCGGGCTTGCGCCACAGCATTTTCGCTGATGTCGAGGCCCAGCACACTTTTGGCACCATAGTGGCCGGCATGAATACTAAACGTACCGGTGTAGCAAAATGCTTCCAATACATCGGCCCCTTTTACAATGTGCTGTATGGCCCGGCGATTGTCCTGCTGGTCGAGGAAGTAGCCCGTTTTCTGACCATTTAAAATATCAATGTGAAATTTGAGGCCGTTTTCGTTGATGATGATATTGGTATCGAAAGGTTCACTCAAAAAACCTTTGATTTGCGGCAGCCCTTCCAGCTCCCGAACGGGTACATCATTTCTTTCATAAATACCCTTGGGTGAAAAAATACTGTTGAGGGCTTTTACAATGGCGGGCTTCCATACTTCCATGCCATAAGCCAGCGTTTGCAATACAAAGTAATCGTTGAACTTATCGATGATGAGGGCCGGCATTTCATCGGCTTCGCCAAAAATGAGGCGGCAGTTTTCGGTATAGCCAATGTGCTGGCGGTAGGCCCACGCTTCGGCTATGCGGCGATGAAAAAACGCTTCATCAATCACATCTTTCTGGTTGCGGCTCAGCAATCGCACCAATATCTGGCTCTTTGGGTTGATGTAGCCGTAGCCTACAAATTTGTCCTGCGCATTGCGTACTTCCACAATATCACCCGCTTCGGGTGTGGTGGCTGTGGTGCTGCGGGCCGTATCTATTTCGTTGGCAAAAATCCAGGGGTGACCATTTTCTACACGGGGCGCAATTTTTTTGCGCAGGTACATTGTTTGCATATACAGGGGTTGGTGGAGACGCACTCCGTTTGTACAAATTGTAGCGGCAAAGGTAAGGGCTGCGGCCCGGCGAAGGCCATGCTGGTATTCGGGGGCGAAGTGTATCTTACAGCAGTCATCCGTTACGCAATCGTTTGCTTGCTTCAGCATAGCCCACTGCTGGTAGACAAGCCTCAAAAAATCTGCGCCACCTCATGTTATTGCCTGATATAGCGCAGGTTTCCTGCCTGGCCGAAAGGCTACTTTTGCCTCAAC
Organism: Bacteroidota bacterium; assembly: GCA_020161435.1. Taxonomy (GTDB): domain Bacteria; phylum Bacteroidota; class Bacteroidia; order Chitinophagales; family Chitinophagaceae; genus Phnomibacter. The sequence continues at coordinate 3,711 of JAIUNV010000007.1, read as the reverse complement.
GGTTGCAAAAGCAAAACATCAATCCATTACCATGGCAAAAACAATATTTATCGCCACTACAGAGCCGTATAGCGGCAAGTCGCTGGTAGCACTCGGTGTGCTGCACATGCTCTTGGGCAAGGCCCGCAAAGTGGCGTATTTCAAACCCATCATCAACGAAGAAAGTGCCGACAAAAAAGATGCGGACATTGAAACCGTGATACAGCATTTTGGTGTAAGTACGCCTTACGAAGACATGTATGCATTTACCCGCAGCCAGGCATTGCAGCAAATGCAAAACGAAGGCCGCGGCGAAATCATCGACCTTATCATCAACAAAGTGAAGGCGCTGGAAGAAAGCAATGACTTCACCGTGATAGAAGGTTCCGACTTTTTGGGCGAAGGCACGGCGTTTGAATTTGAAGCCAACGTAGCCATTGCCAACAACCTGAGTGCTCCGGTGATTATAGTGGTATCAGGCCAAGGCAAAAGCACGGCACAAATTGTACAGAATGTACAAACAGTGCTCAGCACTTTTTTGAGCCACGATGTGCAGGTGCTGGCCGTGGTGGTAAACAAGGTGGCTAAAAATATGGTGGATGATGTACAGTCTTTGCTGACCGGCCTTATGGCCAAGGATACGCTGCTTTGTGTAATACCCAAAAGCAAAGGCTTGCAAAGCCCTACGGTAAAAGAAATACAAGAGCAAATTGGCGGTAAAATTTTAGCTGGAGAAAACCTACTCACCAATCAGGTAGATAATTTTATTACCGGTGCCATGCAGCTGCCCAATTTTTTGAGCCATATTTCTGAAAATGTATTGATTGTAACGCCCGGCGACAGGGGCGATATTATTATCGGTGCTATGCAGGCCAATCTTTCGGCCAACTACCCTAAAGTAGCAGGCATTGTACTCACTGGCGGCATTGAACCCGAACCACAAATTATGCGGTTGGTAGAAGGCTCTCAAGCTGCTGTACCATTGATTTCGGTAAACACAGGCACGTTCCGCACTACCACCAACCTGGGTTCTATTCAGTCTCGCCTGAGTGCCGACAACCCCAAAAAAATTCAGCTGGCCATCAACAGTTTTGAGAAGTACATGGATGTGCAACTGCTGGAGCAAAAAATGGTAACCTATGTGCCCGAAGGCATTACGCCGCACATGTTCCAATATCAGCTTACACGTAAGGCAAAGGCACAACTCAAGCACATTGTATTGCCCGAAGGCAACGACGACCGCATTCTAAAAGCTGCTGCCCGGTTAATCAACAACGATATTGTTCGCCTCACTATTTTGGGCAATCCGGCAGAAGTAACGGCCAGCTTCAAACGCCTCGGCCTCTTCCCCGATATGTCGAAGATTACGGTGCTCGACCCTGCTACGGCTGAGTGCTACGAAGATTTTTGGACCACGCTGTATGAACTGCGTAAAGCCAAGAACGTGACAACAGAAATGGCCCGTGACCTCATGACCGATGTGTCTTACTTCGGTACCATGATGGTGTACAAGGGCATGGCCGATGGTATGGTAAGCGGTGCTGTGCATACCACGCAGCACACCATTCGTCCGGCGCTGCAGTTTGTAAAAACCAAGCCCGGTATTTCTACCGTGTCGTCCGTGTTCTTTATGTGCCTGCCCGATCGGGTGTCAGTATTTGGCGACTGCGCCGTAAACCCCGATCCTACTGCCGAGCAGCTGGCAGAAATTGCCATCTCTTCTGCCGAAAGCAGTCAGGCATTTGGTATTGAACCACGCATTGCCATGCTATCCTATTCTTCGGGTTCTTCCGGCGAAGGTGCCGATGTAGACAAAGTGCGGCAGGCAACAGCCATTGTAAAAGCCAAGCGCCCCGATTTGAAAGTGGAAGGCCCCATTCAATACGATGCAGCTGTTGACCCTGCTGTGGGCCGCCAAAAAATGCCGGGCTCCGAAGTGGCTGGTCAGGCCAGTGTGCTCATCTTCCCCGATTTGAACACGGGCAACAACACCTACAAAGCCGTACAACGGGAAACCGGTGCACTCGCCATCGGCCCCATGTTGCAAGGCCTCAACAAACCCATCAACGACCTCAGCCGCGGCTGCACGGTGGAAGATGTGTACAACACCGTTATCATTACAGCCATACAGGCGCAGGAGCAGTAGTAAGGAAGATAGAAGGACGAGGTAAGAAGGACGAAGTAATACCGACCACCGATATCAGACATCTAACATCTAACATCAGACATTCAGTACCATGTATATTTTCGTTATCAACTCAGGCAGTAGTTCTATCAAGTATCAACTGTTTAAAATGCCTTCGGAAAAACCGCTGTGTAGCGGACTGGCCGAACGCATCGGGCTCGATCATTCCATCATCACCCACAAAGTGTACAAGGGCGATGCAACAACCATTACCAAACAAGAAGGTTTTATACCAGATCACGAAGCGGGTTTGTATGCCGTAGCCAAATTGCTGACAGACCCTGAAGTGGGCGTCATCAACAATCCTGATGATATTGAAGCTGTGGGCCACCGGGTGGTACATGGTGGCGAAAGTTTTGCGGCCACTACCATTATTGATGCGGCGGTGAAAGCAAAAATCAAAGAGTTGTTTCCGCTGGCGCCCTTGCACAATCCTGCCAACTACCTGGGCATAGAAGTAGCCGAAAAAATATTTACCAACGCCAAACAGGTAGCAGTGTTCGATACGGCTTTTCACCAGAGCATGCCACCCAAGGCTTACCGTTATGCCATACCGGAAGCACTCTACCAGCAGCATGGCATTCGGGCCTATGGTTTTCATGGCACTTCGCACCGCTATGTGAGCAAGCAAGCCATGGCGTATTTGCAAAACCCCAAGGCTAAAATCATCACCATTCATTTGGGCAATGGTTGTAGCATGGCGGCGGTAGATGCCGGCAAATCGGTAGATACCAGCATGGGCTTTGGCCCCGTAAGCGGATTGGTGATGGGCACCCGTGCCGGCGATATTGACGCTTCCGTTATTTTTCATTTGATAGATCAGCTGGGCTATGAACCGCAGGCGGTGAACAACCTGCTGAACAAGCAAAGCGGCATGCAGGGCCTTGCCGGTTTTAGCGATATGCGGGAAGTGCGGGCCGCTGTGCAGGCCGGCAATGCACAAGCCGAACTGGCGAGTGAGTTGTATGCCTATCGCATCAAAAAATACATTGGCGCTTATGCCGCTGTGCTCAATGGTATTGATGCCATTGTGTTTACCGCAGGTGTGGGCGAAAACGACGCCGATACCCGCCAGCGCATTTGCAGCCACCTCGAATTTTTGGGCATTCATTTTGATGCGGCAGCCAACCGTGCCGAAGGCAGCGGCATTCGCAGCATCAGCATTGCCGAATCGCCAGTGCAGGTGCTGATTGTGCCCACCAACGAAGAACTGGAAATTGTACAGCAGTGCTACGGCCTGCTGCAAGCATGATAGATAGTCAGAATGGTTCATCATGAAAACTGCTCTTGGTAATACCAAGAGCAGTTTTCATGATGCAAGTATTTTGCTGCGGTTGTTTTATCAATAAGCTGTTTTCTTATACTTATAGCAAATTCATTTCGCCGAATTCTACCAGTCATCTTTTTTCTCACTGGCAGTTTTTTTAATTGAGGAAATCAGGTCTTTAGCTGTCGAATCTGTTTTTGAACTGTAGGCGGACCTTATTTTCGGTCAGTTCGAAAGTAGAGATTTCGGTTTGTTGTTGGTGCTGTTTGGATTGACTTTA
>JAIUNV010000006.1 GCA_020161435.1 Bacteroidota bacterium | reverse complement strand
TTTGGGAGTGCAAAAGTAAGGGGAAATTTTATTCAACCAACTTTTTGGCCAACTATTTTTTGAAGTTTTTTTTCAAGACACTCATCAGCAAAACCTAAAACCAACTTCAAAAAATTCTTACCCCAAAACCCTCATAAAGAACTATTCCTAAACCCATCAAAACATACTCGTTTTTCAAAAGCGGACGGCAAAGATAAGGGCATATTCATTCCCTCCAACTTTTTTTAGAATGAAAAATGATTGTAAAGCCTGAAAGCCTTGCCACGCTTGTATTTGAAGTGATTAATTAATTTTCTTTCCATTGAGTTGACCGAAATAATATTCGAAATTCTGTCTTCTTATTTAGTGCGTTTACTCTTTATTATTCATTCGACAGTAATGCTACGGCTTTTGCTCAAGGCATGCGGACATGTCATACTCTTATAAATCCTACATTTACCGCCGCGTTTATGCTAAAAGCGTGACCTATTAAAGACATAATCAGACTTATTATGGCGAATCAACTTTTGAAAGGAAAGAAGGGTATCATTTTCGGAGCCCTCAACGACCAGTCAATTGCCTGGAAAACTGCACAGAAGTGCTACGAAGAAGGCGCTGAGCTGGTGCTGACCAATGCCCCTATTGCACTACGCATGGGCGAAATCAATGCATTGGCTGAAGCTTGCGGCAATGCCCCTGTTATCCCGGCCGATGTTTCGAATGATGATGATATTAAAAAGCTGTTTACTGAAGCAATGGCTCATTTTGGCGGCCCGGTAGACTTTGTGCTGCACTCTGTTGGCATGAGTCTGAACATTCGTAAAGGCTTTCATTACACAAACCTGAACCACGATTTTCAGCATAAGACATTGGATATTTCGGCACTTAGCCTGCACCGGGTGTGCCAGGTGGCTTACGAAATGGACGCCATATCTGAATGGGGAAGCATCGTTGCTTTGACCTATATAGCAGCGCAGCGTGTATTTCCTGACTACAACGAAATGGCTGATGCCAAGGCCTTGCTCGAAAGCATTACCCGCAGTTTTGGCTATCACTATGGTAAGAAAAAGAAAGTGCGTATCAATACCATTAGCCAAAGCCCCACCCGTACCACTGCTGGCAGTGGCGTAAAGGGTTTTGATGGCTTTATGAGCTTTGCAGAAAAGATGAGCCCGTTGGGTAATGCTTCTGCTGAAGACTGCGCCAACTATTGTGTAACGATGTTTAGCGACCTTACCCGTATGGTGACCATGCAAAACCTTTTTCACGATGGCGGGTTCAGCTTTACCGGCGTAACGCAAGATGTGATAGAACAAATGGAAAAGTAAGGTCAGCAACTATCTGATAACAGACAACTCCCGGCCAACCTGCAGCAGCTCAAAACACAAAGCAGCGCAAAGCCGGGAGTTTCATTTTTAAAACCAAACACCTATGAACTGGGTAGAAATGGTTGGACTTGTAGGCTCGTTTCTGTCGTCGGTTACTTTTATGCCACAGGTATACAAAACCTGGAAAACGAGACGTGCCGATGATTTGAGCTTTGAAATGATGCTGATTGTCTTTATCAGCACCATTGTATGGCTTATTTATGGCATATTCAACAGCCCTATGCTTTGGCCGGTTATTATTTGTAACGGCATAGTATGTGTGCTGAGTTTATTGCTCATCTTTTTCAAACTAACGTTTAAGCAGCAATAAGAACAAAGAGAAAAGCCATTCTATAAAAGAATGGCTTTTTACAAACAGTTAGTGCTACTTGTAGATTAATATTCGTCTTCATTAAAGAAGAAATCATCCTGACTTGGATAGTCGGGCCAAATATCTTCGAGGCCTTCATAAATTTCGCCGTCGTCTTCCAGTTCCTGCAGGTTCTCCACTACTTCAATAGGAGCACCTGAACGAATTGAATAGTCAATCAGTTCATCTTTTGTGGCCGGCCAGGGGGCATCTTCGAGGTGAGATGCGAGTTCGAGTGTCCAAAACATACAGATTACCCTCCTTAAAAATTTTGGCAAATGTATATGTATCACAGAAATTACCAAATGTAGTTGTGCAAAGCCCATCAAATTGTGGAGTACCAACTGAAGTGTGGTTGATAAACACAGTGAATCAGATACTTTTACCGGAGAGAAAAATGAATGGTATGCTATCGGCGACAGGAATCAAGAAGCAATACGGAGATTTGACGATTCTGAAAGGGGTAGATATTTCGGTGGCAAAAGCCGAAGTGGTATCCATTGTGGGAGCTTCGGGAGCGGGCAAGAGTACGCTGCTCCACATTTTAGGTACCCTCGATCAACCCGACAGCGGCAGTATCAGCATCAACAACACAGAGGTGACCGGCTTGCAAGGCAATGCCCTGGCCCGGTTTCGCAATGAACATATCGGCTTTGTGTTTCAATTTCATCATTTACTGCCAGAGTTTACAGCACTGGAAAACATTTGCATACCCGGCTGGATTGGCAACAGCAACAAAAAAGCGGTGGAAGAAAGAGCACTGGAATTGCTGCGCCTGCTAGATTTGACCGATAGAAAAGACCACAAGCCATCTCAACTTTCTGGTGGTGAACAGCAGCGTATTGCTGTGGCCCGATCACTGATTAATCAGCCAGCCATTGTGTTTGCTGATGAGCCCACCGGCAACCTCGACAGCCAGCATGCTCAGGAATTACACGAACTTTTTTTTGAACTACGCCGTCAGCTGGGGCAAACATTTTTGATTGTGACCCATAATGAGTCGCTGGCGAACCTGAGCGACCGAAAACTGGTAATGAAAGATGGTGTAATTATTTCCTGATTTCCTACGAAACCCTTGGCTTCCATGGAATATCGGCCACCTTGTACAAATGGCCGGCATACCTGGCGAGCATAAAAAGATAATCGCTGAGCCGGTTGAGGTATTTGAGTACCAACGGCTCCACGGGTTCTTCCATCTCCATGAGTTGTACACACAACCGCTCTGCACGTCGGCACACGCAGCGGGTAATATGAATAGTAGAAATGGTGGGGTGCCCGCCGGGCAAAATGAATGATTTCATCGGCTCCAGCACTTCGTCCATACTGTCCATTTCGGTTTCGAGGAGGCTGATGTCCGACGGTTTGAGGTCAGGAATTTTGAGGGGTGTTTCTTTATTGGGATCGCAGGCCAGCGAAGACCCGATGGTAAATAAGCGATCCTGAATCTCTAGCAACACTTTGCCCGATGCTTCATGCTGAAGCAAATCTCTGATTAATCCGATGTAAGAATTGAGTTCGTCGATAGTACCGTAAGACTCAATACGGCTGTGGTTCTTCAATACTTTTGTACCACCAATAAGCGAAGTGGTACCCTTATCTCCTGTTTTAGTATAAATCTTAAATGCCATGTTTATTTACCTGTAATAGTGGGTGTAACAAAGGCAATGTAGGAATGTTCAGAAGATTGCCCACGATTATTCATGCACATGTTCATGCTTGCGGCTTACTTGCGTATGATCACTTTCCACCACGCCGTCACGTAAGCGTATTACCCTTTTGGCGTAGCCGGCAATATCTTCTTCGTGGGTAACCAACACCACCGTATTGCCCGCTTCCTGAATGGCAGAAAAGAGGTCCATAATTTCTACGGAAGTTTTAGAATCAAGGTTACCGGTAGGTTCGTCGGCCAAAATAATAGCCGGACTATTGACCAAGGCCCGGGCAATGGCTACCCGCTGAATTTGACCACCGCTAAGCTCATTGGGCTTGTGATGGCTTCTATCGGCCAACCCTACTTTCTGGAGCACTTCCATCGCCATTTCGCGGCGCTGCTTTTTGGCAATGCCTGCGTAAATAAGCGGCAGGGCCACATTATCAGCAGCACTCAGCCTTGGCAACAGGTTAAACTGTTGAAACACGAAGCCAATTTCTTTGTTACGAATTTGCGCCAGGTCGGCATCCTCCATTTTGCTTACATCTTTATCATTTAAAATGTAAGTGCCGGAAGTTGGGCTATCCAAACAGCCGAGGATATTCATAAGGGTGCTTTTGCCCGACCCCGAAGGACCCATGAGGGCTACGTATTCATTTTTGTAAATGTCAAGATTTAAACCCTTGAGCACTTCCAACGACTGGCTGCCCATGAAATAGGACTTACGAATATTACTGATGTGAATGATACCCTGCATGATGTTATTGATTAGTCGCGTTTGATCACTTTTGGAACCTTGAAGAATGACTCGTTTTTGTGCGGCGCATTTTGCAATGCCTTTGCCACCGGCAAGTTTTCGCCGGGCATGTCTTCCCGATACACATTGGCAGCTTCGCCCATGAACCTGAGTGGGGCCACGCCTGTGGTATCCAGTTCATTCAGCTTTTCTACAAAGCCAATTATTTTTTCCATGTCGGCTTGCATGGCCTGCTTTGCAGCCGGGTCAAATTCGAGCCGGGCAAGGTTGGCCAAATGGCCGATGAGTTTTTCGTCTACAGTCATACCTCAAAATAAATTGCGTGGTAAAAGTAAAGCAAAGGGATGCTTACCTGTGTAAACGATTGGTTTAACGGTGAAATGCAGTTATTAAAGCCAGCCTGATGGTTGCTAAAGGCGATTGAAGAATGACAAGCCCGAAGTACCTGCACTAAAAAGCCCACCCCAAAAAGGAGCGGGCCTATATATTGTTCGTGATGACGAACAAATGGGCACTATTGCTGAGCGGCACTGTGTTTGTAGTGCACTTCGCTAAGGCTGCGGAGTTTGTCAGCTGCCATTTCTGCTGTAATGTCACGCTGGGGGGTGGCCAGCATTTCGTAGCCCACCATAAACTTTTTAACTGTGGCACTTCGCAGCAATGGCGGATAAAAATGCATGTGCCAATGCCAGCCTGGTTTAGGCGATTCATTTACCGGCATTTGGTGCATACCTGCAGAGTAAGGAAAGGAAGTGCTGAATAAATTATCGTATCGGGTAGTCAGTCGCTTTAGCACATCGGCCAAAGCTGTGTCTTCTTCCGCAGTAAATTGAGTAACCTGCTGTACATGTCTTTTGGAAATAATCATGGTTTCGTAAGGCCAAACTGCCCAGTACGGTACCAATGCCACAAAGTGCTCATTTTCTACCACAATGCGTTCTTGCTTTTGCAACTCCAAAGTGAGGTAATCACTCAGCAGGCTGCGACCATGTTTCTCGAAGTATTGCTGTTGCTGTGTGGTTTCTTTTTGCAACTCTACGGGCACAGATGTAGAAGCCCATATTTGACCATGCGGATGTGGATTGCTACACCCCATGATGTCGCCTTTGTTTTCAAAAATTTGGATATACCGGATGTTTGTATGGGCCGCCAGCGCCGTAAATTCTTCTTTCCAAAGCTGAATTACTTTTTCAATATCAGCCACATCCATCAACGGAAGTGTGAGGCTGTGATTGGGCGAAAAACAAATTACCCGGCACATGCCGGCCTCACTTTTACTAACCAATAAATCTTGCTCATTGGTGCCACCTGTGGGTGTATCTGACAGCAGGGCAGAAAAATCATTTGTAAACACGAACGGATTTGTGTAAACCGGATTGATTGCACCTTCCGACCGTTTATTGCCGGGGCATAAATAACAAGTGGGGTCGTATGCTGGCAGCGATGTATTGGAAGCCGCTTCTACCTTTCCCTGCCAGGGCCTTTTCATGCGGTGGGGTGAAACCAATATAAACTCACCCGTTAAAATATTGAGCCTCGTATGCGGATGCTCCGTTGTATTAAACATGCTTATATAATTTCTGTGCCGTTTTTAATGGATGCCACGAACACGTCCAGGGGCAGCTGCATGGCAGCCTCATACGCAGGGCGTACAGCAGCAACCAACGCATCTATGGCCGACTCTTGTACAATGTTGATGGTACAACCACCAAAGCCGCCACCCATCATTCTGGCACCTAAAACTTCTGGTCTGTTCCGTACAAAATCAACCAGAAAATCCAACTCTTTGCAGCTAACAGCATAGAGCTTACTTAGTCCATCATGCGTAGCAAACATTTTTTGCCCCATGGCAGCAATGTTGCCTTGCTGCAAATCACTACAAGCATCTTGCAACCTGGCTATCTCATCAACAACATAGCGGCTACGGTTGTACACCACAGCGTCTTTAGGCTGCACATGTTCATCCAGCATAGCAATGGTAGCATCTCTCAGTGATTGCACTTCTGGATGATGAGCACTCACCCACTCCACTGCTTGTGTACATTCTTTGCGGCGGGTATTGTATTCCGACGATGCGAGTGAATGTTTTACGTTAGTGTTGAGCAATACAATTTTGTAACCATCCAAATTGAAAGGCACATATTCGTATGCCAACGAACGACAATCCAATTTTATCACCTGATTTTCTTTGCCCATCATAGATGCAAACTGATCCATGATGCCGCACATAACGCCTGCATATTCATGCTCGGCCTTTTGTGCCATTTCTACCATGGCCACTCTGTCGATATTTGTTTGCAACAAATGGTTTAGAGTAAATACGGTAGCACACTCTACCGCTGCTGATGATGACAAACCTGCACCCATGGGTACATCGCTGGTGAGCAACGCATTGAAGCCGGTCAATTGTATACCCCGCTTTGTAAACTGTGCTGCCGAACCAAGTATATAGTTGGGCCAACTCACATCTCCAACAGGTTTTAAATCGGTAACGGAAATAGAAAAAGATTCATTTAAATCAAGAGCAGTTAAATGAATCTGGTCATCATCTCTTAATGAAATGGCGATGTATGCAGCTTTGTCGATTGCTGCAGGCAATACAAATCCGTTGTTATAATCGGTATGTTCGCCAATAATATTTACCCTGCCGGGAGATCGAACGATGATGGTTGGTGTAGTGTTGTATGCAGCTAAAAATGCAGCGGATATTTTTTCTTTCATAATGCTGTAAAAATATAGATTCTATAATGGCGACTGTCATTTACTATCTACTGCAGACATCAAGAAATGACATGCTATTTTATTTGAAAAAGCGGGTGTGCAGCCGTTGTGTGTTCCCGATCCATCAGTAGTTCGAGTTGCTTTACCAATGCAGTGTGCTGCGCAGCAATATTGTGTTGCTCCCCAATGTCAGTTGTAAGATCATAGAGTTCCGTTTTAATGGGTCCGGTGCCTTTAAAAAAACGGATGGCTTTCCAGTTGTCTTTCCGAATAGCCTGCTTAAATCCACCTTCGTAAAACTCCCAGTACAAGCAATCTCTTGGCGGTTGTGTTTTGCCCAACAATGAGGGCAGCAATGAAACGCCATCTACAGCAGCCGTAGGAGTAGCACCTGCTATAGCACAAAGAGTGGGTACCACATCCCAAAATGCGCCCATGCTTGCAGAGTTGGTACCGGCTGCAATCTTGTTTTTCCAACTCACTACAAAAGGAACACGAATACCACCTTCGTACAAATCTCTTTTAATGCCCCGCAATGGTCCGCTGCTCTGCATTGCTGCTACATCTTTGCGGGTTCGGCCTCCTTCGGCATGAGTGCCATTATCACTGGTAAAAATGATGATGGTTTCATCTTCTATGTGCAGCTTTTTAAGTGTTGCTACCACTTCGCCAATGTAATAATCCATTTGCGATACCATGGCTGCGTAGGCTGCCTTGGGGTATTGCTGATAGCCATAATGCTGGTTACTTCTTTGTGGCACTTCTTCCTCAAACTTGCTGCTGCCGTCGGGATGGAGATATGGCTGTAAAAAAGCCTGCGGCACGTTCAACTCTGCATGAGGCAAAGTGAAGGACAGGTATAGAAAAAAAGGCTGCTGTTGTTGCTGTTCAATAAAGCGGATGGCTTCGTCTTTAAACCATTCGTTGGAATATTTATTGCCGGGTATTTTCACCTTGGCCGGCGTACCGCTTTGCAATTGCCATGCAGAATCGGGCAATTGATAATGGCCTTCTACATGATGTAGCAATCCGGAAAAGAAATCCCATCCTTTGTAAGCTGGTTGCCCGGTTGTATTCGCCTGGCCAAGTCCCCATTTACCCACCATGCCATTCACGTATCCGGATTTATGCAAATATTGCGGCAGCACACTATCAGCAGCAGGCAGCGGTACTTCGCCATTGCCACGAATGGTGAGGTGGCCGGTATGCTGGCCTGTCATTAATGAAGCTCTTGACGGAGCACACACAGTACTACCTGAATAAAAATCGGTAAACCGGATGCCTTTTTTTGCCAGCGCATCTATGTTCGGTGTTTGTATAGCGGTTGAGCCGTAGCAACCCAAATCGCCATATCCAAGATCATCGGCCAAAATGAAAATGATGTTTGGCTTTTTCGATGATGCCTGTGCGTACACATGTGAAGTGGTAGCCAATAAAAAAACTGTAACAAATAAAATAGCGGTTTTGTGAGTCATACATTCATTACTTTTTTACTGTTTACCATTAATCCAACACTACTGACAAACGGGATTCTCAACCAGATTGGCGCTTACGTTTAACTCTCCCGGCGGTATCGGAAATGCTTCAGATTTTTCGGGAAGATAAATAACTGAATAATTGGGGACGTTATCACTCAAGGCCCTGGTGTAAGAAGCTTGCACAGCATGCTAACGTTTCAGGTAAAAGTAACGCTAGCCTTCAAATGCAATTTCCACTATTCCTTAATGCCGCACAATAAATCTGAGAGCAGCCTGCCTCAAATTGGTTCCATCAACTGCCTCAACTGCAGGCTTACCTACCTTGTACGAACCTGATTGATCAACGAATATACTTCGGCAGTCAATTGATTACTTTCAATCAAGGTTTCAGTTGGAGGTTTATCTCGGTCGTTCCGTACCATCTCAGTAAAATGTTTCGAAACTTACACGCCCAAATATCAAAACGTCTTTGTCAATGCACTGTATCCGGGATTGATAACAGGTGTTTTTGCAGCATTATTTTCCAGCCAACGAAATAGTTTTTTGGAAAGATGCATAGCCATTTTACGATGGCTTACTACTAAATTGTTTTTCTCGGCCACATCATTCACCAAGTCATACAATGCTATCCTTTTATCTTCGAAAAAATAGACCAATTTGTAGGACCCCACACGAATAGCTGCTCCGGGTTTACCTTTTTCCTGCCGCCCTTTTATCCAATCAGTTACACCCGTTTTTACAGGATACTTACCTGTCATGATACTGGCACGGGTAGGGCTACAAACCGGGCTGGTGGCATACCCTTGCAAAAACCGGACACCGTTTGCTGCGAGTTTATCCAAATTGGGGGTTTCGTAAAATGTGCTGCCATAGCAGCCTAAGTCGGCCCAGCCAAGGTCGTCTGCTACAATCAATATCACATTTGGCTGTTTCGTGTTTTGCTGAGCAGTAGCAACAAACGCTTGTACACACAAATACAAAAACGTGACTATTGATTTATGCATTGCTAACTTTTTTTGATCACTCGTTATGGGGCTTTCACATCCTTTACACACCTAAAACCGGTATGCTCTAATCCAGTATCCGGACTACTCTTCATGCGACGTGCTACTCTGTAGCCGCTACAGTAAGCATCGTTACACAAAAAGCTACCACCACGCAGCACTCTTTTAGGTGTGTGTGGCTCTTGCGGATCATAACTTTTTTGCGGCCCTTGCGGGTTAGTTGCAATAGCAGATGCTTGTGTTTGGTAATATTGATGATCATACCAATCGCTGCACCACTCCCACACATTACCCGCCATATCAAAAAGGCCATACCGGTTGCAATCAAAGCGCATTACTGGCGCAAGCTTTGCAAAACCGTCTTTGTTTTCGTTCAGGTAAGGAAATTTTCCTTCCCAACTATTGGTCTTGGTTGCACCCGCATTTACATGCTCATTACCCCATGGGTAAATATTGTTGCTAAGGCCCCCACGTGCTGCATATTCCCACTCAGCTTCAGTAGGCAGTCGCTTACCGGCCCATTTGCAATAAGCCATGGCATCAAACCAGCTTATATGCACCACAGGGAAGTTTTCCTTCCCTGTGATATTGCTTTGTGGTCCTTCAGGATGTTTCCAATCGGCACCGGACACCCAACTCCACCATTGGCTGTAGTCATTCAAATCTACCGGGCCTGCAGATGGCTTAAACACAAGCGATGCTGCCACCATTACACTGTCGGGCGGTTTTGGAGTGCCTGGTGGCAAAGTCTTTTTTAATTCGTTCCAGTCGGGTTTTCTTTCTGCGGTAGTGATATACCCCGTAGCGTTTACAAACTGCTGAAATTGCGCATTCGTTACTTCAGTAGCATCCATATAAAATGCGCTGACTGACACTTTGTGTTTGGGATACTCATCTGCAGCTGCTTGTTCATTATCGCCGCCCATTTCAAAAGTGCCCGCAGGTATGAACACCATGCCTGCATACGAAGTATCCGCACTGCTGTCGTTGATAGAATCGGCGGACAAATTACCAAACCGGGAAGGCACTTGCATACATGCATGCACAGAATCTGGCGATGGTGTTGTTTGTTGCTCTGTATTGCGGGTACCGCAACCAATGCATATTCCCAACAGTAGCAAACTTTGCGCCACCATCCACTTATTACTTTTCTTGCAGCACATGTACATAACCGTTGATTTAAGTGGCAAAACAAATCCGGCGCAACTATTGCTTCCGGATATTGGCCAGTTGTTTTTGCATTTGCTTTACCCGCTCCGGATATTCAACTGCAAGATTTTTTGTTTCGCCGGGATCGGTGGCTAAATTATACAATTGTGGGGTAGCAAGATTGCCCAATTCGGTATTGGTATCCTTGTTGCTTTTAGGACCTTTAGATGGTTCAATATATTTCCATTCGCCAACCAGTAATGAGAGTGTTGAGTTGATAGATTGCTCCACCAAAAACGCTCTGTGTTGCTGGCTTTTGTTGAGCAAAACCGGCAAACTGTTTTTACTGTCTGGCGCTTGCCCCGATGGCACAGTTCCTCCGGTCAAATTTGCAAGCATTGCATACAAATCTATCTGACTAAATAAGGCGTTATTTACTTTACCGCCTTTTATTTTTCCTTTCCAGCTTACAATGAATGGAACACGAGTGCCCGCCTCAAATGCGCTATACTTACCGCCACGGAAAATACCGGCAGGATTGTGATTGCCCAACTTTTCTACAGCATCATCTTTATATCCATCATCAATCACTTGTCCGTTATCACTGGTAAAAATGATCAGTGTATTTTCCAAAATGCCATTTTTCTTCAACATGGCTTCTATCTGTCCTACAGTCCAGTCTAACTGCAACAACACATCACCTCTTGGTCCAAAACCACTTTTGCCAGCAAATCTTTCATGAGCCAACCGTGGCACATGAATATCGTGTGTAGAGAAATACAAGAAAAACGGATTGCTTTGCTGCTTGGTGATATATGCTTCAGCTTTTTGCACAAGCATGTCTGCAAAATCTTCATCACGCCACAGCGCTGCACTCCCCCCTTTCATATAGCCAATTCTGCTAACTCCGTTTACAATAGTCATGTCGTGACCGTGAGAAGGAAGCATTTTCAACAATTCAGGATTCATTTTCCCCGTTGGCGCAGCCGGATCTACAGGTGCAACGTAGCTTACAGTTATGGGATCGTTTTTATCAAGATTAACTACTTGATGATTTTCTACAAAAACACAAGGCACCCGATCGCCGGTGGCCGGAATAAGAAATGAATAATTAAATCCAATCTCCAGAGGGCCGGGGGTAATTTTCCCGTTCCAGTCTGCCCGCTTAGCATCGCCCAAACCCAAATGCCACTTACCTATTACTGCCGTATTGTAACCTGCTTTTTGCAGCATGCCTGGCAGCGTAGTTGTTTCTACGGGTATGAGCAAGCTGGCATCGCCGGGTGCAATGCCTGTTCCTTCTTTACGCCAGGCATACTTGCCTGTAAGCAATGAAAATCGGGAGGGCGTACAGGTTGCGGATGTAGCATGTGCATTGGTAAACCGCACACCATTCTTCGCCAAACGATCAATGTTGGGTGTAGGTATAGCAGAAGTGCCGTAAGCACCCACATCACCATAACCCAAATCATCTGTATAAATAAGAATGATATTTGGCTTGTCTTTTTTACCTGACTGTGCCATGGCTGGTACTAAACTGCCTATAAAAAAGATGCCCAACAGCAATTGTTGAAATGGATATCGCATGAAAATTATTTATTGTTTGGCTCTTTGATGTAACTGTATGAATACGTTTTGGCTGTGAGCAAATAAGGAGCATGAGTGTAGGCACCCCAACTGTTGTCACCTCCTACGCCACGCTGGTTCAGGTCTATGTGAATGAACATAAATCCACACTGGTTCAAATTGAATAGTGGGGTTTTCCCATATAGCATTTGTACCCTGCGCAGCTGCAATGCCGCCATGAATCAGGAAAATAAAAATGAAGCTAACGATGCTGAGAGCGACTTTTTTTAAACAGGCATTCATCATCAGGTAATTTTCACATCAAATAAAATGCACTATTACATGCCCTGCCAAATAGCCTTTGGCAGGCCATAGCAATGGCAGCTAAAATATTGTAAGACGGTATCCTGTTCCGCTCAAAAACAGGGGGCATCTGTGGCACTGTTAATACCTTAAATCAGTTAGCCATTTGAAACTACTTTTTATACTCAGATGGAGATACGCCAAACTGCTCTTGTAAACGCTTCCTGAAATATTTAATATCGTTGAAGCCCGACTCGAAGTATAAGTACCCCTTTTCTCAGACAGCTTTAATTAGAGTATTGAAGGTATAGTTTTGTTTTAATTTCCATTCTTCGGGAGTATGATTCTGAAGTGATTCATGTGGTCTTTTGGTGTTGTATTCTTCTATCCATTCACGGGTAAGTATTCTTACTTCCTGTAGTTCAAAAAACAGATAAGCATCTAACACAGCTTCTCTGTACAGTCTGTTGAACCTTTCTATATAACCGTTTTGCATAGGCCTGCCAGCTTGTATAAACTGGATGATTATCCCTTTCTCTTTGCACCAAAACTCAAGCTCTTTTGACATAAATTCAGAACCGTTATCTGTTCGTATTGTTGTTGGTTTACCTCTTTGTTCAATAATCTTTTCCAGTACTCTTACCACCCTTTTTGCAGAAATTGAGGTATCTATTTCAATAGCCAGCACTTCTCGTGTACAATTGTCGATTACATTGAAGGTTCTGAACTTTCTGTTACCTACCATGCTGTCACTCATAATCCCGATAGCTATCGGGACCATACTCCAGCGCTGGTTAATCTGTTCCTGTTTAAGCAATGACTGTCTTACCCTGGCAGGCAACGTGTGTAGGATTAGGCTTTCGTTCCTTTTTACCTGTTATTACCAAAGAGCCGCCTTCACATGTGGCATTCTCTTTTTGATACCACCGCGTTTCTTCATTCCTTTTAAATCCTGTTTCAATACCCCATTTGGAAGAATCAGGTTCACCGTCGGTATTAAATTCATCTGACCAAACCAATTGGTAAGAAGGAGATATTGGTGATGGTATGAAAACAGGAGATGTATTACCGTAAGATTCTTGTCCTCTTAGCAAGCAACAAACGATTTGAATGGCCAGCAATACTTCCATTAGTTTTCAAAATCAGCTTGAAGAATTCGTCATATCGGTCATGGACTGACTGATAAGTTTGAACAATAAATGTATCGTTTGTTTGTCACGAAGCAGAAACCAGTGTTTCAATCGACAGGTGTAATTCTTTCAATAAAATGTGCCAGCAAAAAATACTTTACATAATGGGTTTTACTTTCCGATACAAAACTTTGAAAAGATAAAGTCCAACTGATCCTCGTTGGTAATGGTACCGGTAATTTCTCCCAAAAAATGAAGACAACGGCGTATGTCTAATGCAATCAAATCGCCGGGTATGTGCTGCGAAAGGCCTTGCTGTATTTCAGTTAAACTATTATGTACTTCTTGTAGTGCAGCAAAATGCCGGGCATTGGTTACAATGGTACTTTCCTGATTGGTTTTACCCTGCATTACTGTTTGTACAAGATTGGTTTTCAGCAGATCCAGATTAATATGACTTTTAGCACTTATGGGCACATATGTATAAGCGCCCAGCCTCGCTTCGGTTATACCGGCTGCATGGTCAGCTTTGTTACCAATCAGCACAAATTGCCTTGCGTTGTCCTTCAATAAAGTCACCGCCTCTTTGAGTTCGTTTTCGTTATAACTGTGTACATCAAACAGGTATAAAACAACATCTGCTTTGCGCAGTTTTTCCAGGCTTTTTTCTACACCTATGCTTTCAATTACATCGCCGCTTTGCCGTATACCTGCGGTATCAATCAACCTGAATAAAACACCGTCAATATTCAACACTTCTTCAATGGTATCACGGGTGGTACCGGCTATTTCACTTACAATGGCCCTGTTTTCATTGAGCAACGCATTGAGCAAAGTACTTTTGCCCGCATTGGGTTTGCCAATAATTGCAACAGATACGCCTTCTTTAATGACGTTTCCTAATTTAAAACTATTCATCAGTTGTTGCACAACTGTATTAATCGATACAAGCAGTTGCTGCAACGCAGTTCTATCGGCAAACTCTACATCTTCTGTAGCAAAATCAAGCTCCAGTTCAATCAACGCACTAAATTGAATCAGTTGCTCCCGAAGTTGCGCCAGCACATGGCTGAAACCGCCACGCATTTGATGCAAGGCCGCTTGTTGTGCAGCAGCCGTTTGGCTGGCAATAATATCAGCCACTGCTTCTGCCTGCGCCAAATCCATTTTGCCATTCAAAAAAGCACGTTGTGTAAACTCCCCGGGCTTTGCCAGCCGTGCACCAAGAGCTATGCAGGCATCAATGGTTTGTTGTAAAATATAGGGCGAGCCATGGCAACTGATTTCTATTACATCTTCGCCAGTAAAGCTTTTAGGATTGCGGAACAAACTAATAACCACTTCATCAATTGCATATTCGTTATATTTCAACCAGCCGACATGCAATGTATGCGATGGTTTACTGGCAATTTTTTTTCCGGGCATTAATGCATCGGCAATGGCAATAGCCTGCGGGCCACTCAACCGAACTACACCAAGGGCGCCAATGCCGGGCGGTGTAGAAAGCGCTACAATTGTATCGCTCCATGCAGGAGCTGCTTGGCTATTTGTCATACAAGCAAAGATGCTGTAAAAAAAGAAAAGCCTGCAAACGATGCAGGCTTTCTTGTTGTATGCAAATGTTGTTTACTGCACAGCAATGATGTTGAGGTAGCCGCGGTAAGCAACCCTCACCCCCTGGCTTTCTGCTGCCTTCCATTCTTTCATTTGTATGAACTGCTGCAAAATACTATCCTGAAAAAGTGAGCCATCTCCTTTAATACTTGCTTCTACAAGCGTACCCTCAGCATCTACAAGAAATGAAATGGAAAAGCGTGTTTTTTTTGTATCTCCAGCATTGCCAGCTATTGCAAATTGGTTGTCTCCCAACCACTTTTTCCATCCACTCATTGATTCTTGCTCAGGCAATACGTCTACTTGTGTCATCACCATGGTGATGGGCTCTTTTTGCATAGCTGGCCAAAAGGTTTCTTGCTGGTTAATGCTGATGTACTCAAACATATTGCCAGATTGGGCTTGCGTAGCCATGCCCCCTGGCTCTATCATCACCTTTCCCAACCATTGTGTTTTACCGGGCATCTGCTGCTGCAATGTTGCGGTGGTTTTTCTTTCTGTGTTTTGCGCCTTTGCAAATACAGGAAACAACAACACAAATGAAAAAAGAATGATTACGAAAGGCATTAAAATATGACTTACAGGATTGCCTTTACCGGGAACAGCTATAGCTATTGCATGATTGTAGTGTTTCATAGTGTTGTGTTATTGATGATTACTCATATTGAACAGCTTAATCTAACCGAAAAATAATCGGTTGACTGTGGCGGTATTTTACCCGTCTGTTATTCTGTTCAGCAGGAATCCATTTGGGGCCTCGGGCTATAATGCGAACCGCTTCTTCAGCCAAACCATTTCCGGGATCATTCAAAGCCACCACATCGCTTACGTTGCCTTCTGTATCAATCACAAATTGTACTCTTACTACACCTTGCGTTTCATCATTGATGGCAGCATCAGGATATTGCAGGTTACGTTCGAGATAACGGCGCCAGGCATCTATACCTCCTGGAAACTCAGCAGGCATTTCCACTTTCACAAATACAGTGTCGTTGTTTATTTGACCTTGCAATGGTTGTACCGCTTCTCCTGTACCTTTTTCTGATGGTGGAGCTACTATGCCTTCATCTTTTCCGCCATCAATATTCATGGTACCAATTTTTGAATCTTCCAGCACGTCCATTTCTGGTGGCATTGCATCGGCTGGCACGTCTTCATCTTTTACAATGGCGGGAGGCGTAAACATGGCAGTTTGCACAGCAGAAGGTGGTGGAGGCGCAACAGGCGGCGGTGGTGGAGGCGGCATTGTTTCTTTATAATCAACTAACACCACATCTTTGGTTTGTATCACATCTTTAAGACTGTTATCTGTGCTGCGAGATAATACAGAACCGACGAAAGCGGTGATACAGATGGCGGCCATGGCTGTCATAGCTATTCCAAGGCGTTTGTTGTAAGCCCGACGCAACTCATAGGCGCCGTATGCTTTGTTTCTGCCATCAAATACGATATCGAGGATATCGGCTTGCAGGAGTTTAGTTGCGTCCATCATAGCTTATAGAATTTACAACTATGATGAACATGGTTTCATAAATCCATAAGGTTGATAAAAAATACTTTTAACTGGCGCAATAAAAAAAGAGCATCCTGTACGGATGCTCTTTTACATAAATCTATTTGCGTGAATTACTCGAGGCGGAAGGTGATAGCCTGAATGTGACGGTAAATTACTTTACGACCATTCTGTTCGGCAGGTGTCCATTTGGGGCCACGCTTAATGATGCGTACAGCTTCTTCAGCCAGACCATCGCCTGGATCGTTGAGGGCTTGCACTTCACTAATGTTTCCTTCCTTGTCTACAATAAACTGCACTTTTACTACACCTTGTGTACCATTCTCCTGAGCATCGTCAGGGTACTGTAGGTTACGTTCGAGGTAGCGGCGCCATGCATCGGGACCACCAGGGAATTCAGCAGGGTTTTCCACCTTGGTAAATACCTTGTCGTAGTCTTCTTCCACAGCTTTTGGAGCTACTACATCACCGGTACCTTTTGATTCAACGGGAGGGGCAACGATGCCATCATCCTTTGTACCTTCCTGGTTGATTGTACCAATTTTGGCCTCTTCAATCTTATCGATTTCAGGTGGCTTTTCATCTTCTTTCACTTCCTCATCCTTTACAATTTTGGGAGGAGTGAATTTTGCGATTTCAATTTTTGGAGGCTCAGGCATTTTGGGTGGAGGAGGCGGAGGTGGCGGCTCATTTTTGGGCTGCTCTTTCACCTCTTCCAGCTTCACGTCCTGCACTTCCATTTTCGCCTTCTTGTTCTTTTCAGCTTCTTTAGAAATAACTGAGCCGAGGAAGATCAACAACGCAATCAAAATCATAGCTGAAATAGCTACAGTAAGGCGTTTGTTGTACGATCTCCGCAGTTCGTAGGCTCCGTATTCCTTATTCCGGCCGTCGAACAAGATGTCGAGGAAATCGGCGTTCAAAATTTTGTTTACGTCCATCATAGCGGTAAGTATTTGCTATTTAGATTCAGTTCTGTTTCAAATTCCACAAAAAAATTATTTGCCGCCGCCGCCAGCTTCAACAGTCAGGTCAATGAGCTGCTGTTCTGGTTCTGAAATGTCAACTAATGCGTAGCGTTTTACTTCATTGATGGTCATCTCGTCGAGGGCATCAACCACATCGCGGAATTTAGCTTCCTTGGTTGGCTTTATAACGATTACCAGGTCTTTGTCATCCGTTGATTTTTTCTTGTTCAAAATTACATCGCGGATGCCAGAGAAGTTATCGCTTTTAAAGTTTGAGCCATCATCGGCCAGTATGCCTTCGTAGTAAAATACATTTCTGTCTTTACCCAGCATAATGGTGAGAGCTCCGGAAGCTTTGGCTTTGTTTTGTTCTTCAGGCTTTTCGGTATCCTTCGGCAAAAAGAGGTTCATTGCCGTAGGAGTACTCATGGTAGTGGTGAAGATGAAAAAGGTAATGAGCAGAAAGCCCAAATCCACCATGGCGGTAAGATCGACTCTCGTAGATTGCTTTTTACTCTTTTTTACACCCGGCCCTTTTTTATGGCCACCGCCACCGCCTTCTCCTATATCTGCCATAGCGTAAGTTTTTAAGTGTTGTTATTAATCAATTCCTGTTCTTATTCAGCAGCACCACCCTTGGCCTTTTTTGCTGCAGATTCTGCAGCAGGAGAGTTCAATGGCAGGGGCTCCTGGTTGGTGATGATTTTAAACTTCAACTGATCACTTTTCTTAAATGCATCAATTACATTTTTGAAAACGGGATACGTTGCGTCTTTGTCACCTTTTACCATCAGGTGCAGTTTTTCACCCAAGAAGACTGTTGTAGTAGAGGCTATCCATTCAGTGAGTTCATTGCTGGTGCTGTCTTTGCAGGGGATACCCGGCATAGAAGAACCTTTTGCCATCTCTTCTTTTGGAAGATTGAGGAATGATTTCAACTGTGATAATGGTGTAGCAAAAAACTCGGCTTTACCGGCTTTTTTTACCTCATCTGGTGTCAGCTGTAGGTTCAACCGCTTGTTCAGGTCGTCTACTACCTGAATTTTCCGCTCTTCTTCTGAGTACGACAGGTACACTTTGCCATCGGGGCTGAGTGTAACCAGGCACTGGTCTTGTTCTTCTGCAGCTTTAGAAGAAACGGAATTGGGCGTAACCACAGATACAGCCTCTGGTGGTTTGAACTTGGTGGTAAGAATGAAGAAGGACAAGAGGAGGAAGGCCACGTCAACAAACGCGGTCATATCTACCCAAGTGCTTTTTCGTGCAATTTTAGGCCTACCCATATTACTTGTTTCAATGAATTAAAAATGAGATTCAAACACTGTGCTTTTCCATACGGAGTACAGAAAAACAGACCCGCCCATTACTTGTACAGTGAGGCGAAGCTCTGAGTCAGCGTGAAGCCAGATTCATCGATACCGAAAGTAATACCATCGATACGGGTAGTAAAGATGTTGTAGAATACCAGGGCGATGGCTGAAGTACCGATACCCAAAGCCGTGTTGTACAGGGCTTCTGAGATACCAATAGCCAGAGCGGCAGCAGCTTGTGCACCGGCGCTTTCGTCACCCAGTGATGCGAATGATTTAATCATACCCATTACAGTACCCAACAGGGCTACGAGGGTTGCCAGCGATACAATAGTAGAAAGGAACACGAGGTTCTTTTCAAGCATTGGCAGTTCGAGAGCTGTTGCTTCTTCTACTTCTTTTTGAATGGCAGCCAGTTTCTGGTCTGTTTCGAGGCCAGCTTCGGTAGTCATTTCTTTGTACTTACGAAGGCCAGCTTTCATTACGTTACCTACGCTACCTTTTTGCTTGTCGCACTCACCCAAAGCGGCGTCAACGTTTTTGTTGGCCAGGTGGTACTGCACTTTACGAATGAACTCGCTGATGTTTCCTTTACCGCTTGCTTTGCTGATAGTGAGGAAACGCTCAATAGCAAATGTCCAAACCATCAGGTTCAAACCAATCAACAAAGGAACGATGATACCACCTTCATAGGCACGAACCAATGCACCTTTGGGGCCTTGGTGGCTAGGCCAAAATCCGCCGTTCAAATCGGGCTTGCTAAAGTTGCTGGGATCTCCCAGTACAAAGCGCCAGATAACATACCCAGCAATAATACACGCAATTGGAGCAATATAGCTAATCATATTGCTGCTCTTCTTAGGCTGAACAGAAGTGGCAGCCTTGGCCACAGTTGCAGTCGGTTTGTTTTCTGCCATGATCGTTGGTTTTTAGTTTAAAATTCTTTTTGTTAGAAATTTAGCAATTGGGTGGCAATTGTACTGAAAAAATGAATTCAGCAACATGACATCACGTTTTTTTTCATCAGAAATAAAGATATGTTTTTGCACAGCAACCCTTATAGCACAAGTTTTGGTTTTGCCAGCAGGTGATGTAATAAAATGAACGTCTAATGGTGTTGGCATTGAGAAAATTTCAATTTAACTCCGGCCAATAAAACGATTCACCTGCCACTCCACACATTCCGTTATGATGCTTCGCTCAATTGAACACCTAACACTTACCTTTCAAAAGTCTTTTTTTCAATCCTTTAATTTATATGCTTAAAAATTACGTCAAACTAGCGTGTGTGTCAGTACTGGCTGGAAGCCTGCTGACTGCCGGGGCGCAAGATCGCCGTACGCCTCCCCCAACTCCTGCGGCACCCTCTGGTACCCAAACCGGAATGCCCAATGGTGCCCCCAGGCCTACAGCACCTGCTGTAAGCAAATCGCCAAAGCCTTACAAAGAAGTAGTAACCGACAAAGCAAAGTCGCAAAGCGGTTTGTTTAAAGTGCATGTGGTAGAAGACAAGTACCTGCTGGAAATAGCCAACAACATGCTTGGCCGCGACCTGCTGGTTGTAAACCGAATTGGCAAAGGCGCTGCCGGTGTTCGCTCAGGTTTTGCTGGCTTTGCCGGCGATATCATCAGCGAATCTGTGATTCGTTTTGAAAAGGGCCCCGAAGACAAAATCTTCCTCAACAAAATCAGCTACCGCGAAAGAGCAACAGACTCTACCGGCGGCATGTACAAATCGCTGATGAACTCCAGCATACAACCCATTTTGTATGCTTTTAAAGTAGAAGCTTACGGAAAAGATTCTGCCAGTGCAGTTATCGACATCACCACCCTGCTGAATACTGATAACGACCTGCTGTTTTTTGATGCCGGCGATAAGCGTTCATTCAGTCTCGGTTCGGTACAGCCCGACAAATCTTACATAGTAGGCGTAACTACCTACCCCAACAACCTTAATATTCGTACGGTAAAAACTTACAGCCGCGGCGGTAGCCCTGCTGCCGGTGGCCTGTCGTTGGGTTTTGGAGGCGGCGGTGGCAATACCGACCCTGCTACATTTGAGCTCAACAGCTCCATTATTGCATTGCCCAAAACACCTATGAAGCCCCGCCACTGGGACAACCGTGTAGGTTATTTTGCCACAGGATATGTAGATTTTGATGCCAACCCACAGGGTGTAAAATCTATTACCCTTGCCCGCCGCTGGCGCCTGGAACCAAAGCCGGAAGATGTAGCAAAATACAAGCGTGGCGAATTGGTAGAACCACAAAAGCCCATCATTTATTACATCGACCCCAGCACCCCTAAGAAGTGGATACCATACCTCATTCAAGGTGTAAACGACTGGCAGGTTGCTTTTGAAAAAGCAGGTTTCAAAAACGCCATCATGGCTAAAATGCCACCAACGAAAGATGAAGATTCTACCTGGAGTTTGGAAGATGCCCGTTACTCTGCCATCGTGTACAAGCCATCAGATGTGCCTAACGCCAGCGGTCCTAATGTGCAGGACCCTCGCAGTGGCGAAATTCTCGAAAGCCATATTAACTGGTATCACAACGTAATGAAGCTCGTTCACGATTGGTACATGGTACAAACCGCCGCCGTAGATACCCGTGCCCGCAAAATGGTGTTTGATGATGAACTGATGGGTCAGCTCATTCGATTTGTGAGCAGCCACGAAGTTGGTCATACTATTGGTCTTCGCCACAACTTTGGCTCTTCTTCTACAGTACCCGTAGAAAAGCTACGTGACAAAGCCTGGGTAGAAGCCAATGGCCACACCCCATCTATAATGGACTATGCCCGTTTTAACTATGTAGCTCAACCAGAAGATAATATCACCGAGAAAGGATTGTTTCCACGCATCAGTGATTATGATATGTGGGCAATTGAGTGGGGCTATCGCTGGTATGATACCAAAACAGCTGAAGAAGACAAAGCGACATTGAATACCCTTACCATCGAAAAACTGAAAAACCCACGCAACTGGTGGGGCGATGGCGAAACCTGGGGTGATGATCCTCGTTCGCAAACAGAAGACCTGGGCGACAATGCCATGAAGGCCAGCACCTATGGTATTAAAAACTTGCAGCGCATTCTGCCTAACCTGTACGATTGGACTAAGCAGCAAGGCGAAGGCTACGATGATTATCAAAACATGTATGGTCAGGTAATTGGTCAGTTTGGCCGCTACATTGGCCATGTAAGCCGCTACATTGGTGGCTTGGAGCGTACCCCCAAAACCGTAGATCAAGAAGGTGCCATCTATAGCTTTACCAGCAAGGCAAAGCAAAAAGATGCCATGAAATGGTTGCAAGACAACGTGTTTACTACTCCTAAGTGGGTAATAGACAGCCGCTACACCAGCCTTACCAACCAGGCGCCACAAACGGTAATCAGCAGCTTGCAAAGCCGTGCCCTCAGCACCATGTTTAGTGGCAACACAGCTGCCAAGCTCAGCCGCTTTGAAGCCGAAAAGCCTGCAGAAGCGTATACCATTGTAGAAATGATGACTGATTTGCGCAAAGGTATTTTCAGCGAACTGGCAGCTAAAAAACCAGTAGACATTTTCCGTCGTTCTTTGCAAAAAGATTTTGCTGAAAGACTGATTAGCTTGCTGGCACCACCAGCTGCTCCGCAGCAAATTGCACCCGGCATTACCATTCAGGTAGGCGGTGGCGCATCTGCTACTTCTGATCTGCTGTCGGTAGCCAAAGCGCAACTGAAAACATTGCAGGCTGAAATTAAAGCTGCATTGCCCGCAACTACAGACAGTGCTACTAAGATGCACCTCAGCGATTTGAATGATCGTATTGAACGTGCTCTGAAAGCCGACTAAGCGGTATTGTACCAATAATAAAAAAGCCTGTAGCTATTTGCTGCAGGCTTTTTTTGATGTCTGATGTCTGATGTCTGATGTCTGATATGAAGACAACGAACTTTTCAATTATTGCTCGGTCGTTCCGGCTCTTTGTGCCTGTGTAGTTGAAGAGATAATTGATGATAGATAGCTGATTGATAACGGAAAAGCTTTCTAACAAACCGCAGTATTCAATTGTGCTGCTTTGTGGTTCAAGAAGCTATTATAGATGAGAATACTGCCTTACAAACTGCAATCCCGATAGCTATCGGGAGCAAACTGCAAACGCAATTTATTCAATGTGGTTCAAAAAAATTACTCGTAGCGCAGGGCCACAATAGGGTCGAGCTTGGCTGCTTTGCCTGCTGGATAAACACCTGCTAACAAACCTGTTACAAAACAAATAATAACGCCAGCAAAAACCCAGCCCCATGGTATTACAAACCCCGTATTGAGGATGATGCCAAAAATATTGCCCACTACAACACCCAGCACTATGCCAATGGCTGCACCCAATAAACTAATAATGATAGACTCGAATAAAAACTGACGCCGAATAGTTTGGCTGGTAGCGCCTATGGCCTTGCTTAATCCAACCTCCTTGGTACGCTCTGTTACGGCAACGAGCATTATGTTCATCAATCCAATAGCGGCACCAATAAGCGTGATTAAACCAATAACAGCCGCTGAGCCAGTGATGCCGCTCAAAAAGCCAATAAACTTTTCAGCCAAAGCATCGCTTTTATCAATGTAAAAGTTGTCGTTTTCCTGAATATCTAGCTTACGGATATTTCTGAATACACCGGTGGCCTGTCCTACGGCATTATCCAGCAATTTGTAATCGCTAACCATTACTCCTATGCTAAAAGTGCCGATACTGGAAGACACCTGACGGATATTGTTGTAACTAGTAATAGCCACGTTATCGAGATTGAGAAATGCACTGGCGCCTTTCTTTTCCAACACCCCGATAACCAGATAAGGGCGGTTGCCAATTTTTACAATTTTATCGATGGCTTTTTTAGCATTGCCTTCAAAGCAGCGGTTCAGCACTTCATCGCCAATAACCACCACGGCCCGGCCGGTTTCCACTTCATTCAAAGTAAAGTTTCTACCCGCTGCCATTTTGTAGCCGTTCAGTTCCAGGTAGTTTTCATCGCCCCCCTGAAATGCAACATTGGGGTTTGTTTTGTATGCTTTTTCGTTGGTGATGTATTGTACCGTTTCATTAAAACTGCCCCTGAGAGAAATGCTAACTGTAGCGGGGTAAGTGTAACTTCTTTTAAATCCTACCGCTTCCTGGTAGGTGATAAAACGACCCGTATTGGAGGTACGTACTTTCTGTGCCGACTTGGTGGTTTTTTGTACAGACCGGTTGTTATTGCCCCCCATGAAAAAATTACGTTCCCGAAAACGGATGTTGAACCCGTTTGCCCCCATGGTACTAAAGCTTTCCCTGAGGCTTTGGTTCATGGCTTCGATGGCGGTAATGATGCCAATAAGGGCCATTATACCCAAGGCTATAATGGCCACAGTAATACCGGTACGCAGTTTATTCACCTTCACGGTTTGCCACGCCAGCCCTATTGAATCACCTATTTGCATGGTATAAAGGTATGGCTAATGCGGGCTGACATTTTACCACTGATAAAGTTATACCGCTTGGCATCATTGATTTGAGCACAAAAAAAGCGACCTGTTGTGCAGGCCGCTTTAGTATCTATAAAATTGATGATTAAAAATACAGGTACTGTAAAATCCATTGTGGCATTACCCCGAGAAAAATTACAATAGCCGCCACGCCAATAAGCAAATAACGGAAAGCTGGTGCCACAGGAAGGCTGCTTACGATTTCGCCATCTTTAAAATACATGGCTTGTATTACACGGAAATAGTAATACACGCTAATGGCAGCGCAAAGCATGGCCAAAATCATGAGCCACAAGTATTTGCCACCAGTGGCTGCAGCTGCTGCTACCATGTAGTACTTGCTAAAGAAACCAACCGTCAACGGAATGCCTGCGAGGCTCAGCAAAAAGATAGTCAGTGCAACAGCTATCATGGGTTCACGCTTGCTGAAACCATTGAAGCCATTGAAAGTATAATCTTCCATTTTGGCTAACACGGCAAACAAGCCAATGGTTGCCAATGAGTATGCCGCAGCATACAATACAATGCCTTCTTTGCCCCAGTTATTCATGGCAAACAAAGCAAACAGCATAAAGCCAGCTTGCGCTATTGATGAATAGGCCAGCATGCGTTTTACGCTTTGCTGAAAAACAGCTGTGATATTACCAATCAGCAATGTGAGGGCTATGATAATAGCCATCACCATTTGCCACTTGCCTTCAATAATGCTGTAAGAACCCTCGAATAGTTTTACAAATGCAACCAGGGCTGCCACTTTTACAATGGTGGCCATAAAAGATGTAAAGACGGTAGGTGCACCATCGTACACATCGGGCGTCCAGAAATGAAAAGGCGCTGCACTTACTTTAAAAGCCATGGCAACCAGCACCAGCAACATACCACCCACCAGATTGTAACTCATGGGAGCACCCAAAATGCTAAACTTCGTAAGTAAAAATGAGCCTGTTCCACCATAGATAAGGGCTATACCCATCAGCATAATGCCTGTGCTGAATGAACCCATCAAGAAGTATTTCAAACCTGCTTCTACACTTTTCAGGTTACGCTTATCGGCAGCAGTAAGAATGTACAGTGGAATAGAAATGATTTCGATACCGAGGAACAGCATGAGCAGATTGGTGTAGCTGGTGGCAATACCTACGCCGGCAAAAATGAAAAACATCAATGCATAGTATTCTGCTACATGGTTGCCTACTTTTTCAATATCGCGGCCACTAAGCAAAAAGTAAATAAGACCAGCCGCCAGCATTATTTCATTCAGCAGCAATCCAAAGCGGGTTGTTTCCAGCATGTCTTTTGTGTTCACCACAAATACAGGGTCGTGATACAATTCCCAGCTGTTGAGCACCAGCAACAAAGCCATGAGGACGGTGGCCAATAAAGTAGCCTGGTGCTTTTGCTTCATCAGCAAACCACCAAACATCATGACTACACCCAGTAAACCGCCAAAAATGATTAGGTTCATAATATCAGCTTCGTATTGAAAAAATTAGATCAGGTTCTTTATTTGGTTACCGTTGTGGCTATTACTTGTCCGGCAGCTTCGCCCAATTGCAGAAGCGGCTTTGGATAAACGCCTGCTACAAAAATCATGGCTACAATCAATGCCAGCGCCAGCCACTGCATGGCTTTCAAATCCACCACTTTTACGGCAGTGTTCAGTTCGCCATAAAATACTTTTTGAATCATACCCAGTGTGTACACTGCAGCAAAAATGATACTGATGCCGGCTACCACTGCGTACCATGGATTGTATTGATACAAACCAGTAAACATCATGAATTCGCCAATGAAACCGTTGGTTAATGGCAGCGCAATATTGGCCAGTGCCACAATCACCAGCATAATGGTGAGGCGGGGTGCCTGCTGTGCCAATCCGCCCAGTTCACTCATTTTGCGAATGCCAGTTTGCTGCTCAATAATATCTACCACAATCCACAACCCTATGATGTTGATTCCGTGATTAAACATTTGCACCAGCACACCATTGTAGGCAACGGTATTGCCGGCAAACAAACCGGCACTCATGAGGCCAATGTGGGCAATAGAAGAATAAGCTATCAATCGCTTGATGTTGTCCTGCTTCATAGCAATAAGCGAAGCATACAACATACCAATGATGCTGAAAATGATAATGATGTTGGCCATCTTATCACTCATATCAGGAAACACCGGCAGCAACCAGCGGATGACTGCAAACAAACCCATTTTCACCATTACACCGCTCAGCACCATGGTGGTGCCAGTGGGTGAGGTTTCGTAAGCATCGGGCTGCCAGGTATGAAAAGGAAATACAGGCATTTTAATAGCAAAAGCAATGAAGAAGAACCAGAAGAAATAAGCCTGTTCTTTAGCTGTAAGCACTACTGCTTTAAAACTATTCCATGCAAAACTTTGGTCGGCAGTTTTATTGTAGAGATAAATGATACCAATCAACATTAGCACAGAGCCAATGAAGGTGTAAATGAAAAACTTAAATGTAACAGCGATACGTTTTTCGCCACCCCAAATACTACACAGGAAATACACCGGAATAAGTGCCAGCTCCCAGAAGAAGTAAAACAACAACGCATCGGCACTCAGAAAAACGCCCATAAGGCCGCTCATGCTCAGCAGCATCAAGGCATAATAACTGCTGCTGTTGGCATAGTTATTATTCCACGTAGCCAAAAAGATGAGCACAAAGCTAACAGCCGTGAGTAGCGTAGTAATTTTTGCAGGGCCATCTAACAACAAAGCAAAGTTGCTGTTGATGCTACCCAGCCAGCTGGTGCTATAGCTAAGCGAAGCATGCCCTGCAGGCAAATACACCGCATACAATACCACCGCCAATACTGCAACGGAAGCAGCCAGCGAAAGTGCCTTTACCAACTGCTGCTGTTGTACAAAAAACAACAGTAAGCCTACCAACAGCGGAATGAATATGAATGAAGAGAGAATCATCTGTAATTATTTGTGCGTTTGCAGTTACAGTTTTACGTAAAAAACCAATCGGATAAGCAGGATGATAGCGATAACAATCATAAGCAGGTAACTACCAACATTGCCACTTTGCAATAACCTCAATTGGCGACTGCTGTAGTGAAGCCCCTTGCCTACTCCGTTTACTAAACGATCGATGCCGCTCTTTTCTACCACGGTGTTGAAGAAACCGCCAATGGCCAGCAAGGGCTTCACAATGATTGTATCGTACAATTCATCTACATACCACTTGTTTTCGAGCACTTTGCCCAAGCCAGTTGCTTCTGCATCTACTGATTTGCTGTATTTGCGAATAGCGAGCACAATCATCACAACAATCAGACTCACGCTAATTGCAATCATCATCCACTCCTGACTGTGACTCAATGGCTCATGTTTTTCGAGGTATTGCTTCGAGCCTTCAAAAACAGGTGTAAGGAACGTATTGAGTTTGTGCCCATCGTGCATAAATAATGCAGGGATACCGATAATACCTCCAACCACACTCAGCACTGCCAGCACTATCAAGGGAATGGTCATTGCCTTCGGGCTTTCATGCGGATGGTGGTGCGATAAATCGCTGCGGTGTTCACCCATAAAAGTCATGGCGTATAAACGGAACATATAAAATGCAGTCATCAAAGCGCCGAGCAAGCCAAGTATGTAGTAAATGGGGTTGGCTTCAAATGCATGCACCAGTATTTCATCTTTTGAAAAGAAACCACTGAATGGCGGAATACCAGCAATGGCCAAACAACCCATGAGCATAGTAAAATGTGTAATGGGCATAAACTTTTTGAGCCCACCATAAAAACGCATGTCTTGCTGATGATGCATGGCATGAATAACACTGCCAGCACCCAGGAACAACAGAGCTTTGAAAAAAGCATGTGTCATTACATGGAAAACTGCTCCGGTGAAAGCACCTACGCCCAAACCAAGGAACATGTAACCGAGCTGGCTAACCGTAGAGTATGCCAACACTTTTTTAATGTCGTTTTGCTTAATGGCAATAGTTGCAGCCAGCAGCGCTGTAGCCAAACCAACGATAGCCACCACATGCATACTTGCCGGCGCCAATGCATACATGAGGTTGCTGCGGGCAATCATGTAAATACCGGCGGTAACCATGGTAGCGGCATGGATGAGGGCTGATACAGGTGTAGGGCCAGCCATGGCGTCGGGTAGCCAAGTGTACAAAGGAATCTGTGCACTTTTACCCATAGCACCAACCAGCAGCAACAAAGTAATTCCAGTAAGCACAGCAGTTGAAGCTTCGCCAGGCAACTGCGTAAATATGTTTGCGTAACTGGTGCTGCCAAAGGTTTGAATCATCCAAAACACAGCTATCAAAAAACCGAGGTCACCTATGCGGTTCATCACAAAAGCTTTCTTAGCCGCATTGTTGTATTCTCGGTTTTTAAACCAGTACCCAATGAGCAAGTAAGAGCAAAGGCCCACCCCTTCCCAACCAATAAACATGATGACATAGTTGCCGCCCATTACCAGCAGCAGCATGCTAAATACAAACAGGTTGAGGTAGGCAAAGTAGCGGGCAAAATGAGCATTGCTTTCTTCGTGCATGTATGCTGTAGAATACACATGTATCAGAAAACCAACGCCGGTAATCACCAGCAAAAACAAAGCTGTGAGTTGGTCTACCTGAAACTCAAATGGAATGTTGAGCGAACCAACTTTGATAAACTCGAACAGTTGGAAAATCTGCGACTGGCCGGCAGCAGCACTGTTGAACACCAATATGCTCAGCACAAAGGCAATCAACACTACTCCACTGCCTACAATACCGGTAGCAGTTTTGCTCAGCCGGTTGCGCAGCAATCCATTGATCAGGAAGCCTGCCAGTGGAAGTAATGGTATAAAAGGTGCAAATTTCATAATCGTACTATTCTTCAGTTAGTTCTTCAATCGGTTCAGGAAGTTGATATCAACGCTATGCACGTTGCGGTACATCAATACGATAATAGCCAGGCCCACACTTACTTCTGCAGCGGCTACCACCATTATGAAAAACACAAACAACTGGCCTTCGGTACCGGCCGTAATATTGGCTGGATCGAGTGCCAGCATTCGTTGATGATGCAGCTTTGAGAAAGCCACCAGCAACAAGTTCACGGCATTCAGCATGAGCTCAATGCACATAAACACAATGATGGAATTTCTACGGGTAAGCACACCGGTTACTCCAATGGAAAAAATGATAACCGCTAAAAAAATGTAATAAGATATAGGCATAAAATACCGTTTGTTTCTTGTGAAATTTAATCGCCCTTTTTACCAATCACTACTGCACCCACCATTGCACTCAAAAACAAAATGCTGCTGATTTCGAAAGGCACCACATAATCGGTAAACAGTTTGGTACCCAAATTTTTGATGAGTCCAATTTCACCTGTGCCCGGCTTCGTGATGATAGCAGGATCTGGCGTATCCAAAGCGGCAATCAGCACTATCATGAGCATGCCACCGGCAATGCCGCTACTCCACAGCAGGTATTTGTTTTTTTGTTGCTCCGATTCCTTGTTGAGGTTCATGAGCATTAGCACAAACAGGAACAATACCATGATGGCACCGGCATATACAATGATGTTGACAATGGCGAGAAACTGCGCATTCATCAAAATGTAATGACCACTAATGGCAAAAAACGTAATGATGAGAAACAGTACGCTGTACACCGGATTTTTTCTGGTAATCACCATGAGAGAACTGAACACGGCCAGTGCACTCAAAAACCAGAATGTAATTTGAAAGGTATTCATTGGTTGTTTCAATAATAGTGAGGTCAAAGTAGTATGCAAGGCATACGTGTGTGCAAGTGCAATGCGTGTGAGCTGCGGCAGTTAAGCCACTTTCAATTATTCGTTCACTGGCTTACGAACCCTGCCACCGGCAGCTTTTTCATAAGCTTCTTTTTCTGTCACCGGATTGGGAATCAGCAATTCTTGTTTGTTGTAAATGAAACCCTGGCGGTTGAAGTTAGCTGGCGCAAAAGTTTCACTCAGGTAAATGGCATCTTTCGGACAAGCTTCTTCGCACAAGCCACAGAAAATGCAACGCAGCATGTTGATTTCATACTTGGCGGCATACTTTTCTTCACGGTACAGGTTTTCTTCACCGTCCTGGCGTTCGGCTGCCTCCATTGTAATGGCTTCTGCAGGACAAGCCACTGCACAAAGCCCACATGCGGTACAGCGTTCACGGCCTTCTTCGTCGCGGTTCAATACATGCAACCCACGAAATACCTGGCTGAACGGACGAGTCTGCTCAGGATACTGAATGGTAGGACGTTTTTTGAAAAGGTGCGAAAAAGTGATGGCCATGCCCTTGGCAATACTTGGCAGATACAGCTTCTCCGAAAAAGTCATCGGGCTGCGGTCTACCTGCTTCGATCTGTTGGTTAATGGTTGCATATCTGAACAGCGTTTGCGATTAATTCAAAACGAAGAAATTTCGCTGTGGTTGTTTTAGGTGAAGGATGAATTATTTAGGCCAGCCATTTTGCAAATACAATACCACGGCTGCAGTAATGAGCATATTGATAAGGGCCAGCGGAATGAGTTTCTTCCAACCCAAATTCATCAATTGGTCGTAACGGAAACGCGGTATGGTCCAGCGTACCCACATAAAGAAGAATACAAAGAATACTGTTTTAATCATCAGTGCTCCAAAGCCCAGCAACGTAAGTACATTGGGATCGAGCCCCCATTTGGTTTCATCTACAAAAGGCAGGATATCATACCCACCAAAATAGAGTGTGCTCATGATAACACTGCTGATGAACATATTGATGTATTCAGCAAACAGGTAGAAACCCAGTTTCATAGAGCTGTACTCCTGGTGGTAACCAAAGTTCAGTTCGTTCTCAGCTTCTGGCAAGTCAAATGGTGTACGGTTACATTCGGCAAACGCACAAATCATGAAGAGTAAAAAACCGAGCGGTTGTAAAAAGAAATTCCAGCCAATGGTTTGCTGCGACACCACAATGTCTTTGAGGCTAAGCGAACCCGTCACAAATACAAGGGCGATAATAGAGAGGCCCATAGCCAGTTCGTAACTAATGTTTTGCGAAGCACCACGGATAGCCGCCAACAATGAAAACTTGTTGTTGCTACTCCAGCCGCCAATCATTACACCATACACACCGAGTGCTACCACGGCAAACACATACAGCATACCAATATTGATGTCGGCTATTTGCAGACTAACAGCACGGTCGCCAATAGTGAGTGTATCGCCCCAAGGAATAACAGCACTGGTCATAAGGGCGGCCAGCATAGCCAGGCCCGGGCCAAGCACAAACAATACCTTGTTGGCTTTATTGGGAATGATGTCTTCTTTGGCAAACAGCTTGATGGCATCGGCCACAGGCTGCAGCAAACCAAACCAGCCGAAGCGGTTGGGTCCAAGACGGTCTTGCAAAAAACCAGCCACCTTACGCTCAGCGTAAGTGCTGTACATCGCAAAGCCCAGAGAGATAGATACAACCACCAGTATCAACAAAAATTTCTCCAACACCAGTGCCCAATCCAATGTGATGGCTAATAGTGAAAATGTCATTGCTTATTGATTATTCGTGATTGTTTTTCTTAAATACAGCACTGGTTGCAGGACCGTTGATTTCGCTCAGTTCAATCGCCGGATTGTTTACCTCACTCACACTGTGAATGTCCATGAGCAAACGAGGCTTGCGGCCATCCAGCACTTTTTGAATGGTTTCTTCCGGCTTCTTCAAGCCCTTGTACTTACCCTGTCCAATTACAGAATGACGATCGATAGGAGCCAGTCCTTCTATGGTCCAGTCGCTGGCTTTCTTTTTATCGAAACGGCAGTCGTTGCAAATCCAACCGGTCTTACCAGTTTTTTCGCTGGTTTTAATTTCACCCCATTCATCCTTACGGGCCGTTACACGAAACACTTCATCGCCACGCATCCACAGGGTTACTTCGCCGCAGCACTTGTCGCAATCGCGGTGTGCTGTCATAGGCTTGGTAAACCAAACACGGTTCTTGAAACGGAACGTTTTATCAGTTAATGCACCAACGGGGCAAACGTCAATGACGTTACCAATGAATTCGTTGTTGAGGTTTTGCTCAATGTACGTAGCAATTTCAGCATGGTCGCCACGATCGAGTACACCATGCACCCGCTTTTCAGAAACCTGATCGGCAGTAAATACGCAACGATAGCAAAGAATGCAACGCGTCATGTGCAGTTGAATGTACTGGCCGAGGTCACGTTTTTTGAATGTGCGGCGCTGAAACTCGTATCGGGTACCGTTTTTGCCATGCTCGTAGCTCAGGTCTTGCAGGTGGCATTCGCCGGCCTGATCGCAAATGGGGCAATCCAGCGGATGGTTGAGCAGCAAAAATTCCACCACACCGGCACGGGCATCGAGCACCCGCTGGCTGGTAATGCTTTTTATTTCCATGCCATCCATTACGGTGGTGCGGCAGCTGGCTACCAGCTTGGGCATGGGGCGAGGATCTTTTTCAGAGCCCTTGCTTACTTCCACCAGGCAGGTTCTGCACTTACCACCGCTACCTTTCAA
Source organism: Bacteroidota bacterium (assembly GCA_020161435.1). Lineage (GTDB taxonomy): Bacteria > Bacteroidota > Bacteroidia > Chitinophagales > Chitinophagaceae > Phnomibacter. The sequence goes on along the minus strand of JAIUNV010000006.1, from coordinate 235,752 downwards.
TGGCGTGTAAAAGCACATGGCAGGCGGCGTAACATCACCGCCAATTTTGCGGGCTGCCTGCAAAATGGTGGTGCCATTCGGTACTTCTACCGTAATGTTATCAATGGTTACTTTCAACAGTTGGTCCGACATATGTTGAATCCTTACTTTTTAATTTGATTGCTGCTGTTGCAACAATATTGGAGCATGTTTGCGTAGCTGTACTGTGTATAACATCTGTACACTTACGCATTACAATCAGGCGGGTGTGGGTACGTGAATCGGATCGGCATAGTGGGCCAATCCGTAGTTGCGCTGCAAGCACTCCTTCGGATTGTTGACATGCCATTCAAATTCATCGCGGAAGTGACGGATGGCAGCTGCAACGGGCCATGCGGCCGCATCGCCCAAGGGGCAAATGGTGTTGCCTTCAATCTTGCTTTGAATGTCTACCAGCAAATCGATGTCGCTCAGTTTGCCCTGACCATTTTCCAGGCGCCACAAAATCTTTTCCATCCAGCCGGTGCCTTCGCGGCAAGGTGAACACTGACCACAACTCTCATGACGATAGAAGCGGGCCAATGTATACGTGTGTTTTACAATGCACTGGTCTTCATCCAACACAATAAAACCACCAGAACCCATCATAGAACCGGTAGCAAAACCACCGTCGCTCAGGCCTTCGTAGTGCATCATGCGTTGCTCACCTTTCGCAGTTTTCAGCAGCAGGTTAGCTGGCAAAATGGGTACAGAAGATCCACCGGGAATACAGGCTTTCAGGCGTTTGCCGTTGGCAATACCACCACAGTATTCATCGCTGAAAATGAATTCTTCCACACTGATGGTCATATCAATTTCGTACACACCCGGCTTGTTGATATTGCCGCAGGCACTCATGAGTTTGGTACCCGTAGAACGACCTACACCAATTTTTGCATAGTCATCTCCACCATTATTAATGATGGGCACAACTGCTGCAATGGTTTCTACGTTGTTTACCACCGTTGGGCAATCCCACAAACCTTTTACCGCAGGAAATGGCGGCTTAATGCGAGGGTTACCCCGCTTGCCTTCCAGGCTTTCAATGAGGGCAGTTTCTTCACCACAGATATAAGCTCCGCCACCACGCTGTACATATACTTCGAGATTGTAGCCTGTGCCCAAAATGTTTTTGCCCAGCCAGCCGTTGTTCTTGGCTTCGGCAATGGCTTGTTCCAGAATATCAGGAATCCATGCGTACTCACCACGGATGTAGATGTATGCACTATTGGCACCCAATGCATAAGATGAAGTGATGATACCCTCGATGAGAATATGCGGAATGAACTCCATCAGGTATCGGTCTTTGAAAGTACCGGGCTCCGATTCATCGGCATTTACTACCAGGTAACGGGGTACACCTTCTGGCTTTGCCAAAAAGCTCCACTTCATACCGGTAGGAAAACCGGCACCACCGCGGCCTCGAAGACCACTTTTTTTCACTTCTTCTGTTACTTCATCGGGCGTCATGCTTTTGAGCGCTTTCTCTACACTCCGGTAGCCACCTTCGCGGCGGTAAACGTCGTAGTAGCGAATGCCTTCTACATGTGCTTTTTCCAACAATAATTTACGTCCCATGCTATTGCTTTAGCCTGCTGTGCAGGATTATTGTGCTTTGGTCAGAATCTGCGTTTCTAAAAAAGTGCTTAGTTGTTGGCGGCTGCCTGTGTTCTGCACTCTTCTATAATGCGGTCAATTTTTTCTTTTGTCAGATGCTCTTTGTAATACTTACCCATTTGCATCATGGGAGCGTATCCGCAGGCACCAAGGCATTCGGCTGTTTTGAGGGTAAACAAACCATCGGCAGTTGTTTCACCTACACCAATGCCCAGCTTTTCTTTGATATAAGCCAGTATGTCGTCGCTGCCCCGCAGCATGCAAGGACCGGTATGGCATACTTCAAACACATGCTTACCAACAGGCTTCAGGTTGTACATGGTGTAGAAGGTAGCCACCTCATATACTTCAATGGGTTCCAGCTTCAGCAAGCCGGCTACATAATCCATGGTTTCGGCACTCAACCATCCCCACTGTTCCTGTGCCAAATGCAGCAAAGGCATGAGTGCACTTTTCTGCCTTCCTTCAGGATAACGGGCGATGATTTCTTCCACCTTCGCCAAATTTTCTTGTGAAAACTGTACCATATTTCAGTTATTCAAATTCCATTTTTACAATCTCAATTCCTACTTCGTACTTAACACATCTTACTTCTACCCTCGTCCTTCGCACTTCAGTTTACGCATCCAGCTCACCTGCTATCAGGTTCAGCGACGACATGGTTACGATGGCATCACTCAACATGGCCCCTTTTACCAGCTCGGGGTAAGCCTGATAGTAAATGAAGCAAGGACGACGGAAATGCAAGCGGTACGGAGTACGGCCACCATCGCTGATGAGGTAGTAGCCCAACTCACCGTTGGCACCTTCCACAGCGTGGTATACTTCACCCTTCGGCATTTCTATTTCACCCATGATGATTTTGAAGTGCCAGATCAGCGCCTCCATCTTGGTGTAAACGTCTTTCTTTTCGGGCAGGTAATATTCCGGTACATCGGCGTGGTACACATCGGCTTCGGCACCTTTGAACTGTGCCAGCTTTTGCATGGCTTGTTCAATAATGCTGAGGCTCTGCCACATTTCGCCATTGCGTACCATAAATCGGTCGTAGTTATCGCCGGTGGTACCTACGGGAATATCAAACTGGAAATCTTCGTAGCTGCTGTATGGCTTGGCCACACGTACGTCGTAATCTACACCGGCAGCCCGCAGGTTGGGGCCGGTAAAGCTGTACGCCAACGCTCTTTCGGCACTGATGGCACCAGTGCCTTGTGTACGATCCATGAAAATGCGGTTGCGGCTGAAGAGGTTTTCAAACTCTTTCAGCACCACAGGATATTCTTTCAGGAACTTTTCAATCTTCGTAAATGCAGTGTCGTTAAAGTTGCGTTCGAAACCACCAATGCGACCAATATTGGTAGTCAATCGGCTGCCGCATACTTCTTCGTAAATTTCATAAATCAGTTCACGATACTGCATTACATACAGGAAGCCTGTGTAAGCACCTGTATCTACACCCACAATAGAGTTACAAATAAGGTGGTCGGCAATACGGGCCAGCTCCATGATGATGACACGCAGGTAATCTACCCGCTTCGGCGTTTGAATACCCAGTAGTTTTTCGCAGGTAGTGTGCCAGCCCATGTTGTTCAGCGGGCTACTACAATAGTTAAGTCGGTCGGTAATAGGTGTTACCTGATACAGCGGACGTCGTTCGGCCAGTTTTTCAAAAGCCCGGTGGATGTAACCAACGGTTTGCTCTGTATCTACAATGGTTTCACCATCCAATTCTACCACATTCTGAAACACGCCATGTGTAGCCGGGTGCGTAGGCCCCAGGTTCATGGTGGTGGTTTGCTTTTGAATGCTGCCTTCTGGCAGTGGAATGTGGTGTGTTACTGATTGATTACTCATATGCTACAGGCTCTTGTGAGAGCTTTAATGCTGTCGTTAAAAATCTTTATCCGGGCCGGTTAGTTGTACGAACCGCCACGGCCAAACATCTCATCGTCTTTGTCAATACGGCTCTGGTCTTCCAGCGGGTACTCTTTGCGCAGCGGGAAATAATCCATTTCATCTACATTGAGAATACGCTTGAGCTTGGGATGGCCCACGAAGTTGATGCCATAGAAATCATAGGTTTCACGTTCCATCCAGTTGGCACCAGGAAATATACTGGTGGCAGTGTACACATCTGGTTTTTCGATAGCTGTGAACACTTTCATGCGCAGCCGCACGTTAGCAACCAGGTTGTGCAGGTGATATACCACGGCCAGCTCAGCTCCGGTATTGTCGGGATAGTGAACGGCACAGATATCGGTCAGAAAACGAAAGGCAAGCGTTTCGTCTTCAAACAAAAACTGAAGGATTTTCAGGTTGAGCTCTTTGGGTGCCGTTACCGTCAATTGGTCGTAGGTATTTTCCCACTGCAAATTGTCAGCACCAAACTTGTCGTTCAGTTTTTCTTGTATGGTTTCGTAGGTAAGCCCCATTGAAAAAGGTCTTAATGATAATTGGATTATTGAATGCCGTATTCGCCGAGCAAAGCTTTGTATTGCTCACCATTGCGCCGGCGGATGCTTTCTTTACCCACCAAGTCTTGAATTTTCATCAGTCCATCGAGTATTGCTTCGGGCCGAGGAGGACAACCCGGTACATATACATCTACCGGTATTACCTGATCGATGCCTTGCAGTACACTGTAAGTATCGAAAATGCCGCCAGAAGAGGCACAGGCACCAACAGATAATACCCAGCGTGGCTCGGCCATTTGCAAATACACCTGGCGCAATACCGGACCCATTTTTTTGGCAATGGTACCCATTACCATCAGCAGGTCGCACTGGCGTGGGCTAAAGCCTACCCTTTCGCTACCAAAGCGGGCAATATCGTAGTGGCTACCCATGGTGGCCATAAATTCGATACCGCAACAGCTGGTGGCAAATGGCAGCGGCCATAAAGAGTTTTTACGGCCGAGGCCTACTACTTCGCTCAGCTTGGTCACAAAAAAACCTTCGCCTTCGATGCCGGGAGGTGCTTCGGCTATTTTGATGCCGCTGTTAAATCGTACGGGGCGTCCCTGATATATCAAATCACTCATACGCTATTATTTGAATGGTGAAAGAAAACTGATGCTTCGATAACCGATTTCAGCTGAAAATGTTTTGCTGAAATCACTGTTGGTTATAGTGTTGGCATCAATCTTCCCATTTCAATGCTCCTTTTTTAATGATGTAGGTGAAGCCTGCAAAAAAGAAACCTACAAACATCAATACTGCCCAAAAACCGTCCCATCCCAATGATTTGAAATTGACAGCATAGGGATAGAAGAAAATTACTTCCACATCGAACAGAACAAACAAGATAGCCACGAGGAAATACTTAACTGCCATGGGCTGGCGGGCATTGCCAACCTGCTCAATACCACTCTCAAAGTTGTCGAGCTTGTCGCTGGTGTTGCGTTTTGGCCCAAGGTAATGGCTTACCGCAATCATAACGGCAATAAAGCCAATGGCAAAAAGCAACTGAATTCCGATGGGCAAATACTGTGAGGGGCTTCCGATTACTTCAGCTAATGAATACATGCTGCTTAAAGTTGATGCGGCGCAAAAATAAGTTCCTGCGTACTAATAACCGTGTGAATTGTACAAATTCAATAAATAAAAATCCCCCGCATACAACGGGGGATTTTTATTTATACAAAATCACTTTAAATCTAAGGTTTTCGCTGGCCCGAGCCACTTGCAGCACTTGCGGCAGGAGCGGGTTTAGTGCCGGCTCCGGAAGTTCCTTTGTTAGCTCCGTTTGCCTTCAGCAATCGTTGCGCTTCGGCTACTGCCATTTGGCCGTATGCGTTTACAGGGTCGATCGCCAAAATTAAATTGGCAGCATCCAGTGCTTTTTGATAATCCTGTGCTTTTACCAGGTAGTAAAATACTTTGTAGCCATGGTTTTGAATAATACGGCCTTTGTTTTTGGCAGTATCCTTCATCAAGAACTGGGTGTATTCATCCAGTGCAGGAATAGCTGAACCCTTACTTGTATCAGGGTCGGCAGCTACTGCAGCTCTCGATTTGAAAATATAACCCTGAGGCTGATCGGGGTAATTGCTGATATAGGTAGAGGCAATTGTTTGACAAGCGTCATACTGTTTTGCCTTGTAGGCGGCATCGCTCAAAAAGTACAGCGTACGGGCACTGTTGTCAGGCTTTACTTCTTGCTTGCGGGCCATCCATTTGTAGGCGCCTACCCAATCTTGCTGAGCGGTATAGGCATTGGCCATACCATCCATGATGATTACTTTGCCAGCCACAGATGTATCGAGACCAATAGCTTTTTCAGCCATGGTTTCTGCTTTTACTACATTGCCGGGCACTTTCAGGTAAGAAGCCGCCATGTAGGCATAATCTTCTCCTTCAATTTTATCTACATCTTCCTGAGCAATGTATTTTTCCATGTATTCCATGGCTTTAACCGAATCTTTCAGGCGGTCGTAGTTGAAGCTGTACAGCTTATTCACTTTGGCAAATTTTTCGCCATTAAGGCTGGCTTCAATGTCTTTGGCTTTTTGCAAAGACTCCTGGTATTTACCAGCACGAAACAGGTAGTCAGCATAGAAATAATCGGTCTCTACGTCTTTATCGGCATTAGCAATAAAAAGCTCGATGTATTCTTTGGCCTTATTTACATCACGGTTTTTGTAGTGGTCATACATGCTCAGGTAAGACAATGAAAACTTATCGCTGGCTTTGATGGCTTTTTCGTAGTAGTCCAGATACATTTCGGGGTTCTTCTGGCTTTCGAAGATTTTACCAATACGCCAGTAAGCAGCGGCAAATGTGGGATCCAGCGCAATGGCTTTTTCGAAAGCCCGCTTGGCCTGTCCGCCAAACTCACCACCTCTCTTGAGGTAGGTAATACCCAGGTTCAAAAACATATCTGGAGTAGCACCAAGGAGTTCTTCGCTTTGTGCTGCTTTTGAGGCAGCATAATCAACATCGCCCGTTTTGCTATCACCACCGGCATTAGCCCGTACAATAGCATTCAAAATAGCGGGGTCGCCGTATTTCTTATTTTTTTTGGTAGCGGTAGCCAAAATAGCCCCTTCAAAATGAGCTTTCGCTTCAGTGGCTTTGCCTTCCAACAATTCAATTTGGGCCTGCGCCACTACCAGCAGCGGGTTTTGAGCGGTGGCAGCCATTGCTTTACTGTACAGTTCTTTGGCTTTATCACGCCATGTATTGGTGCGGTGCAATTGTGCCTGAACCAGGTACACCTGACCCAGCCAATAATTATACTCTGCATTGGCCGGTTCTTTTGCTACTAATCCTTCGAAAATGGTTTGAGCCTTATCTACACGGCCATCCACCAGGTCCTTAAACCCTTCCTGCTGTGTTTGAGCAAACACGCCAAACGCCACTGCCAGGGACATCATGGAAAGAAAAAAACGCTTCATCATGCTTAGTTGTGTTTTTTGCAAATTGTTCTTTAGAATGAGGTGTGCTGAACTTGTGAGGGTGTCAAATTATTATTCTAAGACGAAAAGATGGGATGTTCGATACAAAACAAAGGATTTCTTAGAAATCCGTTAACAGAATTTACTATTTTATGTTCATGTTTCTAACATTAAACTGCATTCTGCCGGGTAACAAATAGGCTCTTTTGAAAATGAGCTGTCCTCTTTCATAAATCAGGAAGTTGACAAAGCCTTTGCCCAGGCCCTGATAGTTTTCTTTTACGATATAATTGAGGCTTCGGATGAGTGGATAGCGGCCCAATGCAATGTTGCCCTGATAAGGTTTTACATAGGCAGCTTCGTCGCAGGTTTCACAGGCCAGCGAGGCCACGTTTACTTTGGAAAGGAAACTCAATTGGTCCTGATCGTCGCTATTGCCAATCCAGCTTACGCCAATCATACCAATGGCGTTGGGGTCATTGGCCACATATTCAATCACTTCGGGACTGGTTTTGGCAGCCACTACATTTTTACCTAAGGGCTTGCCGCGGAGCAGGCTATCCATTGCAAATCGAACGGTACTGGTAGCACTCAGGCCATCCATCACCACTTTGTACTTAAAACTGCTATTGCCTGCCAGCATGTTTTTAATATCGCCCATGGTAAAAGTGCTGTCCTTGGCCTTTTTATTGGTTACGATGGCAACGGCATCGTAGGCGAGTATGCCCCAAGCCGGCTTAAACCCGAGCTTTTGCTCAAACTGTGTTGATTCATCTTCGCTGAGGCCGCGGGTTACAATCACCATGCGGGTGCTGTCGCTTTCCAAATCTTTCAGGCATTCGGCCTCTGGTTTGTACTCTGCTATAATTTCTGCGTTGGGAAACGAAGACTGAAACACCTTGATCTGTGAATCAATAACGGGTTTGAATGATTCATCAATGCTGATACGAATGCGGCCACTGGTAGGTGTATCGTCGGACACAACCGCAGGTGACGTGCCGTTATTACCGCAGGCCATCAGCAAAAAGCCGAGCACAAACACTACCCAAGCGTTATGTTTCTTATTCATCTTCATGTTGAAATTCCTTTTCTAATTTGGCTGCCACATAACCCCGGTAGGCTTTGAACACACCATACAGCATGAACAAAATGCCTATCACCCATTTCATTTTGCCTGTAACAAAATTGCTGCCCTCGAAGTAGTCGTATCCAATAATTTTTTCTGAAAACATGATGAATACGCCAAAGAAAACCATCAATGAGGCCATGAAGTAATCCATCATAGCCCTCACATTGGGTGTACTTTTTCGACGTGATGTTTTGCGAGTCTGCATAATTTTTAGGAAAGGGTGGAAAGATAATCAATTCAAGGCTTGTGCAATGTGTGTAATGGTCACCGGTTTGTCAGTCAGCAATCTTAATACCATTATTTCTGCTGCTAAGATGCCAAGTGGGGCATTTTCCACACAAGGCTGAAAGGCAAACATTACTTTTGCCCCTCAAAAAAAGCCGTGTGTGCATGAAGATATTGATGGTATGTCTGGGAAATATTTGCCGCAGCCCGTTGGCAGAGGGCATTATGCGGCACAAAGCACTGGCAGCCGGTTTGTCTTGGGAAATTGACAGCGCCGGCACCGGTAGCTGGCATGTGGGCGAACCACCACACCGGCTGTCGCAAAAAACGGCGCTGCACTATGGCGTAGATATCAGCAGCCAGCGGGGCCGCCAGTTTCACGCCAGCGATATGGAGCGGTTTGATGTGATTTTCTTTATGGAAGAAAGCAACCGCCGCGATGCCAAAGCCTTGGCCCGCCATACCTGGAATGATGCAAAAGCCCACCTTTTGCTGAACGAGGTAACACCCGGTGCCAACGAGCCCGTGCCCGACCCTTACTACGGCACGGAGGAAGATTACCACCATGTGTTTCGTCTCATCAGCAATGCCTGTGATGCTTTTATTGCCCGACAAATGAATGTGTAACTTTTCTGATTTTTCCAATATGTCAAAACCTTCTTTGCCGCAAGGCACCCGTGATTTCAACGCTTCGGTGGTACGCAAACGCCAGTTTATTTTCAGCACCATTCAGCAGGTTTTTCAGCTGTATGGTTTTGAACCGCTGGAAACACCGGCCATGGAAAACCTCGACACCCTGATGGGCAAGTATGGCGAAGAAGGCGACAAACTCATTTTCAAAATTTTGAACAACGGCCTCGACCGCCCCGAAAAGCATGCCAAGGCCAAAGAAGATTTTGACAAAATACTGCAGGGCAAAAATGTAAAAGACCTAACGGAAAGGGCTTTACGCTACGACCTCACCATTCCATTTGCCCGTTATGTAGCCATGAATCATGGGCAGCTCACCTTTCCTTACAAACGCTACCAAATGCAACCCGTGTGGCGTGCCGACCGGCCGCAGCGTGGCCGCTACCGTGAGTTTTACCAATGTGATGCCGATGTGGTGGGCAGCAAAAGTTTGCTAAACGAAGTGGAGCTGGTGCAATTGTATGCCACCGCATTCAGCCAACTGGATGTGCCGGTAGATATCCGCATCAACAACCGCAAAATACTGGCTGCACTGGCCGAAGTATGCGGCGGTGCCGATAAGCTGACCGACATTACCATTGCTATTGACAAGCTCGATAAAATTGGCATTGATAAAGTAAAAGAAGAACTAACGCAACGTGGATTGCTGCCGGCACAAATTGCAGCCATTGAGCAGTACCTGAGCATAGAAGGCAGCAACGAAGAAAAGCTGGCGCAACTCAACAACATTGTAGGCAGCAACAGCATTGGCGCTGAAGGCATTGCTGAGCTGCAAACCGTTATCAACTTTGCACCACTGCCCGATAGTCGTTGTACGCTTACTGCCGACTTCACCCTAGCCCGTGGCCTCAACTATTACACAGGAACCATTTTTGAAGTAAAAGCCATAGGTGTGCAAATGGGCAGCATTGGCGGCGGTGGTCGCTACGATGATTTGACCGGCCTGTTTGATGTGCCCAATATTCCCGGCGTTGGCATCAGCTTTGGTGTAGATAGGATTTTTGATGTGATGGAAGAGCTGCAACTTTTCCCAGAAGCGGTGCAGCAAGGCACACAGGTATTGTTCTTCAATTTGGGCGATGCAGAAAGTAAGGCCGCCTTTGGTTTGATGCAACAATTGCGCAGCCGCGGCATCTCTGCCATGCTGTATCATGAGCAAGCGAAGTTTGACAAGCAATTCAAGTTTGCCGATAAGAAAGGCATTGCCTATGTAGTGGTGATTGGCTCCAACGAACTGGATCAAGGCATTTGCAAAGTGAAACATTTGGCCAGTGGTAACGAGCAGGTATTTACGCAGCAAGATTTTGCTGCTCAATGGCAGCCGGCCTAATCAGGCAGGTTTTGTTTGTTGCGTTGTTTTTTTACTTACCCACAGTACACCTGCTACCACCAGTACGGTACCAATGGCTTGCTGCCAACCAAAGGGTTCGCCCAAAAAATACCATGCCTGAAAAATGGTGACGATGGGGCCCACTGAACTAATGATGGCCACGTTGCTGCTGCCCACCCGCTTAAGCCCGGCTGATACGAGCAGTGACGGCACCACCGTGGTAAATACGGCCATCAACAACATGTACCCATACACCTGCGGCGAGAAAGAAAGCAGTTGCTGTACAGCACCACCCATTACAAAATAGTGGAGAAAAATAGCGGTGGTTGCACTGAGCATGGCCACAGCCGTAAACTTAGATACGCCTACTTGTGGCACCAGTTTTCCGCTAAACAATACATACAACGAAAACGTGATGGCGCAGCCCACAATAAAGGCAGCACCAATCCAAACATTGCCCGTTTGCGGCTGGTCAAAATCGGCTGCAAAAGCAACACCAATACCTGCGTAGGAAAGCAGTAAAGCCAACACCTGATGCCGTTGAATTTTTTCTTTGAAAAACCAGGCACCAAACAACACTACCATGGTGGGATAGGAAAACAAGATGACTCTTTCGAGGCCGGCAGAAATATGTTTGAGCCCCCAGAAATCGAAAAAGGAACTGATGTAATAACCGAGCAAACCCAACAAAATGGTGGGCAATACATGCGACTGTTGCATGAACGATTGATGTGTGGCATTTCGCTTGTGCTGCTGCCATTGCAACAGCAACATGGCCACATAAAATGGCAGCGAAAACAACATACGCAGCACCAGCAGCTCACTCACACTCATGCTGCTTTGGCGGTACACCAGCTTGGCCAGCACGGCTTTGCCCGAAAACAAAACCGCAGACAACAGCACCATCAGCACTCCGTAAAGTGCTACCCGATCTTTCTGCTGTTGTTGATGTGCTGCTTGCAAAGTGCTGCGAATGTACAGCCAGCACCTTTGCCAAATAAAAAAGGACTGAATCATCAGTCCTTTTTGTATGCTTCTACTCGTTTATAGTTTTTGCAAAATCATCCGGTGATTCCAAAACTTGGCGAAAGATTCTTTGGTGCCCGTCACATCCAAATCGGCCACCACCACATGAATGCTGACGATTTTGCCCGCATCATTTCTTTTGAATACAGCAGTGCCGTTGTATTCCACAATAGAAAAACGGTCGGCTTCGATTTTAGATAATGTAGCAGAACCGATGGCAGAACTAATGCTCAATACACCCGATTCAAAATTGACCATGGCTTCGGATACTGCACTGCCTTGCGGAAAAATGTATTTGCCGGCATATTGCTGCAAAGTGCTGTCTTGTTGGGCATGCACAGCAGTGCCCACACCAATCATCAGCAGTAAAACAACCAGAATTCTTTTCATTGTTAAAAGGGGTTTGAAACAGAAAATTAGAAGGAATAATAATCAACCACGACTTAAATTTTCATACACCACTGCAGCACCCTGGCCTACGCCAATGCACATAGTAGCCAGCCCGTAGCGACCGCCGCTGCGTACCAGTTCGTGTATGAGGGTGGTTGAAATTCGGGCACCGCTGCAACCTAGCGGATGGCCAATGGCAATGGCGCCACCGTTCACATTCACTTTTGCCGGGTCGGCTTGCAGCTCCTGCACACAGGCCAGCGATTGCGACGCAAAAGCCTCATTCAATTCTATCACATCCATGTCGTTGATGTTGAGGCCGGCTCTTTGCAACGCTTTTTGCGAAGCAGGCACCGGGCCAATGCCCATCACCGCAGGGTCTACACCCGATACCGCCATACTTACCACCCGGGCCAATGGCTGCAGGCCAAACTTTTTTACAGCAGTGTCGTTCGCCAGCAGCAAAGCACTTGCGCCATCATTGATGCCCGATGAGTTGCCAGCAGTAACCGTACCCGATGGTACAAACGCCGGTTTCAATTTGGCTAATTGCTCCATGGTTGTTGCCCTTGGATGTTCATCTTGCGTCACCTGCGTTGCTTGTCCTTTTGCATCGTACACAGCTACGGGCACCAGCTCATCCTGCCATTTGCCCGCTGCCAATGCCGCCGCATATTTCTGCTGCGATTGCAGGGCAAATGCATCTTGAGCCTCACGACTGATCTGCCACTGCCGAGCCACATTTTCTGCCGTTTCGCCCATGCTGTACGGGTGGTACAGCGCCGTCAATTGCTTGTTGATGAAGCGCCAGCCCATGGTGGTATCAAACGTATTTACTTGCCGCGAAAAAGCCGATTCTGCCTTGCCCGTTACAAACGGAGCACGGCTCATGCTTTCGGCACCGCCGGCTATGTATACATCGCCATCGCCATGGTGAATGGCCCTTGCCGCATCCATAATGGCTTGCAGGCCACTGGCACACAAACGATTTACTGTTGTGCCCGCCACACTTACCGGCAAGCCAGCCAGCAGTGCCGCCATGCGGGCCACATTTCGGTTGTCTTCGCCGCTCTGGTTGGCCGCACCGGCAATCACATCTTCAATGGCAGCCGCATCCACCGTGGGGTTGCGTTGCAATAATTGTTGAATGGAAGTGGCCAATAAATCGTCGGGGCGAACCGAAGCCAAAACACCGCCATAGCGGCCAATGGGTGTACGAACAGCATCAATGATATAAACAGCACTCATACAGGCAAGATGTGATTTTAAATCCGTTGAAGAACAAAAATATCCTTCCTGGTGCTTCGTTATTTACCTTTTACAAAAAACAGGTTGCACCGGGCAATGGCATTCCTTCTTAGTAAAAGCTTTGCAGCCCGGCGGCTTATCTTTGCCGCATGCAAAACATTCGCCAGCTCAGCAAGGAAGAACTCACCCAATGGATGACCGCTCAGGGTTTGCAAAAATTCAGGGCCAACCAGGTGTGGGAATGGCTGTGGACCAAACAGGCTCACAGTTTTGCCGACATGACCAACCTGAGCAAAGAACTGCGCCAGCAGTTGGGCGAACATTTCAGCCTGCCAGCCCTCATTATTGACGAGTCGCAATACAGCGCCGATGGGACGGTAAAAAGCCGTTTCAAAACCTGGGATGGCCATGCGGTAGAAGGCGTACTCATTCCGACCGACGAACGCAAAACAGCCTGTGTGAGCAGCCAAATTGGTTGCAGCCTCAGCTGTAAGTTTTGCGCCACCGGCTATCTCGACCGCAAACGCAACCTCACGTTTGATGAAATCTACGATGAAGTGGTACTCATCAACCAGCAGAGCCTGCGGGTGTACGATCAGAAGCTCACGAACATTGTATTTATGGGTATGGGCGAACCACTACTCAATTATCAAAATGTATTGAAGGCCATCGAACGCATTAGTGCACCCGATGGTTTGGGCATGAGTCCACGCCGCATTACAGTAAGTACCGCAGGTGTGGCCAAAATGATTAAGAAACTGGGCGATGACGAAGTGAAATTTAAACTGGCCCTGAGCCTGCATGCCGCCAACGATTCCAAGCGGCATGAAATCATGCCCATCAACGATACCAACGACATCAAATCGTTGATAGAAGCGCTGAATTATTTCTATCAAAAAACGAAGAACGAAATTACCCTGGAGTACATTCTTTTTGATTCTTTCAACGATAGTTTGAAAGATGCAGATGAGCTCATCAAACTCTACCGCCAAATACCTGCCGACCTCATCAACATCATTGAGTATAACCCCATTGATATGGCGCAGTTCTGCAAGCCTACTGAAGAAAAAACGGATGCGTTCATGGCCTACCTCGACAAGCATAAAGTGAATGCCCGCCTGCGTCGCAGCCGAGGCAAAGATATTGATGCGGCTTGTGGTCAATTGGCCAATAAATAGGTGCAGCACCGTTTTCTATATGGCATATAAAAAGGAGCATTCATCGCTGAATGCTCTTTGTCGGGAAGACCACGCTTCTAGCGTGGCGACCCTCCCGCCCTACAGCGGGATGCGCTACCGGCCTGCACTACTCCGGATGATCATTCATCCATCTGCCAATTCCTCGTTTCTTGATTTGAATTTCTAACTGCAAAGCTTCTCGTTTGCTTTCGCAAATGATTATTCTTCTTACTGCCCATGGCACTCCAGTTTTGGTGCTGGGTGTAGCCTTGGAATTATGCTTTTGCAACCGCACATCCACATCAGCACTAGAACCGCAATAGTATCCCTGATGTTTCAGGCTTTGAAGTATGTATACGTAATGAGGCATAAAAAAAGAGTGATGGCTTTCGCTCATCACTCCTCTTTGTCGGGAAGACCACGCTTCTAGCGTGGCGACCCTCCCGCCCTAAAGCGGGATTCACTACTCGGGATGTTCAGCTATCCATCTGCCAATACCCCTCTTTTTGATAATTATTTCCAACTGCAATGCCTCTTGCTTTGTGGCACACTCTACAATGCGTACCAGTACCCATGGTACACCATTTCTGGTACTGGTTGTGGCTTTAGCATTATGCTTTTCTAGCCTTGACTCCACATCTGCAGATGCACCACAGTAGTAGCGATGATGTTTTAAACTTTGAATGATGTAAACAAAATGGAGCATAAAAAAAGAGTGATGGCTTTCGCTCATCACTCCTCTTTGTCGGGAAGACAGGATTCGAACCTGCGACCCCCTGGTCCCAAACCAGGTGCGCTACCGGCCTGCGCTACTTCCCGAACTATCTTTAAAAACCAGTGCTTTAGATTTTAGTCTCACTGCTGAAACTGCGAATCATACCCAGCATCATTTTACTCATTTGCTCGTAGCGAGTATAAAAATGCTCAAAAGTAGTTTGGTCAATCCAGCCGATTTCTTTGCCCAGTTCCATGAGTGCAACACAACTATTAATGTTGCCTCTGGCAATGGTCAGGAAATGTTTCTTTTCCGGATGCGTCATACGGGCAGTGCTTTCAGCCAAATTAATGACCGTGCCCATACTGGCTTCTTTCCACTGCGTGGCGAAGTCGGCATTTAAATCGTTTTGCTGAAACAAAAACTTGAGCACCTCGATGTTCTGCGTTTTTGTAACCTGATAAACCTCTAACTTTTCAAAGTCAAACATGCGTGTGTTTAAATGTGGGTCGAGATCAGATCTTCAACATTTTCGGGTTTTGTTCTGGTCACGCACCTATTTCAACCATTAAGTCTTTCATCATCCAAAGGTTCTGCCAATTTCATTTTAGAACCTTAAAAAAACCATTTGCGGTGAGGGCGGGATTCGAACCCGCGGTACAGTTTAACCCGTACGGCAGTTTAGCAAACTACTGATTTCAGCCACTCATCCACCTCACCGGCCGAACACCTTCTCTTTTTGAAGGGGCAGCAAAAATAGTTATTTATGCTTTCGAGCAAAATCAATTTTCAAAATTTGCCTTCCATTGCAATAAAACAGTGGTTGGAATTTCAAAAAGGTCACGTTTGCGGGCAATCTCTAAAAGCGGTAACGTATTCAATTCCAGCAACTTATCTGTTCTGGAGATGATATAAACTGGTGATTTATTTTGCGCAGAAAAAGCTGAACAGAATTTGTGCAACTCCGCAGTATCTGTAAAAACTTGTATCCGAAAACCTGGATTTTTGGCATTAAAAAGGAAAGCTGGATTGAAATCTTTGTATGCCACCACTGTGTTTTTGCCCTTGTTTAAAATGGGCTGTAACAGCGTAACCGGATTTTGCTGATAGACCAACGGATAAGCAATGGCCAGAAAAAAAGTATTGAATAACAAATAAGTGCCCGCCAGCCACGCAATGGCATTGCCGGGTTTGCTTTGTGGCCGTAGGGCGGCCAGCAAAATGCCAACGGGCAGCACCAGCAAACCAAGGGCCCACCAGCGATAAGGGGCTGTTTCCGGTTCCATGCCCAACGCCACAAAACCACCTATGGGCAGTGCCAGCCCGATTATCCCCAGCACCCACCAGGTGTATTTTTTCCAAGTGGCATTTCCGTGCAGTATTTCTGTAAGCAGATAGCCCAGCAGTACCGCTACAAATGGATAGCAAGGCATGGGATAGTTGGGCAGTTTTGTGCTGCTAATGGTAAAAAACAAGATGTATACCAATGATACCAGCAGGCTAAACAACACCAGATCAGACATGGGCTTACGGCGCATCAAGCCTGCGAGTGAAGCAATGTGCGTACTAAAAGGCAACATGCCAATAAGTACAATGAGGATGGTAACAAAAAACGGACCGCCATGGCCTTCCATTTCGCTGCTAAAGCGGCTAAGGTTGTGCTCCAGAAAAAAACCTTGTGTAAAGGCCCCTTGTGTGGCCTGATGTACTGCCCAATACCAAGGTGCTGCTATGCCTGTGTACACCACAGCTGCCAGTAATAACCGTACATCTGTGAGCACCCACCACTGCTTGCGAATTACTACATACAACAGTATTACAATACCGGGCAAACCCAATGCTACCGGACCTTTGGCCAATGTAGCCAATGCCAATGAGGCTGCTGTAGCCAGCAACCACCAAGTGCTTTTTTGCTGTAAATACTGCAACGCAGAAAACAAGCCAAGTGCTGTAAAAAATATGAGGTACGGGTCGGGTACGGCCAACCTGAACTCGAATAAAAAATGCGTAGACAGCGCCAGTGCAAGAGCCGAAAAAAAAGCATGCGTAGCGGTGCTGAGTTTTCGTACAAACAAAAAAGTAATAAGTACGGTACCAATACCCATGATGGCACTAAAAAAACGGGCTTGCCATGCGCCATCGCCAAACATAGAGAAGGCCACATGCATGAACCAATAATGCAACGCTGGTTTATCAGTACGTAGGTCGCCATTAAAAGTGGGCACCACCCATGCGCCGGCATGCCACATTTCTCGGGCACACTGGGCATTTTTGGCTTCGTCTAAAATGTACACCGGAGCTGCGCCCAAGTGTAAAAACAATAAGCCTGCAACCGCCAGCAGCAACCACCAAAACCTTTTTTGATAATAAACATTCGTGTACATACCTCAGCATTAAAACCGAGGGCAATGTACCGCATTTTTAGTGCTGTTATCTCTGTCGAAAAATGCCTGATAAGTAATGGACAACTCAAACCCTCCCCTGCCCAGGCTAGCGGTACGCAGTGGCGAAATATTAATATCGTAGCTCAAGGCCGCAGAAAATGGTTTGAAATCGAGTTTTACCACAGGAATAACCGCATCTTTCAAACGCAGAAAGCCCCCGAAATGAATGTTGTATTGACTGTCGGTAAAATCGTATCCGCTCAAAGCAAAACCTACCATGCCGCCGGCCAGCGTTTCATTGTAGCTGTTTTGCCGGGTATGGTCTGCCTGCAAAGTGAGGTAAGTATTGGGCGTCATGCCAAAGCGGAGCCCGAATGAATACACCCATTTTGGGCTCAATTCAATATCAGGGTTTCTGTAAAATGAATTGGATGGCCTGTTGAAGTGATGATAAGCCACACCAACGAAATAATTATCGTATTCACTTTCGCCCATACCCGAGTTGAAAGACAACCCCACACTGGCATCGCCATAGCCACGATTGTAATTGGCCAACGATTCATTGATGCTCAACATCGGATTCCAGCCGGTACCATCGTACTGGCTGTTGGTGGTTACTTTACTTTGATCGATAGATCGCTGCACATATCCCCCCATAAAACCCAGCGACAGATATTTGGTTTTGTTATCGCTCAGCGATTTATGATAGTTAATGGTTGGTAAAAGATGGGTGGTTTTGAAATTAGTAGTACCCGCCATGTCATACATCATTTGCCCGCCGATGGTAAGAAAATCGTTGGCGGCTCCAATAGGCATTTTGTATTCAGCATTAAATGAACCAGTACGATAAGGTACAGTAACAGCCCCCCATTGGGTACGATACACACCCTGCGCCCTGAAGTCGCCGGTAAAAATGCCCGCCAGTGATGGATTGCGCCACAGCGGTGCTTCAAAAAACTGTGACAAATGGATATCCTGACTGAACAGCCCCAAAGGCAGCAGTAAGATAAAGAATGATATGTGCAGGTAGTGTTTACGCATGATGGCTGTTTGCTACTTCAATAGCGTTACGTTACCTTTTAATCCAAAAATTTCATTATTGCCACATTGCACTTCAACCAGATAAACATACACATCCGGAGTAAGGGCGACGCCTTTGTACGTGCCATTCCAACCGGTTGTCGGATCATTCAATGCAAAATTCTTTCGTTCATACATCACTTCTCCCCACCGGTTAAAAATGATCATACTCTTAATACCTATTACTCCCTCTCCACGAGGATAGAACACATCATTCTGTCCATCACCATTAGGCGAAAAAGTATTGGGTAAAAACACATTATCGCCAGTGCAATAGGGCTCTACAAAAATGGTATCCTTTGCCACACAGCCACCTGCATTGGTAGCAGTAGCAGTGTAGGTAATACGTCTGTTAACTGTTGCATTAGGCTCGGGACAAACAATGCAACTAAGGCCCTGTGCCGGCGACCAACTCCACCTGATGATATCGGGCGATGATTGTGTACGCAATGGTACGACTACTCCACCTGCAGTTCTAATGCTGGTTTCTACAATATTAAACTGCGGAATTGGATACACTACTACAGATACAAATGCAGAGTCGGTGAAACAGCCTAAAGAATCGGAACCGGTAACTCTATAGCGGGTAGTGCTTACAGGCCGGGCTACAGGATTAGCCACATTGGGGTTGCTTAACCCGGCTGATGGCGACCAGGAAAGTATATCATAACCCTGCGACCGTAACTGTACTGATTCACCCACACAAATGGTATCGCCTAAGCCAATACTTAAAATACCGGGAGCTTTTACCCTTACCAAAGCAGTATCGCTGGAAGTACACCCGTTTACATCGGTACCAGTAACACGGTAAATGCGATTCGATGGAGGATTAGCAAGTGGTGATGCGCAACTGGTACAACTTAACGTTGGGTCTGCATCCCACACATACGTAGCTGCGCCTGTGGCCAGTAATGCTTGTGGTGTGCCGCGGCAAATGTATAAGCCCGGCCCTGCTACCACCCTCGGCGTATCATTCACAATCAATGGTTGCAACACGGTATCAGTACATCCAAACCTGTTTACACCAATCAGTTGTACGTTATACGTACCAGGCAGTGTATAACTTACCAGCGAAGGGATGAGTTGATTGCTCACCTGCCCGTTGCCAAAACTCCATTGATAGCTCATTTGCGTTGTATCGGCATTGAGCCATACACCCGTAAACTGCACCTGCGCCGGCACACAAACGGCTGGTGGAGCATTGTAGGCCAGTTGTGGCGATGGAGAAATTATCACAGGTACATCCAACGTGTCGGAAGCATAACAATTATTGGCCGTCCACACTTCAAAAGTAACCTGATACACACCCGGCGTTCTGTAAGTATGAGTAGGATTTCGAAGCGAAGACTCAATGCCATCGCCAAAGCGCCAGCGGTACCGCACCACTATATCGTTGGTAATAGAAGAATCGGTAAACGATACAGTAGCTGAATCGCAAAAGGCGTTTTGCATAACCGATTGTATGAGTGCTCTTGCACCAAGCACATGTATGGTATCCGTTCCCTGAACAGGTACTTTACAGCCAAGGCCGTCTTCCAAAATAAGGCGTGGCACATAAGAACCCGGCGTAAGATAATTGTGGTTTGCCGTGTTGTTTCCTGTAAGGTCAGAAGTACCGTCGCTGTAATCCCATGTATAATATCGGGTGTTAATGGTTGTAGCCGAAAAAGAAACCCCCAGCGGCGGACATCCAATGAGCGGTCCATAGGTAAAAGTACCTTGTGGGCCACGAATTTCTACCTGACGGGTTACCGAATCCACACAACCGCCATTGCCCACCACTCGAAGCTTAACATTAAAAATACCGGGGCTTGTAAATGTATGTGCAGGACTTACCACAATGGAATTATTGCCATTGCCGAAGTCCCAAAAGTTTTGCCTGTTGTTGATAGAAGTATTGGAAAAAATCACCAACAAAGGCGGGCAGGTACTAAAAGAATCACTCATAGAAAAACTGGCCCTGGCATTGGCTACGGTTATGTACTGAGGTCTTGTTAATGTATCCACACAACCATAGCTATCTGCAATGGCCAGCGAAACAGTGTACACGCCTTCGGCTGCATAAGTTACCGAAGGATTGAGTATGGTGCTCTGTTGTCCATTGCCAAAATCCCAGTTATACGTTAGTACAGAACCATTTGAACCAATGGATTGATTAGTGAAACGAATTGGAGTGTTCAAACACACCAACGTATCGCTGGCAATAAACCGGGCGGTAGATTCATGCACTTCTACAGCGGCGGGGCGTGTAAGTGTATATCTGCAGCCCAAAGAATCGACCACTGTTAGCCGTACATTGTAAACACCCGCTGCATTGTACACCACTCCAAAGGGGGCCGACGTAAATACAGAGTCGTTACCAAATCCGAAGTTCCACTCCCAGCTTCTTACAGGATTAGTACTGGTAAACCTGGTAGAGTCTGTAAAATTGACAAGGCTACCAACGCATACATCTTGCCTGATTGGCCCAAAGTTGATGCGTGTACCTATGTCTGCAATAGTAAAGGTTTGCAAGGTTGTATCGCTGCAACCATTTCTATCTGTAATCACCAGTCGTACTACAAGGGTTGCAGTATCTGTCAATACCCGATCTAAAAAATTGACACCGGTGTTGATGGGAGACTCCGCATTAATCGTCCATTCATAGTTGGCAATATTAGCCGGATTGAGCTTAGGGCCCCGGGCATAAAACCGAAGTTCGTTACTCCGGCAGGTGCCCATTTTTTCCATTTCAATATTGGCCTCTTCATCATAAATATTTATCCCTATAGATGCTTCATGCTCACATAAAGAATCTGAAGCCACCAACCTTACGGTGTAAGCACCTGTATTGGTGTAGGTATAATTGGGACTATAGGTAGATGATGAATCGCCATTGCCGAAATACCATTTCCACTGTGTACCGCCAATGCTGGCATTAGTAAAAAAACGCTGAAACTGATTGGTACAACTAAATGAATCTGTAAACCTGGCAATCGGCGGACGTACGTAGATGTAGCGATTCACCGTCAATGTATCATGGCATTGATTATTACTCACAATCAACCGCACATTCATCCATCCTGTATCGTTATACTGATAGGTTGGATTTTGTGTGCCAGAAGAACCGCCATCGCCAAAAAACCATTGCCAGCGGGTAATAGCGCCAGTGCTTTGATCGGTAAAAGATACATCCGTAGAAGGGCATACATCCCTTGGCGTTGCAGTAAATGCAGCTACAGGCTTTTCACTTACCAGAACATTACCTGTGAGTGTGGCCGTACACCCGCCCAGTGTAGTTATTGTTAGCCGAACAGTAAACGAGCCTGCCACTCCAAAGGTTTTGGTCGGATTGCGAACTGCTGCAGTGGTACCATCTCCAAAATCCCATGCATAGCTTACAATAGAATCATTGGTTACAATAACGGGTACAAAGGTTTGCACATAGGGCACACAACCATCAAAAGGCAATCCGCTGATTGATGTAATTCTGGGCGCTTCCACTCTTACAGCTGCCGGAACATTCAGTGTGTCAATACAACCATTATCATGTCGCACAATCATGCGTACACTAAATGTGCCCAACGAATTGTAAGTAGCAGTTGCAGATTGCTGCGTACTGGTTTGGCCGTTTCCAAAAGTCCAGCCTATGACGGTGCTATTGGGTGTGGTATTTTGAAAATTAACCACATGAGGTACCCGGCACCCAATAGCAGGACTATAACTAAATGTTGGCGCTGGCTTATCAAGCACCGTAAAACTGCCTTGAGTTGAATCAACACAACCACCCTTCCACACAGCCATACTAAATGTGTACACACCGGGGGTATTAAAAATGCGACTCACATCTCTTTGCCGCACCACCACTCCATCGCTAAACCGCCATATGGTAGAATCAAAAGTGGCAAAGGGGGTTGACGTATTTTGAATTGCCACCGGGCGACCAATACAAAATGGCCCAGCACCTATGTTAAAGGCTGCCGTAGGGCTGCCCACAGTTACTGCTGCTCTTTGTATAATGGTATCAGAGCAACCTCCTGCATTGGTTACAATCAGTTCAACATCATATTCTCCGGCAGCATTATAGGTATGAATCGGGTTGGTGGCAGCGCTGCTGTTTCCATCACCAAAATTCCATTGCCACGAGGTGATGTTAGTACCAATACTGGTACTGGTGAATGCCACATTAACCGGCACCACGCAATTTCGGGCCACAGTTTTTGTAAACTGTGCCAACAGCGAGTCTCCCACCCGAACATAATTATCCAACGATAAAGTGCGGCTGCAACCTTCACTATTTTGCACAGTAAGTGTAATGGTAAAACTGCCGGGGGTGGTATATGAGTGTAATGGATTACGTTGATTACTGAGAGTGCCGTCGCCAAAATCCCATGTCCAGCTTTGTAATGTACCGCTGCCCGCTATGCTACTGTCGGTAAATTGAACACTCAATGGCAAGCAACCAAACCGGGGAACAGCCCCAAAATTTACAGTTGGGTTGGCATATACGTTAATGAAAGAAGTTTTAGTGATAGTTGCAGAATCGGTAGTGCCTCTGTATACGGTAAGGCTTACTGTATAAACCCCCGGCGTAAAATAAGTTGTGCTCGGGTTTTGAGCCGTGCTGATTACACCATTGCCCAAGTCCCAGCGCCAGCGATCGGGTGTACCAGTAGATTGATCAGTAAATATGACCCTGATAGGTGCGCAACCACTCAATTGATCGGCGGAAAATTGCGCCGTCAATTGTGCATTGCCCTGTAAGCAGGCAAACAGTAAACTCCATAAAAAAAGTAATCGGATATTCATGTATTTGCCTCGTCCTCCGGGTGCCTGTGCCCCTCCATTGTGTATTGTATGCCTCAGCCTCTGCCAAGATAGTTTTGGTTTTGTGCCTGCTATTGGGTGTTTATTCAGATGTACACATTTGTTTACCCGCCAGCCACTGCACCTTTTGCTCATAAGTTACAAATTGCCTGCCAAAAAAACTGCTCTCAAACTGCAATGCTTAAATGTGGACAACCAATTACAATCTGGCTAAGTTTGTACCCAATCATTACCCAATTGTAACCACCATGCTCATCAGCGATATTCTTTTTCAATTAGAACTACTGGCGCCGCTTGCCTGGCAAGAGTCTTACGACAATGCCGGTCTCATAACGGGAAAAAAGTCCTGGAATTGCACAGGTATCATTTGTAGCCTCGATGCTACCGAAGAAGTAATTGCAGAAGCCATCGAAAAAAACTGCAATCTGGTAGTAGCGCATCACCCTATCCTTTTTCGGGGGGTAAAAAAACTTTCCGGCGACAGCTACCCCGAAAGAGCCATTATTAAAGCCATCAAACACGATATTGCTATTTATGCCATTCATACCAACCTGGATAATTATCAGTTTGGTGTAAACTACTGGATGGCTGAAAAGCTAGGCCTCAAAACCAAAAGCCTGCAGGTGCTGCAACCCCGGCCCGGCACTTTGCAATACCTCATTACTTATGTACCCGCTGCACAATCAGCAATGCTGAGAGAAGCACTGTATGCTGCCGGAGCCGGCGCCATTGGCCAATATGCCGAATGCAGTTTCAATACCGAAGGCATGGGCAGTTTTCGTCCGTTGGAAAATGCCCAGCCCGCCATTGGTGCAGCCGGCGGGCCGCTGGAGTGGGTGGAGGAAACCCGCATAGAAGTAGCTGTTCCTGCTCATTTGGCGGGCAAAATAATGGCTGCGCTTCACCAGGCACACCCCTACGAAACCCCTGCTTACCAATTGATTTCATTACAAAATGAGCTACCACAAACCGGAGCAGGTATTATTGGAGAGCTATCTGGCAGTATTACCGAAACAGATTTTTTGCAGCGCATCAAAACGGCGTTTGGCTTACAAATCATCCGGCATACGCCGTTTATCAACCGGCCCATTCGCACCATAGCCATGTGTGGCGGAGCTGGCAGCTTTTTAACTGGTGCTGCCATAGCCGCCGGCGCTGATGCATTCATAACCGCCGATGTGAAATACCACGAGTTTTTCGATGCTGATGGCCGCCTTTTACTGGCCGATATTGGCCACTACGAAAGCGAACAGTACACAGTACAAGGGCTGGCCACATATTTGAAGGCCAAATTCCCTACCTTTGCCGTCCTTCATTCAGCCGTACAAACCAATCCGGTCCGTTACTTTGCCTGAGTTTGGTTTCAATTCGCTGATTTTCAATTAAAATTGATATTTATCCATGGCCACTGTTAAGGATTTTTCGGTTCAGGAAAAACTCGCATCGCTGGTAAGACTCCAAAAGATTGAATCTAAGCTCGACGAAATGAGCATCCTCAAGGGCGAACTTCCTATGGAAGTAGCCGATTTGGAAGATGAACTGCAGGGTTTGCATCACCGCCGTACCCGCATCGAAGAAGAAATTAATGGCATCAACGAATTTGTTGACCAGAAAAAAGCCAGCATTGTTGAATCTGAAGAGCTCATCAAAAAGTATGAAGCTCAGAGCAACAACGTAAAAAACAGCCGCGAATTCGAAGCCATCAATAAAGAAATTGAGATGCAGCAGCTGGAAGTAAAACTGGCTGAAAAGCACATCAAAGACGCTCAGGAAGAACTGCAGGAAAAAGCCCGCCGACTCGATAGCGCCAATAAAGCTATTCAAACCAAAGAGGGTACACTGGCTGCCAAAAAAGGCGAACTCGAAAAAATTATTGCAGATACTGAAAAAGAAGAGCTTCATTATCAAGGTCTTGCCAACGAAGCCCGTGGCAAGGTTGAAGAACGCCTGTTGGCTTCTTACGACCGCATCCGCTCTAACTACCGCAATGGCCTGGCCGTGGTACCCGTACTGCGTGATGCCTGCGGCGGTTGCTTTAATGCTGTGCCCCCGCAGCGCCAAAGCGAAATTCGCCAGCACAAAAAAATTATTGTGTGCGAAAACTGCGGCCGCATCCTCGTAGATCAGGAGACCAACGATAGCATCGAAATTAAATAAGCCTTTGGCCCAACTATATCAAAAGCGAAGTTCCACGTGGGCTTCGCTTTTTTGTTTTCTTTGCAGGGTGAGGATTTTTCTACAGGCCATTTATAGCTTCATTTTTTTACTGACCTTTTTGCCGGGGCAAGCCCAGCAAGATTTCCGGTTCAACGACCGGTGCTATCAAGCCTATCAGCACATCATTGCCCTTCGGTTGCAACCCGCCATTAAGTTGATTGCAGCCGAAAAAGCTGCCGACCCCAACAACCTCGCCACCGTGCTGCTCGATAATTACATCGACTTTTTCACCCTCTTTTTTAATGAAGAAAAAGCAGCCTACGACAGGGCTAAACCACTGCGCAGCCAGCGGTTGGAGCGATTAGCCACCGCACCCAAAACATCGCCACTCCGCCTTTTTTCCCAAGCCATTGTACACCTGCAATGGGCAGCCATCCATATTAAGTTCAACCAAAAATGGGCTGCCGGCTGGGACTTTAGAGATGCTTTTAAACTTGCCCACGATAACAAAGAAAAATTTCCGGGTTTTTCGCCCAACAACATGATAACTGGCCCCATGGAAATGGTGGCATCCACCATACCCAAAAGTATGCGCTGGCTAAGCAGTGTTATGGGCCTTAGCGGAACCATGCAACAAGGGCAGCTTCAGCTCCATCAGTTTTTGCAAGCCAATGATTACTGGGGCAAACTCTTTCGGCAAGAAGGTATTTTTTACCACTGCTACCTGCAAAACTACCTGCTCAACCAGCCCGAAGAAGCTATGGCTTTTATTGAGCAACAGCAGCTCGACCTGGTGAACAATCACTTGTTTGCTTACATGGCGGCCAACCTGCACCTCACCAATAAACGCAGCCGCACTACCCAGGTTATTATTCAGCAACGTAAGCAATCGGCCGACTACCTCATCACTCCCGTTTGGGATTTTGAAATGGCTTACGCAAAACTGTTTCATCTGGAAGCAGACGCCCATGTGTACTTCCTTCGTTTTTTGCAGCATTTCAAAGGCAGTTTTTATGTAAAAGATGCCTGGCTGAAGTTGGGTTACCACTACTTTTTACAAGGCAATATGCCACAATACCGGTTTTGTATGCAGCAGGTGATAGCCAAAGGAAATACGCTGGCTGATGCTGATAAAAGAGCCATGAAAGAAGCCAAGGCACAGGTATTGCCCAACCCCATGCTGCTGAAAGCCAGGCTGTTATCGGACGGGGGCTACAGCCAGGAAGCTTACCAGCTTCTGGAAGGCAAAAGTGCCAACGACTTTGCCGATGTGGCCGAAAGGTTGGAATTTGCCTATCGGCTCGGCCGCATTTACGACGATCTCGGTTACGACGACCGTGCCCTGAAAGCCTACGATTATACCATCGCTCAGGGCAGCCTACGGACTGAGTATTATGCTGCCCGGTCAGCATTGCAGGCCGGCATGATTTGCGAAAAAACCGGGCAGTTTGGTAAAGCCCGGGCATATTTTCAAAAAGCCATGGACATGCAAAACCACGATTATGAAGAATCGATAGAACAGCGGGCCAAGGCAGGTTTGGAACGATGCAAGGGCAAATAAACATCCGCCGCTTTCCACGGTATTCGGCTTGTCGTGTATAAAAGCTGCACCTCTCATCCCTCTTCATGAGGTAGTTTGCCCTCGTTTGTAGAATTGGCACTTATTTTGCCGCCAGAAAAGCATGAGTATGAGGAAATTGAAAAAAGGAATTGTAACACTATTTTTTACACTCACCATTTGTGGGGCCGTGGCACAAGATGCGGCCTATCAACAATACATTGACACCTACGCCCCTCTTGCCATAGCCGAACAACAACGCACCGGCGTACCGGCGTCCATCAAGCTGGCACAGGGCCTGCTGGAAAGCGGTGCCGGCAAAGGCGATTTGGTAAGCCGCAGCAACAATCATTTCGGTATTAAATGCAAAGCCACCTGGACAGGCGATAAAGTGTACCACGATGATGATGCCCGTGGCGAATGCTTCCGGGCTTATGCCTCTGCTGAAGAATCGTACCGCGACCACTCCAACTTTCTGAAAGCCAATGGTCGTTATGCGGCCCTGTTTACCCTCGACGTAAATGATTACAAAGGCTGGGCCGAAGGTTTGAAAAAAGCGGGCTATGCTACCAACCCGAGGTATGTGGCACAGCTCATAAAAGTGATTGAAGAAAACAACCTGCAGAGCATTACTGCATTGGCTTTGCAAAATAATATACCTGCGCCTGTAACACCCGCAGTAGCAATACCCGCCAGCGAAGAAAAAGTAGAGCCCAAACCGGCAGTGGTGGAGCAAGTAGTAGTGCCAGTGGTAGCCAAGCCTGCTGCACCTGAGGTAAACAACGAACCTGCCCCTTCAAAACCAACAGCTGCTGTAGCCCCCAGTACAGCTTATCCGTCCGGCTATTTTTACATTAATGAAACCAAGGTAATGTGGGCCGAGGCTGGCACCAGCCTGCTGGCCATTGCTGCCAGCAACAATTTGGCATTGGCAGATTTGCTCCAGTTCAACGACATGGCCCGCACCGATATTTTGCCGCAGGCACAACTGCTGTTTGTTGAGCGAAAAAAGAAAAAATCCGACAAGCCATTTGTGACCAGCAACACAGGCCAAACCTTGTGGCACATCAGCCAAACAGAGGGCATCCGGCTGGCACAACTGCAAGAGTGGAACAAGCTTAACGCCAACGAACCATTGGCTGCCGGCACCAAAGTATTGCTGCAGCCAGCGACTAACAGCACTGTACGTAGCAAATAAGTGTACTGCTTTGCCCGCAGTTCTTTTTGCTGATGGCGGGTGGGGTCGTACTTTCGCCGCTTTAAAACTCAGCCGTTATGTCTGCCAGCGTTCAGGTTCTCGATAAATCGTTTGTACCCTTTTTGGATGCCGAAACCATTGATGCAAGTATTGCTACGCTGGCGGCACAAATCAAAGCAGACTATGGCGACAAAACGCCGTTGTTTATTGCCATCCTGAACGGCTCTTTCATGTTTTCTTCCGACCTGTTTAAGAAGCTCGACTTTCCGGCTGAAATCTGTTTTATCAAACTGGCTTCTTACAAGGGCACCAAGAGCAGCGGCCATGTGATTACGGCTATCGGTTTGGATACAGTGATTAAAAACCGGCACGTTATTATCCTCGAAGACATTGTAGATACCGGCAAAACTCTGTCGGCATTTCTGCCCGAAATAGAACACCAGCAGCCCGCCAGCTTGTCTATTTGTACCCTGCTGCACAAGCCCGAGGCCCAGGTGCATCCCCTCGACCTGAAATACATCGGCATCACCATCCCCAACAAATTTGTGGTAGGCTATGGCCTTGATTATGATGGTTTTGGCCGCAATTTGCCTGAAATTTATCAGCTGAAAGACTAATAAAACCACGGCCGCTACGTTGTAGGTACTGAAGAAATGCCGTGGTACCGCTGTGCCATCATGCTACACTACCTGCAACATATCGGTAAATGCGCTTTGCTGTGCCTGCTCCTCTGCCCCGCCGTGAGCCATGCACAGTCATTCTATTTTACAGGTGGTTTCAAAGACAGCACCGGCACCCTCATACCTTTTGTCAACATCAAACTGCGCAGCAATCAATTGCTGTATCAGGCCGGCAGTGGTGGCGAGTTTGGCATTTCTGCATTTGTAGCTACAGATACCGCCACCTGCTACGCAGAAGGTTTTGACACTACGCAAATAGTATTGATGCACGGCAAATACCAGCAGGTTGTGCTTCGATACAACGCTACCATGCTGCAAAAAGCTAAACTGGAAAGCAGACTATCGAGCCTGAGCATGGCGCCACAGCAAAAACAACATGCTCCGGAAATAGCCACGGGCAATGGCGAATCGTACAACGAAATTGTGCCCAATCATTTCACCAATACAAATGCGTTTCCATCCGTTGGTTTTGTGCCCAACAACAACCATGCATCGTATAGCAATATCCGGCGGTTCATCACCCACAGCACACAGGTACCGCCCAATGCCGTACGTATCGAAGAACTCTGGAATTACTTTAATCTTCAATTGCCACAGGCACAACCCGGCGACAGCAGCATGGGCATGGCATCGGCATTATCCGTTTGCCCATGGAATGCCAGCCATTTGTTGTTGATGCTGAATGTGGTAGCGCCAAAAATTCCCGTAGAAAATTTGCCCCCGGCCAACATGGTTTTTCTTATTGATAACAGTGGCTCCATGGAAGAAAACAACCGCCTGCCATTGTTGAAGAATGGTTTTAAAAAACTGGTGGAGCATTTGCGGCCGCAAGACAGGGTTGCTATTGTCACTTACGGCGGTTCGCCGGGCATTATGTTGCCACCCGTTTCGGGGAAGTATAAAGACAGCATACGTGCAGCTATTGATGCACTCATTGCGGGTGGCGCCACAGCAGGTTCCAATGGCATTCAACTGGCGTATGAACTTGCTACGACCAATGCACTGGATAGCGGGGTAAACAAAGTGATACTGGCTACCGATGGCGATTTCAACATGGGCATTACAGAAGATGAAGCACTGGAAAGACTCATCAAAGCATACAGACATACCGGAGTCACACTCAGTTGTTTGGGTGTAGGCATGGGCAACTATAAAGACAGTAAAATTGAAGTGTTGGCCAAAATGGGCAATGGCAATTTTGCCTACCTCGATACCGAAGAAGAAGCGCAAAAAGTGATGGTGCAAGAGCTGACGGAGAACCTCTACCATGTAGCCGCCGACGCCAGCATTCATGTGTATTTCGACAGCAGCGTGGTGCAGCAATACAAGCTCGTTGGCTACGACAACAGGCGGCAGGCTTTGGCCAACAACACACTATTATTGAATGGCGCCAACATTGGCTCTGGCCAAACCATAGTGGCCATGCTGGAAATTGTACCCAAGGGCAATGCCAGTATTCAAACGCCGCTGCAAGGCTCTTGGGAATTGCAATACAAATGCCTGCTGCGGGATAGTGTGCAGATTGCCCACAACATTCCATTTACTGCAGCCCCAATGGCTTTGCCGTTGGCAGATGCCACGTTTAAAAAAGCAACAACCCTGGCCTGGTACGGTCAGTTGCTCCGCCAGGCTACGCCACAACAGCCCGTATCTTTTACAGATGTGATGACGCTGGCTGCACAATGCTTTGCCGCCGAGAACAAATCGGATGCAGGCTTTTTACAATTGCTGCAGAAAACACAACAGGTGTACAATCCAGCACCCATTCAACAGCGCTGGCGCAAAAAGCGGAAAACAAAATAGCCACCCTTTTTGGATGGCTATTGATTACTGAAATACAGTTCCGTTATTCAAACATTTCCTTCACTTTCTGGAAGAAGGATTTGCTGTTTTTATCTGGTGCAGGTTGAAAGTTTTGACTGCCATTCATTTTTTCCAACATGGCTTTTTCTTCGCTGCTTACATGCTGTGGCGTCCACACATTTACATGAATGAGCTGGTCGCCTTTTTCGTAGCTCTGCAAGCTGGGGAAACCTTTGCCTTTGAGGCGGAAAATTTTACCACTCTGCGTACCGGCTGGTATTTTGATTTTGGCCTTACCATCAATGGTCGGCACCTGTACTTCGGTGCCAAACACCGCATCGGGGAAAGAAACATATAACTCGTAAGCCACGTTCAATCCATCGCGGTGCAGTTCTGCATGGGGTTCTTCTTCAATCAGCACCCGCAGATCACCAGCATAGCCACCCCGTTCGCCGGCGTTGCCTTTGCCTTCTACCCGCAGCTCTATGCCCTCATGCACACCAGCAGGTATGTTCACAGTTACCGTCTCCTCGCCAAACACCCGACCATCGCCTTTGCAGCTGCCGCACTTGGCGGTGATGCTGGTGCCTTCACCATTACAAGTAGGGCAAGTGGTTACGGTTTGCATTTGACCGAGGAAGGTGTTTTGCACCCGGCGCACCTGGCCGCTACCGCCGCAGGTACCGCAGGTTTGCACACTGCTTTTGTCTTCGGCCCCGCTGCCACCGCAGGTTTGGCAACCCACGTATTTTTTCACCTTGATGGTTTTGCTGGCGCCTTTGGCAATCTCTTCAAAGTTGAGTTTGATTTTTACCCGCAGGTCGCTGCCTCGGGTACCACGGGCACGGCTCTGGCCGCCACGACCGCCACGGCCACCACCGCCGCCGCCAAAGAAGCTGCCAAAAATATCATCACCAAAAATGTCGCCGAACTGGCTGAAAATATCATCCATGTTCATGCCGCCTGGATGACCACCGCCACCGGGACCACGGCCAGGACCAAATGCTGCATGACCAAAACGGTCATACTGTGCCCGTTTATCAGCGTCGCTCAACACTTCGTAGGCTTCTGCTGCTTCTTTAAATTTTTCTTCTGCCGCTTTATCGCCGGGGTTACGGTCGGGGTGAAACTGCATGGCCACTTTGCGATAAGCTTTTTTAATCTCATCGGCCGAAGCGGTTTTGCTAACGCCCAGTATTTCGTAAAAATCTCTTTTCGAACTCATAAACTTAATTTGCCAATGTGCCAATTAGCGAATGTGCTAATGGAGCTTGGTGATATAAAACAGGCTGATGATAAATGAGTGCATTGACACATTTTCCCATTTGCCCATTTACACATTATTTACCGACCACCACTTTTGCAAAGCGAATGATTTTTTCGCCGAGGTAATAGCCTTTCTGTATCTCATCTATCACTTTGCCCTGCATGTCTTCAGTTGGAGCCGGTATTTCGGTAATGGCTTCGTGCAAATCGGGGTTGAACTCCTCGCCTACGCTGCTCATGGGTTTGAGGCCTTTTTGCTCCAGGGTACTGCGCAGCTTGGCAAATACCAGCTGAACACCTTCTTTCACCACGGCTACATCTTGTGCCGCTTCCATGGTTTTTTCGGCCCGTTCGCAATCGTCGAGCACATCGAGCAGGGAGCCAATTACTTCGCGGCCTGCGGTTTGGATCAGCTCAATGCGTTCTTTAGCCGTACGGCGTTTGTAGTTGTCGAACTCGGCAAACAGGCGCAGGTATTTGTCTTTTTGTTCTGCCAGTTCTGCCTGCAGTTTTTCCATTTCATTTTCGGTAGCCACGGCTTCATTCAGGTTGTTGGTACCTGCTACATTTTCATCAGTATTCATGCTTTCGCCTGCTACTGATTCTGCGTTATTGTCAGTCATTTCTTCGTTTTTATGCAATTCTTGCTGTTCCATAGCTAAAAATTGAGTGCAAATGTAGAAGCGACAAGAATGCTGCCAACGGCCTTTTTGTGTAAAAATGGCAGTGCCACTACACTTTAATGGTTCAGTAAAATTGAAACAGGCATTGCTATGAAAAGCCAACAGCCCGCAATGTGCAGGCTGTTGGCTTTTTTATCATTAAAAAAATTACTGCTTCACAAACCGAATTTGTTGCAACAGGTTTGATTCGTCAGACAAAACGATCGTATACATACCCGCTGGCAAAGTGGCTGTTTGCAAAGCAACGCTTTGGCTACCAGCTACGAGGTTTACCCGCTGCGACTGCAATACCTGTCCGCCAGCAGACACCACACGGATAAGGGCGTTGCCTTTTTGATTACTGCTCAGTTGCGGCAATGCATTGCCGGATACAACATTGGGCACCAGGCTCATACTAAATCCTTGTGCCGAACCGGTAGCCATCAGTATGGCTACGCTGCTGTAGGTAACTCTGCCCGCATCGCTGGTAAGTTTTAAGCGATAAAAAAGCTTGCCGGCACCTGCTGATGCATCTGCAAAGGTGAAAGGCTCGTTGCAACGGGCTGCGGTAGCTTTTTCTGAATATACTTTCGAAAAGTTTTTACCATCGGCACTGCGCTGCAGCTCAAATGTGGCATAAGCACCTGTGCAGCTAACCTTCCAGTTAAGCTCTGCAGACTGACCTTGCCTGCGGGCACCAAATTGCTTAAGCGTTACATTTAATGGTACCAGCGGAAAATCGTTACTGGCAGAGAAAGTGATGGGATTAAAACCGAAGTTTCCGCCACTTTCCGAGCCATCACCAATGTTTTGCACCAATGCTTCGTTGCTACGATAAGCCGAGTTTGATACATAAGTAGCTACAAATTTGAATGTAATAGCACCAGTAATTCCTAACTCAGATTTGGGGATAGTTCTGCTGCTGGTGTTGCTGTTGGAGCTCACAAACGTAAGAGAACCACTACCACCGGGAGTGAGCTTAAACAACGCCGAGCCAAAAGTTCCCCATGCCAAACCGTAATCGGCAGTAAAGCCGGCAGGGAAGGTTACTTCAGAAGTGTTGCTCCCACTGTTGCCAGATACTGAAGCACGGCCACCGTCTGCATCATCGTTGATGGTTGTGGTATTGGCAAGCCCGCCAGCTTCTGAATCAAAATAAATGACCAGATTGTCGTTGGCGCCAAATGCCGCACCAGTTGTAAGTGAGAATATAATATCATTCCCCGATTCGGTTACAACGAGTGAACCGTTACCGATGGTTCCGCCAAAGCCGGTTTTTGTATTGCCACTATAAGTGGATTGACCATAGGCCTGACCGACCAGCAATACTGCTGCGAGTAAAAGTTTTTTCATAAGCAAGACATGTAAAATATACACAATATTAAGGACAATTCAGATTCAAATCATTCAGAATCTGAGAAAAAAATACCCACTTGTTAAACCAGTAAAAGTCCGGCTTTGTTCATGCCCAACATGGGTTTGTTGTCCCAAAATAATTCAAAATGCTCCAAGCCAGCCGCGGCATAATCAGCCTTCACTTCTTGCAGTGTCCATTGCTTTGGTTGGTCAATGTGTATTTTTTGGAGTAGCTCATGCAGCCATTTACCCTGCGTATCGGCCACGCTGATGCTGATGGTTTTGCTACGGCTTTCGAACTTTAAAGATGCCATGCTCCAGCTGCTACCCTTTTTGCTTTTTACAAAATATTCTATACCTGGCAGTGGTCCCAAAAAAATGAGTTTAGCATTGGGTGAATGGCTGCTGAATTCGGGCTCCAACAGTATCTGCCGTATGTAATCTGGTGGCACAGCAGTTTTGGGCACTTTATGTTCAAACCACTTGTACAACGGCACATCAAAACCTACACCGTGCATGTAGTTATGCAGCGATTTTTTTAACCCATCGCTAAACAGTTCATGTTCGGCACCGGTGGGGTCTTCGTGCACCACATCATTATCGGCAAAAGATGGCACCTCAGGAATAACCGCCTTCACCCCAAATTTTTCGGGGGCCAAACCAACGGGGCTATGGGCGGTCATAGCAAACTGATGCCAGAAGCCCGATTGCAGCACACCAGCTTCAAACAACTGTCGTACCATTTCGAGTGAGTCAATGGTTTCCTGTGCCGTTTGTGTTGGAAAACCGTACATGAGGTAGGCATGCACCATAATACCAGCTTCGGTAAAATGCTTGTTTACCCGGGCCACCTGTGCCACCGTTATGCCTTTGTTGATAAGCTGCAACAGACGGTCGCTGGCTACCTCGAGGCCACCACTTACAGCAATGCAGCCAGCTGCTTTCAGCAAATAGCAAAGGTCTTGCGTAAAACTTTTTTCGAAACGAACATTCGTCCACCACGCAACATTTAGTTTGCGCCGGATAATTTCGATACTCAATGCTTTCATGAGAGATGGCGGTGCTGCTTCATCTACAAAATGAAACCCATTGAAACCGGTTTGTGCAATGAGTTGTTCCATGCGGTCGACAATCTGCGCTGCGGCCACAGGTTCGTACAGCCTGATGTAATCGAGGCTTACATCGCAAAAGGTACATTTACCCCAATAGCAGCCATGTGCCATGGTGAGTTTATTCCAACGGCCATCGCTCCACAGGCTGTGCATGGGGTTGGCTATTTCAATGGCGTTAATGTATTCCGACAAGAGCAAATCGCTGTAATCCGGCGTACCCACTTCACTCATTTTATAATCGCTGCAGGTAGTGGTATTTATGTACAGCAACTCATTATTGTTTATCAAAAAACAACGCTTCAATTCATCTTTGGTACAATCACCATCTATGTATTTCAGCAGTTGCTCTAAAGGCCTTTCGCCATCATCTAAAGTGATGAAATGATAAAACTCAAAAACCCGCTTATCGGTTAGGCTGCGCAATTCTGTATTAGCAAAGCCTCCACCCATGGCCACTTTTATGTGCGGATATTGCTGTCGTAAATATTGCGCAATGCGCAATGAACTAAACAAGTTACCGGGAAATGGAACAGATAGCGTAACCAGCTTTGGCTGCGCTGCTTGTACATGAATGTCTAATTGCTCAATCGTTAGTTCGTCTATAAAACTGAGTGGCTGTTGCAATGTTGCATACAATTCATCAAAGCTGTTGGCACTGCGGCCTAGCCTTTCTGCATACCTGCTAAAGCCGAAATGTTCATCGATATTTTCTTTAATAAAATCGCCGAGGTCTTCGAGGTACATGGTAGCCACATGTTTGGCCTGATCCTGAAAACCCATGCTGCCAAATGAAAAATGTAAATCATCGAGCTGTGCAAAGCGACTTGCTTCGGGTAGGTAGCCCCGTTTAGCAATGAGTTGTGCCAGGGTAGGCTTTTTACCTTGCAGCAATGCCACCACATCGTTGATGGTGTGTATGTACAAATCTTGTAATGAAAAAATTCGCCGGCTGTTGTCGCTGAAAGATTCCTGCTTGTGGGCTGCCATGTCGAAAATGCGGCGGAGACCAGTGGCACAGAACATACGCAGGGTTACTTCGATACCTAAATCGGCCTGGCGACTACTGATGCCTTTGGTGTTGAAAAAACCTTTTAGGTAGGCAGTAGCTGGATAGGGCGTATTGAGCTGAGTAAACGGCGGCGTAAGCAGCAAAACATCTGTTGGCAACGGAAAAATTTTGGGCAAAAATAAGGTGGATTGCAGCTGCAGTGGGTTTCTGTTTCAGCAACTGCTTAAATGGATATTGCTGGTAACTACACCTACAAGTGATGTGTGCAAAAAGCAGGAATGCTGACAACTGTACTACTGCTGATGATAGCCCCGATGGTAGCGGTAGCTGCACCGCCTTAGCGGGGCACTATAAGCGAACAGCGGGAAACCGAAGCCCGGATATGTACAACTGCTGATGCTTCAGATTATTTTCTCTTAAATACATTTATGCAATTTTTCACCTGACAGCATCTGCGAAGCTGTCAGGTGAAAAAATCATCTTGCCCAGGTTTCTACGAGGCGAACGAATTCGCTGCGGTAGCCATCGATATCGGTATCTTTTGCATAGCGGGCAAGGTGAATAAGATCTTCTAATTTGAATTCGCCTATCAATTCGGAGTGGCGCAATACCAACCCAAACCA
This sequence comes from Bacteroidota bacterium, assembly GCA_020161435.1. Classification (GTDB taxonomy): domain Bacteria; phylum Bacteroidota; class Bacteroidia; order Chitinophagales; family Chitinophagaceae; genus Phnomibacter. The sequence goes on along the minus strand of JAIUNV010000006.1, from coordinate 199,097 downwards.
CGCTACTGCTGCTGCAAACCGAAAATCATTACTGCTCTTGTCCAACTGCTGCGATTGTGCATCAATTACCTGCAAGCCTTCAGTACTCTTGCTTTCTTGTGGCAGCTTGTAGCGAAACTTGATGGTGGCCAACTCTTGCTGATACCGTGTATTATTCTTATCACGGTTGTTGTATTTAAGTATTGGTTCATTTTGTAAAAATTTACTGTCGGCGCCGGTGGGAATAATTTCATACAAAGCTGTTACCACGTGGCCGCTGCCCAACTCACCGGCATCAATGGTATCGTTGGCAAAGTCTTCTGCTTTCAACATGCGGGTTTCGTAGCCCAACAACCGGTAGCGCTGTACATGCTGCGGATTGAATTCAATTTGAATTTTTACATCCTTCGCCACTGCATGCACCGTGCCTGCAAACTCTTTTCCCAACACCCGGTTGGCTTCCTGCAAATTGTCGATGTAAGCATAGTTGCCATTTCCTTTTTCGGCGAGAGATTCCATGACATCATCGCGGTAGTTGCCATCGCCAAAACCAAGGCAGGTAAGGTATACACCGGTTTGGCGCTTTTGTGCAATGAGCTTTTGCAAATCGCCGGTGCTGCTGATGCCTACATTAAAATCGCCATCGGTAGCCAGCACTATGCGGTTGTTTCCTTTCTTGATAAAATTGTCAACCGCAATTTTATAAGCCAGGTCGATGCCTTCGCCGCCGGCTGTGCTGCCACCTGCAGCCAATTTATCAATGGCTTGAATAATGCTGTCTTTGTATTGTGCACTGGTGCTGGGCAATACCACACCCGCAGCACCGGCATACACCACAATAGCTACCCGATCTACTGCCCGCAGTTTCTTTATCAACACTTTCATGGATTGCTTGAGCAAGGGCAACTTGTTGGGCTCATTCATGGAGCCCGATACATCAATTAAAAACACCAGATTAGAAGCCGGCAAATCATCTTGTGGCAGCTCTTTTGCTTTGAGAGCAACCCGCAGCAATGTATGTCCGTTATTCCATGGCGCCTGGCTGTACTCGGTGTACATGGCAAAAGGCATATTGCCCGTAGGTGCAGCATAATTATACTTGAAGTAGTTCACCATTTCTTCAATCTTAACGGCACTGGGTGGTACCTGCTCACCATTGTTGATGAAGCGCCGCACATTGCTGTACGAAGCATTGTCAACATCAATACTAAATGTACTAAGCGGCTCTAGTGCAGGATTGGTAAACGGATTTTCTACAAACGGATTGTACGACTCTGCTTCTATAGGATATGGTTCAATTTGTAATCTTCCATTTTCGGCGGAAACGCCTATCTGCTGCAGGTTTAGCTTGAGTTTATCTACCTGAGCATCTTCTTTTTTGCTGCGCTTTTTGGTATTGATGACAACCACACCCTGCGCAGCACGACTACCATAAATAGCGGATGCTTTGCCGTCTTTCAACACATCAATGGATTCTATTTCTGCAGGATTGATTTTTTTGATATAATTATCTGACACGGGCACTCCATTGAGTACATAGAGCGGTTGGTCGTTTGCATTGAGGCTGGCAGCACCACGGATGCGTACTTGTGTAGCAGCACCGGTTATGCTGAAGTTGGATGATGGCTTTGGCGGTACGGCCTGATTGCTTCGTACATCCAACCCCGCTACCCTGCCCTGCAAGGCTTGTGTAAGTTCTCTGCGTTGTTGTTGCTCTTGTTTGGACTGTGCTACAGCCATACTTTTTTTCTTTGCCGAAACAGAACCTGTTACCACAACTTCATCCAAGCCACTGGTAAGTGTTTCAGCTGGTTTGGCAATGGCTACAGTTTGTACTGTATCCTGCACAGTTGTAGGAGCAGCAGGTGGTAATACAGTAGCCACTTCCTGCAATTGATTGCCCGTATTGGTAGACGTGGTATTGGAGGCTGCAATTTCTTTTTGTGGCGAGGCTTCTTCGTTCTCTCTTACTGATGCAGGTGCTGGTGTGTTGCTAATGCTGGCAATGGATGCCGCAGTGTCTTGTGGAACGGTAGGAGCTACTGGCTCCACTTTCACCACATCAACTGAAGGAGCAATGGTTGGTGCTGTTGCATTATATCGCCAAATGCCCAGCATGAGTATCACGATGGCGGCGGCAGCAATGCTCAGTATCCGCTTCCACTGAAATATAACGGCCTTGGGTTGCTGCTGTTCATCCAGCCGCTGTTCTACCCGCTGCCACACGGCGTCAAAGCCATCAAAACGTTGCTCTTCGGTATGGCGGGCCGCATCTTTAAACGATTCGAAAAATTTATCTTGATTGCTCATGGCGCTGAAAAGATTGGTCATAAAATGTTTGTACCATCTCCTGCAATTTTTTGCGGGAGAAACTCAACTGCGATTTCGACGTGCCTTCGGAAATGCTGAGCAGTTCAGCAATTTCGCGGTGGGTGTAGCCTTCTATCACATAGAGGTTAAACACTGCTTTGCAACCATCGGGCAACTGGTGTACCATTGCCATTAAATCGGCGCTGGCCATGGGAATGGGCGTGTTGTCGTCGGGCATATGTGCCACGGCATCCTCATCCATGTGAACCGCAAAGCTGGTTTTCTTTTTCAGGTAAGCCAGGCATTCATGCACGGCTATGCGTTTGGCCCAGCCCTCAAAAGCCTGCACTTCTTTGAGCTGCCCAATTTTGGTGAGGATAATAAAACAGGTTTCGGCCAGTACATCTTCTACTTCGTGTGGGTGCCGTAGGTACCGCCTGCAGGTGTGGTACAGTTTGGGCGCCACTTGCTCGTACAACATGCGCTGGGCCGGTCGCTTCATTTGCTGACAGTCACGTATCAGTTGTTCGTTGATCACTACGCGGTGCTTTATTATCCAAGAGGGAATGTAGGCGCAAAAGGTTGGAAAGGGCGTGATTTTTTATGCATCGGTAACGGCCTGCATGACAGGCCAATGAAAAAGATGCCCATCCTTAACAAAACCATTTTCGCTTTCTTTCAACCTTTTTTTCGCAGTATTGTAGTATTAGCCGGTAACATGCTGCACTATCTGTTGATGGCTTTGCCAGTGCTTAACACACTTTTAAGCCAGCAAAACCAATGGTTTTCTACTTCAGGGAAACAGTGTTGATACCGAAAAAAAATTTCTATGAGAGTATCTGTGTTCAGAAAAGAACACTTCAATGCTGCGCATCGCCTGCACAATCCGGCGCTGTCGGCAGAGGAGAATGCCGCCATTTTTGGTAAATGCAATTACCCCAACTACCATGGGCATAATTATGAATTAATTGTGCAGGTAACGGGAGAGATTGACCCCAAAACCGGCTATGTGATTGACATGAAAGTACTGAGCGACCTGATCAAGCGGGAAGTACATCAGCGTTTCGACCACAAAAACCTGAACCTCGACACGGATGCTTTTGTAAACCTCATTCCTACGGCCGAAAACATAGTAGTAGTTATTTACCAATTGCTACGGCCACATATAGATCCATCGCATGACCTTAAAATCAGATTGTATGAAACAGAACGGAACTTTGTGGAATACCCCGGCTAAGCAAGTGTTGGAAGAAACAGGTTTTGAAACACATGAAACCTTAGCCAACATGAAAGAAGTAGATGGCATTGGCCAACTCACCATTGACGAAATAGGCGATGAACACATTGCCACCAGTTACGATACACCGATGCGTCCTGATGCATTCGACCTGAGCGACGACAGCAAAATGGATATTATCGAAGGCCATTTTCGTGAAATCATGCTTACACTCGGCCTCGACCTTACCGACGATAGCCTGAAGGGTACACCCCGCCGCGTAGCCAAAATGTATGTGCAGGAAATCTTCAACGGCCTTGACCCCAAGAACATGCCGAAGATTGCCCTGTTCGACAACAAGTATCAGTACAACGAAATGCTGGTAGAAAAAAACATTAGTTTTTACAGCAACTGTGAGCACCACTTTGTACCCATCATTGGCAAGGCGCATGTAGCCTACATTTCCAATGGTAAAGTCATTGGCCTCAGCAAAATCAACCGCATTGTACAGCACTTTGCCAAGCGGCCACAAGTGCAGGAGCGCCTTACTGTGCAAATTGCCAATCACCTCAAGCAAGTGTTGGAAACAGAAGACATCGCCGTGATTATTGACGCAGCCCACATGTGTGTAAGCAGCCGTGGTATCAAAGACCAAACCAGCACTACGGTTACCAGCCACTTTAGTGGCGCCTTCCGCAGCGAAGCCAAAAAGAATGAGCTACTGCATTATATTGGCAAAATGGCCGGCTAATCAATAGCAGACTTTCCTTCATAAATAGAAAAGCGTAGGCAACAACCTACGCTTTTCTATTTATGTACTTTTTCCAAAAGAAATTATTGTACTTGTGCCAATACCGATTCGTACAATGCTTCGTATTTAGGTACTATTTGCTGTATGTCGAACTTGCAGGCATGCTCGTAGGCTTGCTTTTTAAAGCGGGCCAAGGTGTCGTCATCTTTGAGCATGCTGATGGCGTATTCAGCCATTTCATCAATGTGGCCAACTGGTGCCATGTATCCGGTTACACCATGTACATTTATTTCGGGAATACCGCCGGCATTGCTGCTTAACACAGGTACGCTGGCAGCCATGGCTTCCAATGCACTCAGGCCAAAACTTTCGTATTCGCTGGTCAGCAAAAACAAATCACTAATCACCATCACATCTTCCATTTGCTCCTGCTTGCCCACAAAGCGAACATGGTCACAAATATTCAATTCGCGGCTCAGCTCTTCGGCCATGTGGCGTTCAGGACCATCACCCACCATCATGAGTTTGCTGGGCACCTGTTTCAATACTTTGGCAAAAATGCGGATCACATCATCTACCCTTTTCAGCTTTCTGAAGTTGGAGGCATGTATGAGAATACGTTCGCCATTCGGCGCCACTGCTTTGCGGAAAGCATCAATCGGCTTTTTAGAAAACCGGCTAACGTCTACGAAGTTGTGAATGACTTCAATCTCTTTTTTTACATGAAAAGACTTGTAGGTTTCTTCTTTCAGGTTCTCTGATACGGCCGTAATAGCATCACTTTCATTGATGCTGAAAGTAACCACCGGTTCGTAAGTTTTGTCTTTACCTACCAGCGTAATATCTGTACCATGCAGGGTGGTAATAACCGGCAAACGAATGCCATCATTCTTCTCCAAAATTTGCCGGGCTATGTAGGCACTCAATGCATGCGGAATGGCATAGTGCACATGCAGCAAATCGAGTTTTTGATTGAGCACCACATCTACAATGGTGCTGGCCAGCGCCGACTCGTATGGTGGATATTCAAACAGCGGATAAGTGGTAATACGAACCTCGTGGTAAAAAATATTGGCATTGAATGCACTTAACCGAACGGGTTGGCGATAGGTGATAAAATGCACCTGATGTCCCTGGTTGGCCAGTGCCATACCCAGTTCTGTAGCAAGCACGCCACTACCGCCAAATGTGGGGTAGAGCACTATTCCAATTCTCATACTGAACGTCGGTTGTTTTTTTGAACCTGTGAAGTAACGATAAAATACTTGGAAGGTTCGCTAATTATTGATGAAGCAATCTTGAACAATCCCACGACTAAAATTTTAGACGCTGCCGGGTGTTCCTTACATTCGTACAAACCGTTTTCCATGCGCAAATTTGTTGGCATTACCACACTTATCATTCTTGTTGCCGCCGGCCTGTTGTTTTGGTGGCGTTTTTATTTCCCTTTTGGCGAAAAAGGCGTGAAAGCTGGCGAACTCAACTTTGTGGTGTACAAAGGCTATGTGTTTAAAACCTGGGAAGGCAGGCTCATTCAGGCCGGTTACAAATCGCAGGTACCGGGTAGTGTGCAGAGCAACGAGTTTGAATTCAGCGTAACCAACGAAGCCATTGCCGAAAAACTGCGCCTGAGCAGTGGCAAACAGGTTGAGCTTAGCTATACTGAATATTTGGGTGCCATACCCTGGCGCGGAAACAGCAAATACATTGTGGATAGTATCATTTCCATTAAGGAAATTGCACCGCCACAAAAATCACCCTATTAAAAAAATAACGGGTCTTTTGTGCAGTGAAGGAATGGTAGTTACTCTCCATTCCTTTATTGTTTTTGTAACAACCCATTCACTGTGTGCCGTCATATCTGCTGCTATACATAAGCGGGTATTGGGCTGCAGGTGTTGCAGCATGTCCTTCAACATCGGCTCATTGCGGTATGGCGTTTCAATAAACAAATGACAGCCCTGCGTTTTTTGTGCTTCGGCTTCCAGTTGCTGTAATTTCTTTTTCCGCTCTGCGGCATCTATGGGCAAATAGCCATGAAAAGAAAAATGCTGTCCGTTGAGCCCGCTAGCCATAAGTGCAAGCAAAATAGAAGACGGCCCAACCAAGGGTTTCACGGTTGCCTGCAACTGCTGCGCTTTGGCTACCAATAGTTGGCCGGGGTCGGCTACACCCGGGCAGCCACCCTCGCTGATGATGCCAATGTTGGCGCCATTTTTTACTTCTTGTGCAAAGGCATTCAGCACATCTTCTTCTGCTTTGCCAATGGCATACCAGCGGTAATCATCAATCACCATTTCCCGCCACATGCTTTTGAGATAGCGCCTTGCCGTCCGTTCATTTTCTACAAAAAAAACACTGCACTGCTTCACTGCATCCAGCACATACGGCGGAATGGTTTCATTCACACCTTCGTAGAGATAACAGGGAATAAGATAAACGGACATAGTGAAGATTTCTGATGTATGATGTTTGATGTCGGATTTCATCCGTGGTCGGTCGTCAGTGGTCTGTGGTCAGCCTTATAAATTTTCTTCCCGATGATACAAACTTATAGTAGCAGCTACCACCGCATAAGCTGGTGCCAGCACCCAACCTATAATGGGCACAATGTGCATGAGATAAAACACCATACCATTGCCAATGGCCAATCCTTTGTGCTGACTGATAAATTCAATGCTTTGGCCGGCACTCATTTTGTGACGCTCCGCACTATAATCGAGCATGCTGAAACCGTAGTAATAGCATTCAATAAACAAGCCCAGCAATGGCGCTGCCCAACCAACCAATGGCACTAGTGAAAGTAGCATCACTGCAATGATGTACACCGTTTGCCAAAGAGTATTGCGCAATGCCAGTTTGATACCCCGCACCATGTCTTTCAATAATTGCGCTACGCTAAAAGGAAAATCGCGGCCTTCGAGAATGGCTTCTGTTTTTTCGCTGAGATAGGCAAATACGGGAGAACCAATGATGAGCCATAAAAACTTGAACAACGAAAAATAAAACTGCAGCATGATGAGCGTTAGCACAAACTCTGCAAACGACACGAGGAAGCTGAGCCAACCACTGTTCATACGATCGAGCCAACTGCGCAAACCCGTGATGGTGTTGAGATAATCCACGGCATCGCTGGCGGTGTTCCAAAAGAAATACATGCTTACGGCAAACAACAGCATGTATAAAATACCCGGTATTAAAATCCAACGCCACAGTTTGTGGGTGGCAATGAACCGGTGTGCCTTGCCGTAGGCTTCAATGGATATGATGATTTCTTTGAGCAAAATATATGTATCCTATTTTTTCGTCACGCTTTTCCAAACAATATTACAGCCCACACAGGATATTTGATGCATGAAACCTTTGTCCATCTCTTTTTACAGGCAAACAGATGTGGTACAAGTAGCTGCGCAACTCTTGGGCAAGGTACTGCATACCCGTTGGGATAACGAGCACTGCTATGCCAGAATTGTAGAAACAGAAGCGTACAACGGCGTAGTAGACAAAGCCAGCCATGCCTATGGCAACCGCCGCACCAAACGCACAGAAACCATGTACGCAACTGGCGGAATAGCGTACGTATATTTATGCTATGGCATGCATCATTTGTTCAATGTGGTTACTGGTAAAAAAGATGTACCACAAGCTGTACTCATCAGAGCGGCAGAGCCGATGTTTGGCATAGAGCAAATGTTGGAACGCCGCAATAAAAACCAATTGGATGCTACACTCACCAAAGGACCCGGCAGTTTGGCACAAGCCATGGGCATTCATACCCTGCACAGCGGCGAAAGCCTTACGGGACAACAGATTTGGATTGCCGATGATGGTTTCAGTTACAAAGAATCAGACATTATTGCTACACCCCGCATTGGGGTAGATTATGCCGGAGAAGACGCTTTACTTCCCTATCGGTTCATTGTAAAAGGCAACAAATTTGTGAGTGGTAAAACAGCTCAAAACCGTTAGAACTTCGGACAGTTGATGCCTATAGAACCATCTTTTTTATGGATGTAAATCAGCGAGATTTCAAACCCGCCCCGGCTGTTACTTGCAGATTTTAATGAAGAGGTATTCACATCGTAAGAAGCACCAAAACGCCAGTTGCCAAATTCTAATCCGATGTAAGGAATCAATGCATCGCCAAAGCGATACCAGCTGCCGGCATAAAAAGTAGTGGGGCGGTAATCAATATCATTGTTCAAATTGAAACCAACAGCTGCACCCAGCACTGCTTCACGGGCACCCGCCTGACTTTGGTACAAGCCCGATGTGTATACAGTTGCCGTACCACTGGCCAACGGCCAATACAATCCGCCATGCAACGTATAGCGGTGCTGCAAATCGAAATTGGCTCCCCGAAATGATTCTTTCGGCCTGTTGATATGGTACAAAGAAGCACCGGCGTAATAGTTCATGTTGCCATCAAACACACCACTGAACAGTACACCGGTATTCAAACCGAAATAATTGATATTGAGGTTTTGCGGATTGAAAATTTCATTGGTAATACCCGTGAAACCATCGCTGCGCAACTGGTCTTCGAACTTCAGGTTGGCGGTGTTCAACCGCTTTTGCGCATATGTGCCCTGAAAGCCTACCGTTACCGAATGGAAACCATCTTCATCAAGCCCTTTGTGATACGCAAGACTGAGAGAGTAATAGGTATTTTTCAATACGCCATCAGCTTGCTCATCGGCAAAAGCCATACCGCCAATGGCAAGCCGGTCTATCTCCGGTAAGCGGCCGGTGAGAATCGGCGCATCTACACTTACCGTATAAGTAGTGAATGCGTTGTTGATAGTCGGCCACTGGTTGCGATAGTTGCCCGCCACCCGCATGCTGCCATCAAATCGGCCAGTGAGTGCAGGATTCAGCGAAAGCGGTGATGCAAAAAACTGACTGAAACGAGGATCCTGTGCATGCGTTGCCTGAAGGGTAAAGAGCAGTATGATGGTGGTGAGAATGCGCATAATTTGATCAGCAGACAACACTAATTTATGGATACGTTGCTTTGCAGCCGCAACAAATGCGATGTTTAACAAATAAAGCGGCGACTACTGCTGTGTTTTCGGACCGTATGCCAAATCACCCGCATCGCCCAAGCCAGGTACAATGTAGCCCTTGGCCGTCAGCTCATCATCAATATCACCACACCAGATTTTTACGTTGGGGGCGTTTCTGTGTACATACTCGATGCCCACACTGCAGGCAATGGCACATACAATATGTATTTGTGCAGGCGAGCCTTCGCCCACCAGTTCTTCAATGGTCTTTACCAACGAAGCACCAGTAGCCAGCATAGGGTCTGCAATAATGAGCACTTTACCATCCAAATCCGGACAGCTCACGTACTCGAGTTTTATTTCAAATGAACCATCACGATGATGTTTACGATAGGCAGAAATAAAGGCATTGTCGGCCCTGTCGAAATAATTGAGTAAGCCTTCGTGCATGGGCAAACCGGCACGAAGAATGGTGGCCAGCACAGGTTGTTTTTTCAAACGGATAGCAGGGCTGCTTCCCAGCGGCGTTTCTACATCGTAGGTTTCCCAATCGAGTGATTTGGAGATTTCGTAAGCGGCTATTTCGGCAATGCGCTGCAGGTTGCGCCGAAAGCGCATCCTGTCCGTTTGTACGGTTACATCTCTCAACTCTGCCACCCAGGTATTTACCAGGCTGTTTTGCTCACTCAAATTAATGACCATCTGCTGCTATCTAATTGTAAATAAAAAGTAATGTAGCTGCCGCAAAAAAGGGTTTTGCCGGCCTGCAAAAGCCTGCAGATATTGCGGTTGCATTTATCAAAATCAAATATCAATTATCTGTCCGAACTTTCGGGCCGAAAATTGAAATATGTTTTACAGAGTTATCGGTTTAATGAGCGGCAGCAGCCTCGACGGATTAGATATTGTTTTTGCAGAGCTGGATGAAATCCGGGGTAAGTGGAGCTACCAGATAAAGGCTTCCGCATGCATGCCGTATAGCGAAACATGGACCCACAAACTGCGCCATGCCACCGACCTCAATGCAGCCGATTACTTGCGCCTGCACACCGAATATGGTCATTACCTCGGCGAACAAGTCAATGCTTTTATAGAAACGCATCACCTGCAACATCAGGTACAGCTCATTGCCAGCCATGGGCACACCACTTTTCATGAGCCGGAGCGCCGCACGACGGCACAGCTTGGCGATGGTGCTGCTATTGCAGCTACCAGCGGCATCAACGTAGTAAGCGACCTACGGGCCATGGATGTAGCCCTCGGTGGACAAGGGGCTCCCATTGTGCCCATGGGCGAGAAGTTGTTGCTGGCCGACTACCCTCTCCTCCTCAATATTGGTGGCATTGCCAATCTTTCTGCCAATGTAGGCGATGGTTATGTAGCCTTCGACATTTGCCCGGCCAATCGGGTGCTCAATATGTTTGCTGCACAAGCAGGCCAAGCTTACGATGCTGGCGGTGCGTTGGCTGCCAAAGGTTTTGTGCGGGATGAAGTGCTGGCCAAAATGAATCAGCAGCCGTATTACAGCCAACCATTTCCTAAATCACTGGCCAACCAGTTTGGCACCGATGTTATTTATCCATTGCTGAAAGATGCCAACCTTTCGGTGCAAGATGCACTACGCACTATGGTGGAGCACATTTGCATACAAACTACCCGCAGCCTGGGTAAAGTCTTACCAATGTTGTCTGCAGATCAACCCCGAAAACTATTGGTGACTGGCGGCGGTGCGTTCAACGATTTTTTAATTGCCCGGCTTCGCCAAAGTTTACAAGCCATGCAGGTAGAAGTAATTGTACCCGAAGCTGGATTGGTGAACTACAAAGAAGCCTTGGTGATGGCATTATTGGGTGTACTCCGCTGGCGGGAAGAAAACACCGTGATGCACACCGTAACTGGTGCCAGCCGCAGCAGCATTGGCGGTGCAGTGTGGGTTGGTCAGTCGGCATAACTTGCTACTCGTTATACTATTGATGAGTTAAAATAGTACCAGGTTTTACAACTTTAATCAAGTGATTGGTTTTGACTTGTTGTTGCTCCACTTTGAGTTTATCTGCTTTGGTAAATAGTTGCGGATTACTGGTTTCTACCTGTTGTTTCAACTGTGGATTTTTTTCCAAAAAACCAGCCACGGCTACCACCGAATCTTTTTCGGCGCTGTTGATGTCGATGGGTTTGCGGATCACGATTTCATGATTGTCTTCGTTGAACTGCACATCAAAAGCTGCAATGTCGGGATGGTTCACTTCTCTGTTGAGGCTCACCACTCTGTAGCCCGTAATGGGATTGTACACACAAATCCATTTGGGTGGTTTGGCCGAACCTTGTGTGGCCACGCTTCTTTTAATCAATTCAAAACTGCCGTCGGGATTTTTGGTGGTGGTGCCATCATCAAAAAAGAAACGGGTGCCTTCTTTTTCGCCGGGCATCACTACGCCTTTTACATGCCAGTCTATCACCGGCGATTTGGCCAGCTGGCTTTTCATCACCGCAATAGCAGAGTCTTGTTCTTTTACTTGTGCCGTCAATGCTTCCAGTTGTTTGGTTTGCTCATTGCCCAAAATGAAATACTGCAACCCAAGGCCAATAAGTACCAATAAAAAATAGCCAGCAAAAGCACCTTTCAACTTCAGGTTGAGCTTTTTGTAAGGCCCCTCTACATTGGTTTCACTTTCGGGCAAAAACTTATAAATGATAAAAGCAGGTAGCAATGGCAGCAGCAGTATAGCTGAGAGTGCCAGATAAAAATTGTTAGTCATGTGGGAGTGATTTGAATCGATAAGGTAATCGATTCAAATGCCAAATGCAAGCCCTGCTACACAAAGGAGAAACTATCGCCATCGAAGAGGCCCTTGTCGCTCAGCTTGAGGTGCGGTATTACCAGCAGCGCCATAAAAGACAATGTCATAAACGGTGAAGCCAACGTAGAACCCAGCTCCTGCTTTACAAACTGATCGATGGCGGTGTATTTTTCAGCCACTGCGTAACCATCTTCATTGGTCATGAGCCCTGCTACCGGCAAGCCCAATACATGCTGTTCTCCCTTGCCACAAGCAGCTACGCCACCTTGTGCTGCAATTACCAAATTCACAGCAGCACTCAGGCTTTCATCATCCACACCAACGGCTACAATGTTGTGGCTATCGTGGGCTACACTACTGGCAATGGCACCCGCTTTCAGACCAAAATTTCTTATGAATGATTTGGCAATGGGTGCCTGGTGATACCGGTTGACAACCACAATTTTCAACAGGTCATTTGCAACAGATGCATGCATGGCATCACCGTGTACCGGAAAATCGGTGATAGGTAACGTCAACTTATTGGTGATGAGTTGTCCATCTAATGCTTCGATGGCATACACTTGCTCAAAGTTTTCTTCTTCACCCCATTTATGGTGTGGGTAAGAAAAGTCGGCAGCTGTTGTCGGAGCACAATCAAAGTGATTGATGATATGCCATTCTTGTGGCTGAATATGTGCAACGCCGTTGCTGGCCACCAGTTCACCATTGATGTAGGTGGCTGCAACTTCAAATTGCTGCAGGTTTTTCAGTACAATAAAATCAGCAGGATCTCCGGGCTGCAGCAACCCCACATCGAGTTTGTAGTGCTGCACAGGGTTTACACAGGCTACCTGCAACACGTTGAACACATCCATGCCCAGTGCCACAGCTCTGGCACATAGCTGGTTGATGTGACCGAGTACCAAACTATCAGGATGTTTATCATCGCTGCAAAACATCATTTGCGCATACCACTCCGGCAACAGCGGAATGAGTGCATTAAAGTTTTTAGCAGCACTTCCTTCACGAATCAAAATTTTCATGCCCCGCTGTAGTTTATCGAGGGCTTCTTCCAGTGTAAAACATTCATGATCGGTACTGATGCCGGCATCAATGTATTGCTGGGCCGCATCGCCGCGAAGGCCGGGGGCATGACCGTCTACAGGTTTGCCCAACGCATGTGCAGCGGCTATTTTTTCCATCACTTCCGGGTCTTTGTACAATACACCCGGAAAGTTCATCATCTCACTCAGGTATTTTATTTCTGGCCGTTGCAATAATGCAGTAACATCTTTGGCATTGAGGGCTGCACCGGCTGTTTCAAATATGGTGGCAGGCACACAACTGGGGGCACCAAAGTTGAACTTGAAAGGCACCGTCTTGCCATTCTCAATCATGTATTCAACCCCTTCCATGCCACATACATTGGCTATTTCATGCGGGTCGCTGATGGTTGATACGGTGCCATGCACCACAGCCAACCGGGCAAACTCAGATGGAATGAGCATGCTGCTTTCCACATGCACATGGGCATCAACAAAGCCTGGCGTAATGAAAGGAAGCGATGGAATAATAGCGTCACCCAAGGGCTCAATGCTGGCAATGCAGCCTTCAGCAATATGAATATTGGCGGGGAAAATGGAACTGCGGGCAATGTCCACCAGATTGCCGGTAACTGTATGGTTCATGCTGCCAAGTTCTTGCAAAAGCAGCAGCCTACCAAAATACAAGCAACTTGCATTGCGATGAGATACATATGCAAAAAATCCCGCACCCAAAGGGGCGGGACCTTTTTATTCACCTCTAAAAAACCAATTTTAAAAGCGGAGGAAAGATTATACACGGAAGTGACTGAACGCCTTGTTGGCTTCGGCCATACGGTGTGTATCTTCTTTCTTTTTGAAGGCAGCGCCTTCACCTTTGCTGGCAGCAACGATTTCGTTAGCCAGTTTGTCGGCCATACTGCGACCGTTACGCTCACGGCTGTAGCGAACGAGCCACTTGATGCTCAGGCTGATTTTACGGTCGGGGCGAACTTCGGCAGGAATCTGGAAGGTAGCACCACCGATACGACGGCTGCGCACTTCAACAGCAGGCGTAACGTTGGTCAATGCTTTTTTCCAAATTTCGTATCCGTCTTCACCGGTTATTTTGGCTACTTTTTCCAAAGAATCGTAGAAAATAGTCAGAGCAGTGCTCTTCTTACCTTCCCACATCAGGTTGTTGACAAAACGGGTTACCAGTTTGTCGTTGAATTTTGGATCTGGTGCCAGTGGCAACTTTTTGGCTTGCGCTTTCCTCATGATATATGATCAGTTGAAATCTTGATAGAAATTATTTCTTAGCCTTCTCTTTCTTGGTACCATACTTAGAGCGGCTCTGCTTACGGTCTTTTACACCGGCAGTATCGAGGCTACCACGAACGATGTGGTAACGTACACCTGGCAGGTCTTTTACACGACCACCACGGATTAGTACAATACTGTGCTCTTGCAGGTTGTGGCCTTCACCGGGGATGTAGGCAATCACTTCAATCTTGTTGGTCAAACGAACCTTCGCTACTTTACGAAGTGCGGAGTTTGGTTTCTTAGGCGTTGTTGTATATACACGGGTACAAACACCACGGCGCTGAGGGCATGCATCCAGTGCACGGCTCTTGCTCTTGGCTTTAATTACTTCTCTACCCTTGCGTACCAGTTGTTGAATAGTAGGCATTCGATGCTTTTTAAAATTGGACGGCAAAGGTAAGTGTGGAGCAGTTAATTCCAAAAAGAAAATCAAAGAAAAATGAGATTTTACTAAGATTAGGTACCTCCACGGTGGAAAAACCCCGCTATTCCCATGTTTTCCGACTGCATTGCTGCTTTGCCGGATGCAAAAGTCAGCATTTTTTACCAGTAAAAAAGTAGAAACACCGTCACCAATAGCAAATTACTGAACCAGTTTACCGCATCGTTGGTCATTAATATCCAGCCCCGCTGCGGAGATTGGGCCTTTGCAAATAGCGGCTGGTCGCTCCAGCTACCATTGGGCATTATGTATTTTGCCTGCCACAAACTGCCCAAAACAGAATCGAGCAGCATGCCGGCAAAACCAACACCTGCAACGAGTATAATTTGAGAAAAGGAACTATCTGTTCCAATCCATGCCAACGATGCTATGGCCGCCGCCCCCAAAGCACCGCCTACGGTGCCCTGCCAGCTTACACCACCCGATACTCCGGCAGTTAGTTGTTGCCAGCGTACAATATCCACCACCCTTCCGCCAGCCCACTGGCCTATTTCACTGCTCCAGGTATCGGCATTGCTCATGGCCAGCGAAATCCATGCTGCCCACAATAGCACCTCTTGTCCTGTGGTGGCGTGTAGCAGCAGTAAAATGGCCGCAATGCCTCCGTTGGCTATTACCTGAACCCAATCACGTGGCTTACCCATTTTAGCGTCGCTATGGCTGCTACGGGGCAGTTTGCCTAAAGCCGTACCTGAAATGAAAAAGAACAAGAGCCCAACCGATAACCAAAGTCCGCCCTGCCACCAAAAAACCCAACCGAGCATGGCCGCAGCTGCCGCTCCGGATAAATTCAGCCAGCCCTTGCTATAAGCCAGCCAGCCGGCTAAACAACCCAGCAAAACGCCAATCCAAATATTGGGTACGTACTCCATCATAGGCATACCACAATGCTACAGAAATATTTGGCGAAGTACATGAGGGCTAATAACGAAAAAGACGCCCCTTTGGGAGACGTCTTTCTTATTTGGTTAAACATTTTTATTGAACCACTTAGGCAAAAAGAAGGACTAAGCAACATGAAAAAGTTTCGCCTGTTGCTTCGTGAATTTGTTGCTACACACCAAACATCCAGCCGTGTGCATCGGCTTCGTGGCCGTAGCGGATGGCGTTGAGTTTGTTGAGCACAGCAGTTGCCACGGGAGCGTCTTCGGGGTTGAAAAACATGTCGGTTTCTTTGTAGCGCAGTTCTTTTATCTGACTGATAGTAGCAGCAGTACCTGCACCAAATACTTCGGTGAGTTGGCCCGCCTGATAGGCTTCCAGTAATTCTTCAATGGCAATGGGGCGTTCTTCTACTTCGACTCCCATTTCTTTCAGCACGGTGATAACACTGTTGCGGGTTACACCGGCCAAAATGGTACCTGCTTCCAGGCTTGGGGTAAGTGCTTTGCCATTGACAATAAAAAACACATTCATTACCCCAATTTCCTGCACATAGCGGTGCTCCAGTGCGTCGGTCCACAGCACCTGGTCGTAGCCTTTGGCACGGGCCTTGGCTGTAGGATACATAGAAGCCGCGTAGTTACCAGCAGTTTTGGCATAGCCTACGCCACCGGGTACTGCACGTACAAAATATTCTTCCACATATATCCGCATAGGAGCGGTAAAATATGGTCCTGTAGGGCTCAGAATAATCATAAATGTGTACTTCTCCGAAGGGCGTACGCCAATGGCATCGTCGCTGGCAAACATGAAAGGGCGGATGTACAAAGCATGGTCAGGGTACTGCGGCACCCAAGCTTTGTCAATCTCAATCAGCTGGCGCATGCCTTCAATGAAAATTTCTTCCGGCACGGTGGGCATTTGCATTCTTTCGGCGCTGATGTTGAAGCGGTGAAAGTTGTCCATGGGCCGAAAAATGGCCACTTCGCCACCCGGGGTCGGATAGGCTTTGATACCTTCAAAAATGGACTGACCATAATGCAACGCCGCGTTGCTGGGGTCGATGGAAATAGACTGGTATGGTTTGATTTCGGGCTGTTGCCAGCTACCATTTTCATAGTGCACAATGAACATGTGGTCGGTAAACATCCGGCCAAAAGGGATTTTTTCGAGGCTTACACCTTCGAGTTTGCTTTTCTCTGCAAGGGTTACTTTTACATCTAATGCTGCAATCATCTTTCAGCGTTTATTTTTGTCAAAGAAACAAAATGCCTACCAACCAGCCGTCATGAGTGAGTCAAAGAGTGAATTTCAAGAGATAAGATTGCCAGACATGATTCTGGCTGACATGTTTGGTCAGCACCTGGTTTCGATAGAGGGCGACTACCAGCCCGTAGCCCGTGCCAGCACAGCCGCCGCAGTAGCACCACCGCCTGCCGCCCCCGCACAAAAGTCTGTGCTGCCTGTGCCGCCTGCACAAGCAGCCGTTCCAACAACCGAGGATCCCAAACCTGCTCCTGTGGCCCTGCCAATGCCTGTTGCTGAGCCGGAGCCAACGCCCGTTGAGGTTACACCCGCATCATTATCATTGCCGCCGCATGCCGTGCTGGGCAATTTTAAGCAGCAGGTATTGCTGATACTGAACGAGCCAAATGCCGTGCATTGCAAAGACGCAGACCTGGAGTTTTTGCAAAAAGTAATTGCCTCTGTGAAACTGAGCATGGATCATATTGCCATCCTCAACACCCATGGCAAACAGGTAACCTACCCCGAACTGAAAGCACAGCTACCGGCCAAAGTGGCCCTGTATTTTGGGGTAGAGCCGGTGAGCATTGGTGTACCCATGCGCATTCCCTACTTTCAGGTGCAACCATGGGATGATTGCCGCTTTTTGTATGCGCCTTCACTGGCAGAAATCAATGGTAACAGCCCCGCACAGGTAGAACTGAAAAAACAATTGTGGATGGCTTTGAAAAAGATTTTTGGATAACGAATGAAAAGACTTGAGACATTACATAAACCTGTAAACGTTACTCCCGTTACCTCAAATATTGTTTTGTAAATTTTCAGCAGTCATTTTAAAGAACCAGCCGTTTTCATGCAACTCATTTTCGCCACCAACAATGCCCATAAAGTAGCCGAAATACAACAGGCCATTCCTTTTGGTATTCAGGTATTATCGCTAAAGGAAGCAGGCATTGTGCAAGACATTCCTGAACCGCACGACACACTCCAGGGCAATGCCAGCGAAAAGTCGGGGGTGATATTGGCCCTTACGGGAAAAGATTGTTTTAGCGAAGACACCGGACTGGAAGTTGATGCACTGCATGGAGCCCCCGGCGTACGCAGTGCCCGCTATGCCGGCGAAAAAGCCAGCTTTGCAGATAATGTGACTCTGCTATTGCAAAAAATGCAAGGTGAAGCCAACAGAAAAGCCCGTTTTCGTACCGTTATTTCACTCCGCTGGAAAGGCGAAGAACATTTGTTTGAAGGCATTTGTGAAGGACAAATAACCACAGCAGTGCAAGGTTCCGGCGGCTTTGGTTACGACCCTGTATTTGTGCCCGATGGCGACAAGCGCAGCTTTGCGCAAATGACCTTGGAAGAAAAAAATCAGTATAGCCACCGTGCAAAAGCCGTGGCCAAATTGTTCGAATTTTTAGCTCATCTGTAATTGCCTGTTATGCCCCGTATTAAAATTCCGCAACTGAGCCACTACCCTTTTAGTGTGGATATACCCGTTCGCATCAGCGACCTCAATTATGCCGACCATGTAGGCAACGATTCCTTCCTGTCTATCATGCATGATGCAAGAATGTTGTACCTGATGTCGAGGGGCTATTCGGAAATGAATGTAGAAGGATTTGGACTGATTATGGCCGATGCCTGTGTAGAATACAAGGCGCAATTAAAGTATGGCGATGTAGTAAAAGTTGAAGTCGGCCTCGACGATTTCTCCAGTGTTGGTTTTGATGTGTATTACCGCCTTACCGTGCAGCGCAATGGCCAGCCGAAGATTGCTGCACTGGGCAAAACAGGCATGGTGCTGTTTGATTTTCAGGCACAAAAAATGGCCCCCATCTCCGCAGAATTGAAGGCCAAATTGATTGGTTAATTTTTTACTTCAGGGCATTATGGTTCATTCCAAATGCGCCAGGCAGCTTCTGCCTGACCTACGAGCATGTCGTAGCCATTTTTGGTAGCAGCACCACGAATGGCTCCTTCTTTCATAAACTGCGTTTGCTCGGGGTTGTACACCAAATCGTACAATAAATGGTTTGCACCCACCGCATCGTAAGGAATCACAGGCTTTTCCAACACATTCGGGTATGTACCCAACGGTGTTGTATTGATGATGAGCGGATGTGAATGCACTACTTCAGGCGTCAGCCGGTCGTAAGTGAGTGTAGATCCATCATGCAATTTGCGGCTCACTACTTCGAAAGCAATGCCCAATTTGCTCAGCACATACATCACCGCTTTTGATGCACCACCATTGCCCAATACCAATGCCTTTACGTGCTGCTGTTGCAGCAAAGGCTGCAAACTATTTTCAAATCCAATGTAATCGGTATTAAAACCTTTCAGCCTGCCTTGCCGTATGCGAATGCAGTTGCATGCCTGCAAGGCAGCAGGCAATCCACTGGTATCGTGCAGGTATTGCAGCACTTCCTGCTTGTACGGAATGGTTACATTCAAACCTTCCAGCTCCGGGTGATTTTGCAACAACTCTGGCAACTTGCCAATACTGGAAATTGGAAATAGTTCGTAGCGGCAATCTATTCTCCTTTCTATTTCAAACTTGCGGGTGAAATAATTTTTGGAGAAGGAATGTGACAGTGGATAACCAATTAGTCCGAACAGGCGCATCAGGCTTTTTCCTTATCGAGGTAGAGGTTAAAAGTATCGCCCCGCAAACCAATCCGCATGGCTTCCAAAGGAATTACTTCAGAAGGCGCAATATTGCCGAGGTTTACGTTGCAGCCAATAAGTTCGAGGAAGTATAATTGCTGTGCTTTTTGCGGCGCTTCCCAAATGATTTTTTCGGCAGGAATCTGTGTCAAAATTTCCTGCACCAAACCTTCACGTACTTCGCCACTGCCGCGGTAAATGCCTACGTTACCAGCCTCACGGGCTTCAGCAATTACATAGCTGCTGCCAGCTTCGAGTTCGGCCCGCATCAGTTCAATCCACTTGTACGGAGGAATGATATGAGCAGCATCTTTGCTACCCACTTCGCTCAGCACTTTGCCATGCTTGGTGAGCTTTTCAATGTAACCGCATTTTTCAGCATGCGGAATGGTAATGCTACCATCAGAAACTTCAATCCAATCGATACCATAATCTTTAATGACTGAAATGTAATCCTCGAACTGATTGCGAATGGCAAATGCTTCGAACAGCGTACCACCAAAGTAAACAGGGATATCGTAAGACTTATAGGTTTCAATTTTCTTGCGCAAATCAGGTGTAACGTACGAAGTGCCAAAACCGAGTTTCACCACATCTACATGCGGGTAGGCAACACTCATAAAGTTTTTCACTTCTTCTATACTCAGGCCCTTGTCCATGACCATGGTAATGCCGCAGCAACGAGGTTTTACAAACCGGTCGGGCATTTGTGAAAGGGTAAAATTCATACTGGTTGTTTTAATTTGAACGGCTGCAAACCTAAGCCAAAAACGGGGTGCGGCCGCATGACAATCATCAGGGTTTATGCACACAACAATGCCCCCATAACGAATGAAATATGCGTTAGAATGCAGCCTCATTTAGCGTTTCCCTTTTTTCTTGAGATAGGTATTTGCCAGATCTATCACCTTATTCATTTGCAATAAACCCGGCACCAGATCGGTCATTTTTTTAAACCCCTGTGGGTGAACGGATAAAGCGTTTTCTAATTCAAGCAGGGCTTCTTTTGTTTTACCCAAACCAAAAAGCGCCGCACTGGCACTGTATAAAAACTGTGCATTGCCCTTCGTTAATTCATAGGCCGCCCGGCTTTGTGACAGTGCTTCTTCAAAAAATTCTCCCTGCAGCAGCACACCAATTAATGCCTCCTGACCACGCAGGTTTTTGGGTTTGGCTTTTACTACGGCTGCATAGTGTTGCGCCGCTTCTTTCAGCTTATCAAGTTGCAAATAGCAATCGCCCAGCAGCAGATTAAAATCGGGCTGGTTGCGATGAATACGCATCACCGAATCCATTTGCCGGATGGCTTTATCAAACTTCGATTCGCGGTAATAAGTGATGGCTATTTTGTAGTGAATACGGGTATCATCGGCATTGATGTGACTGGCTTTGCGATAGTTGAAACGGGCCAGTGGAAAGTTGCCGAGCTTGTGGTAGCAGTGGCCGATGGCTTCATAAATTACATCTTCAGGTCTGCTTAGCTCCAGCACTTTTTCTAAACTCTCAATGGCATCCTTGTATTTGCGAATGCGGATATAGGCATCGCCCATATTGCGATAAGCAATGTCCAGTTTATCATCAATAGCCAGCGCATATTGATAAGCGTCGATGGCTTTTTCGTAGAGTTTTAGCCCTTGATAGGCAGCTGCCAAATTGAACCATGCCAGTTCATTAAAAGGATGCTCATCGGTAATCCATTGGTGCAGGCGAATGCTTTCTTCGCTGCGGCCGGTAAAGTCGGCCCAGAAGCAAATTTTGAGCAGGGCCTCTTCATTGTTAGGATCCTCTTCGAGTATCAACTTCAAACAGTCGAACACCTTTTGAAAATCTTCATAATCATCGTACACATCAGCCAGTTCAAACAACAATTCAATTCGTTCTTCGCCACTGAATAATGCCAGACTTTCCTCCAGCAGTCGGGCTGCTTTTTCGGGCTGCTCCAGTGCCAGATACGCATCTGTTTTCAATATGTACAAAGAGATGTCGTTGGCATCGTACAACTCCGCTTTTTCCAGCACTTCCAGTGCTTCTTCCACCCGCTGCTCGGCTATCAGAAAATCGGCCTTGCGAAACATGAGCGGTGCGGCAAAAGGAAAATGTTCGAGGCCAATGCTGGCGGCTTCCAGCGCTGCGGGTACATTTTCCTGGTCGTCGAAATAATTGATGATGCGTTCGAAATCCTCCTCTTCTAAAAATGAGGCAGCCCGGCCCAGCTTAAGGTTGTTGTATGCCTTCAGCAGTTCCTGCATTTCTTCTCGTTCTCGACGGCTGGAAAAATTGGCCATAGGGGTTGAAGTAAGTTGTTTTAAAGCTACAGGTAAGCCTTTATAATATTCAGCGGCCTAATTTCAGTTTTATCCACTTTCTCACAACAATTTCCAGCGGGTGACGTTATGTTAATTGACATATTGCTAACTTTTCACTTACTTTTGCCGAAATGCGCCTGAAACTAAATATTACCAGCAGCTTTGCACTCTCAGCAGTTTTACTGTTGGGCATGGCTGTTTGCTCTCAGTTTCATTTGTACGCTGCCAAGGGCGGAAGCAAAGAGAAAAAAGGCTATGTATTGAAATTCAAGACGTTTGATACAAAAACAAACTTCCAGCGCCAGTTCACCCTTCAGCCCGGAGTGCAGTACAAAGGCAGTTTCAATCAGGTAATTAAAACGCCGCAATCCACTACGCTGCAGTCTATTATTACTTACCAAAGAGGAAACACAACATTCATTTATCCTTATCAACATAAGGTTTCGGTGCCGAAGTTTAAAACACCAGAACCAGTAAGAAATTAAAAAGACCGCTGTTGCGGTCTTTTTTTATGAGGTGCAGTTAATTGAATTACTGTTCAAATGTCAGCAGTTTTACCCCCGACTTAGGCATTTCAAATTGTGCCGCATTTACCATGGTCATTTGTACACTTTGGGCCTGATAGCTTACTGTAACACCATTGGGATTGGTGATTTCGTATTCCAACACCAGCCCCGGCAGGCTGACAAACAGAGGGTCGTAGCCGTGGGCCATCATGGTAAGGTCGGTGCAATAATAGACAACCACTTCGCTGCCATCGGCCATTTTACCGGTAGCTTTTTTACAGGTGTATCCGGCTATTTGCTTCAGCGTTTCTTCTTTAGTAAATACAATGCCATCATACCTTTTGTGGTACTTTTTCCAGTTGGCCCCCGCCAGTTCCAGCAGGTATTTTTCGTTGCCGCTTTGTTTAATAATAAAGCCATTGCCTGATTGTGCATCGTACACGGTACTTTGGCTGCGCAGCGGGCTTTTAAAATCGAGCTTGGCTTTGTTTGATTTTACAAGCAGGGTTTGCGTAGCGCCGTTGAAAGCGCTGGCTACTGAAGGATTATCGCCACCTTTCAACACCGATACAGAATATTGAACAACGCCTTCGGTCATTACTTTTTGCGCCCACAGTATTTGTGTACACATCAGAGCCAATCCCAAGGTTAGGTACTTTTTCATGAATAGTATTTATACAAGTAGACAGCAAATTAGGGAAAATGTAAAACGGCATCTTGCCAATTAACATGCTATCAAGAAAAAGCCGCAGCAAGTATACTACCCGCTGCGGCTTTCCTATTTGTAGAACAGGTTTATTTTTTACCCTGTTTTTTCTTCATTTCTTCCATTTTTTGCTGCGCTTCCTGCATGCTGGCTAAGCGTTCCTGCCACTTCGATTGCTTTTTGGGCTTGGCTTTATTGGCGGCTATTTGTGCCAAAATTTTATCGTGATTGATAACATAATTCTGAATCACAAATTGCAGAATAAGCGTAATAACGTTGGACACGGTATAGTACCAGGTAAGGGCCGAGGGCAGCTTATTGAAGATGAACAACATCATGAACGGGAAGATGTAGGGCATGTACTTCATCATGGGGTTGCCGGTATCGGGCGTGGTGCTCATACTATAAATACTGATGAGCAGACTGGTGATGGTAGCTGTAATGGTAAACAAGCTTACATGTGCTCCGTAAAAAGGAATACTGAAGCCCATATTAAGTACAGAATCATAGCTACTTAAATCGCTGGCCCACAAAAAGGGAATGCCCCGCATGTCGATATTGCTGTTGAAAAAGCTGTACAGCGCAAAGAAGATGGGAATTTGAAACAGGGCCGGAATACAACCACCCAGCGGGTTTACACCGGCTTCGCGGAAGAGCTTCATTTGCTCCATGCTGATGGCCTGCTGATCGCCATTGAGGCGGGCTTTCATGGCATCAATCTCGGGGCGGAGGGCTTTCATTTTGGCACCACTCAGGTAGCTGCTGTAGGTAAGCGGTACTATGAGCAAACGGATAAAAATGGTGAGGAGCAAAATAGTCCAACCACCGTAGCCGCCCATGGTGCTGCCCAAAAAGTCGAACACCGGCAAAATGAGCCAGCGGTTGATCCATTTTACAAAAGCAAATACACCACTGCCAAGGTCTACAATATTGTGCATGCCATTATCGTAAGCTTTGAGCACTTCGTAATCGTTCGGGCCATAATATATTTCCAGCGGAATGGTAGCTGTAGCACCGGCTGGCACCGATGCCTGCGCCGTCATTTTCATAGTAGCCACGGTGTTGCTGTCCTGGCCTTCGGCAGGAACTACCACATCTGCTTTTACATTTTTTAGTGGTTGACTGGCCAGTATAGTGCTATTAAAAAACTGCTGCTTCAAACCAAACCACTGGGCCGGCAGTTCCAAGGCTTCACTGGCTCCTTGCATGGCACTCGTATAGTCGTACTCACCCTCGGTTTGATACACCAGGCGGGTTTGTGTTCTTTCATAATCTGCTTGTGCTTGCTGGCGGTGTGCCACAGTGTTCCACTGTAGATTGAGCGTTTGGTTCGACACCAACTGATTGGCTCCATTCAGTACAATCTCTGCTTTGATGCGGTAATCGCCGGGGCGAATGGTGAACTTATGGGTAATACTGGTATTGGTAGCGCTGCTGGCAGTAAATGCTACTGTTTCGCTGCTGTCGGCATTTTTACGAACCGCTACCTGACCAAAATAAAGTTTGTTGCTTTCGGTAGACTGCCCGGGCAATGTATTGATGGCGTAACCGAACGACTCATCGGCAGTACCGCCCATTTGTACAGGCTTGCCATTGGGTCCGGCAAACTTTTTGAGTTCAACGGCACGTACCCAACCGCCCTTGCTGCTAAAGCTGGCTTTGATAACATCGTTTTCTACCACTACCAAACTATCTCTGCTGCCGGCTGCAGCAAAAGCACCTGCGGAAACGGAATCCCTCATTTGTGCCATGCGAACACTGTCGGCTTTCCACTGAGCGGTATCAACTTTTGGCTTCAGCGCAGCAATACTGTCTTCCTGCCGTTTTTTAAGTTCTGTAACTGCTTGCTGATTGCTGCTGACATACCAGAAGTAGCCCATGAACAACACCGCCAGTAATGCAAAACCGATGACGGTATTCCGATCAAATCCCATATTCGTTTATTAAAATGAGCGGCAAAGGTAACGGCTGACACCCACATAATGATGACCACCCAAACCTTAACCTTTGGTAAAAAGAAAACCGGCCGAAGCCGGTTGTTATTGCTGTAAAAGTTTGCTCAACAGTTTATGCTTCCTGTTTTTTAGCTGCAGCCGGCCGGTTGGCCTTGGTTTCGCTAAACTCTTTGGCGGCCGCCACAAAATGAACGAACAAAGGCGCTGGTGCTTCCACTGTACTTTTTAGTTCGGGGTGATACTGAACGCCGATAAAAAACGGATGCCCAGGCAACTCTACTACTTCGACCAGCCCGGTTTCGGGGTTGAGGCCACTCAGCGACATACCCTTTTGCTCAAAAGCATCGGCATATGCACTGTTGAACTCCCAACGGTGGCGATGCCTTTCACTTATCATTTCTTTACCATCATAAATTTTGGAAGCCAAAGAACCTGCTTTGAGCTGGCAGGGGTAAGCGCCAAGTCGCATGGTGCCGCCCATGGCTTTAATTTTCTTTTGCTCCTCCATCATGTCGATTACAGGGTCGGTGGTGGCAGGCATCATTTCGGTGCTATGCGCATTGGCAAGTCCGAGTACGTGGCGGGCAAATTCTATCACGGCCATTTGCATACCGAGGCATATGCCAAAGAAGGGCAAACCACATTCACGGGCATATTGTATAGCTGTGATTTTACCTTCGATGCCCCGCAAACCAAAGCCCGGTGCCACCAGCAATCCATCGAGATGGCCCAGCTTTTCTGCAGCATTGGTTTCGGTCAGGTGTTCGCTGTGGATATTCACCACATTTACCTTGCACTCATTCATAGCGCCGGCGTGTACAAATGCTTCCAATATTGATTTGTATGCATCCTGCAGCTCTACATATTTGCCAATCAGCCCAATGCTTATACTGGCTTTGGGATATTTCAGTTTATCGAGAAACTCTTTCCAGCGGCCCAGCTCGGGCTCTTTGTACTCGGTGATTTGCAGTTTTTTCAAACAGATTAAATCCAGTTTTTCCCGCATCATGGCCAACGGCACTTCGTAAATGGTGGGTGCATCAGCTGCTTCAATGACGGCTTCTGTTTTTACATTACAAAACAGGGCAATCTTGCGGCGCAGTTCAAAGTTCAACGGCTTTTCGGTACGGCAAACAATGATATCCGGATGCACACCTTCCTGACTTAGCAGACGTACGCTGTGCTGTGTAGGTTTGGTTTTCAACTCCTTGGCAGCCCGCAGATAAGGAATGAGCGTAAGGTGAACTACCAGACAATCTTCTTCGGGCAGCTCCCATTGCAGTTGGCGAACGGCTTCAATAAACGGCAGGCTCTCAATATCGCCCACGGTGCCACCTATTTCAGTAATTACAATATCGTATTCGCCTTTTTGCCCCAGCAGCAGCATGCGGCGTTTTATTTCGTCGGTTATGTGTGGCACTACCTGTACGGTTTTACCCAAATAATCGCCGGCACGTTCTTTATTAATTACCGTTTGGTAAATACGGCCTGTGGTAACGTTGTTGGCCTGGCTGGTAGGAATATTGAGGAAACGTTCGTAGTGGCCAAGGTCAAGATCGGTTTCGGCACCATCGTCGGTTACAAAGCACTCGCCATGCTCGTAAGGGTTGAGTGTGCCCGGATCTACGTTGATGTAGGGGTCAAATTTTTGGATGGTTGCCCGTAAGCCACGTGCCTGCAGCAATTTGGCCAAACTGGCAGCAATAATGCCTTTACCAAGAGAGGAGGTTACGCCTCCCGTTACAAAGATGTACTTCGCCATAAAAAAATATTGCCCATCACCTGTTGGTACATTTTTGCAAAAAAGAATGTGCCGCGAAGTGTGGGGTTCGCTAATAATGATTTCAAACTTGACCCGGGGGAAATATTAGAGGTCGTGCAAACATACACGATAAACCTGCTGGTACAAAATGACGAAACAGCCACTACCCTTTTGATGTGTGAAAAATGTGTGTTGAACCATTTGAATAGTTGCGAAGAATAACGCAATGCCATTTTCAGGGTGAAAAAATTCTGTTGACTACAGTTATTCCAAACAATTATAGCCGGGTGGCTGTATTGTGCATCTAAAACGTTTACTAATGAAATATCTCCTGCTGAGTGGCGCCTTGTTTTTTGCCGCCCTGTTGCAACAAGTGTTTATGCCGAAGGAAGAAAGTCCGCAAGCCATACTCGATCGGGTGGCGGCTTCGGTGGTTTGCTGTGGCCCCGATGAACCGATCCAAAATACAGATGCCCGTTTTATGGCCATGGTAAATGACCCGGGATTTGCCGGCCTGCACCAAAGCCCCGCAGCTTTTACCTACGAAAATGCGTTGGGCGGCATGATTGAATTTGGCACCGCCGATGGCAAAGCTGCCCAGGCGTACGCCATTGATGCCAAAGTAAAAACCAATAAATACCTGATTGTAATTCAGGAATGGTGGGGGCTCAATGACCATATTAAAAAAGAAGCAGACAAATATTACACCGCATTGGATGGTAAGGTAAATGTTTTGGCCGTAGACCTCTACGATGGTAAAATTGCTGCTACTCCAGACAGTGCCATGAAACTCATTCGGGCTGCGCTGAGCAATACCCGCAAAGAAGCCATTATCAAAGGAGCACTGGATTTTGCCGGGCCTGCTGCAGAAGTTTACAGCGTAGGCTGGTGCTTTGGTGGTATGATGAGTTTGCAAACAGCCATCATGGCGAGCAACAACATGAAGGCCTGCATTATGTACTACGGCACGCCAGAAAAAGACAAAGCCAAACTGGCCAGCATTCAGTGTCCTGTGTTGGGCATTTTTGGCACACAAGACAAAAGCATACCCAATGAAACTGTGGATGCATTTGCCAGCAACATGAAAGAAGCCGGCAAAAATTTCAGCCTGCTGCGCTACGATGCAGTGCATGCATTTGCCAACCCCAGCAACCCCGGCTACAACAAAACTTTTGGAGATGAAGCTTTTAGCAAAAGCGTTGCCTTTTTGAAAAGCAATATGTAACGGACATGTATGTACGAAAAGCGGCGAACAAAGTTTGTTCGCCGCTTTTTTATGTTCGAATGATTGAATGTCTACTTACCTATTTTTTCATAACTGGTGATGATACCCCGAATGAGTGATGAGCTGAAACCCTGATGTTCCATTTCATTCAACCCCACAATGGTGCAACCTTTGGGCGTGGTTACCTTATCAATTTCATGCTCCGGATGATTGCCAGTTTTCAACAATAAATCTGCCGCACCCAATACCGTTTGTGCGGCAATGAGTGAAGCTGTTTTGGCATCAAAACCAATTTCGATACCGCCCTGAATATTGGCACGAATGTAACGCAATGCATACGCCGTACCACAGGCGCCCAGCACGGTGGCGGCATCCATCAGTTTTTCATCTATCACAACTGTGCGGCCCAGCTGATCAAATAACTGTTGTACATAATTGAGTTGTTTGGCATCGGCACCGGCATTGCTCAGGCAGGTCATGCTTTGCTGTATGGCAATGGCCGTGTTGGGCATAGCCCTAATAACAGGCACGGGCTTGCCAATAGCTTTTTGCAACTGCTCCGTCCACACACCGGTAATAACAGAAACCAGTACATGTTTTTTGGCATTGAGTACCGATTTAAAACCTGCCAACACTTCGTTGTAGTTGTACGGCTTTACGGCCAGTATAATGATGTCGCTTTGCTGTACGGCTTTTTTATTGTCGCTCAGCACCTGGCAGCCTTGCTCTTGCAAAGCTTTCAGCTGTTGTACATTTCTTCGGGTAATGCTGATAGCCGATGGCTTACAAAAGCCACTGCTAACGAGCCCTTGAGCGATGGAACCTCCCAGATTGCCGCCGCCGATGATGGCGATTTTCATAAATCGATTGCTTGTGATTGGTGATGGCCAAATATACTGGCTAAAAAAACAAAGCCCGGCTGACGCATCAGCCGGGCCTGTGTAAAGCAGCAAAATGAGATTAATACAAGTAAGCCAAGGCTACCTTATCGTTGGCGTTGAACGGACGGTTTACATTTTTGCCGATGCATGCCAGCATCCAGCTGTTAGGATCGGGGCCGCTTGGTGTACCAGGAATGAGGATAGCACCCACAGTTGATGCACCTTCATTTACAGCAGAACCACCGCAGCTGTACTGACGGCTCATGTAATCGGTGTGGCGGAAACCAATACAGTGACCAATTTCATGCGCCAATACAGATGTAATTGAATTGATATCCCAGGCATTAGTTTCAAGATAGTTGCTGTTGACCAATACACTGTTATACGGATTGCCCTTAGAAGTTGGGAAGCCGGCCGAAGCAAGGTAGGAAGCACTGTTTGGAGCCTTGCTAATAACAATATTGCCGCCCGATGTTACACGGCTGAAGGTGATCCGCAGTCCTTCAGCATTGTACCGACTAATAACATTGTTAATAGCGGTTACATAGCGGCTGGGTAAAGTGGTTGCAACCCGAATGGTAATGTTGCGGGGCAAGCCGGTTACTAAATTGGTGGTACGGTACTGTTCTTCGTTGGCTACACGCAACAGCGAACCGCCTTTACCAGCATTGTTCAGTTGATCGTTGGTAAGTACAATGTCACCTTCTACCAAAAAGCCTTCTTCATGCTTTTGTACATTGGAAGTACCAAAACCAAGAGCGGCAATTTTGGCCAGCGTGGCATCACCAATAGGTTCATCAGGGCTGTTGAGTGTGTTGTCTTTGGCGCAGGAGGTAAGGAGGCCGGCCATGAGGCCCAGCGTCAGCAGTCGGGATGTTAACTTCATACGTGTTGTAGTTTTAGATTTCCAAAATAGGCATCTCGCCAGCGGAAAAAAACTTTAGAAAAAAAATTAAAAAAAGCAATATCCCCTTCCGTGTATCGCTGAAAATTATCGAAGTGAATGGCATCAAAAATCGGGTTCATTAAAATTTCGTTAACACCCCTTTT
The DNA here is from genome assembly GCA_020161435.1 of Bacteroidota bacterium. Classification (GTDB taxonomy): domain Bacteria; phylum Bacteroidota; class Bacteroidia; order Chitinophagales; family Chitinophagaceae; genus Phnomibacter. Next base: position 169,077 of record JAIUNV010000006.1, on the reverse strand, counting down.
CAAGTTCTACACATTAAGAAAATGCAACTAAGTATCGATAAATCAATAAGTTGCGAAATGTCAAATTTTGATTTTTTCGTATGTATTTACGAACACTCTCCATTTTTGGAAAAGGGTAAGGATGCGTTTGGCGGGTAAATGGAAAACCGCATCTTTGGAAGAACACATGCGTCAATACCGGTCATATATACTTTCACTCCAGCTCTTGCTTACCCTGCTGATGACAGGCCTGGCAGACAGCATGGCACAAACATTTTTGCCCGATACGCTGGCCGAAACAAAGCCGCTGAAAAAACTGTCGCAGGCACTGCAACAACGAAGTAAACTAGATGGAGCTGTACTTATTTATGTTCAATACAATCAAGCGGATAGTTTGCTGCGTTGGTTCGCCGATAAGCCAGTGCAAATGCTGGCACACGATACCAGCTGGAAAGTAATGACCTTGCAAATGCCTGCTTACTTGCTTATTTCATTATCAAAGCAGCCATCAGTTCAATTTATACAAGCAGCCAACAGAAGAGCCAAACCCGAACTGAGTGTGCCCGGCTTCGATCCATCGGCCAATGGCATAGCACTGGCTGCCACCCGTTTTGCATCGAGTAATGGTACAGGCATTCGAGTTGCCATTAAAGAAGAACGTTTTGATACACTGGACATAGACTTTAGCCAACGCTTTTTTACCACAGCAAGAACGGCTACCCGCAGCACCAACCATGCCAGCATTATGGCCAGCATGCTGGCCGGCAGCGGTGCATCTTCCATCACAGGAAAAGGGGTAGCTCCTGCAGCGACTATTACCAGTACCAACTTTGATGTGCTGATCCCGGAGCCACTCGATTTTTACAACACAAATAAAATCAGCATTCAAAACCATTCCTATGGTGTAGGTATCGAAAACGAATATGGTATTGATGCTGCTGCTTACGATGCCAGCACCGCAGCACTGCCTTACTTGCTGCATGTATTTAGTGCAGGTAATTCGGGTACACAAAGCTCCGCATACGGCCAATACCAAGGCATTGCCAATTGGGCCAACCTTACTGGCAGTTTTAAAATAAGCAAAAACAGTTTGGTATTGGCCGCCACCGATTCTTTCAACAAAAGAGAAATAGCCAGCTCCCGTGGCCCTGCCTACGATGGCCGTATCAAACCTGAATTATCGGCCTTTGGCGAAGATGGCAGTTCGGGCTCTGCTGCACTGGCAGCTGGCGCTGTGGCTGTATTGCAGCAATCAATTCAACAACAATTAGGAAGCCTGCCAGATGCAGCGCTGGTGAAAGCCATCCTCATCAACAGCAGTACCGATGTTGGTGCAGAAGGCCCTGACTTTAGTGAAGGCTACGGACAGTTGAATGTATATAACGCACTACGCATTGCTGCCGGCAAGCAGTACTACACAGGCACCATTCTTGCTGGCGACACAGTTCGTATGAAGATACCCGTAGCTACCAATGCACAACGCCTGGCTGTTACCCTTTGCTGGACAGACCCCGCAGCAACACCTGGCAGTACCAAAGCACTGCAGAATGACCTGCAATTAATGCTTCGCCAACCCAACCAACAGGTTGTACATCCGTGGATATTGAATAGTGCGGCACATGCCGATTCGTTGCAGCAACCCGCCACACGTGGTATTGATAGCCTCAATGTAGTAGAGCATATCAGTCTATTGCAACCAGCTACCGGTGAATATGAAGCCATGATTGTAGCACCAACCAACGTATCCGGCACACAAACATTTGCATTGGCATGGCACAGCAATAGCAACAACGAGTTGGAATTTACGCATCCGACGAATACTTACCATGCCGACAGCCGAAATGGCGTAACCATTAGATGGGAGCACAGTTTTCCGCAAGGCCAAACAGGGGTGTTATCGGTAAAAAATTTGGCTACGCAAAACACCAGCCTTATCAATAACAACATAGCTCTCGATAGCAGATTGCTCGTTTGGCGACCTGCTGCGAATGCAGTTTATCCTGCACAATTACAGCTGCAGGTTGGCCAGCAAGTGCTGTTGTCCGACAGCTTTTGGGTGCATAAGGGATTACAGCCACGCATTGGTTATGTATGTGGCGATACGCTGCTGCTCTATTGGCAACACATTGCACTAGCCAGTAGTTATCGCATTTACCATGTACAAAATGGCCAAATGCAAGTGCTTAGCACAACTGCAGATACGTTATTTCGCATCAGGCGTTCTTCATTGGAAAAGGACTGGCTGGCTGTGGCGCCGGTTTTTGGCAACCAGCAAGGCAACCGCAGCTATGCCATCAATTATCTCAATCAGCAGGTGGGTTGTTATATTCAGCAGTTTACAGCTACGGCAGGCAATAACAATGTGCTGCTCCAAGTACAACTCGGCACCAACTTTGGCATTCAACAACTGCAATTTGAAAAAGTAAAAAACGGCCAAGTGACTGTGCTGTCCAGCATTGCCAATATCAGCAGCAATAATTTTACAGCTGAAGATGCACAACCGCTGAGTGGAGAAAATTACTACCGCATCAAAATTACTTTGAGCAATGGCAACGTAGTTTACTCCGCTATTGAAACCGTGTACATGCCGGAAAGCAATGGTTTGGCAGTGTACCCCAATCCGGTGTTATTAGGCCAGCCCATTCGCATCATCAATACCATGAGCGGAGAATTTCCTATAGCTGAACTTTATGATTTTACCGGCAGAAAAATCAGCAGCACTCAATTAGAAAGTTTTATCAATACCATCAATACGGCATACTTGCATCGTGGTATTTATCTCCTGAAACTTACCCAGGCCGGCAAAACCATCAGTGTAAAAAAGATAACGGTATTGTAGTGCTGTTACAACCTACGAAGATAGTTCCGCACATAGTCACCCACGCCTTCTTCTAATGAAGTGAACGGTTCATCATAACCGGCTTTGCGCAGCTTATCCATATTGGCTTCGGTAAAGTATTGATACTTGTCGCGGATATCTTCCGGCATATCTATAAAGACAATATTCGGTTCCAAATCCATCCCCCGGAAAGTAGCCGCAGCCAAATCGTAAAAACTGCGGGCCTGCCCGGTACCAAGGTTGTACAAGCCACTGCCTAAGCCCCCTTTAGGGGGTTTGGGGGTTTCTAACATCCACGCAATCACCTTCACCACATCTTTTACATAAATAAAATCCCGTAGCTGTTGACCGTGCTCAAAATCGGGGCGATGGCTTTTAAATAATTTTACCTGCCCGTCTTTTTTTATCTGATTGAATGCATGCCAAATCACCGAAGCCATGCGGCCTTTGTGGTATTCATGCGGGCCGTATACATTAAAAAATTTGAGGCCTGCCCAAAAGGGTGGCGCACCTGCAGAGTCCGGCGTATGGGCGCCATCATCTCTCACCCAGCCATCTTCATCCTGTGTATTCAATCGCACATCGCCTACTTTTTCCAACACCCACTTGTCAAACTCATTTTTACTGACGCCATAAGGATTCAACGGCTTCAGCAAAAAAGGCAATTCATGATTGTCATCGTAGCCTAACTCGCCAGATCCATACGTAGCAGCACTCGATGCATAGATAAACGGAATTTGCTTTTCGGTACAGTATTGCCACAGCATTTGGCTATACTCCACATTCAATTCTTCATGAATGGCATAGTTAAATTCAGTGGTATCTGTACGAGCACCCAAGTGAATGACTGCCGCTACTTCCGGCTGGTGCTCATTGAGCCAGAATGCCAGGTTGTACCGCTCCACCACATGGTCATAAGCAATGCTTTCCCAGTTGGCCCGCTTGTCTTCTCTGCCAAAATCATCCACCAAAATCAATTCTTCGTACCCTAAAGTATTGAGGTAACGAGCCATTTCGCTGCCGATAAAACCAGCGGCACCGGTAACAATGATGTATGGAACTTGCATAGAGATGTACAATTAATACGGACAGCAAAAATGAGATTAAGTTTTGATACAGCAGACATACTACCAAATACGTATTTTACAGCATTCTGTAGCCACTACTTTTGAAGCATGACGAACACACCCAAATCCATTTGCATAGTGGAAGACAAGGATGACCTTCGGGAAGCGCTGAGCATGATGATAAAGCTAACGGATGGCTATCAAATGGCTGGGGCATTTAAGAATGCAGAAGAGGCGTTGCTGTACATACCAGAGGTGCATCCGGCAGCGGTACTTATGGATATAAACCTGCCCGATGCCAGCGGCATACAGTGTGTGGTAACCTTAAAATCAAAACTGCCAGAAATGCTTTTTTTGATGTGTACGGCATACGAAGACAACGATAAAATTTTTAGTAGCCTGAAAGCCGGCGCCAGTGGGTACATTTTAAAAACCGATGGCCCAGCAAAAATTGTAGAAGCGCTGGACGAACTATTTGCCGGTGGCAGCCCTATGAGCAGCAGCATTGCCCGCAAAGTGGTGGCCAGCTTTAGTGGCTTGCCGGCAGGCAATCATTTGGTACAACGCTTATCCGAAAGAGAAGAAGCTGTGCTGCACTGCCTGGCTAAAGGATTGATGAATAAAGAAGTAGCCGACAGTTTACAAATCAGTCAGGGTACAGTAAAAAAGCATATCCAACACATTTATGAAAAGCTACACGTAAACACCCGTGTAGAAGCCGTGAACCTGTATCTTGGAAGAACACAATAAACATTCAACAGCGTATAACCATATTACGTATTTGCAGTATTGTATTACTGGCCTGTTGCAGCAGCATGCTTGCATGGCCGCAGCCATCAGCTACTGATTCGCTTCGCAAAGTATACATGCATTGCGCCGACAATACTTGCAAAACACAAGAAGCCTTACAACTGGTGGAGGTATGGATGGATGTAGACAATATGGACTCAGCACAGCATTGGGCCAATGAGTTGTTTTCCATTTTACCAGCCGATAAGCAAGACGTAGTGCATTACTACTACAACAGCCGGCAAAGCGAAATTTATTACTACAACAACTTTCCCCGATTGGGATTGCAAAATGCTGAACGAGGTTTACAAATAGCCATGGCGCTTCGCGACAGTATTTTTATTGCAGATGCCTACAACTTCAAAGGGTTGTTTTTAATGAACCTCAACCGGCTGAATGAAGCCATCGCGTCTTTCAGGGAGGGGCTGCAATGGTCAACGGGAAAAAAACATCCGCCAACCTATTTATACCTCACACAACACTACCATTTGTTGGGCAACATTGCAGAAGCATTGCTCAAAAACAATGAAGCCGCCACATCATTACAATTTGCCCATGCCTCATTAAAAGAATCCATACTTAACAATCGGCAGCGGGCCATCAGCATTGCAGAAAATCAGTTAGCTGCCTGTCACGATGCGTTGGGTAATGCCGACTCTGCATTATACTACTACAAAGCCTGCATTGCCGGCATCGATAATGATACAGATGTGTTGCTGTTGAACTATGCCACCATGGGCAAACATTTTAGCCAACAGCAACAATTTAAAGATGCTAATCAAGCGTTTCAGGAAGGCCTGTTGCTGCTCACGAAACACCCAGATATCAATAGCTATTTCAGCATTGAATTTTTGGATAAAGCCATTGCATTTTATACCTATAGCAAACAAGATAAACCGCTACAGGACTGCATCCGAAAGAAAATGCTCATCCTCGAAAAAGCGCAGGCTAACTATAACGTACAGATAAACGAAGTGATGGAAGCTGCGTTGAAAAATGAAACGCAACTGCTCAATCTCAGAATAGCCAATGAAGCTCGTAAAGTAAAACTCGATCAGTATAAAATCATTGCTCTGTCAACACTGCTTGTTTCGGTTCTACTCATCTTTTTATTGTACCGGAACCGGTTGCTGAAAAAACTGGAACTGGCCAAGCTACAAAACAACATTCAGCAAGACCTGCATGATGAGTTGGGTGGTAGTCTTAGCATCATTCGCATATTGAGCGACCTGATGAGCAGCAAAAAATTATCGCAGGAAGAGATCGCCAGTCTTTCACAAAAAATAAGTGGCACCGCCAGCGAAGCAGCCCAAAAAATGAATACGCTGATTTGGGCACTCAACACCGAAAACGACTCAGTCGCCAACCTGTGCGAATATACCCGGCAGTATAGCATTGCCTTTTTTGAAGGCACAACCATCGATATTCATTTCGAAGAGAAACTGTCGCAACCCAACAGTAATATTTACGGTACTGCCCGCAAAAACATTTTCCTCTGTATCAAAGAATCACTGCACAATGTATTGAAACATGCCAACGCCAGTGCAGTCCATATCCGATTTGAAACTACCAATGCTCAACAGCTGATTGTAACCGTATCAGACAACGGAAAAGGGATGCAACAAAACAATCAATTTGGCAACGGCCTTAAAAATATGCAGCAGCGAATGGCTGCCATCGGGGGTACTGCCAGCTTCACCAACAATGCTGGCTGCACCGTTGTGTTTGAGTGTTCCTTGCACTAAAGTACTCACTAGGTAAAGACATCACCCCTACGCATACTCCCTATTACGTATTGCCAGCGGGCACACAATACAGGATTTTTACAAGAGACTTTTTTACCCTTTATCCTGAATACCCAAGCCAACGCACCGCACATGAGACTTCTTTTACTCCTTTCCGTTTTGATGGTTCGTTTTTCAGCCATTGCTCAATCCAACTTTAGCAGCACCAACTTTCGGGTAAGCCAAAGTACTTACACCGACATTAGCAGCACCGGCACCGCCATTGCTATGACCAACAATGAAGCTGGAGTGAGTACCACCCCTCAAAACATTGGCTTCAATTTCCAATTCAACGATTCTGTATTTACGCAGTTTCGCATACACGCCGATGGCATACTGCGCCTTGGTACCGAAGCACCTGCTGCCGCTACCAATATTAGTGTAAGCCCGGCCAATTCTCATGCCGCAGTGTTCACATCTACTGCTGACAGTTTTCAATACGTCATTCTTCCATTTTTCACCAACCTCGTAGCTGCAGGCTCACCGGCATTCCATGTACAAACCAGCGGTGTGGCCCCCAACAGAGTATGCACCATACAATGGAAAAACCTGCGGGATGCCGACAATTCGAACGGCGCTGTGTTGCATCAATTTACGCAACTGGAGTTTCAGGTAAAACTGTATGAAGGAAGTAACGATATTGAATTTGTGTACGGCAGCTTTATCCCATCTGCCAACACCCTCAGCACCCGCAATGCAGCCGTGGGTATAAAAGCAGGCAGCAATAGTTTTGCAGCCAATTACAAAGGGGTAAATACAGCCCCATTTAGTGCCATGGTTTCTTTTAACCAACGCAACAATGCCCGGCTGGCCAATGGCGTGTTATTCAGAAGAGATGTACCGCCGGCTAACGGATTTACACAGCGTTTTTTTGGCAGAATAGTGAATGACATTTCGGTGGCCAACTTGTATGCAGACAGCGTAAGCCAGGTCACCAATCAATCGGGCAATAGAATTGAAGCATTGGTAAAAAATGAAGGAACTGCTGCAGCCAGCAACATTGTTGTAAGTCTTCAAATAAGCGGATCCAATACGCATACAGCTTCGGTAAATATTACCAGTCTTGCAGCAGGTGCTACACAATTGGTAAGCTTTCCTGCATTTAGTACCAGCAACCCTGGTATGCAGCAAATACAAGTTTCTGTAACGGCAGATGCCGATGACAGAACAAGTAACAACATGCTTGCTGCTTCGCAAAAGATTTCGGCTGGTCACCAACAAACTCCGAATCTGAATAACGCAGGATTTGGCATTGGCTTTAATGGTGGCACTGGCTTTATGGCCACGAAAATTTATGGAACCGGCACCAGAAAAATCAGACAAATCCGCATCCCATTCAATACCTACCGAAACATTGTAAACATGCGGGTATATGAAGATGGAGGTGCTGGGGGTTCTCCATCATCCTCCGCACTTATTAGCAGTAGCAACTTTTTTACTACCAACGAAAACAGCATCATTATTTCATTTACCAACGCTGCAGCAAGTGTAACTGGCGATTATTACATTGCTGTACAGCAAACAAGCACCAGCAATATGGGATGGCGTAGCACGGCTGCACCTCCCATTCGTACCAACAGATTGTACACCAGCTCCACAGGCGCAGCATGGGCTGCTCAGGTAGACACTTTGCCCTGGCAGCAACTGTTGGAAGTATATGAAGAAACCACCGGTCCCGATGTAGGTATTGAATACCTCACAGCACCCGGCTGCAACTACAGCAATGCAGCTGACGTGACAGTAACGCTACGAAATTTTTCAACTAGTGCAATTGATTTTGCAGCTACACCAGTTACAATAAGTGGCAATGTTCGCAACCCACAGCAAACGGAGTCGCCTTTCTCATTGATCAAAAACACCGGCACATTAGCAGCTGGTGCCAGTGAGCAAATTACGGTACTGAGTAACTATGATTTTACCAAGCGGGGCTACCATTTATTTAGCGCCAAAACAACACTGCCCGGCGATGTAGAAAATGGCAATGATAGTCTTCGTTTCTTTTTGGGTAATCATGTGCCTGTAACCAGATCCATTACCGATTCTGTGTGTCCGTTGACGCCCATCACACTTACCGGCCCTTCTTACCTCGCCAATCTTCAATGGACCTTGAATGGTACGCCTTCATTTGGCACAACGCTTAACGTGAGTCCTATACAAACAACTACTGTGTATGTGCAAGGCACAGACTATCGTGGCTGTGTATTGCAAGACAGTGTAGTGCTGTTGGTAAAGAAAGATTACGGTGCTGCCGCAAAGCCTGTTATCCTGTTTGGCGACACACTGCTCAGCCATCGCAATGCATTTAAAGACACTTTGCGTGTAACCAAGCTGGCTGGCCATAGCATACGTTGGCTGGGTGGTTTTGGTACCGTTTCTGCAGATAGTTCATTGCTGCTTACACAGGTTGCGGGTTTGCAAAATGCCAAAGTATCCGTTGCATACATCCGCGATAGTGATGGCTGCGGTACACTGGGCGATACTCTCACCTACCGCTATGCTACAGGCCTGCTGCACAATACCAACGATATGCAAGTTGTATGTGATACCAGCTATTACGATGCAGGTGGTAGCACCGGTATCACTGGCAATAGTATTACCAAAGTATTTACACCGGCTACTGCTGGCAAAAAAGTGAAGTTCACCTTGTACAATACCGATTTGGCAGACTTTGCCAGCATCATGGTGTATGACGGAAGTTCAACAGCTTCTCCACGCATAACAGCAATTGATGGCAGCAAAAACGGAAATACAGTGATGGAGTTTATTGCCTCCAATGAAACAGGAGCACTTACCGTTCAATTTACCAGAGGAACATTCAACACCAGTGGTTGGTGGGCCGGTCTCACCTGCCACACACCCGAAGTGTACCGCAGTGTACAAAACGGTTTGTGGACTGCTGCCAACACCTGGGAAAAGAAAATACCCGGCGGCAATTTTGTACCTGCAACGAGAGCACCATTCAAAGCTGATGACAGCATTTTGGTACGACACGAAGTGTTGCTCAATGAGAGTGTACAAACAGATCAGCTGATTATTGAGCCAACGGGTCATTTACGTTTTGAATCGCCAACCAGCAATTTCATTTCGATGAACCTGTTTAAAACAAATGAACAGCCCCCTATTGAAGTAAAAGGAAAGCTGTCAACAAATGCCCCTACACAAATTTTTGGCGCCGATAAAATGATTGTAACCGGCGAACTGGCCAACGAAGGAAAGATTGATCTTGATTCGGTAATGATGGTAGGCACCAGCTTGCAGACCTTGGGTAAAAGCGGCGGCGGCGCAGGCATCATCAAACGATTACACCTGAACAATGCAGCTGGTGTACAAGTAGCAGGCACCCAAAATGTACTGAGTATTCGCTTTGTGCAAGGCTTACTCAATACCACAGCACAAGCATACATTGATGTTACAGGCACCGTGTTTGATGCAAGAGATGCTTCGCATATCAACGGCCCTGCGGGTGTTACCATCTTTGGATCCGGCGATCGTTTCTATCCCATTGGCAGCAATGGTCAATATCGGCCTGTAACCATCACCAACAGCAACACCAACAGTTTTGATAATTCAGAAACCATTGTGGTAGAAGCAAAAGCTGGGGGTCCTGCAGCAAGAACATTGCCTGCTGGCATCAGCAACGTTTCGCAAGTGCGGCATTATCGCATCACCCGCATTGGCAATAACGGCAGCGATTATCAGGTTACATTGCCGTATGGAAGTGATGACGGCGTAAATGATCCATCCAACCTCACCATCTTAAAAGATGACGGTGCAAATGCATGGATTGACATTGGCGGTACGGCTACAGGTGCTGCACCAGGCACCATTACCAGTGGTTCATTCAGCAGCTTTAGCGATTTTGTATTGGCCAATAAAACAGGTGGCACCAATCCGTTGCCCGTTACATGGGTAAGTTTTTCTGCAATAGCCAAGCAAAAAGATGTACAACTGAAATGGCAAACAGCTAACGAAAGCGATTGTAAAAAATATATCATAGAAAGAAGCAACAACGGCAATCAATTTGTAGCTATCAGCCAGGTTGTGTGCAACAATAATAGTAGCAGCACATACGAGTACACCGATGTACAACCCGGCAATGGTACATGGTACTATCGCATTCGCCAGCAAGATGTGGATGGAAAGCAGTTGTTGTCGCAGGTACAAAAAGTACAGCTCAATGCCAACAGTAGCATACAGGTGTATCCTAACCCTGCTAATGCATTTATCCGGATTGCAGGATTATCTGGTACTGAAAAAATTACGCTGATTGATGCTGCCGGTAAAATTGTATTTGCAACAACCGTAGCAGGAAACGCACTGCAAATACCTGTATCACACTTAAGCGCCGGGCATTACAGCCTGCACATGCAAAGCAAAAACAGCATAGAAACACAAAAAATAGTGATTGTCCGATAACAAACAACCCACACCATTTTCATGCACACTACACCTGTAGTAGCAGCAAGCATGCACAATGCTTATTGCTACTACAGGATGCTTACCCGCCAATATTTTTCCTGCTGATTTTTCAACTCCAACACTCTTTTACCATGCGTACATTTTGGTTTGCATCCTTCTTGTTGTTGCTTGTCATCAATAGTATTGGTCAAATACCACAAGTATTAAAAGACATCAACAACCGGTCATTTTCATCGGGGGCTTCTAGTTTTACCACTGTTGGCAATGTGGTGTTTTTTGTGGCGGAAGATCCAGACAGAGGACGATGTTTATTTAAAACAGATGGCACCGCAGAAGGCACGGTGCTGGTAAAAGATTTGATACCGACCCAAACTACCGACCCCAATATTCAATCGTTGACAAACGTAAACGGAACATTGTTTTTTACGCAGAGTAGCCCAACGAGTTCGATACGATTATGGAAAAGTGATGGCACAGAAGCAGGAACAGTAATTGTAAAACAATTTACCGGCGTTGCGCCATCGCTTCTTACCAATGTAAACGGCACACTTTTTTTTAGAGCCACTACCTCTACTACAGGACAAGAATTGTTTAAAAGTGATGGCACCGATGCCGGAACCGTAATGGTAAAAGACATTACAGCCGGCAACATCGGCACTGCCATGGACAATCTGGTGAATGTAAACGGCACATTATACTTTACTGCCAGCACTACTGTCAATGGCAGAGAAATATGGAAAAGTGATGGCACAAGCGCAGGAACCGTTATGGTAAAAGACATTATTGCCGGTAGCACCACGTCTAATCCGCAGAACCTCACCAACGTAAATGGCACTTTGTATTTTTCTGCTACCAACGGCGCTACAGAAAATGGCCAAGAGCTTTGGAAATCGGATGGTACAGAAGCAGGAACAGTGATGGTGAAAGACATACAAACAGGCGCTAATTCCTCATCGCCAGGAGCACTTACTGCCGTATATGGCTTACTTTATTTTGCAGCCAACGATGGCATCAACGGCAATGAACTTTGGAAAAGCGATGGTACAGAAGCTGGTACAGTTTTGGTAAAGGACATCAACACTGCCGGCGGCAGCAATCCAGACAGAATAACAGTAGTCAACAATCACATCTTTTTTACAGCTACAGATGCAGCCGCCAACAATAGTCTTTGGAAAAGTGATGGCACAAATGCAGGAACGATACAATTACCGGTTGACGCCGTTGTCAACACTTCCCCTTCATTTCTTATCAATGCTGGTGGCACTGTTTTCTTTCGGGCCACTGTGAGTGCAGCTATCGGGCAGGAGTTGTGCAAAAGTGATGGCACTGTGCAAGGCACCGTATTAGTGAAAGATATATACACTGGAACTACAACAAGTAACATAACGCCTATGACTGCATTGGGTAGTAACGTAATATTTGGCGCCAACGATGCAGACTTTAATATTGAACCACGCATTAGCAACGGCACTGCACAGGGCACTACATTATTAAAAGACATCAACGCAAGAACAGATCAATCTGCAGCAAATCAACTTATCACCCTAGGCAATGAAGTATTTTTTATTGCAAATGATTATCGTAAAGGCGCTGGTGTTTGGAAAAGTGATGGCACAGAAGCCAACACCCGTTTTGTAAAAGAACCTGCTGTATTATCCCCACCTCAAATAAACTTCAATACGCCTTCCTTCATTACCAACATCAATGGTACTGTATACTTCTCTTGGACTGGCGAAGTACAAGACATGGAACTCTGGAAAACAGATGGTACCAGTGAAGGCACGGTTCAGATTAAAAACATCAATCCATCCGGACATTCAGAGCCGAGAGAATTCTTTGCCTTCAATGGCGCAATTTATTTTTCTGCTGCTACTGCTGCAGAAGGCAGAGAGCTTTGGAAAACCGATGGCACAGATGCAGGAACCGTATTGGTAAAAGACATCAATCCGGGTACAGCCAACAGTACGCCCATCAGTTTTACCATACTCAACAATCAGCTTTTTTTGTAGCAACCTCTGCTGCCAATGGCCGTGAACTTTGGAAAACAGACGGCACCAGCAATGGCACTGTAATGGTAAAAGACATGAACGAAGGAACGGGAGACGGCATTTCATTTACATCAGGAAAAGTATTGTACGATTTTCAGGGAGCCCTATACTATACGGCTACCAATGGTGCGGCCAATAGCGGATTTGAAATATGGAAATCGGATGGCACAGCCAACGGCACCATTATGTTGAAAGATATCAATCCAGGAACCGCATCTAGTCAGCCGGGACAGTTTCTTGCAGCTAGCAACGTATTGTATTTTTCTGCTACCGAACCCACTACAGGCAGCGAATTGTGGAAGACAGATGGCACAACTGCAGGTACCGTTATTGCACTAGATATGATACCCGGAACAGGCAGTGGTGGTGCAGGATTAAAGTTGATTAGAAACGATACTTTATATTTCACCACATCTAATGGCACCAAAGGTTCAGAACTGTTCAAAACAGATGGCACACCTGCCGGCACTTTTTTGGTAAAAGATATTGTTCCCGGTGCCACAGGTTCTTCGCCAGATCTGTTGACCATTGCGGGCAACGACATTTATTTTATAGCCACCACAACTGCCGAAGGCCGGGAGCTTTGGAAAACTGATGGCACTGCTGCAGGCACCAATTTGGTGCTGGATATTTTCCCCGGCAGCTCCAGCTCCAACATCAACAATATGGTTGCTACAAATACTCATCTTTTTTTTACTGCCAATACGCCGCAATACAGCCTTGAAGTATGGACAGTACCCTTTGCAGCCAGCAACGACGAAACACAATGGACAGGCAATACAAGTACCAACTGGTTTGACGCCAGCAACTGGAGCAATGGCCTGCCCGACGCTGGAAAGCATATTGTGATTCCTGCCGGCAGACCCCGCTATCCCATTATCACAGCAAACACAACCATCAAAAAAATGACTGTGTCGCAAGGTGCTTCCGTACAAATTGCAGCGGGCATTCAGGTACTCTTCGGCAGTAATTAGTATACCATGCTACAACGGGTAGTTGGTACATTCGCTGCAAAAGGAAGCTCCTATGGAATTGTGCCCGCATCGTTATTTCATCATCCACAAACCCCGCAACATGGTTTCGCAATTTGTGAGCAGCCATGATGTGAGGCTGTTGGGCGATTTAGATTTCGATTTTCCTGAAGGCACCCACGCCATTGGCCGCTTAGATAAAGACTCCGAAGGCCTGCTGCTGCTCACCACCAACAAACGCATCACCAGGTTGCTGTTTGAAGGCAGCACCCCGCATACACGTAGCTATTTGGTGCAGGTAAAGTATGAAGTGCCCGATGTAAAAATTGAACTGCTGCGGGATGGCATTGGCATAAGCCATACCAACGATAGCATTTATACCACACAACCCTGTTTGGTAGAACGCATTGCTCATCCTGAAATTTACATCAGCAATGCAGGTGAGTTATCCTTTTATATTCCGCACAGTTGGCTGCTCATCACCCTCACCGAAGGCAAGTTTCACCAGGTACGCAAAATGGTAAAAGGCATTGGGCATCCTTGCAAGCGACTCATCCGCATCAGCATCGAAAACCTTACGCTGCAAGGTTTACAGCCCGGCGAAGTAAAAGAACTGACTGAAGAGGAATGCCTGGAAAACCTGTGCATTCAACTATAAAAAACGCCTGTCACTTTACAGCAACAGGCGTCATTGTTTTACCAGTTCATATTTTACAACGCACTCAATGCATGCTCACTCTCGTGCCCCTTCAGCAGGTTGGCAATAGCATTGTCGTATTTTTCTTTCCAAGCCTCAATAGTACCCCAGCTGGCGGCGTCAACAATTATGTCGCCGCTGGTTACTTCACCAATAACCTCGTAGTGCTGGCCATGGCTTTGCAGGGCTTCTTCCAGCGTAGCCAAAGCATCCTTTTTTACGGTTACCGCTACACGGCTTTGTGCTTCACCAAACAGGAAAGCATCTTTGCGTACTGATGCATTTGTGTTGACATCAAAACCAAGATTGTTCCAGAAAGCACTTTCGCACAAAGTGATAAACAAACCACCTTCACTCACATCATGTGCACTGCTAATGAGTTTGTTTTTGATGAGGTCGGCCAATACTTTTTGCAAATGGAATTCTTCTTCCAGCTCAAACTGCGGTGCAGGACTAAACTCTACGCCATGCATTTTATGCAGGTATTCGCTGCTGTTGATGTCGTTGCTGCTTTTACCCAGCAGTACAATCACATCGCCTGCCTGCTTAAAGTCAAGCGTCATTTTATCGTTCACATTTTCCAGCAGGCCTACCATACCAATGGTGGGTGTTGGATACACCGGTCCGTCGGGGTTCTGGTTGTAAAAGCTCACGTTGCCACCCGTTACCGGTGTATTGAATTTTCTACAAGCATCGCCCATGCCTTTAATGGCGTTTACAAACTGCCAGTACACTTCGGGGTCATAAGGATTACCAAAGTTGAGACAGTTGGTGACACCCAACGGCTCACCACCACTGCACACAATATTGCGGGCAGCTTCGGCTACGGCAATCATGGCTCCTTTGTATGGATCGGCAAACACATAGCGGCTGTTACAATCCGTGGTTACTGCGAGTGCTTTATTACTTGGCTTGGCCAGTACCACAGCCGCATCACTTGGCGCATTGGTTTGGGTATTGCCCGTACCTACCATGCTGTCGTACTGTACGTACACGGCACGTTTGCTGGCAATGTTGGGGATGGTCACCAGCTTTTCTGCCACCGCTTTCAAATCAGCAGGTTCGGCTACAGTTGATTGATCAAAAGCATTGACCTGTGCCAGGTATTTTGGCTCGGTGTATTCACGGGTGTATTGTGGCGCACCGCCGCCCAGTACCAATATTTCCGCTTCAATCTGTGCTTCCAGCTGGCCATGCATGTAAAAGCTAAGCAAACCATCGTCAGTCACTTCGCCAATATTGCTGCAGGGCAGGTCCCATTTTTCAAACACCTTCAAAATGGCCTCTTCCTGACCTTTTTTTGCCACCAGCAACATACGTTCCTGGCTTTCGCTCAGCAGCAGTTCCCAGGTTTTCATATTGGCCTGGCGGGTAGGCACTTTGTCGAGGTCGATGCGCATACCGCTTTTGCCCTTGGCACTCATTTCGGCCGTAGAGCAAATAATGCCAGCAGCACCCATGTCCTGCATGCCTACCACGGCACCGGTTTTTATTACTTCCAGGCAGGCTTCCAGCAATTTCTTTTCCTGAAAGGGGTCGCCCACCTGCACGGCCGGCAGGTCTTGAGCACTCTCTTCGGTAATGTCGGCACTGGCAAAGCTGGCACCACCGATGCCGTCTTTACCCGTAGCGCTACCCACAAAAAACACGGGGTTGCCCACGCCTTCTGCTGTGGCACTCACGGTTTCACCCGCTTTTACAATGCCCACACTCATGGCATTTACCAGCGGATTGGTGTGATATTTCTGCTCAAAATAAATTTCGCCGCCTACGGTAGGTACACCAAAGCAGTTGCCATAGTGTCCAATGCCATGCACCACGCCGCCCAGCAACCATTGGGTTTTCTTCTCGTTCAGGTTGCCAAAGCGCAGGCTGTTCAGCGCAGCAATGGGGCGTGCACCCATGGTAAAAATATCGCGGTGAATGCCGCCCACACCTGTAGCAGCTCCCTGAAAAGGTTCGATGGCACTGGGGTGGTTGTGGCTTTCTATCTTAAACACCACGCCCCAATCATCGCCAATGTCCATCAGACCGGCGTTTTCTTCACCCGCAGCTACCAGCATACGGCCACCGTCGCGGGGCAGGGTTTTCAACCATTTGATGCTGTTTTTGTAGCTGCAATGTTCGCTCCACATGCCGCTGAAGGCGCAGAGTTCATTGAAGTTGGGCGTACGGCCCATTTTTTCCTTAATCAGTTCATATTCCGCTTCCGTAATCCGGAGTTGCTGAAGCGTGGCGCTGTTTATTTCCATGAAAAAGTTTGTGAAGGCTCGATAATGAGCCGCAAATGTAACCCATGCCAGCGGGAATGCCGAAGGGTAATTCGGCGGGGCTGTGGACAGCTGTGCATATCCCGGCTGCGGTTCGCTCCCTTTCACACTCCGCTTCGCTGCGGCCCCGACCGAAGCGTCGGGGCTGGCCCCTGCGGGGCCATGTTTCAGGCAGCGCAGCCCTTGGGCACAACCGCAATACCGGACCTCAGAAAACTAAGCACTCCTTTTTTGTGAGGAACAAACCCGATTCGATTCTTGCAAATAAAATTCCAACAATTGGGCTCTTAGCCAAGGTTTAATACCCATGTACTGGAAAACAGAATTTTATAGAATGTACCTTTTTTTGTCTTCTAAAGACTTTATGTAGGCGACTATCTGGCCAATCTGTTCGGTGGAAAAATCATTATTCCAAGGACGCATGCCTTTTTCAGTTTTTCCGAAATAGATTGTAGTTAAAATTGCCTTATCACTACCTCCGTGAATCCAAATATTGTCTGTTAAGTCAGGGCCGATGGAATTCCCCTCTCCTTCTCTTCCATGGCAGGGAGTACAATTGTCTTGAAAAAGTATTTTGCCTTTTGCCACACTCCCTTTTGCTTTTATTACCTTATATACTTCGGTGTTTGGGTCTTCAATCATTATTTTCCACTGTTCTCCTCTTTCATTAGATTCCTTTTCCCACTGTGCTATTTTTAGTTGCAATGCTTCACTTGGTGGTATTTGATTTAAATATGCAATCAATGCCAATATTTCTGGCAAACCCTTTAATCGAATAAAATCCTTTGCCAAAGCATCTTTAACTGTATTTGCCTCACGAATCAGTTGCCACCAGTCATCTGGATTTTTCTGTGATACTTCGTACATAAATGTTGACTTATTCAAAGCGGCATTTTCCAGATGATCAAGTGAAATTTTTATTGAACCCGGCTTAATCGCCTGAGGAGTAGTTAGATAGTTATACAGCCAAGACAAAGGATACTTTCCTCCAAATCCATCCAAACTAATGATGCCAGGCAAATTACTCTGTGAAAATGAATGGCACTTAATGCAATTGTCTCTTCGAAACACATATTCTCCATAGCTAACCAAAGGATTAGCTGAAGAATCAGAAACACTGATGCCATTTCCAGCACCCTCAGATTTATTGATGAATCCAAATGACATGGATATTCCACCAATAAAGAGTATTACAAAAAGGAACTTTGCCATACTTCAAATATATATCAACATTTCAGTGATGCCCCACAGTCAAATACCCTACAAGCAAAAGAGTTTATAAATATTGTCTGGTCTGCTTTAATATTGTTTTGATTTCAAAAAAAAGTGTAAAACTCCTATTATGTTTTTCGGCGAATACAGCTTGTATTACATCATAACCATAGTGCTGCAAGCCGTTTGTGTTTGGCACTCTATCAAAAAAGGCACCCAACAAAAATGGTTGTGGATCATCATTTTTCTGCCGTTCATCGGGGCACTCATTTACATTTTTTCAGAAATGTTTAGCCGCGGAGATTTACAGCAAGTTCAATCTGGCGTTGTTACCGTCATCAAGCCTACTGGCCATATCCGCAAGTTAGAAGAACGGCTGCGCTTTGCCGACACCTTTCAAAACCGCATTTTGCTGGCCGATGCTTATCTGCAAGCCCGCATGACGGTTAAAGCCATTGACATTTACGAAGCCAGTCTTACAGGTAACTTTTCAGAAAACGAGCATGTACTGATGCAGTTGTGCCTGGCCTATGCCAGCATACAGCAATACGACAAAACCATATCTGCTGCTCAAAAAATTTTACAGGTTCCTCAGTTTGCACGCAGCAGCGCCCATGTGGCCTATGCCATGGCACTTGGTAAAGTGGGACAGGTACCGGCAGCAGAAGCAGAGTTTAAAAAAATGAGCGGCAAGTTTGCCAACTACGAAGCCCGCTATCAATACGGCATGATGCTCAACGAGCATGGCAGAGAGCAAGAGGCCCGTCAGATTTGGCAACAAATGGCAGATGAAAAACAACACCTCTCCGGTACGGAGAAGAAATTTCAACGCCAATGGATCAATGCTGCGCAACAAGCACTTCGATAGTAAGCAGTCAAACACATACAAAAAAGAGCAACCGATATGGTTGCTCTTTTTTGCTGATTAGCGTTTCATCAGTTTGAATACTTGAATTCGGCCATCGGTCTGCAGCACTTGCAACAGGTAAAGCCCTGCAGGTAGCTGTGCCACATCTATCGTCATTTGCGCAGCGGTTACCGTATGTTTTTGCAGTACGGCACCGGCAGCATTGCTCAGCAGCAATTGCCTTGCATTAGCTAAACCGGTTACCAGCACTTTGGCTGTAGCCGGGTTGGGCAATATTGCTATCTGACCAGCATTGCCATTACCCGAAAGCACCACCACATTACTGTAGCTCACTTTGCCATCTTTATCCACCAGCTTCACTCTATAGTACCATTGGGTGCCGGCAGGTTTGCCAGTCACGTATTGGTATTTACGCAGTGTATTGCTGTTGCCAGCGGCAGCAACCTGTGTCAGTTTTGTAAAGCTGGTACCGTTGTAGCTCAGTTCTACTTCGAAGTAAGCTGTTTGCTGCTCCGTAAGCGTAGACCACTGCAGCAATACCTGCTGGTTGTTTACGCTGGTCTGCAGTTGTAAGCCCGTAGCGGGCAGCGCAACACCTAATACCATGTTGTAAATTACTGCATCGCCCGGTACACCTGCTGCATCTATTGCAGTGTAACCAAAACTGGTAGACAATACGCCCAGCTGGTTGAAACGGATGTTCAACTTGGCAGGATCATAATTGGTAATGACAAAATTTGGTGTGGTTATGTCTACACCGTTATAGTTGAGTGTAGCATCGGCAGCAGGTGGCAGTGTAGTAATCATAAATGTGCTACCCGTTCCTAATGTACCATCTTCAGCATCGGTGGCCGCCAGTGGGTTATTATCCAAATCGTAAGTTTCACCCACATCGAGGCCTACACCAATCAGGTCGTTTTGTGCCGTTGCTACAGGCTTACGATCGAGGCCGAAAATGAAGTTGCCGAAACCGGTAGTGCTTGCCGTAAATGGAAGTTCTGCATTGTTCACAACATCGGCAGCGCCACCATAACCGTTTTTGTTTTCACCCGTTGCTGCCCAGCCGGTTGGCAGTGTAGTAGCAGGTTTGGCATTGCCCACAACTCCCATGGTTGTGCTCAGTTGGAACTCAAGGTTGGCAGCAATAGCAGGCACAGTAGTGACACTGTACGAGCCATCGGCTTGTACGGGAGCTACGGCCACAACATTGCCATCGGGGCCAATCATATTTACATACAATACAGCACCGGCCAATAATCCGCCACCACTGTTGGTGCCATTCAGCACCGTTTCACTTCCGGTGAGGGTTTTGGTACCATCATAGTCGTTGATAACAGAACCTGAAATGGTTACGTAAGTCAGGGTTTGGCGCCAGTCTTTATCACCACCGGGGTTTTGAGCATCGGGGTAGCTGGCAGGTGTAGTACCATTGGATGGATTGATGAGTGCATCGTTGCTGTCGTATTCATCCAGCAGGCCATCGCCATCGGCATCAGTGGTACCTGTGTAGGCCGTTTCGCTACCATCAATAATGCCGTTGCCATTGGTATCCCAACCTTCGAGGCGGTCGGTGCGGCCATCATCGTCGGCATCTGCATCCAGATAATCGGGGTTGCCGGTACCATCGGTATTTACAGGTGTAATACCATTGCCGCCAAAGCCTACGGTGTTATCAAAAGCGTCTGCAATACCATCACCATCCGTATCTGTAGCTGAGTAAGCAATATAACCAGCGGTACTTTGTCCTTCAATGTTGTCTACAATACCATCATTGTCGCTATCAATATCAATGTAGTTGGGTTTAGCATCAGCATCGCTGTTGGTTAATGGTAAAGCAGCACCGTCCACGACATCGGCCAGCCCATCATTATCAGTATCTGTAATACCTGTGCCGGTGCCGGTACCAATTTGTCCATTGCCATCGGCATCGGTTCCGCCGGCTTCTATCACGTCGGTAATGCCATCGTTGTCGCTATCCAAATCGAGGTAGTTTACAATGCCATCGCCATCGCTATCGGGTGTTGGCAGAGGGGTGCCGCCCGATCCAGCATGGACGTCCGTTAAGTCAGAAATGCCATCGCCATCAGTATCTGTGATTGGACCAGTGCCAATTACACCATCTCCGTCGGCATCGGGGCCACCGGCTTCAATTACATCTGCAATACCGTCGTTATCGCTATCGCGGTCGAGGTAGTTGGCGTTGCCATCGGCATCAGTATCCAACACGGTAACAGCAGTGCCACCAGGCAATGTGCCCCCGTAAGAAAGGCTATTGATTTCATCGGCCAAATCGTTAATACCATCTGCATCAATATCGATAAAGATATCTGCACCAATTTGCCCATCACCATCCGCATCGGCAGTGGGGCCAAAAGCTTCTACTACATCGGCAATACCGTCGTTATCGCTGTCCAAATCAAGAAAATCTGGCAGCAGGTCGCCATCAAAATTAGCTGGTGAAAGCGGTGTACCACTGAGTACCAGTGGCAAACCGTTGGCATCTACCAATACAGCATAAGCCGCACCATTCACGGTTGATCCATTGTATACACCCGGGAATCCGTCATCATCCGGATCTGAACCGCCAGCTTCCAGTACGTCGGGTATACCATCATTGTCGCTATCCAGATCGAGGTAGTTGGGCCAGCCATCTAAATCAGTATCGACTGTGCCTTCTACGGTATCGAGTATGCCATCGTTATCGTCGTCCAGGTCTATGTCATCGGTAATACCATCCAAATCGCTATCGGGTGCTTCCCGCCAGTCTCTGTTGCTGCCTGCTGCAGGGTTTTGCAGGTTGGGCATGCTGAGGGGCGTTTGGTTGTTGTTGATATTGTTGGCTGTACCAATGCCAGATACCAAATCGAAAATGTCAGCAATACCATCATTGTCTGCATCGGTAAATGCGGAAAGATCAAGTACGCCATCATTGTTAGCATCAATTTCGCTGGGGTCTAACACGCCCGGCGGCACTTTGCCATCACTGCTTGGTCCGAGGAAGTTTTCACGGATGTCGCGGAAACCATCGTTGTCAGCATCAGTATCAGCATAGTCGGCAGCACTACCACCATCGGTATTTACATACCCGGCCGGATGGCTGCTGGCACTAAAATCAACATCATAGGCATTGTCCACTCCGTCACCATCGTGGTCGAGGCCGGTTGGAGCTACCCAGCCTTGGGTAGGTTGCCCTTCGATGTTGTCTACAATACCGTCGTTATCTATATCAAGGTCGTACACGTTGATGAGTCCGTCACCATCGCGGTCGGCATTGTATGGAGTATTAGCGGTTGTAGTAACGTTGATTTTACCCGGTGTATACTCAGCGTTGGTGAGGTCATTCCATGGGTCGAGGGCATCTCCAAGGCCATCACCATCAGTGTCTACAAATACGCCGGCCACATCCAATTTACCATCCTGATTCGGATCGGACAGGCTATAGAAAAGTGCTTCCCAGTTGTCGAGTACACCATCATTATCGCTATCCAGATCGAGGTAGTTGAGTTTTCCATCGAGGTCTTTATCGCCGGGAGAGAGTGCCGTACCACCGTTGCTGGCATCAGTCAGGTCGCTCCAGCCATCGCCATCGGTATCGGCCCAGGCACCGCCACCAGCAGGGTTTATTTCACCATTGCGGTCGCTGTCGGTACCGCCCATTTCTATAACGTCTACCAGGCCATCATCATCACTATCGATATCGTAGGGGTTGGGGCGGCCGGTACCGTCAATATTATCATTGGGGTAATTATCAGGTGCACCATTGTTGTTGGCATCGGGGCCGGTGGTAAGTAGTGCATTGGCTGTGTTTTCGGCAGTGCCATCATTGTTGGTATCACCATCTACGTTTTGGCTAAAACCATCTGCATCGGTGTCAGTAAATCCATCTACTCTACCATCGTTGTTGGCATCAGTACCGCCGGCTTCTTTAATGTCTTGAAGGCCATCATTGTCACTATCCAGGTCGAGGTAGTTGGGCAAATTGTCTCTGTCGCTGTTGGCTTTTGTAACTATGGGGTAGCTATCGGGCACACCGTTGCTGTTGGCATCGGGGCCGGTAAGGAGCAATGCGTTGGCTGAATTTTCTGCAGTGCCATCGTTATTGGTATCGCCATCTACCTGCTGGCTCAGACCATCGCCATCGGCGTCGGTAAAACCATCTATGCGGCCATCGCCATTGGCATCGGTGCCACCGGTTTCTACCACATCGGGTATGCCATCATTATCGCTGTCTAAGTCGTAAATATTTTTAATGCCATCGCCATCGCTATCGGCATTGGCAATCGCATTACCACCTGTTGATACATCGTACAAGTTGGCAAGGCCATCGTTATCACTATCAGCAAATACATCCACACGGCCATCGCCGTTGGTATCTACACCACCTGCTTCTACAATATCGGGTATGCCGTCGTTATCACTATCCAAATCGAGGCTATTGATAACGCCGTCTTTATCGGCGTCATACGCATCGTTGATGCCGTCGCTATTTGCGTCAACAAATGCGGGCAAACCCGTGCCCGGTGTGGTATCGAGGTAATTGGGAATATTGTCGCTATCGCCGTCGGCAAAAGGATCGTAGCCGCCATTTTCTGTTACGTCAGGAATACCATCGTTATCGTCATCAATATCAATATTATCTGCTAATCCATCATTGTCTGAATTACAGAAAGCAAAAACCGTTACATCATCAAAAGTGGTTTGGCAGTTAGGGGCAACAATGGTCCAGCGGAAAACATAGGTTCCGAATTTAGCACCGTTGACTGCTGTCGTTGCAAGATTTGCATTGGCAAAAGAAGAACCAGTGGGACCGCTGATAAAGGTCCATGTTCCCACTCCGGAGGCGGGTGTATTACCAGCCAAAATAATGGCAGTTGGACAAGCAGTAATATCTGAACCGGCAGCAGCAGTTGTAGCTACCAGCGATGAAGCTCTTGTGTATGTTGTGCTTAGGCCACTGGCTCCTCTGGTAGCACCGTTAGGTGTAAATTCTGTAACGCCATTTGAATTAGTAATTCCGTTGGCTGCACCTGCAATATTGCGGGTAGGTGTACCAGCTGTAATGGCAATATAGCCACCGCCACCACCACCACCGGGGCCTTCGCTTTCGTCGTTGGTGATGAGCTGATTACCACCGGCACCACCGTTGGCTGTGAGTGTAATGGTATTGGCCACTGACCCAGTGGTAGCGTCAATTACAATGGAACCGCCGCCGCCGCCACCGCCCGGAGCATCATTGTGGCTACCCGTGGTACTGCCACCTGCATTACCACTGGCTACAATACTACCAGTTCCGGTTACTCCTCCGCCTGCTTTTATTATTACCAGTCCGCCGCCAGCACCACCGGCACCACCGGCACTATTATTGGCATCGCCGGCACCGCCGCCGCCGCCCAGGAACAAACGGTCGCCAGTTACACTCAAAGGCCGGCCGCCGAGGCCACCTACATTATCTCTGTAATCGCCACCCCAACTGCTGTTGCCGGGTGCTACGGTTAATGCATTCTGATTGCTTGACGCAAAAGAATAGCCACCGCGGCCACCACCGCTGGAGGTAGAAGTTGCAAAACCTGCAGTTTCGAGGTTCCAGGCATTGGCCCAGTTGGCCGTTGATGTACTAGGGTTGCCCATACCTGTCCATGTAACGCTGTTGTTACCATTAGCACCACCACCACCACCGGCATTGTGGCCATTACCACCGCCGCCGCCATTGGCTGCCGCACCGCGGCCGTAACGTCCGTTCAATCCATCATATTCTGTTTGAAAGCCAGCAATACTTTCTCCTTTTTCGGCACCATCATTACTACTGGCGGTTCTGTAGGTACTGGTAACAATAGCACCATTAGAACTTGAATTATTATCCAACACACCTCCTCTGAAACCTAAGCCCGTTACATTAATTGCTGGTGAAGTAGATAATGTAACCAATCCCGTTGTTTCTAATGCCACTATACCACCCGTATTGCCATTCCATGCAGGTGCGGTAATGCTACCGGAACCACTTACAGTAAGTGTAGTAAACCGAGGTATACGCACCACTTGAGTATGCCCGGCTGCAGTGTAGCTATTAATCAAAGGAGTAGTTACATTGATGGTTGTGCCATTGGGCACCGAGGCAACGCATACAAACTCATACAAGCCTGCACTGTTATAACTTAAAATGCTCCCATAGTCTACCGTATTTCCGGTATTGATGGTAGCCCCCTGCATTTGCATGATCATAATGTAGTCTCCGGCGGCAAGGTTACCTGCAAAAGCACCACCATTGAGGGCACTACTCGCTACCGTGAGGGTAGTAGTACCAGCTGCTGCGTTGGCAGAAACCCGGGTGTAGGTGTTGAGCACCGTGTTAGCGGTGGTTACTGTTCTGGCACCTTCTTTGCCAGCTTGGGCGTAGCCCTGCATAACAGTACTGAAGAGTGCTATGAATAGCACCCAAAAAAAGGAGCGTTGATGTTGATTTCGCTTCATACAATTCAATTTTGGATTACAGGCCCTGAAAACTCGATGGCTAAATATTATTTTGTACATCATGATTCTTTTTTCATTATCAATCTCAGCAACTACATCCCATAAAAAGCAGAAAAACCATACTTCGGCCTCCGGCTGATATGAGTAACCTGCTGACTAGAGTGTGTATATTGCTTTTTTTACCGGGGAAGTTGCAATACGAAAAGGGGGTTTATTCATCCTCCTTTTACCGATAGTGCAAAAAGTGCATCATGTATGCAGGTCAGTATTTTGCTAACATAACATTACGATGCAAACATCCCCCCTCTTTCCATTTCAATACATGACATTGGTCAGCTTTGGATCGTGATCTTCAAACACCAATTGCCCAACTACAGGCAGGCTAAGTTTATTTGGAATAGCCTGCCCTCTTCACAAGCTGTCAAGCGTTGCTTTATTGCTTGTATAGTTTCACTACTTCTTTACTACCATCGGCAAAAGCTACTTGTAGTATGTACACACCAGTAGCCAATGCTGAAACATCTACCTGCATGTTTTCGGCAGTAACTGCTATTCTTTTCAATTGCATACCATTCATGGCCAGCACCGATATTTCTTTTGCTTTTGCAAGCCCCGACACCCACACGGACTGACGGGCAGGATTGGGCAACATGCCTACCTTGGCAGAAGCGGTTGCAGATGCAGTCAGGCTGATAATATTGCTGTAGCTCACACTACCATCCGCATCGGTGAGGCGTATGCGGAAGTACCATTTTTGTCCGGCAGGTTTGTTGGTATCAAACTGGTATTTACGCAAGGCATTGCTGTTGCCAGCTGCAGCTACAAGGCCTGCCTGCTGAAACAAAACACCATCGTAACTCATTTCTACTGCAAATGAACGTGTTTGCTGTTCGGTAAGTGTTTGCCAACGCAGCTGCACTTTCCCATTTGCATAACTGCCCGATAGTGTCAAACCGGTAGCAGGAAGCAATACAGAGAAAGTCATATTCACCTGAGCTGGTATAGCATTGTCAAAGCCTGCATTGTCTCTCACCAGAAAACTAAAGGATACTGTAGTAGGCCCAACATTTGCTGTAGGATCAATGTACACATTGTCGTTATTAAAATTGCTTATGACAGTAGCACTTGTAATCGGCACATATAATGATCCATCGAAATAATACAAAGTACCTCCTACTGCAGGATTCAGCGTAACTGTACGCCCGTTGAGGTTGTTGGCATAGGTGCCATCTTCAGCATCACTACCAGAGAAAGCTGAACTGGGCACATTTTCGAGGGAATTGCCAGGAGGCAGACTCCAGCCACTGGTGTTGTAGTTATTGGCCACCGGCCGACGGTTGATGCCGTAGTTCAAATTGGTTAGTGCTGCACAAGATGTTGTGCTGATAATGATGCCATTGATAGTTCCATCTCCTGAAGAGGCACTGCCTTCTGCCGTATTTACAACGCCTGCTGGCAGCGCAGTAGTAGCCTGTCCTGATGCATTATTATGTAACACAAAGTTGTACGTACCAGGTGCCAGAGCAGCAAAACTGTAAGTGCCATTTGCCTGAACAGGTACTGTAGCTATTACAACTGCACTTTGCACTGCAGAAATGTATAAAGCGCTGCTCAGATTTGTACCAGTTCCATTTACGAGTGCATCCGTTTGTCCGTTGGCATCGTTAAACACGGTACCACTTACAGGTATAAATAAACTACCTACAGGTGTGTACGTAAGAAGAGAGCCCCCAGCACCAACGGTAGCACCATTTGGGGTAAATTCTGTAACCGAAGTAGATGTAGTATTACCATTTGCACCACCAGCAACAGTACGGGCAGGTGTACCTGAGGTAATGCCAATGTAACCACCACCGCCGCCACCGCCGGGGCCTTCACTTTCATTGCTTGTAATAAGTTGGTTGCCACCGGCTCCGCCATTTGCCTGTAATGTGATGGTATTGGCTACGCTACCTGCACGGTTGTAAATAACTACAGAGCCGCCGCCGCCACCGCCACCGGGGGCATCGTTGTGGCTTCCGGTAGAATTGGCACCGGCTGCACCATTGGCAGTAATAGCACCCGCACCGGTTACATTGCCTCCGGCAATTAGAAAAATGGCACCACCACCAGCGCCACCGGCACCACCAGCATTGCTATTGGCATCGCCGGCACCACCGCCGCCGCCAAAGAAAATGCGGGTACCAAAATCGGTGAGCGGACGGCCACCAAAACCGCCTACATTCTGCCTCCTGTTGCCACCCCAAGCTGTCGCTCCCGGTGCTATCGTTAATGCATCCTGATTGGAATTACCATAAGTATAGCCACCACGACCGCCACCAGAGGAGGCAGATGTTGCAAAGCCAGCTGATTCAAGATTCCATGCATTTGCCCATGAGGCTGTGCTGGTGCTTGGGTTTCCGTTTCCGGTGTAGGCAATACCATTGTTGCCGTTGGAGCCACCGCCGCCACCAGCGTTGTGGGTATTGCCACCGCCGCCGCCATTGGCAGGGGCACCCCGGCCGTAGCGTCCGTTTAAGGCATCATATTCTGCCTGAAACCCTGCTATACTTTCCCCCTTCTCTGCACCGTCGGTAGCAAGGGTAGACCGATAAGTGGTAACAATAGCCGTTGATGATGCGCTGGAGCTGTTGTCCAATACTCCTCCTCTGAAACCAAGACCATTTACATTAATAGATGGAGTACCGTTTAGGGTAACTGCACCCGTGGTTTCTATGGCTACTACACCACCGGTTGTACCGTTCCAAGCCGGGGCTACAATAGAGGCCCCTGCGTTTACAGTAAGCGTTGTATATCGGGGAATACGAACCACCTGTGTTTTACCCACTGTAGTGTAGGCATTTGCCGTAGGCGCAGCCAATGTAATTGTAGTGGCGTTGGGTACCGCACTTACACAGGCAAACTCATACAAACCTGCACCGTTGAAAGCCAGCACTCCGCCATAAGCCGCTGTATTGGTCGCATCAATTGTTGCTCCTTGCGGTTGAATAATTAATATATAGTCTCCTGCAGATAAAGCGGTAGCACCAAAAGCACCGCCGGTAAGGGCACTATTGGCCACCGTTATAGAGGTAGAAGCGGCTGCAATGTTAGCTGTTACATTGGTATACGTATTTACCGTAGTACCGGCAGCAGTAATGGTAGCTACACCATTTTTTCCTGGCTGAGCAATTGCATTCTGACTGCTCAATAAACCGAGCATTAAGATGCAAAGCGCCTTGTTGAGCAAGACGTTTTCTTTCATAGGATGTAGTTTTATCTGTGTGACTTTATAGGGTATTATAAAGGGTCGCCACTTTCTTTGCCAGCTTTCATTTCACCATACAACAACGAGTCAAGACTCTAGTCTCTCATAAAGTGCTATTGCTGAAGCAATACCATTGAGAGATGAACAGTAAAAAAAGAAGCTTACAAAAGATTGTGCATTTGCTGCAAAAGGCAGCACAGATGTGGGTGTAGGGTAAACCGGCCTACCATTTCGCGGCCGTGATAGCAAATTTGTGTATAATGTACATACTCTGGCGGGGAAGTTTTTCACAGTACCCGTCAGAATGTGTATAACCCTCACTTGTACTACTTAATTTGCTGACGCTTAAGCCTGCTTAAATGGGTAGGAGTAATGCGCAGATAGTTGGCAATCATGTGCTGAGGCACACGTCTTAAAATATCGGCATGGTGTTCGGCAAACCGGATAAACCGCCGTTTGGCATCGCCGGCAAAAAGATGGGTGAAACTATCCAGCAATCTAACGTAATAGTTTTGCAGCATTTGATGATTGAATTGCCCCATAGCAGGTACACGGGCATATATTTCCTGAAGTTGGCTTGCCTGTAACCTGTACAGCTCGGCATCTTCTAGGGCCTGTATAAATAATTGTGCCGGTTCTTTTCTGATAAAGCTCCTGAAGTCTGTCAAAATCTCCCCTTCTTGCCGAAAAAACAGGGTGTATTCTTTCCCGTCTTCTTCCATGTAACACCTGAAAAGACCTGATTCTATTACAAACATTTGCTCACATACTTCACCTGGTACCCCTATCAACTGCCCTTTTTTCACAAACAACCGTTCAACCTTAGACATGATAAACAACAAATCAGCAGTGGAAATATCGGTGCCGTTGTAGAGGGAAAGTAATCGTTGCATGGGAGTTTGATCTTCTGGTATGTGAGTAGGAAGGCAGCAATAGACAAAACCTTATTGATAGCATTTATCCAATTGCCAACGCTATCGGGGCAGGAATTGTATGGTATCTTTCCAATGATAAAAGGCTCAATAAAATTAAGGGATAAAACAGAAACGGTTATTTTCTACGCCTGAGTTGAATGATTTTTTCAACAAAACTGCCCACTTTTCAAAAAATAAAGCAACCTATGGGCATAGAGAGGATGACATCTCAACAAATGTTGAGATACTAAAGACTAGAGCAGTAATCATTACTCCATTGTTTTGCATTTCATGGCAGCCATCAGCACAGCTTTGTAACTGTCCGATACGGGTACTCTTTTGCCGCCCACTATTACAACTCCGTTTTCTACCTTTTCTATAAATGAAATTGCTACCAAATAGCTGCGGTGAACCCTTATAAAACCAACATAACGGAGCTTTTCTTCCATGTGTTTCATGGTACTCAGGATGGTATAAAAACGCCCATTTATGTGCAACTTCAAATAATCTCCCAAAGCTTCTACCAACCTTATTTCGCTGATGTCGATATTCAACAGGTCTTTATGATCTCTCACCATGATATAAGTATCGCCTGACTCAGCAGCAGCATGTTCCAATTCAATTTTTTGGTGGAGCTGATCAAGCGCCTGCATCAAAGTGGCTGAGTCTAAAGGTTTTTGCAAAACTGTGATATAGTTTGACTGTATTTGATTTTTTGGTGTTGATGAAAGCAGCAATATGTAGGGTTGGGGCAACAAGGTTTCAAACCATGCCCCACCGCCAGCATCCGGCATATCATTGTTCACTATCAACACTTGTACGGGCTGATGATGGAAAGCTTGTACTGCCACATACACCTCTTCGAATTCAGCTTTTAAACATAGGCAAGGCCTGTCCGATATGTATTGTCGAAGATTATGACGAGATACAGAATCATCGTCTACAACATAGCAGGTTAATACACTCATGACAGGCTTCTTGTAGTAGAAATTCAACCTTTGTTGACTACTTCTTTCAGGGTTTAGTGCAATGTAGATATTACCGATATCACACCAAAAAAATTTCGACCAATTGCCAATTTCATACACTGAAGTTGATAGCCTTTTTTGCATGATTATGCGCTGCAGTTTAAAACTGATTGAACTAGCAGCAGCCAAATAATAGCAACACGCATAAACCGCCAGCCAAAATCCATCTCTGTACTAGAGTAATAACTATAATCAAACTGACACAAAGGAACACCTGTTGCCACTAATATATTGTGCTGTACATCACAGAAAAATACCAGTTGGCCTTTAACGGTAAAAGGTGTGCACCGCTGGCAAAATGGCCAATGAGGAAATGATGCTGCCGGGCGGCCAAAAACCAATGGCAGGCAAGGGCAAATACGGTTGGCCGTGCTTGCTTTCGTGTAAACCCTTACTTTCACGCCAACTTTATTTTGCATGCTTAAAGTGTAGTGGCACTTATGAAAAACAAACTGACGATTTATATTCTCATCGCCATGGTAATTGGTGTAGTGGTTGGCTCTCTCATTCACAACACCGCCGATACCGACCTCATCAAATCTTTCAGCACCAACATAAAGTTGCTGGCTACCATTTTTATAAGGTTGGTACAAATGATAATTGCCCCATTGGTATTTAGCACACTGGTGGTAGGCATTGCCAAGCTCGGCGATTTGAAGGCAGTAGGCCGGGTGGGTGGCAAAGCCTTGATGTGGTTTATAACTGCCTCACTTATTTCGCTGCTCATAGGCATGCTGGTGGTAAATGTAACGCAGCCGGGCGTAGGCATGAACCCTGCCGGTGTAGATGCCAGCGGCGTGGCAGATGTGGTAGGCAAAACCAAAGGCTTTTCGCTGCAAAATTTTGTAGAGCACATTGTACCCAAAAGTGTATTTGAAGCTATGGCCACCAACGAAATTTTACAGCTGGTGGTGTTCTCCATCTTTTTTGGCGTAGCCATGGCCGGCATGGGCGAAAAAGCAAAACCGCTCATTAAAGCCTTGGATGTACTGGCACATATTGTACTGAAAATGGTTGGCTATGTAATGCTAACGGCCCCATTGGGTGTATTTGGTGCAATTGCCGCCGCCATTGCTATCAACGGCTTAGATATCTTGCTTGTCTACATCAAATATTTTGGTGCTTTTCTGGCAGGCATTGCCTTACTCTGGGTGTTTTTATTGATTGTAGGATATGTTTTTCTCGGTAAAAGATTGGCGCCATTGGTAAAGCGTTTGGGCCAGCCCATGCTTATTGCTTTTAGCACCACCAGTAGCGAAGCAGTATTTCCGAAACTCACCGAAGAACTGGAACGCTTTGGCTGTAAGGATAAAATTG
This sequence comes from Bacteroidota bacterium, assembly GCA_020161435.1. Lineage (GTDB taxonomy): Bacteria > Bacteroidota > Bacteroidia > Chitinophagales > Chitinophagaceae > Phnomibacter. The sequence continues at coordinate 137,160 of JAIUNV010000006.1, read as the reverse complement.
TGTCGTTCATTTTGCCATTGGGTTACTCCTTCAACCTCGATGGCAGTATGATGTACATGACATTTGCCAGCATTTTTATTGCGCAGGCCTATGGCATACATCTCGATTTGGGTACGCAACTTACCATGCTGTTGGTGCTAATGCTGAGCAGCAAAGGCGTAGCAGGTGTGCCCCGTGCCAGCCTGGTGGTAGTGGCTGCTACCTGTGGCATGTTCGATATTCCGGTGGAAGGCATTGCATTGATTTTACCCATCGATCACTTCTGCGATATGTTTAGAAGCGGCACCAATGTGCTGGGCAATGCATTGGCCACCACTGTGGTGAGCAAATGGGAAGGCGAACTGGCCGAGGAAGCTGTAGAGGTAGTATAACTGGTTTTAGTTAAACAGGTCTTAACAAACCGTCGTGTAATAAAGCCTTTAATTTGCCCCCTTAATGTAATACCTCATGTTGCTCAGCTCACTCAAAAGATTATTCGTTGCATTGGTGTTGATGATTGTTTTTAGCCCGGCACTCATGGCCCGGCAAGATTCGGTGTATGTAGTAAATCAATACAGCCCCGTTAAAAACACATCTGTAACAGTGAATGGCACCGTTATGGAAACCAACGGTATCGGCCTTATTGGCTTCGATACATTTCCGGCAACAGATAGCCTTCGATTTGAAGCCAGCCATCATGATGCATTGTCGATTGCCACCAAAGACATCAGCAATGGTCAGAAGATTACATTGAATAAACATTTCACCTGGCAAGACCTGCTCACCCCCATGTTCTACATCATTAATGGTGGGTTGTATCTGTTATTGCTCATCATTTTTGCAGAAACAGGTTTGTTTGCCGGCTTCTTTTTACCGGGCGATAGCTTATTGTTTGTAGCAGGTATTTACAGTACCGAACTCGCATCCGAATTCCCCATTCATGGTGGTGGCGATGTGGTAAACCTCTTGTTGCTTTGGATTCTGATTTCTGCCTGTGGCATTTTGGGGAATATGGTAGGCTACTGGACCGGCCGCAAAGTGGGCCCGGCTATGTACCACTGGAAAGAAAATTTCTTTTTCAAAAGGAAATACCTCTACGAAGCCCACGACTTTTTTGAAAAGCACGGAGGCCTTGCCATTATTGGTGCCCGTTTCCTGCCATTCATCCGCACATTCGCCCCCATTATTGCTGGTATAGTAGATATGAGCCGACCCAAGTTTATGTTTTACAACATTACCGGTTCGTTGTTGTGGGTGTTCAGCATGTTGTTTGCCGGCCATTATCTGCAAAAGTTTGTGCTCAGCCAGTTTGGTTTCGATCTTAAATCTCATCTCGAAGTAATTGTAATAGGTATTGTACTGGTAACAACAGCGCCTGTTATCTGGAAGATTTTTTTCAGCAAAAAGAAAGCAGCAACCCCGTCAGATTCCGCAACTAAACAATAGATTGCGATTTCTAACAAACTGATTGCTGTGAACGCTTCTCTCTCCAACAAACAAGCCGGTATTTTTTCCATTCCGGTGCTGGTGGCTGCATTAGGATACTTTGTTGATATTTATGATTTGCTGTTGTTCAGCATCATACGGGTGCCGAGCCTGAGAGATTTGGGTCTTACCGACGAACTCATTAAAACCGATGGTGAACGGATCATCAGCTGGCAAATGGCCGGCCTCATGATTGGCGGTGTGCTATGGGGTGTGCTTGGCGATAAGAAAGGCAGGCTGAGTGTACTCTTCGGTTCCATCCTCTTGTATTCATTGGCCAATATTGCCAACGGCTTTGCTACCACAATCGATCAGTATGCCATCATTCGCTTTATAGCGGGCATTGGCCTGGCAGGCGAGTTGGGTGCCGGTATTACACTGGTAAGCGAACTCACCCCAAAAGAAAAACGCGGCGTGGCTACCTCACTGGTGGCTGGCATTGGATTAACCGGTGCCGTAGTGGCCTTTATTATGAAGGAAAACTTTGGCTGGCGTACCTGTTATTTTATTGGTGGCGGGCTTGGCTTTTTGCTGCTTATACTCCGCATCAGTGTGTTTGAGTCGGGTATGTTTCATGAAGTAAAAGGCATGAAAGTGCAGCGAGGTAATTTCTTTATGCTTTTTAGCAAAGCGGAGCGGTTGAAGCGGTACATTCTTTCCATCCTCATTGGCTTGCCCACCTGGTTTGTGATTGGCATTTTGGTTACTTTCTCAAAAGAGTTTGGCGAAGCCTTTGGTATTAAAGAACCTATCGACAGTGGCAAGAGCATCATGTTTGCGTACGCAGCCATTGCTATTGGCGATATACTGATTGGCCTTATCAGCCAGTGGTTTAAGAGCCGCAAAAAAGCATTGTACCTTTTTTATGGTATCACCATTGTATTTATGATACTCTTTTTTACCAGCCTGTGGAATGGCAGTGCCAATGCGATGTATTGGATTTGTGCCGGGCTTGGTTTTGGTACGGGCTTCTGGGCCATTTTTGTAACCATGGGTGCCGAGCAGTTTGGCACCAACATACGGGCCACGGCTGCTACCACCATACCCAACATGGTAAGAGGTATGCTTACCATTATGATATTGCCGATGTTCAAGTTTTTCCGTTTTCAAACAGATTATGTAACCGGCGGAATGATTACCGGAGCCATCACCATGCTCATTGCAATAGCAGCGGCTATAATGATTAAGGAAACATTTCACAAGGATTTGAACTATGTAGAGGTAGAAGAAATGATGCCTTAGCATCATTTTTGCAGTTGCACGTTGCCCCTACTTCTACACATACCTTTTAAAAGCATAGCGTCTTGGCAAAATTTCTGATCATCCGTTTTTCTTCCATCGGCGATATTGTTTTAACCACCCCCGTTATCCGCTGTTTAAAAACACAGGTGCCCGATGCCGAAGTGCATTTTCTCACCAAACAATCTTTTAAGTCTATACTGGCACACAATCCCTACATCCATCAGTTGCATTTGGTAAACGACGATTTGGGAGAAATGATACAACAGCTGCAAGCCCTTCAGTTCGATTACTTAATTGATTTGCACCATAACCTCCGCAGCCTTCGGGTAAAAAGAGGCTTGCAGGTAAAAAGCTTTTCTTTCAATAAACTGAATATTGAAAAGTGGCTGCTCACCAATTTGAAAATTAACCGCATGCCAGCGGTCCATATTGTAGACCGATACCTGCAAACTATCAGCAGCCTGGGTGTAGTAAATGATGGCAAAGGATTGGATTATTTTATTAGCAAGGCCGACCATGTACCCACTAATGATATACCCACAAGCCATAGCGCCGGGTATGTAGGCCTGGTGATAGGGGCTGCGCTGGCTACCAAAAAACTCCCACTCGATAAGCTCAAAGAAATATGCGCAGCCATCAATCATCCTATTATATTATTAGGAGGCCCGGAGGATAAAGCCGAAGGTGACAAGATAGCCGCCATCGACCCGATTAAAATTTACAATGCCTGCGGTAAGTTTAAGCTCAACGAAAGTGCCGACCTGGTGCGGAAAGCCAAACTCATTATTACCCACGATACAGGATTGATGCACGTAGCAGCAGCTTATCAAAAACCCATCATTACTATTTGGGGCAACACGGTTCCTGCACTGGGCATGGGACCATACTTTGGCACTCAGCCTGGCTTGCAACATTCCTTTGAAGTAGCCGGCCTTCGCTGCCGCCCCTGTTCCAAAATTGGGTATGCTGCCTGCCCAAAGGGTCATTTTAAATGTATGAACCAGCAGCAGGTACCCGCTATTGTGGCTACCGCTCACCAAATGCTCGGCCATCTGTAGTCAGAGGGCCCCAAGGTTGTTAACTCCATTTAACAATCTGTAAATCAATACGTTAATGAAAGTTAATGGTATGCATTCCCGGAGATCGGCTTGCCGTTCGTATGGGCGTAATGCATTTCATCAGGCAAAAGCCGCCATTCCTCACTCGCCAATTTTAGTACTATGTATTGTATAGTACTTTTACATCATCAAACAAACACAAACACACACTATGAAAACGATCATGATTTCTCTGATGGCATTGACCCTGGGATTGGGTAGTGCAAAAGCTGAAAAAACAACAACCGTAGCCAGCCACAAAGCCAGCCACGCCGTAGCCGCCGCAGAAGCATACAAAACGGTATTAGAAGAAAACCGCCGCCTGAAGCTGCAACTGGAAGAACTGGAAAACCAACAAGCCGAGCTGGAAAGCACCATTGCTTACAATCAATTGATGAGCAACATGATGCTGAAACTGAAAAGCCAGAAACTGGAAGAACAGCAGGCAGAAATGGAAGCCACCAACAACTATAATAAAATGATGGCCGCTGCCTTACAGTTTACCAGAAACAAGTAAGCAAAAATGCCGTTCGACAGGGTTTAATGCCGCTGATAAATGAACCACAAAAACGATGTAACTAACCAGACTAACGCCCGTCTGATAAGCACACTACACACCAACAACCCACGCTAATCACACCACACCAACACGCACCAAACACCAACCTAAAAAAAAATTACACCATGAAAAAGATGATCACTCTCCTCGCCCTTGTAACCCTCACCGGCACTGCTGCCCTGGCTACCGCTACTACCAAAAAAGAAACCGTAGCCAGCAAACCTGAAATATCGAACCTGGCCCCCCCGGCTGCGGTGGCCAGCGAAAATGCTTCGTTGAAAGCCAGCATTGATCGCCTGACCGACCTGCAGGCCGAATTGCAAAGCCAACTGGCTTACCAGCAAACCATGGCCGGCATGTTTCAGCAACTGCAGGCTCAAGAAATGGCCGAAATAACTGCCGAGCTGGAAGCGTACAACAGCTACGACCGCACCATGCAGCAAACCATGCAGTACCTGCAGGCCCAGCGCCAGGCCGACCAGCAGGCAGAAACGGCTGCCAGGGCTAGCTAAGAACAAATGATGGCCAATATGCTGAAGCAGCTGGCTAAATAGAGTATAGCACACCACCCATCCAAGTATATCTAAGGGCAGCCAATGGCTGCCTTTTTTAATGCAAAATGGTTAGTGAATTACGCCCATTATGAGCACTTTCCAGCATTCTTTGTTAAGAATTGGCTAATCCACCCAAAAACAGGCCTTTGAATAAAATTTAATATGCAGTCAATTTTACAATGACAAACACCGAATTAAACACAATCCAAAGGCTGTTCATTAGACAATATTCAACGTTTTCAGATTGGCGTTTCAGGTTAGCTAAACCTATCGACCAGAGTGTTCCAACAACCCGGCGTACTTTTGTGTCATCAACACAAGCAATAAATTCTTAGTTATGAAACGCTATATTTTCACACTGATTCTGATGACAAGTTTTACGGGTTTTACTTTCGCTAATGGCAATAACGGTAAAGCCGCTACTAAATCAACACCAACTGTAATGGTTCCTGCTGAAACAAGTGCAGCCCTCTCCATGAAGCAATTGCAAGAAGAAAACATGTTGCTGAAGCAGCAACTGATGTCTTTGTTCAACGAAAATGAGGAACTGAAAGGAACGCTTAACTTCCAAAGCACCATGACCAACATGTTTAGCCAACTGGGTCAGCAAAAACTCAGCGAACAGCTGGAAGAAATGAATGCTACCCTCAACTACAACCACATGATGGCCAACATGCTGTTGAAAATCAAACAAAGCAGTAAGTAAAAGCCTACTGCCTGTTGCTTCAATCAACATTCGGCTGCATAAAGCAAAAAGAAAACCGGTTGCCTTGGCAACCGGTTTTCTTTTGTAAGTCTGAACCAAATCAGAGCGTTTTCAACACGTCGTTCATATTACGAACAGCATCGGCACTCTTCGCAAAGGCGGCTTTTTCTTCTTCGCTCAGTTCAATTTCAACGATTTTTTCCCAACCATTGCGACCAATTACCACTGGTACGCCAAGGCAAATGTCCTTCTGGCCATATTCGCCATCGAGGTATACGCAGCAGGTTTGCAGTTTCTTCTCGTCGCGGAGGATGGCTTCTACCAGCATGGCTCCTGCTGCACCGGGTGCATACCAGGCGCTGGTACCAATAAGCTTGGTCAATGTAGCACCGCCTACCATGGTGTCGGCTACAATTTGCTGCTGTTGCTCTTCGCTCAGCAGTGTGCTCACAGGAATGCTGTTCCAGGTAGCATGCTTAATCAGCGGAATCATGGTTGTATCACCGTGGCCACCAATTACGATAGCGTTTAAATCGCTGGCGCTGCAACCGAGGTGTTGGCTCAGCTGATAGCGGAAACGGCTGCTATCGAGTGTGCCGCCCATACCAATGATTTTGTTTTTGGCCAAACCAGTGCTTTGTAGCGCCAGATAAGTCATGGTATCCATTGGGTTGCTAATCACAATAATGATAGCATCGGGGCTATACTTGAGAATATTTTCAGCTACACCTTTTACAATACCGGCGTTGGTACCAATCAGTTCTTCGCGGGTCATACCGGGCTTGCGTGGAATGCCGCTGGTAATTACCACCACATCGCTACCGGCAGTTTTGCTGTAATCGGCAGTGCTACCGGTAATTTTTGTATCGAAACCCAGGAGCTGTGCAGTTTGCTGCATGTCTTGAGCCTTGCCTTCGGCCAATCCTTCTTTAATGTCGAGCAATACCAGTTCGTGTGCCAGTTCTCTGCGGGCAATGTTATCAGCGCAGGTAGCACCTACGGCACCAGCGCCTACAACCGTTACTTTCATAATAGTTTGGATTTATAAATGAGGTAAAACAAATTTCGCGGCAAAGGTAGGTGGTAGCAATGGAGCAGCCACTAATATTACAAGGGAATGACGTTCATTTTACTCACTCGTTTGCGGATGCAATCAAGTCTTCCATTTTTACTTTGGAGTCGAAAGATTTTTTGAGCTTTCCATTTTTGCCGTACACAAAAATGCTGGGTATTTCTTTGAGCTCATAAAAGCCGCCGAGTAAAAACTGGGGGTCCATACCTATGGTAAATTGTGGCATTTTGGTTATGCCTTTGGAAGTGGCAAAGGTTTTGATCTCTTCTAAAGGATAGGCCGAAACAAAAAGAAACTGAACATTTTTAAATTGCTTCAATTTTCCTGTCAGGCTTTCTGTAAACTCGATACAATGGCTGCAGGTAGGACTAAAGTACACCAGTGCCAAGGTTTTGCCAGGAGCCTGCACTTTATTGGCCGCAAAGCTTTGATTGCTGAGATTGGTGAGCTGTACGGCAGGAATGGTTTGTTGCGTTTTTACCGTGGTAGTGAGTTTTGGCTGCGCCACACCGGCTACGCCGCACAATAATCCGAGGCAAAGAATCAGGTATTTCATAGCACCAAATGTACATGAACATGGAGCAAACCGATGGCTTTACAGAATGCTAAAAACTACAACCCGGTCGAAAATATGGGCAAAAAAAGACTGGTTGTTTTTGGTGGAAAAGCATTCACCTATATTTGCCGCCCAAACACAAGAGCCAGCACCAACTGCCGGTTCTATGCTTAAAACTAATTTATGGCAAATACTTCCGACATCAGTCGTGGCATCATCCTTAAGCTCGATGGCAGCTTATATAAAGTAGTGGAATTTGGCGAAAACAAAACTGCCCGGGCCGCCGCTAAAGTGTGGGCAAAACTGCAGGGTGTAGACAATAACCGCAGTATTGAAAAAACCTGGAACAGTGGCGATACTATTTACCCCGTACGTGTTGAGCGTCGCAATTTTCAGTACCTCTATAAAGATGATACCGGCTACAACTTTATGGATCAGGAAACCTTTGAGCAAATTGCCATTGCCGAAACCCTGATAGATGCGCCTCAGTTTTTGAAAGACGGCCAGGAAGTAAGTGTATTGGTAAACACCGAGACAGAAAGCCCCATGAGTGTGGAACTCCCCGATAAAATTGTGGTAAGGGTTACTTACAGTGAACCCGGCCTTCGGGGCGATACTGCTACCCGTACGCTGAAGCCTGCCACCGTAGAAACCGGTGCCAACGTAAACGTGCCCCTGTTTGTAAATGAAGGCGAACTGATTCGCATCAACACCAAAACCGGTGAATACGTAGAACGGGTTAAAGAATAATTTCCAGCTTTGCTTAAAAGCTGATTCAAATAAAAAAGAGCCTCTTGTGGGGCTCTTTTTTTGTGCTTTCCCCAGAAATAGCCAAATGTGCAAAAACGATTGATTTTGACTAAAAATGGCCGTTTTTTCCCCATTTTCAAGGTAAAATGATGAAAAATGGCCTCATTTCGACTGCTTACCTTACTTTAGCCGACCCCTTGAAAGAGGGTATATTTTTTCATCTTTAACCGTTGCAGTATGGACATTAAAATCATTCAGGATTTGGTGAAGATTATCAACAAAACCAACATCGCTGAGATCAGCATCGAAGAAGCTGATTTTAAGGTAACCATCAAACAAAAGGAAGACAAAGTAGAAACGGTAGTGGCTGCCCCTGTAGCCTACGCTGCTCCTGCTTTGGCTGCCCCCGCACCTGCACCCGCTGCCCCTGCCGCAGCACCGGCACCAGCAACTGCCCCTGCTGCCCCTGCCGCCAACACCGTTACTATCAAAAGCCCCATGATTGGTACTTTCTATAGAAGCTCTGGTCCTGATAAACCAGCCTTTGTAAACATTGGCGACGAAGTAGCTCCTGGTAAAGTAGTATGCATTGTTGAAGCCATGAAGCTCTTCAACGAAATTGAAAGTGAAGTAAAAGGCAAAATCGTAAAAGTGCTGGTAGAAGACGCCAGCCCGGTAGAGTACGATCAGCCGCTGTTTTTGGTAGAACCAGCATAATGCAGATTGCCCAAAACTTCCTTTAGCTCTTTACTTCAAGCTAATCGCAGAAAATAAAGCTGACATCCTTCACCAAAAGAAGATTAGTGCCATAGTAGTTGTTCAAAAAGTGATAGTAAAAAAGGCAAATATGCATCCGGATTTTTTCCTTATTGATTGTTTCGCATTATCAATAATCAGGAAAAAAATCAGCATAAATGCCTCACATTCTAAGCAGTCGTATTGCCAATTTAAAGTTGAAGTAAACGCTGCATCACCCGGGAACACTGGCACATTTTCACATTAGCATATTTAAGCGCATGTTTAAAAAAATATTAATTGCCAACCGCGGCGAAATTGCCTTGCGCATCATTCGCACCTGTCGCGAAATGGGCATCCGTACAGTAGCTGTATACTCTACTGCCGATAAAGATTCACTGCATGTAAAGTTTGCCGACGAAGCCGTTTGCATTGGCAAACCCCAAAGCAGCGACAGCTACCTCAACATGCCCCGCCTCATAGCGGCAGCAGAAATCACCAATGCTGATGCCATACATCCCGGCTATGGATTCCTCGCCGAAAATGCCCTCTTCTCAGAAATCTGTGCACAGAATGGCATCAAATTTATTGGCCCGCCGCCAGATCAAATCAGGGCCATGGGTGATAAAATCACGGCAAAAGAAACCATGATTAAAGCCGGCGTTCCCGTTATTCCTGGCAGCGACGGGTTGCTCGAAAGTCTCGAACAGGCTTACGATCTGGCCAAAAACACGGTGGGCTATCCTGTCATCCTGAAAGCGACTGCCGGTGGCGGTGGAAAGGGTATGCGGGTAGTGTGGAGAGAAGATGAAATGGAACGGGCCTACAACACGGCAAAAGCCGAAGCCCTGGCCGCCTTCAAAAATGATGGCGTGTACATGGAGAAGTTTGTAGAAGAACCCCGCCACATTGAAATACAGGTAGCCGGCGACCAGTTTGGCACCGTATGTCACCTCAGCGAACGGGATTGCTCTATCCAGCGCCGTCACCAAAAGCTGGTGGAAGAAAGCCCCTCACCTTTCATGACGCCCGAGCTGCGCAAAGCCATGGGTGAAGCTGCCAAAAAAGCGGCCGCAGCCATCAGCTACGAAGGTGTAGGTACCATTGAGTTTCTGGTAGACAAGCACCGCAATTTCTACTTCATGGAAATGAATACCCGTATTCAGGTAGAGCATTGCGTAACCGAAGAAGTCATCAACTTCGATTTGATTAAAGAACAAATCAAAATTGCAGCTGGCATCCGCATCAGCGGTAGAGATTACGAACCCACCATGCATGCCATTGAGTGCCGTATCAATGCAGAAGATCCGTACAACGACTTCCGCCCAAGCCCCGGTAAAATTACCGTGCTGCACACTCCGGGTGGCCATGGTGTACGGGTTGATAGCCACGTGTATGCCGGTTACACCATTCCACCATACTACGACAGCATGATTGGCAAGCTCATCACCATTGCACGTACCCGTGATGAAGCCATAGATACCATGTACAGAGCGTTGAGTGAATATGTGATTGATGGCATTAAAACCACCATCCCCTTCCACTTGCAGCTTATGAAAAACGAACAATTCAAAGCCGGTGATTTTAACACCAAGTTTTTGGAAAGCTTTGAAATGAAATAACGGACAGCTATTGCTGTTGATATTAAAAAGCTACGCTGATGCGTAGCTTTTTTTATTGCTCATTCGTAAACTGAATATTACTGTTGAGTAATAGCAGGCACAGTAATTGGAGCATTTACACGAAAGGTTTTGCCATTTGCCAATATGATTTTCGCACCAGACTGAAGGGTTACAGGTACATCTAAAATCATAATACCTCCAGCTATATGGTCTATAACAACCTGGGTGCCAGCAGGCAATGGATTGGGTGGGATTTGCCCGCCAGCCCAATTGCCTGCCACACTCCAATTACCATTTCCACTAAAAGTATAGGTAGCTACTGTAGTGACTAAACCTTTCACCCGTGCAATAAACCCGTCCACATAACCGTTTGATGAAGACTGATACTCGCCAACCAACAAAATATTTCCATCAGGTTGCAACACGGGTTCGAAAATTTCTTCATTCGTATTAATGCCGCTTACATTAACTGTTGCTGTGCCATTGTTACCAAAATTTGTATTGATAGTACCAGAATCATTTATCGCCGTTACTAAATACCCGTTTGAAAAAAATGGTTTGCCGGCTACTATCATTTTACCGGTGCTATTCATAGAAAAATACATCCCGTTGTAAGGAAGCCCAAAGGTTGATTTGCCATCGCCACTAAAACTACTGTCGGGAGTACCATTGCTGTTATATCGGGCTATGCCAAAATTCCTATCAAGACCGGCATTAAAAGCATTAACTCCAAGCAAAATTTTTCCGGCTGAAGTAATGTATAAACCTACAGCCTCGTCGTTCTCAGGAGAAAAATGAGTAATCAGTGGATTGCCGTTGTTGAAAGACGGATCTTGTAATCCTGAAGACAGCAATCTATTAGTCGTTATATTATATCCTTCTTGTGGAAGACCCGAATCATACGCACCACTGATTACCAATTTGCCATCAGCCGGCTGATATACCATTTTGTTATAAGCAATTGGAGTAGGTTGAATACCATCTGTATCGAAGCTGGTATTGAGGCTGCCATTTGCATTCAGTTTGATAAGATAGAATGACTCTTCCAAACTGGTGAAGCTAAAAGACTCTATTGAAATGGCTATTTCACCATTAGCATGCACAGCAAGTGCCAGGCATTGTGCGTAATCATTTGCAGCTACATCTATCAGCACTTTTCCAAAAGTACCAAATGACATATCTGGCTGCCCGCTACTGGTAAATTTTGCAACCAAAATACTGGCTCCCTTCAATAAATCAACACTTGTACCAACTGCAATGACAGAACCGTTATCTGCTGTAGCTACATGAGAAAATCCATCAGCAACACCTGCTGAAACAGAAGCATACCCTTGCTCACCAAAACTTTCATCCAACACACCCGCACTACTGTATTTCGTAACAAATCCTCCTTGACCAAACCCGTTTTCATATGAACCGGTAGCTATTACAGCGTTGTCTGCCAGCAAAGCAATTGATTTTACAGCTGTACTTGCATTGGTTTGCATTCCTTCTCCAATTTGCTGAAGCAATTGGCCGGTTGAATTATACGCATCATCTCTGCTGCCATTGCTATTAAACCTTGCTACCCCCAATACAAACCTGTTTGCCTGTATGCTACCACCCAGCAACACTACTTTGCCATCTGTTTGTATCATGGGAATTGCACCATAGTCAAATCCGTTACCCATGTTTTTACGGGCAACTCCATCTGTATCAAATGTTAGATCTGGTAGCCCGTTATTAGTAAGTCTTATGGCAGCAAACTCGAAGTCAGCGCCATTCCGATATGCCGCCCCCAATACATATTTACCATCCCCTTGTTGAGCAATGAAACCAGGCATCAACAAATCGCCGGCTTCTCCAATCTTTGCCACTCCATCTACACCAAAAGATTCATCTGGTTGACCATTGTTCAAGAAACACCAAACGGCACCCGCTTTTGTAGTTTCGATAAATGCATTTTCAGTATCGTACAGCAAACCGCCCACCAATATTCTTCCGTCTTTGTCAACCATTACTTTATTTGCAGATGGCTCTGTATTGTCTAGTATCAATGCTTCTAACCAACCATCATTATCAAAACTTATGTCTGCATCACCATTAGTTGTAAATCGAGCCACAATTAATTTATCATCACTATTAAAAAAAGGCTGATACGAACCGGCAATCACAATCTTGCCATCGGACTGCAGTGCCATGCTATATGCGTTAATCGTAGAAGATAGCCCTTGTAACGCAACCGCTTTTAAACCAGCAATACCAAAAGAACTGTCGAGGCTTCCATTATTGTTGAACCGAATAAATGTAGGTACGCCACTGATAGATGCCAACACCAATAGCTTACCGTTATTGAGCACCAACATATCATTCGCATAGGTGCTTGCTAACGAAAATCTGGCTCCAACAGCACCGCCGAATGTTCCATCAATGGCACCATTGCTTTGCAATTTCAACACCCTGAAACTATCCGCTTCAGAAACAAGCGCAAAAAGTTGCCCGTTTGCATTTATATCCAAAGCTATCAATTCATCACCATCACTACCTGTAGAAAAATTAAACTTTGCCATACCTCCTTCACCAAAGCTTACATCAGGTGTGCCATTACTGTTATACCTCAAAATAACGGCTTCTGCATTGTTATTGTACAAGGATCCACCACCCACAATAAGTTTGTCGTTTTGCAACAACGCATCGCCCAGCGATAGATAAGGAAAACTATAATGAATGATTGCTTTTCCATCAGCAGAAAAAGTATTGTCAAAAGTACCAGACTGGGCATGTGCAACAACTCCTGCAATAAGTAGGAGTACAACCAAAAGAAAATGTTTCATCGGGGCTATTAAGGATTTGGGTTGATAGCTAAAATATTGACCCGGCCATTTCTATGCAAGCCATTGCTCATATATATTTTAAGCTACTACGTTCATAAGCAAGGGCATTGATAAATCATTTACCCACTTGTGCGTATCCACTGTATCTTGCCATCCATGCAAAAACCACTTTCGCTGAGCCTGTACGACTATTTCCTCAGCGACAGGATTGCTGATATTGTGCCGCTACAACCAGCCTATGCTCAACGCATTTTTAAATGGCTGGCCACCCAACCCATTTTTGGTTGGCACCGGCAGCACAATTTTTGTGAAGCCCGTGCCGAAGCTGCATCGCTGCTGCTAAAACATGCCGGCATACCGCATGCCAAGTGCTGGGTATTTGGTGCGGCCTTTTTGCGCAAAGGATATATTGGCGGTTTGCTCAATAACTGGAACTATCATGTAGCGGTAGCCGTACCAGTGTTGGAGCAAGGCAAACTTTGCTGGTGGATACTTGACCCCGCAGCTTGCGCTGAACCCACTCCGATGTTGCAATGGGCCGAAGCAGCCACTGCATATCCGCATAGTTATCATTGCATCCGGCAGCCGCAGTATTTCATTTTTCCTGAGGGGAAGCCCTACATAAAAGAATGGTACAAACGCAATCAGCGTAACTACCGGTGGACCATTCAGGGACTTGCAGGCATTTACAGCCGCAATAGTATTGGTCGGGCCAAGTTGGCTTTTTGCAAAAAAACCATTCGGGGTTACAAGCAAGCCTTTGAACAGCTCGCCCCACTTTTGACAGCAGAAGTACAAGCAAAATGATACCCAAGACTTGGTGGTGGCAACCATTAACTTAGTATAAATTTTTACCATGAAAGGGAAAGCATTGCTCTGCCTGTTGTTGACCGTGAGTGTAGCAATGGCGCAACCAAAAGCCAGCCGCTATTTTCAGCTGAATGTATACAGCTATTCCAACCAGACACAAGAGCAAGTACTGGAGCAATACTTGCAAAATGCTTTTGTACCTACCGCACATGCACTGGGCTTTGCATCGGTGGGTGTATTTAAAGCCATTGCCAACGATACTGCTGTGGTAAAAAAACTGTACGTGTTGTTGGCTGCAAAAAGTGCAGCAGCATTGCTGCAACTGCCCGCAAAAATGCTGCAACACAAACCATACACAACACAGGCTGCCACCTGGTTGAACCATGAGCAACAACAAACAGCTTACGACAGAATAGAAACCATTTTGCTACAAGCCTTTGCTATGTCGGAAGGCTTGGTAATGCCCAACCTGACTGGACCACGCAGTGAACGGGTATACGAACTACGCAGTTATGAAAGCAGCACCGAAGCTTTGTACCGCAATAAAGTGCATATGTTTAATGAAGGTGATGAAATTGGCTTGTTCAAACGATTACAGTTCAACGCTATTTTTTATGGCGATGTAATTGCAGGCAGCAACATGCCCAACCTGATGTACATGACCAGCTTCAACAATATGGCCGACAGACAGGAACACTGGAAACAATTTGTAGCCGACGCACAATGGAAAACATTATCATCAATGCCCTTTTACAAAGGCAATGTGTCGCACATTGATATCAGTTTCCTGCGGCCAACAGCATACTCTGATTATTGATTGATGATAAGCTTTTGCTATCAATCATTTCATCTTTGAAACATACTCGCTATGCTCACTACCATCCACCCGAAACTACCCATGCGCAGCAAAGCCGCTACGCTGGCTTACTACACGCAACTTGGTTTTACCAGCATGGGCAGCCACGATTATCCCGGTTATCTGATGCTGCAAAAAGAAGGTATTGAAATTCACTTTTTTGAGCACCCGACTTTGGAGCCATCTCACAATTATGGTCAGGTGTATATCCGCTGCAGCGATATTGAAAGCCTTTACCAGCAATGGATAGCAGCCGGTGTTGCCATTCATCCGAATGGCGCTTTAGCTACAAAGCCTTGGGGGCAAAAAGAATTTTCATTGCTCGACCCCGACAATAATTTATTAACGTTTGGCGAGGCTGTGTAGCAGCAATAGAAAGCCGTTATCTTTTCTCTTCTGGCTGATTGAGGGCCTTAATTTGAGCCTTGTATGCAGCGGGCAAGAGCAGGTGTTTGATGAGCCCGTCCAGGTGCAGCAGCCGGCTGAATTAGTACAGCGGCACCACCGGGCCCAACCAAGAATATTTGGGAAAGCCCAGCAACGCTTTTACTTGTGTAGGCACTACCAATTGCTGGCCTGCCTTTAGCACCGTATAGCGGGTACTACCCAAGTGTTTTTTGTACTGTACAAACAAATCGTCGGTGTAATGACTACGTTGCAAATCGGCGTTCAGGTGTGCTTCTCTCGATGGCAACCAGTTTGCATAACCCTGCGGTAGTTGTGTAAGCCCCATGCCGACTCCTACTCTGTAAAACACGTCGTACACTTCTTCTTTTTCATCATCCGTAAGTGGTCGTTCGAGCAGCTCGAAAGCAGCAATGGAATAATGAATGAGCATGTACAGTACATCGCGGTAGGCCCAGTCAGGAATAGTATCGCCGCGGCTTTTTTCAACCGCTGCATGTATGTGGCGCATTTGCTGAATGGCCTGTGTGGCTTTGTCGTGGGGCGAGAAAATAATCCACCGGGCATACTGCACCGTAGAAAACAAACGGCCCAAAGGATCTTTCGGCAGCTTGCCGGTGAAGTACAACCAGTCAACGGCTTTATTCAACGCAAACTCTGCGGCAGCACCGGCAAAGATGAAGAGGATGGTATCGCTGTTGCCCCAAATGCGGCGCATAACAGACTGCGGATGAACAAAGGATTGCATGCAATAAAAACTTGAATTAAAGATACAAAGAAAGCCCCCTAACCCCCAGCGGGGGGAAAGGAGATGGAACGCGGATATGCACGGATGAATACAGGTTGTCGCGGATGATGTTGCTGTCGCAGGCCTCCGTGCCTGTGACGATGCGTTACTACTGCTGAAAGAAAAGACAGCAAAACAATGGCCGCAGATGTCGCTGTCGCAGGCCTCCGGGCCTGTGACGATGTGTTATTAATGCTTCGAGCAAAGGCAGATGGCAAGCATGGCCGCGGATGCACAGATTATTGTGGACGCAGATTGGGAGGATATCACAGCTTTGAGCGGATGTTGATTTATGCAATAGTACACACTTGCTGAAGCCCCGAAGGGGCGTAATACTTACAGCCACGGGTGATAGCCCGTGGTAAAAAAAGAAAGTGATGAGTAGGGAAACCCTGAAGGGGCGAGATAGTGAAATCAAAATGGCAAATAATTTGGCGCAGGGTTTTGCCTGATGACGAGTAACAATCTGTCACAGGCCGGGAGGCCTGCGACAGATAAAGCGTATAATTCATGGCCGCAGATGCACGGATTTTTCTTTGAGCTGACGGTTGATGTACAAGACGAGTAACCGACTGTCACAGGCCGGGAGGCCTGCGACAGAAAGTGGATAGTAGCACATGGCCGACGGGCTGCCCGACGGACGATACTACCCCGCAGTGCCGTGCAAGCGAAGCTGCGCCGGTACGAGGAGTAGTGAGGAAGGTGGGAACAACAGCTACATAGTAGCACCAATGCTGACAGCCCCAAACATGTATTTGACCCATGATGTGTAGCCAATGAACTGGCAATAGTTCAATAATGATTCATCGTCTAAACGGCTGTATATTTCCCCTTCATTTCTAAACTGCAACACTCGTATGAGAAAAGTATTGCTCGCCTGTGTGGCCTTGTTGGCCCTGTACACGCAGGTATTGGCGCAAAAGAAGAAAGCAGCGCCACCTGCTCCTGTAGCCGAAGCACAGGAAATTCCTTTCTTCAAAAACCTGAACTACCGCCTCATTGGCCCCTTTCGTGGTGGCCGCAGTGCAGCGGTGGCCGGTAGCTACAAAAACAAAAACACCTTCTATTTTGGTGCTACCGGTGGCGGTGTTTGGAAAACCACCGACGGCGGCAGCAACTGGACCAACATCAGCGATGGTTTTTTTGGCGGTAGCATTGGCAGCGTAGCTGTAGCCCCCAGCGATGAAAGCATATTGTACGTTGGCGAGGGTGAAAAAACCATGCGGGGAAATGTAAGTGAAGGGCTTGGCGGCATGTGGCGCAGCGACAATGGCGGCAAAACATGGAGAAACATTGGCCTCCGCGATGGTCGTCATATTGTTCGCATTGCCATTCACCCAAAAGACCCGAATACAGTGTGGGCTGCGGTAATAGGCCATTTGTTTGGCCCCAACCGCGAAAGAGGTATTTACAAAACCACCGATGGCGGCAAAAACTGGCGTCAGGTACTTTTTGTAAACGACCAGACCGGCGGTTTTGAAGTAGTGCCCGAACCCGGCAACCCCGATGTGCTGTTTGCTTCTACCTGGCGGGTTATTCGCCAGCCGCACACCCTGGAAAGTGGTGGCGAAGGCAGTGCCCTCTGGAAGAGCACCGACGGTGGCGAAACCTGGAAAAACATTTCGGGTAACAAAGGCTTGCCCAAAGGCATTTGGGGCATTAATGCAGTAGCCGTGGCACCCAGCAATACCAATAAAGTGTATGCCATTATTGAAAATGAAAAAGGTGGCCTGTATGCCAGCGAAGACGGTGGCGAAACCTGGAGCCTGCGCAGCAGCGACAACAATATTCGTCAGCGGGCATGGTACTATACCCGTGTGTTTGTAGATCCGCAAAACGAAAACCTGGTGTACGCACCGAACGTAAACTTTATGCTGAGCCGCGATGGTGGCCGCACTTTCAGCAGCCCCTACCAAACACCGCATGGCGATCACCACGATTTGTGGATTGACCCGGAAAACGGTCGCCGCATGATTGTGGCCGATGATGGCGGTGCACAGGTAAGCTTTGATGGCGGTCAAAACTGGAGCACTTACGAAAACCAACCTACCGTGCAGGTGTACCGGGTGAGCACCGACAATGCTTTTCCTTACCGCATATTGGGTGGCCAGCAAGACAATGGTGCCTTCCGCATTAAAAGCCGTACTTACGGATCTGCCATTACAGCTGCTGACATGGAAGATGCGGCAGGTAGCGAAAGTGGTTACGTGGTAGCCGACCCCACCAACCCCGACATTACTTATGGTGGCAACTACATGGGTATGCTGCAGCGCCTCGACCACAAAACCGGTGAAAGCCGCATGATAAATGTGTGGCCCATCGACAACATGGGTGCCGGTGCCGAAGCAGCGAAATACCGTTTCCAGTGGAACTATCCCATCTTCTTCAGCCCCAACAACCCCAAGCGGTTGTATGCCGCAGGCAACCATTTGTTTGTGACCGAAAATGAAGGCCGCAGCTGGGAAATGATTAGCCCCGACCTGACGACAAATGACAAGAGCAAACAAGGCCCGAGTGGTGGTCCCATTACCAAAGACAACACTACGGTTGAATATTACTGCACCATTTTTACCGCTGCAGAAAGTGCTACAGAACCCAATCTGCTGTGGACCGGTAGCGATGATGGCCTGATACATGTAAGCAAAGACGGTGGCAAAAACTGGGAGAACGTAACGCCCAAAGACATTCCGGCACAAATGATGTGGAACTGTGTAGATGTAGACCCCGTACGCAAAGGCACGGCTTATTTTGCCGGTACCCGCTACAAGCTCGACGATTACACGCCATATCTGTTTAAAACAACTGACTACGGCAAAACATGGCAGCGCATTGATGCAGGCATCAACCGCATGCATTTTACCCGTGCCATTCGTGCCGATAAAAAACGTGCTGGTCTACTGTATGCCGGCACCGAGTTTGGCATGTACATCAGCTACAATGATGGTGCCAGCTGGAGCAAGTTTCAGCTGAACATGCCTGTGGTACCCATTACCGACATGACCATTAAAAACAACGACCTGATTGTGGGCACACAGGGCCGCAGCATTTACATTCTCGACGATCTGACAACGGTGCAGCAATACGAGCCCGTTATAGCCGAGAAAAACTTTGTAGCCTTTACTCCCGCTCCAGCATATCGCATGCAGGTAGCTGGCCGTGGCTGGCGCAATGCTGGTGCTGCGCCACGCAATGCCGGTGCCAACCCCATGCCCGGTGCTGTGATTCCTTTCTACATCAAAGGCGGTGCTGATACATTGAAAGCTACCGTGGTGGTAATGGATAAAAACCGTACCGTAATTAAGACATACGGCACTGCGGAGAAAGACAACAAAATGGAATTGAAGAACGGCCTCAATCATTTTGCATGGGATTTGAATTATCCTGAAGGCGAACGTGTACCAGAAGGCACCATTTTGTGGAACCGTGCTCGCATGGTGGCCATGGCGCCTCCCGGCGAATACATAGCCAAAATGAAAGTGGGCAAAGACAGTGCTGAAGTACCCTTTACTGTACTGGCCGATCCCAACTACAAAGTGAGTCAGGCGGAGTACGAAGCACAGTTTACCTTTTTGCGCAAGGCACAAGCCAAGTTTGATGAAGTGATGAAAGCACAGAAAGACATGACTGAAATTCGCAAGCAAATGACAGACCTCACTAGCCGTTGGGGCAAAGATTGTCCGAAGGAAGTGAAGGACCTGACAGAAGCGATTGGTAAAAAGCTGACGCCGATTGAAGAAGCGCTGCACCAAACAAAAGCCAAGAGCGGACAAGATGTGCTCAACTACCCCATTAAGCTCGACGATAAACTGAGCAGCGTGTACCGTACCGCTTCGGTAGGCAATGGTGCCCCTGCCAAGCAAGTGCTGGAAGCCTACGAAGTAGTAGCTGCACAAATAGATGCAGAGTTAGCCAAACTGAAAGCAGTGATGAGCGAAGAACTGCCGAAGCTGAACACGATGATTCGGGAGAAAAGCCTGCCGGTGGTGGGTGTGAAGAAGAGTGAATAATGTAGATGACGATTCAAAATAACCAAGGGCGCCAGTGTATGCTGGCGCCCTTGGTGTTTGATGGAAGGAAAGATATAAATCCAAGAGAAAACGCATTATCGTAATTATGTAAGCATTATCGCTTACAACTTCACTCCAAGCGTCAAACTCAGCACCCGGTGCTTGTTGCGATCGTTGGCATTGCTGTTGCCTTCGGAGGCAATATTGGCCAAGCCATAGCCATACTGCAGGGTGAGCAAAAAGGCGTCGGCCTCAATACCTGCCACACCATTCAGTCCATAATCAAACCGGCGCATGATGCCAATGCCTGCTCCTTCTTGTGTTGAAGTAGTAGGATCATCATTGGAAAACTTGATGTTTTCTGAACTGTTGAAAGCAACACCAAAAACTTTGCCTTCTACTTTGTTTTTACCGGCAATACCCATGGCTGCATACGGACCGGCACCTACAAAAAAGTTATTGTCTTTGCTGAGGGGCAGCTTGAACACTGCATTCAGTGGCAGCTCAATGTACATGGGATTGGAGCTGGCTTTGTAATACGTGGCATCGCTGGAACTGCCTACACTGGTTTTGGCACCTTTACCAGTAAAAAATAAACCCGGCTGCAATGAAAAGAATTTGGTGATGGGCAAATCGGCCTGTACACCAGCCTGAAAAGAAGTGAGGGTTTTGGCATCATCGATGCTGCCATTGTCGGAGATGGTGACGTTGGCAAGATTGACGCCGGCCTTAATGGCTACACTCGCATCTTGAGCCTGTACAGTTGTTGCAACAAATAAAGCGCAGGAGAATAAAGGGATGATTTGCTTCATAGGAACTTTTTTGAAGCGACTTTTCCAAACACTATGCCAACTTAAAAATCGTCTTGCTTCTTTGCATTTTGTTAGGAAATTTAAATAGAATCTCATCTGCAATCCAAATCGGATTCCGCCATTACAAATACCCCACACAATTACTCGCCCCGCAGCGGCAAGGCAGTTTGCCATCGTGGTGCGTGGGGCCATAATTGCAGGTGAGTTCCTCTCCTTTTTTGATGGGGTGCAGGCTCCAAAACTCCACCCGGTTGTTGATGCAACGCATATAACAATTGGGCTGACAACTGTGATTGAGGTAGCGCAACGCATTCGGATTGATGCTGGCATCCAGCGCATAGCCATTGCCAAATTCAACCATGGCTACCCGCTTGGATTTCGCAGCCCGTTTACGGGCTTCCCGCAATGAAATGACTTCGCCACCAAGGTTGCCAATTTTGCGCCGGGCAGGTATGCGTTGGCCGGCAAATACGCCGGTGCCATCGATATTACTTGCTGCATTGAATACAGAAAACTGAATCATGAGGACCAATATACAGCAGCAAACAACAGATTGGGCAAAACAATGAGAGCAGCGATCATGTCGCTGCTCTCTGCCCTTCATACAACAAAACAAAATACACTTAGATAAAAGACGCTATTGCGGCTACAATCTGTCGGGCTCCTTCGCCATACAACATGGTTTGATGATTGCCGTCTACTTTTACAAATTGCACATCTTGTAACAAAGCTGCTGTTTCACGGGCATTTTCTTCCGGCAGCAGCGGTGCATCCATGGTATAAATACCCGGTGCGTTACACATCAAAACAGGTTGTGTAACGGCTTTCAAAATGTCGGCCCAGGGCTCTGCCAACACTTTGGTGGCTGCTTCGGTCATGTGCTGTGCATTGGGTATGGTAGCCACACTACCGTCGGCGGCAGTATGCACATCAGCCTGGTAATAACTGGTCATGGCATCTTCCCAAAAATGCAAATAGGGAGCGGTTTTTACCTGCTGTACATAGGCTTCAAATGAACCAAACACTTTGCCCAACCTGCCCAATGCCGGCCCCAACATTTGCATGGTATTGGGATGCATTTTCATAGCCGCATCTAATGCAATGACCTTGCTAATGCGCTGCGGATAATATGCCGCCAGGTACCAACTCAAAAATGCACCATAGGAGTGGCCGCCCATCATCACTTCTTCTAACTGTAGTTTATCCATTAAGCCAATAATGTCTTTGGCTGTTTCGGCCATGGTATAGCCCATATCCGGTGCTTCAGATTGGCCGCGGCCACGCAGGTCTACCGCAATTATTCTACAATAGTTGTTCAAACCGGCTGCCAGCAAACCATCAAAGGCATGGGCATTGGCAGTGAGGCCATGCGCCAGCAGCAATACAGGTCCGTTACCTCTCCAATCTATGGCGTGTAGTCGTATTCCATTTGCCTTTACAAACAAATCCTGCATATTTATATGGCTTGTATTGATGTGATAAAAAGAAGGGCTTCTGCTACATGATACCTGGCAGTATGCAGTACAGAAGCCCGTTACCGTTCAACCAAAAAGCAGCATCACTATTTTTTACTTCCGTTAGGAATATGAACTTTTAATTCGGCACTAATGAGGCGGCCAATAGAGGGAGAGCCTACAAACTCCCGCATTTCTACATCAAACAGGTTGCTTACACCTGCACCCAACGACAGCATTGAATTGAAGCGATAGCCGGCACTGATATCAATGGTTGTAAAGCCGCCCAACGCACCCCAGTTAAAATTCTTTGCATAGTACCGTGGTTGGTTGTTGAGCGGATTGATTCCGCCATACACGGAGCCACGCATGCCTTTACCGGCAGCAGTACCCATTTGGCTACCGCTGTAAAAGTCGTGCTCCTGCACCCAACGGGCACTCAGGTTCACAAACATTTTACCCTTGGCCAAATTGCTGAAGCTAAGTGTACCAGCAATGCGGTTCTTCGGTGCATTCAGACTCTTTTCTTCTGCACTTACAAAACCATCGCGGTTGGCATCGTTCTTCATATTGTCTTTGGTAATGTCGCTGCCAAACCATGAGTATTTCACCGCAAGTGAAACCATATTGCTGATGAAATAATTAATGCCAAGATCAACACCGTAGCTGGCAACTTCGCCATAGTTGAAGTATGTACTAAAGGCTGCACCACTTAACACACCTGTTTGTGTATTTACAGTACCGGGCAGCAGCAAACCAGCAGTAGGAATAGGAATATTGCCCACACTCAATGCACGTCCACCAACAGTAATAGCAGGGCTCAGGAAGTTTTTGCTGTTGCCGTAGTAACCGTTTACATCTACATACAGTTTCTTACCAATCTTACCCTTGTAGCCAATTTCCCAGGTACCAATCTCTTCTACTTTCAATTTCTCGGTTACACTTACACTGCTTAGCTGTGCACCGTTGGGTGTGTAGCGAACACCATCGCCGTTACCAAACACCAAACCGAATACGCTGGCACTTTGAAACAGGATAATGGGTGCTGCATTAGCACGACCATAGGTAACACGGAAAGCACCGCCTGGCACAGGTTTTACCAAGCCCACTTTGGGTGCAAACAAATTGCCAAACACACTGTGGTTGTCTACACGAGCTGCAGCATACAGCTTAAAGCCGGCAGGCAATTTTTGTTCGAGTTGCAATGCGCCACCAAATTGAGTTACTTCAATTTTTTGTGTAGCATCTGCCAGGCTGGTACCAAATGTGTTGGGGTTGTCTTTCTGATAATTCAAGCCAGCTACCAACTGCAAACCGATTTTTTCAAATTCATAGTTGTATTGTGCTTCGGCATTCAAACGCTTACTTTCTTCTTTGAAGCGGTTGCCCAGGCGCAATGCGAAAGCTTCTGCTTCATCGGGGTACAAACGGCCCACTGCAGCAAACAACGGATTGGCAGGATCAGTGATGGTGCTGTGCGTACGGTTCCAGAAGTCACGGGTGTAACCGGGGATACCATACGAGTTACCTACGTTTGTCCACGTATTATAGATTTGTGCAAAAAAGCGTGGGCTCACATACCTTGCCTGCAAGTAGCTAAACTTCCAGTCAACGATTTGGTTGCGGCCCACATTGTTCACACTTAAAAAGCGGTTGGTGCTACCACCGTACGAAACAATGATGTCACTCTTTGGAGTAACACTGTAGTACAAATGGCCTTCGCCACGAACGTGACGGAAACGGCGGTCATTCTTTTCAGGAATGGCTACTGCAGGGCCGTATACGCTACCACCTGCATAGATGCTGTCTTGAAAAGCAAAGTCTAAACCAGCGGTGTATTCACCCGTGATTTTATACGCCCACTTGTTGTTGATTTTAGTAGCCTGACGAATGCGGCCACTGAATACTTCTTGTGTACCACCACCCAGCACTACAGTTGTACCCTGGTGTTTGCGGGGGTCTTTCGTAATGGTGTTGGCAATACCGTTGTGGGCATTAGGACCATACAAAGCACTGCTGGGGCCCAGCACTACTTCCATGCGGTCTACGTCTTCTTTGATGATGGTATTCATAATACCCGCAGCCAAACCGCTACCACCAGCCATCATACTGTTACGGCCATCGGTCATCAGCAATACCTTTGCGTTAAAAGCATTGTTGAAACCACGGGCATTGAATCCAACGCCGTTTACACCGGTACGTACAAATTCTACCCCCTGAATTTTAGAAGCGAGTTCGCCAATATTGAAAGAGGCACTCTGATCCAAATCTTTGGAAGTAATGACACTGATAGAAGCTGGCGCTTCAGTAATTTTTTGTGGCCTGCGGGAAGCGGTTACTACCACTTCATCGCCAAGACCGGTGCTTTCGCTCAGTTCAAAGCGAAGATATTCGCCAGCAGCAGTGAGTGCCAGCTCGGCGTAGCCAATATAGCTGGCCACCAGTGTATGGGTGCCGCCTGTTTCGGCTATCAGCGTAAACTCACCGTTGGCATCGGTAGCCACCGCATTGGTGGTTCCCTTCAGGGTAACGGTAGCCCCCGACAACGGCTGACCGTTCTTTTTGTCGGTTACCTTACCCTTGTATGTAGCCTGCGCCAATATGGCGTTTGCGCAGACAACCAACAGGAAGCACATGAAAAGAATTTTTCTCATACGACATCGTTTGTTTTAGTGAAGAATAGTTATGGTTATTGATGGATAAATGTGAGCAATGCGTTGTTGAATGCTGCCGGCTGTTCCCACTGCAGCATGTGCCCGGCTTCTTCGAGCCATACAGCTGATACAGTTGGGATATGTTGCAATGCCACGTTCATGACATCGGCATGTTGCAGTTGTGGATGCAATAATTTGTTAGGAATGGAAGCATCTTGCTTTCCAAACAGCACTAATACCGGTACACGTATTTGTGACAGTTGATCGACTACAGGTGCTCCAAGCATGCCGGCCACACCTGCAGATACGGTTTTACAATAATCATCGAACCCGGCACAGCTTTTCATGCTATTGCGTTCCTGAATCAACGCAGCAGCAGACGCTGGCATGTTGTAAAAACTTGTCTTCACATTGCGGGCAATCGAGGCACTATCCTGCTGTTTGAAAAACGCAGGCGTTGCATATTGCTTGAGGAGCGACGCTTCCTGAGCAGTAAACGTTTCCAACCCTGCAGGAGCTGCCAATGCCAATTTTTCCAGCCACTTAGGTTGTTGCAAGGCAATGAGCATCGCTATTTGTCCGCCCATACTGTGGCCGGTGAGAATTACTTTTTTCAATCGAAGTTTTTCTGCCAAAGCAATTACAACAGATACGTATTTGTGTAATTGTTGTGTGGAGTCTTCAGCCAACAAAGCCTGGCTTCCGCCATAGCCAGGAAGGTTGATGGCTATTATCCGATGGCCGACTTTTACAAGTTCATCTATATTTTGCAACCAATGCGCTGCATGGCCGCCCAAACCATGTAAAAGCACAATAGGTTGCCCTTTTCCAGTGTCGTAATAACTTACCGAAAGTTGATTGGATAGCTGTGCCGTTTGCATACGCCACCCCCTGTTGAAACTGCAGTTTGTTTGTGCTGAAGCAGCACTTGCCATCAGCATCAATACAAAGGCGATACTGGTTAGTTGTTTCATACTGATGCCTCCTTTTGGGTTTGGCGGTAAAGTAGCAAAACAACGGTTCCAACCAATAGCGAAATGAGAATGGCCAAGGCGGCTGCAATGCCCGGATTGCGGGTGCCGGTTTCCATGTACGGCGTTAAGCGGCCGTAGTAAATACCGAAGTGTGCCACCACCGCAGCTACAGATGCACTAAAAGCTGCCTGCACGGGTACATTTTTCAAAAACATGCCAAATAATAATGGCACAAATGCGGCGGAGAAAGATGCATACACGCCGTTTTGTGCCAGTATTCCCACACTCAAATCAGGATTGACTAACTGCTGGTAAGACAGTACAATGGTGACCACAGCCATCACTGCAATCACCAGTCTGTTAACAAACAATTGCTGCTTGCCTATGACCTTGGGTGCAAATGCTGCAATAATATCAGTGGTGATAGTAGTGCTGATCGATTGAATGAGGCTCTCCAGGGTAGCCACTCCAGATGCCAGCAAACCCACTACCAAAAACAAACTCACCACTGGAGAAAAATACGTGGTCACATAAGCACTCATCACCGCATCGAGGGGCAATGGTTTGCCTGCTACCATCAAATCAGGAAACAACATACGGGCATACAAACCGGTAAACACTACCGTAAAAAACAGGATGAGTAAAATGACCGCCACCCACAAAAAACGGTTCATGCCTTTGTCATCTTTCAACAGCAATGAACGGGTAATAATGTGCGGCTGACAAACAATGGCCACCCCCACAATCAACTGACAAATGACTACTTCAAAAAAGTCGCGGTACAACGGACTATCTGTATTGAAGGCGGCCGTCAATTTTGGATCAATCTGTTGCAGTTGTTGAAAGAAGCCAGCATCTGCATTGGTAAACAATTGATACCCACTGAACAGCAACACCACGGCCACCACTACTTTCAGCAGTGCCTGAATCATATTGGTGTACACCAAACTATTGGCACCACCAAACATCATGTAGCCAAAAGTAAAAATCACAATGCCCGATAGAGCCGGCAATGCATCTACATTTAATGCTCTGCTGAGCACCTGCGTTAAACCAACGGCTATCAACACAATGAACGTGAGATGCAGTACAGACAAGAAGGCCATATACAATCTAAACGAAGCACTGTTGTAGCGAATACCCACCCATTGCGCAATGGTTTTAGCATTGACTGCGGAACCTATTTTGCGAAAGCGTTTGGAAAAAATGATGAGTGAAATAATAGCACCAAAGGGTAAAAACACCGCCATGCTTAAGAAAGCACTGATGCCATAATAAGCGATAAATCCCGGATTGATAATGAAAGTAGCGGCACTTGTCATGCCTGCAGCAAGCGACAGCCCAATGGCAGCAGGCGAAAATTGAAACGTGCCGGTGGCATAGTCGGCCATGTTGGTCGTTCGCCGTGCTCCACGCACCACGAAGTACAGAATCACTCCCATGTACACAATGAGTGATATCCACACAGCAGTCAACATTCCCGGAGTAGCCAGGTTATTCATTCGGCAAGCATTTTCAATTTCAACATTATTATTTGTTGATGGAAATGCGCCGTTTAACTTGGTGAAAGGAACTCTTTTGCGGGGTGAATGGAAAACCCTGATTGGCCAAGGCGGTGAAAACACAATCGTCGGAAACCCTTGCCGGCACTACAAAACTTGCAAACGGCTCATTACGGGCTCCCTAAAAGTTTTACCAATTGGGATAGCCCTGCCGGAAATCATCAAATCGTTTTCTTCAATGGCTTCAATCTTGTGGGTATTCACAATAAACGAACGATGCACCCGCATAAAATGTGACGCCGGAAACTTTTCTTCTACCGATTTTAAACTGTTGCTCAACAGGAATTTGCCATGCACGGTAAACATCATGGCATATACATCAACCGCTTCTATGTACAACACATCACTTAGTTGTACTTTCTCCAGCCGCTTTTTATTTTTTACAAAAATGCCTTCTTCATATTGCAGTGGTTTTACCAGCGGCTCGGCTGGCAACACATCGGGCAGTTTGCGTTGCGACGCATTGTGCATGGTGATTTCAATAGAACTGTACAAGCTTTCGGGGCTCACAGGTTTTACCAGATAAGCATACGGTTCTGTGAGCTTGGCTTGTTCCAATGTGCTCTGATCGGCCAGCGCTGTCAGAAAAATATACGGCACTTTGAATTGTTGCTTTAGTTGACGGGCAGTATCAATACCTGTCATGTCGCCACTCAGGCCAATATCTAGCAATACCAAATCGGGCTGCAACACAGGCATTTGCCGAATGGCTTCTTCGCCACTATCAATGGTGCCTACGGGTTCAAAACCCATGTCTTGCAAACTCAGCGTAATCTCTTTGGCAATAATCCAATCGTCTTCTACCAATAAAATTTTGATACCCGCCATAAAAGTCCATTAATATTGAAGGATGTAACGAAACTTGACAAACCTAACAATTATCTCATTGGATGCGTGGGTTGCTGGCCATAATCATTGTTTTTTTTGTACATGTGTTGCAGGCGCAACCGGTGCACAACCCAATGCTGCAATGGAAGGCCGGCGATAGAATGCAACAGCTGTCTGCCAAACAACTGCACTGGACAGACAGTCCGCAATTACATACGCAATTCAGCATTGTAAATACTCAAACTACAGCCAGCACACTACTCATCAAAACGCCCAACGTTTGGCAAGTGCAACTCTCCAGCCAATCGGCAGAGTCTGGCAAATTGCAATCGTCCATTATCACCCGTACCGAACCGGTAAGTACAAGAGATGTGCCCCATTATCATCCTCATTTTTTAGTTGAACTGCAACCCGGCGATACCGCACAAATACATATTGCGTTGTCTGCTGTTTATAGTATCTATCAGAAAAGTCCTTTGCAGATAGAAGTGTTGCGGCAAGACCAGTTTGAAAAAACCGACCGCGACCGCCACTTTTGGCAGGGTATGTTTTTGGGCGTTATACTGGTAATGGCGTTATACAATTTATTCTTGTTTTTTTCGGTAAAAGATACCAGCTATCTGCATTATGTGCTGAGCATTGCAGGCATTGGATTATACTTTGCCTACTATTATGGTTTTGGTATAGAACACATGTGGCCCAACAGTCCTCGGTGGGATACATGGAGCTACACCATCATCGTTCCTTTTACCAGCCTGGCACGCTTGTGGTTTACCCGTACATACCTCAACACCCCGGTCTTATTGCCACGTACCAATGCATTACTCACGGTACTCAACATACTCATGAGTGGCACACTGATCATTGGCCTCGGCACCTATGTGTTGAATATTGATTGGCTGGCACCATTGGTTACCATTATTGGCATTCTGAATACCCTCATACTCGTATTGATGCTGGTGGCGGGTATTGATGCCTACAACCGAAATTATAAACCGGCTTTGTATTTCATTACGGCAAATGCGTTGCTGGTAGCTGGTGCTATCCTCTTCATTTTTCGTGAAATGGGCATGGTGGGCGACAACTGGTTTACCCGCTATTTTGTACAGGTAGGCGTGGTAGTGCAAGTAGTACTGTTTGCATTGGGCCTGGCCAGCCGGTACAACCAAACCCGGCAGGCTTTGGAAGAACAGCGATTGGAAAAAGAACGCATTGCACTGGAAACAGAAAAAGAAAAAAAGCAGTTGATTGAAGAGCAAAAAATTCAACTGCAGTTGCAGATAGAAGCACAAACATTATCGCTGCGCAAACAAAATGAAAAGCTGCAAGAGCTGAATGGTTTGAAGGATAAACTGTTTAGCGTCATCACCCATGACCTGCGCAATCCGCTGGCTACCATGCAAAGCTTTTTAAAACTGCTGACCGAGCACCACGAAAAACTGAGCGAAGCAGAAAAGCAAAAGCTGATGGCTGAAGCGCAGGATTCGTTGGATCATTTAAACCGATTGTTATTTCACTTACTGCAATGGAGCAAAAGCCAGATGAATTTGCTGGCCTTTCAACCAGAACAGCTGGATGCCAGAGAAAGCCTGGAAAAATGTGTCCGCATTTTGCACCTGCAGGCTCATTTGAAAAAAATAACGATTGAAACGGATGTCGACAATCCATGTCCGTTACATGCCGATCAGCAAATGATAGATTTTATTTTGCGCAACCTGCTGAGCAACGCTATCAAGTTTAGCCACATGCAAGGGCACATTTTACTCAAAGCATGGGTAGCCCAACAACACACCTATATTTCCATTCAAGACAGTGGTATTGGCATTAGTGCCGATGTAGTTCATGAAATTTTAACAACTCATGTGGGCGCCACCAGACGAGGTACGGCCAAGGAAAGAGGCACCGGATTGGGCCTGTTGATCAGCCGTGAGTTCATTGAAAAACATGGGGGGCAATTGTTTATTGAAAGCCATCCTGGCAGCGGCACCCTTATGACCATTGCCATACCGCTAAAGCCCAAGCCACAAGGCATTGATACACAGGTATAAAAAACAAAACCGGGTAAAAACCCGGTTTTGTGGTAAGTCCTTTAATGATGGGATTTTGAAAATGGAATTGGGGGTAAGCGAGTGTGAGGGGTAAATGAGCAGGGCGATGGTGTGATTTTCGCCCCACTCATTTTATTGGACTTAATGGTAAATGGTACAGCAAATCTGTAGACAATCCGAGGACGGGCCAATAGTCGAAATGACTATTTTTAGGCTTACCTTTGAAGTTGAACGATGCAAACACCCGCCGAAGCACACCAAAAAGTGGTAGAAATTTGGGGCCAGTACTACCCTACACTACCAGCACCTGCACAACTCGAGGAGTTTCTGCAACAGTCCAAAATATTGGACCATTCAGACCTCAACAATTTGCGGACCGTTATTTTTGCATACCACGATTTCAGCATTCATCATATCAACACCAGTACGGCCCGCTATTTTGGTTCGGTTCCCGAAGAAATTTTAGAGGTCGGCCCCACATATATCATCAGCTGCATTTTACCCCAGCAAGTAGAGGCTGCAGTAAACAATACCCGCACTATTTCCCGCCAACTCAACAGGGCCAAGCCCGAAGAAAAAAAACGCTATCAGTCTACCTACGTTAACTGTAACATTACTTGTAGGTACGGCAATAAACATCGCAGTATGTTTCACGCCATACCCGTGTTGTGGGATGAAAACTACAACCCATTATTGGGCATGTTTCTCATTCATGATCTTGAGCCTTTTTTAACCGATGGCACATGGTGGTATCGCTACCGGGTAGGCGACCGCATTTTCACCTACCACAGTGCCCACCCGGAGCTGCAAGAAGCAGATATTCTTACTGCAAGAGAATTGGAAATTTTGAAAATGATTGCCGAAGGTGCCAGCAGCAAAGACATTGCAACTTCCCTTTTTTTAAGTGTAAATACCGTTGATAACCACCGCCGCAACATGCTCAAAAAAACAGGCGCTGTTGATACCAGCGCCTTGATTCATGTGTGCAAGCTTTGCCACATTATTTAGTCAACTTCTCTTACACGTTTATCCAATAATTCAATTTTAATACCAACGCCCGGTTCTTGTTTTTAAGCAACGGATCGGTAAAATAATTATCGGTATATACCAGGTACAAATCACTCATGGGGCGGAAACGCCACTGAAAACGGCTGTTGATGTTGAAGTTGTTGGCCTGTGTATTGTATTGCAAAAAAGTAGTCCAGAAAACGTTGGTGGTGAAGTTGATATCGATACGTGGCGCAATCAATAGAATTTCTCCGCTACCATAATCGCCGGGAAATACCAGTTTGTTGTATTCGGCACGAACAGCCACACTTACATGGGGCAAATGACGCACCGTAAGCGATGCCTGCAATGATGTGTACTGACCGTTGTAAAAATCACCAGCCACCACACCGGTACTCCAGGCCACCTTCTTCCTAAAATCCGACTGATATTCTGCAAAGCCCCGCCAATACTTGTATTCAGCAGCTGGTAAAGGCCGGCCACCAGTAAAAGAAATGGGATACAACAAGTGCACCTGACTGTAAGATCCACCTACTACAAAGTTGGAAGTGTTCTTAAACTGCATGCTGTAATTGCTTTCATGGTTGCGTTCGTTGAGTGTACCATTGGGGTTCCACACAACGTATGTTTCGGCACGTAACCTGTGCGTATTGATGATGCCCTTTTTGGGAAAAATGCGGTACTGAATTTCATTGAACAAATGCTTAAAGCCGAGCCGTACTACCGTATCTCTGGCAGCATCATAGTTTTCAATACGCTGCACAAAGCCCATATCGGTATAGTAGTTGGTACCTACATTCACCCAATCTATCGTGAACTCAAACTTACGGTCGTTGTAAGAAAATCCTGCATTGGCAAAACCATCTTTGTTGCTAATGGTTGGCTTGAATGATTTGTGATATGCTCCCCATGCATTAAAGGTTCCTTCTACATTGGTGTACACCCATTCTGTACCCACATTTCTGCCGTAAGCCGCCAGCGGATCTTTCGCTTTTTCTTCATTGCTCAAAAAGCCCTGGCGATTCAACCCGTATGCCCGTATAGAAGACCGTTTCAATACCCGTTGGTTCACCGAAACGGCGGTGAAATTTTCCATACTATAGCTGCCTTTGTTGCCCGTTTGCATGTTCATTACACCAATGCGTGTACTAGGTGTAACACTTCCGGTAACCCTTGCACCACCGAGTATGGGAATGGGTTGCCCGTTTTTATCTAAGCCAATGCTGCGGCTGTAAAATGGCCGGATGGGATCCATGCCAAAGCTGGAAAACAAGTCGGCATTTTCGAGAAAAAAGGTACGCCGCTCTGGTAAAAAGATATTGAAGCGGGTAAGGTTGGTTACTTGCCGGTCTACTTCAATTTGTGAAAAATCGGGATTCACCGTCAGGTCTAAATTGAGTGATGAAGTCAAACCAATTTTGGCATCGAAGCCTGCATTGCCTTTGCCCGTATAATTGTTTTCGCCATTGGTTTTGCTGGATTGAACCTGCCCGGTAGTATAAGGCACCAGCACCATATTGCTACCTGCTGGTGGCGGTGGTGTTTCCCAATGCAATGCACCGGTTTGGCCCAGGTCCCAGCTCGAAAAATTCACCGGCACTTTTGTCCAGCAACTGTACTCGTTTGTTTTGGTATCAATGCGTACAAAGTTCAACCCCCACACGGCTTGCTCGGGTTTGTAACGCAATGTTTTAAAAGGAATGGCCATTTCAGCAATCCAATGATCGTTGTGCCGGGTGGTGGCCGAAAACCATTTATTGTCCCAGCTAAAATTGGGGCCACCGGTTGTAGTAAGCTGGTCTTCCGATTGAGAGTTGAACGCATTTACCACAAAGAAAAAACCGTTGGTATGCTGGTTCAGCGGGTCTACCACCACCGCAAAACCATCACTGCCATCGTGGCCAAAATCCCGCTTCAAGGTTTGAATAAACGCCTTGCCCGAATCGTATGCAATAGCGGCTACATACAGGTTTTTATCATCGTAAGTAATGCGAACGGTGGTAGGCCGGATGGGTTTGCCATTGTCGGTCGGAAACTTGCGCCAGAAATCGGCAATGCCCGGCGTTTCCTGCCACACGGCTTCATCCAGTTTGCCATCAATGGTAATAGGTGCCGATGATTTTCGGATACCTGTTTTAAACTCTTGCTGTAATGGGGTGATGCTTCCGGTATTGGCAGTATTCACTGTTGTGACGGGCTGGGCAGCCAATGAATCAAAAAAACTGGTGGCCAGCAAAGCAAGCAGGCAGTGGTGTAGTCGCATAGCCGTCAAAAGTATTGGGCCGTAGACAGCATTGGACGGTCAAAATGAGCAGAACATTCAACAAAATGATAAGCGGCTTTATTCATCGCCCAACATATCGGGGCGGCGCTGCCCGGTACGCAGCAGCGCCTGATCGTGGCGCCAGTCGGCCACTTTGATGGGGTCGCCGCTGAGCAAAATATCGGGCACTTTCCAACCGCGGAAATCGGCCGGGCGGGTGTACACCGGTGGCGCCAGTAGTCCATCCTGAAAAGAATCGAACAGCGCCGAAGTTTCATCGTTGAGCACACCGGGCAGTAGGCGGCCAATGGCATCTACAACCAGCGCAGCGGGTATTTCACCACCACTCAGTACAAAATCGCCGATGGAAATTTCACGGGTTACAAAATGTTCCCGCACCCGTTCATCAATGCCCTTGTAATGGCCGCAAATGATGAGCAATCTTTTTTGGAGGCTCAACTGGTTGGCATCGCGTTGCTCAAAGCGTTTGCCATCGGGCGTCATATAAATGATGTCGTCGAAAGGTCCGCCTTCGGCTTGCAGTTGCTCAATGGCATTCACCAATGGTTCGCACATCATGACCATGCCGGCGCCCCCACCATATTGGTAGTCGTCTATCTGGCCCTGATTGTTGACAGCCCACTGGCGCAGGTTGTGAACCCGCACTGTGAGCAGGCCTTTTTGCTGGGCCCGCTTCATAATACTGTGGTTGAGCGGACTTTCGAGCAACTCAGGCAAAACAGAAAGTATATCGATGTGCATGGGATAATGTGCTGATTAGCGAATGTGCAAAGGTGCCAATGAAAAAGCAATAAGCAATAAGGAATAAAGAATAAGAAATAGGAAACAGGCAGTAGCACGACAAACTGCAGGGTATGCAAACTTGCATTGAATGAACATCGGAACAACCGAAACTGAAAAGCGTGGACGCTGGAACTGGCAAACTCGTCAACTTGTGAACGCTGGCACTTGCCTTACCCCTCCATCAAATCATCCAAATCCCGCCGTTGCTTTTTGGTAGGACGGCCAATTTTGCTGAGGCGTTTGCCGGTATGAAAACTCTCCGCCTGCACTTTGGCTTTTTCCAGCTCTTCGGGCGGGGTAAGGTCGAGGTAATATTTGATGGCCTCGCTGTAGGCCTGACGGGTATGCAACAAGCCGGTCACCTGTACAATCCAGCGGCGGTTTTCGCCACGCACATCGTACACATCGCCCACCCGTACGGTACGGCTGGCTTTTACGGAGTCGTCCTTCAGTTTCACCCGTCCTTTTTCACAAGCTTCTGCTGCAGCGCTGCGGGTTTTAAACACCCGTATGCTCCAGAGATATTTATCGAGCCGTAGTTTTTCTGTGGTTTCCATAGCAACTGCGAAGAAAATGAAAATGCAAATCTGAAAAACTGCTAATGAACAGAAATGCCAGATGACAGATGATCGATGTTAGATAGCCACAGAAAAATCATTCGACTTCGGTTCAACAGATGCTTCGTTCCTCAGCATGACACTTACTCCCACTTTGTACCGACTCCGGACTTCCCGGCCTCAGGCACTCGGGCATCTATACTAGTTTAACCTCTCCCGGCCTCTCCAAAGGAGAGGAGAAGTAGAGTTGAACCCTTGATATTGGCATTTTTCACCGGATTACATACTGCCGTCTTCCCGACTTCCTCCAATCTACCGACTACGGACTACCGACTATCGACTACGGACTTTCCGACTCCCGACTTTCTACTATCCTTATCTTCGCCGCAATCATTATCAAAATGGCATTGCTATTACAACAGGTGACCATTGCCGACCCAAGATCTGCTTACAACGGGCAAACAACTCAGGTGCTTATTATCAACGGCAGCATTGCCGCTATTGGAGCTGACATTCAACCTTCGGCCGATACCCGAGTGGTTGATGCCCAAGGCCAGGTGTTACTGCCCGGCTTTACCGATGTGTTCAGCCATTTTTGCGACCCCGGACTGGAATACAAAGAAACGCTGGAAACCGGCGCCGCCGCTGCTGCTGCAGGTGGCTACTGCCGGGTGCTGGTAGTACCCAATACACAACCCGCGGTGCACAACAAACCGCAGGTAGAATACATAGTACAAAAAAGCAAGCACCTGCCGGTAAGCATTTTGCCCTACGGTGCCATTAGCAAAAACTGCGAAGGCAAAGACCTGGCCGAAATGTACGACATGCGCCAGAGTGGTGCCGTGGCTTTCAGCGATGGCATTAACCCCATTCAAAACAGCCAGGTGCTCACCAAGGCTTTGCTGTATGTAAAAGCGTTTGACGGCGTGGTAACCCAGGTGCCCGATGAAATTGCCCTCAGCAAAAGCGGGCAAATGCATGAAGGCGTGGTGAGCACACAAATGGGCCTGCCCGGTAAACCCGCACTGGCCGAAACGCTGCTGCTGAACCGCGATATAGAACTGCTGCGCTACACAGGCAGCAAACTGCATGTAACCGGTGTGAGCACTGCTGCCAGCCTCGACCTTATTCGCAGGGCAAAAGCAGAAGGCCTGCAACTTACTTGCTCAGTTACGCCTTACCACATCAGCTTTTGCGACGAAGACCTGCAGGAGTACGACAGCAACCTGAAAGTAAATCCGCCACTGCGTACCCGCCAGGATGTGGATGCTGTACGAGAAGCCATTATGGATGGCACGGTTGACTGCATAGCCAGCCACCACCTGCCGCATGAATACGACAGCAAAGTATGCGAATTTGAATATGCCAAGTACGGCATGAGCGGTTTGGAAACCTGCTACGCTGCGGTGCAAACAGCACTGCCTGCTCTCAACGCTGCACAAATTGCAGAGTTGTTTGCATTGGCACCTGCCCGCATTTTCGGTTTGCCTTTGCCGGTGATAGAACCGGGTGCTGAAGCCATGCTCACAGTGGTAGCCCCGCAACAATCATGGACACCCGAAAAAGCCGCTCTTCATTCTCTTGGTAAAAACAATGCCTTTATTGGCCGAACATTGCAAGGCCATATCAAGGGCATCATTCACCATCAATATTCCAGCATCTAAAAAAACACCCACCATGGAAAACAAAGTAACCACCCCCGTAATGAAAGGCCTTATCATCAGCCTCATACTGATTGTATTTGCCGTTGTTGTTACCATTTTCAAACTGGAAACCAACAAAGCTTTAGGTATTGTTCCTATCGTCATTTTACTGGGAGGCATTATTTGGGCCAATATCAATTTTGCGCAGCAAATGGATGGCAACGTAACCTTTGGCAAAGCATTCGGTCATGGGTTTAAAGCTTCTGCGTTGGTAGCCGGCATCATGGGCTTGTGGGTAGCTTTTTCTTTAACCGTTTTGTTTCCTGAATCGCTGGACCGAGCCATGGAAATGCAACGCACTGCTATGCTGGAGCAAGGCATGGGCGAAAGTGAAGTAGACAAAGCCCTGAGCATTGGTAAAAAAATGGCAGCCCCAATGGGTGCTATTGTTTCTGTAATTATGTACCTCATTGTGGGTGCTATCGGTTCTTTGATTGGTGCAGCTGTGGCCAAAAAGAACCCAACCCCAACTCCTTTCCAATAATTTGCGCATTCGTTGCTCATGGATCTATCGCTTGTAATACCGCTGCTGAATGAAGCAGAATCATTGCCCGAACTAACGCACTGGCTACACGATGTGTGCCAGCGGGAAGGCTATGCCTACGAAATCATTTTTGTAGACGATGGTAGCACCGACAACAGTTGGGAAGTGATTGAAACATTGCGGCAGCAATACATGCAGGTGAAAGGCATTCGTTTTCAGCGTAACTATGGCAAGAGTGCTGCCTTGAACGAAGGTTTTAAAGCAGCACAAGGCAGCGTAGTAATTACCATGGATGCCGACTTGCAGGACAGTCCGGATGAAATCCCTGATTTGGTGCGTATGATTCGGGAAGAACAATACGACCTGGTAAGTGGCTGGAAGAAAAAGCGCTACGACAATAAACTCACTAAAAATTTACCTTCCAAACTCTTTAATGCGGCAACCCGCAAGGTGAGTGGCATTTATCTGCACGACTTTAACTGCGGCCTGAAAGCCTACCGCAAAAAAGTAGTAAAGAGCATTGAAGTGTATGGTGAAATGCACCGCTATATTCCTGTCATCGCTAAGTGGCATGGCTTCCGCAAGATTGGTGAAAAAGTAGTGGAACACCGTGCCCGCAAATACGGCAGCACCAAGTTTGGTTGGGAGCGTTTTGTCAATGGTTTTCTCGATCTGGCTTCTATCACTTTTGTAGGCAAGTTTGGCAAGCGACCCATGCACTTTTTTGGTTTGTGGGGCACACTCGTTTTTCTGCTGGGCTTTGGCATCAGTGCATTTCTCATCATCAATAAACTCATTGATCCTACATACTACCTCACCAGCAAGCCTGCATTTTACATTGCGTTGGTACTGGCCATAGTAGGCGTTCAATTGTTCCTCGCCGGCTTTGTATCCGAGCTCGTTTCCCGCAACTCACCAGAGCGAAACGTATATGGTATTGAGGATAAACTCGGCCTTTGATAGAACACGGATTGTGATGAAAATAAGCAAAAGGCACGGAAGCGGATAAAACGGATTTTTCGGATTGACTCCGTTTTATAATGATGATTTCATTGAACAATCAGTATCGAAAACTATGTTGATTCATGAGGAAATAACACAAGAAATCATCCGTTGCTTTTTCCATGTCTACAACTATTTCGGTTACGGCTTTTCGGAAAAAGTATATGAAAATGCTTTGTGTATTGAATTGGTAAAGGCCGGACTTAATGTGAAGGCGCAAGAGAAGATTGATGTCTTTTATGAACAAGAATTAGTAGGCACCTATTACGCCGATCTACTCGTAAACAATAAAGTGATTATTGAATTGAAATCAACCGGTTACCTGAAACTGGAGCATGAAGCTCAATTACTGAATTACCTGAAAGCAACCAACATTGAAGTAGGTCTTTTACTGAACTTTGGAGAGAAGGCAGAATTCAAAAGAAAAGTTTTTGCCAATATCAACAAGTGAACGATGTACAGCAAACTCTTTATTTATACGACTTTATTACGCAACAGTAAATCCGTCTTATCCGTTTCATCCGCGAAATCAGCGTTCCATAAAATTTTAGTGCAATAAAAATCCGTGTACCAAGGCAATCCTAAAAATATCATCATCATAGGACCGGCGCATCCATTGCGGCCGGGTGGCATTACCACCTTTAACGAACGGTTGTGTAAAGCACTGAACGATGCAGGACATACATGCAGTATCTGGTCGTTCAGCCTGCAGTATCCTTCGTTTTTATTTCCCGGTACCTCACAGTTTACCGATGCACCGGCACCCGAAGGGTTGCACATTGTAACCGCCATCAATTCTGTGAATCCACTCAACTGGTGGCAGGTAGGCAACCGCATCAAAAAAGCCAAACCCGATGTAGTGATAGTGCGGTATTGGATTCCGTTTATGGGGCCTTGCCTCGGCACTATTTTGCGCCGCATCAAGGGCAATAAACACACCCGTATTGTGTGCATCGCCGACAACATTCTACCCCACGAAAGCCGCCCAGGAGACAATTGGTTTACCAAATATTTTGTGCAGCCCGTTGATCGCTTTTTGGTGATGAGCCAGCAAGTGCTGCAAGACCTGCGGCTGTTTAGCAACAAGCCCGCCCAACTGGTGCCGCATCCGTTGTACGACAATTTTGGTGAACGTGTATCCAGCAACGAAGCAAGGGCCTGGTTGCGCCAACACAAGCATCTCGACATACAAGATAACGATCACGTATTGCTGTTTTTTGGATTGATACGCCAGTACAAAGGACTCGACCTCTTGCTCGAAGCCATGCAACAGTTGCAGGGCACCAACGTGAAGCTGCTCATTGCCGGCGAGTACTACGACGACCCATCGAAATACGAAGCACTTTTGCAACACCCTGCTGTAAAAGACAAACTGCTCTTACATACCCGCTTTGTAGCCAACGATGAAGTAAAATATTTTGCCTGTGCGGCAGATTGTATTATGCAACCTTACCGTCATGCCACACAAAGTGGCGTTACTCCTGTCGCCTATCATTTTGAAGTACCCATGCTGGTAACCAATGTAGGTGGCCTGCCCGAAATGGTACCCGATGATATTGCCGGGGTGGTATGCGAACCCAATGCCAACAGCATTGCTGCAGGCATTCAAACTTATTTGCACAAAGGCAAAGCGCATTACATGCCTGGCCTGCTGCAAGAAAAACAACAACTCAACTGGGAAAAACTAGTGGAACAGATTTTGGAAGTTTGATGTCAGATGTCATGTCTGATTTGAAACACTGATTCATTGAAACTTGTGAACTCGTAGACTCGTAAACTTATCAACTCGTAAACTCCCAACATGCACTTCCGATCGAAAGCTCCTTTGCGGTTAGGTTTTGCCGGTGGCGGCACGGATGTTGATCCGTATGCCAGCCGCTTTGGTGGCGCCGTGCTCAATGCCAGCATCGATTTATTTGCACATGCCAGTATAGAACCGCTGCAGGAAAATGCTATTGTATTGCACGACCTCGATAGCAAGCAGGAATTTCGTTTTGCATGGCAACCGCAATTGCCGACACAACATGCATTGCCGTTACATGCAGCTGTGTTCAATCGCATACATGCACAGTATGGTGTACCATTAACGGGCTTCTCTCTCATTACTTCTGTAGATGCACCCATTGGCTCCGGCCTTGGTACATCCAGCACATTGGTGGTAGCCATCATTAGTGCTTTTACAGAAATGCTACAGCTGCCCCTGGGTGAGTACGACATTGCCCGATTGGCATACGATATTGAACGCAACGATTTGCAATTTGCCGGCGGTCATCAAGACCAATATGCAGCCAGTTTTGGTGGCATCAATTTCATGGAGTTTGGTCCCGGCGAACAAGTGATTGTAAACCCGCTGCGCATTCGCCACGAAGTACTGCAAGAGCTGGAGCACAACCTGGTGTTGTACTACACCGGCCATGCCCGCCAGAGTGGCCGCATTATTGAAGAACAGCAAGCCAATGTGCGGAATGATGCACAGCCCAGCATACAAGCTATGCATCATTTAAAACAACAAGCTTTGCACATGAAAGAAGCCTTGCTGAAAGGCCGCTTGCAAGACATGGGCGATTTGTTTGATATTGGTTTTGCCTACAAAAAACAAATGGCCAACGGCATCAGCAATCCACATATTGAGGCCTTGTATGCCGCAGCTAAAAATGCGGGTGCTACAGGAGGTAAAATCAGTGGTGCCGGTGGTGGTGGTTTTGTTTTCTTTTACTGCCCCAACAATAGCCGCCACCGGGTGACAGAAACTTTGAATAGCTTTGGCGGCCAGGTATATCCGTTTCATTTTTGCATGCACGGTGTACAATCCTGGACCATTTAAGCAAGAACACATGCAATCAACCATTCAACAAATATTTCAATCGTCGATTGACGCCAAGCAACAGCTGCTGGCCAGCGAACGATTGTTGCAACTCACCGAAACAGTGAGTGTACTCATTACCGAAGCATTTCGCAATAGCCATCGCCTCTACTTCTGTGGCAATGGTGGCAGCGCCGCCGATGCACAACATTTGGCAGCAGAATTTACCGGTGCCTTTTACAACCGCAACCGGCCAGCCCTGCCTGCAGAAGCCTTGCATGTAAACACATCATATATCACTGCTGCTGCAAATGATTATGATTACAACAGCATTTACAGCCGATTGGTGGAAGGCATTATGCAGCCCGGCGATGTACTGGTGGGCCTGAGTACCAGTGGTAACAGTGGCAATGTGGTAAAAGCTTTTGAAGCGGCCCGTGCCAAAGGCATCACCACCGTAGGTATGACCGGCGAAAAAGGTGGTGCATTGCGCCCCCTTAGCGACTATCTGTTTGATGTACCATCGAACGATACGCCACGCATACAAGAGTGCCATATGCTCATTGGCCATACCATTTGTCAGCTGGTAGAAGCACAGATTTTTCCTGCATAAATACATGCCCGATTCTTCACATAGCGTCATCTTTCTGGCAGGCGGTGCCGGCACCCGTTTGCAATCGGTAACGGGGAGCACACCCAAATGTTTAGCGCCGGTAGATGGGCAACCTTTTTTGTACCACCTGCTGCAAAGGCTGTTGGCACAAGGCTTTCAGCACTTTGTACTGGCTTTGGGTGTTGGTGCTAGCGAAGTAGAAGAAGCAGTTGCTGCCTGGCAACAATATCATCCCCACATCCGTATCGACTTTTCAATTGAGACTACTCCACTCGGTACTGGCGGCGCTGTGTTGCAAGCCTTATCGCTCTGCAAAAGCGACGATGTACTGATACTGAACGCTGACACCTATTTGCATTGCTCATTCACAGATGCTTTAGAAAAACATCAGCAATACAAAGCCGTGACAACCGTGCTGCTCAGCCACATGCAGCATGCCGACCGCTACGGATTGGTACAAGTAGATGCGCAACACCGCATCGTTCAGTTTCATGAAAAACAAGCCCATAGCAGCGGGCTTATCAATGCAGGTGCCTATTGGCTAAACAGACAATTGTTTGATGTATCAGCATTTCCCGCTTCCTGCTCTTGGGAAAAAATCATCATGCCACACTTGCTGGCACAAGCACAATTGTATGGCGTGGCAACAACCGGCTACTTCATCGACATTGGCATACCCGAAGACTACGCCAAAGCACAAACCGACTTCGCCCATTCTTTTCCTATGCTACAACCCGATAAAAGCTGGACACTTTTTCTCGACCGCGACGGCGTCATCAACATTGAAAAAGTGAAAGATTATATCCATCATTGGGATGAGTTTCAGTTTTACCCCGATGCTGTGGAAGCCATCGCTGCATTCAGCAACATCTTCAGCCGCATCATTATTGTCACCAATCAAAAAGGTGTGGGCAAAGGCGTCACGCTGCAAGAGAATCTCGATGAGATTCACCAACGCATGACGGCGACCATTGTTGCAGCCGGGGGCCGAATCGATGCCATTTACTATTGCCCCGATACCGACGACAACAGCCCGAACCGCAAGCCCAATCCGGGCATGGCTTCTCAGGCCAAAGCCGATTTTCCGGAGATAGTTTTCAGCCGCTCTATTATGGTGGGCAACAATACCAGCGACTTGTATTTTGCCCGCAATGCCGGCATGCATGCTGTGTTTTTGCGCAGCACTCAACCCGACTTGCAATTACCTCCTGCCCTCGCCGATATGGAATCGCCTAGTCTGTCGCATCTTGCCCAGGTGTGGCAACGCCAGCCAATTGGCTAAGCTGTTAAAATATCCACAGCCCCGCAGCGTTGTTATGCTTGTTAGATACCTTGCAACCATGCGTATTTTCTTTTTGCTGATACTGATGTGGCTGGCCGTTCCTAATGAAGGCGCAGCGCAACGAATTACGTCGTCCAACTTTAAGATGTTGCAACGCATCGATGATTCGCTGCAATCCTATGGCGACCGTATGTTGGATGATACGTTTGCTACCGAACGCCTTCGTGCCGACAGCATGTTTACCCGCTTGCTGGTACGTGCCATGCGGGTTCCCTACTCTTTTTATTTTGGCTTCGACTCCATGCAAATGGCGCCGGTGTTGTATCCGGAAGACAGCAGCTTTCGCATCATCACCTGGCACATACCCATGAACGATGACAACTACCGGCAGCGTGGTGTGATTCAATACAACACACCCGATGGTAGCATTAAGTTTACGCCATTGTTTGATGTATCGGACTACAGCGAACAACCGCAAGACAGCATTCGCAACAATCAAAACTGGATTGGTGCTGTGTACTACAAACTGCTGCAACACGAAGTGAACCAACAAAAAGTATACACGCTGTTGGGCTACGATGAAAACAACGACCGCACCACCCGCAAGTGGATTGACATCCTTCGATTTGATGAAGACGGGCAGCCACA
This sequence comes from Bacteroidota bacterium, assembly GCA_020161435.1. Classification (GTDB taxonomy): domain Bacteria; phylum Bacteroidota; class Bacteroidia; order Chitinophagales; family Chitinophagaceae; genus Phnomibacter. The sequence continues at coordinate 93,626 of JAIUNV010000006.1, read as the reverse complement.
ATTTGGTGGTGATTTTTTCTTCTTCAACAACGATTCAATTTTTCCCCGCGGCAGTAAGCGTTATGTATTGGAATACAAAAAAGAAGGCCGTGCCCGCATCAATTATGATGAAGTAGACAGCCTGATTGTGATTGATAATCTGGTGAGTGAATCGAACGAGCCGGAGAAAAAATACACGCTGGTACCAGGTGGCGATTATGAAGCCTTGAAGTGGGACAAAGGCGGCTGGCAGTACATCGACAAACTATTTATGGAAGCCCGAGGCGATGGCAACGAACCCAAGCCCATGCTCATTTTAAAAGACGATGGCAGCTTTGACGATGAAGCCCTCGATAAGCAAACAGAAAAAAACCTGAAGACAGCCGAGGAAAAAGAAAAAGCGAAAGCTGCGCCCCCAACACCCAAAAAAACAACGCCTGCAAAACCCGCTGCACCCACAAAAAAGAAACCGGTAGCGAAAACAGGGAATGGGTAAAGCAGTTGTAGATACATCACCGCAACGTTGCTTACAGGAGACGTTGGCTGGTAAACAAAAAATACTAACTTCATACAAATAGTACGCTATGGGTTTGGTATATGCAGAAATAGAACTGATTAATGGCGACGATCTTGCTTTACAACGTCGGTATATCATTGGCGAGGAGGAAGTGAAACGCATGAAGGTCACTGCTTTGGTAGACACTGGCAGCTACATGCTTTGCATTAATGAAAACATTCAGGAGCAATTGCAGCTGCACGTAGTGGAAAAACGCAAAGCACAATTAGCGAATGGTGAAATTGTGGAATGTGATGTAGTAGCACCTTTAGAAGTGAAATTCAAAAACAGAAGAACTTCAGTAAATGCTATGGTGCTGCCCGGAGACAGCGAAGTGCTTTTGGGCGCCATTCCTTTAGAAGATATGGATGTACTGATACACCCGCTGCGCCAAGAGTTGATTGTAAACCCCGACCACCCCTATTTTGCACAGATGAAGTTGAAGTGATTAACCATTAAATAAAGGAGCCATAAAAAAGCGAACAGCATTTGTATGCTGTTCGCTTTTTTATTTTGCGTCACGCCTCGTGTGACACGAGCCATGGTGACTACAAAAATTATTTCAACACAATAGCACCCAGTGCCGGTAGGTGTAATTTCAGCTCATACCGCTTGCTTTCTTTGTCTACCAATGTGCAGGGTATGTCGGGGTTGAATACATCGCCTGTGCCCCAGTACGCTTTGCTATCGGAGTTGAAGATTTCCTTCCACAGCTTTTTGCCGGTTGCATAAATCGGAAAGTCGTGACGAACAACCGGTGTCATGTTGAACACCACGATCACATCATCTTTTTCTTTTTTAGCCCTGCGGCGGAACGCCATCACACACTCTGCCCTGCGATTGATTTCCACCCACTCAAAGCAATCGGAATCAAATTGTATTTCGTAAAAAGCGGGTTCTCTTTTTACGAGGTGCAGCACATCCCGCACACAATCTTTCAGCAGGCGGTGGCAGTCGTATTGCAGCAGTTCCCAAGGCAGTTCTGTTTTGTGGTTCCACTCTTGGGTGCTGCCAAATTCATTGCCCATAAACAACAGCTTGCCGCCGGGGTGCGTAAACATGTACGTGTACAGCAAACGAAGGTTGGCAAACTTCTGCCATTCATCGCCGGGCATTTTGTAGAGCATGGGGCTTTTGCCATGCACCACTTCATCGTGGCTGAGCGGCAGCATAAAGTTTTCGTCGTGGTAGTACATCATGCTAAACGAAAACTGATCTTGCTGAAACTGCCGGAAAATAGGGTCCTTTTTGAAGTACTTCAACGTATCGTGCATCCAGCCCATCATCCATTTCATACCAAAGCCAAGGCCATCGGCAAAAGTAGGTTTGCTTACACCCGGCCAGTCCGTTGCTTCTTCGGCAATGGTTTGTGTATCCGGAAAATCGCGGTAAATCATCTCGTTCATTTCCTTCAAAAAAGCAATGGCTTCAATGTTACCGTTGCCGCCAAATTCGTTGGGTTCCCACTGGCCTTCATTGCGGCTGTAATCGAGACGCAGCATGCTGCTCACCGCATCTACCCTAAAGCCATCGATATGGTATTTATCGAACCAAAAACGAGCCGAGCTGATGAGGAATGATTTTACTTCAGCCCGCTTGTAATTGAAAATGTAACTGTTCCAATCGGGGTGATAGCCTTTGCGCATATCGGCGTATTCGTAGGTATGCGTACCATCGAACATAAAGAGGCCGTGCATATCGTACGGAAAATGCGAGGGCACCCAATCGAGAATCACGCCAATGCCCGCCTGATGGAAAGCATCAATCAACCCCATGAATTCCTGCGGCGTACCAAAGCGGCTGGTAGGGGCAAAATAACCGGTGCCCTGATAGCCCCAGCTACCATCGTACGGATGCTCCATCACGGGCATCAATTCAACATGCGTGAAGCCCATTTCTTTTACATAGGGCACCAAACGCTCAGCTATTTGTGTATAGGTATTGTAGCTTTCTTCATCGTTTTTTACAGGCCGCATCCAGCTGGCCAAATGCACTTCGTACACATTCCACGGGGCATTCAGCGAGTTGTGTTTTTTGCGTTTTTTCATCCATTCGCTATCCTTCCATTGATAGTCATGAATGCTCCATGCCACCGAAGCTGTTTTAGGTCGCTTCTCCCAAAACAAAGCATACGGATCGCCTTTATCCAAGCGTACACCCTGAAAGCCAACAATGTGAAACTTATAGGCATCGCCTTTTTTTACGCCCGGAATAAAGCCTTCCCAAATACCCGATTGATCGAGGCGTACAAACAACTCGTGGCTGTGGGCTTTCCAGTGGTTGAAATCGCCCATCACACTTACTGAGGATGCATTGGGTGCCCACACGGCAAAGTAGTATCCATCGGTATCGAGCACTTGCATGGCATGTGCTCCAAACAAATCGTACCCGCGGTACAGTGTGCCCTGATGCAGATTTTGTAAATCTTCGGGTGTAAAGCGGCTGTAGTTCCACACAGGTTTTGTGCTGTCTACAAAATGCTGGTCTTCGTATCGCAAGTGTATGGTGGTTTTAGTGTTCTTTTTCTTCGGTGCTGCTTTTGCTTTTACAGCAGGAGCAGCATGTGGTTCATCTTTCAGTGTGGCTTTTGCCGGTGCCTTTTTGGCTTTGGCTATGGGTTGCTGTTGAGCATGTGCAGCCACTTTTTGGGCAGGCTTTTTATGTTCGGCACACATATCAATTGTTTTTCTTTAAATGTAACACATATGGCAATGCCACAGCTGCACTGACTTATTTACCCAACACATTAGAATGGGTCTTTTGCAAATCAGCTTCGGTTACTTCGTACAGCAATACCACGTGCATGTAGTGTGCATGGGGCGGCTTTAAGGTATGCAACCATTGCAAGCCATGCGCATTCAATGGAGCAGCCACGGTTTCGAGGTCGATGGCAAACTTACCTGTAGCCGGTGTGGTGGAAGGCCTTTTGTATTCAGGGTTCAATTGCAAAAAACGTTCGAGATATGGCTTGGCATGCCCGTAGCTGATGGATGAATCGAAGAGCTTACGATAAGCCAAATGTTTGGGCCACAGCAACTCGTTGGTGTAAGAAAGCATATTGGGCCAATACGACACCCAGCTGAGTGTATAGAGCAGTAACAAAAGACGTGTTGTTTTTTGATACCTGGCCCAGCACCAATTGGCTGCATAACCTACCAGCAGGTATAAAAAAGGAAATAACAGCAATGCATGCCGGAGGCCAATTTGAAAAGGATTGACGAAGCTCAGCAGCAGTCCGTACACCAGTAGCGGCATCCACCAAAACACCCGTTGGCGCCAGTACAACCAGCTGCCCATTTTCCGAAAAAGCAACCCTACAGCCAGCAGCAACATAGCCCATGCATACAGCGGCCACTTGTACATAAATACAAACCCGTAGTAATACCAAACCGGACCACGGGCAAAATAGGTTTCATTAAAGTACACACCCAAAAAAGAATAGATGGATCCATTACCACCACCCAGCTGCTCGTTGTACTTAAGCAAATCGAAACCGCTTACAAAACCGTACGGCAACGGCACCGGCCATTGGCTAAAAGCAGATAGAGATGCCGCCAGTTGCTGGAAGGCATCGCTTTTTTGGGGCAATTCAGCAACAGGAAAAAAACTATGCTGAAAGTAATAGGCCACATGCACAAACAACCACACGGTAAATAGCAGCAACAACCAGCGTTTCCAGGCGGCTATCCGGATATGATTAGCTTGCTTTGGGGCTATTACAAACAGCAGCATGCACAATGGAATAGCATACAACATTGATGCTTTTGCCACTACCGCCATCGATAAAAAAATGCTCATCCACAGCCAGTGCCTCAGCTCGTTGCTTTGCCAGTATCGCCATGCGGCAAAGCAGGTTGCAAACAACAACACCATGCTTGGCACATCGCTACCCACCAACATGCCAAAGCTGAATACTTCCGGATCGAAGAGATACAGCACTAAAGGAAAAACCCACTTACGGCCGCCCCACAAGCGGTAGCAGCACAGCAGCATAACAACTGCACCAAACAGCTGGTACACATACATCATCCAACGACCGGCTTGCAGCAATGCATAACCGTGAGCATCGTCGTTTTTTTGCAACCAAGGCTTGAGTACAATGGGCAATAGCGCAGGCGCTACAATAGGAGTTTTAGAATCGTCGGTGGGTTCTATACGCTCCTGATGACCCTGTGCCCAACGAACGGCCCATCCGTAGTATGCATACTCATCGTTGGTAAAATAAGTGCGGCTAATAAACCAGCCCGACAATATGAAATGCAACAATAAAATGGCAGCAAATAACCGCCGGTTGGCCGGGCTTATTTGCTGCCAGGTAGTAGATGTAAAAAAACGAAACAGGTAGTAGTGTTTGGCTGTCATGCCTTACAAAGATGCCTTTATCAGGCATCTACCAAAAATGTACCGAGGTAAATAATTTCACCGGTGCCTTTTTTGTACAACTCAATAGCATCGAGGTACACGTTTTCCATCACCTGGCTTTGAAAATGTACTTCGCCATTTTTATACAGCACAAAGAAAAAGTCGGGCATTTTATCGTCGAGAAAACCATCGTGTAATTTGGCAGGCGAAAAGCGGAAATGCACTACGCCGTGCTCATCGGGGATGGATTCACCCAAGAACTCATCTTCCAGAAAATCTCTTTCAAACAAGCGAACGTTGTAGATATTGCCGGTGAGTGGCTCATCTTGCCCTTTGGCTATAAAGCGGGCATTTACTTCAATCATCATTTCTGTATCGAGGCTATAGTTTTTCATGGGCAAATGTTTTAATGAGCCATGCTGGCATTTGTAAAGTTCACTACAACTTACTCATGTATTCAATGAGCAATATCATGCAGCAGTTACTGCCATTGCAGGTTTTGCTGAAACCGGATATTGCTACCTGTGCCTACAGTAAGTTTCGAGCCTTTTAAAAAAATCACCGGTATATCTACCGTACACACATTGGCCCCGGTTGTTTGTATCAGCACTTCCACGCCATCGGGCACGGGTATAGAAGGCATGCGGCTACCCAACCATTGAGCAGGATCGAAAAAGCTGCCGTTGCCATTAAACGTGTAGCTCATAGACTGACCCACGGCAAAGCGGGTACGGTACAAAACACCGTTGTGGGTAATGTCGTACCGCCATTCGCCGGCTGCAGCATTGGTGGGCAATATGAAATAATAATACCACCAGGAGGCATTGAAAGTGGATTGCAGGTTTTGCGACCAGTTTAAATACCGGGTATTGTTGGGCATATATATTTCGTGGGCTGCGGTTTGGCCCGCCAGTTGATCCCGATAATAGGAGCCCAGAAAAACCGTATCCCCAGCTTTAAAACTTTTCTTTTCATTCACCACTTCGCCCGAAGGGCATTGCGTATTTACCGGTGCTTTACCGTGGGTCATAATGGCATTGATGCCAGTCATGCGGTAAGGTTGCTGGCTGGCCCACCAGCTGGTGGTACCATTCAGCGTATTACAAGCACCCGCCCATGGATCTACCAATTTTGTCAGCGATTCATTTTCCCACACTTCAAAATGCAGGTGCGGACCGGTAGAGTTTCCACTACTGCCCATTACGCCGAGATATTCGCCGGCAGTTACGGTAGCACCAATGGGCTTGGTGGTCAGGCTGCCACTTTTTAAATGTCCGTACCAGGCCACAGAACCATCGGCATGCCGCACATACACCGCATTCCAGTCGCAGGCACTGGTACAAAAAGCACAGTTCTGATCGGGGTTGCCATCCAGTTTGCCAATGATGGTACCTGCTGCTCCGGCAATAATTTCTACTTCATTGTAGCGCATTTTATGCCAGGGAAATGGCCACGAAAAAATATCGGTACCACGGTGGTTGTAGCCACTACTTAAATCGTAAGAGCGGTTGCCGCAATTATAATCCTGCACCAGATTGGGATAGCCCGTGTTTTGATCGATATAATTGGAGATGCCGTAGTAGCCAGCATACGAAGCATTTTGATTGGGTAAAATATTGCTGCGCAATCGGGTGGGCCATTGAAACAGTGTTGCCTGTGGCATGGGCGCATTCCATAGGTTGGCTTTTTGCAGTTGCAGTTTATTGTTGGCCAATAGCAGTCGCATTTGAGCATAGTCGGCCTCAGCAAATTCATCGGCATGCGTAAAGGAAACACCGGCACCGCCTGCCGGCTCCAGTACAGGTTGAGCCACCGCCTTCATGCTGCACAGCAGCCAAAATATGCCAGCAAATATCCGCATAGCATTTGTTGTTTTTTTAATACTGCTCAAGGTAGCGGCATACGGTGAAAAAAGCAACCCAACAAAAAATGATTTTTACCAAGGGCATACAATGCAAAAGCCTGCAAATTGATTGCAGGCTTTTGCCAAACACTATTCTTGAAATAAATCAATCATCCAATTTCAGCACCGCCAGGAAGGCTTCCTGTGGCACTTCTACGTTACCGATCTGGCGCATCCGCTTCTTACCTTCTTTCTGCTTTTCCAGCAGTTTACGCTTCCGGCTAATATCGCCACCATAACATTTGGCGGTTACATCTTTCCGCATGGCGCTGATGTTTTCACGGGCCACAATTTTGGCGCCAATGGCGGCCTGAATGGCAATCTGGAATTGCTGACGGGGCAAGAGTTCTTTCAGTTTTTCGCAAAGCTTACGGCCAAACTCCTGTGCACGGCTGCGGTGAATGAGTGCACTCAATGCATCCACTTTATCGCCGTTCAGCAGGATGTCCATTTTTACAATATCACTTTCGCGGTAGCCAATGGGATGGTAATCGAACGAAGCGTATCCACGGGTCTGACTCTTCAGTTTGTCGTAAAAGTCGAACACGATTTCGGTGAGTGGCATTTCGAAAATGAGCTCAACACGGGTAGGTGTAAGATAGCCCTGATTGATGAGCATGCCCCGCTTGCCAATGCACAGCGTCATGATATTGCCAATGTACTCTGGCTTGGTAATGATTTGTGCTTTGATGAATGGCTCATCTATTTTTTCGATGCGCACCACTTCGGGCATATCGGCCGGGTTGCTGATGGTAATGACTTCGCCCTTGGTAGTGGTAGCAATAAAACTTACGTTGGGTACGGTGGTAATGACCGTTTGGTTAAACTCCCGCTCCAGTCGCTCCTGAATAATTTCCATGTGCAGCATGCCCAGGAAACCGCATCGGAAACCAAAGCCGAGGGCCTGTGAGGTTTCGAGTTCGAAAGTGAGGGAAGCATCGTTGAGTTGCAGTTTTTCCATACAATCCCGCAGTTCTTCAAAGGCATCGGTTTCTACAGGGAAGATGCCCGCAAAAACCATGGGCTTTACTTCTTCAAAACCTTTGATCATTTCCGCAGGGCGGCTGGCCAGCGTAATGGTATCACCCACTTTTACTTCTTTAGCATTTTTAATACCGGTAATGATGTAGCCTACATCGCCGCAATTGACTACCTGGCGAGGTGCCAATCCCATTTTCAAAATGCCTACTTCGTCGGCTTCGTACTCAGTACCCACGGCAGCAAATTTTACTTTGTCGCCTTTTTTGAGTGTACCATTTACAATACGATAATACACGATGATACCACGGAAGCTATTGAACACACTATCGAAGATGAGTGCCTGCAACGGCGCTTCGGGGTCGCCAACCGGTGCGGGTATGCGTTCTACAATGGCTTCCAGTATTTCGGGCACACCCAAACCCGTACGGCCGCTGGCACGAAGAATGTCTTCCCGCTTACAGCCAATCAGATCGATGATTTGGTCTTCAACTTCCTCCACCATGGCACCATCCATGTCTATCTTATTGATAACAGGAATGATTTCGAGGTCGTTTTCCAGCGCCAGATAAAGGTTGCTGATGGTTTGGGCCTGAATGCCTTGGGCAGCATCTACCAACAGCAGGGCGCCTTCGCAGGCAGCCAGTGCCCGGCTTACTTCGTAGCTAAAGTCTACATGGCCGGGGGTATCAATGAGGTTGAGGGTAAATTTTTGGCCGGCCAAATCGGGCTTGCTGCCGGTATAGTTATAGTCGAGCTGAATGGCGTGGCTCTTAATGGTGATGCCTTTTTCCCGCTCCAGGTCCATATCGTCCAGCACCTGATCCATCATTTGGCGTTCGCTGATGGTATTGGTGGTTTGCAACAGTCGGTCGGCCAGGGTGCTCTTACCATGGTCGATGTGGGCAATAATGCAAAAATTCCGTATCTCCTTCATAATGCTTATAAGGCGGCAAAGATAGGCGGGCAAGGGGTTTGAAGCCGTTAATTGTTGAATGGCTTTTCTGCATTGGCCATAGCGGGTAGCGGCCAGCAAAAGCGGGTTGAGTTGGGCTACTTGTCCGCCCGGAAGCCACAGCAATGTAGAAATACTACTACAAATACGTAAATCGTTGGGCCTTTATCTTTAGCAATTCTTACGAGTGGAATGAGCCTGCTGGAGGTTTCGCATTTTACCCTTAAGCCAAATACCCCTAGACATGAACATGAAACCTGGATTTACCCAAAATACAGGCGGAAAACAAACCAGTAGTAGTGTGATGTATCTGCAACAAGCAGTCAATAGTATTGATGATGGCCTTCTTGTATGCCAAGAAGACCTTACAGTTGTATATGCCAATAACAGCCTGTACAGAATTTTTGATTTGCACCCCGTACTGGTAGTACAACAATCCGTTGCCCAATTACTATTCAAAATTTCGAATACCGATTTATCAGCGTCTTTAACCCAGGCCTTCGATGAACAATCCTCCTTTAGCATTGAGTTTGAATACCGCCAGTCGGGCACCTGGTACATTGCCGAAGTATTCCCTTTTGACAGGGGGCTTACCATAAGGCTGAGAGACGTGACGCCTTATAGAGAAGCCCACGAAGAATTATTGAAATCAAGAAGATTGTATGCATTTATCAGTGAAGTAAATGAACTGATACTGCGGGCCAATACCAATGAAGAGATTTATGCTTCGCTGTGCGACATTGCTATCGAAACTGGTGGCTTTATGATGGCGTGGATTGGCTTGCCTGATGAAACTACCGGAAAAGTAGTACCAGCATTTAAAGCTGGCACAGGCACCGATTATCTTACCAGCATCAAAGGCATTGCTCTGGGCGATGTACCCGAAGGCAGAGGTCCATCTGGTACAGCCATGCGCAAGGGCATACCTGTATTTTGCAACGACATTGCTACCGACCCCATGATGGCCATTTGGCGGGATGAAGGCCTCAAACGTGGCTTCCGCTCTTCCATTGCATTGCCCCTTACGGTTGACAACAAACCGATTGCTTTACTCACTTTATACTCTGCATTGCCCGACTTTTTTGCCAATGAAGAAGTAACACTGCTGGTGCAGGTAAGTAAAAATATCAGCTACGCTTTGCAAGCCATTATTTCGGAGAAAAAACGCAAAGCGGCTGAAGTACAGTTGTACAAAATTTCAAGGGCCATTGAGCAAAGCTCGGCCTCTGTTGTTATCACAGATATTCAAGGTAAAATTGAATATGTCAATCCTGCCTTTTGCAAACTCACCGGCTATACCGAAGCTGAAGCCATTGGACAAAACCCCAATATTTTAAAAACGGGCTACACCAAAGAAGATGAATACAAACAACTGTGGAATGATATTTCGCATTTGAAAGACTGGCATGGTGAGTTTAAAAACAAAACCAAATACGGCGAAGTGTATTGGGAGTCGGCAACCATTTCTCCCATTACCAATAAGCAGGGTGAAATAACCCACTATGTAGCAGTAAAAGAAAACATTACCGAAAAGAAAAAACTGGAAGAAGAACAGCAGGCACTGGTAAACCTGATTGAAAACACCACAGCCTATGTAGCCATTGGCGATCTAGAGTTCAATTTGCAATATGCCAACCGGGCTACTAAAGATGTGCTGGGCCTTACCGAAACAGATATCAGCAATCACATCAGCATCGACGAATTCATTCCGGAAAGCATGGATGAAGCGTCGAGAATGGCTGTGATTGAGCAATTGCAAAAAGACGGAAAATGGTCGGGTGAATATCGCTTTAAATCTCGCCGTGGATTTGAAATAGTGGTGTGGATGGTAACCATTATGCACCGGCATAAAGATGGTTCGCCATCGCATTTTTCTGCCACAGCGGTAGACATTACTAAAGCAAAAGAAACAGAGCATCAACTGCGTCAACTTACCCAAGAACTACGGGAGCTTTCCATTCACCTGCAAGACCTGAGCGAAATTGAAAAGAAAGAAATAGCCCGGGATATACATGATGAAATGGGCCAGCAGCTTACCGCTTTGAAGTTTGATGCCAAATGGTTGAAACGCCACATGGAAGACATGCCGCCAGAAGTAGAAGAACGGTTGGATGCATTGATTGAAAATGTAAACGAACTGTCGTCTTCATTTCGGCGCATTCATAGCTCATTGCATCCAAATATTCTGGAAGATTTGGGGTTGCAAGGTTCACTCGAATGGCTGGTGAGTAACTTTACCCATAAAACAAAAATTACTGTACAGTTTGATTGCCACATAGAGCCGCACATTTTTCCTGCTGAAATCAATCTGATTGTGTACCGCGTAGCTCAGGAATGCCTGACCAACATTGTACGCTATGCACAAGCCAATAAAGTGCACATAGTGCTGCTTGTAAACGACAACCAGGTAGAGCTGCGCATTTCTGATGATGGCGTCGGCTTCAATTATCAGCAGGTAGACACCAGGCTGCACCACGGATTGCTGGGTATGCGAGAACGACTCAATGCAGCCAATGGTCATTTGAACATTGCCACGGAGCCAGGCCTGGGCACCACTGTAGAAGCAAAAATTCCATTGACAATTACGACAAATTAGATTGGCCACTAATGCAGCGGCAAATACCTTCGCAGCATATTTAAACTCATTATATGGATTTGAAAGCGCAATTTGAAGCAGCCGTAGCCGATAGTAAGGAACTCAGTAGCCGTCCTTCTAACGACATATTGCTGAAACTGTACAGCCTTTACAAACAAGCGGTTGATGGCGATGCTCCTGCCGAAGGACCTACCGGTATGTTTGATATTGTAGGCAAAGCCAAACACAATGCATGGGCTGCTCTTAAAGGCAAAAGCAGCGAAGAAAGCATGCAAGCTTATATAGACTTGATAAAGGAATTGAAAGGCTAATTACCTTCTTTAGATTAGCGCCTGCAGCTGTTGGGTTAATTGTACAATGCCCACAGTTGCAGGCGCTTCTATTTGTACCAAATTACTGAGGCCACTCACTTCTGGCAGCTTTTTATCTACCACAAAAGTGGGTATGCCTGCCTGCGTATAATGCAGCAACCCCGCTGCAGGATATACTTGCAGTGATGTACCCATCACGACAAAAACATCGGCCATGGAAGTAATATCGGCAGCAAGTTCAATCATGGGTACCGATTCGCCAAACCATACAATGTGTGGCCGCAGCTGCGCACCATCTTCAGCGCTGTCACCGAGTTGTATATCGCCAGTGATAGGGTATATCAATTCACCATCTCTTTCGCTGCGCATTTTTAAAATTTCGCCATGCAGGTGTACTATACGGCTACTACCCGCCCGTTCGTGCAGGTCATCTATGTTTTGGGTAATGATGGTTACATCAAACCATTCTTCCAACGCCACCAGTCCTGAGTGTGCTGCATTGGGTTGCGCTTTTACCACTTCGGCCCGGCGGTAGTTGTAGAAGTCGAGTACCAGCTGTGGATTTTTGCGCCACGCATTGGGTGTGGCTACATCTTCAATATCATAACCGTTCCACAAACCATCTTCGCTGTCGCGAAAGGTTTTGAGACCGCTTTCTGCACTTATACCAGCACCGGTTAATACTACCAGCTTCTTCTTATCGTTCATGCAGCAAAGTTAACCGCAGCCATTCCAAAAAAACTGAGAACCTGCGTATGGAAAATCGTCAATACTGCATCCGCTAAAAATGAAAACACTCCTGCTACCTGCTGCGTTGCTGTTACTGCTGGCCTGCCAATATGAACCGGCCAAATCGGATTCTGCAATAGTTAAAAAAACGACCAACGAGGACAATGAAACGCTGTGGATTCAGCAAATTCAATCACATCGCTTTCAGCAAAAGAGAGACAGCCTTCGGGCCATATTACCACAATGGCTGCGCAGCAAAAATTTCAATACCACACAAGTCATCATTGCCGACCTGAGCATGCACAGCGGCCTGCCCCGTATGGTGCTGATGGATGTTCTTACTGGCAAAGTATTGGACAGCGGCATGGTGGCCCATGGTGCAGGTGGCGATGCATTCGCGGCCAGTGCCCGGTTTAGCAATGCGCCCAACAGCTATTGCAGCAGTTTGGGGCGGTACCGCATAGGCGGTTCGTACCAAGGCAATTTTGGAAAAGCGTACAAACTACATGGGCTCGATGCCAGCAATAGCAACGCCTTTGAACGATTGGTGGTGTTGCATGCCTACGACTGTGTACCCGATACCATTCCGTATCCTGATATGATTTGTAACAGCCTCGGATGCCCCATGATATCCTATGCTTTCCTCAACCGGCTGAGCAAAAAAATAGCAGCATCGGACAAGCCAATGCTGCTATGGATTATCAACTAACGACCATACCACTATGAAGACTGTTTTACAACAGATGTTGCTGCTCTCCTTTTGCGTATCCAAAATATTAAACCGGCAACTACTAACCATAAAGGCCAGAGCGTAAGCAACACAATGCTGAGTTCAACAATGCCGCTGCCACCTTTGCCCAAGGCATCGAGCATTCGGGTAAATACACCGGGTTCATTGTAGCCACTGTGTGTTTCAATGGGCTGATAATACGTGAGAGTGATGGTGCTCACCGCCGCTTGTGCCTGCATGTTTTTGATGTTGTACGTAGCACTTTCTATCTCTTCCGTAATCGAATTGATTTGCTCCTGCACTTGTAAAATGTCTTCCATTTTATTGGCCTGCTTCAACAGCTCCAGATAGCGGGCACGTGTTTGCCGTTTGGCTTCTAATCTCCCCTGCACATCCACAATTGCATTGGTCACATCTTCGCTGTTGATTTTCTTTTCCCGCACATCACCCTTGAGCGAAGTGATGGCTTGCATGAGTGCATCAAACTTTGCCACCGGCACTTTAATGGTCAATACATTTTGCCGGCGGTAGTCCGATTGTGTTTCCTGCTCACTATCCAGCCAGGCAGCATTGCTTTTTACAACGCCATACAACTGTGCACTGAATGATTTGAAGTCGGCACACTCCATTTCTACTAGTGCGTTGCGAATAATTTGTCGATTGAACGGTGCAGGCGGAATGGCGTTGCCACTGTTGAGCACTTGTTCCTCTTCGAGTGCTGGAGGGGCTGGTGCTGCAGCAGAATCTTCAGCTGCGGCAGTATAATCAATCTTGTTTTTTTGTCCTTCTGCCAGTTGAACATCGGCAGTAGTAGCAGTTTCCTGATTGGCACCTGTAGTGCAAGCTACAGCAAGGGTAGCCAGCAGCATGATTACATGCAATGGTTTCATACGGTTGGTTTTTAGCAATGAGATGAATAAGACTACCTGTTTACACAAATAGCCGTTGGTGTTGTTGTTGCATGCATGCTACAACCCATAATTCGCATCTGCCATCGGATGTAACCAATAGCATACGTTAATACAAACAAAAACCGCATTTCTTTCGAAATGCGGTTGCATAAATAGCTGTTCGTGTTGTTTACTGCATGTTGCCCATTTCCATAATAGTATGCCACTCCGCTTCAGTAACGGGGCAAACCGACAAACGTCCCTGGCGAATGAGAGCCAGGTTAGACAAAGCTGGTTCTGCTTTCATCTCTGCTAATGTCACGGGCTTTTTAAAATCCTTCACTGGTTTCAAATCTACCACTACCCAGTTGGGGTCTTCCGTAGTAGGATCCTGATAATGTTCTTTCACCACTTTGGCAATGCCAACAATGGCCAAGCCTTCGTTGGAATGATAAAAAAATACTTCATCCCCTTTTTGCATCGCCTTTAAATTGTTGCGGGCCTGATAGTTGCGTACGCCATCCCAAAAGGTTTGTTTGTCTTTTACAAACTGATTCCAACTGTATTTAAAAGGTTCTGATTTTACCAGCCAATAAGCCATAGTTATAAGTAGTGGTTATGTGTAATTAGAAGTGTCAAAATTAAGAGAATGCAATTGGGTTGTGCTACAAAACAACAGGAGCATCCCGTTTAGCTTGAACAGTTATTTCCATTAACAAATTTTTTCCAATCAGGTTCAATCCAAGCTGGAGCACCGGGCGTAATTGGTTGCGTTGATTACATGTAAACATCAATCCTCCATTAAAAATCATTCTAAAAAAAACGGCATGAAACTGACCAAACAATTTTTCGCAGCGGCCATTGCCTCTTTCCTTTTTGTAAGTGCACAAGCACAAAAAGAAAATACCAAAATGGTAGGCGGTGCTGCCATGTACCCTTCTAAAAACATCGTAGAAAATGCAGTAAACTCAGCAGACCACACCACATTGGTGGCCGCTGTAAAAGCAGCCGGATTAGTGGAAACCTTGCAGGGTGCCGGGCCTTTCACAGTATTTGCACCCAACAACGCCGCCTTTGGTTTGCTGCCGGCCGGCACTGTAGAAACACTGTTGAAGCCTGAAAACAAAGCAACATTGACTGCAGTGCTCACCTACCACGTTGTTGCAGGTAAGTACGATGCCAAAAGCATTTTGGGCCTCATTAAAAAAGGTAACGGTAAGGCAGTGCTGACAACTGTACAAGGTGGTACACTCACCGCTACAACCGACGGCAAAACCGTAATGCTGACCGACGAAAAAGGTGGAATGTCGCATGTAACCATTGCTGATGTATTTCAAAGCAACGGTGTGATTCATGTGGTAGACCATGTGGTGCTGCCGAAGTAAGATGCTGGATGTTAGATGTCTGATCTATGATGTACGATGTCTGACATTTTGATAATCTTACTGCGTACAAGTCTTAAAGGCTTGTGCTTAAGTAACTAAAAAAAACGCAAGGCATATCCTTGCGTTTTTTTTACTGACAACATGATTCATCATTCATCATTCATAACTCCCATCCACTCGCCAGCACATCGGCTAAATGCAGCACTTGCAGGTCTATGCCTTTCTTTTTGGCGACGCCATCAATATGCATGAGGCAGCTCATATCGGTGCTAACCAAATATTGTGCGTTGGTAGCGGCAGCATTTGTTACTTTCTGATCGGCCATGGCACCACTGATGGCATCAAACTTTACGGCAAAACTGCCGCCGAAGCCGCAGCAGGTTTCTACATCGTTCATTTCGGTCAGCGTCAATCCACGTACGTTAGCCAGCAGGGTGCGTGGCTCTTGCTTGATGCCCACTTCCCGCAAACCGGCGCAGCTGTCGTGATAGGTAACCACGCCTTCAAAGCGGGCGCCTACATCGGTAACTTGTAATTGATTCACCAAAAAATCGGAGAACTCAAACACCCGCTTGCTCAATGCATCGGCCTGACCGCTGTACATACTGTTGGCAAACAATTGCGGGTAATAATTTTTGACGAAGCCAATACAGCTGGCACTCGGCGCTACTACAACGGCATCATCAGCAAAATCTTGCAAAAATTTTTTGCATACATCTTTCGCATCTTCCTGAAAACCGGCGTTGAAAGCAGGTTGTCCGCAGCAGGTTTGGTTGGCATTGTAGCTCACTTCACATCCCACTTTGCGCAACACTTTCACCATATTAAATGCTACTCCGGGATACAACTGATCTATAAAACAAGGAACGAACAATTGAACTTTCATGTTGATGATTGACGCTTGTATGACTTGTAAACTGTTGAACTCTATTATCGCTCTATTGCACGTTTCGCTGCAATCATTTGCAAAGCGGTGATAGCAGCTTCTTCGCCTTTGTGGCCGTGTTTGCCACCAATGCGTTCTTGTGCTTGTTCCTCGGTCAGCACCGTAAGCACACCATAAATCACAGGCGATGGCAACGTAATATTGAGTTGTGTAATGCCTTGCGTTATGCTTTGGCATACATAATCAAAATGCGGCGTATCGCCTTTAATTACGCAAGCAAAGGCAATGTAGGCATCAGCATAATCGTTGGCACTATTGGCCAGTTGGTTGACCATGTAGGTCACTTCCACTGCACCGGGTACGGTGTATGTATGCACATCAGTAATACCTGCAGCAGCCAGTACACTCAAGGCTCCTGCTTCCAACTCGTTGGTGATGGCCGCATTCCAGGCGGTTTTTACTATGGCGATGCGCACCGGTGAAGAAAGTTGCGGTACCGATGCCAGCAATGCTGCATTTCCTATACTTGCCATATCTAATATTGCGAGAGTTGAATTGTTTGCTAAGAACAAAAATAGCGACCCATACCGAGCCGCTATTTGTTGAAAATATTTTTCGCCGGCATTAATCTACCGAACCCAAACGAGCCAGGTATTTGTCTACCTGAAAACCACGGTCGGTACGGGGATATTTGCTTTTGATTTCTTTGTAATACTTGATAGCGTCGTCGTTTTTGCCGAGTGTTTCGCTCAGCAAGGCAGCACGAAACAGGTTTTCTGCACTCAGTGCCTGCTGCTCAGGATAATGTGAGCCAGCTTTTGCATACATGCCAACGGCTTCTGCTTTTTTGCCCTGCTCAGCATAGGTGTCGCCCAAACGAGAGTAAGCAATGGCCTGAATTTCTTTGGCATCGGTGCTAAAGTCTTTCAGATAGCTTTCTGCTTTTTTAAAATCACCGAGGCGCAGGTTACAAACGCCAGCATAAAATTTAGCAAGGTTGCCTGCTTTGGTGCCGCTATAGCTGCTGGCTACTTTTTCAAACCCGGGGAATTGTCCGTCGCCATTCAGTGCCAGTTTTAGGCTGTCTTGCTGAAAATATTGCTGAGCATGCCAAATAGCATCGGCTGCTTTTTCTTCCTGTGGTTTGGCAAAAAACTGCTGGTAGCCATAGTAGCCGCCAATCAGCAAAATAATGGCACTGCCCACATAAACGATGGGCTTGCTGAATTTGGCCCAGAAGCCCTGCGCCTTCGCAATTACTTTAGCAGAATCGTCTACTACTTCTTCAAACTGTATGTTCTTTTTATCCGACATGATAAGTTGTTGTGCTTAGAAATGGTTTAAAACAATCGTTGATATCAATGATTTAGTCGTTTACAAACAGGTGAGGTTCGTCCACTGCGTACACGTCTTTCAATACCTCGCTATCATCGGGCCATGGGCTTTCTTCTGCAAACTTCACACTATCTTCTACTACAGCATCTACCCGCTGATGGATGGCATCCAGTTCTTCTTCGGTGGCCAGACCTTCGGTGCGAATAGTCATCAAAATTTGCTCAATGGGGTCACGCTGTTTGTATTCTTCCACCTCTTCCTTGGTACGGTATTTCTGAGGGTCAGAAATAGAGTGTCCTTTGTAGCGATAGGTTTTCATTTCGAGCAATGTGGGGCCGCCACCTTCACGGGCACGTTTTACAGCACGTTCTACTGCCTCGTGTACTGCTTCGGGGTGCATGCCGTCCACCGCATCGCCGGGCATATCGTATGCATCGGCCAGGGTGTAAATATCTCTTACGTTAGAAGTACGCTCAATAGAGGTACCCATAGCGTAGTTGTTGTTTTCGCAAATGAAGATTACAGGGAGTTTCCAGGTCATGGCCATGTTGAACACTTCGTGCAACATACCTTGGCGGGCAGCACCATCACCAAAGAAAGCAAGGGCTACATTGTCGGTGCCTTTGTACTGCTCGGCAAATGCCAAACCTGCACCGGTACCAATTTGGGCACCCACAATACCGTGGCCGCCAAAGAAGTAATTGTCTTTTCCAAAAAAGTGCATGCTACCACCTTTACCCTTGGCACAACCTGTGGCTTTGCCGTACAGTTCGGCCATACAGCTTTGGGGGCTGATGCCTTTGGCAATGGCCAAACCATGGTCGCGGTAGCCAGTTACATAAGGATCTTCCAAACGGGTGGCGGTCATACAACCGGCAGCAATGGCTTCCTGACCAATGTAGGCGTGGAAAAAGCCACGGATTTTGCCGGCCATTTTATACATTTCTTCTGCCTTCAGCTCAAACTGACGGATTAACAACATCAGCTCGTACCAGTACAGGTAGGTTTCTTTCGTGAATTTCTTGGCCATACTCCTTCAAAATGAGCCGCAAATATAGGTGGGAAGACCGAAACAGCGGAGCACCATACTAGAATAGTTGACAGTTGGCAATTTGCAGTTGGCAAAGCAGCCAATCCTATGTGCCTGCGGGTGGAAAAATACAGTCAGAAGGCCGCGGACAAAGGGGTGGGCATATTGCAAACTGCTATCTGCAAATTGCAAATTTTCGGATTTGAGCTTTCCGCCTTGCGCCCTTGGCTTTCGGTACGAACAACTACCTTGCGCCCCATGCTCCGGCTGCAGCACATATCGGCATTCCAGTTTAAAAACCACTTTTCGGCACAACAGGCTTTTACCAAAAAAGTAGTGGGCATTTGTGGCGCCAACGGGGCGGGCAAAACCAACCTGCTTGATGCCATTTACTACCTCTGTTTTACCAAAAGCTATTTTGCCGGCAGCGATGCCGCCCTGGTGCACCATGGGCAGGCAGGCTTTCGGGTGGCAGGTAAGTTTGCCATTGGCAGCAGTGCCGCACAAGTGGTGTGTGTGCTCCGCGAAACGGGCAAAAAAGAAATCAGCTGGAATGAAGAACCCTACTCCAAAGTGAGTGCCCATGTGGGCCGGCTGCCCGCTGTAATTATTGCGCCAGATGATGTGGAACTCATCACCGGTGGTAGCGAAACTCGTCGCCGCTTAATGGATGGATTGCTCTGCCAGATAAATCCGCAATACCTGCAGCAACTGATGGAATACAACAAGCTATTGCAGCAGCGCAACAGCCTGCTGAAACAAATGGCTGAAACGGGCAGCAAACAAAACAGCCTGCTGGATATTTTGAACGAACAACTGGCCACGAGAGCTGTATTTGTGCTGCAAGCAAGACACCAGTTGTTGCAACAGTTTTTGCCGCAGGCAGAGCAACATTATAAACTGATTGCTGGTGGACAAGAGCATGTGGCTTTCAGCTATCAGGCTTGCTTACCTGCCAACAGCAACAGTAGTAACTACCTTGCATTGCTGCAGCAGGCTTTGCCCAAAGATTTGGCGCTGCAACGCACCACAGCCGGCATTCACCGCGACGATCTGCAACTGCTGCTGGAAGGCCACCCTTTTAAACAATTAGCCAGCCAGGGCCAACGCAAAAGCCTGCTTTTTGCACTCAAGCTCACCGAATATGAATGGCTGCAACAACACAAAGGCTTTGCTCCGCTGCTGCTGTTGGATGATGTGTTTGAAAAACTGGACAACCACCGCATGACCAACCTGCTGCGGGAAGTATGTGTAGAAAAACAAGGACAGGTATTTATAACCGATACCCACCGCGACCGGCTGGAGGCTCAGCTATCCGCCATCGGAGCCGATTACGAAATCATTGACATTGCATCCTGAGCAGCCAGATTTTATTTACCTTGAACATTCAACCGACCAACCACATGAACAGCGAAATGAATATGGGCGAAGCCATGCAGGCCTTTCTGAATAAAAGCAAACTGAAAAAAGGCATACAGGCACAGCAACTCACCGAAGTGTGGGAAAACATGATGGGTAAAACGGTGGCCCGCTATACCGATAAATTACAGCTGGTCAATCATACTTTATTCATCAGCACCCATGTGGCGCCGCTGCGCCACGAACTGATGTACCAGCGGGAAACCATTATGCTACGGGTAAATGAAATACTTGGTGCTGATACCGTGAAGGAAGTAGTAATCAGGTAAGCAGTGGGAAGTACGAGGTACGAAGTGGAAGTATGATGTTTGATGTACGATGTCTGATGTAAAAGGACATTAAGTCAAGCCATTATTCACCTCATTCGATGATGGCTATTTTCTCTGCACTACATTATTGCCTATTGCTTACTGCCTGTTTCCTAATCAACTCTTCAACTCCATCCCCCCTTACCCCTGCATGGCTGTATCAAAATCGCCACGGGGTGAAGCAAAGAATTCTTCCAGCGAAAAAGATGGATAGAGCATGGCTTTAATCAAATTATTCATAGAAATAATACCGGCAAACTGATGCCCGTTAAATACCGGCAGGTAGCGGGTATGATGTGCAATCATCAGCTGCATCATTTCGTGGCGGCTGCTGTCGATAGATGCTGCAGGCAATTTGGTATCCATCACATCTGCCACTGTTTTTTCGGCCGCCTGCCAACCCGGCGTAGCCATCTTTTGCACCAATGCATGTTCCGTGAAAATGCCTTTGTACTCCCCCTCTTCCATCACCACCAAAAAACTGCGGTTGAGAGAGCTCAACAATCGGATGGCTTCGAGTGCATTGTATTGTGGATGTACGTAGTTGAAAGCGGTCGCTTTCTGACGGAGAATATCAGCGGCTGTAGTCATGGTGGTTGGGTTTTTCAGAGATGCTGAAATTTCTGCCAAAAACAAGTACTGCCGGATGACATTTATCACCCGAATTGCCACCAAAAAACTGTACTTAAGAAGATGCTTAGTAAATGGCGCCCTCTTCTATCAGTCGGTCGGTAAGGCCGCTGTCGAACAAGGCTTCTTTGCTGCGCAAAGCTTCCCGCAAAATATCGTGAATGGTAATAACGCCAACCAGCCGGTCATTTTCCAACACAGGCAGGTAGCGGCCTGTACTACCCAGTATCATGTGGATGCATTCTTCTACCGTATGCTCCGGTGTTACTTCGGCAAGGCCCGTGGTCATGGCATCCCGCACAGGGCAGGTGGCGCTGCTTTTGCCCTCCAGTGCTACCTGACGGCTGTAATTTCTTTCGCTAAAAATACCCTCCAGTTTATCACCATCCATTACAATTACGTAGCTCAGGTTGAGGGTTTTCATCATGTGTAGTGCATCTACCACCATGGCATTGGGGGCAATAATATTGGCAGGCTTGGTTTTGCTGGCCAATATATCGGCAACAGTTCGCATAGGCTTGATTTGCTCGTTTTATTGTGGGTTGGTAAACTTACGGCATGCAGCCATACGGGCCATCATGCTGCATCCACTTTACAATCTTGTTTTCAGTACGGGTGTCATCTCTCTCCGCCAGCTGTCGAAATCACCGGCAATGATGTGCTCCCTCGCCTGACCAATCAGCCACAGGTAAAAGCTCAGGTTTTGCATGCTGGCCAGCTGTAGGCCCAGTATTTCGCCGGCTTTAAACAGGTGCCGCACATAGGCTTTCGTGTAGTAATTGCTGACGCCGTTGTCCAGCACATCATCCAGCACCGAAAAGTCTTTCTCCCATTTTTTGTTGTCGATATTGATAACGCCTTTGCTGGTAAACAGCATGGCATTGCGGCCATTGCGGGTGGGCATTACACAGTCAAACATATCTACACCATGGCTGATGCACTCCAGCAAATCCCACGGTGTACCCACACCCATCAGGTAGCGGGGTTTTTCCCAGGGCAGGTGCTCACAGCTCCATGCACAATATTCATACATCATTTCGGGCGGCTCGCCTACGCTGAGGCCGCCAATGGCATTGCCCACGGCATTTTTGCTGCTGATGAATTCGGCAGAGGCTTTGCGCAAATCTTTGTACGTGCCGCCCTGCACAATGGGAAACAGGTTTTGATCGTAGCCATATTTGGGCTGCGTTTCGGCGAGGCGGCCAATGCACCTATCGAGCCAGCGATGCGTCAGGTGCATGCTGTCCATAGCATATTTGTACTCGCTGGGGTACGGCGGACATTCATCAAACGCCATGATGATATCGGCGCCAATGCTACGCTGAATATCCATCACCCGCTCCGGGGTAAACAGGTACTTGCTGCCATCGATATGGCTGCGAAACGTAACGCCTTCTTCTTTGATTTTGCGCTGCGCCGCCAGGCTAAACACCTGATAGCCGCCACTATCGGTGAGGATGGGCTTGTGCCAGCCGTTGAACTGATGCAGGCCACCCGCTGCTTCCAGCACATCGAGGCCGGGGCGCAGGTACAGGTGGTAGGTATTGCCCAAAATAATTTGCGCCTGCACCACATCATGCAGTTGCTGCTGGGTAACAGCTTTTACCGTACCCACGGTACCCACGGGCATAAAAATGGGTGTCAGTATTTCGCCGTGGTCAGTGGTGAGTTTACCTGCCCGGGCCTTGCTGGCGGCATCGGTATGTTGGAGTTCAAAAGATAATGCTGGCATAAGTGGGCAAAGGTAAGGGGGCAAGGGAAAGGTTGAGGACGAAGAGAAGATCGAGGACGAGGGGAAGGTTAAGGACAAAATATAGAAAGAAGTTGAGAAAGAGGCTTGAATGAAAAGCCTGTGCAACACTGCATGGAGATGCTATCATCAACAATACAACATGTATAACCAGGTGGATTGTACTAATAAACAATACAAAATGTATAACGCTAGGACATTGAAAATCAATAATGTTTCGTTAGGCCTTTTTTGAGAGGAGTAGCATATATTTACGTGTTACAAGCAATCCTAAAAGACGACACAGCAATAAATGGAAATTTGGCAATACATAGAAATTTTAAGACGACCTAACAAGACTTGGTTTTTCTCAAAGGACAACACCGAAGAGAAAATTAACGCCTTGACTAAAATTGCCAATGACGGTTATCCAAGTCTTATTTACAGCTTGATAGAGTTTCTAAAAGACAACAACAAAGAAATAAGAGAAACCACTTCCAAGACGATTACTCACCTATTCAAAAAGATTGACAGCAAAAAAGGATATTACGACACTCTTAAACACTGTGGAATTTCAAAAAGTGATATTGACTTTTATGAAGCAAATTTTCCGAAGGAACAATATGTAGAGTTATTGGCAATTAGTTCATTAAATGGAAGTGGATACGTTAGAGAAAAAGCAGTTAAAAATCTTTCACAAGTTGACAGTCCAAGAGCCATACAATTTTTAATCTATCGCTTAGCTGATTGGGTTTTGCCAGTTCGACAGGCTGCACTAAACGGCATTGACAACTACAAAACAAACAATTACATTGACAGTTTAATTGAAAATTTGCCAATTTTTGAATG
Source organism: Bacteroidota bacterium (assembly GCA_020161435.1). GTDB lineage: Bacteria > Bacteroidota > Bacteroidia > Chitinophagales > Chitinophagaceae > Phnomibacter. The sequence goes on along the minus strand of JAIUNV010000006.1, from coordinate 70,066 downwards.
GCTACAAAAAGTTGAACGGACAGACCTAAGCGGAATTTACAAAGACATTGTTGAGTTTATTGCTTCTGAAAATAGGACGTATGTAATTGACAACTTTAAGAAATACCCAGACAAACTAAGAATACTTTTAGCAAGACACATTTCAAGTTCTCTTAGAGACAATTCGCAAGAATTAAAACTGTTCCTAACCGACAAACATTTTTTGATTAGGAACTTAGCAATAAATCATTTTGACAAACTTGGGCAAACAGAAATCGAACAATTACTGAAAGACAAATCAGCGAACGTCCGACTTCAAACACTTTATTGCTTAAAAGACCAAAACGACTTTGAAACAACTGTAAATAAATTTTTAGCGGACAGTTCCGCCACAATAAGACATTTTGCAAGGTTCACGCTGAAACAATCAAACATTGACTTTGCTATATATTACAATGACAACTTGCAAGAAAACAAACAAGTCATTGGGTCATTAAGCGGACTTGCTGAAACGGAAGGTAAACAGTATTCGGAAACAGTTAAGTCATATTTGAAAGACAAAAAAATAAGAGTTAAAAAGACAGCATTTTTAGCTCTTTGCAAACTTGATGAAGAAAGTGCTTATGACTTTGCATTTGCGAACCTTGACAGCCAATATCTTGGACTTAGAAATGTAATCATTGAATTTTTATCACACATTCCGAGACAAGAAGTTTTGACAAAAGCAAAAAGCATTTACGAGACAGGCAATTATGACTTAAAAAAGTCAATGCTAAAACTCTTCAACAAAGTTGGCGGTTGGTCAGCAATTCCCGACTTAATGATTGGAACAATTGACGAAAACGAGAACATAAGACATTTGGCGTTTGGCTATTTACAAATTTGGAGAGCAAGAGCAGTGAGACTATTTTCAACACCAAAACAAGGAGAAATTGAAAGAGCTAAACAGATTTTTAACTTCGTAAACGAGACACACGAAGACAAACAATATTTTAAAACAAACCCGGTAGATGGACTTGACTTTTACTTCAAATAGCAGAAGGCCAGCTTGTAACAGCCGTTTTGCAAAAGCGGGGGTTTCGTGCTTCTATGACAGTGAAGTGCTAAATTCAAGTTTTGTGCATCTAATGAAGTTTAGTGCTAAAAATCCCCGCCTTCGCAAAGCGGCAAAACGTTGGTGGCAAGCCTACCAGCAAACCGTTTCCAATTGACAGCAGACTACAAATATTTTATTTTACTGTAACTTTTTATACAACTCAATCGTTTCACCAATGCAACACCCCAGACAAATCATTAACTTAAAACCTTAAACGCAATTATGAATTCAAGTGGTACAAATTCAAGTGATTTAGAAGAATTAAAAATAAACGTCAAAATCAAACTTTCGGCTTTGTGGGCATCAGTGACATTTTTTTATATCTATGGCGACTATTTTGAACTCTATGTGCCTAACAAAGTGCAAGGGATAATCAACGGAAACAGTATGCTTGATAATCCAGTAAAACTGTTTGCAGCTTCCGCATTATTGGCAGTTCCAGCTCTAATGGTTTGCTTGTCTGTTATATTGAAAACAAAAATAAATAGGAGGTTGAACTTAATCGCAGGCGTTTTATTTACAGCAATTATGCTTTTGATTGCGGTTACATCAATTTCAGAATGGAGAGCCTTCTATGTTTTTTACGCAATAGTTGAAAGCATACTTACTTCAATAATTATATGGTATGCATGGAAATGGAGAAACTAAATTACCAAATGAATCATGGCAACAGAAATTTCAAACAAAAAATTAGCCAGAATTGCAGGGCTTTTGTATTTAGGGGTTGTAGTAACAGGCATTTTCACTTTAATGTATGTACCCTCTAAACTTTTTAATGCAGACAATGCTTCTTTAATTTTTCAAAATATTACCTCTTCCCAAACACTTTTACGGTTAGGAATCGTTGGTGGACTTTTATGCTATACTTTTTTTCTTTTCTTGCCACTTGTACTGTACAAATTATTGAAAACCGTAAATGAAAATTATGCAAAACTTATGGTGCTTTTAGCGGTTTTAAGTGTTCCAGTATTTTTCTTGAATGTTCAAAACTTATTTTCAATTCTTTCGCTTATCATAGGTGGACAAAGTAAATTAGGTTTATCAACAGACCAAATCCAATTAGCGGTAATGCAATATCTTGACCAGTATGACAATGGCATGCGGATTGTTCACATATTTTCAGGACTTTGGTTATTCCCGTTCGGTTATTTAGTTTTTAAATCAGGGTTTCTTCCCAAACTTTTAGGAGTATTATTAATGCTTGGCTGTTTTGGGTATTTAATAAATTTCATAGGATACACACTAATTCATGATTACTCTAAAATTGGAATATCATCATACATAAGTCTGCCTGCAAGCTTTGGAGAGATTGGAACTTGTTTGTGGCTTTTAGTTATAGGTGTAAAAGATAAAAAACAAACCTGACGACAAACGCCTGCCACCAACAAAAGTATTTGCAAAAGCAGGGCTGGACACTATAACATCAGCTGTGTGCTGTCTCGTCCTGAAATAGGTTGACTAAAAATCAACCATTTTATGGACCTAAAAGAACAGATCATTCAGGAGTATTTAACTCAAGGCTGTGGCTTCAGAGCCCTCGCCGCCAAGTACGGCATCAGCCGTACCACCATTTGCAAATGGGTGCTTATTCATCAGGGAATTCATAACTTACCCCCAACACAAAAGCAACAATCTTATTCCACCAGTAGCATGAACAGCTCCCCGAAAAAGTCATCTCACGACAACGAGCAAACAACTGCCCTGCTCCAAAAAATAGCAGCGCTGGAAAAACAGCTGGAGTGGCAAAAACTCCGTGCCGATGCGCTTGATACTATGATCAACGTTGCAGAAAAAAAGCTGGATATCGCTATCAGAAAAAAGCCTGGCACCCAACAGTCCGAGAAGTAAAAAAGGTAAATCCACATTTCAGCCTGCAAACGATTTGCCGGCTGCTGGGTTATTCGCCTCAGGCTTACCACAAACAACAGCAAAAAACTGTCTCAAAAATGATGGCAGAACAACTGCTGTTGCAACAAATAGACGCCATCAGAAAACATCAGCCACGATGTGGCGGCCGTAAATTATTTATTGAACTGCAACCGTTCTTTGCGCAGCACCAGATAGCAATGGGCAGAGATAAGTTTTTTGATTTACTCAAAAGAAATAAACTGCTTGTAAGAAGAACAAAACGCAGTGTGCACACCACCAACAGCAAACATCACTTCTACCGATATCCCAATATGGTAAAGGGTTTTACGCCTTTAAAAGCACATGAACTGTGGGTAGCAGACATTACTTACATACCACTCAAACACCGCTTTGCTTATCTCTTCTTAATCACAGATGCATACTCAAGAAAAATCGTCGGCTTCCATGTAAGTGATGACATGAAAGTAAGCAGCGCCACACTTGCACTCAAAAAAGCATTCGCACAAAAACCGCCAGAAACAATAGTGATACATCACAGCGACAGAGGCATACAATATTGCAGTACCGCTTATGTACAACTACTGCATCAACACAATGCTCACATTAGTATGACTCAAAACGGAGACCCCTATGAAAATGCTATTGCAGAACGGGTAAATGGCATTCTGAAATCAGAACTCATCAGCAAATACTATGACAATATTGATGACGCCTCAAAACATATTGCACGATGCATAACCGTCTACAATTACAAAAGAAGGCACAGCAGCCTCAACTGGCAAATACCGCATGAAGTACACCAACAACAAGGACCACAGATAAGAAGATGGAAAAACTACTATCAGCAAAATACCAAATCGAAAAGAATGAATAGCAACACCCCTTAGGCTCCCAAAAAAAGTTGCTTTAGCTGTGAAGGGCTACACAACTTTTTTTGGGCCACACACACTACAAGCAACCTTTTTAATCAACCATATTCAGGATGTTTTATCTTCATCAACCTATAGCAGGATTTATTCAATAACACAGTCAACTTTTTTCAGGACGGGTCATGCAGGCATCAGCAGCGGTTCGGGCTTGACGTTCAATTTTCAGCTTTAGTTCTTAACTTCAACAACATGTTTTCAATTGGGCATTTGTACCAGGCTGGACAATCAATGAATTCCCTGCCTTCGCAAATACTCGAACGTTGTATGCAATTTTACAGACACAGTATTCTAACATTAGCAACACAGGACACGACTTTGTTTTTTAGACACTTATTTATGACAGCAATTGAGTTTTTCAATAGAGATAATTCTTCAGCCCGAAATTTTGAAGGCGGCTCACTTTGTATTTGGGGAAGTTGGTTTGGCAGACCGATGGACAATTTTCATAAGCTTGACATAGTATCGTTCGACAAGGAGTTAAATAAATTGACACTGACATTTGACAATCAAGAGCGGCTGACAATTTGGAATGCAGAAAACATTACTGATACGAAAGGACATTTTCAAATTGACAAGGCAGACAAGGTTTTATGGGAATGGTATTATTATGGAAAGCCACAAACAGTAGAAAATCTATTTTTTGAGGAATATGAACGAATTGGCGACACAATAAATTTTAAGACAAATATAAACTGGTATAAAAAAAGCAGTAACGACTTGACAAATAAAAAGCCAGCAGTTTCTATGGCTTGACAACAAAAAACTGCATGCGACAAAAGGTTTGCCGCAAGGCTGGCAGACGGAATAACAATCAGCAGTTGTTTGTCTCGTCCTGAAATAGGTTGACTAAAAATCAACCATTTTATGGACCTAAAAGAACAGATCATTCAGGAGTATTTAACTCAAGGCTGTGGCTTCAGAGCCCTCGCCGCCAAGTACGGCATCAGCCGTACCACCATTTGCAAATGGGTGCTTATTCATCAGGGAATTCATAACTTACCCCCAACACAAAAGCAACAATCTTATTCCACCAGTAGCATGAACAGCTCCCCGAAAAAGTCATCTCACGACAACGAGCAAACAACTGCCCTGCTCCAAAAAATAGCAGCGCTGGAAAAACAGCTGGAGTGGCAAAAACTCCGTGCCGATGCGCTTGATACTATGATCAACGTTGCAGAAAAAAAGCTGGATATCGCTATCAGAAAAAAGCCTGGCACCCAACAGTCCGAGAAGTAAAAAAGGTAAATCCACATTTCAGCCTGCAAACGATTTGCCGGCTGCTGGGTTATTCGCCTCAGGCTTACCACAAACAACAGCAAAAAACTGTCTCAAAAATGATGGCAGAACAACTGCTGTTGCAACAAATAGACGCCATCAGAAAACATCAGCCACGATGTGGCGGCCGTAAATTATTTATTGAACTGCAACCGTTCTTTGCGCAGCACCAGATAGCAATGGGCAGAGATAAGTTTTTTGATTTACTCAAAAGAAATAAACTGCTTGTAAGAAGAACAAAACGCAGTGTGCACACCACCAACAGCAAACATCACTTCTACCGATATCCCAATATGGTAAAGGGTTTTACGCCTTTAAAAGCACATGAACTGTGGGTAGCAGACATTACTTACATACCACTCAAACACCGCTTTGCTTATCTCTTCTTAATCACAGATGCATACTCAAGAAAAATCGTCGGCTTCCATGTAAGTGATGACATGAAAGTAAGCAGCGCCACACTTGCACTCAAAAAAGCATTCGCACAAAAACCGCCAGAAACAATAGTGATACATCACAGCGACAGAGGCATACAATATTGCAGTACCGCTTATGTACAACTACTGCATCAACACAATGCTCACATTAGTATGACTCAAAACGGAGACCCCTATGAAAATGCTATTGCAGAACGGGTAAATGGCATTCTGAAATCAGAACTCATCAGCAAATACTATGACAATATTGATGACGCCTCAAAACATATTGCACGATGCATAACCGTCTACAATTACAAAAGAAGGCACAGCAGCCTCAACTGGCAAATACCGCATGAAGTACACCAACAACAAGGACCACAGATAAGAAGATGGAAAAACTACTATCAACAAAATACCAAGTCGAAAAGAATGAATAGTAACATCCCATAGGCTCCCAAAAAAAGTTGCTTTAGCTGTGAAGGGCTACACAACTTTTTTTGGGCCACACAACACAAGCAACCTTTTTAATCAACCATATTCAGGATGTTTTATCTTCATCAACCTATAGCAGGATTTATGCAATAACACAGTCAACTTTTTTCAGGACGGGTCATGCTTCTATTCAAGTGTAGTGCTGGCAGACAGTTCTGTGCTCCGAAACCCGCCCGAACGCAAAGCCCGAAACCGTTAGTGGCAATGGCAGAACAACCGTACCCCTGAAATTAAACGGCTGAAAAATAACAACCTGACACAGAAAAAAATAATAAAAATCTACCACACAGGATTTTTTTGCAGTACAAAATTCAACCTTGTTTCAATACCTTTCTCTTTTTAAAATACAAAGCCACATAAGACAAAACCGCACAAACAAGCCCAATCCAAATCATAGCCCAAATTGCGCCCGAACATTGGGACAACGTTCCTTCTTCTATCAGCAAAATTCTGAATGCCTGTAAGAAATGCGTAAGCGGAATCACATTTGCAACAGCCACAACCCAATCGGGCATTTGCGAAAGCGGCCACGTAAATCCGCTCAAAATAAAGCTCGGAGTGGCTATAACCATCAGGATTTCGGTTGCTTTGAGCTGACTCGGAATCAGTATGCTTACCAATATCCCGATAAAACATACCGACAACACGAAAATTCCCGCTACAAAGGTCAAAGCACCTAGATTTTCATAAAACGGAATCCTGAACCAAAACGTAAACAGATAATACAAGATCCAAATACCGAAGCTCATTATCAGATACGGAATTATCTTAATTGCCATTATTTTGAGTAGGGATTTGTTTTCCGAAACCAAAGTTCTGAACGTTCCGTTTTCGTATTCCGAGGCAAACGACACAGCCAAGCCTAACAGCAAAACCTGTTGCAAAACCGTAGCCAAAATGCCGGGCCACAAAAAGTACATATAGTTCGTGCTTCGGTTGTATTTTTTGATAAACGTGGTTTTGAACGGCTCATATTGCGACATAGCCACACTTTCGGGCATTCCCTGTTTTTTGAGGGCTTCAATCTGAACTCCCGCTTTGAATGTTCCCAAACAAACCTGAATGGCTGTCGAAGCATAATTGGCAGTCAAAACATTCGAAGTATTCACAATCGTAAGCACTTCGGGATATTTTTTGGTCATTACCTGTTTCTCAAAATCTTTCGGAATAATCACAACCGCAGGAATGTTATCGTTTTCAGCTACGATTTTAGCCAAATCGTTTTGGTCGTATCGGATAAAAGCCACATTCAGAACCTCGTTGTCATTCATCATTTCAATAGCTTTTCGGCTCATCTGACTTTGGTCTTCATCAACCACCACAACAGGCAAATCGGTAACTTTACCTTTCTGATAAACAAAGCCTAAAAGTATTCCGTACATAATCGGAGCCCCAATAAAAAGCAACCGAAGCACACTGTTATCCCAAAACAAACGGAATTCTCTTTTTATAAGCGAAAAAAAGTTTTTCATAATTTCTTATTACAATTCTAAAGTAACCGTAGTTTTCTTAAACAAATCTTTAGCTTGTTCTACATCAATCGGACTGATTTTTATCTCAAAAAGACTCTCCTGAATTTCATAATCGGGATAAGCCGTTGCGATGTTTGCATAAGCTCCCAAAGCCTTAACCGAAGTTATTTTTCCCTTAACCTGACTTTTGTTATAGACTATATTGACGGTTACTTCCTGTCCTTTCTGAACCTTTGAAAGTCGGCTTTCGGGAATCGTAAAACGGAAATAAGTCGATTCCGAAATCGTTCCGCTAATCAAGGTATAACCGGGAAGTGCCAGCTCCCCTGCTTTAAGCGTAATGGACTCTACCGTCATATCCTGTGGAGCAATGATATACCGCTCGGAATCCGCAACCGAAACCTCCTGCAAAGCTCCCAAAGCTCTTTCCTGTTGTCCAAAAGCCATTTTTTGCTGTTCGATTCTCGCTCCGTATTTCACGTCCGAAATTTCAGCCTGAACAGCCAGATACTGCGATTGAGCCCCCTGATATTTAGCGAAAGCCTCATCATACATCTGTTGGGAAACCAACGAATCTTTAAGCATATTTGACAATCGGTTAATGGATTTTTGAGCCAGTTCGTACTGTTCTTTCAATGCTTTTTGTTTGGCTTCTAGCTGTTTGAGCTGATTGTCCGTAGCTCCTTTCAAAGTCATATCATATTGGGCTTTTGCCGACTGAACCGCTCCTTCAGCCTGACTTTTTTTGGCATCGACTTCAGGAATGTCCAAAATAGCAAGCGTATCACCTTTCCTTACAAAATCTCCTTCCTGAATACGGATTTCAATGATTTTTCCCGGAATTTTCGATACGATTCCGATTTGCTCCCTTTCGATTTTTCCCTGAATAACCTCGGCTTTCGGCTTACCACAACCGACAGCGGAAATCACTACAACTAATAATAAATATATCTTTTTCATCACTTTTAATAAGTTAGTTTAAAATAGTTTTGGTTAATTCTCCTGTTACGGAAAGTGTTTCTAAAGCGGACAGCCTTTGCTCTACTAAAATCTGAATTTTATTGGCTGATGCTTTAAACAAATTGTTCTCCGCTTCCAATCTTTCGGAAATGTTGATAAGCCCTTCCTGATATTGCCTTACAGCCATATTCAGATTGTTTGAAGCTACTTTTTCCTGCTCCAGACCGATTTGGTATTTCTGATTCTGAATCCTGTAATTCGCCAGGTTATTTTCCAAAAGCAAAGCAAATTTCTCCTTGGTATCGTCTAATTGATTTTGCACCTGTTCCGCATTTATCTTGGCTTCGTGGATTTTGTGCTTACGTTCAAATCCGCTGAAAATTTCCCATTTCATCGAAAGTCCTACCATCAAATTCGGACTCATCGTAAATTCGTTCATTCTTCCGTAAAGTCGGGAATTGACCATTGGAATTTCAGGTGTAATCATCGTAGCGTCAAAAAGGCTCGTATAAGTAACACCTCCGAATGCTCCCAAAACAGGAAGATAGCTCCCTTTTTCTTTCTTGACCATATAATCGGAAGCCTTCTTGAATGATTCCAAGGCTTTTAGCTCTTGTTTGTTTTCAACCGATAAATCTTCCGAAATCACATAAGGAACAAGTAAATATTCTACTTCTTTGATTTGGTTTTCGGAATATCCCGTGAGGTAATTTATTTTTTGGTAAAGGACTTTTCGTTTTCCTTCCATTTCTATCTTTTTGGATTGTAATTCGAGATTTGCCAATTTGATTTTGTCCCTGTCATACGGAATGGCAAGTCCTTCTTCGATAGCCCTTTCTACTCTTTTGGCTTCGGTAGCCAATCGTTTTTCGCTGTCAATCAGCAATTTTTCGACTTCGTTCAACAAGTGTACTTGGTCAAACGAATGAATCACTTCTTTAATTAAACTTTCTTTTTCAGCCTCGGAAAGATAAGCCGTTCCGATTCGTTTTTGCTCCAAAGCCTTTGCTCCGTTTTCAATCTGAAAACCACTAAACAAAACCGTTTTTGCCATCAGGCTACCCATCAATAAGTTTCCGTAACTGTCAAACGATTGCTTTCCGTCAAAAACCGGCTGATTGATAACCGGAATGTTTCCTGTCGGTAAATCGAGCGTTATTTTCGTATCGAAATACATATAATTTGCCGAACCTTCTACTTTCGGAATGTATTTGTTCCAAACACTTTTCTTTTCCGTACTGATTTTTTCCACTTCCAAATCTTTGTTTCGGATAGAAGCGTTTTTGTCGATTGCTTTCTGAATTGCTTCCTGCAAAGACGGGCTCACATCAATTTGAGCCTTTCCTTCAAAAGCCAAAAGGCAGGCAAGTATAGGCAGTAACTTTTTAATTCTCATTTTACCTCTAAATTTTGATATATTTTATGAAACACTTCTTTTACTGTCACTTAATTTCTACACTGATTCCTTTTATGGATTCTTCGACGGTAGCATTGACAAGATTCATAACTTTTTCCTGTATTTGCTTTCCTTTTTTTGACAGAAAAATCAAATTAGACCTCCTGTCATTTACATCGGGTTTCCGGTCGACCAAACCGTCTTTTTCCATATTGTCAATCAAACGGGTTACGCTTGGTCTGTCCCGAAAGCTCTTATCTGCCAAATACTGTTGCGAGCAACCGTCATTTTCCCACAAAACAGCCAAAAAAGACCATTGTTCCTTGGTTAATTCTACTCCGTTCTGTCTGAAATTCTTATTCAAAACACGATTAAATGCCTGTGGTGTCCTGCCCGTAAGCAGATTGTAAAAATCCTGATATTCTAAAATTGATTGCATAAACAATTGTTGTTACGACAACAAAAGCAAAGAATATTTTTATCCTGAAAATATTTTCTGGAAAAATTAACATTTCGAGAAAATGCAAAAGTTTTTTAATCTTTTGATTTACAGATAAATGTATCAAATAAAGAGTAAACAAAAAGCCACAGCCACTAACAAGGGTTTTGCAAGAGAGCGGGTTAAGTGCTAAATTCAACTTTTGTGCTTCTATTCCGCAAAAACCATTTTTTATTTGCTTGAAAAGTGTGAATTAGCAAATAAAAAAATGGTTTTGCTACGTTGGTGCTAAATTGAAAGTTTGTGCTTTCTAATCCTCTCCCTCGCAAAGCCCCGAACCGTTGTGTGCTATATTAAATGACCACTCCGAAATTTATCATAGCATTACTGACCTTTTCTTTATTGACATCCTGTAGCAGGACTTACAGACTGTCTGAAGATGACCTCAAGTGGATGTCTTATAAGGGAAATGAAATTTTAGTGTTTAACTCTAACACTGGTGACACCGACACAATATTCTTTTTCCTTATCGGTCGGAGTCCTCTCCGACCGAAACGCTACCTCACATTACCTTGTTGCAGATTAAAACACTGAACTCATTGCGGCTGGAGAGGACTCCAGCCGATAAAATATCGGAGAGCATTTACCTGCCCTTATCGGTCGGAGTCCCCTCCGACCGATACACTACCTCACATTCCCTTGTTGCAGATTAAAACACTGAACTCATTGCGGCTGGAGAGGACTCCAGCCGATAAAATATCGGAGAGCATTCGCTGCCCTTATCGGTCGGAGTCGGCACCGGCCGAAACAGTTTATCCATACACATTCGTCAGTATTCCAAATCTGTCTTCACCCGTAGCATAATAGGTTGCACTGCTCCATGCATATGCTTCGGGCGTAGCACAAAGCCCAGCCCTCACCGGGTTGTCATGAATATAGCGCAGCTTTTGCAGCAATGCCTCTTCACTGGTGATGGGTATGGCCAACGGATCCCGCTTCCAAAACTGATACTGCCTGTCATTTTTTGTTGATGAGAATGCTGCCAATAATGCCGGTGCTTGTTCTGCCAATGCCTTTTTGAAATGGTGACTGGTAAACTTGCTAAAACTTGCCGCTGCAGATTCCTTCCGCTCATTTCCCTCCATGCGCCACAGCAAGTGTATGTGGTTTGGCATCAGCACAAATCCATAAATAGTTACCCATCGCTCCTTACACAAATGCCGCAAACTATCAAGTACAATGGTCCGCATCATTGGCTGTGCCAAGAGCGGTTGAAAACCTTGAATGGTTTGCGTGTAGAAATACAGGTTGAAATCATCCATTTGTCCCTGCCTGCTATAAAACAAATGCATGGTAAAGCTTTGACATTAATATAAGCTTGTTATTTCAAAAACAGAAATAACAGTCAAAATAACGAAGTCGGCTGGAGAGGACTCCAGCCGATAAACAGAAATCAAACTTGCGTCGGCTGGTGGGGACACCAGCCGATAAGCAAGCAAGCACAACTCAAACTCATGTCGGCTGGAGAGGACTCCAGCCGATAAGCAAAATTGAAGCCGCTTTCTGAATCTTGAAAGTCCTTCTACATTTACCAATCTCGAAGCCATGCCGGCCAATAACTCCCGCAACTCTGATTAGTTTTCAACGCAGATAATTATTCCAACTACATCCTGCTCAGCACCCTTGCAAATCTCGCTACATCTACAGCGGGTAGCAATGGCGTTTGTTGCGCTATATTGGCCGCCAGCTGCTGAGCAAAATAGGGGGCGAGTGTTACGCCTTTGGTACCCGTACCATTGAGGATGCCCACCTGCGGGTGCTGCGGATGCCAGCCGGCAAAAGGCCGCCGCTCCACGGTGGCCGGGCGAATAGCCGCCACATGGTCGAGCACGGTAAAAGGATGCTTCAATACACTCTGCAACCAGGCTTCCATCTGCTGGCGAAAAGCTTCGCTGGGCTGGTCGTTGGTATAATGATTGTTGTAGGTACTACCGGCCCAAAAATACCCGCCCCGCCAAGGCGTAAGGCTGTTTCCTTTTTTATAAATATGGTTGTTGGGCAAGCCATCTATTTTCAGTATCAGTGCTTCGCCTTTATTAAGGGCAAAGGGTAGCAGCTGAAAAAAGCCTGCAGCATTTGCAGCAATGCCATCGGCAAACACAATCTTATCGGCACGGATATCCTGGTACTGTACTCCGTCGGGCAGCAGTTGCAGTTGGCTGGCATCAAAGCGTTGTGCCAGCAGTTGCTGGTGCTGCAGCAGGTATTGCCGCCAGCCGTCGAGCATGGTTTGCAGGTCTACCTGATAGGCAGGTGCAATAATGCCGTAGCCCAACTCGTAGCGAAAATGTTGTTGCATGGCCGCCTCATCTTCGGGCCATTGCAGGTATTCGGCCGCATACTGTTTGGCTTTTTCTTCAAAGTCTTTGCGCCTGTCGGGGCTGTTGAAAAAGTCGATGATATCGCAACGTTGAATGAGGGTAGTGGCAGGTTGTTGTTGTTCTTGTGCAGGAGAGAATGTTCGCTCCCTCGAACTTCGTACTTCGTACTTCGCAGTGATTTTCCTTCCCAGTTCCTCATAGGCTTTTACAGCAAAAGGAATCACTTCATCGGCCATCCAGGTGCGGGTCATGCGGCGGCCGGTTACAGGGTTGATAACGCCACTGGCCACACGGGTGCTGGTGTTGGGTCGTTCTTCATCTATTACTACACAATCAATACCCAATTGCTGCAGCCAAAAGCTGAGCCAGGTGCCGCAGAGGCCCTGCCCTACTATCAATACCGATGTTTGCATGCCGCAAAGAAAGGGTGTGTTACGGCTAAACGTGCATGAGGAACGTCAGCTTGGCATCTATAGCTGCATTGCTGCAAGTACTGCGACTAAGTATTCGTGTACAGATGCGCATTTAAGTTATGAAAAGATTGCCAGAGGATGATTACATTAGTTCTACTTAAACTCCCCCTTCCCCATGAAAAATTTAATCTTGACCATTGCATTTGCAACGGCAATGCTTTCCGGTTTTGCACAAGGTGTTGCTATTAGTTCGCCATCCAGTACGCCAGATGGCTCTGCAATTCTCGACTTAAAAAGTACCAACAAAGGATTTTTAGTGCCTAGAATGACAGCTGCAGCAAAAGCAGCCATCGCTTTTCCTGCAAGTGGTTTGCTCATTTACCAAACAGATGGCATCAGTGGCTTTTATTACTTCAACGGCATTGTGTGGGCAAAACTCACCGTTGCAGGAGAAGGCGACAACATGGGTAATCATACCCAAACCATGAACCTGGCAACTAACAACTTGTACATGTCAAAATACGGCACCAATATGGGCATTCAATTGCTCGACAGTGGTGCTGTAAGAATACTGACGGACTATAAAGGCGCAGGCTACTCTTCCGGTACTGTAGGAGAACGGTTTCGGTTTGATGCAGGAGGGGGCTTTGTTGCCAAAAGCACTTTAGGCATCGGATTTATTCCAGCAACAGGTGCTGGTGAAAGAATGATGTGGCACCCTTACAAAGCAGCTTTCAGAGCTGGCTCTATCGGTTCGGCAGGTACTCAATGGGATGATCCCATGGTAGGTTTTTACTCAACAGCTTTTGGCTACAACACTGTAGCACTGGGGTTATCCAGTTTTGTGTCCGGCTATACCAGCTATGCCATGGGCTCTTATTCCAGCGCCCTGGGCTATACCTGTGCTGCCGATGGAACCGGAGCCGTAGCATTGGGCTACCGCTGCACCGCTAACGGTGATTACAGCATTGCCATCGGCCAACGTGCCAGTGCCAATAATTTTAATGGAGCATTCGTATTGTCAGATGCATCAACAACCGATAGTACACTGGCTACAGCCAGCAACCAATTTTCGGCCCGGTATGCGGGTGGATATCGACTGTTTAGCAATGCCACACGAACTGTAGGCGTATCATTAGCTGCCGGTGGCAACTCTTGGGCATCCATTTCAGATTCTTCAAGAAAAGAAAACTTTGAACCCGCTTCCGGCGAAACGTTTTTAGAAAAACTGACCTCATTGAAATTGGGTTCGTGGAACTACAAAGGTCAAAACCCCGGCAATGACAGGCATTACGGCCCCATGGCACAAGAAATATTTGCTGCCTACGGCAAAGATGAATTTGGCATCATCGGCAATGACACCACATTGGCCAGTGCCGATATGGATGGCATCATGATGATATTGCTTCAAGGCTTAGAAAAAAGAACACGGGAGCAGCAAGAACGCCTGACAAGCCTGCAACAGGAAAATGCGATGCTGCGTTCACAACTTGCTGAATTAGCCGAATTAAAAACTGCAGTAAGACAGTTGCTGGCTGCATCTGCATTGGCTTCGGTAAAAGAACAACAATGATAAAACTGATTTAGCTCCTACATAAATACAAAGCCGAAACAAAAAATGCTACGGGCTTATGCTGCTGTGTAAATAATTTTCTGTACAACAGATTTTCTTTACGATCTGCGTACACTCCAACCGAAGTCTACTTTTTTAAATAACAGCCAGCAGCTGCCAAGCGCCATGGTTACGCTGCATGTACAGGCACAAAAAGAGCTCACCCCAAAAAGGTGAGCTTTACTATGCGTTCTGCTTTTATTTACCGGAGCTGGTTGTATCGCCTGTATTGCGGCGTACCATTCGAGAGAGCATACTATCGAAACTGCCCAGCTGTTCAGGTGAGCACAAAGCCTGTATGCGTTTGAAGTGTTGAAAAAATTCCACTTCGATGGGGGCTTGTTTCATGGCTACTTCCAGCGCTGCTTTTTGCACCAGGCTATCGGGTACATTGGGCTGGCGCAGCAGTTCCAGAAAATTCATTTTGGCCTGGCGTAGTTCCAGATTGAGGGGCTGCATCAGCGAGTCGCGGCGCAGACGAAGCGTAATGTATTGCTGCACCTGGTCGTCGTTAAAACCCAGCTCTTTGCGCATCATATCGCCCATGCGTTCGGTGCGGCTTACGGGTTTGGTTTCTACCTTGCTTTCGCGGGTAAAATACCACAGCATACCAAGGTTGGTAGCCAGCAGTACCAATATGAGTACCAGTAAAACCTTGTTGTTCGACTTCATGACTTACTTGTTTGCGCTGAGTTCATTACTAAGGTTGGAACTGGTGCTGTATTCCGCTGCGAACATTTGCTCGTTGGCCTGTTTTTCACGGGCCAGCCGCTCCTCTTTTTCCTGATTGGCCACATAGAAATTGGCGGCCAAAAACAACAAAACCACGGCCAGGGCAAATGCCGGACGGGCTACGAAGCGGGCCAGCTTTTCCCAAGGGTTATTGCGTTGGCGGAGGCGTTCTTCAATGCGGGTAAACAGAAAGGGGTTGGCAGTGGCACGGCCAATACCATCAAGGCTTTCCAGCGCCTCGTTTACCCATTGTTCTGCTTGTTGTTCTCTTTTCATATACGGCAATTTAATACTGCCAACAATTTAGACGTTCCTTATTCTAAATTCTGACGGTAGAAATCTGATAACTGTTTTTTTAAATTTATTTTGGCACGTTGCAGCAGGCTTTCTACCGCTGGTACCGTGTTACCCATTACTTCACTCACCTCTTTGTGGCCCAGCCCTTCCAGGCGGGTCAATACAAACGCTACCCGCTGCTGTTCAGGCAATGTTTCCAAGGCTTTGAACAAAGCCGCTGCCACCTGTTTTTTTTCCGACACAATGCCGGGGTGCACAAATTCAGGCGGGTTGATGGCCAGTTCATTGTCTTCGCCAAAGAGGCTATAGATGTACCCAAAGCGCTTTTTCCGCTTTTTGCTACGCAAAAAATCGAGGCTTTTAGTAACGGTAATGCGGTACAGCCAGGTGCTCACTTTGCTTTCGCCCTTAAAACCGTGGATGCTTTCGAAGGCTTTTACAAACACTTCCTGCGTCACATCTTCGGCATCCATTTCATTCTGTACCAAGCCCAGCGAGGTATTATATACCATATCCTGCCACGAGGTAACCATAAAGCGGAATGCCGCCTGGTCGCCTTTCTTCAGTTTCTCAATTAATTCCTGCTCTATCACGTGGTAAGATCGGTTTTGCAAGCCGCCCGATTAGCGGCGCTGCAAGGTAGGCGTTTCACCCGCATTGCGTTTAGCCGCTTGTCCGAAATTTCGCAGGGTATACGTGAACGTAAGCATAAAATATTGCTGCAATACCTGGGTTTGCACGTCTTCAATATAGGTTTCACCAATGGTACGGGCAATGCTCTGGTTCTGCTTCAGCAGGTCAAACACACTCATTTTGATTTCACCACGACGGTTTTTCAGCATCTTTTTACCCGCACTCACATTCCACAGCCAAAAGCTTTGGTTGAAGCCATCGGCCAGGCCGCTGTACAGCTGGTTGGTGACTTCATTCAAAATAAACCAGCCGTATTTAGTCAGCAGGTTCACCTTAGCTCCGGTGGTATGGAAATAGAATTTGTTGTTCAATTCCGGACGGATACTGTTCACCACATTATTAAAATTGGCGGAATAGTTCACATTGAAATCGATAAACTCACTGATGTTGCTGGCAATGTTGATGCCGGCTGTATAGCCATAGTTGTTGGAGTAGTTCAGCTGATTGTTGACCAAACCCGGTGTGCGGGTATAGTTCAGTCCGGCATTCAGGTTCAGGTTGCTTTTGATGGCTTTGAGCGGAAAGCCATAGGTAGCAAAGGACCGCAGCGAGTAATAGCCATCAAGGTTGACAGGCTTGCTGATTTGTGCGCCTTTGCGCAGCGTAATGTTGTTGGCTATGGCTGAATCTTTCGAAGCAATCCAGGTACCGTTGGTTACATACTTGCTCACCATTTGGCCAAAGAAACCGGCAAACAAAGAGCGGCCTTTGGCAGCATTGGTATTGTTGATACGGGCGGTAAGAAAATGCGTGTAGCTCTGATCCAGATTTTCATTGCCCGTAGTAATAAACAGCGGGTTGGAAATATTAATCACGTTCTGTAACTGATTTACCGAAGGTGGGTTTACAGATGCCCGGTAAAACATGCGCAGGCTGGTTTGTTTGCTCAGCTGCTTGCGCCACTGCAGATTGGGCAGCCAGTTGCTGAATGTTTTGTTGAGTGTAGCCACGGCCGGAAACTGCTGCTCACTCAGCAGGCGGGTGTGCTGAAAGTTGATGCCCACAGAAAACTGATTGTCGCGGTCGCCGAGGCGGTAAGTAAGCCCGGCGTTTTGGGCCCGCACTTTGTTGTCGAACAGGTTGGAGAGTGTGGTGTCGAAGTTGGTATAATCGCCTTCGGTTTTATCATACCTAAAGTTGCGCTGATCGGCCTTGTTGCTGGTAAACTGCGGGTTGTAGTTCAGTTGTATCTGTCCTTTTTTACCTACAGGTTCGGTGTAAGCAATATTGGTAGAAATGCTGCTGCTGCGGGTGCTGTTGTCGGTGTACTGGCGCAGGGTATCGCCCAGCAACAGGCCGCCGTTGAAATAGGCCGAGATAGCATCTAGGTAGCTATCGCTGTTGCGGTTGCTGGCGCTGTTGTTGAGGTTGACCGAAATAGAACGGCCCCGCTTGGCAAAGCTGTGGCGGTAAGTAATCTCATTGCGCAGGTTAAAGCCGGCCGCATCGCTGTTGCGCAGGTTGGCGGTGCTGTTGATGAGCTGTTTACCAAAAGTATTGTTGACACCCGTCAGGTCGCTCCACGATTCATTTTTTTGGAAACTCAGATTGGGGGCAATGATCAGCGTGTTGTTGCTGTCAATTTTATACTCCGCCCTAAAGTTGATGCGGTGGTTGAAATTGTCGGTATTGCTGCGGCTCACTTCATTGTAAAACTGGCTGGTATCGCCGGTGAGGAACAGCTGCCGGTTGGTTTCCGAACGGGCCACCGTGTTGCTGTTATTGAAAAAATAGCTGGCTGATACTTCCATTTTTTTAAACCACAGGTCGCTGAAGTTGAGGCCAAAGGCATTGGTTTTGGCAATGCCCGGCTGCTGGCCCACAGAGAAACCGCCGCCACCACGGCCACCAAATCCACCGCCAAATCCACCACCACCGGGGCGACCACCGCCGCCACCACGGCCGGCATTGGCCTGGCCATTTACACCCAGCAGGTCTTCACCCGAAAAATTTTGCTGGTTCACGTTGTTGAACATGCCAATCACATTGAGTCGGGTATTGTTTTTGAAAAAATTGACACTACCGCCAGCGGCATAACGGTCGTCGGTGCCATAGCCACCATACACCCGGCCAAACTGGCCATTGCGCATGTTGGCCTTGGTAACAATGTTGATGGCCTTGAAACCATTGCCATCATCAAAGCCGGTGAGCTGTGCCTGATCACTCAGGCGGTCGAACACCTGCACTTTATCAATCACTTCCGCAGGCAGGTTACGCAGTGCCGCAGTAGCATCATCGCCAAAATACTGGCGGCCATCAATGGTAATGCGACGCACCTGTTCGCCCTGTGCGGTTACCTGTCCGTTTTCAATGGTTATGCCCGGTGCTTTTTTCAGCACATCTTCAGTCGTCGCATCGGGGTTTACCTTCAGCGCAGCGGCATTAAACTCGGTGGTATCGCCTTTTTGGCGGGCCGGTGGCACTTTGCCCACCACTACCACATCGCCCAGGGTTTTGTCTTTTTTAATGAGCAATACTTCCCCCAAATCGAGGGTGGTAGTTCCCACAGTAATTTTTCTGGTTTGCGGCTGATAGCCGGTAAAACTAAACGCCAGCACATAGGCGCCGGGTTTTACCTCTGTAAAAATGAAAGCGCCTTTATCATCGGCGGTTACGTAGCGGCCACGGGTGGTATCGGCGGCGGGTGATAGTTTCACCGAAGCCTTGGCCAGCATGCGGGCCGTATCGGCATCCTGAATGGTACCTTTTACAGAAACAGTTTGTGCCTGCGAGTGGCCGGCGGCCAGCAACAAGAGCAACATTGGAAAGAGAGTTATTACAAACCTTTTAAGCATACATCTTTTGACGGTGAAGCATGGTTGAACAGTCGAATCCTGCGGGCTTGATGATATTTTAACAATTGGCTAATACGCATGGGATGCGGTACTTTTGCCCGCCCCCAAACCGGGGAGGCAAAATTCAATTGATACCTATGAGTAAAGTGCACGTAGGATTGGTGCAAATGACCTGCACCGCCAACAAACAAGAGAACCTGCAAAAGGCCATTGAAAAAGTAAGGGAGGCAGCTGCCAAAGGAGCGCAAATTGTGTGCCTGCAAGAGCTGTTCACCAGCTTGTATTTCTGCGATGTAGAAGACTATGCCAACTTTGAGCTGGCCGAGCCCATACCCGGGCCCAGCACCGATGCGCTGCAACAAGTGGCTGCCGAGCTAAACGCGGTGATTATTGCCAGCTTGTTTGAAAAACGTGCTCAGGGTTTGTATCACAACACCACGGCCGTGATAGATGCCGACGGCAGCTATTTGGGTAAGTACCGCAAAATGCACATCCCCGACGATCCGGCATACTATGAGAAGTTTTACTTCACTCCCGGCGACCTTGGCTACAAGGTTTGGAAAACAAAATATGCCACGTTTGGTGTGCTCATTTGCTGGGATCAGTGGTACCCCGAAGCGGCTCGCATTACCAGCCTCATGGGTGCAGAAATTCTCTTCTATCCTACTGCTATTGGTTGGGCTACCTCGCAGGATACTGCTACCAACGAAGAACAATACAATGCCTGGCAAACCATACAGCGCAGCCATGCTGTAGCCAACGGTGTGCATGTGGTAAGTGTGAACCGCTGCGGATTGGAGCAAGATGGTGCCATGCAGTTTTGGGGTGGTTCTTTCATCAGTAATCCCTTTGGGAGCCTGCTGTACAAAGCCAGCCATACCGAAGAGGAAGTGCATGTGCAGGAACTTGACCTGAGCAAAACCGACCGCTACCGCACCCACTGGCCCTTCATGCGTGACCGGAGGATTGATAGTTACGCTCCTATTACCAAACGATTTATCGACGAGGATTGATAGCACACGGATGCCGCAGATAAAAAACGGATGCTCACGGATGTTTTTATCTGCGTACATCAGTTTTCATCCTTAAAATCTGCGTCCCATAAAATTCATTGCATGCAACCAACTCCAAAAGAACTCGGCTACTACTTCCCTGCAGAATTTGCACCCCATGAAGCCATATGGCTGAGCTGGCCGCATAAGGAAGCCAGCTGGCCTGATAAAATACAGGCCATTTTCCCCTACTACAGCCAGTTTGTAAAATACGTGGCACAAAGCGAAAAGGTACGTATCAACGTGGCCGACGAAGCCATGAAAGCCTTTGCCAGCGGGCATTTGCAGCAGGCAGGCGTAGACATGAGCCAGGTTGAATTTTTCTTTCATCCCACCAACGATGCGTGGTGCCGAGACCATGGACCGGCTTTTTTGTTGCACAAAACAGAACAAAAAAAGGCCATCGTTGACTGGGGCTACAACGCATGGGGCGGCAAGTATCCGCCCTACGATTTGGATGATGTGATTCCGACGTTGATTGGTAAACACTATGGTTACGAAGTGTTTCACCCGGGCATCGTGATGGAAGGTGGCTCGGTGGAGTTTAATGGTGCTGGCACTATTCTTACTTCAACCGCTTGCCTGCTCAATGAAAATCGTAACCCGCATCTCAATCAGGCACAAATAGAACAATACCTCTGCGACTACTACGGACAAGACCAAGTACTGTGGGTAGATGAAGGCATTGTAGGTGATGACACAGACGGCCATATTGATGATACTGTTCGCTTCGTCAATGCAGACACCGTTATTACGGTAATAGAGCCCAACAAGCAAGACGAGAACCACGATATTTTGCAGCACAACCTGCGGCAGTTGCAGCAAATGCGATTGCTGAATGGCAAGCAGCTCAACATCATTGAACTGCCCATGCCCGATGCTGTCATTTGGGAAGACCAGCGATTGCCGGCATCATACGCCAATTATCTCATCACCAACAAGTATGTGATAGTGCCTACGTTCCGCTCCGCAAAAGATGATGTAGCCATGCAAATTATTCAGCAGGCACACCCCGAAAGAGAAGTGGTTGGCATCGATTCTACAGAAATCATCTGGGGACTCGGTAGCTTTCACTGCCTGAGCCAGCAGGAACCGGAATGTTAATACTCAGAATCAAATGCGCCAAACTTTGGGTTTATTGAAGTTAAGAGAGCTGTCTATAATAACCAGTCAAATTCAAGATTGTCAGCATAATGGCTACTCAAACATGAACAACGTAAAGAGTAGCTAAAAATTACAATTGGCTAAATGCAAAAAGAAAGAGAAAATCCTATTTATTACAAGGGATTAAATGGCTTAAGAGCCATAGCCGCCCTCTTAGTAATAATGGCCCACAGTTGGGATGAAATGGGTAAATTTTTACCAATATTCAATGATGCTCCTGTGGGCATGGGCAATTTAGCTGTTACCATTTTTTTCACCTTAAGCGGCTTTCTTATTACCAGTCTATTATTTCTGGAGCAAGAAAAAAAAGGGAACATTGATATAGGTAGTTTTTACGTCAGGCGAATACTACGGATATGGCCTTTGTATTACTGGTATATACTGCTGTGCATAGTTGTGTTTTTTTTCTTACAGCAAGACAATTTACTTCAAAGTAGTTTGTGGTTTTATATACTATTTGCTGCCAACATACCATACATGTTTGATAAAGGGCTGAATGGCATCAACCACCTTTGGTCAATTTCTGTTGAGGAACAATTTTATTTGTTTTGGCCGCTTTTTTTCAAAATACATAAGAACATAACGAAAAGGATTTCAATTTTTCTTTTGGCTTACATCGGCTTAAAAATTATAGGATGGTTGGTATTTAAATACGCAGAATGGCCTTACTTGCACAACGCACTCCGCGTTTTTCGGTTCGATTGCATGGCCATTGGAGGATTGGCTGCATTGTTTTTTCACCAGCAAAAAACCATTATCAACTTTCTCTCAACCAAAGTAGCGCAGCTATTGGCTATTTCAATAATGTTGCTGATGATGATTTTTGAGTTTCGGATTTCAAGTGCTATTGATCATTTAATTATAGCCCTATGCACCGTTGTACTTATTATATCCAATATAGTACACCAAAAGCCTCTTATTAATTTAGAAAACAAGACGCTAATCTTTTTTGCAAAAATTTCATACGGCCTTTATGTTTATCACATATTGGTACTTACGCTCTTGGCCGTTATAGTACCCAAACTTGTAACAGATCCTTTATATCAGGCATTGCTCATTGGGTTTTGTACGTTTATTTTTTCAACCATCATTGCATATGTATCATATCGTTTTTTAGAGCAACCATTCTTGAGATTCAAGTCAAGATTTCAAAAAGTAAAAAGTAATGCAAATCCGATTTAAATTCTTATGTCTTTAAGAAGATACTTACCCTATTCATTGCTGTAATCTGATATTACAACGATGCGACTTTCTCATAGCTTCCGCAAATGGAAATATTGATTGCAGTAGCTGATAAAAAAAGAACTACTTATCTAATTATCATTGGTAGAATAAGCGTATCCATATTTATTTGGTATAAATAGTACGGCACGATAGTGGTTCGTACCGTGCTACCACCTATGGCAATACGAATTGCAAAAGGAACGATGAATTATTGTTTCAAGCTAACCTTGGCTTTCTCCAAATCCGGATCTTTTCTGGCTTTGGTTGCTTGCTCATAGCGATGGCCAACTGCGAGCAATTCGTATTCGCCCATGTAGCCACCTACCAATACAATCCAGTTAGGCTGTCCATTGGTTGCATAGCCCGATGGTACCGCCAATGCCGGATAACCTGCCGGCGCATAAATCTGTGAGAGTGACGAAGCAATCACCTGCACATCGTACTTCTTCAACAATCCATCAATAGCTGCTCTGGAACGTTTCAAATGATCGGCGGTGGCACTGTCGTAATGCGCTTCGGTCATGGTATTGTTTTGTGCATTAATCAAATGCCCCATGCCATACGGTGCCCTGTTAACAGAGTCTGCTTTGTTGTACGCAATGATGGCTTCCAAAGAAGCATGCGGAGCTTCCTTACCCAACCCCTGTAAAAATGCATTGAGGTCACGCTTGAAGCCATGCTGCAGCAAAGGGCCAACATTAAGACCGCTTGGCAAATCATACGCAGGAATGCGTACCACTTGCACACCCCCTTTTTCAAACTCCGCTTTTTGTTGCTCCATTTTCAGCTGCTCACCGGCATAAAAGTTTTTGCTCCGGGCTTTCATGGCAGAATCGGTATTTGCTGGCAGTCGTTTCATCATACTATCGATTACTGCAGCACTGTAATCAGGTAAGCCCACCCGCCACACTTTATTGTCGGCAGTTGCTTTGGCAAAATCCTTTGCCTGTGGCGTGTTGGCAGTGAGTGCATTCAATACCACAGCCACATCGGCTACGGTACGACCCATGGGGCCAGCCACATCCTGAAACAACATGAGTGGCACAACGCCTTCGCCGCTAAACAATCCCATGCTGGTTTTGAGGCCCACAATGCTGTTGATACCCGCCGGCATAATGATAGAACCCTGCGTTTCGCTACCAATGCTTACGGTAACCAAATCAGCCGCTACAGCTACCGCACTACCGCTGCTGCTGCCCCATGTATCATAAGCCCCATAAGGGTTGCGGGTTTGTCCGCCGTTGGTGCTGAAGCCACTGGGCATGCAGGGGTCCATGTAATTGGCCCACTCACTCATGTTGGCTTTACCGAATATAACGGCTCCGGATTTACGCAGTTGCTGCACCAAGGCAGCATCCTTGGTTGGCTTCCACAAAGCGAGTGCCGCAGTACCTGCACTGGTATGCATTTTATCGGCCGTAGCAATATTGTCTTTTAGTAAAATGGGAATGCCATGCAAAGCACCTTGTGCTTTTTTGGTTTTACGTTCGGCATCGAGTTTGGCAGCAATGCTCAGTGCATCCGGATTGAGCTCGATGATGCTGTTGAGCAGGCCTTCATCGTACTGCTTGATGCGGTGTACATAATACAGCATCAACTCTACTGAACTCAGTTTGTTGCTGCGCATCAGCTGTTGCAATTGCTGTACGGTTTGCCCATGCACCATACTGTGAAAAGCTGCTGTTTGCACCTGCGGGTGCTTGGCCAGTTCGGCATCAAAAATGAAAAAGTTGCGGGCCAGTTTGCCGCCATATTTGGGCTCGGGGCGGGGGTAAATGCCGGAGCGGGCCATGCAGGGATTGCTGGGCTGGGCCATGGTTTGGCTGCCGGCTACCATACCCGCCAGCAACAGCGTCATCAAAAGAGATCGCATATTCAGTTATGGTTTTACAGTTGTATCAGACGACAATACGTATGATTGCTGTTTCGAATATCGGAAAGCAGCAACTGAAAGCAATAGATTGTTTGACTGTGCTTGCTCTCAACAGGATTTTCTTAGAAATAGAAGCAGAGAGACAACGAGTTACTTAGATTTTTCCGGCATGGAAAATAGATTTCTCAATTTTCATTTCGAGATGTGAAAACACTATCCAAAATTTCTCCTGCTTGAAAGTATTGTGCATTGGGCAATGGTGTGAAAAGCAGACTGGCTTTTTGCGGATCTTTCTTATCGAATTTCACAAAAAGACGTTGTGAGCTTTGCCGCAGTTTATCAACTTCTTCATATGGCAAAGCATTTTTCAATGAATACCAACTTGTACCAACCAGATAACGAACGCTTATAGAGTCTGATTTTTTTGTAAGGTCGCTAGTGATAAATCCGATGGTGTATTGATACGGCAATGTAGCTGAAACGAATATTTGTCTCC
This sequence comes from Bacteroidota bacterium, assembly GCA_020161435.1. Taxonomy (GTDB): domain Bacteria; phylum Bacteroidota; class Bacteroidia; order Chitinophagales; family Chitinophagaceae; genus Phnomibacter. Next base: position 45,008 of record JAIUNV010000006.1, on the reverse strand, counting down.
ATAAAAATTGGCCAGTTAGAATAACAAACACAACAATCAATCCAACAAAGCTGATTCTGTTAGACATTTTAGGGTCACTTAGGTAAAGACTGCAACTACCAATCATAAATTCAAATTAAAAACGTGTCCACCAAAGAATACGACTCACTGCATGCAAACAAAAAAACTTTGAGGAATTACATCTTCCTCTTCTTATCCGGGTTTTGCGATGCATGAAATACACTAAAAACAACTACCTTCTCATGAAATACTTCGTAAACTACCAAGTAGGGAAATGTGGATAGCCTGCCTTGGCGGATGTTGTCTTCAAGAAACCCACAAGTATTGGGGTTGCGGAGTAACATGGAAAAGAATTCGTCGAGGTCGGACAAGAACCGATCTCATAATCCAGCAAGCTGCGATTCATACCAATCATACGCATCCAAAATTTCCAGTGAAGCCAATGGCCGGAATTCCAATTGAATGGCCATCATTAATGCAAACTTTTACGCTGCGCTAAAGCTTTCACCTGTTCCCATGTAAAGAAGGCATCTTCTCCCCGAATGTATTTTTCCCGTTCTTCTCTGATGAGATTCATGCGTTCATCGGGAGAAGCGGCACCACGATGTTCAATGGCTTCCAGCGCATTTTCTTGCAACAACTGCTCGATAGCTGCGGCGGCATATTCCTTTTTCACTTTTACAAGATATACTTGCTCCATGCTTCCCGATTTTAAGGAAAGGTAAGCAGGAATGCGAATAAAGCAGTTCATGCCGATGGGCTGCGGGATGGAACGCCTGCCTGTCGGCAGACAGGGATACCCCACAGGCCGCAGCGCAGCCAGGCCGAGGAGTAGCAGTGACAGCCCGGACGGCTGCTGAGCAGGGCGATGTTGCTGATAGCCCACCCTCACCCAACCTCTCCCTACAGGGAGAGGAGCTGAAACCGTCTTCGATTGAGGAGATGCCTCCTGCGTCGGCATGACGATTTCTCCGGACTACCGACTACGGACTTTCCGTCTTCCGGTCTTTCGGACTTTCGGACTTTCCGTCTTCCCGACTACCCGCTGCTAACGCTTATCTTTGCGCCTCCGGCCCCGATGGCCGGCTTTTTTTACCAAGGAAATGAACACGATGAAAGACTATAAACGCATACTGGTAACGGCAGCGCTGCCCTACGCCAACGGCCCCGTGCATGTGGGCCACCTGGCGGGTTGCTACCTGCCGGCGGATATTTATGTACGCTGGGAACGGGCCCGTAAAAACGATATCAAATTCATAGGCGGCAGCGATGAGCATGGTGTACCCATCACCATCCGTGCCATGAAGGAAGGCATTACGCCGCAGGATGTGGTAGACAAGTACCACGCTATTATTAAAGACAGTTTTGAAAAACTGGGCATCAGCTTTGATGTGTACAGCCGCACCAGCAACAAAGTGCACCACGAAACATCAGCAGACTTTTTCAAAAAGCTGTACGACGACGGCATGTTTGAAGAAAAAGAAACTGAGCAGTACTACGACGAAGAGAAGCAAACCTTTTTGGCCGACCGCTACATTACCGGCACCTGCCCCGTGTGCAGCAATCCCAATGCGTACGGCGATCAGTGCGAAAAATGTGGTACATCATTAAGTCCTGAGCAACTCATTAGCCCCCGCAGCACACTGAGCAACAACCCGCCGGTGAAGCGCAAAACCAAACACTGGTATTTTCCGCTGAATGAGTTTGAACCTTTTTTGAACGAATGGATATTGCAGGGCCATACCGAATGGAAAACCAATGTGTTTGGCCAGTGCAAAAGCTGGCTCACCAGCGGTTTGCACCCGAGAGCCATGACCCGCGACAGCCAGTGGGGTGTGCAGGTGCCACTACCCGATGCCGAAGGCAAAGTGCTCTACGTGTGGTTTGACGCCCCCATTGGTTACATCAGCGCTACCAAAGAACTGCTGCCCGATACCTGGCAAGATTATTGGCAGCAAGAGGATACCAAACTGGTACACTTTATTGGCAAAGACAATATTGTATTTCACTGTATCATTTTCCCCTCAATGCTGAAAGCACATGGCAAATACGTGCTGCCCGATAATGTGCCGGCCAATGAATTTTTGAACCTTGAAGGCGAGAAAGTGAGTACCAGCCGCAACTGGGCGGTGTGGCTACACGAATACCTCGAAGATTTTCCCGGTTGTGAAGATGTGCTGCGCTACTACCTCACCAGCATTGCTCCGGAAACCAAAGACAGCGATTTTACGTGGAAAGGTTTTCAGGATGCCAACAACAGTGAGCTGGTGAGCATTTTTGGCAACTTCATTAACCGCACCTGGGTGCTGATGCACAAGCTCTGCGGTGGCAAAGTACCACCGCTGCACCTGGATGCAATGGACGATGATGACCGGAATATCTTCAACGACATTAGAGCGACCAAGCATAAAATGGAGCAACTGCTGGAGCAATACAAGTTCCGCGATGCACTGTTTGAAGTAATAGACCTGGCCCGCAAAGGCAACCAGTACATGCAGAAAAAAGAGCCGTGGATTAAGGCCAAAGTATTGGGCGATGATTTGCTGGCCGGCAAGGGCGGACTGGCTACCCCTGAGCAAGTGGCTGCACGCCAAAGCATCGACATTACCATGCATGTGTGCCTGCAGCTGAGTGCCAACCTCGCCATCATGATCAATCCTTTTTTGCCCGGCACTGCCCGCAAAATGATGCACATGATGAAGGTGGTAGAAAAAATGCTGGACTGGGAAAATGCCGGCAAAGAAAAACTGCTGAGCACAGGCTACAACCTGCGGGCACCGGAGCTGCTCTTCCGCAAAATTGAGGATGCAGAAATAGAGAAGCAGATTGAAAAATTGAAAGGACAAAGCCCCCCTGCCCCCGGAGGGGGAGAAAATAAAGGCATAGTAAATGCCAGTGAGGCTGTCTCTTCCCCCGCTGGGGGCCAGGGGGCAGTAAAGCCAGAAATCGTGTTCGATGATTTTGCCAAAATAGACCTTCGTGTAGGCACCATTGTAGCGGCTGAAAAAGTAGAGAAGGCCGACAAGCTGCTGAAACTGCAGGTAGATTTGGGCTTTGAAACCCGCACTATTGTAAGCGGCATTGCGCTTCACTTCAAGCCTGAAGAAGTAGTAGGCAAGCAAGTAACGGTGGTGGTGAATTTGGCGCCCCGCAAAATGCGTGGCATCGAAAGTCAGGGTATGATACTGATGGCAGAAGATGCCAGTGGCAAGTTGCACTTTGTAAATCCCGAAGACAAGATAAATGCTGGTGCCGGCGTAAGCTAAACCACCTGCTTATATTTCAGCAAAGCTGCGGGCAAGTTTGTCCGCAGCTTTTTTTATTACTATGCTGCGTAAATCAATTTGGGCTAACAACTGCTTTCTGTTTATTTTACTGCACCCATTTGTTTGTTGTTATGCGCCGATTGAAAAAGCTTGGGATTTACTTACTACTAACGGTAGCATCATTGTTACTGGCAGCGCACTTGTTGCTACAATACCGGGCCAAGCAGGTGCTTGAACAAGTAGTGAATGAATTATCAAACGGGCAATACAGTACAACAGCTAAAAAAGTACGTTTTGGATATTTTCCTATTGGGGTTAGTATGAAAGAGTTTGCACTACAACCCACCAATGCTACACGCAAGCAACTCTCATTTAGTGCCGATAGTATTGAATTGAAAATTGGCTCATTGTGGTCGCTACTTTTCAGCAATAAATTAGATGTACAAACCATTCAGCTGCAACGCCCAAGCATTGTAACATACAGCCTGTATAAAACAGATAGCAGCAACAAAAATGTGGCACAAACCATTGGTGCCATACAGCAGAAACTATTTGAGGCATTTGCTGAACTGAATATAAAAGATGCGGCAATAAAAGATGCGGCAATTACCATTATCGATGCAAAAGATGAACAGCAATATTTTAGTATAAACCATCTTGACATTTTACTAAAGGGCCTTGATGTTGGAAAAGATGCGCCTTCAAACGCTCCGCTTTTTACCGATGGAAAAATAATATTACAACGGCCAGACATTCATTTTGAAGATAGCAGCTTACAAATACAATTAGGCAAGCTGGAAGTAGATGGCATAAAGGGAGACCTTGAAATTGACTCACTCGACATTAGCTATCAAACAGCTAATGAGGCTACAGAAAAGGTACAACTCAATAGTATTGATGTAAGAAATTTCAACTGGAGCAGATTTATACAAGAAGGTTTTTTTGAAGTGGACTCCGTACTCATTAATGAGGGAAAAGCCAACCTGGACCTTACCCGAAAATCTACCGTACTAAAAAGGGAGGTTTCGAAACAGCAATACAATGGCAGTTCGTTTGCTATTCATTATGCAGCAATCTCAAATGTAACTTATGCATTAAAAACCCGTGACTATGTAAAAAAAGATGACATAGCCGTCATGCAGTTGCAAGGCGACAGGCTTTCTGTAAACGAGTTATCAGTAATAAAAGGCCGGAGTCCGGCTATTGGCATTGGCGCATTAGATATTCATATTTCAAATTATGCTGAAAGCGACAGCAATAGTGTGTATGCAGCATCACTAAGCGACCTTTCGATACAAAGCAATGCACTAATACTACGCAACTATCAAATTAGTGAAAAAGGCAAAGGCCATCGTCAATCTAACGTAGTGGTAGTACCCGAACTTAGGTTAGACGGATATTCATTAGGCGATTTATTACTGCGTAGAATCATTGCCAAAAAACTGACTGTTGTTCATCCTGAAGTAGTCTTCAATATTTTACAACAACCCAAAAAGGATTCGGTACGTCGAAAAGACATCAATCGGTCTGTAGATGTACTATTGAAAAAAATTGCGCAAAGCATACAAATAGATAATATTGTAATACAACAAGCAGCCATAAAGATGATACCTGCAAAACGGCAGCAGGATGAGTTAAAACTGTTAGGGCTATCGTTACAGATAGATGGTAAAAAGGCGCTGAAAGCGGGCAATATTATGGAGCTGACACACGCCATTCGCCAAATGGAAACAAAGGGATTCACCCTTACCGGCAATAATATTTTATTAACCTTGAGCGATGTACAACTGCTGAATAATCCACGTGGTTTTTACTTTGGTCGCATCAAGGGCCAGTTTGGTGAATACGCACAAATAGACCTGCAAGGTGTAACACTCCTGAACGCCTACAATAGCATTGATTTGACCAATCAAGCTGGTCTTTCACTATCACATATCAGTGTACAAAGTGGCACGGTAACCATCGACAAAAAAGGAAAAACAAACAACACGCAACAAACTACTTTGCCGGCATTTGCTATTGGCAACTTAGATATTCAAAACATTGTTTTCAACCTGCATCAGCACAATCAGCTGGCTGTTTCTGCAGCAATTGATCTAAAAGCTACTTCATTCAACTTTACCAATGGCATTGCTTACTGGAAGAGCCTGCAAATTGGCAGCCACAGCAATACTTTGGAAAGTGGAAACACCTGGTTTCAGGCAGGCAGCATGCAGCTGGAACAACCAGGAAAATTAATCATCAACAATGCCAAAGGCAGCAATAAAAAAGGTAACACAATCATCAATTTTAGTAGCGAGAAATTAGAAGCTGGTTTCGGCATATTTAATTCTCACCCCGAAGAGCTTCGCCTCACAAGCCTGTACATGCTGGAGCCCAAACTTCATATCAATACCACAAAACCGAGTGATAAAAAAAATGTACCTAAAGCACAGATAGCAGTCAGCACATTGTCTAATCCATTCTTTCTTCAGCACCTTGAGTTAGACAATCCTGCAATTGATTTTGTATTGAAATCTGATGCAGGAGATACACTCCACTACAGCAACGCTATAAAAGGAAAGTTGGTATGCGAAAACTTATCTTTTACAAACAACAATAATGTGCCACAGCTGTCGGCTGCTCATTTACGCTACCAAAGCAAGGATGTAAAAACTGTGTTTGCCAATCAACAATTTCAGCCCGATGGAGTGTTACTCGTAATGAGCAATCTACGTGTATGGCCCGTGAGCAAGCAGGCTAGCGGCATAGTAGATTCGCTATTGCTCAAAGGGCTACAGCATCGTATAATTGGCAAAAATCAGGATACCACAACCATGGCTATAGAAGAATTTGGCGCCGTCAATTTTGCCTACTCCAGTATGGATAGTGTAGAGTGGAAAAAAATATTTAAACAGCAGCATTGGTGGATACGTGGCGCAAACCTCACCCACCAAACAGCTAAACAAAAAGTTCAGGTTGTTGGACTGCAGGCCATCAACCATCACTCACTCAGCTTTATGCTCGATTCTTTTCTACTTACTCCTACGCTTAGCAGGGAATCTTTTTGGTTACAGCAGCCATTTGAAATTGACCACATCAGTGTATCAACGGGAAAAATAACCGGGCGAAATGTTCAAATAGATTTATCACAAGACAAGCCGCCAATTAGTATTGCCAGGCTCGACATAGATGCTGCAAACATTTGGCCACAAAGAGATAAAACAAGACCGGAAGACACTTTGACCTACAGGCCCCTGCTGGCACAGCAAATAATGGCGTTGCCTTACCCTATTCAAATCGACAGCATCAAACTCAGCAACAGCACTATTCGATACAATGAAATAGTACAAAAAACAGGTAAAGAAGGAAAGGTTTTTATTGATAATGTTGAAGGGCTTATCACGAACGTAAAGAATTACAACATACAAGAGCATGACTCTTTAATAATGATTATAAAAAGCAGGCTGTACGGCAAAGGGGAAACGAAGTTCAATTTCAGACAGTCGTACACAGACAGCCTGCAAGGCTTTTGGATGCGGGTACGCATGGGCCACATGGATATGCAGGAAATGAATGCTTTGCTACGGCCACAAATGAGCTTGCAAATAAGAAGTGGCATCATAGATACCTTAACCCTGCTTACCAATGGCAACAAATATTTTGCCTACGGCACCATGGATATACGCTATCGTAAAATGAGTGTAATGCTATTGGGAAAAAATGGGGATGGTGAATACTTTTTATCTGGCACCATCAACTGGCTGGTCAATCAAATGGTAAGGCGCCACGATAACGGCAAGCCCAATCTGGTATTTAAAAAAAGAACAGTAAAACGTGGCCAATTCAACTTCCTGAGTAAAATTGGTATTGAAGGAGTGCTGACCAATATTGGCATTAAAACAGACCGTAAAGAACGCAAGAAATTCAAAAAGAATTTGCACAAATACAAGCTGCCTGTCAACTATTGGGGCAATGATGATTTGTAACAGTGAATCCAGGTGACGGGTTGCTTATTTTTGACAACGTTATGACAGGTATTGATCGTTATTTGCAACAGCAGCGCATAAAAAAAGCCAGCAAACATATACCTGCCGGTAGCCGCTTGTTAGATATTGGCTGCCACCAGGGTGAAATGCTGCTTCAACTCGCAAACCGATTATCATTTGGTGTGGGTGTAGATCCGCTTTGCCAGGCCACTTCTCCGCATGCACACATACAATTGCATAAAACAAATTTCCCTTTTGATTTTTCGCCACACTGGCAGTTCGACAGCGTCACTGCACTCGCATTGATTGAACATTTGCCCAATGATATGTTGCTTCCTTTTTTCAGTTGCTGCTTTGAATGCCTGCAACCTGGCGGCCAGCTCATTTGCAGCATTCCATCCAAACAAGTCGATTACATTTTAGCGGTTTTATCTACACTCAAACTCATAGAAGGCATGAGCCTTGAACAACACCACGGTTTTGAGGTAGAGCAAACGCCGGAGATAGCAGCTAAAGCTGGTTTTACCTTGTTGCTGCATCAGCGCTTTCAGTTGGGACTCAATAATCTTTTTGTGTTTGGCAAACCAGCCATGCCTGTGTTGTAAAATGCCGCACATTTGCTGCTATGAATGCACTAACGGTACTCATGCCTTGCCTCAACGAAGCCAACACATTGGCCCGCTGCATCAGCAGTGCCCGGTTGGCATTGGCACAAGCAGGCATCACCCATAGTGAAATCATTATTGCCGACAATGGCAGTACAGATGATTCTGTAGCTATTGCAACAGCAGCGGGTGCACGTGTGGTACATGTAACCACAAAAGGATATGGTGCTGCTTTGCATGCAGGCATTCTTGCAGCACAATACGAATGGATCATTTTTGCAGATGCAGATGAGAGCTATGATTTTGCGGATGTGCACCAATTTATACCTGCTATACGTAGCGGTGCAGACTTAGTTGTAGGCAACCGTTTTACCGGCGGTATAGATGCAGGTGCCATGCCTTTGCTACACCGCTACCTTGGCACACCGGTTATTTCATGGATTGGCCGACAGTCATTTGCTGTTTCCCTGGGCGATTTTAATTGTGGTATGCGGGCTATTCGTAAAGCAGCATACGAACAATTAAACATGCAATCTCCGGGCATGGAGTTTGCATCAGAAATGATTGCCAAAGCCGGATTGCAACGCATGCATATTGCTGAAGTTCCGGTAAGGTTGCACAAAGATGGCAGGGATCGAAAACCGCATTTAAAAACATGGCAAGATGGCTGGAAGCATTTGCGACTTATGCTGTTGCTCAGCCCCAAATGGTTGCTACTGGCACCAGCTATTTTCTTTTTAATCCTGGGTCTGCTGCTCAGCAGCACATTGTTGTTTAGCTACATACAAGTATTCAACCTGGTGTTGGATATTCATACGCTGTATTATGCTTCCATTTTTGTAATGCTGGGCACACAGTTGCTACAGTTTTATGTGCTGGCCCGCCTGTATGGAAGTAAAATGGGATTGTATCCTGCACGGCAGTTTTCTCAGAAAATAAATCGCTGGCTCGATTTTGAAACGGGCTTACTCTTAGGTGGAAGCATATTCTTATTGGGTATTTTGCTATCGGCTTATGCAGTATGGCAGTGGCAGCAAGCAGGCTTTGGCCCACTCGATCCTTCTGCCGTTTTTCGCATCATTATTCCGGCAGGCTTTTGCATAGCCTTGGGCATGCAAATAATGGTCTTTGGTTTTTTATTGTACACCATTCGCCAACTTCAACAACCCACTTTAAAATAAGGCAATGCTATGCGTACATGGCTGAGTACACACCGCCTGTTTTTATTATTGCTGCTGGTGCTTATTGCTTTGCGCCTGCCGCATATCAACAGGCCATTGTCCAAGCACCACGATTTCAACAATGCAGTGATACTCATAAATGCTGTAAGCTGGTCACAGGCTGGTGGGGCTGCCAATGTTGGTTATACCCCGCTCATGAATTTTCAGGGAAACAGCAACAGGGTTTTGGAAAACGGTCCGCATATTGATGCAAATGGCAATCATGTCTATCTCTCCTTTGGTGCAGGCTGGTATGTACTCCCCTATTTTGTATTTCACTTTTTACAAATAACTCCCACGCCACTGGCACTTGAAATACTCAATATTTTCATCGGACTTTTTACTGTAAGCTTATTGTACAAATTGCTGCGCCAATGGCTGGCAAATGAACAACAAACCATACAAGCAGTGGCACTGTTTGCCCTGCTACCAGCACCGCTGTGGTACATGGGGCACAGCTACGTAACCACCGGCATTATGCTGCCATTAGTTTTGTGTGTATTGCTACTGTGGCGTAAGGCGGCAAGCACCAGCAATGCACTCACTGCCAGCTTTCACCTGCAATTATTTGTGGCGATTGTAATGCTCATGTATTTCGATTGGGTGGCTGCTTTTTTAGCCGCAGGCATGGGCGTATGGGGCCTTGCTAGCAAGAAACGAAACAACAGTTATGTTGGCTTATTCTTTACCGCAGGCATAAGTGCTGCCGTAGGCATAGGCCTTATCTTTTATCAGTTTGCACAATACCTGAGTTGGCAGCAGGTTGTTGATTATTGGAGTAGCCGGTCGGCCTACCGCACCATTGCCAATCAGGATGAAGGATGGCTTACGATGATTCGGCACTGCATTACCCATATTGGCAGTGGATATAACGGCATTGTATTTCTGCTGATATATATTTCGATAAAGCAAAAAAGCATACGTTGGTTACACATCCCCAATCAATGGCTAAGCTGGGCAATGATTGCTGTGCTGATATATAATCTGGTTCTTTTTCACTGGAGTGCCAGTCATGAATTTGCATGGATGGCATTTGCGCTGGTATTTACGATGTGGCTTTTTGTACATAAATATGAGTGGATTATAACCGTGAGCAAACCTGTTTTCTTCCTCCTTGTGGCTCAAGGGCTTTTACAATACTTCCTGATCAATTTACCCGGTGAAAAAGGAATTACGGGTACCGCTTACAACGATCAACAAATGAAAGCAAAAAAGATTTCTGCAAGTATACCGGCCAATGCAACTGTATTTGTGAATATGCAAAATCCGAAGATAATTGAATGGTACAGCCAACGTACGTTCAACTATGCGCCTACAAAAGATGCAGCAATACGCATAGCAGACAGCCTGTATCTGAAGCATGTATTTTGGATTGAGCGAATGGAAACGGACTCAATGAAAATTCAAGCATTGAGGTAGATTATTCCAGGTAAAAACTGATAGATTGTATGTGCCGGTAAATAACCGGTTCGTTGTATTGCAAAGCGGGCACCCATGTAGGACTGAGTTTCATGAGGCGCAATACTTCATCAGACAAAGACTTATCCGGAGAGCTAAGGATAACGAAACTATCAAGTTTGCCATCTTTCGCAACATTAAATGCCACTTTAACTGCACCGGTTATTTTGCGTGTTTGAGCGTCAGAAGGGTACTGTAAATTTTGCTGCAAAAATAATCGCCATGCTTCTGCACCGCCCGGAAATGATGCCAGCTTTTCAAATACGCAATCCCCTATTTTAACTGAACCGTCTGGGTTAAAACAAGCAGTAGATTGGATCTCTCCATTTGTAAACTGCACCTGCATTTTTACTACACCGGTTTCGGATTTTGCCTGCCACAGCCCATGCTGCTTTCCTTGAAACAGGCGGCCACTGAATTTACTTTTACCTGATGAATACAACTCTCTGCACAGTCCATTGCCGTTACTATCTGTAATGCTGATATAATTCAAAGTACCACCCGGCGACCATTTTAAACAAGTATCAACGGGGTTGCCCATGTTGTAATGAAACTCACTTTCGATGTTACCATCATCGTACCAACTAAAGTAATCACCATGCAATTTATCGGCTACATAAAATCCTGAATCTGACTGATTTCCATTGAAATGAAAAGAGAGTACCCTTCCTTGCTTTTGTGTTCGTGTTGAATCGGTATACGAAAAATCCTTTACCAACACTTTTCCAGGGAATGTCATCATTTGAGCCCGCCATTGGCCAGCATCTTTCCATACGGCTTCGATGAAAGCTACAGATTTTGCATTCTTTGTTTCCTTGTAATTGTTATCTAAATAGAAATACAACGGGTTATTGGCAGACTGTGCAATTAATTGTTTCGTATAAATACAATTAACACAAAAAAACAATGCTACGGTTATTAGAAATGGGAGGTGTGATTTCATGCAATAAAAATAAACAACCACATTACATAAATACATAGAAAGTCTTACGGAGCCAACCTTGAAATACTCCAGCCACCTTCGGGGTTTTGCTGATATAAAATACGGTCGTGCATGCGGCTGGGGCGGCCCTGCCAAAACTCCATGCGCACCGGCTTTACCCGCCAGCCTCCCCAATGTGGTGGCTTGGGTATTTCGCCGTGTTTGAATCGTTCCTTGTAAAACTCAAAGGTTTCTTTCAACCACGCTTTACCTGCTACTGCCAGGCTTTGTGGCGATGCCCAGGCGCCCAGCTTGCTGCCATCGGGGCGGCTATTGAAGTAGGCAATGCTTTCTGCTTCGCTTATTTTTTCGGCGATGCCGGCAATGCGTACCTGACGCTCCAGTTCTTTCCAAAAAAACAGGAGGCTGCATTGGTTGTTTTCCAGCAATTGCTTGCTTTTGGCACTGTCGTAGTTGGTAAAAAAAACGAACCCTTCCTGATCAAATCCCTTGAGCAAAACGGTACGGGCTTCGGGCATGCCATCGGCGCCGCAGGTGGCCAGTGTCATGGCGTTGTGCTCCAAAATTTGGGCGCCAGTTGCCTCCTGCCACCAATGGCCAAACTGGGCCACCGGTGTGGCGGCTACCGAATCTTCATCGAGGGTATGCAGGGTATAATCTTTGCGTATATCGGCAATGTTATGATGACTCATGGCTTGAATTTTTGGTCTGCAAAATTCCTGTTTTTCGCCGCAGCAGCCACAAGTATTTTGATGGGCGATGTAACACAGCTCAGGGGCTGCCCGGGCTGGAAGGTCACGCCTCGACTTAGTCGAGGGCGGGGGCCCGCAGCGCAGCGAAGGGCGGCACCCTGAAAGCACGGGAACAACTGCCGGGCCATGTACTCCTGCCGACAGCCCCAAAAAAGTATGTCATCAAGGGCAGTGAAAAGAGTTTCTTAAAATAGTTGTTTATGCAACCATTTTTTGGTTACTTCGTCATCATCTTGCTTAAAAACTGTTTTGCTATATGAATCGCTCCATTAAAAAAGTGGCTGTGTTGGGTAGCGGCGTTATGGGTAGCCGCATTGCGTGTCATTTTGCAGGTATCGGCCTGCCGGTACTGCTGCTGGATATGGTACCCAAAGAAGCTACTGAAAGCACAAAGCCCGCCGAACGCAATAAATTGGTAAACGATGCGCTGGCCGCTGCGCTGAAAAGCAACCCCAGCCCCGTGTTTACCAAAGCCGTGGCCAAACGCATTACCACCGGCAACTTTACCGACAACATGAAAGACATTGCCCAGTGCGACTGGGTGATTGAAGTGGTGGTGGAGCGCCTCGATATCAAACAAATCATTTACGAGCAAGTAGAAAAATACCGCAAGCCCGGAACGCTGATTACCAGCAATACATCGGGCATTCCCATTCACATGCTGAGCCAGGGTCGCAGCGAAGATTTCCGCAAACATTTCTGCGGTACGCACTTCTTCAACCCGCCCCGCTATCTGCGGTTACTGGAGATTATTCCTACTCCCGATACCGACCCTGCCATTGTAGACTTTCTGATGCAGTATGGCGATTTGTATTTGGGCAAAACCACCGTGCTGTGTAAAGACACACCGGCCTTTATTGCCAACCGCATTGGTGTGTTCAGCATGATGGCCATTATGCGGGTGATGGAACAACAAGGTCTTACTACCGATGAAATTGATGCCCTCACTGGTCCTGCCATTGGCCGACCCAAGAGTGCTACTTTCCGCACGGCCGATGTGGTGGGTATAGACACGCTGGTAAAAGTGGCGCAGGGCGTAGCCGCCAACTGCCCCAACGATGAAGCCAAAGACATTTTTACCATCCCTGCGTGGCTGGAAAAAATGGTAGCGGCCAATATGCTGGGCGACAAAACCAAGGGTGGCTTCTTTAAAATGGACAAGAGCGGCGGTAAAAAAGAAATACTGACGCTGAACCTGCATACGCTGGAATACGGCCCGAAAGTGAAAGCCAAGTTTGCCAGCATAGAAGCGGGCAAGCAAATAGACGACCTGAAGCAGCGCATTAAAATGTTGGTGGCAGCCCCTGATAAAGCAGGTGAATTCTACCGGGCATTCCACAACCATCTTTTCAGCTACATCAGCCACCGCATTCCCGAAATAAGCGATGAACTCTACCGCGTAGACGACGCCATGATGGCGGGCTTTGGCTGGGAAATTGGTGCCTTTGAAACATGGGATTTGTTGGGCGTAGCCAAAACCACCGAAGCCATGAAGGCTGCGGGTTTCAGTGTAGCGGCTTGGGTAGAAGAATTCATTGCCGCAGGTAATAAAACTTTTTACAAAGTAGAAAACGGCAAACGCTATTGCTACGATGTAGCCAGCAAAACCTACAAGCTGCTGCCAGGTGGCGACAACTTTATTATTCTTTCTGACCTGAAAGAAAAGACCGTTTGGAAAAACAGTGCCTGCACTCTCGTAGACATGGGTGATGATGTGCTGGGCCTGAGCTGGAGCACCAAAATGAATACCATTGGTGGCGATGTGCTGGCGGGCATTCAGAAAAGTGTGGCCATTGCCGAAGAAAAATACAAGGGACTGGTGATAGCCAACGAAGGCGCCAACTTTAGCCTCGGTGCCAATGTGGGCCTCATCTTTATGTATGTTATCGATCAGGAATATGATGAGCTGGATATGGCCGTTCGCATGTTCCAGAATACCAGCATGCGGCTGCGCTACAGCAGTGTGCCCGTGGTGGTAGCACCGCATGGCATGGCGCTGGGCGGCGGCTGCGAGTTTAGCCTGCATGCCGATAAAATACAGGCTGCTGCCGAAACCTATATTGGCCTGGTAGAACTGGGCGTGGGCCTGATACCCGGTGGTGGCGGTACCAAAGAATTTGCGCTGCGTGCCGGCGACGAATACTTTGATGGCGAAATAGAAATGGAAGCATTGAAGCGTCGCTTCTTTACCATTGGTATGGCCAAGGTGGCCACCAGTGCGTACGAAGGTTACGAACTCGGCATCTTACGCAAGGGTATTGATGAAGTGAGCATGAACATCAACCGCCGGGTAGCCGATGCCAAACGCAGTGTGTTGGAAATGTACAACAAAGGATATGTGCAGCCCGTGCAGCGTACCGATGTAAAAGTGCTGGGCCGTGGAGCATTGGGTGCCATGCTGGCCGGCCTCAACGGCATGCAGCTGGGCAACTACATTACCGAGCACGACGTGAAGATTGCAAAGAAGCTGGCCTACGTGATGTGCGGCGGCGACCTGAGCGAAGCAGCCCTGGTAAGCGAACAATACCTGCTCGACATTGAGCGGGAAGCCTTCCTGAGCCTGACGGGTGAAAAGAAAACACTGGAACGTATACAAAGTGTATTGAAGGGTGGAAAGCCGGTGAGGAATTAACCGGTATTTTACCCCAATCAAAAAAGCGATCAGCACAAATGTTCTGATCGCTTTTTTTCATGAATTAATATGGCTAACTACCAGGCACTTTTCTCTTTTAGTAAAACAGTGAACGTACCCTTCAAATCAATGAATCCATCCATCAGCATGGGCTGACCGTTCTGTGCTTTTCCTGTAATCATTTTGGCACGGGCTAAACCGCTTACCGGATCAAATTCCATCAAGTTTTTACTACCATCCATATGAAACACCGGTGGCACTACTATGCCATCTCGTAGCAATATGTAACCGTAGTTGCGGGCATTGGGATTAATGCTGTTCAAGCCTGCTCTGCCGGCATACGAATAGATGAGGATGGGATGTTTTTCTTCCCGCCAGGTAAGGTCAATAGCATGGAATGATACCGGCTGTGTGATGCCTGCCTTTTGCAATAACTGCTGCATGGATATGGTTGCCATGCTGGTATCCATAATGGCAGTGGCATTGTTGCTTACACTAAGTCCGTTGGCAAAGAATTTAAACTCCCCCATTTGCTGTATGGTTTGCTTGGTTTGCTTGAGCAATACAGCACCTTGCTTGTTGATGATGGCCGAAACGAAATCGGCTGTGTTAGTGGGTTGTACTCTTGCTCTTCCATTTTGAAAATAGGAAGGCATATTGCTGTACATAAAAGGAATTGCCAGTTTACCAGTGGCATCAACAAAGCCATATTTTAGTTCATTAAACTCATTTCTTTTTTGCACCAATGCCAGCTTGTCTTTGAAAGGATGACCGGGACTGTTGAATTGATCTTGCACCAGGATACTGCCATTCAATTTCCTGTAGGCTGCTTTGCTACCTGCCGGCTCGTTACTAAAAAAGAACCCTTCACCAATAGCATTCGGATAAAAGCCCGGCTGATACTTTTTTCCATCCATTGCAATGATGCTGTATGGCTTTTGCGTAAGCGACACCAAATGCCGCTTATCTGCCGACAACTGAAAAGCCGCATAAGGATCATGTATCACTACTTTGCCACTTGCATCTACAAAGCCAAAACCATCTGGCGTACTGTAATTGAACCAACCATTGTGAATGAGTTCATTATTGATATTGAAAACACCAGTACTGCTCAGCGTTTTGTATTTGTTGTAAGGCACCAAAAATTCGCCGCTTGCATTCATCAAAGCATAGCTGTTGCCTTTGCGCAGTACCACAGCGCCAAGATTGAATACACTTTCAAACACGTCAGCATCAACATACAATGCTTGTGGCGAAATAGTGCCGCCTTTATGTGTAGTGAAATTCGTTTGCTCCAGCTGCTGCACAGTGAGTAAAGGTTGTGCTGATACGAAGCCAATAGAAAACAAACAACAACTAATACAGCTGAGGATGAAGAAGAGATAACGCATCTTACAAGGGTTTGGCGGATAAGATAATATCCAATCTGCCAAGATGCAACCCCGATCTCCAATTCTTACACACCCTTAACAAAAGTGCTGTGATACAATTACTGCACCAATACCTGTGCCGTTTGTGGCTGTTGGTTTTCATTTGTCAGCAGCAGCGTGTACAACCCAGTGCTGATAGATGCGGGAAATGTACAGCTCAGGTTGGCAGCACCCTTTGCTTGTAGAATGCAGGCGGTGGCCACTGGTCGTCCATCATTGCTGTACAATTGAAGTGAGTAGGTACCAGGTTTTATTTGTGCAATGAAAATGGGTTGTCCTGCCTTTGCCGGATTGGGAAACACCTGCAGTAATTCTTTCGTTGTGGTTTTCTCCACTGTTGATTTCATTGATGCTGCAGGCTTTGATTTTTTCTTCTTGCGTACAATCACCACTTCGCCAGAAAGAGCCATCATTGCCTTGGTAAACTGTGCATGTTGTTGGTAAATATGGTAAGACTTCAATGGCGCCAATTGTAATTGATGTTGCATGGACATGTATCCAACGGAAGAGTATTGAATGTTTACCGAAGGCGCAGGCTCTTTCACCCTCAATTCGTACCTGCCCAATGCATTGGTACTGGTGCCCACAGTAGTGCCTTCAATCATTACAGATACGCCAGCCATGGGCATACCTTTTTCATCTGTTACCTGCCCTTGGATAATGATGGGTTGTGGAGCTGGCATCATTAGCTTGCCCATTGTCACCACTTCAGCTTTGGATTTTGGTGCTGTCACTACCACCGTATCAGCATAGCTTGCTTTTTGAGCAGTTGCTTTGTTGGCAAACAATGCGCCGGAAATGAGGGCTGCCCAAAACCATTTTACCCGTAGCCAGCTGCGTTGTAAGTGAGTGGGTTGCATCGGCCGGCCTAATTGTTGTGCCAAAAAACGGCCACAGGTATTTCCTGTAGCAGCTTTCAATGTGTCAAGCACTTCATCATCAGTCATTGTGGTAAAATCAACCACCGTTTTTTGACACTGACCGCAAAAGCGACCTTTTTCAGCGGGGGTCATGTGTTGCCAGTTTTCGTGGCAGGGCTTGGGTATATGTAAATGAAAGGTTGACTCAGGCATGGCTCCGTTTTTACACAAGAGCCCCGGAAAGATGAAATGGTTGTAGCGAGATGAATAATTTTATGCAAGAAAAGTGAATCAGCAATTCGATCAAGTGACAACGACTTCGTATTGCTGCACCTTAGCCGCTTGCTTTTCCCAACTGCGGCGGTAAGTTGCAGAAAGAATGAATATTCCGATTTTCGAAGCAGTAATTTTCACTTCAAGTACAGCACCTGCTCCTATGAGTTTGGACTTGGCAGGCAATATTTTAGTGCTGATTTGAAGACTTTCTTCATCGGCGTTTTGCAGCAACCAGTTATAGCCGCCCACACCTTCTTTTTGCAGTAAGATGGTTTTGCTTTCTCCAATGTGCAATGTGATACGCATATGCAAAAATAAAAGAACAGCAGGGCGGTGCAGTAGCAACACCGAAACCTGCTGTATGTACTAAATCAAAGATGGCGATTCCTTAAATACCGAACTGTCCGGTATTGATGTATTCTTTTTTGATGAGGCACCAAAAGTCGTCGGCCAGGCCACGCAAAATGTATTCGTACGGCAGCCAGCCGTAGCCCGCTTCGCCCCAACCAGTTCCCCAGCTATTACGGATGAGGATGGCACCTTTTGTTTTCTTTTTATCGTTGGGGTTGGTGATGGTTTTGTTGTCATCAAAACCAACCGCCATTACCGCATGACCACCAGCAGTTTTTTCTGTAGCACTGGGAAAAGGAATCATCCCCTTGCGACCGCTTTCGCTGTACAAAGAACTGTAGCAGGTAAAGCCAAACATAGCAGGTAAGCCTGCAGCCAAATGTGTTTTCAGGCTGGTCAAAATATCGGGGCGGGCAGTACCCGGCGGGTCGAGGCGGTAAAACTGAATGGCCTGAAAACTTTGCCCGTAAGCATACAAAAAGGCGCTGGGCTCCTGATCGTACTTGCTGATGACATACGGCCAGTAAGATTCGGGTGGTGTACCAAACAAAGCCATGGCACCCATGGTGGTGCGCAGAAAGGCACCTGTGTCGCCGGTCCAACCAAGCATGTTGCGTGTTACTTTATACAAAAACAATCTGGATGCGTCGAGATGACGGCCATAAGCCCGGCTCTCAAAATACTCAATCATTCCCACACCAGCGTGTGCCGTGCAGCTACCAATAGAGCCTTGGTCTTCAATAGGTGAGCACCACGACCGCAGATCTGCGCTGGAAGGTGCTTTGGCTGGCTTTCCGGCCTTAATGTTGGCCGATGCCAGCATGCCTTTTACGGTTTCCGTTCGGCCTACTGCCAGCAGTTGGGCAGGTACTACTGTGCTGTCGGCGGTGTAATCGCGGAAGTCGGGCAAATCGGGCAACCAGCCCATGCCATAATTCGATGTTTCCATAATGAGATTTTTGGGTGTAGAAAAAAGTGTAGCATTATTTATTGCGCAAAGCTGTGAGCACCAAGCCCAGCAAAATGATGGCATCGTACTTGCTTGTTTGCAGCAGTACTTTTTGCTGCACCAATAGCAGCTGGTTATCTTTTGCCATTTTTTGCCAAAGCGTTTCGCTGTGCTTTTGCGTAGTCATTTTCTGTATGTCGTTGGTGGTAATTAAGCCTGCTTGCAGCATGGCCAAAACCATTTGCCCTATCAGGTTTTTCGATTCTTCCAGCCGGTTGTACACCAGCTGATAATAATCCATGAGCACCTGCAAAGCTTCCCTTGCTATTCGGTAGCCAATGGTTAGTTCCTGGGCACGTTTGTTGCGTTCTATTTTTTCAAAGCTGTAAGGATCGGTGCCCCGAAGCAATGTGGCAAAATCGGTGTACAAGGATTTCATTTTTGATCTTTCCACCGGACCATTGTGTTGCTCGAAAAATTGGTCGCATCGTTGCAACCATTGCTTCAGCTGATCGTCAAAATAATAGTCCCGCATTTCGTAAGCAGCAAACACTTTTCTGCCATCGAGCATCAGCTTATCCAGCAGCTCCAGTTTGTGGTATTGCAGTACAGGTATCATTCGAAATCTACTACTTTGGTTTCTTCGCCTTCTGCATTTGTTACACTATTTACGAAAATGCCTTCCTCAGTAATCTTCGCCCTGATTTGCAAAATCGAAATATCGGTACCCTCTGTTTTTACAATTTGTGTTTCCGGACTAATGAGCAGATTTTTAAGCACACTCTCTGTGAGGCGAATATTTTCACCCAGCGTTTGCTGAAGCATTTTTTTCCATTCGGCTATCAAATCTTCCATGGTTTGAATGCGAATGAATCTGGTAACAATGAGTGGATTGGGATTCGGTTTTACCCGTTCTACATTTGCATAAATACCCATGAGTGTTTTTACAATCCTGTCGATGTGTTGCACCGCATCTTCTTTCTTTTCAATCACCAACTGGTTCAGATCTTGCAGGTTGGGCATTTCACTCAGGTCGTTGTACGCCTCTTTAATCAATTGACGCACTTGCATCATCTCCCTTGCATCGTTGGGAAAGGGCTTTGCAAACTGCCGGCCAAAACGGTCGACATAACCGAGCATGAATTTTTCAAACTCTTCATACTGCCAGGTAAAAGTGTAAATGTTGTTGTACTGTGCACCAGCTATCACCATCGGAATGTTGAGTTCCAGCTCCGGTATTTTAAACCGGGGTACGGAGAAATGTTTCATTACCGAGTCTTTGGCGTATTCGGTAGCAATGCGTACCGATTCGGTGTCGGCTATCACACGGGCCCGGGTGATTTCGCTGAAAATAAAAGAGAGGTATTGTGCTACGGTAATCATAACAATAGAGTGATACAACCACAGCCCATACCGGGCAAGCCGGCATGGCGCTGTAGCGTGTTGTATGGAAAATGCTTTGGGAAGATTAGCTAGCCAGCATGTTCAGGATTTTCTCCAAACCTGCAGGCATTTCATCCTGAGTGGCTTTTACTTTCACATTCAGGCTGTATTCTTTTTCCACCTTTACACCAGTGCTGCTTTGGCGCTGGTAAGAGGCCGACACTTTAAAGCTTACCGGACCAAAACCACCTTTTACTTCGGCAGCTACATTCAGCTTATCGCTGGTGTTAGCGGTTTCAACGGAGTTTAGCTTTACGTTGAAATTTATGTCTACCGTTTCGATACGGATAGACGGGATGGGCAGCATGGCTAATAAAGGGACTTTGATAAACGATTCACTGGTTACTTCTTTGCCTTCGGCATCCACATCTTTTTTGGTATGCGAAAAGTCGACCATCACCAATTCTTTTTTGCCATCGACTTCTGTAAAACCTACGGCATTAATAAAATTGATGGTAGCCATGGCCGAAGCAGTTTGTGCTTCAATGGCAGCTTGCAGCGGGCCACCAATCATCTTATGGAAGTTGATGTTGTTGAGCTCACTGGTGAGGTTGGTGCTGGGTGCACCCAGCGGACGAGGATTGCCGCTCAATGCGGCAACAGAACGGATTGCTTTGGTAGCAACGTCTACCGGTTCGGCAGATGCCCTTCGTGTGGCAACGGCCTTAGTAGCGGTTTGGCTGCGGGCAGGTGCAGCAGCTTTTTTACTGGTAGCCATGTTTGTTTGTTTTTATGGAGTGAAGAAATGATGTGTAGAAGGTACTGCTAATACATGGCATTGTCAATACGCTGAAAGGGGTACAAGCTTTTACTTCATCGTTTTTTGATAATTATCAAGCGATATTTTGGCGTGTTGTTCTTTTGTAAGCGGATGTAAAAGTATTTGCTGAAGCAGC
This sequence comes from Bacteroidota bacterium, assembly GCA_020161435.1. Lineage (GTDB taxonomy): Bacteria > Bacteroidota > Bacteroidia > Chitinophagales > Chitinophagaceae > Phnomibacter. Next base: position 23,959 of record JAIUNV010000006.1, on the reverse strand, counting down.
ATCGTCATAGCGTAGTTGTACTGAATTGCATCAGTAAAAGCCGAAGCAAAAAAGCTACATTGATTTTTTTGCTACAATATTTTGTGTGGCACACAAAAATCTATAAAAAACACTACAAGAATTAACTACCACACCTCATCATCGTCCTAGCAAAGCATATAATTTCCGGACTTACATTTACCCGCAGATAATTTTTCGATATGCACATGAACCAACCTTTTCGGCGCCATACCAATTCCCGAAGCAATATGATGGAAGGGCTAATACTGCAGGGGCTTAATAGCACCATGGGTAAAGTAGCAGTGGCCATGTTGCTGCTGTTAGGTGCATGGTTGGTGATTGGGAAAAAACAGGTGGATGTAAATACATTAACCAAAGTACAGGCTACGGTAAAAAGCAAACCTTATCAACCAGGTATGGATTCATCAGTTCAAAAAAATCTGGTGCTGATACCTGTGGAAGAAAACAGCAAGCTTTTAGTGGCAGAAAGTTTTGCACTGAAAGCTATTGGCGCAGATAGCTTACTACGCAGCCTGTTGCCCGGCGACAAGATTACGGTTTGGCTCGACGAAGTAAATGCCGGCCACTTTGCCAACAGAGGCGGCGGCGGAAGGGTCCAAATCAGCTTGCTGTCAAAAGGCAATACAAATGTTATAGATGAAGCGGGCTATAACCGGGAGTTGGGCAATAATGGCCAAATGGGTTGGTGGGTCATTGCCTTGGGGCTGAGTATGATACCTTATTACTTTATCAGCCGGCCACGCATTCACCCGGGCTGGGTTTTTGCCATTATTGTGGTGGCCATGCTGGCCTGGCTCATTTGGGGAAATGCTTAACTGCAACAGGACCGAAAACCCGGTTTTGGACTTACCTGATGATTAGAAAAAATATCGGGCCGGTCATTTCCAAAAATGCTTTTGCTAACTGAGGGATAGTGCCTTACTTTTGCGGCCTGAAAATTTAGGGGTAAACCCTGAAAACTTGAATTCTTTACACTATTCAATAAAAAACTATGGTGGACATTAAGCCAGATGAGATTTCGGCGATTCTGCGCCAGCAGCTCAGCAACTTTGACGCCGCAGCCAACCTGGAAGAAGTAGGTACTGTGCTTCAGGTGGGTGACGGTATTGCCCGCATTTACGGCCTCAACAACGTAAAGAGTGGCGAACTCGTTGAATTTGAAAATGGCGTAAAAGCCATCGCCCTCAACCTCGAAGAAGACAACGTAGGTGTGGTACTGATGGGCGACAGCGCTGAAATTAAGGAAGGCGATAAAGCCCGCCGTACAGGTCAGATTGCCTCTATTAAAGTAGGCGAAGGCCTGCTGGGTCGTGTTATCAACACACTCGGCCAGCCCATTGATGGCAAAGGACCTATTGCTGGCGAACTGTACGAAATGCCGTTGGAACGCAAAGCTCCCGGTGTAATCTTCCGTGAGCCGGTAAAAGAACCGCTCCAAACTGGTATCAAGGCTATCGACGCTATGATTCCTATTGGTCGTGGTCAGCGTGAATTGATCATTGGCGACCGCCAGACCGGTAAAACCGCCATTGCAATTGACACCATCATCAACCAGAAAGAGTTCTTCGAAGCTGGTGTACCTGTATATTGTATATATGTAGCCATTGGCCAAAAGGCATCTACCATTGCTGGTGTAATGAAGACCCTGGAAGACAACGGTGCCATGGCCTATACTACTATTGTAGCGGCTTCTGCGTCTGACCCTGCTCCTCAGCAGTTCTACGCTCCGTTTGCCGGTGCTGCTATCGGTGAATTTTTCCGCGACACCGGACGTCCTGCCCTGATTATTTATGATGACCTGAGTAAGCAAGCTGTGGCCTACCGTGAGGTGTCTCTGCTGCTCCGTCGTCCTCCGGGCCGCGAAGCTTACCCTGGTGACGTATTCTACCTGCACAGCCGTTTGCTGGAGCGTGCAGCCAAGGTAATTGGTAAAGATGAAGTAGCTAAAAACATGAACGACCTGCCCGAAAGCATCAAGCATTTGGTGAAAGGTGGTGGTAGCCTGACTGCCCTGCCCATCATTGAAACGCAGGCTGGTGACGTATCTGCTTACATTCCTACCAACGTAATCTCCATCACCGACGGACAGATCTTCCTGGAAGGTAACCTGTTCAACGCTGGTATCCGTCCTGCCATCAACGTAGGTATTTCTGTAAGCCGCGTAGGTGGTAACGCCCAGATTAAGTCGATGAAGAAAGTGGCCGGTACCCTGAAACTTGACCAGGCCCTCTACCGCGAAATGGAAGCCTTCTCTAAGTTTGGTGGCGACCTTGATGCGGCTACCAAGCTTGTACTCGACAAAGGTGCCCGTAACGTGGAAATCCTGAAGCAGCTGCAATACTCTCCTATGAGTGTAGAAAAGCAGGTAGCCATCATTTACCTCGGTACACAAGGTTTGCTCCGTGATGTAGCCGTGAAGAACGTTAAGGCTTTTGAAGAGCATTTCCTGCTGGAAATGGAAAACAAGCTGCCAAACGTACTGGCTGAGTTTAAGAAGGGTAACCTGAACGACGAAAGCCTGAAGCAAATGACAGATTTGGCAAAAGGTATTGCCGTACAATACAAGTAAGTTTTTTAAACTTTACTCATTGGCCCTCCGAATACTATTCGGGGGGCTTTTTTATGCCCAAGGCCGGAAGGATGATTGTAGTTGAAATACTACAATAGATAGAACCATGAGCCACAAAAAAACTGACAAAAGATATGTGGTACTACACGCCAAATCAGATGTGTAATTCAAAAACAGGGCCAAAAATGACGTTCTAACATCTTTGTACGAACTTTTTTAGAAAATAGTTTTTCCACATCAATTTTGTAAGTTACTGATTTTCAATTGATTATTATTTTCCGGTGAAATAAAATTTGACAAAAATCAAATTTGACAAAAATCAATGTTGCAAAATTGATTGGCCGTATTACATTTGCATTAGGAAATCGGAGATAAAACCCTAAACCTCTGTTACCTACTGGTTATACCGCTTAATGAATGCGATTCGATTGATTGAAACCCCAACCCGAATCGCCAACAAAAAGCCTTCTTAACCGCCCCGTTACTAGAGTTAATCATTCAAATTGATGGATGTTGTGACTAACCCCCTCAACAGACCAATCTGGAATGTTATGCGATACTACGGACACAAGATCTGATTGAACCATAAACCCTTGAACTACCCTACCCCGAACCTTAAACTGAACCCAAACACCCGACCAACCCTTAAACAACCCAAAACGGATATCAATGGCAGACTCACCCTATTGTCTGCCATTGATTCCAACCCCTTAAACTTAAACAATGAAAACGCTTCTTACCCTGGCAGCGATTTGCTTTACCCTTAGCACATCTTTTGCCCAACAAGTAGTTTCTGTAAAAGAATTTTTGGCTGCTCAAAAAACACAGCAAGGTGCTCTGGCTTTGGGCACATCTTCCACCTCTTCTAAGTCGGCCGTTGAAAGTATGCTCTACGATGTACAACCCAGCATTGTATTGCGTAACCATCAAAAACAAGTAACAGGAAATACGCCTGCAATTGTGTTGAGCACCGATGCAGCCTCTCTTTCATTTATTGCTACAATGCCCGATAGACCAGCAAAGGTTGCTGTGCTGGAAGTTCGCATTCGTACGAAGCAGGACTTGCAATCTGCCATGATTACAAGTGCTATGCTTGAAAAAATAAGCAACGTACAATACATCATTTTCAAAAGCGACGTACCCTGCACAGCAACAGAAATAAAGAAACTGGTACCTGCCACCCTTTCAGGTATCACAGTTTTGTACGATGTACAACAAACATCGTAAGTGCAGTACCCCTACCCGACTCTTATTCTTGATCTGATATTCCTAAACGCTAAACCCTTAAAGATGAAAAATCTTTACACCCAATGGTTGTGCTTGCGCAACCGTAACGTTGCACTGTCCATCTTCACGCTGATGGCATTTACAACGATTCAACAAGTAAACGCTCAGGTAGTAAAGCAGTTTGCACAACGCAGTGCTGCAGTAAGTCCCGATCGTAAAATCTACAACATCAAAGGCGACTTTACAATGATTGGCAACACCAATCTCACGTTGTCATCGTATGGAGAAAACTCCGATAACGGTAACAACAATATGGTGTATGTAGATATCGACGGAGATGGCACTACTTTCAACTCATCTTCTGCTAATCTTACCTTCTCTTCAGAAAACGGAGCTATCCCTTCTTGCTCCAATATTCTGTTTGCGGGTTTGTATTGGACAGGACGTGCAGGTAGCAGCAATACTTTTAGCGTAAACAAAACTGTTTCTACTCCTCAATCGGTAAATAACACACAAATAGTAAACCACAATGAAGCCATTACCAACACAGCTTACACTATGAGTGTAGCACGTGCTGGTGGCAGTAACAACCGTTATCCCCGTTACACTTTTAGTGGTAACGGAAATACGGTTGTGTTTGATTTTACCAACAACAGCAGTAACCCAATTACGGTTGCCGTAAATGGCGGAACTGCCACCAATGTGGCTGCTACAATTACTACCAGCAACGGTGTGAGCACAGCTACATTAAGCACTCCGTATCAGGTATACAGCGCCACTGGTGGTGTAACTATTGTGGTGAATAAACTTATCCGTGCTGAATATCCAACCAGCACAGGCACTGAAACAAACACTCAAACTACTTCTGATGCTGAAGTGAATGTATCTGGCACTATTCAAGTAAATACTACCGTTACAAAAAGCTTCGACAAGCAACAATTGAAGTTGAAAGGTCCTGCTGCTGCTGGTTATACTACCATCACAGCATCCCCTTCTGACATTTACTTTCCTACTACCTCAGAAGGGAACATGTATGCAGCCTATGCCGAAGTAACTGACTATGTAAGAGCGAATGGTTTAGGCGCTTATACCGTAGCAGATATGGCTCTCATTGAGGGTGATGGTGGTGGTACCGGCTACTTTGGAGGTTGGGGCCTGGTAGTAGTGTATGAAAACACCAAGATGAAATGGCGTGATGTAACCGTGTTTGACGGCTATGCTTATGTTGCAGGTAGCACTACCGCAGCTTTTGATTTGCCCATCAGCGGTTTCAAAACAGTTCAGACAGGACCAGTAAATATTAAAGTAGGTATGATGGCCGGCGAAGGCGATCGTAACATTAGCGGTGATTATTTCCAGATTCGCCGTGCAAGTGACAACACATTTGTATCACTCAACCATAGTGGCAACGCTGCTACCAATTTCTTTAACTCAAGCATACAAACTGGTGGCAACACCCGTAATTTGAACCGTACCAACAATACAGGCATCGATATTTCGATGTTCAACATTACCAATACGAACAACGAGGTGATCGGCAACAATGCTACTGAAACGATGTTCCGTTACGGTTCTACTCAGGACACCTACATCATCTTCAACATGGCGATGAGTGTAGATGCGTACATTCCTGAAGTACAGAACTTGTTGACCGTAAGCAAAATCAATGGTGTAGTGCCTGCTACCGGCACTTTGAGTGTAAAGCCTGGTGAAGAAGTAGAATACAAAGTAGACATCAAAAATATGGGTACTGAAGCAGTGAATAACTACAAGCTCGTTATTCCTATTCCATACAACACCACCTTTGTACCAGGCAGCATTCAGCAGAATGTATACTTCACTCCAGCACCCACTCCATTCAATGCTTATTTCGACCCATTGCTCGGCTCTACAGGTTCTGTAGTACTCGACTTTGGCACTGTACCAATGCCAGCAGACGCAACTACTTTGTTGGCCGATTTAAGCTTCAAGTTTAAGGGAACAGAAAACTGTGCTATTCTTAAAAATACCAATTGTGCCCAAACAATTATTGTAGCTGGCACAAGCTCTGGTACAGGCGCCACTTCTGGCACTTCATTCAACAATCAACCATTGGTACAGGGCTTTACTCAAAACGGCTCATGTGCCGGTGACCCTATCACAACTCCATTGATGATAAACTTTGATGTAACGGCTTACAACAACACACATTGTACAACTACACCTTCTGTACGCAACTTCCCCATTTGCCCTGTAAATGGCCCAAGCATAGCAGTATCTACTATCAGTGCTGAGTTCCCTGCTGGTACACGTTTCTACAATTCTTACCCTGTTACACCAAGCAGTATCGAATACAACAGCAGCAATCCTTTCCCGGCTACAGCTGGCACTTCAAACTACTTCGCTGTTCCTCCGGCAGAAGCTGGTTGCTACATTCAATTCACCATTACCCCATGTGCTATATCTCAAACACTTACAGGTAAAATTTGGATTGATGCGAATGGTAACAGAACAGTAGAAGGTACAGAAACTATTCCTGCACAAGGAACCTATAAAGTAATTGCTATTGCTTCTAATGGCCCTGATGCTGGTAAAGTAATGCAGTCTGCTTCTTTCGCAGCCAACGGTACATATGCTATTAGCGTACCTGCAAACCCAGTTTTGCAAGGTGGCAGCACTGTTGACCCAACCTATACCATTGCCATAGTACGTGCCGATGCGGCTCCTTCAGTTGGTAGCAGTTATTCAGTAGCTCCAACCGGCGCTATGGGTGCAGCACCTTCAACGGGCAGTGTATATTATGTAACCAATGTAAACGATGGTACACCTGGTGCAGGCAAATTCAACAGCATTGGTGTGTTTGAAAATGTATTGGTAACTGCTCCGTATACAACACAACCAAACATTGATGTTGCAATTCAGTCACGCCCGGTTAGCAACCCTGTATTTACCAATCTCCCTGCTCGTAACGTAGGCACATTCTGGCAGCTGGATAATGATGACCAAATAATGTCAGGCATTGATGCAGAAGATGGCATACTGGAAACAGGCATGAACAAAACATTCCGCTTGTTGTCTAACCCTACCTCTCCTGCAGGAACAGATCTGGTAATCAGAATTGCATATGATGCCAACAACAACGGCCCTGATGCTGCTGATATTCTGGACGCTAGTTCCGACCCCGATGACAACATTTTTGTAAACATTGCCAACTACGATAAGACCAAACTGTATGTATACTTTGTAAGTGGTACAGGTGCATACAACGGTTCATTTACTTACACTGCTGTAGACGCTGCAGGTGTAGGTAGCTCAGAACCTGCTCAGTATTCATTTACCGCTATTCTGCCTATCAATGGTTTGGAACTGACAGGTAGCTACGGCAACAGCAAAGGCAACCTCCGCTGGACTATCATAGATGGTGCAGACGCAGCATACTACACGTTGGAAAGAAGTGCTACTGCCAACGGATTTAAGCAAGTAGCTGTTGTACCCGCCAATGGCAATACGTACAACTATGCTGATGATTTGCATGCTTTTGTTGGAAACGATGCTTACTATCGAGTGAAGCTGGTTCGTAAAAACGGTACTGTTTCTTACAGCAACGTTATCAGTCTCAAACTTGCAGGCATCAGTGGTTTGCAACTGACTCCAACAATGGTACGTTCTGATTTGCAGGTTCGCTTTAGCAACCCCAAAGCACAAGACGTAAGTGTACGTGTACTGAACATGGCCGGTCAAGTAGTGATTCAACAAAAAACTACTCAGCCTGCTGGCAACATCAGCATCAACGTAGGTGGTTTGGAAAGAATGCCAGTTGGCACGTACACTGTACAAGTGTTTGCAGGCAACAACATTCAACAAGGAAAGATTATTGTACAACATTAATAGAACCCTGACCTGAAACAACCCTAGAGCAACGAGGCCGTCCAACGTAGATTGGGCGGCCTTTTTCATGCACAAAACGGCAAATGTGTGCGTTTATCCAGTACATTCAATTCATCAATTCAAACGATGCTTGCTATGCGTTGGAAAGCCCTCAAATATGCTTTGCCCCTGCTGCTGTTTTTTGCTGCACTTATAGCATTGCAAACAAATGGCTGGCTGGTGTTTTTACCCGTCATTATTTCGTTTGTTTTTCTGCCCTTACTCGAACTTATTTTTCCACCCGATAGCAGCAATATGGATGCTGCAGAAGAAGCCATTGCAAAAGCAGATTCCTTGTACGATGTACTGCTCTATGCAGTTGTTCCATTGCAATATTTTACGCTGTTCATTTTTTTAAAAGGGATAGATAATCCTACTCTTTTGTGGTGGGAACAGTTGGGCCGCATTGCATCCATGGGATTGATGTGCGGCACTTTTGGCATCAACGTTGGCCACGAATTGGGGCATCGGAGTAAACCCTATGAACAGTGGCTGGCCAAGGCCTTGCTCTTAACTTCTTTGTATACACACTTTTTTATTGAGCACAACAAAGGGCACCACAAACATGTGAGTACACCCCGTGATCCCAGCAGTGCTCCTTATCGTATGTCAGTGTATCGCTTTTGGATTCGAAGCATTGCTGGTGTGTACAGCGGCGCCTGGAAAATTGCCAACGCAGAGCAACACAAAAACAATACACCGACATTTCATCTGAGCAATGAAATGCTGCAGCTGCAATTGCTGAGCGTTATCTTTTTGCTGATGATTGGCGTTTTATTTAGCGGGTCCGTTCTCTTGTATTTTCTGGCGGCTGCAACCTTGGGCATTTTACTGCTCGAAACCGTCAACTACATTGAACACTACGGGCTGGCAAGAAAAGAAAGCACTCCGGGCAAATATGAACGGGCCATGCCATGGCATAGCTGGAACAGCAATCATGTAGTAGGTCGCATTCTGCTGTTTGAACTCAGCCGCCACAGCGATCATCATTATCTGGCCAGCAGGAAGTACCAGCTACTGCGCCACCACGACGATGCACCACAATTACCCACGGGCTACCCCGGCAGTATGTTGCTGGCATTGGTACCGCCGGTATGGTTTGTAGTAATGGACAAGCAAATGCAACGCTACCAGATTGATGTAACGGCATAAAAAAACGGCGCTGCTTTTTTGAAACAACGCCGCTGCTATACAACAAAAGGAATTTACAATTTGCCGTCACGTATTTCTTCCACCACGGCAGGGTCAAGTAAGGTGCTGGTATCTCCCACATTTGTAAAATCACCTTCAGCAATTTTCCGCAGAATGCGCCGCATGATTTTACCACTTCTTGTTTTGGGCAAGCCACTTACAAACTGAATTTTATCCGGCTTGGCAATGGGACCAATGATGCGGGTAACGGTTTGCAAAATATCCTGACGAGTCAGGTTTTCATCTTCATGAAAACCCTGATAAATGACATACGCATAAATGCCTTGTCCTTTAATGTCGTGCGGATAACCCACTACAGCACTTTCCACTACACCCGCATGCATGTTGATGGCATTTTCTACTTCTGCCGTGCCAATGCGGTGACCACTCACATTGAGCACATCATCCACACGACCCGTGATGCGATACATGCCTTGTTCATCCCGCAAGCAACCATCGCCGGTGAAATACATATTGTCGTAAGTAGAAAAATAGGTCTGCCGGCAACGTTCATGATCGCCATAGGTAGTGCGGAGCATGCCCGGCCATGGAAACTTCACACACAAATTGCCAGACGCTTTTAATCCATCGCCTTCAGGTTTTTCCAGAAAAACACCATCTATTGCTGCGTCGCTGTTTGGTATGGCATTGCCATTTTCATCAACCAACACTGGTTGAATGCCAGGCAATGGCAAAGAGGCATAAGTTGGTTTTGAAGGAGTAACGCCAGCCAGATTGCTGATCATGGCACCGCCGGTTTCTGTTTGCCACCAGGTATCAACAATGGGGCAGCGTCCTTGTCCCACATTTTCATCATACCAATGCCATGCTTCGGTATTGATGGGCTCACCCACAGTGCCCAATACTTTCAATGAATCCAACTTTTTTCCATGCAATGGTCCTTCGCCAAAACCCATGAGGCTGCGAATGGCAGTTGGTGCGGTGTACAAAATATCGACACCAAATTTTTGAACGATGTCCCAGAATCTTCCTGCATCGGGCCATGTAGGAATACCTTCAAACATGAGCGTAGTACCCCCGGCACTCAATGGGCCGTATAAGATATACGTGTGCCCTGTAATCCAACCAATATCTGCCGTACAAAAATGCACCTGACCACGCTTGTATTGAAACACATTCAGGAATGTATAATTGGCCCAAACCATGTAGCCGGCGCAGGTATGCACCACACCTTTGGGTTTACCCGTGCTACCACTGGTGTACAAAATAAACAGCGTGTCTTCCGCATCCATTTCTTCCGCAGGACAATCAGGATTGCCTTGTGTTTCTACTTTTTTAATCTCGTCTTCCCACCACACATCGCGGCCTTTAATCATGCTCACCGGTGTGCGGGTATGCGTACATACAATGATGCGTTTTACTGAAGGGCAACCAATCATGGCATCATCAATAGTGCTCTTCAATGGCACTACTTTATTGCCCCGATAAGCACCATCACAGGTGATCACACAGGAAGCTTCGGCATCTTGAATACGATCGGCAATGCTGCGGGCACTAAAGCCACCAAAGATGACTGAGTGAATGGCACCTATTCGGGCACATGCCAATACGGCAATGGCCAACTCTGGTATCATGCCCATGTAAATGCACACACGGTCGCCCTTTTTCACACCGTTATTCTTGAGCACATTGGCAAACTGCACTACTTTATTGTACAGCTCTTTGTATGTTAGTATTCGATGGTGATCTTCAGGATCGTTAGGCTCCCAAATCAGTGCCGGCTTATCGCCCATGCTATTCAGGTGGCGGTCGAGGCAGTTTTCTGTAATGTTGAGTTTGCCTCCTTTAAACCACTCAATACTTGGTTCTTTAAAGTTCCACTCGAGAACTTTGTCCCACTTCTTTTTCCAAACAAAATGCTCGGCTATTCCTGCCCAAAATTCTTCCGGATTGGTAACGCTGTAATCATACGCCATCCGGTACTGGTTCATGCTTCTTATCTGATAGGGAACTGACATGGCAACACTTTTCAATCTGTGAAATACAAACAATGATGCAATACATCACTGGTTAAAGAAAAAGATTTATGCCCAAACAGCAAGTCAAAATTGGCACCAATTTTTTGTGGACTTTGCTAAGAAATTTTATTGATACATGCTGCAGAGCATTGTAACACAGCGCTGCAAAAACAACAAGAGCACTGCATTACAGAAAAAAACAGGAGGAAACATCCTGCACCGTACCGAGAATATTTTTTTGGCAGCGTACCATTTTACCGATTTATATTACGACCTAAACGAATCAGGCAATCCATCATTCATGCTGTTGCACATGCTTGTTATGCACATGTGTACAGCCATCAACCATGCTTAATAACCCATGAGTAGCGCTAAAAAAAGTTCGCTCTTCACCATTATTGGTGCCAGCTCTGTAGGCACCATGATTGAGTGGTACGATTTCTACATTTTCGGAAGTCTGGCTTCCATCATTTCTACCAAGTTCTTTCCGCAGGAAAATCCTACAGCCGCATTCCTGAGTACACTGGCCACTTTTGCTGCTGGCTTTGTGGTACGGCCATTTGGGGCTTTGTTCTTTGGTCGACTGGGCGATTTAATTGGCCGCAAGTACACCTTTATGGTAACGCTCATGCTTATGGGTGGGGCTACATTTTTAATTGGCTGTGTGCCCGGCTACGAAACCATTGGCTTTATGGCTCCATTGCTTATATTGGTACTACGCTTATTGCAGGGCCTTGCTTTGGGCGGCGAGTATGGCGGTGCAGCAACGTATGTAGCCGAACACTCCCCTGCCAACCAGCGTGGATTTATGACGAGTTGGATACAAACCACTGCTACCGTTGGCTTATTTGTGTCTTTGCTCGTTATCATGGGTACCAGAGCTGCACTTACCAAAGAGCAATTCAACGACTGGGGCTGGCGGGTACCATTTTGGGTATCTATACTTATGGTACTTGTGAGTTACCTCATCCGCAAAAACATGGAAGAGTCGCCCATCTTCGCCAAGGCCAAAGCCAGCGGTAAAACTTCCACCAATCCACTCAAAGAAAGCTTTGGCAACAGGTACAATTTCAAGTTTGTATTGCTGGCATTGTTTGGGGCAGTCATGGGGCAGGGCGTTATCTGGTACACCGGTCAGTTTTATGCCATGAGCTTTCTCGAAAAAACCATGAACATCGCCAAGGATCAGGTAGACAGCCTCATGTTTATTGCCCTCATGCTGGGCACACCTTTCTTTCTCGTGTTCGGTTGGCTCAGCGATAAACTCGGCCGTAAGTGGATCATGATGGGCGGCATGCTCATTGCCATTTGCAGCTATTGGTTTATTTACGAAAGCATGTATCAAACCACCAACCTACAACACAAAACGGTACAAACCAGTAGCACAACTGCCAGCATCGTTACACATGCCAACAATCAACAGGATAGCATCTACAGCACCAGCACCACTTATACCGATGGCACTATTGCAGTAGTAGAAAAGAAGCTGCCGCTGCAAAACGGCTTGCCAATGGTAGAAGCCGGCAGAAGCAAACAAGATATCAGCACCAGCATACACATCAACAGCAGCGATAAATGGACGCTTATTTTTTGGGTGTTTGTGCAAGTGTTGTTCGTTACCATGGTGTATGGCCCCATTGCAGCATTCCTTGTCGAAATGTTTCCTACCAAAATCCGTTATACTTCTATGAGCCTGCCTTACCACATTGGCAATGGTGTGTTTGGCGGCTTGCTGCCAGCGGTGGCTACTTATCTGGCTACTACTGCCAAAGCCAACGATCATCCGCAGTGGTACCTGCAAGGCTTGTGGTATCCTATTGGCGTAGCACTGGTGTGTCTCATCATTGGTGTGCTGTACCTCAACCCCAAAGACAAAGAAATCAACGATTAATTCACTACACAAATACATGTACGATGAATCGCATCAAAAAAATACTTGGGCTGGTTTGGATAGCTTTGGCACTTGCGGTGTTGTATTTCGGCATCACGGTACTGGGTTGGCCCAAACTCAACAGTGGCAAACAAGATGATCTGGTTTTCGGCATCATCATCATTTTTATTTTGCTGCCCATTGTGGTGGGTGGCTTATTCCTGTTTGGCCTGTATGCCTGGCAGGGTGAATACGAATTGATTGATGACAATCCCGAGCATGCCCATTTTATAGAAGATTAACTGGGGCTCTCATCCAACTGCATCAATCTGCAGTCGTTCGGTCCCTTTCGGGCTCACTGCGTTCGGCCCTTCGTTGCACTCCGGGCCCACGCTTGTGGCGTGGCCCTGCAGGCACCGCAGCCCTTCAGCCATCAATCTTTATTCAGCAATTACACCAGCGCCATCCTGATGCAGGATGGCGCTGTTACTCTGTCGCAGGCCTCCCGGCCTGTGACTCCTCGTTACTCCATTATTCTCTATAACCTCGTATACATTGCCAATTGCCAAATATGATTCACGGTATTGGCATTGTTACCCGAAGCCTTCAGGTATTGATTGAGATAACCCGTTTCCACATCTGCTTTTTTGCTGAGCCTGCAACCCATTGCCACGTACAAACGGTTCTGGTCAAACCAACGACCATTCACATGACTGCGATGTGTCGTATTGATGAACACTTCATTTTGTAGCGCTGCAAACAATCCTTTGTTGAAAGCGCCTGATTGTTTGTGCAACGGCACTACCAGCCTGTTGAAATAGCGAAACCTTGTGGTAAAACGACTGCCGGTTTTTTCCAACGCATTGCCCACGGCGGCTACGTTCGGCAGCCAGCGTTCCTCCAGGCGAAAGCGGTGCTGCAATGCTACCGCTTTGCTCAGCGGTTGGTTGATGATGTACTGTTGCCACAAGCGATGCTCCGCAACCAATCCATCTACTGCACCAGCCCTGTAACGGTTGGGTATGTATGCATAGCCCGCCGTAGCCACATGGTTGCTCCGCACCTGGTAGTTGAGCCCCACCCTGGGCAGTAGTGTTTGCAATTGTGCTACATGGTTGGTGCTGCGCAGCTGCAGCTCGGCATGCAATGCCCACTTGCCTTTGAGCTTGATGGTATTAAAGCTGGCCAGCCAGCCGCTATATTGCACTTGCTGTGCCTGTGTGCTTTGTGCTGCCAATAGCAGGCAGCCTGCAATAATTTTTTTCACGAAGCAAAAGTAAGGTGTAGCGGTTTTGACGATTTTTTGGCAGCCAATCAAATATCTTGCAGGCACTTTATGTCGATACAAGTACAACAACTTTGCAAGCAATACGGCAGCCAGCTGGCGGTCAACAACATTTCATTCGAAGCCCGGCCGGGCCAAATCACTGGCTTTCTCGGGCCCAATGGTGCGGGCAAAAGCACCACCATGAAAATGCTGACCGGCTACCTGCAACCCGACAGCGGCACCGCATTGGTGAGTGGCCTCAACGTGGTAACGGCCCCCGAAAAAGTGAAACAACAAATAGGCTATTTGCCCGAGAGCAATGCCTTGTATTACGATTTGTACATCCGCGAATACCTGGCCTTTACAGGTGCTTTGTACAAAGTACCTAACCTAAAGCAGCGGGTAGAAGATGTGATTACCCAAGTGGGGCTGACCATTGAAGCCAATAAAAAAATTGGCCAGCTCTCGAAAGGGTATAAACAGCGGGTAGGATTGGCTGCAGCCATTATACACAACCCTGCCGTACTCATTTTAGATGAGCCCACCACCGGCCTCGACCCCAACCAGATTGTGGAAATTCGGCAGGTGATTAAAACCCTGAGTGAGGATAAAACCGTGCTGCTGAGCACCCACATTATGCAAGAAGTGGAGGCGATTTGTGAGCAGGTCATCATCATCAACAAAGGCAGCATTGTGGCCAATGCACCTCTGCAACAATTGCGTAGCAAAAGTGATGGCCAGCAACTCCGTGTTTCGTTTACGGAAACAATTGAAGCCGAGTGGCTGCTTCGGTTGCCGGGCATTTTAGCCGCCGAAAAAACCGACAGCCAGAGCTGGACCCTGCAAACCAACAATGCACAAGATGCCCGCAAGGCCTTGATGCAACTGGCACTCAACGAAAACCTCAACATCCGCAGTATGCAGGAAGGTGGTTCGCTGGAAAGCATTTTCAGAGAATTGACCACAAATACTGTTGCTGAAAAATAACCTTAGAAAAGTCAGGATAATTCCTGACTTTTTTCGTTGGGATTGTAGTTGCAAAGGCAGAAATTTGCTTGCCTTGCAAAAAAGGCCAACCGATTTTTTTTACAAGCAATCATTTATCGTTTTCATTCAAACAAAAAAAGATTATGCCTTACATCGCAAACATTCACGCCCGTCAAATTTTGGATAGCCGTGGCAACCCCACTATCGAAGTTGATGTAGTAACTGACGAAGGAGCACTGGGTCGTGCTGCTGTGCCAAGTGGCGCCAGCACTGGTATTCACGAAGCAGTTGAACTGCGTGATAATGACAAGAAAAAATACCTCGGCAAAGGAGTACTGAAAGCCGTAAAAAATGTAAATGACATCATTAGTAATGAGCTGGCTGGTTGGGACGTAGCCGATCAAACCGGCATCGACAATGCCATGATTCAGCTGGATGGCACTGCCAACAAAGGCAAGCTCGGTGCCAACGCACTGCTGGCCGTGAGCATGGCCGTAGCCAAGGCTGCTGCCGAAGAAGCCGGCCTGCCACTGTACCGCTATGTAGGTGGTACCAATGCCAAGGTAATGCCCGTGCCCATGATGAACATTCTGAATGGCGGTGCACATGCCGATAACAAAATCGACTTTCAGGAATTCATGATTATGCCTGTGGGTGCTCCCAATTTCAGCGAAGCGCTGCGCTGGGGTACCGAAATTTTTCATGCACTGAAAAACACCCTCAAGAAAAAAGGCTACAGCACCAACGTGGGCGATGAAGGTGGTTTTGCCCCCAACATTCAGAGCAATGAAGAAGCTATTGAAACTGTACTGGAAGCCATTACTGCTGCTGGCTACAAAGCCGGTACGCAAATCAAAATTGCCATGGATGCTGCCAACAGCGAACTGTGGGATGGCAAAAAGAAAAAGTATGTGTTCCACAAGAGCAGCGGCAAAGAAATGAAGAGCGAAGAGCTCGTAAAATACTGGGAAAGCTGGGTGAAGAAATATCCCATCTGCAGCATCGAAGACGGCATGGCCGAAGATGACTGGGAAGGTTGGAAAGCGCTTACCCAAGCCATTGGCAGCAAGTGCCAGCTGGTAGGCGACGACCTGTTTGTAACCAACGTAACCCGCCTGCAGCAAGGTATCGACAAAGGCATTGCCAATGCCCTGCTGGTAAAAGTAAACCAGATTGGTACCCTTACTGAAACCATCAACGCGGTTACCATGGCACAGCATGCTGGTTACAACACCATCATGAGCCACCGCAGCGGCGAAACAGAAGACACTACCATCGCTGATTTGGCAGTAGCCCTCAATTGCGGCCAAATTAAAACCGGTAGCGCCAGCCGCACCGACCGTATTGCCAAGTACAACCAGCTCTTCCGCATTGAAGAACTGCTGGAAGAAAGTGCCTACTTCCCTGGCAAAAACCTCAAGTTTGGTAAATAATTTCCATTACCAATACATACATACAAAAGCAGCCTCGCCTGGGGCTGCTTTTTGTTTGTGAAGATGTGGAGAATGCCCCGCATACAACTTGCACAGCTGAGCATGATATTTGCAGTGAACACAAAAGCTATGCTCACCATTCTCCGAAAAATATTGCTCAACCGCTACCTGCTGGCTTTGGCAGCTTTTGGGGTATGGATGGCTTTTTTTGACAAGAACGACTTTTTTGCGCAGCGCCATCGGGCAGGCGAACTGGACGAACTCAATGAAAAAATTGAGTACTACAAAGAGCAGATTCAGCTGACCAAAAAAGAGCTGCAGGCATTGGACAATGACCCAGCCATGCTGGAGAAATACGCCCGGGAAAAGTATTACATGAAGCGGCCCAATGAAGAAGTATTTGTGGTGCCCGCCACCGGCAACTAGTCTTTTATTTTAGGCATTATTTTTTGCTGCTATACAATATCGGCAGCCAACCATCGTTTTAACTAACAAACCTGCCTGAAATCTTAAACTGATTATTGCCTATGCGCAACTTTACTCCTGAAGATTTGATTGCTTTTCATTACAACGAATCCTCGCTAACCGATACCGTAGCCATTGCCGAAGCTCTTGAGAGCAACTGGCCTTTACAAGAAAAATACCGCGTCATTCAAGATGCAGCCCGTTCGCTGGATAAGGCTAAAATTGCTCCCCGCCGGCAAGCAGTAGCAGCAATACTGGCCTATGGCATGGCAGAAATAGATACTGCCACCATCGAATAGTTTTTTATTTTCTTTGCCGCACTTTACAGCAAACAACAGCGGGATGACAATAAAAGAACGGTACGACACGGTGATACGCTATTTCCAGGCACATATACCTGTGGCAGAAACAGAACTTACTTACGATAGTCCTTTCGAACTTTTGGTTGCAGTAGTGCTTTCTGCACAGTGTACCGATAAGCGGGTAAATATGGTAACACCTGAACTCTTCAGGAAGTACCCTACGCCAAAGGCACTAGCCAATGCAAATTTTGCCGACCTGTTTGCACAAATACAAAGCATCAGCTATCCCAACAATAAAACCAAGCACCTGCTGGGCTTAGGCCAAATGCTGATTGATAAGTTTGGTGGCGAAGTACCCATGACCGTAGAAGAGTTGGTACAACTACCGGGTGTTGGCCGTAAAACTGCCAATGTAGTAACCAGCGTAATTGCGCAACAACCCAACATGGCGGTGGATACGCATGTGTTTCGGGTGAGTGCCCGGCTGGGCCTTACCAAAAAAGCCACAACACCATTGGCCGCCGAAAAACAGTTGGTCAAAAATCTCCCAACCGAACTCATTCACAAAGCACATCATTGGCTCATATTGCATGGCCGCTACACCTGTTTGGCCCGCAAACCCAAATGTGACGACTGCGGGCTAACACATCTTTGTACCTACTACATTCAACAGCAAAAACGTTTGGCAAAAAAGGCAACAACCAAAAGTTAAACATTGAATTGGCCCATTTTTCTTTATTTTGCTTTTCGACATCATGCTTCAGTTGCTCAAAAAATACTGCTTACCCATCACACTGGCTACGGTTTTATTCGGTAGTTCCTCCGGGCTTTCGGCTCAGGGCTACTTTCAATACAGCACCGGTATTTACGAACCAGAAATATTGATTGAAGCAGGCATCAACCTCGGCATCATGAACGGGGTAACGGATATTCAAGGTAATCCCCGTGTTTATCAGGGCCCGTTTGCAGGGGTCACTTTATTAAAAACAAACTTCAGCACAGGGTTATATGCCATTGCCAGCTATCGCAATGTGTTTGGCGTTCGCCTCGAAGCAAACATGGGCCGCATAGAAGGCTATGATAGTTTACTAACCAACGCTACCGCTCCAAGTGCCATTGGCCGCTATGAAAGAAACCTGAATTTCCGGAGCCCAATAAGAGAGGTAATGCTGATGGGCGAATTGCATTTGCCACAGCTTTTCCGGTCGTACGATAAAACTCCTTATCGCTTGTCGCCCTACATTATGGCAGGTATCAGTTGGTTTACTTTTAACCCGAGAGCTTATACCGCCAATGGCTGGGTCGATTTGCATCCGCTGCGATTAGAAGGTCAGGGCTTTGCAGAATACCCCAATAGAAAACAGTACCGGCTCAATTCATTTGCCTATCCGGTGGGTATCGGATTCCGGTACGACGTATCTCCCAAATTGACCATGCGTTTTGAAATCAATAAACGCACAGCCTTTACCGATTATATTGATGATGTACACCAAGGCGACTGGGTAGATCCGAACTTGTTTGCCAATTACCTGAGTGCCAGCCAGGCTGCACTTGCCCGCCAATTGTACAACAGAAGCACCATTCATACCCCACCGAGAGACACACGACCCCGTGGCAATCCCAATGAAAATGATGCTTACTGGACGGCGGTTATTAAGTTCGGGCTAAACCTCAACCGCTCTGGGTACAACTCAGGCATTTTTGGCGGACAAAACAAACGGGATATGCGCAAACGCTTACGTTGTCCCAATTTGTAAATACGATTGTAAATCCCGCACATATTTTTCGAAGGCTTCAACACCAGCAGTTGTAATGCTGCAAAGTGTTTGAGGGTAGTTGTCTTTAAACTGTTTTTTTACTTCAATGTAGCCGGCATCCTTAAGTTTATTGATTTGAACACTCAGGTTGCCTGCTGTAGCATTGGTCTTTTCTTTAATAAAAGTAAACTCCGCTTCCTTCACTGTTATCAACAGCGACATTACGGCGAGCCTGAGCTGCGAATGCAATATGGGATCGAGGTCTTTAAACATGTACTGCCTTCCTTCTTGCCAATGTTTTGCAATACAAGATGATGCCGGGAAAAAGCCATGCAGTAATAGCAGACAGCGCCATCAGCAACATATCAACCTTTATATTGGTGTAAGGAACCACCAATGCGCTTATCCAACAAATAATACCCCCCACCCACATGGGTTTGAAGTTTTTGATGCTGGCAGTAACGATGGTGGGAATACCATACAGCACCAGCATGTACGCGGAATAATATTCAAGAAAGCTTTGAGCTGGCCTTGGCTCTCCGGCAGATTCTACCATACTCTTTAATTCGCCCACCATCTGAAACACATGATTATTGGCATGTACCACCAAAAAAATACCTACACCAAAACAAATCCAAACGGCGTCCATAGCCGTTTGGTCGTAAGTTTTCACTTTACGTTGTTTGTTTTCTTTTACCGATAAAATAACGGTAGGTATCACCGCCAAAAAAGTGAGCACCCAAATATCAAAAGGCAGCTTGTAGTCGAATTGTATTTGCGACCAGGTTGCTAATGAACAAAGACCAATGACCGTACCCCACAGAATGGATACGATACCAGTATCGTGATACGAATCTTTCGCTTTAGCAATCATGCTACTGATTACCTGCAGGCTTTCGTGGGTGTCTAAAGGTTTGTCTTCCATCTTTGCTTTTGTATTGAGTGAAGGTAATAGCTCATTCCTTCTTTGGCGGCAGATTTATACACAAGAAATACTAGTTACTGAGCTGTCCATTGTGCCAATAAATTAACTGCATAGGGCTTGCCCCAGGTGGGATCCAGCTCACTGGCAGGCTTAAAGCTATCGTAAGCAGCAATACTTTTTTTCAGCAGTTCAATACCGGCATCTTTGCCACCACCAAAAGCAGGCGGCGTATAAAATTTCATTTGTGCCATTTGCATCAATGCACGTGGGTTACCTGTTGGTTGCTGCTGCAGGGCCTGCTGCAAAATCATAGTAGCCTTGGGGCCCATGGTCATGCCACGGCTCCCATCGGCCCGCATACGTGCCGTAAGGCACATGGCTTTGAGGGTAGCTATTTCGGAGTTGTTTTGGGAAAGGCTTTCAGCATTGGCCAGCAGCACATCTGCTTTATCGCACAGCGGATCAATGTCTTTCATTTCTTTTACAAAGTACGCCTTCATGATATAGGCATACGCTGCGTAATAATTTGGCAGCCACGCATCCTTTTCAGTGTTGGCAATTCGTTCAAAGTTATTGGCCGACACCTGCAAGTCTTCTGGGCTTTTGGCAGAGTCGAGTGCTGCAATATTCTTCTTCATGAAATTTACGTACTTCTCATTTTGAGCTTGTACAGCTATAGCCAATACGGCAGTAAGGCAAAGAATAAATACTTTTTTCATAGTGATTTTTTTGAAGTGATGAGGTGATGGAGAATGTGTTTATCGTTGTTGTTGTTTGAGCTTTTCATACTCTTTTTCTGCAGAAAACAATTGTGTACCCATGTAGGCATTGGCATACTGAAAAGCCAGGCCAAGTCCCCAGCCTAGAATGGGCCAAATGGGCCAGAAATGGCGGCTGTTACCACCCGTAGTGAAGTACCAAATGCCAATCAAAAAAGCATTGACCAAAAAGTAAGAACTCAGGCTTTTTTTGAAAGCTGCCCTTCTGCGGGCTGTTTCCCAAAGTTCATTGTTGTGCATGTTGTCCATGATAGGAGTTTGTGTGGTTGATGAAATGAAATCGGTTATAAATTATTGTTGATGGCATCTTGTGTACGGTCGGTTCCCCAGCTTAAAAAGAGGCCCAAGAAAATGAACCGGTTGGCAGGTGGCACAACGGCTACTTTATTGCTGCCATCTGCGTTATAGTTGTAGCCAAACACCTGCTTACTGTTGAGCACATTGGTTACACTCAGCACTACTACGCCAAAGGCTTTGCCCATATTGGCCAGATAGTTGGCACTAAAACTCAGGTTGTTGTATGCAATGGTTTTGCCCTGATCGAGCACATCCCATTGCTGAGCACCGTTATTATATTTGAATTGATAATACGGACGACCAGCGGCAAATTGATAATTGATATTCAGCTGTGTTTTCATTTTGGTGAAAAATCTTTTTACAATCAAATTGGCGGTATGCGTAGCAGCAAATGTTGGCTGCATTTCGTAAGGATAATTGAGGTAAGCTCTCTTAGTATCGAGGTAAGAATAAGTGAACCAGTAATCAAAGTTTTTGAAAGTGGATTTATCACGCCAAAAGAGTTCTGCTCCACGGGCATATCCGGTGCCGGTACTACTGGTATCGGGAAAGGTTTTGGTGAGTTGCTTGTACTCTTTGTGAAATACCTGTGCCCGAAATACTTTGTTGAAACCAATCTTTTGATACGTGACTATGTAATGGTCTGCCCGCAACTGATTCTGGCGTGGATGCCACATTAAATAATGCGATTGAGGCTTTTGATAAAACACGCCATAATCTGCTGAAAGCTGCGCAGCGTTAGCCAACTTGTATGCCAGTGAAGCCCTGGGTGCAACATTCGTTTTTTGCAACAGAGAAGAATGTTCTGCCCTTACGCCTGCTCTCGCCGCCAATCCGTTGCTGATGTAAACATCTGCTTCTGCAAAAGCAGCTGTGAAATGATCTTGTAATGCCGCAACCGGAAATTGCTGGTATTGATTTTCATCTTTGCTATACCAATATTCTGCGCCTGCTTTTACAGCACTCAGGCCCGACAATTTATAATCTACCACTGCCCGTAGCTGCATGAGTTTGCTGTTGGTAGCAAGTCGAAAGTTTTTAGCAGCCACCCAATCTGGCAGCGTATGTTGCACAGGTTTATTATCAGCATCTTGCACCTGCTGGTGAATGTTGTCTTTGTTTTGGCTGTAGCTGAAACCGGTTTGTAATTTCAGCCTGTTGGCAATTCTTTCTTTGTAGCTAATGTTGGTGTAGATGTTGCTATTGTTGAGTTCAAAAGCATTTTTCAAAACCGGCATGTCTATATCCGGATTGCGCAAGCCCAATATATTTTTTGCGTAGCTGCCATAAAACTTGAGCATGCCAGTGCGGGATGTTTTGATACGGAAATTGGCATCGCCATTCAATACTTCCGGTGCTTTAAAATAATCGGGCTGTTGTTTTACCGCCTTGAAGTACAACCCCACATTGGTGTAGCCGGCACTGGCGCCCCAGCTATGCAGCGAATCTTTGGCCAAATGCTGGTATTGTGCCCCAACAAACAAAGGCGAAAAAGACGCACTGGCTTCCGACCGCTCTGGCAAATCAATACTTTCCAAAATGAGAGCCGAAGACAACGCCTGGCCATACAGCGCCGAATAGCCACCGGTGCTAAATACTGTGCCTTTGAATAAAAAAGGCGAAAAACGTCCACGGCTGGCAATGTTGGGCGCCTGTCCGAAAAACGGATTGGCGACCGTAGTGCCATCAATAAACTGCCTGGTTTCGTAGCCTTCGCCACCCCGTACAAAGAGTTCGGCACTTTCACCAATTTGCTGTGTGCCGGGCAGGGTCTTCATGGCGGCGGCTACATCGGCATTGGCACTGGCTGTGGTCACAATATCGAGTGGCTTCAATACGGTGGCCTTTTTGGTATCGCCGGCTTCAAAAGCACCAGCAGTAATAACTACAGCAGTCAGTTCATTGGGCGATTCTTTCAACTGAATGCTGAAAGACTGGGAGCCGCCTCGAAGTTCCACTGGCTGCTCCCAGCTTTTATAACCTAACATGCTTACCAGGAGTGTGTGCTTGCCGGTGTCGGTAGTGCTGAAGGCGAAACGACCAATGCTATCGGTACTGGCGCCATCGTAACTATCGGCAATAGATACGCTTACGCCTGCAATGGGTCTTTTTTTAAGGTCTGTGATGGTGCCGGTGAGGGTAGTTTGCTGTGCAAGCAACCCAAGAGTGCTGAAAATTGAAATGAGTGTGAGGATGACCGTTTGCATTGATTATTCGCTTTGATGAGACAAACATAGAGTAGTTTATTTTATAAACCAAACTATAATGTAAATGTTTTTTAGATTTTTTTTCGCCGATAGGCAGTCAACAAATGCAGTGGGTTACTAAATGTGCTATCTTAATTCTCCCTTTAAAACTGAAAAGCCATGAAAGTATCCGACATTCTCGCCAAAAAAGGTAGTGCCGTCATTTCCATTTCGCCAGGTACTGCTGTAATTGATGTACTTAAACTGATGGATGAAAAAAACATCGGATCTGTGGTAGTGCTCGACAACGGCACTTACTGTGGCATTGTTACAGAAAGAGATTACTCACGGAAAGTTATTCTGAAAGGGAAGAATTCAACAGACACGGTGGTGGCCGATATCATGACCACCGATTTGCCGGCGGTGGCACCTACAGATACCATCGATCATTGCATGACATTAATGAGCAATAAGCACATTCGTTATTTACCCGTTTTTGCCAATAATGCATTAGCAGGCATCATCTCTATGAGTGATGTAGTGGGTGCCAAAATGAAAAGACAACAAGAAACCATTAGTCACCTGGAGCAGTATATATCAGGTTCATAATCAAAAAAAATGGTAGTATAAAACACTTTGTGTAAATGTATTCTATAGCTGTGTTCAGAGGTAAGTAACCTTGTCGGCGGAGTGAAGAGAGGCGAAGCGTAGCGAAGCCGATCGTAACGCAGCCGGCAAGATTGGCACCGGGCCTTGGGCCCTCATTTCATTACCTTTAAATACAGTTTTATGGACGAA
>JAIUNV010000005.1 GCA_020161435.1 Bacteroidota bacterium | reverse complement strand
TCTTTTTCATTTTTTGACAGTTTAAAATTAGACAGATACTCTAATTATTAACTGCCGAATTTTGGGTCCGCCTACACTCCGCCTTACTTTATAGCACCCGAACCATTCAAATAATCCCACAAATGGCGAAGCCACCCCAGAACATTTCCTGAAGTGGCTTCATGTGCTACCAGCTGCATAAGCCGGATTCTGTAACGCCGCCGAAACGGTGTTGCTATCATTTATCTACGACAACCATTGCTGACTGCCTGCATCTGCCTACCCTGGAGCGTCTCGCCGGTGGCGAGGTCAGGCGGGCCGCCTTCATCCACTCCTATACATGGCATTTCAGCACCCAAGGTTTACCCATGGCTGGCCTTGCAACCAACCATCGGGAGCTCTTACCTCCCGTTTTCACCCTTGCCCGGCCCCCATACCCCCGGAGGGGGATGAACAGCAAGGCGGTTATTTTCTGTGGCACTGTCTCGACCTGCCAGCTTCTCCCGATTGTTATCGGGATCAGCATAGCAGATGTCCCGCCGTTAGCGGGATGGGTTGCCCTGCGCTGTCCGGACTTTCCTCTCCTGCCTTGCAGCAGCAGCGATAGCCTTCACTGATAGCGGGGTAAAGATACAGCCCCCTTGCCCCCGGAGGGGGAAATAAAATTGAACGACCCGGATTAAGTACGTAATATTGTACTCAATCCGTTTCTATGAAAGTGATTAATTACACCGCATTCAGGGCCAAAATGAAGGACACACTTGATAGTGTGACCAAGGACGGCGAAACCGTGATGGTGAACCGCAATGAAAAGGAAACCGCTGTCATCATTAGCCTGGATGAATACAACGGCTTGATGGAAACCCTGCACCTGATGAAGTCGCCGGCCAACAAAGCCAGGCTCGACGCAGCAATCGCCAGAGATAAAAAAGGTCTGTCGGAAAAACATGCACTTATCGAACCCTGATGCAGCTTTCGTGGGACATACATGCATGGGAAGATTATCTGTATTGGCAGCAAACAGATAAAGCGGTGATGAAAAAAATCAACGATTTGATTAAGGAATGTTTGCGTACACCATTTGACGGACGTGGTAAACCCGAGGCGCTAAAAGCCAACTATGCCGGCTATTGGAGCCGCCGAA
This sequence comes from Bacteroidota bacterium, assembly GCA_020161435.1. Lineage (GTDB taxonomy): Bacteria > Bacteroidota > Bacteroidia > Chitinophagales > Chitinophagaceae > Phnomibacter. Next base: position 304,593 of record JAIUNV010000005.1, on the reverse strand, counting down.
TCACCGGCGAACACCGCTTCGTGTATCGGGTGTATGAAGACAGATTGCATGTAGTGCAATGCAGGTATCATTATTGAAAAGTTTGCAGTTTATAGTTTGCAGTTTGCAGGGCAGCCTTACTTGCAAACTGCAAATTGCCCACTGCAAACTGTCCACTGACGGAAGCAGATTGAGGCTGGTATTTTGCAGGGCTGTATTACTTGCAAACTGCAAACTGTATACTGCCAACTGTCCACAGTTTACTTCAAAAATATCTCCGTTGCGCCATGGCCGTACCAGGGATGGTATTGCGATATAAAGCTCTTCACATTGTCGCGGAGCTTGAGCATTTCGTGTACTTCTTCTTTCAGGCGGCCGCTGCCCACACCATGTATTACCCACAGGTGTTTCATGTAGTGCAGCTCGGCTTTGTCGAGCCATTTTTCAAACTCCCGCAGCTGCAGTGTCAGCTTTTCATGCGCCGTCATGTTGCGGTAGTCGTTGGTGAGTTTATCAATGTGCAGGTCGAGCACCGAAGGCGGCGCCGGTTCGGTATTGGGTAGCTTTTTGCCGGCCAACACTTTAAAACCGGCCTTGCTGAGCTGCGAAAACGGATCGGCTACAAAAGGCTCTGCTTCTATCTTGGTTTTATCGGGGTAGCGGTCGAATAACTGCTGTGTAAAGAAGGCATCGCCCTTTTGCTTCAGCACTTCAATCTGTTTGAACACCTGCTTGCCCTTGGGCTTGTAGGTGGCTTCGTAATATTCGGCCTTGCTTTTTTGCGGCGTAATGAGGCTAAACTCAAACTCGAAAGAAGGGTTATCGTTGAGGTGCTCAAAGGGAATGTTCATTAGGTAAAAATCCTGCAGGGCCAGCACTTCGTTTTGCAGCTCCATTTCGGTTTCGCCGGCATAGTTGAGCCAAAAGCGAAACCTGAGCCCATTGTCCGTTTGGTTGACGAGGTAAATCTTGAGTTCTTCCACCACATCATCGTCAAACACATCTTTACTAAATACGGGGAAGAAAACCAGCCACAGCCCTTCGGCCACTTTGTACTTGGGCGGATTTTTTTCCCGCTTTACATCTTCAATGTATTTTTTGGGTGGCTTCTTTTCTTCAAACAGTTTTTTGCTGCTGAACTGTTTGAAGTACGGAAAATCGAGCTGATCGGTATAGGCCGGAAAACGAACGCCCCGCACTTCTACCAACACCATTTTGTCGCCCAAAATGTCTACCACTTTGCCGTCTTCGTTGCTGTGCTTTACTACTACGTTGTCGCCTATTTCAAACTTCATAAACCCCAACCCCAACAGGGGCTTTTAAAAATGATGAACTGCCATTGGCAGCTGGCAAAGGTAAACAACAGCCAGGCTGCACAATGGTTGCAGTGGAATATTGGCTGTATTTTTCATAGTACAGAAATGCACTGCCGTTGAAGAGAGTGACACAACGAAGATGCCATGAGTACCGAAGCTGATTACCCAAAAAAACTATGCTGCAGTATTGGCCAGCTTCGACTTGCGGTAGCCGTATACAAAATACAGGGCAAGGCCAAGGCCCATCCACGCAAAAAACCACAGCCAGCTGATGGTGGGAATCTCAATCATGAGGTACATGCAGCTGAGGGCACCGAGCACGGGTATCACCGACAGTTTTTTGAGGATGCTGTACACCGCTACCACTATGGCAATGGCAACAAACAGCAGGAACAACATTTCCTGATGGTTTTCGTGGCCAAAATTGCTGATGGCTTCGCTGAAGCGGGTGCGGAAGGCATAGATAAACGCTGCCACCAACACGGGGATGATGATTTGCCCGTTGATGTAGGGGAGTTTGAATTTGCCCGCCTGCTGGTTGCCATTGATGCGGGGCAACAGCAACACACCGCCACTCACAATCACAAAGGCAAAGAGCGTTCCAATGCTGGTGAGGTCGGTCATGAGGCTGCCGGGCACAAACAAAGTAGGAATGCCTACCAGCAAACCGGTAACAATGGTGGCAAAGGCAGGCGTTTTGTACTTGGGATGAATTTTACCGAAAGCACCGGGTAGCAAACCATCGCGGCTCATGCTCATCCAGATGCGGGGCTGACCCAGTTGAAACACCAGCAACACACTGGTAGTAGCTATCACCGCACTGATGCTGATGATGTAACCAATCCACTTGAGGCCCAGCTTATCGAATACATACGCCAGAGGATCATCTACATTGAGCTCAGAGTAATGCACCATGCCGGTGAGCACCAGCGCAATGAGGATGTACAGGATGGTACAAATGAGCAGCGAATACATCATGCCCCGGGGCAAATCCCGCTGCGGATTTTTACATTCTTCGGCTGTGGTACTGATGGCATCAAAACCAATGTAGGCATAGAATACAGCACTTACCCCCTGCAATACGCCCTTAAATCCATTGGGCATAAATGGGTTCCAGTTATCGGTATTTACATAAAAGAAACCGAGAATGATGACGAGTATTATCACGGCTATTTTGAAAATCACCATGGCATTGGCACTCTTCTTACTTTCCTGAATGCCTTTGTAAGCCAGGGCGGTAATCAGCGCCACAATCACAAACGCCGGAATATTCATAAACAATTTGTAGCCCATTATCACCGGGGCACTGTTGTAGCCATTGATGATTTCCAGCATATCAGCATCGGCCACTTTGCCCGTAGCCAAAGATTGTTGCACTGCAGTATACGCCTCGCCGGCAGCACTGCTGTTGGTGGTCATCCAAAACGGCAGGTGGATATTGATGCCCTGCAGCAGGTTGTTGAAATAACTGCTCCAGCTAATGGCCACCACAATATTGCCAATGGCATATTCGAGAATGAGGGCCCAGCCAATAATCCAGGCTACGAGTTCGCCAAAACTTACATACGCATAGGTGTATGCACTACCACTCACGGGCACCCGGCTGGCAAACTCTGCATAGCACAACGCCGAAAAACCACAGGTAATGGCGGTAATCACAAAGAGCAAAGAAATACCGGGACCACCATCTGCCGCGGCAGAGCCAATGGTAGAAAAAATACCGGCACCCACCACCGCAGCAATGCCGAGATAGGTAAGGTCTTTTACGGTCAGAATTTTATTAAGCCCGTGTCCGTGGCCATCGTGACCGGCATCGGCAGACATGGCCGAAATACTTTTCTTTCTAAACAGTGACATGTAGTTGTGGTATATGGCTGAAAAATAGGACTATTCAGGAAAAGATGCGGTGGATTAATGATCCCGGGCAATCAGGGAATTAGCCAGATCGTACAACTGTTGTTTGCGGCTACTGAGCACTGCCACTGCTTCGAGGTGTTGCATAGCCTTATCGAAATATTGATGCTTCAGTTGCAAAGCCCACTCATCTACCCCACAGGCTTTCATAATGCTCAGTACCTGTTGCACTTTATCGGCAGGGTTTTCCTGCATCAGCGTTTGCAGTTGTTGGCGTTGTGCATCGCTGGCAACATCACGGGTATGAATGGCCAGGAATGTTTTTTTATTCTGCCGGATATCGCCGCCCACTTCTTTGCCAAACTTTTCCGGATCGCCAAAGGCATCGAGGTAATCGTCTTGCACCTGAAAGGCTATGCCGAGGTTTTCGCCAAAGGCATACAGGTGTTCCTGATTACCCTTGCCCGCACCACCAATGATAGCACCCATCTTTAACGCAGCAGCAATGAGCACCGAAGTTTTGAGGCGAATCATTTCAATGTATTCTTCCAACTGCACATTGGGCTGCTGTTCAAAATCGATATCGAGTTGCTGGCCTTCGCATACTTCGGCAGCTGTTTTGTTGAAGAGTGCTGTAACCGGCCGGCTTACATCGCGGTGCAACAGGTTGAGGTAATCGTAGGCTTTTACCAGCATTACATCGCCCGCCAGTATGGCTGTATTTTGACCGTATTTGTGGTGCACGGTTTGCATGCCACGGCGCAAGGCTGCAGCATCCATAATATCGTCGTGTATGAGAGTAAAATTGTGAAACAACTCAATGGCAAAAGCGGCATGCCAGGCATCTTCTTTAATATCGTCCACCAACTCATTGCCCATGAGCACCAGCAAGGGGCGAATGCGCTTGCCGCCCAGCTGTAAAAAATAACGGTTAGGATCATACAAAGAAGCTGGCTTTTCCGGAAAATGATTCACATCAAAACGGTCAGCAAACAAACGCGTCAACTCGGCCAAACTATGCATACAATGAATTTGAATTGAAGAACCAACGGCGCAAAATACCTGAAATGATTGAATGATGGATGCACAATCGCATTCGACGTTGGTACTACCTGGCTCCTGTTGCAGTAAAACAAAAAGCCATTGACGAATCAACGGCTTTTTGTTTGGTAAGAACAAGGAGGCTTACAATGCTTCTACAGCTATTACAGCCTGCACCGGGATGGGTCCGTAAATATGTGGAAACAGTTCCGGTACATCTGAAGCGGCTTCGTATTTCAAATGCACATCCAGTTTGGCAGGGTCGATACACAAACGCAGCAAATCCGTTTGCCCGGCATAGAAGCGTTCGAGTACGCCTGCAACCTGATGCGCATCGCTGGTATGAATAAACCCTTCTGTATGCAGCGATGGAGCTTCGTATTTACCCAATTGCAAAGCTTGCTCCCAGGCAGCTTTGGTGGTAACATGATACACCGGTGCCTGCCAAATGCGGGGCACCAATCCTTGCTGCATCATCAGGTCGGCCATTACCATAGCGGCCACGGCTTCCAGTACTGGTGGTACCCGCAACGCAATGCACAAATCGTGTCTTCCTTTTACAGAAAAACTTTCCATTTCACCGGTTTCCCAGTTCAATGTGAATTGATCTTTTGGTGTGGAAGATGTCGGCTTGATAGCAATTTTAAAATACACTTCGTTGCCATTGGTAATGCCGCCTACAATGCCACCAGCATGGTTGGTTGCGGTGCGGCCATCGTTGCTGATAATGGCATCGTTGTGCTCTACACCAAACATGTTGGCGGCAGCAAAACCGGTACCAAACTCTATACCACGAACGGCCGGAATGGCAAACACGGCATGGCTCAACAGTGATTCTGCAGAATCCCAAAAGGGTTCGCCCAAACCTGCGGGCAATCCGGTGATGCGGCAATCAACAATACCACCCACAGAGTCCTTGGCCGCTATGGCTTTTTCCAGTCCCGCTTCAATGGTTGGTTCGCCGGCTATTGATAATATATTGGAACTTACAGTGGCATTGCCCAACAACTTTTTAGCAATCACACCTGCAGCTACCACACACACGGTAAGGCGGCCGCTGAAATGACCACCACCGCGAAAATCTTCGAAGCCGCCATACTTGTGGTGTGCTGTCCAATCGGCGTGGCCGGGGCGAGGCACGGAGCGTTGCTTTTGGTAATCGCCGCTGCGGGTATTCTTGTTTTCGAAAATGATGGTGAGTGGTGCACCCGTAGTACGGCCTTGAAATAATCCCGTTTGAAAAATGGGATAATCATCTTCCTGACGGGGCGTGGTGCCTTTCTGGGTGCCGCCTTTTCTACGCTCCAAGTCGGGCAAAAAATCGGCTGCACTCAGGGGCAATCCAGTGGGCAATCCATCAATGGTGATGCCCACCGCCGGACCGTGAGATTCACCAAATATGCTGACGCGGAACAATTTTCCAAACTGATTCATACGAGCAAGTTATTTAACCAACGTGGATTGGTTTTGTACAGAAATACCCAACGCCGCTAAATGCTTCCAAAAATCGGGATACGATTTATTGACAGCATCGGCATTGCGAATTTGAATACCAAAATCTGCATTGATAGCTGCCACTGCAGCTGCCATGGCGATGCGGTGGTCATGATGCGAATTGAGCGTAAAATTATTCACCCGCAATTCGCCGGTGCCATGCACCAACATCAGGTCATCGTTGAGGTCTATGCGAACACCCAGCTTGGCAAATTCTTCCTGCAGGGTTACGCCGCGGTCGCTTTCTTTGTGCTTTAAGCGACGGAGTCCTTTGATGTGTGTCACACCTGTGCAATTGGCAGCCAATGCTACCAACGGCGGAAATAAATCGGGACAATCGGTGGCGTCAAATTCGAAGGCTTCGAGCTTGTCCTTTTTCACCCACACCTGGTCTTCTTCTACCCTCACCTGTGCACCTGCATCGAGGATGGCATCAATGATTTTTTTATCGGCCTGGCGGGAACTATTGTAAATGCCTTTTACCAATACTTCGTTGGATACCGCACCAGCCACCAGCAAAAATGCAGCACCGCTCCAATCGCCTTCTACTACAAAATTATCTGCACCAGCTGCAGCTTCTTCAGATGTAAATTCAAATCTTTCGTACTGATGATTGATTGGCGTTTTCAAGCCAAACTGTTTCATCACCTGCAGGGTGAGATCGATGTAAGGCTTGCTCTTCAGGTCGTTTACATAAATGCTGACGCCGCTGGCATTAGCTGCTGCATAAGCCATAAGCAAACCTGTAAGAAACTGAGAACTCAATGAACCATCAACGGTAATATCGGTTGGCTGCAAAGGTCCGCTCACTTGCATAGGCACAAGCCCGTTATTGGTTTGCACCTGCACACCCAGTTGCGGCAACACTTCCTGAAAAAAGTGCATGGGCCTTACCGTGAGGCTACCTTCACCAGTAATGGTAACGGGTTGCGTAGCCAGTGCTGCAATGGGGGTAAACATGCGAATGCTCAACCCGCTTTCACCACAATGAATAGCGGCCTGTTCGGGCTGATGCAAAAAAGGCAACCCTTTACCCATGATGCGTAAACTGTTGTCTGCTTCATTGGCCGTTACTTCAGCCCCCATGGCTTTGATGATGGCCAATGCCGCCAGGTCGTCGTTGGAATTGCCGGGGTTATGAATGATGGTTTCACCTTTCTTCAGCAATGCAGCAGCACAAGCCCGTTGCATGGCACTCTTGCTGGCATTGGCAGTTACACTGCCCGATATTTTTCCTGGTTGTATGCCTACTACCATTCCTGTAGTCTTCTTTTGTTTAGTGAGATAACAACAGTTTTTCAAGCTGTTTGATAGCAATGGGATGCACAACAGCCTTGCCCAGCTTTTGCAACAATACAAAGTGCATTACATCCCGCACCCGTTTTTTATCGTGGCGCATGTTGTACAATGCCCGTTGCATATCAAAAGCGGCATGCGTAGGCAATCCGTATTGTTCAATGGTTTGAATCAAATCCAATGGTTGCTTAAACTGCAATAGCTGCTGCGATAAATGTGCCGCATATACCATGCCCACAGCTACTGCATAACCATGCGATAGTTGTTGGTCATTTTCAATGGCATGGCCAAGCGTATGCCCAAAGTTCAGCAGCTTACGATCGCCTTTTTCAAAGGGATCTTTTTTTACCACCGATGTTTTCAGCAACGCATTTTTCATCACCAGCTGTTTCAAGGCTGCTTTCTGTTGTTTAAAATAACGCAAGTCGTGTTGCTGCAACTCTTTGAACATGTTGGCATCTTTGATAGCAGCATGCTTGATGATTTCAGCAAAACCATTTTGCCATTCCAACTCGGGCAATGTTTGTAACAATGCTGTATCGAACAACAGGAAAGCCGGTTGACGAATAGTACCCACCAGATTTTTGTACACGCCTACATCTACCCCGTTTTTACCACCAATCGATGCATCGACCATGGCCAGTAAAGTAGTAGGCACAAAACCAGTGCGAACACCCCGCATGTACACAGCGCCGGCATAGCCCGTCATATCGGTTACTACGCCGCCACCAATGCCTACGAGTGTGGTGCTGCGGTCAGCTTCCATCTCCATCAGCTGGCCCAAAATGCTATCTATGGCCGACTGTTGTTTGTACGCTTCGCCTGGCTTGAGTACAATGGTTCGCCAGCCTTTCATTTTGCTGCCATGTGCGGCAAAAACGTTTTCATCAGTAATGATGACTGTGCTTTTTTTATCGCACAACGAACTCAGCTTACTTAGCCCGGCATTAAACACATACTGCACGGTACTTCCAGCAATGGCAATTTCCTGTTGTATCATTTACAAGCTTGTTGAAATGCTTAGCTATTCATGATTTTGTTCTGACGGTTGATGCTCTCCATGTGTACAGCATCCATGTAACGGGTAATGAACTCTTTGCTCAACCCCAACGGGTCACCCTTTTGGTAGGCACGTTCCAGAATTTCATTCCAGCGTGTAGTTTGCAAAATAGTTACCGCGTTGTCTTTTTTGTACTGACCAATTTTGTCAGCAATCTTCATGCGTTGTCCGAGTAAGGTCATCAGTTCATCATCCAGGTGGTTGATTTGTTGACGCATTTTTTCAAGCACACTATGAAAATCAGCAGAGTCTATGTCTTCTTTCCGCCAAACAATCCGGTCGAGCATTTCACCAAATACTTCTGGTGTAATTTGTTGCTTGGCATCGCTCCATGCATTGTCCGGATCGATATGGGTTTCAACAATCAACCCATCAAAGTCGAGGTCAATGGCTTTCTGCGCTACATCCTGCAAAATATCCCGACGGCCACAAATGTGCGAAGGATCGTTGATCATCATCATACCCGGATTACGGCGCTTCATTTCGATGGCCAGGTGCCACATGGGTGCATTGCGGAATTCGGTATTGCCGTAGTTGCTAAAGCCACGGTGAATCAAACCAATTTGATCAATACCTGCTTTGGCTACACGTTCTGCTGCACCTATCCACAGTTCGAGATCAGGATTGATAGGATTCTTAATGAGCACGGGTACTTTCACACCTTTGAGTGCATCGGCAATTTCCTGCACACTAAAAGGGTTTACCGTGGTGCGGGCACCAATCCATAAAATATCAACATCAAAATGCAAGGCATCTTCTACCTGCTTGGCTGTAGCCACTTCCACAGCTACGGGCAAGCCAGTGATTTTGCGGGCCTGCTGCATCCACGGCAAACCTTTGGTACCCACTCCTTCAAAACTACCGGGCCGTGTACGGGGTTTCCAAATGCCTGCACGAATGGCATTTACCTTTCCGGTTTTCGCAAGGCGTTGTGCAGTTTCAATTACTTGTTCTTCTGTTTCAGCGCTACAAGGTCCACTAATAATCAATGGTCTTTTCTCCCAGGCTTCCTGGGCCAGTGAAATCTTTTCGACTGCTTGAGTACTCATGTTGTTGGTTCTTTATGGAGAGTTGAATAAAAAGGTGTCAATTTTATGCTTCGTTCATCCTGATTTTGCGGCCTTTGTAGGTTTTACCATCAATGGCCTTGATCATTTTTTTCACGTGTTGTTTGTCCACTTCTACAAAGCTGTTCATGGTTTTCAGGTCTACTCTGCCCAGTACATCTTTGCGCAAATCACTCAGGTCTAAAATGTATTGCAGGAAGCTGGCTTTGTAAAAACCGTCTTTGGTACCGAGGTTCACAAATACCTTTTGGTAGTTGCCTTCGCCACCTTCAAAACTGCGGCCTTTTGTATCGCGGCGTTCAAATGGTTTGCGGTCGCCACCTCCCGGTGAAGGACGCTCAGCAGATTTTTTGATGTTGAGATCAATAGAATTTTCGTAATACTTCAGGAAGCGATCGAACTCCAACGCTGCTACACGCTGCAACACTTCTTCTTTGGAAACATGAGCAAACTTTTCTGTAAGCATGGGCAGATAAGTTTCGTAATCGCCATGGCTAATGTCGGTAGCGAGGAGCTTATCCATGAAATGAAAGAATTGTTTGCGGCAAACGTCTTTACCAGAAGGAATTTCCAAGCGGTTCATCTTCGTTTTCACGATGTGTTCAATATCACGAATACGGCGAACGTCACGTGCAGTTACAATGCTCAGGCAAATACCGGTTTTACCAGCACGGCCGGTACGACCGCTACGGTGCGTGTATACTTCTACATCATCCGGCAACTCGAAGTTGATGACATGTGTAATGCCAGAAACGTCGATACCACGGGCAGCAACATCGGTGGCAATTACCAGCTGCAAAGCCTTGCTGCGAAAGCCGTTCATTACCCGGTCGCGTTGCTGCTGGCTCAAATCGCCATGTAAAGAATCTACGTTGTAACCTTCTCTGGTAAGGCGGTCAGAAATTTCCTGTGCATCCATTTTAGTACGGGTAAAAATGATGCCGTAGATGTCAGGATTGAAATCAATCAAGCGTTTCAGTGCTTCATAACGGTGCGGTTGTGCTGTTACAAAATACTGGTGGTCGATGTTGACATTGGTGGTATTCATTTTACCTACACTCACTTCCACCGGCTGGTTCATAAAACGCTTGGCCACGTTGCGTATTTCAGGTGGCATAGTAGCACTGAACAACCACATGCTGTTGCGGTTGGGTGTGTATTCCAAAATGAAATCGATGTCTTCTTTGAAGCCCATATTCAGCATTTCGTCAGCTTCATCCAACACCACATAACCAATCTTTGTAAGATCGATAGCTTTGCGTTCGATGAGGTCGATGAGGCGACCGGGGGTAGCAACAACAATCTGTACACCGTGACGCAAATCACGAATTTGCTGTGTGATAGAAGTACCACCATACACTGCGCAAACCTTGGCGCCGCCGCCAGCTTTGCCAAATGATTCGAGGTCTTTTACAATTTGCATACACAACTCACGGGTAGGGCAAACCACCAATGCTTGTGGATGTTTCTGTGTTTTGTCGATCAGGTGCAGTAGAGGCAAACCAAATGCTGCGGTTTTACCAGTACCAGTTTGTGCAAGACCTACAAAGTCGCGGGTTCCCTGCAGCAGCAGCGGAATTGCTTTTGTTTGAATTTCTGTTGGCGTTTCAAATCCAAGCTTTACAATACCGGCAAGGAGTTGGTCATTCAGGCCCAATGTGCTAAAGTCACTCATGTTGTTTAATTCGTGCCACACACCGCCCAGGCCTGCAGCACATTTTTTCTATTTTAAAATACGCTTGATATTGTTGGCATTGCCAATCAACTCTCGCAGATAATCCCAATTTTCTTTTTCCAAACAAGCTTTGAATTTGCGCAGCTGTGCAATGTGTTCATTGAGCACATCCAGTACATTGTCGCGGTTTTGCCGAAAGATGGGCACCCACATATCGGGGTTGCTTTTGGCCAAACGCACTGTGCTTTCAAAACCGGCGCTGGCCAGCTCAAAAATGGCTTGTTCTTCTTTTTCTTTTTCCAGCACTGTATTGGCCAGTGCAAAAGAAGTAATGTGTGAAATGTGGCTGATATAGGCAGTGTGTACGTCATGGTCGTGTGCATCCATATATACCAGGTACATGCCTATGTTTTTCAATAATTGCTCTGCAGTGGCTAAGGCATCTGCATCACTGTCTGATGCGTTACAAATAATGGCTGCCTTTCCGGCATAAGCATACACGGTTGCTGCTTCCGGACCGCTAAACTCGGTACCCCACATGGGGTGCGCTGCTACAAAGCGGCCCCGCTTTGGATGCGATGCAACAGCATCAATAATTTGTGCTTTGGTGGAGCCCATGTCCATGACCACTTGAGTGGTAACGAGGTCGAGCACGGGCAACAATACATCAATAGCACTGTCTACTGGTACTGCAAGGATGACTACTTCGCTGTTGGCAATGGCTTCATGCAGGGGCAGCACTTCATTTACAATACCCAACTCGATGGCTTTGGCGGCATGCGCCGGGCTGGCTTCTACACCAATAATATGCGTGGCCAGACCTTTCTGCCGCAATACCAATGCTGCAGATCCGCCAATCAACCCCACGCCCACTATTGCTACTTTCATTATCTGTTCAAAATTTCGTTTGTTGGTTTCCCAACAAGTCAAATGCTAACGCACTTGTATTTATATAATCGTTTCAATTCTCGAAATGGCTTCTTTGATGCGGGCTTCGCTGCTGCACAAACTAATTCTGCAGTAGCCATCGCCGGAGCTGCCAAAGATACCACCTGGAGTAAGGAACACTTTTGCTTTGTATAGGAAATGATCGCTGAAAGCAAAACCATTTTCAAACGATGCAGGCACTTTGGCCCACAAAAACATACCTACCTGGTGCTTGCTGTAAGTACAACCGCATAAATCCAACAATTGATAGGCCAGTTCTCTTCGTCTCTTGTACTCTTCATTCACAGTATCGTACCAGCTGTTATCTACCTGCAAAGCCTTGGCAGCCGCCAGTTGCAGCGGCAAATACATACCACTGTCCATGTTGCTTTTAAATCGCAGTACTTCGTTAATTCGATCGGCAGCACCACATAACATGCCCACTCTCCAACCCGCCATGTTGTGGCTTTTGCTGAGGGAGTTGAGTTCGAGCACAATGTCTTTTGCACCGGGCTGCGCCAACAAGCTTACGGGTTCATTATTCAAAATGAAACTGTATGGATTGTCGTGGCAAATGAGTATCTGGTGCTTGCTACCAAAGGCAATGAGTTTTGCAAACACAGCAGCATCGGGCAACTGACCAGTGGGCATTTGAGGATAGTTCACCCACATGAGTTTCACTTTGCTCAGGTCGAGTTGTTCGAGTGCTTCAAAATCGGGTTGCCAATTGTTGGCCTCTGTCAATGCATAATCAACGCACTCACCACCAGCCAGCTTTACCGCACTGCGATAGGTTGGATATCCGGGGTTGGGCACCAATGCCTGATCTCCTTCATTGAGGTAGGTCATACAGATGTGCATGATGCCTTCTTTTGAACCAATGAGTGGCAAAATTTCGGTGTCGGCATCGAGCTGTACATTGTACCAGTTTTGATACCAATCGGCAATGGCCAGACGCAAAATAGGTGAGCCTTTATAACTCTGATAGGCATGCACATTCGGCTTGGCACTTTCTTCCTGCAATACTTTAATCACTTCGGGATGTGGTGGCAAATCAGGACTACCAATGCCCAGATTGATGACATTATCCCCTGCTTTATTCATCGTATCTATTTCCCGCAGCTTCTGCGAAAAATAATATTCTCCAATTCCATTCAATCGGTTAGCCAATTGCATATCAACTCAGTTTTCCGTTTTTATAAATGCCAAACAGCGTTACACTTTCAGTGGCTTTTTCCAGTTTCTTCAGCATCGTATTCAGCTGGTTCAAATCGCCAAACTCCATGTCGGCGTAAAAAGAGTACATGAATTCTGTACCGGGTATGGGCATGCTTTGCAACTTGCTCAGATTGATGCCAGCATCGGCAATAATGGCCAGCGCTTTGGCAAGGCTGCCTCTTGAATGATCGGTATGAAATTTCAACGATGCTTTGTCGGCACCTTCTACAGGTTCTACTTCTTTTTCGTGCTTCAATACCAGAAAACGGGTGTAGTTATTTTTTTGGGTGTGTATGTTAGGAACAAGAATGTCGAGGTTGTATAATTCGGCGGCCAATTTACCGGCAATGGCTGCCTGGTATTTGCTTTTGCGCTGCGCCACATGCCTGGCACTCAGGGCTGTATCTTCTGTTTCGATCAGCTTAAACTGCGGCTGGGTTTCCAGATACTCCATGCACTGCAAAATAGCCATGGGGTGCGATTGTACTTCTTTTATATCCTCCAGCTTCACGCCTTTGTTGGCCAGCAAATGCTGTTTGATGTGGAGGTACACTTCACCTATAATTTTTACCGGGTGCTTTTGCAGCAGCGTATAGTTGGGTAAAATACTGCCGGCAATTGAATTTTCGATGGCCATCATACCGCCATTAGCTTCACTGCGGTTGATGGTTTGCTGTATCACCTGTCGAAAAGTATCGCAGGGAATAACCACGGTTTGCTTACCAAAAAAACGGCGGGCTGCTTCTTGGTGAAAACTGCCTTCATAACCTTGAATGGCGATGTGCTGTGTTACTGCGTCGTTGCTTGCCTTTTTCATAAAAATAAAAAGCCCGGACCTTTCGGACCGGGGCCTGTATTGTGCTAAGTTTTTTCTGATTACTTGTACATACTAGTTCCGGTCCGCCTTACACTTGGTAAAGTAGAAAAAATAAAAACCGGCGTATGTAAACCACTTATTCATTGCAGCAAATATAAAGCGGTGCCAAAAACCAGCCAAGATTTTTTTTGACAGAAATTGACAACTTCCTGAATTCATTCAAGAATTTCCACTCCTTCAAAGTATTCATTGAAAACAAACACCTTATTTCTACAGTTTCTTGCGAATTGACTTGTAATCAATTCCTCTTTTTTTTGTAGCTGTTATTTCCGACTTTCATTTTCCAACCGGCGACGGGCATTGGTTGGAAAAAAAAAGCCATTCTGAAGAATCAGAACGGCCTAACGATTGCTTGCCATATAAAAATTCTTGAATGCTGTATTTGGCTACCCTGGCAAGCAAGGGGATTGCGCCATAGCATAATTGTTGGCTAATTACTTAGCAGGAGCAGCGCTGTCAGCAGCAGGAGCAGCTACAGTAGAATCTGCAGGAGCAGTAGTGTCAGCAGCTACAGGAGCAGTAGTGTCAGCTACAGGAGCAGCAGCAGAGTCAGTAGTTGTAGTTTCAGTAGCAGTTTCGCCACAAGCTACGAGGGCACCCATGAAGGCAACGAAGAGCAACTTTTTCATTTGAATTTGTTTTTAATGTTTGAGTAATAATTCCTGTACTGAAAAAAGGTAACCTGCAAGGCAAAAAAAAATCTTAGTTTTTTTTACTCCTTCACCTAAATACTTCATTTTCAATTAATTAAAGTGAAAAATATTTTCTGTAAATGACCTGTACATTTGCAACTACCAATTATTTTGAGAAGTGCTACTTCCTTTTTATGGTATATCATGATATACATGGGTTACCATATTTAGCATCTGGAATTAAAAGCGGAATTCGGTGAAAGAGTATAGTAAGGAAAAAAAGTTGCTGGAAGGTTTAGCCCGGAACGATCACCGGGATGTAGAATCCATATACCGCGAAAATTTCGGTTTGGTACAAACATTCGTGGTGCAAAACAATGGCACTTTCGACGACGCCAGAGATATTTTTCAGGAAGCGATGGTGGTGCTTTACGAAAAAAGTAAAGACCCTGAGTTTACACTTACCTGTCAAATCAAAACTTACCTCTACTCTATCTGCCGCAGGCTTTGGCTTAAAAAGCTGCAACAGCAGAGCAGGTTTGGAACTCCTGTAGAAAACATGGAAGACCTGGTACCTGTAGAAGAAGAAATAGAAGAAAAAGCCAAGCAGGACATAGACTTTGACATGATGGATACAGCCATGCGGCACTTGGGTGAACCTTGCAAAAGCCTGCTGGAAGCTTTTTATTTACAAAAGAAGCAGATGGTAGATATAGCAGAAGAGTTTGGATATACCAATGCCGACAATGCTAAAAACCAGAAGTACAAATGCCTGATGAGATTGAAGAAATTGTTTTTTGCTCAATATAATAAAGACCGTTAGCAATGGATGATCTGGTGATTTTGGATGCGATTGAACGCTACCTGCGCAATGAAATGAACGAGGATGAACGTCTTCGCTTCGAAGCATTACGCAGCCAGCACGCTGAAATTGATCAGCTGGTGGTGGAGCAGCACGCCTTTTTGCAACAACTGGAGCACTATGGTGAAACAAAAAAAATAAAGCACCAGCTGCAAGCTGTGCACAACCATTTACTGGAGCAGCAGCTTATTAGTATGGAAACAACCGCCGAACCCAAAATCGCTACAGTGGTAGAGTTTTGGCGTAGGTACAAACGCACCATTGGTGTAGCCGCTTCTATTGCGGGCATTACCGCATTGAGCATTAGTGCTGCTATGCAGTTGTTTGCACCCAAATCGGTAAAAGATTTACAGAACCTAAGCCGCAAGCTGAACGCACTGGAAAACCGGCAAAATGTACAAGGACAAAAAATCAATCAATTAATCACAGCACCTTCTGGCAAATCGCCTGAAAGCGAACCAGTGGGAAGCGGCACCAGCTTTTTGATTGATGGCGATGGATACCTGGCCACCAACTATCACGTGGTAAATGGTTCTACTACCTTAATTGTTGTAAACAATGGCCACGAGTATGTAGCCAAAACCGTGTTCACCGATCCAGCGAATGACATTGCCATTTTACAAATCGCCGATGCTGACTGGAAAGCCAAAACCACTTTGCCCTACGGCATCAGAAAAAATAACGCAGACCTCGGCGAAGAATTGTTTACCCTCGGCTACCCAAGAAACAGCATTGTATACAACCGTGGGTATTTGAGTGCAGGCTCTGGCTATAATGATGATTCATTGAGCATTCAATTATCCATCAGTGCTAACCCCGGCAACAGCGGTGGCCCTGTGTTAGATAAGAATGGCAACATCATTGGCATCCTTTCTACCCGCGACCGCCAGTCGGATGATGTGGTGTTTGCTACCAAAGCCAGCAATATTAATCGGGCTATTGAAGAACTGAAAAAAGACAGTGCATTTAAAGACCTGCAAATACCCGGTAAATCAAGCATTCGCAACCTTGACCGGGTTGAGCAAATCAAGCGTTTGCAAGACTGCGTGTTTATGGTAAAAGCCTACAATTAATTCCAACGTATTTGTAAAAAAGCCCGGCACAAACAGTGACCGGGCTTTTTGTTTATAGCAACAACAGGCTGCAACCACGAATATCCGAATTGTCCATGCGGCCAAGTACTTCAAAACTGCCGTCATCGTATACCCGGCCCACATCTTGCGTTTCAATAAAACAACAACTATGAATGTTGGCCAAATCTAATACCAGCAGTAACCCGGCACCAGTATCGTGTAGGTCAAAAGGGTCCTCTTCGCTGCGCACCAACACTTTCATCCATGCAGGTGGATAGTAACGGCCATGACCTTTTGAATATGCCTGACTCAACAATTCCGTCATGCCATACTCGCTGTGAACGGCAGGCACATTGAATGCTTCCTGCAAATAATCATGTAATTCGGCCCGTGTGAGTTCTTTTCTACGGCCTTTCATACCGCCGGTATCCATAATAATACAGTGGCTTAAATCAATATGTTGCTGCCGCTCCGCAAAATCGAGCAGTGCAAAACTCACACCCAGCAAAACGGTTGGAATTTGGTGTTGCCTGCAATGTTCGAGTCGTTCAATTAATGACTCATCCGCTTGAAGAAAAAAACCACTTTCCTTATGTTGGCTATGGCGTACAAAATGTTCTGCCATGTAAATGAGCGATGAGCCGCTACGCTCCATGTATGATGGCAGCAGGCACAGCCAGGCAAATTGTGAAGGGTCGCCATAAGCCCGGGTAAACCCTTGCACAAAACTTTGCTCATACATCGATAGCGCTTTTATCAGATGGCGGCTTTGTTGCATGCCTGTGGTACCACTGCTGGTAAAAATCATTTCGGCTACGCCATCAAATGATTGTACAGCATGTGTTTTAAAAAAAGAAATGGGCAAAAAAGGAATGTCTGTAAGGCTTGAAGGAACATTGCTGTACCTGTGGATGGTTTGCACATATTGCCGGTATACCGCATTGTGTTGCAGCTGATGCTGATATGCCAGCATGGCTGTTGCAACAAAATCGTTTGGTGTTACGTTAAAAATATGTTTGGGCAATGAACTGCCTGCAGCTACATTCAACTTATTATTACATTTGGTTTATGTCGCATCAAAGATTATCACTTTTAACGGTAGGCGCATTATTTGCTGTACTAACGCTTTTGTATGCTTGTGGAAAAGGCAAGTTTACCAGTAAGCCGCAGTTGACATTTCTGAAGGCTGACAGCTACGATGTAGCCCGTGGCCAACTCATTACTTTCCGACTTGAATTTACCGATAAAGAAGGCGATTTAACCGATAGCATTTTTATAAGAAGTAGTGCCAAAGGTTGTAATGCCAGCAATCGAACCCTTGGCTATCCTGTGCCCGCTTTTCCTGCTACTGCAAATACAAAAGGCGAATTTGAAATCAATTTTGTGAATGGTCAGTTTGTTTCTGGTTTTGTAGCCATGCCCAGCCCGGCTTGCGGCCGTCCCGACACTACCACCTATTATTTCTGGATTAAAGACAAAGCCAAAAACGTGAGTGACACCATCAGCACCGACAAACCACTAATCATCCGCAATTAATTTGCTGCGCAAAAGCATCTTCGTTCTTTATTACAGCAATGTGCTCATTGCCATTGCTGCGGCTGCTTTATTGTGGCAGGTTCAACTGCAAATGCATCCTGCACACATTATTGCCAAGCAGCTGGTTTGGGCGGCAATAGCCTGTTATACTTTTTACAACCTCCACGACCTCTACACTAAGGTCATTAGCCATCAATTGCAGCCCACACCCCGGCAGCAATTTTGGTTGCAATATTGGCCGGCATTGCTGATTTTAAATGCTGCAGCAATAGCTGTGAGTCATGTTTACTTACCATTACAATTGAGTACTACGCAATTGAAAGTGGTTGGTATCACTGTACTCTTGTCGCTGGCGTACAGCTTTCCCGTGCTGCCGTTTACACGCATGAAACGCTGGAAAAACAACGGCATCTGGAAGATATGCATGCTGGCTTTTGTATGGTCTTTTTTCTGTACCCTTTTCGATTTGAAAAGTTGGGATGAACGGACTCCTGAATTGATGCTGCTATTAATGTTTCGGGTTTGCTTTCTCATTATGATTACCATTCCTTTCGACAACCGCGATGCCGCTATCGATCAAGAGTATATGAATCGTTCGTTGCTACAAGTGTGGAGTCTAGAAGCGCTGAAAAACATCATACTGCTCCTGGGCAGTATTGGCGCCATGCTGTTGCTGGTGTATCAATTCCAGTTTCAATTATCCATTCTATTCATAGCGGTGCATTTATTGTACTGGTGTCTCATTGTGTGGTGGAGTATCAGGGCGCTTCATCAACCCAAAGCACCACTGCGCTTTCTGTGGCTTGATGTGCAGTTGATACTGCAGCCAACTTTCCTTGGCATTGGCTTGTTGGATACTTACATTCGTTCTACGTAAACAATCATTTAGAAATATGGCAAAAAGTAAGAAAAAAGAAGGCAGTAAAAAGGGAGGCATTCCCGCTGCATCGTATCAGTTTCTGAAAAATTATTTGAATACACCCAGCCCTGTGGGTTTTGAAAAAAGCGGGCAGCAGGTTTGGCTCGATTATGTAAAGCAATACAGCGATGAGCAGTTTACAGATCCTTATGGTTCGGCCGCTGCCATCATCAATCCGGGGCAGGATTTTAAAGTGGTGATTGAAGCTCACGTGGATGAAATCAGCTGGTTTGTAAACTACATCACGGACGCTGGATTGATGTACCTGAAACGTAACGGCGGTGTAGACCATCAGATTGCACCTTCGATGCGGGTGCTCATTCATGGTAAAAAAGGACCAGTGAAAGCGGTGTTTGGCTGGCCGGCTATTCATACACGAATTGGTACTGCCGATACTAAAGAACCTAGCCCACGCACCGATAACCTATGGCTCGATTGTGGTGCCCGCAGCAAAAAAGAAGTAGAAGAACTCGGCATTCATATAGGTGCCGTTGTTACCTATCAGGATGGCTTTGATGAACTGGCCAACGACTACCTCATTGCCCGTGCATTCGACAACCGAGTAGGTGGTTTTATGATTGCCGAAGTGGCCCGTCTCATCAAAGAAAACAACATCAAACTCCCCTACTCTTTATACGTGGTAAATGCCGTGCAGGAAGAGATTGGATTGCGTGGTGCAGAAATGATTGCCCGCCGCATCAAACCCAACGTGGCCATTGTAACCGATGTAACGCATGATACCACTACGCCGCTCATCAACAAAAACATTGAAGGCGATGTGGCTTGCGGCAAAGGTCCATCACTGGCGTATGCGCCTGCCATTCACAACAAACTGTTGGGCCTGGTAGAAGATGTAGCCGACAAAAAGAAAATTGATGTGCAATGGCGGGCCCTTAGCCGCAGCACTGGCACCGATACCGACAGCTTTGCTTACAGCAATGATGGTTGTCCTTCGGTCCTCATTTCTATCCCGCTGCGCTACATGCACACCACGGTAGAAATGCTGCACAAAAAAGATATCGAAAGCACCATTCAACTGATGTTTGAAACGCTGAAAGTGTTGACCCCAAAAACCAACCTCAGTTATTTCGATTAATCATTGATAGCATTATAAAAAGGCCGCTGATGTAATAATCAGCGGCCTTTTGTTTGTAGCGGAATTTTGCATTAACCACCAACACCTACCCGCTGTTGCTCTTCGCTACTGCCACCTGTTTTGCGGCGGTTGTCGTTAAAGTTTTTGCCAAAGCGATATGAGAAAGAAAGGGTCACCACTCTTGAATCCCGGCTTTGTTTAAAATGCTCCCGCACATTTTGATAGCGGATATCTCCATTGATGATTTGGCTAAAGAAAATATCCCGCACATTCAACTTTACACTGCCTTTGCTTTTCAACACCTGTTTGGCAATGCCTGCCGACACCTGACCAAAGCCTGCAATTACAAACTGCGCATCTGCAGAACGGGAATTGTAATTGCCCGATAGTTCAGCACTCCATCCCTTGCCAAGCTTAAAGTTATTGTTGGCATTGGCAGAAAAACTCACATTATCGCTGGCAAAATCGGCATTGTTGCCCACTCCTTTTACCACTCTTTTATTCAGTGTTCCGCTCACATTGGCCGACCACCACTTGGTGGGATTCAACTGAGCATTGATGCTGAGGCTAGTGTTGCGCATTCTGGCCAGGTTGCCTTGCGTCAGTATGGTTACTTCACCTTCCGTTCTGAAAATTTGAGAAAAGTACTTATTGGTTTCACTGTGGTTGATGGTGGTCGTCAACCAGTTTTTGTACGTATGTGTCAGCTCGAAAGTAGTAGTGAGCTGTGGCTGAATAAAGGGGTTGCCCACCTGATACGTATACTTATTGATGAAGAATAAAAAAGGATTCATTTGCTGGTACGCCGGACGATCAATACGACGGCCAACATTCAGGTTCACCGTATGATTTGAATCAAGCGGATAGCTGAGGTACACCGTTGGAAACAACTTATTGTAGTTGTTGGTGAACGATGAATCTGCCTTTTGTGGATTACCCCGCTGATAGCCTTTGTAATTGGTATTTTCAAAACGCAAACCTGCCTGCACACTCAGCTTGCCAAAGCTTTTATTGCTGTTGATATACACAGCATTGATGTTTTCCTTGTATTCAAAATGATTGGTTTTATCATAGTCCGGCTTCCAGTTGCTGTTGGCCCACAAGAAATAATCTGCAGTGTTGTCGGTGCGTACATAGCTCGATTTCCAACCGGTTTCTAACTTCACCCCTTTGCTGGTAGTATAGCTGTAATCAGCCTTGGCAGCATAGATATCAATAACGGATGGCAGGTTGCCTTTCAGCAATTCATTGAACGTTACCTGACCCAATGGCTGTACAATTTGCGTGGTAAACAACTGATTATTCGCCATGTCGTAACGGTTGTAATCTACATCGGCAGAGAGCTCACTATTCTTTGAAAAACTGTGCCGCAGGTTGATGTTGAAGGCGGCATTTTGCCAACGATTGCCATTGTCGCTAAAGGTATAAGTAGACGAGTCAGTCACCGCATCGGCACCTTTCAAATGGCCGATACTTTTGCCATCAAAACTTCTGGGCGAAATGAAACCACTCGCTGAAAAACCAAGTGTTGTTTTCTTACTCAGGTACAAATCCATGCCAGCCTTCAGGTTATTGTGATTACCCGTGATGAGCAAATACGTGGGCTGCTCAAAATAGCCCTGCACATCTTTTCCTGTGGCATCGTAGTAGGTACGATTGATAAGCAGGTTATTGAAATCTTTGAAATGCCGCTGGCTGTAATTCAGATACACATTCAATTTTTCGTTGCGGTAATTGAGGTTGAGGCTGTTGTTGAGCTTCTCATATTTTCCTTGCCCGTAGCTCAAATTCAGGTTGCCATTCCAGCCACGCTGCCTGCTCTTTTTGGTTTTGATGTTGATGATGCCTGCATTACCCGCCGCATCATACTTGGCCGGAGGGTTGGTCATCAGTTCAATCTGATCGAGTTGATTGGCCGTCATGGAGCTGAGCAGGTTTACCAAATCGGCACCCGTTAAATAACTGGGTTTGCCATCAATCAATACCATTACGCCCTGCTTGCCCCGCATGCTGATATTACCATCTCTGTCTACCGAAATGCCAGGCGATTTTTCCAACACTTCCAATGCAGTGGCACCGGTGTTCGAAATCATAGCATCCACATTCACAACAGTTTTATCGGCCTGTACTTCTACCATTTGCTTGCGGGCCGTTACCGTTACATTGTTGAGTTCATTGCTGAGTGGTTGTAGTTTTAGCATTCCAGCATCGTAGGTCGGCGCCGCATCATTCAGCGAAAACTTATTCGAGATGTATGCTTCAAAACCAACTGCATGTATTTGTAACAGGTAGTTGCCCCAACTCAATTGTTCCATTTCAAATTGGCCGCCGCTACCTGCCACAGCCATCTTCACCACTGCAGAGTCCGTGGCTTTTAATAACGAAATAGTAGCCCCTTCTTTAGCCGTACCTTTTACTTTTCCTGTGGGTTGTGCCATGGCCAAAGCAGGCAGCAAAAACAATAACAGCAGTGTAATGATTGGTGTGTTTTTCATGTGCGTTCGTTTGATATGAAGGCTGTAAAACTGCTTCACATCATGCGGCTCAAAAACCAAATTGTGCCTGAATGGCGCATTTTCCTGACCAATTCATGAACGGCAAATATGATGTACGAAAGGCTTCTTAGATGAAGTAGAAAGAGAAATTGCAAAGCATCTTTAGAAGCGTACATAACCGCAACTGTCTTCGGTGCAGAGCAATGCTGCGAGTTGCGGATTCGAAAGCAGGTTTGTTAACTGCACTTTTTTACCATTGAGTTTACCAGTGGCATGCACAAAGCGAATGCCGTGGCTGTAATCAACATACCAGTTTACATGCCCGGTGTACAAAGGCTGAATCGGTTGTCCATTGGGTTGATGCCATCCATAAATGGCCACCCGATTAGCACGTTTGTCAGTTAGCAATTTTGAAGTGGTGACCACATCTTTTTTTATACCAGCAATTAATCCTTTGCGTTGTTGGCGCTGGCCTTCTATCATAAGGTGATGCTGATACATGGTAACACTACTGTCCCGAAAAACAAACATGGGCAATGGTGCCAGTTTCACTGTTGATTGCAGGTAAGTATCATCCACCATTTTGCGGGTGGGCAGTATGGCATGCACTGTATCGAGCAGGCGTTGAGCAGCCATTGGCGTAATAGGTACCCGCACCCAATCTTCATTGTTGCCTACCACAAAATAATCGGGAGATACCCAATAAGTCAATCGAAACGCATGCCCGTTGCTGTCTTTCATGGTTACCCGAATGGGTGCAAAGCGAAGAAAGAAATCGGGCACATGGCCTTGCATAAACCACTCCATGGCCAGCGAATCCCGCTGCTGCCAATTATAACTTTTGGCCAATGCAAAAAACTGTGTGCCGCTACATGCTGAAGAATGATTGATTGCAGGAAAATGCTTTGCAATGCGCTGTTGCATGCAAGACTGCAGCACTAATACAAGCAAGCATATAAAGACAAGCAGCCGCATCGTTTACCGCTTGATGTAGCGTTTAATTTCGCGGTCCACATCTTTTTGCTTGAGGGTTTCCCGCTTGTCGTGTAGCTTCTTACCCTTGCCCAAACCAATTTCAATTTTGGCGTAGCCGCTTTCTGCAAAAAATATTTTAAGGGGCACAATCGTGTAGCCCTTCTCTTTCATTTTGGCTTCCAGCTTTTTCAATTCTTTTTTGGTAAGCAGCAATTTGCGTTCCTGCGTGGGTAGGTGGTTGTAAATGGTGCCCAACTTGTACTCGCTGATGTGCAGGCTTTTAATATACAGCTCGCCTTTATGAAACAAACAATAGGCATCATTGAAGCTGGCTTTGCCTGCCCGTAAGCTTTTTACTTCGGTACCGGTAAGCACCAGCCCCGCCGTATAGGTTTGCTCAATGAAGTATTCGTGATATGCCTGTTTGTTACTGATTGCCATGCTACACCATCCCGTTAAAAAAAGCGCCGCAATTGGCGCTTCTGTTATTTAGTGCTGAAACAAATCCAGCATTTGCGCCAGCTTTGCTTTCAGTTCTTTTCTGTCTACAATAAAATCGAGGAAACCATGTTCGAGCAAAAACTCTGACCGCTGAAATCCTTTCGGTAAATCTTTCTTGATGGTTTCTTTAATTACCCTCGGGCCTGCAAAACCAATGAGGGCATTGGGCTCTGCAATGATGATATCGCCCAGCATAGAAAACGAAGCCGTGGTGCCACCGAATGTGGGGTCGGTACACAGAGAAATGTATGGAATCTTTGCATCAGAAAGCAGCGACAAGCGACCCAATGTTTTAGGCAGTTGCATAAGACTGAAGGCACTTTCCATCATACGGGCACCACCGCTCTTGCTGATGATCATAAACGGAATGCGGTGCTCCAGACAATAGTCGGCAGCACGGCATATTTTTTCACCCATTACACTGCCGAGGCTACCACCAATGAATTCAAAATCCATACAAGCCACTACCAAATCAAAGCCGCCCACTTTGCCATACGCCACACTCATGCTATCGTGCAGGTCGGTTTTTGACCAGGTTTCTTCCAGTCGTTTTTGATACGGTTTCAAATCCACAAAGCCGAGGTAGTCCTTGCTGCGGATTTCGTCGAACAAACGTTGGTATTCTTTTTCGTCAAAAAGGATTTCGAAATATTCATCGCTGCCAATACGGTGATGATGATTGCACTTGGGGCAAACGTAGTAGTTCTCTTTGAGCTCAATGGTAGTGCAGGTAAACTTGCACGATGGGCACATCGTCCACAAACCATCGGGGGTTTCCCGCTTCTCCGATGTAGAAGTAGTAATGCCTTTGTGCTTACGCTTAAACCAGGAAAGCCTTGAGTCTTCGGTGGTATTGGCTGCTAAATCATCGCCTGTCAACCGACTCTCAAATTCTTCCAACTGTTTCTCTTTGGTGCTCATACTCGAAAATTAAAGCGGGTAAAAGTAAAGACTCTTGTACAAACTCAGCATATTGGTATTCAGGAACCGCCAATTAGGTCAATTGCCAGTGCAACTCTTTGAAATACGACATGGATTTCAACAGCCTGCTGCCATACCAACTAAACATTTCGCCATCTACCAGGCAAATTCGGGTGTGTGGAAAATGAGCCGACAGCTCCAGAACGTGATTGATTTTAAACGGAAATGGTTCGCTACTCAGGAGCAACACATCGGGTTGTAATGCCTGCATTTCTGCCAATGTGAAAGTTGGATAACGGGATTGATGCCCGCATACATTTTCCCAACCGGCCATTTGCAACATGGCATGAATGAAGGTATCTCCACCCACACTCATGTATGGCTCCCGCCAAATGAGGTACAAAGCCCGGCCGGCCTGCGGTAAAGCGGTGGCAAAATCCATTTGAATTTGCGCCAACAACGCTTTTGCTGCTTCACTCCGATGGGCAATGTCAGCAATCAGTTGCATGCTGGTCAAAGCATCTTCGAGGTTCTCTATATCCGTAAGCAGCACAGGCACTTGCTGTGCAATGGCTTGCACCTGTTCAGCTACATTTTCTTCTTTGCTGGCAATCACCAAATCTGGTTGCAACGCCAGCAGCTCATCCACATGTACATTTTTGGTGCCCCCAACCCTGGTCTTTTGCCGAAACCATTCATCGGGGCGAATGCAAAACTTGGTGATGCCTACAGTTTCCTCCTCCAGCCCCAGTGTATGCAACCACTCGGTAAGCGAGGGCACCAGCGACACAATGCGCTTTGCCTGCTCAGGAGCAGCCATACCTTCGGGAAGTAGCCAGCTGTGCAGCATTACTCAAATAATTCTTTTTGCGTGGGTGGTCCGTCGTGTCGCTCCCACTCCATTTCTACGGCCTTCTTATCTACCAGTTTATTGCCCACGGCTTTCCAACCCATCACATCTATCAGGCTGCTTACTTTCAATTTCTGCGTTTCGGCAGTGGCACCTTTTCCGGTTTTCAAAATCAGGGTCGGCTCTTCATCGGTGGTCACCAATTCAAGGTAGTTATCCTTGCCTTCTTTGATAAACTGGAATTTGGTTTTGAGTGTGGTGGTTTCTATTTTAAAACGCTTGATATTGAACTGCACTTTGTCGCTATCGAAGTAAATGGCGGTGATGATGCGTTCGGGATCGAAGCGTTCTATCAGCAATACATTGTCTGCTTCAAAACGTTGTGTCAGTTCCTGATCGGTGATTTCATAAGTGCCATTGGTATAAATCACCAGCAGTTTGTCGTCACCTTCAAACATGCCGAGGTACAAACCTTTTTCATCGGTATTAATCCGGCCAAACTGGTCGTCGTACCACAGGCGGCGGCCTTCGAGAGTAGAGCGGCCGGCCTCTTTAAACCGCACCGATTTGATGGGATACTTTGTAACCTGATTGCCCAAACTTGCACGCCCTTTTATCGCCAGCTCTTCAAAGTAAAATTCAAACTCTTTGATACGAGCAGTACAAGTAGGACTCAGGTTTACCCGTACTGCTTCGGCTTCGCCGTTGGCATTTACCGTAAGGTAATGCACCCGGCTCTTGTCGGTGCCTTTGGTAAGATCGTATTCCTTATCCCGGGTAATACCACCTACCTGAAAACGCTTGGCAAAACTCACGCCACTTTTGCCATCCACATATATCATGTTGTAGGTAGTACGTTCATCGTTTTTGTTGAAGACCGCTACATGAATGATGTCTTTGCCAATAAAGGCTTTGTCACTCACCCGCACCACTTTCATGGTGCCACGTTTGGTAATGCAAATGATATCGTCGAGGTCGGAACAATCGGTAACGAACTCATCTTTTTTGAGGCCGGTACCAATGAAACCCTCTGCCCGGTTGACATAGAGCTTGGCATTGGCCACCGCTACCTGACGCACCTGAATGGTATCGAACAAACGGATTTCCGTTTTGCGTTCACGGCCCTTGCCAAACTTGGCTTTCAGGTTTTCATAGTATTTGATGGCATAATCATTTAGGTGGTCCAAATCGAACTGCACCTGCGCAATCTCTCCTTCAATACCCTTGATTTGCTGATCGAGTTCGTCGATGTCGAGTTTGTAAATACGACGCACCGGCTTCTCCGTCAGCTTGATGATGTCTTCTTTTGAAATATCTCTTTTCAGTCGTGGTTTGAAAGGTGCAAATGCTTTGTCGATGGACTGCAGCACTTTGTCCCATGTTTCATGCTTCTTCTCCAGCTCTTTGTAAATCTTTTCTTCGAAGAAGATTTTTTCCAACGAAGTGTAATGCCATTTTTCGTTGAGCTCGGCCAGTTTTATCTGCAATTCTTTTTGCAACAAGCCTTTGGTATTGTCGGTGCTCCATTTCAGCAAATCGGTAGCCGTTACAAACCTTGGCTTTTGATCGATAATCACACAAGCGTTGGGCGAAATACTCACCTCACAATCGGTGAAGGCATACAGCGCATCGATGGTAATATCGGTAGAAGTGCCGGCGGGCAACTCCACCAAAATGCGCACCTCGGCAGCGGTTACATCGGTTACTTTTTTTACCTGAATTTTTTTGGCTTCGGTGGCTTTGGTAATGCTGTCGATAAGGCTGCTCACGGTTACGCCATACGGCACATCGTGAATCACCAGCGTTTTCTTATCCAGCTCTTCAATGCGGGCACGAACCCTCACTTTGCCGCCCCGCTTGCCATCGTTGTAATTGCTTACATCAATCTGGCCACCCGTTTGAAAGTCGGGATAGAGATCAAAATGTTTGCCTTTCAAATATTTCACTGCCGCATCGCACAGCTCAATAAAGTTGTGGGGCAAAATTTTGGTAGACAAGCCCACGGCAATGCCTTCTGCACCTTGAGCCAGCAGCAATGGAAACTTCATGGGCAGGGTAACAGGCTCCTGCTTGCGACCATCGTAGCTCAGCTGCCACTCCGTGGTTTTGGCGTTGAAAGCCACTTCCAGCGCAAACTTGCTGAGGCGGGCTTCAATATAACGGGCAGCGGCCGCATCGTCGCCGGTGCGTACATCGCCCCAGTTACCCTGTGTATCAATGAGCAGGTCTTTTTGGCCCATGTTTACCAGGGCATCGGTAATGCTCATGTCGCCATGCGGGTGATACTGCATGCTCTGGCCCACAATGTTGGCCACTTTGTTGTAGCGGCCATCATCCATTTCCTTCATGGCATGCAGTATGCGGCGTTGCACGGGCTTCAGGCCGTCTTCCACAGCCGGTACGGCCCGTTCCAAAATCACATACGATGCATAATCTAAAAACCAGCCTTTGTACAAATCGCCCACCCCGGTGAGTTCATTGTCATTGGCCTTGGTTGGATCAAACGCTGACATAATATTTTAAAAATTCTATAGTTGAGTGCTTTTTACTTTAAAACTTACTAAATAATCATTCCTCCTTATCTAAAACAATCTTGTTGATTAGGTCGACTATTCTATTATTACTAAACTGTGTCCTGAAATCAATTTTCACTTTGCCGTCAAAGAATTTTTCAGCGTGTTTGATTTTAAATTTTTCTTCGTCCCGAAGTCCGTCTTTGCTGTTTACATCTTTGGTCTCAACAATGAAGTTTAGTTTTTGATCTCCGTCTTTGAATTTCAAAACATAGGCAAAGTCAGGTGAATATGATTTGCCACCTGCAACTGGAATTTTAATCGAGTTCTTCGGGATTTTGGTGAACACAATTACTTCTTTTATTTCTGTCTTGATGTTTGATTTCTCCAAGTCAGAATCATAATACAATTCTTCAAAGAAGTAAGAGTCTGCAACTTCTTCGTCTGAAAACAACACACCAACATCAGATGCAAAAATTTCTTTCAGCACATTTCCTTTTCCGTCTGTCAGCTTGGTTGGATGTATGCTGTTTGAAACCTTTTTGTATTCAATCGAATACTTGTCAAAGGCTTTTGACATTAAGAAAAAATCAAAATTCTGCTTGATTATTCTTAGTGTTGATTGGTTAAGATATTTATTGATCTCTGTACCTGCATCAATAATTGATTGATGCAATGTTGTAATATTTATGTTCAGCATCTTTGAAAGTTCTTTCAAAAAGTCACTGTATTTAAGTACAGAAATAGCTATACTTTTTCTCTCGTAAACAGATTCAGGATCATCGTTTACAACAGCCTTGTTTTCCTTGATTTCAACTTTTGAAATTCTTTCGTTAAGTCCGTCCGAATTGAAATTATCTTTTTGTGCTTTCAAAAAATCTGTAAAAAGAATTTTGAAGTTGGCTTCGTTCTCAAACTTATATTCAAGTATTACTTTCTCATTCAGCTTTTCCCAAAGGTCTTTCAGCTCTTGATATTTCTCTGCTCTAACTACAACTTTCTTTTTTGGGTCGGTAGCTTTGCGAATCTTGTTAGAGTTTACTCCTTCAAATATTCTTGGATAGTTTTGTTTGATGTAGTCAAAGCCGCCTGTCTTGAAAGAATTTGTTCTTGTGATGACATTGTCAGCGTCTAAAACTTCCAAAAGTTCATCTTCAGCTGTTTCGTATATCTCGCAAATCTTCTTAATCATTTGATCAGAAAGCTTATCAGGAACTTCTTCAATGGAAATAGCTCCAGATTTCTGATTGATTTCATTCACCAATTTATCTACAAAGTCGCTTTCGGTAAAGTCAACAAAGTAGTTCAAATAAAATTGCTCGTCTTTTACTCGATTGCCATATTCATTCACTGGTAAACGCAAGCCACGACCAACTTCTTGAAGTTTTGAAATTTCACTGCCACTGCTTCGGAGTTTGCAAATCTGAAAAACGTTTGGATTGTCCCAACCTTCACGCAACGTCCATTTTGAAAAAATAAATCGTCTTGGATTTTCCAAATCAAGCATTGCTTGTTTGTCGTGCAGAATTTCGTTTATCTCTTTTTCAATGGCTTCGTCTTTCTCTGTATTGTCTTTTGAAAAATAACCACCGTGTGTTCTTTGATTTGGATATGGTTGTTCTAAATCTAAAAGTGTTTTTTCAAGATATGACTTGTAAAAAATGTCCTTTTCTGTCTTAAGCAATTCTGCAATTTCTGCTTTAATATATTGCTCAACTGTTTTTCGGATATATCCTTCTTTGTTTCGGTATTCGTCTATGTTGTCAATGAAGAAAAGCGTTAATGGTTTAATCTTAACTTCTCTTGTCAATAGCTGTTTTTCAATTTCAAAATGGTGTTTAATTGCCTTTTGAATCATTGTTTCCTGTAACTTTTCCGCATAAGAATAAGGGTTGATTTTGTCGCCCTTTTTCATTTCTAAACCGTTTGTCAAAACAACCGTGCTTTTATTCAGGTTTTCAATACCCAAATCGGACATTTCGGGATGAATCTTTTTGAGGCTTTCTTTTTTGGTAACTGTTATCGTTTTTCGTTTTTCATTTTCAATCAATTCAAAACTGGCTTCTGTGCCGTCTGAATCAATGAATTTTACAATGGCGTTTTCACCTGCATTAAATTCTGTGATGTGCCCTATTACGCCTTTTACTAAATTTCTATTGAACGAATCAACCGCAGTTAAAGTGTAAATCAGGTTTTCATAACCTTGAAATGTTGCCCCATAACGCAAGATAAATTGGGGTTTCATTTTCTGAATGTTCTCCCAAGTCTTATTGCCTTGCCCAAATTTGTGAGGCTCGTCAATAATCATAAAAGGTTTAGTTGCTCCGATGGCATCAAACGGAACAGTGTATTTGTCAAACAATCCTTTGTCAAAGCTTTTTTGCATTGTTTCAGAGTTAATCATACCCGCGTTGATAATCATAACCTGAATACTGTTTTTCTCAAAGGCTCCCGCATTTACAAAACTGGTTACCGCAGGTGGAATGAATGATTTTTTACTCTTACTGTTTTTCTGACTTTCTACAATATGCAAATGAAGTGTTTTGCCATATTGTTCCTTGAAATGCTCACGGCTGCTGTCCGATTTCAAAAAGTCAATCGTTCCTGCTTTGATGGATAAGGTTGGAACAACTACTATGAATTTGAAAATTCCGTAGTTTTTATTGAGTTCAAAAATTGTTTTGGTGTAAGTGTATGTTTTACCCGTTCCAGTTTCCATCATTATATCGATGATGTTGCTGTTACGCTTTATTTTTTCATTAACTCCGTTATCTTCTTGTATAGCTCTAATGTTTTCGGGATAAGTTCTTTCAGTCGTAAAATCAAATGCAGGATTGATGTAGTTCTTATCAGCTTCTGTGGGCTGAACAAGGCTAATATTCTCAAACACCGCAATAGTGCTATCTACTGCGTGTGATTGATGATTCAGGTTCTTCTCAAAATTAAATCCCTTCATATTAATACCTTGTAATAAAGTCAATGTCGCTTTTCTTCTTGTTGTTGTAAGTTTTTACGTTTTCTGAAATCTCTCGTAAACTCTTGCTCTCCAAGTGATAGCCAAAAGCGATGATACTTTTAGGTTCAAAATGTTTGTCAGTGTCTATCTTTTCCAACAATGCTTTTAGGCTGTCAGTAGTAAAGCCTTTGTGCATCAGATACAATCTGCCATTGCCGTAATAAGCTGTGTAACCACTTAAATCAATACTTTCCAACTCTTGCGTTAAGGCAATGCCGTCATAGGTTTTCCAAGTAGTGAGTAAGGCTTTGATGTCGTCTTCGGTTAGTTTACCAGCATCAAACAGCGTTTGCGAAGGGTCAAACTGTTCTGCTTCAAAATTGTAATCTTCCCAGATTGGAGTTGTTTCAAAAATTTTGAAGCCAAGGTCTCCCTCATAATTCTTATTTTCTTTTTTAATTTTCGCAGCAGCTCTAATAAGTCTCTCTTTTGTAATATCAAATATTGTTGGTTCGCTTATTTTAAGTTCATTTTTCACAAAGTCATACATTGACTTATTGTTTTTCTCCGTAATCACCTCAGGTAATTGAACAAGAATAAATTTACGCTTCCCATTTCCATTTAAATTGATATCCATTACTGCTTCACCAGTTGTGCCCGAACCTGCGAAAAAATCCATCACAATTTCATCTTTTTTCACATTTACTATTTTCATCAGGTATTCAATAAGTTCTTTCGGCTTTGAAAATGAGAAATCTATTCCTAAACTCAGTAAATGTTTAGTCGCCTGCGAGTTCTTATAATCATAAATAATATCTTCAGGTAAATTCGTTTTGTCTGCTAAGTCATCCCAATAAACTTTATCGTAAATGTTCCATTTGGATTGTTCTAACTTTTCATTTATTAACGGTGATTTAGAACTTGCCTTGGTAAATATTAACTTGTCTTTATTATCCAAATAGGTTTGCCAACTCCATCTCCAAACTTTGTCATCATTACTTTGGGGTTTTATATATGAAGCGTCTTCAATTACTTCAGGATAATTATTGCCAGGGGGAATTACAAAGGAACCATCAGGACATTCAATCCAATATCTTTGATTAGGTCGAGAGTCTAAAGATGGTTGGTACAATGAAGCCCCATTTTTTTTGTAAAAGCCTTTTTCATCTTTTTCTGTATACTTACTAAAATCATCGGTCTTAGGAATGCCAAAGCCATCTAAATAATTAATACTTTTTGCAAATACAATAAGGTAATCTTTAGTGGGCTTAAAATAGGTACCTTTATCAGAAGTTTTCTTTGCTATTCTTGGAACTATGGAAATAAAATTTTCTTCTCCGAAAATTTCTTCATCCAGTAACACCTTTAGTTGTGCAACTTCGTTCTCTCCAATTGAAATGAAGATTACCCCATCATCTTTCAATAGTTGTTTTGCGATGTAAAGACGTGGATACATAAAAGTTAGCCAAGCCGAATGACTGTTACTCTTCTGTTTTGTAAAATCTAAAATCCGCTTTGCTTTTTCTGCATCAATGCCAATCAAGTTTTGTAATTCTTTTACAGTAAATTTTCTATCATCGTAATACACAAAACCATCACTTCCCGTGTTGTAAGGCGGGTCTATGTAAATCATTTTTACTTGTTCGTAATAGGCGTTGGCAAGGTGCTTTAATACTTCCAGGTTGTCGCCTTTTATCAGCAAGTTTTCAGAGTTGGCGTTTTCGGGTAAGGCGTTATGTGTTTCGTCTGCTTTTAGCAAAGTGGTGGCAGGGTCGCTCGCCAACAATCTTGCATAACTTTTGCCTAACCAGTCTAAACCATAACTCTCGGTAGAAAAATTGATTTCCTTTTCAGTCAGGTTATTCTTGAATTTTTCTAATTGAAAATTTCCGTCTTTGTCAAAACAATGCGGGAAATGAATTTTCAATGTTTCCAAATCTTTATTCGGCACTTTTATGTCGGTTGTTATTTTTTGCTCGGTTGCCATGTTGGTTTCAATTTGGTATGTTGTACAATCAATACCCCAATATCAGTCTAATTATTCGCTTACTTCTTCGGCGGCATCGCCCTTCTTTTTGAGCGAAGGCATGGCCGGGTTGCGGAGTTCAAAATCACGAACGGTTTTGTTCAGGTCGCCCTTTACCTCCCAGCCATTGGGCTCCACCAATTGCTTGAGGCGCCAGGTGAGGTACACATCGCCGGTGGTTTCTTTTTCCTTGCTCAAAAACTGATTGATGATTTTGCTGCCCTTGCTGAAATCGCCGTGCACATATTTGGCGAGGGCTTTATCATAAAAGTCTTCGGTGGTTTGCCCCAGCTTTTTACCGCCTTCCAGCAGCCGCACCATTTGGCCATCGCGGCATTGTTTTTTCCATTCGTCTATATCTACTTCAAACTCGCTGGGGGTAACGAGGCGAGCCAGTTTTTTTGCTTTTAAAAACTCTTTGGCGGGTATTTCACTCAGCCATTGGGGGTAAAAAATACCGCCCTTATCGCTGAGGAAAGGCAGGTTGTTGAGGTATAAAATGAACACCCGGCCCTGCCATGGCTGCAGTTGACTGATGAGCCAGTAATAGCCGCTTACATCGTGTTTGTTTTGCGCCGCCCAAATCCACAGCACTTCCTGTTCGTTTTCATCGAGGGCCTTGGTAAGGTTGTGCAAGGTCATTTTATCATCCACCATGTTCAGGCGTTCGTCTACATTCTCTTCGCCGGTGCTGGCCAGCAGCATGCGCCACCAGTCGCGGCGGGCTTTCCAGCCTTCGGCATCGTCCATAGCGGCCAGCGGGCCAACGGCATAATCATCTTTAATCACCTGCACATCGCCCTGTAAGCTCTCGTCGAGGGCAATGGCCTGCTGCAACGCCGCTACATCGGGTTCATTAAACACAATATGAATCATAGTGCTCGTTTTATCGTTGGGCAGCCACCAGGTAGTAGCTGCAGGTCGTGAAAAAATTACGGAGGAAAGGCAGCGCATTTACCAGCCCCCATTGCTTTTTAGGCTTCCACCCAAACTTGTATTCATACACGGGGTTGATGAGCCATTGCTGCTCCTTTACTTTCCGGTAGCCACTTTGTTGCAAAATGCGTTCGAACCGCTCAATGGAAATACCCGTTTCTTTGATTTCCACCAAATCATCAGGTTTGTGGCCGTTGGTTTTGAGGAGCCATTTGAAAACAGGCATGGGCAACAAGTGCCAGTACGGGGTTTTGCCCAACCATCCGTGCAACACCTGCTGATGGCCACCATAAGGCATGTACCACGGCGGGAAGGCAAAAAAGATAACCCCATCCGGCTTCAAAAAGGTTTTCATCCAGGCAATGAGTTTGGGCTGGTCGTGGATGTGCTCGATGACGTCTTTCAACACAATCACATCAAACAAAGTGCCCAAATCCTGCTCCGGATTTACATCATAAATATTGCTGCTGATGAGCCGCACCTGCCCACTTTGCAGTTCGGGTTGCAGCCATTCGTTGGCTTTTTCGAGCCACAATGGGTACATTTCTACCCCTACACATTGCAGCCCTTTTTCGGCAAATGCCCGCAACAGGCTACCCTGACCACAGCCGATTTCCAACAACTGCATGCCAGGCTTCAGCGGTTTGCCCTGCTCAATAAATGGAATCACCGACCGGCGGGCATTCTCCAGCTGAATGTCGAAGTATCTTTTATAATCTGTATGAAATTCAAGCATTTGCCTACAATGATTAATCTACTAAATCAAGTTCTACCCGCAAGTTGTCGATGATAAACTCTTGGCGCTGCATGGTGTTTTTGCCCATGTAATATTCCAGCAATTGTTGGATATGATCGCCTTGCTCCAGTAATACAGGTTGCAGGCGGATGTCGTTGCCTATGAACTGGCCAAACTCATTGGGCGAAATTTCACCCAAACCCTTGAAGCGGGTGATTTCAGGATTCTTGCCCAGCTTGGCAATGGCTGCCTGCTTCTCTTTTTCGTCGTAGCAATAAATGGTTTCCTGCTTATTGCGTACCCTAAAGAGCGGCGTTTCCAAAATGAACAGGTGGCCACGCTTCACCAAATCGGGGAAGAACTGCAGGAAGAAAGTCATCATGAGCAGGCGGATGTGCATACCATCCACATCGGCATCGGTAGCCAGAATAATGCGGCTGTAGCGCAAGTCATCAAGGCCATCTTCAATATTGAGGGCATGCTGCAGCAGGTTGAATTCTTCGTTTTCGTACACCACTTTTTTGGTGAGGCCAAAGCAGTTGAGCGGCTTACCACGCAGGCTGAACACCGCCTGTGTATCTACGTCACGGGCCTTGGTGATGGAGCCACTGGCACTATCACCTTCGGTAATAAACAAGGTGCTGGCCACCTTTTTTTCTTCAAACACTTCCTTATTCTTGGCTGGCGGCGTATCGTTGAAGTGAATGTTGCAATCCCGGAGCTTCTTATTGTTGAGGGCAGCTTTCTTGGCTCTTTCGTTGGCAATTTTCTTAATGCCCTGCAGTTCTTTCCGCTCCCTTTCGCTTTGCTCAATGCGTTTTTTCAAGGCATCGGCAATGGTTGGGTTCTTGTGCAGGTAGTTGTCGAGTTCTTTATTCAAAAAATCGCCAATGAAGTTGCGCATGCTGGGCCCGCCTTCGTACACAGTTTGGCTACCCAGCTTGGTTTTGGTCTGGCTTTCAAACACCGGCTCCTGCACCCTCACCGACACTGCGGCTACAATAGAAGTGCGTATATCTGATGCTTCGTAATCTTTTTTATAGTGGTCGCGGATGGTTTTTACAAACGCTTCGCGGAAGGCCTGCTGATGCGTACCGCCCTGCGTGGTGTACTGGCCATTTACAAATGAATATAGGTCTTCGCCGTAGTCGTTGTTGTGGCTGATGGCTACTTCAATGTCTTCACCCTTGAGGTGAATGATGGGATAGCGCAGTTCATCTTCGTTGGTTTTGCGCTGCAGCAAATCGAGCAAACCGTTTTTACTTACATAGCGTTTACCATTGAAATTGATAACTAACCCCGCATTGAGGTAACAGTAGTTCCAGAGTTGATTTTCAATGAATTCTGTCTGATACTTAAAATGCTTGAAGACAGTATCATCGGGCAAAAAGGTCACTTCGGTACCATTGGATTCGGTGGTCTTTTCTTCCTTCGATTCACGGATAAGGCGGCCCTGTTCAAATTCGGCCGTTTTGCATTTACCATCGCGGTAGGCTGTCACCTTAAAGCTGTGGCTGAGGGCGTTCACCGCTTTAGTACCCACCCCGTTGAGGCCCACACTTTTCTGGAAAGCCTTGCTGTCGTACTTGGCACCGGTATTGATTTTGCTCACCACATCCACGAGTTTGCCAAGCGGAATACCCCGGCCGTAGTCACGAATATTCACCAAGCCCTCTTTCGACAAATTGATATCTACATGCTTGCCATAGCCCATGGTGTGTTCATCTATACAGTTGTCCACCACTTCTTTCAGCAGTACGTAAATACCGTCGTCGGGGCTGGCGCCATCGCCCAGCTTGCCTATGTACATGCCCGGGCGTAAGCGGATGTGCTCCCGCCACTCCAGGGTTTTAATACTGTCTTCGTTGTACTCAAACATTGCTTTCTCCTCAGCCATAAGTTGGAATTGATCAGGGGGTGCAATATGCCTAAAATTTTTAGCATTTAAGCATGTGGGCAAAAATAGGTGGCAGCCCCATTGGAGGGTCATTTCAAGTTATGCACATGGATTGTTTGTGCATAGCTGCATTTGCCGGTTTGGGCAAAACCAGTACGATACTGAAGTTTAATGGTCTGTAAAACCGAAATAGAAAACGATGAAATCCTCTTGTTTCGGATCATTTCTCCATCCTCCTGTTGGTTCCAATCTCAGCATTGTCACTTTCTTTTTCTTGAAAAAAAGAAAGTAACCAAAGAAAATTCAAGGCAAACCCGAAGGCTCCGCCCTCCCGATAGCTATCGGGATTGCCGAGCCAACTCCTCCCCCTGTTTTATGCGATGAAGTAAATTTTAGCCTATTCAATTTTAAACTGACTGAAACTTCGATTTCAAAAAAAAATGGTGAGGTATGCTACGACCGCATGGCTACTTCCTCGCCATACAAATTGCGGATAACCACGCTGGCCACCATACAGCCAAACATAGCAGGCATATAGCTGATGGTGCCGATGATGGATTTTTTGGGGAACGCTTTTTCCGTAACGATGATTTTACTCTGGTCGGCCTCCTCGGGGCTGAACACCACGGTTACTCCTTTGCGAATGCCCAGCTTGTTGAGCCGTTTGCGTACATAACGGGCCAGGTTGCACTGGTGGGTATCGGCAATATCGGTGATGGTAATTTGCAGCGGGTCTACCTTACCACCGGCGCCCAGTGAGCTTACAATGGGAATGCCCAGCTCCACACAAGCCTGTATGAAAAACACTTTGGGGCTGAGGGTATCGATGCAATCCACCGCATAATCGAAATGAGTGGATTGAAGCACTTCCCGGGTGCGGGGTTCTTTCAGGTACTCGTTGAGCACGGTGAGTTCAATATCGGGGTTGATGTCGCGGATGCGGGCCGCCATTACCTCAGCCTTGCTTTGGCCGGCGGTGGAATGCAATGCCGGTATTTGGCGGTTGCAATTGCTGAGGTCTACCACGTCGGCATCTACAATGGTCATTTTGCCTACGCCGGCACGGGCTATCATTTCGGCACAAATGCCGCCTACGCCGCCAAGGCCTACCACCAACACATGCTTTTGCATGAGGGTGCTGATTTTCTCATCGTCCAGCAGCAGCTGGGTTCTGCTCATCCAGTAAGGAACCATAAAAGGGAATGTCTGAAGTACGAAATACGGGGCACGAAGTAAAAGGGTAACAAGGAGGACGAAGTACGAGATATTGAATACAAATTCAAAAAAGATGGAAAAGTTTGGGCAAAAAAGGGTTTGTCCCAACAAGAGTTAGAACGGAATCCAAGTTCGATTTTGCTAACAATTTTTACCTAATAGCGATAGCTTACTGCATTGATGTTCATACCTGCGCCAACGCTGGCAAACATCACTACATCGCCATGATGCAAGCTATGGCCGTCTTGTACACCACTTATTACAGAGTGAAACAAGGTAGGCACAGTGGCAACAGAACTATTGCCCAGTAAGTGAATATTCATGGGCATAATATTGTCTGGCGTTTCTTTTCTATCGTATAAACGGAACATCCGCTTAATGATGCCTTCGTCCATTTTTTCATTGGCCTGATGAATGAATACTTTTTTCAAAGCATCAATACCAACGCCGCTTTTATCGAGGCAATCTTTCATGGCCTGCGGCACATGTTGCATAGCATACTCGTATACTTTGCGCCCCTTCATTTTGATGTAGCGAACACGTGGGTCGCTGCCGGGGAAATTAGATTTGCCGAGGTATAGATAGAAGGCTTCATCAATACAATGCGAGGCCACACTGCTGCTTAAAATACCGGGGCCGGTGGCGGCATCTACTTCCTGATATTCTAAAATGCAGGCTCCTGCCCCATCACTAAAAATCATGCTGTCGCGGTCGTACACATCCACCACACGGCTCAAAGTTTCTGTGCCAATAATCAATGCTTTTTTAGCAATACCTGCTTTGAAAAAAGCGTCGGCATGAATAACCCCCTGAATCCAACCGGGACAACCAAACAATAAATCGTAGGCCACACATGCAGGATTTTGAATACCAAGACTATGCTTTACCCTGCTGGCAATAGCAGGCAGCACATCCGTTTGAATGGTGTGCTTGAGTACATTGCCAAAATTGTGTGCAACAATAATCTGGTCGATTGTTTCAGGATCTATGCCGCTGTTTTCAACGGCTTGTTTGGCGGAAATGGCGGCCATGTCGGCGCAGTTCATGTCTTCGGTTACATAGCGGCGTTCGGCAATGCCGGTAATGTCCTCAAACTTTTGAACTATTTCTGCAGGCGAAGTGGTAATGCGTTGATGGTGTTCGTCGTAAAAATTATGTACAGTAAAATCGATGTTCTTTTTTACAACAGGAGGAATAAATGCACCTGTGCCAGTTATAACGGAGCGGTAAGTTTTCATAAAGCGTAATAAGCTTTTCAGGCTTTGCGCTAAAGCTAAATGAAAATGATTATTTACAATGAATCTGTTTCAATTCGATATAAACGACCTTCTATTTTGAGCAAAAAATCACAGGTAACTTTTTTGCTTGGCTATTTCTTTCTGACATCTGCAATGGGCTGGTAAGGGCCATATTTGTGGGCTTTTTCATCAAAACCATCGGCATAAGGGCCAAAGGCAAAGTCGATGGGCTTTTTAGCCACATCCGGCCAGTCGTGGGTCTGGTCTTTGTGTGGCCGGGGTTGCGAATTTACATAGGCAGCC
Source organism: Bacteroidota bacterium (assembly GCA_020161435.1). Lineage (GTDB taxonomy): Bacteria > Bacteroidota > Bacteroidia > Chitinophagales > Chitinophagaceae > Phnomibacter. The sequence continues at coordinate 265,109 of JAIUNV010000005.1, read as the reverse complement.
ACATCCCACGCTTCTTCGCTGGTAAGCGTAGGCTTTGCATGCGAAGCAATGTTGAATGGCATGTTGCCCTTTACAAATCCTGCAAAATTGGAGAGGCGAAACAAGCCCGCACCGTCGTTGTAGCTATGCGGCCCCCACAGTGGCGGATACACAAACCTGTTGCCATCCATTTGTCCCTCGCCGTTTTCGCCATGGCAGCTTTTACAATTAGCCAGGTATACCGCCAATCCTTTTTGCGGATCTGCGGCTCTTTTCAAATACGGTAGTTTTTCAATACCGCTGCCGGCGGGTTTTTCTCCTTTGGCTACATCTTTTCCCAGCCATTTAATATAAGCCTGAATGGCCAAAAACTCACGGCTGCTGCTATCGGGTGCTGTACCATTTAAGCTACGCTCAAAACAGTCGCCTACACGTTTGTAAATACTTTCATAAGTGCCGCTCCTCTCCCGAAACTTCGGGTAGGCACTACTAACCGCACCATAGTTATTGCCCCATGCTCTTCTACCGCCATCGAGGTGGCAGTTTTGGCAATTCATACCATTGGATATTTGTGCAACTGTGCCCTGCGGCCCAAGGTAGTAAGCCGTATTGCTGATGAGGTTATAGCCATACACTACTTCTTCCCTTTCCGGCCCGGTAAGTATTCTGTCCATCATCAGGCTGGGGCCATGCCACAGTGTATCAACCGGGGCCACTGCTGCAGATTGTACTTTGCTATCATCACTGGTAAATGATTTTACCAAAATAACGACCAACAGCGTTGCAAAAATGATGTACACCGGCCAGTCGCTGCTCATTTTCCGCCACATAACTATTTGCTATTTATGATTACAATTATTGAAATTCGTAAGTAGTGCCCTTAAGCTGAGTGAGCAGTGTAGCAGGTTCATCGGTAGCCGTAGTTCGGCCTTCTAAAACTGGAGCAACCACCGGATGCGCTTTCAGGTAATCTTCAATCACATCATGCATGAGTACGCCCAGTTTACGTGGTTGCTGCACATGTTCAATGCGGCAAAGCGTATCATCAGGATCGCCTTCTCTTTCGCAGGCCACCATGCTGTAAAGCTTGTTTACATCCAATGGCTGACCGCCTACTTTTACCCAGTTTAATCTTTTGCCTTTTTCATTGCCAATGGTTACGTTTACCTGCAGGCCCGCAAACCGTACAAACCAACCGCCAAACCTGTTAGCCGGATTTTTTGCAAAAGCGTTTTCCAATTCTTTTTCGAGCCATTCCATTATTTGAGCACCACTTACCATTGCGGTTTTGGCTTCGCTGTCAACGGGTAGCATGTTCCATAAAAACTCACGGGTAATATTGGCCGGTTTAGTTTTACTGGCATACAATGGCTGGCAAAAACGGAAGCCGTTGCTCACTACAATGTCCGGCTTAAACTTCCACATGACGGCATCTGTAATCAAGTTATCCATCGGCGTTTCCAATACAAAATAGCGAACCAACGGAGTGGTAGTTGTACCAATTACTGTCGACAAATCTTTTGCAAATGGTGCATACGCTTTTTTGAGTTGAGTGGTAACGGCTGCATTGGGCGCAAATTTTAAAGGGTCTACATCCAGCAATGCATATTTTATATCGGTGAGTTTACCTTCTTTCAAAATCAAATCTATTTTTCCTAAGAAAGAACCGAAGGCACCGCACTCAATCACCTTGGTATATTTGGCTTGTATCGGCTCCCGAACACGTTCATGCGTATCGGCTCCCATAATGAGATCAACGCCTTGTGCTGCAGCATTATTAGCCAGCCCAACCTGCTGCGCCAATCCCATATGCGTTACTACAATCACTACTACGCAGCCTTCTTCTTCCCGTAGCTGTTTTACGTAGCGGGCAAGGTTATGATTGGCATGCTTAAAAGAAATACCATCGCTGTAAGCCGGCGATTGCCGCTTCGGTATCAGGTGATCGGTGTAGCCAATGAAACCAATTTTTACACCGCCAATGTATTTAACCCAATAGGGCTGATAGATGAGTTCGCCATTGGTTTCGTCGCTGGTTTTATGCCACATATTGGCACATATTTTTGCCGCATTGGCATGGCCCATGTCATAGAGCATTTGCTTTTTCTTGTACACCACTTCCCAATTGCCCGGCAACATGAGGTCGTACCCTAGCTGATTGAAAATGGGAATCAACGCTTCGCCGTTGGTGAGTGAAGCCACAGCATGGCCATGAAAATAATCGCCACCATCAATCAATATAGTGTTGGCAGGGTTTTGCTTGCGGTAATGGTCAATCATGGTTTTCAGCACATCCAAACCACCACGACGCTTGTATACGGGCTGCTGATTGATCCAGAAAAATTCATCGTGGGTAAATAGCTGCCCGTGTATGTCTGTTGTGTACAACAGGGTTACGGTTTTTGTACCCGTAGCGGCTGCTTCTTCTGCTGCAACGTCATTAGCACTGCTGGAGCCGGCGAGTGCAGGAGCAGCGGGTAGTACCGCACCAGCAAGACCAAGCAAAGTAGAATTCCGTAAAAATGATCTTCTTGATTTTGACATGGGGCAATCGTTAGAGATATAAATGCAATATGAAAGCAAGATGGCTTAATGCAAACTGCCACTCTGTGATATTGGTCACTCATCATTTTTGGAAGCACAAGTACCCGTTGTGTGAATGAAAAAATGCCGGTTATACCTGCTACTACACTGGCAAGGCATTAGTGAAAATCTGCATTCATTTGCATAGTAAGGTGAAGATATGCTTGTGCTGAAACCACCTTGTTGCTGTATTTTCGGCCTACTTTAATAGTACACCATGACAACCTTGGTTCTTCTAGTCTTCATTGTTGGGTATCTGGCCATTGCATTCGAGCACAGCATTCGGGTAAACAAAGCAGCAGCAGCACTTCTTACTGGTGTACTTTGTTGGGTGCTGTACACTTTTCAGGCAAGCTCTCCCGAAGAAAGCAGTCACTTGCTGATGGAGCACTTTTCTGGCATCGCATCTATTTTGTTTTTCCTGTTAGGTGCCATGACCATTGTAGAATTGATAGACAGCCACGGTGGTTTTTCGCTTATCACCAAACAAATAGAAACCCGCAGCCAAGTGCGGCTTTTGTGGATAGTTACTATTATCGCTTTCTTTTTATCTGCATTGCTGGATAACCTGACCACAACCATAGTTATGCTTTCGCTGAGCGGCCGTATGCTTTCTTCGAAAGAAGACCGTTGGCTTTTTGCCAGTATGGTGGTAATAGCAGCCAATGCCGGTGGCGCCTTCTCTCCCATTGGTGATGTAACTACTACCATGTTGTGGATTGGCGGTCAAATCTCTACAGGGAAAATCATGTTGTATACTATCTTGCCCAGTATCGCAGTTACATTGGTGCCTTTGCTAATAGTAACACCAAGGTTGAAGGGGCAAGAATTTTCTTACACAGAAGTAAAGCATACCAACATTAGCAGCCGCGAATCAAACATTATGTTATTAAGCGGCGTATTGCTATTGCTGTTTGTTCCGGTTTTTAAAATGATTACACACTTGCCTCCCATGATGGGCATGATGTTTTCGCTGGGTATACTTTGGGTGATTGTAACCTTTATACACAGGGGCAAACCAAGCGACCAAAAAAGCAAGTATTCTGTTAGTGCAGCATTGCAAAAAATAGACAGCCCAAGTATCCTGTTTTTCCTGGGTATTCTCTTAGCCATTTCTGCTTTAGAATCTTTCGGATTACTGCACCAGCTGGCCGATTACCTGAGCTCAACCCTTGGCAATAATTACAGCATTGGTACAGCGCTGGGTGTACTGTCTGCTGTAGTAGATAACGTACCGCTTGTAGCGGCGGCACAAGCAATGTACAGCCTGTCTGATTTTGCCATGGATCATCCGTTTTGGTTGTTTTTGGCACTTACTACCGGCACGGGCGGCTCTATTATTATTATTGGTTCTGCAGCTGGCGTAGCAGCTATGGGTATTGAAAAAATTGATTTCATGTGGTACATGAAACGTATCAGCTGGATTGCGTTGTTGGGATTTTTAGCCGGCATTGCTGTGTTTATGGCGCAGCAAATGCTGCTGGCATAAAACATTACAACGGCAGCATAAATCTGTAGAGCGTTTGAGGCAGCGTAAACCCTCGGGCACTAAAGGCTTCTGTAGCCAGCCAGCCTGTATTGTTGCTATCAAAACATACCGATTCCAGTTGGCCGGTTTGTATGGCCGATGGCAGCTCAAATTGCCGAACGTTACCTTTCAGGCTGATGGTTTTTCCATGTTGTTGAATAGCAAATAATCCCACTTTGCCTTGCTTAGTGTATGCTGTGAGCAACAACCAGTTTTTACCATTCCATGAAGCGTCAGTAATTTTAAAATCACCGGTTTGCAGCTGGCCTGCCAAGGCAGCTTTGTACGTACCGGGCTTGGTAGGAATGGTATAATGATAGCTGGTTTGGCCACTCCAGTTTTTAGTAAATAAATGCAGCTGCTGATTGTGCACCAGCATGGCTTCGCAATCGAATTGTGCAGTATTGTCTTTTTCTGCTGCAAAACTTACCTGATTAGCATAACTAAACCTGATGCGGCCAATACTACTATTAGGTATGCGTATTACTGCAGTCTTTGCATTCAGCAACAATTTTGGCACCTGATAAATAACCAGATCTTTCCGGTTGCCACTTTTATTATTGCCCACATCGGCTATGTAAAAAAAACGGTCGTCTTGTGCCAGTGCTTCCCAGTCTTTGTTTTCAATGCCTGCAAGTACCACTGTTTGCAACAGCTTGGCACCACTCGTATCAGTAATGTATAAGGCCGCAGCATTGTTGCCATCGTTCAGCATTACCAATTTGTTTTGCCAATAGAGCATGCCACTTACCTCTTCCAGTTCTTGAGGCAAGGCTGCTTTTTTTACCGGCTGATAAAAGGGAATGGTTGGCTGCGCAAATACCTGTTGCGTTGTAGCCATCAGCATAGCCGATACTATTAAATGCAAAAACAGATAAAGACGCTTGTACATGGAATCAGCCATTGAAATTAGCAGCAATGGTATGGCCCATTTTGTCACGTTTTGTTTCCAGATAATTGTGGTTGTGGGCGTTAGGCTCAACTTCCAGTCCTACGGTTTCTACTATCTCCAATCCGTAGCCCATCAGCCCTACTCTTTTCTTGGGGTTGTTGGTCATAAGTCGAAGCTTGGTAACACCCAGGTGGCGCAATATTTGAGCACCTACGCCATAATCTCTTGCATCGGCCGGAAGCCCCAGCATCAGGTTGGCCTCCAAAGTATCGGCACCTTCTTCCTGTAGTTTGTAGGCTTTCAGTTTGTTTACCAATCCTATACCGCGGCCTTCCTGGTTCATATATAATACGATGCCTTTGCCTTCCTGCTCTACTTTTTGCAGGGCACAGGCTAGTTGGTCGCCACAATCGCAGCGAAAACTGCCCAAAATATCGCCGGTAAAACAGCTGCTGTGTACCCTGGTAAGCACCGGTTCGTCTTTTTCCCAGGTACCTTTTACAATGGCCAGGTGTTCCATGCCATTGCTTTTATCTGTAAAAGCTATGAGCTTGAAATGACCATATTTGGTAGGCATATCCACCCGCACTATTTCTTCTATCAGGCTATCTTGTTTGAGGCGGTATTCTATGAGGTCTTTTATAGAAATGAGTTTGAGTCCCCATTTTTGGGCAATCACTTCCAACTGTGGCAGACGGGCCATGGTGCCATCTTCATTCATAATTTCTACCAGTACCCCAGCAGGTTCGAAGCCAGCCAGACGGGCCAAATCCACCGTGGCTTCGGTGTGGCCTGTGCGGCGCAGTACGCCACCTTCTTTGGCTATCAGTGGAAAAATATGACCGGGACGGCCCAGATCGGATGGTCTGGTGGCCGGATTTATTAACGCCTGTACCGTTTTTGCCCGGTCTTGTGCAGAAATACCTGTACCCGCACCGGGGCCAATAAGGTCAACTGAAACGGTAAAAGCTGTTTCGTGCATGGATGTATTGCTGGACACCATGGGTTGCAAATCGAGCTGGGCACAGCGGTCGGCTGTAAGGGCGGCACACACTAAACCACGGCCGTGAGTGGCCATAAAATTGATGACTTCGGGCGTTACCGTTCGGGCAGCACATACAAAGTCGCCTTCGTTTTCACGGTCCTCATCATCTACTACTATTACCAGTTTCCCCTGTTTAATGTCTTCAATGGCACTTTCTATGGTATCAAGCATATTCAAATTTGAAGGCCAAAATTAAGCAAGGCCGTCTAACTGCTGCGTAATATTCCTGATGGCAAGGCCTTGGCAAAGGGCAATGAATTGTTAACAATATTCCGAACAATTTAAGCCTCGTTACCGTTTCTTTGCACAGTAAAAAACTCCAAAACTTATGTTGAGAAATTTTCTCCGGTTCATGGCCGTTGTGGCTATCGCTCTGGTTTCCAACACTGTTATGAGTCAGGTAACAACCAGTACTATAACAGGCGTGGTGAAAGACCCTAAGGGTCAATTGCTGGAAGGTGCAACTGTGAAAGCAGAACACCAACCTTCCGGAACCCAGTATTCTTCGTTTACAACCAAAGGGGGTGTATTTACCCTGCCCGGTTTGCGAACCGGTGGCCCGTACAGAGTAGAAATTACTTTTACCGGCTTTGCACCAGCAGTTTTTGAAGGTATTATCCTTCAACTCGGTGAGCCATTTAACATTACTGCCAGCTTGAAAGAAGGCGAAAGCATTTTGGAAAATGTAGTGGTGAGTGGTACCCGTAAAAAAGCTGCTGCTGAAAAAACAGGTGCTTCTACCAACATCAGCAACCGGACGATTACTACAATGCCTACCATTTCTCGTAGCTTGTCAGACTTTACCCGTCTTACACCTCAGTCAAATGGTAACAGTTTTGGTGGTCGTGATGCCCGTTTCAACAATATTCAGGTAGATGGTGCCAACCTCAACAACAACTTTGGTTTGAGCAGCGAACCACTGCCTGGTGGTCCTGGCAACCAACCCATTTCTTTGGATGCCATTGAAGAAGTATCTATCAACATTGCGCCTTACGATGTTCGTCAGGCCGGTTTTACAGGTGCCGGCATAAACGCCATTACCAAAAGTGGTACCAATAAATTTAAAGGCTCGGCTTATACCTATTATCGCGACCAATCGTACAATGGCGCCCGTGTAGGTGATTCAAAATTGGGACCTCAGCAATTTTCGCAAAGCAACATCTGGGGTGCTACATTGGGAGGCCCAATCATCAAAAACAAACTCTTCTTCTTTGGTTCTTACGAATATGAAAAGCGTAGCTTCCCGGGTGTACAATGGTCGCCAAAAGGCGGTTCTGGCATCGGCAACGTTTCTAACGTTTCTGCCGATTCTCTGAAGCGTTTCTCCGATTTCTTGCGCACAACCTATGGTTACGAAACAGGCCCTTACGACAACTTCGCCAGCTTTGGTGCAAAGAATACCAAGGTATTGGGTCGCCTCGACTGGAACCTGAGCAAGAACCACAAAGTGACTGCCAAATTTAGCCAACTGACCAGCAACAACGATCAACAGGTAAATGCTACCAGCACTCCAAACGGAGCACTGACTGGTCTGCAATCTCGTTTTGGTCAAAATGGTATGAGCTTTGCTAACAGCAACTATGGTTTTGAAGACAAGGTGCGCAACATCACTTTTGAATTGAACAGCCGTTTCAGCACCAAAATCAGCAATCAGTTGTTGGCCACTATTACCAATATCAGCTCTATTCGTACTTCACCAAGTGCGTTGTTCCCTTTCATTGATATCCGCAATGCCACTGGTACAGGTGTTACCAACAGTAATATGAGTGCTGGTTTTGAGCCATTCTCATACAATAACGAAGTAGTTAACGACGTATACAGCATCACGGACAACTTTACTTATTATGCAGGTAAGCATACGCTTACTGCTGGTATTAACTATGAGTATCAGGAAATAGGCAACATGTTCATGCCTGGTTCACAGAGCTATTACGCATACAACTCTTTGCAAGATTTCATTGAGAACAAAGCTCCAGCCGTATTCTCCACTACCTATTCACTTGTACCTGGTAAATCAGCCATTTATGCTTCTCAGGTAAAAGTGGGTCAAATTGGTTTTTACCTGCAAGATGAGTGGGTTGTAAATCCTAATTTTAAAGTAACTGCTGGTGTTCGTTTCGACAAATTTGCATTCCCAGAAACGCCTATTGAAAACAAGGCTATCTCTGCAGTAAATCTTTTTGCACAAGACGGTTCTATCACCAAGTACAACAACTCTGTACTGCCTACAACTAAAATGTACATTTCTCCGCGTCTTGGTTTCCGCTACGATGTAGATGGTGACAAGAAAACGGTAATTCGTGGTGGTACAGGTATTTTCACTGGTCGCATTCCATTTGTTTGGTTAACTAACATTACCCAAAACAGCGGTATGTATCAGTTTGGTGCTATTGTAAGTGACCCTGTGGCGTTGGAGCGTTTCAAGTTTAACAAAGATCCAATGTTCCACATTAACCGTGGAGATGCTTTACTGCCAACTACCGCAGGTACATCTGTACCAAGCAACCTGGTACTGTCTGATCCCGGTTTCCGTTTCCCTCAACTGTGGCGTACTAACATCGCTATCGACCAGGATTTGGGTAAGGGCTGGATGTTGACATTCGAAGGTATCATAGGTAAAGACATCAACGCTGTTGTAATGCGTAATGCCAACCAAAGACCAATGAATGGCACATTAACAGGACCGGATACACGCCCTCGTTTCCTGGCAGCCGGCGACCGTCGTTTGAATTCAAACATCACAGGCTCTGCCATCATTCTGGAAAATACCAACAAGGGTAGCCAAATGAATTTGACTGCTCAGTTAAGCAAATCATTCGACAATGGTTTCTACGGTTCAGTAGCTTATACCTATACACATGCTACTGATGTTACTTCTAACCCAGGCTCAACAGCCAACTCGGTTTGGAACAGTAACGCAACTATTGGGGGCCAAAACGCTTTGGAATTTGGTAGTGCTCCTTCAGCGCTTCCTCACCGTATCATTGCCAACGTTTCTTATCGCAAAGAGTTCTTCAAGAAATTGGCTACCACCATTTCATTGTTCTACGAAGGCAGCCATCAGGGCCGCTTCACTTATGCTGTGAATGGTGACCTCAACAATGACGGTAACAGCGGTACAGATTTGCTGTACATCCCCAGAAAAGCAAGTGACCTAACTTTTGTAAATGCTACTTACGGTGGTGTAACCTTCACTCCTGCACAACAGGCTGCTGCATTCGATGCCTACATCGATCAGGACAAATACCTGAGCAAGCGTCGTGGTACTTATGCAGAGCGTTTCGGCGCATTGTTGCCATGGTACGATCGTGTGGATATGAAGTTTACTCAAGACATTTTCACCAATGTAAAGGGTAGTAAAAACACACTGCAGTTTACTGTAGACGTGTTCAACTTCGCCAACATGCTCAACCGCGATTGGGGTATCCGTCGCTTTACCATTCAGAACCAACCATTGGTTTCTGCTGGTGTAAATGCTCAGGGTGTACCCACTTACCGCATGAACCAGACTGGCAACCAACTGTTGACCAAAACTTTCAACAACAGCATCAACACGGGTAGTACCTGGAGTATGCAAATTGGTGTTCGTTACCTGTTCAACTAAGTTCAGCTTAGACTTTCATCTCTCTGAGATGTATATATTGAAAAGCCCTCTGCGCAGAGGGCTTTTCTTTTTGGCTTCACTCCTTGCATTTATCCTACTAAAAAGCGCAACTCCCACCAGAAGTTGCGCTTTACTTATGAAAATGAGCTTATGTACTTATTTCTTCTGTTCCTTAGCCCAATTGTCTTTCAGCGTTACAGTGCGGTTAAACACCAGTTTTGATGCGTTGCTGTGCACAGCATCAAGGGTAAAATACCCCTTGCGGATGAACTGGAAATGATCTCCAACCTTTGCTGCTGTCAATGCAGGTTCTATGTATGCATTTTCAATAACCTGCAAACTATCGGGGTTGATATACGATTTGAAATCACCTTCTTCCGCAGCGGGATTTTCAACCTTGAACAAACGGTCGTACAACCGAACTTCCGCTTGCACTGCATGTGCGGCACTTATCCAATGAATGGTACCTTTTGCATGAACGCCACTGGTATCACTACCGCTGCGGCTTTCAGGTATGTATTCGGCCAGCACTTTGGTTACACGGCCATCAGCATCTTTTTCAAAACCGGTACACCGAACGATATATGCACTCTTCAATCGTACCACGGAACCCGGTGCAAGGCGGAACCACTTCTTAGAAGCTTCTTCCATAAAATCTTCCCGCTCAATCCACAGCGTTCCGCTGAAAGGAATTTCCCGTTCGCCGGTCTCCGGCATTTCAGGGTTGTTTTCCGATTGCATCATGTCTACCTGCCCTTCCGGATAGTTGGTTATTTCCAACGCCAGCGGATCGAGCACCGCCATTCTGCGCAAAGCCGTTTTGTTCAGGTCTTCCCGTACAAAAAACTCCAGCAAACTCAGGTCTATCAGGTTTTCTCTTTTGGCTACGCCAATTCGATCGCAAAAGTCGCGGATGGATTTTGGCGTGTACCCACGACGGCGCATACCGCTAATGGTAGGCATGCGTGGATCGTCCCAGCTTTCTACATGGCCTTCATTTACCATTTGTAGCAGCTTCCGCTTGCTCATTACGGTGTAGGTCATATTGAGGCGGGCAAACTCATATTGATGGCTTGGGAAAATTTCAAGCTGCTCAATCAGCCAATCATACAATGCCCTGTGCGGAATAAATTCCAGCGTACAAATGCTGTGCGTAATGCCTTCGATGCTATCGCTCTGGCCATGGGCAAAATCGTACATGGGGTAAATGCACCATGCATCGCCGGTGCGGTGATGATGAGCATGTTTGATGCGATAAATAATGGGATCTCGCAGCAGCATGTTAGGGCTGGCCATATCAACCTTGGCCCGCAGTACCTTGCTGCCATCGGCATATTTGCCTGCCCGCATGTCGGCAAAGATTTGCAGGTTTTCTGCCTCACTGCGTTCGGCATACTGGTTGCGAACGCCAGGTTGTGTAGGCGTTCCTTTTTGCGTAGCTATTTCTTCGGAAGTACTGTCATCTACATAGGCCAACCCTTTCTCAATCAGCTTTACGGCAAATGCATATAACTGTTCAAAGTAGTCAGAGGCGTAAAATTCGTTGGCCCACTGAAAGCCCAGCCACTGCACATCACCTTTAATGCTGTCTACATATTCAGTGTCTTCAGTTACAGGGTTGGTATCATCAAAACGCAGATTGGTGGCACCACCATATTTGAGAGCCAACCCAAAGTTGAGGCAAATACTTTTGGCATGGCCAATGTGTAAATATCCATTTGGCTCAGGTGGAAAACGGGTAAGAATGGACTTGTGTTTTCCGGCGGCTAAATCGGCTTCAATAATTTCTTCGATAAAATTCAGGCTCTTCTCTTCACTCATGTGTTGCTTGTTTTTGATACCACGTACACCTCAAAAGCTACTAATAGCCCGGTAAACTGTGGCACTTCTTTAATACGCGAAGGCTGCAAATGTAACGCAATGCCTATGTTTCAAGGGGATGAAAATCACGATGCCAGCAGCAATGTGAAAGTGGAGCGGAAGACGGGAATCGAACCCGCGGCCTTCAGTTTGGGAAACTGAAGCTCTACCCCTGAGCTACTTCCGCTTGGCACTTAAAGTTAGCCCGTAAATGGTGGGTAGCAAAAAATGCATCCGACTATCTTCTCCTGAAATGGGTAATATAGGTTCTGTTTGATGTTCTTGTTTCTGCCCGCAAATAATTCCTGCTTCTGAAAAAGATATCATCATAATGCTGTGTTAGCACCAGCTGGTTAGTAAAATCAACGGCAGTTATTTGCAAGCTCAACTCTTGTTCATCATTTTGCCAGCGGCTATTGATGTACCAGCTTCCGCTAAAGGATTGACCGTTGTCGTTTTCATAACTCAGTGTACCGTTGTCGTAAAAAGTAAAACGGCCGTTGTTGAAAGGCATGCGGGCAGAGTTGCCACCCCAGCCAACGGGGTTTACATCATCAATACGCCAATCGCCAATAATACGGCGGTCCGCACTTCGAAAAACATCCTTTACACATCCAGTAGAAAAAACAGCGAGGCTAGCTGCCAAAAGGGTAACAGTCAGTTTCATAGGCGTTGGTTTTAAGATTGATACTTAAATTTATCCAAAGCCTTGTTTACAGAATGTTAGCGCTAATTGGATTAACAAGAGATTTTGTGAACAGAACTCTAACGGAAAATTGATTACAAACCATCCAGTTTGTAATCAATTTTCATGTCCATATCCATGGGTATTTCTATGGAATTGATTTTGAAAATACCAGACAACTGTTGCTGCAAACGAGCCGTTTGCATAAGACCTGTGCCAAGGTTTACATAAATCAAGCCTTGTTGTTTTCCTTTAAAATCAGCATCCAGTTTCATACCCATAATGTCGAATGCCGTATTGTCTTTAGGTTGGCCCAATGAAGGCGGACTGGCCAATGCCAAACCGGGCATGGCCACCTGCTGATCGGCATTGGTAATGGTTGATGTCAGCGCAATTTCTGCAATACCATTTTTAACCGACTTCAATTCAAAGTCGTTATTAATAACCATGGTAAACATCGCCTTCATCCGAATCTGATTTTTCCATTGGGCGCCCTCATTCACTTTTTTACCGGGCAGCACATAAAAGCATTGCTCCAGCATACCTCTCATCATGTCGTCGTTTATCAACGGGCGAAGTGCTGTAGCCAGTTGCTTACGAAGCTGTTCTTCCAATGGTTGCAGGCCGGCTTCCACCACCTTCCACAAACTATCAGTGGAAACTTTGGTGAGCACTTGGCCTTTTTTTGAAATGGTAGCCGTAAACTCAATGCCCGTCATCATATCCATTACCCGCAAAGCACCGGAGTCTTTTTGCGAAAGACTATCCAGCGAAAACAAGCTTTTATCTTTACCCTGATTGAGGTTGTAATCTTCGTATGCAAAAGCCACCTTTGTATTGCCATCGGGTATGGTATCAAACCTCAGCAAACTGCTGATGCTGGTATTCATGGGTTGCTTCAACTCCTGCCCCAGCATTTTAACGGTAACCTTACCGCTAATATCCGTTTGCAGCCGGTAGCGGGAATCGTCGGCAGGTTGAAAACGCAAATCATATTTACCTTCGCTGCAGCCAGTAGCAGCTACCAGTAACAACAAGAGTAATGCTTGATAAAAATGTTTCATGACAGTGTGGAATGGGCCAAAGATACCTGCTGCAGGTGAATAGACATCAACCAGACCTTTAGGTAATTGACAAGTGGCAACGGCATATAGAAATGCTGGTCTTCCTAACCAAAATTGCCGTTACTTTCGCTCCGTGATTAGTCAGGAAACCGTACAGCGCATTATCAACAGCATCAACGTCCTCGAAGTAGTGGGCGATTTTGTGCAGTTGAAAAGACGTGGTGCCAACTACCTGGGCCTCTGCCCTTTTCATGGCGAAAAAACACCTTCGTTTACGGTATCGCCATCCAAGGAAATTTACAAGTGCTTTGGGTGCGGCAAAAGTGGCAACTCCATCAGCTTTTTGATGGAACACGAAAAGCTGGGCTATGCAGAAGCCTTGCGTTGGCTGGCTAAAAAATACAACATCGAAATTCAGGAAACGGAAGTTGATCCTGAATACAAAGAACGACAGCAAACGGCCGACAGCCTGTACATCATCAACCAGTATGCTCAAAAATATTTTGCGGAGCAACTCTGGGAAAATGAGATGGGCCAAGCTGTAGCATACAGCTATTTACAACAGCGGGGCTTTACCGATGAAACCATGCGAAAGTTTGGTTTAGGGTATTGCCTCAACGAACGGGATGCATTTACCAAAGACGCATTGCACAATCAGTACAATAAAGAGTTGCTACTGAAAACCGGTTTGGTATCGCAACGGGATTATGGCCTGCAAGACAATTACCGCGACAGGATTATTTTTCCCATTCACAACCACATTGGCAAAATCATTGGCTTTGGTGCCCGTCTCATCAAAAACAGAGACAATGCCCCGAAGTATATCAACACACCAGAGAATGAGCTGTATGTAAAAAGCAAAATTCTCTACGGCATTTATTTTGCCCGGCAAGCCATTGAGAAAAGAGATGAATGCTTGCTGGTAGAAGGTTATACAGACGTTATTAGTTTGAACCAGGCCGGTGTAGAAAACGTGGTGGCCAGTGGTGGTACTTCATTAACACCCGACCAGCTCAGGCTGATAAAACGTTACACCAAGCATCTTACTATTTTATACGATGGAGATGCTGCGGGTATCAAAGCCGCATTGCGTGGTTTGGACCTGGCTTTGGCCGAAGGTTTGTATGTACGTTTGGTACTATTGCCCAATGGCGAAGACCCGGACAGCTATGTACAAAAAGTGGGCAAAGATGAATTCAACGAATACATCAACAACAACAAGAAAGACTTCATTCTTTTTCAGACAGAACTGGCACTGAAAGAAGCAGGCAACGACTCACAAAAAAGAAGTGAGGTTGTTAACCGTATTGCAGAAAGCATTAGCAAAATTGATAAGGCAGAAGACTTTTCCCGCCAGCAAGATTACATCCGCCAATCAGCAAGTTTGCTGAAGGTAGACGAGGAAGGTTTGATTAACCTCGTCAACAAGTACATCCGGGAAAAACTGCAGAAAGAGCAGCGTAAAAACCTGCCCGATCAATCGCCATTGCAAGAGGCAGAAACAATGCCCGATGAAGTGGTGGATGCCAACCTTGCATTGCTGCTCACCAACGAACTGCAAGAACGTGCCGTGGTGAAAAGCCTGCTGCTGTATGGCTTGCTGCCCCTGCAGGAAGAAAGTGAAGAAACTGTAGCACAGTTCATTTTCAACAGCCTCGAAAACTTTCATTTCGATAATACCGAACTGGAAAAAGTGTACCTGCTCTACAAAAGCTGGTACGATGCCGGATTGGAACCTACTGAAAAATCATTCGTGTACTACCCCGATGAAGGACTCAACCGCCTGGTGATTTCGCTGCTGGAATTTCCATACGAAATCAGCCCCAAATGGGAGGAGATGATTCAGAGCCGGCGCATGTCGGATATTGAACAAAGCCGTAAAGATGCCAACTTATCGGTGAGTTATTTTAAGCTGCGCAAACTGAAACAAATGCTGGAGCAAAACCAACAGGAGCTGGAGCATGAAAAAGATCCATTGGTGCAGCAGCAGTTGATTGAACTGCACATTGAGCTCAAAAAGTTTGAACGGGAAATTACTTCTGTACTGGGTACGGTTATCCTGAAATAAGTAGGACAGAATAGTTTCCCAAATACGGTCTTGCTATTGTTTTTCCAGCATATCGCTGTACGAATGTGTAAGCAGTTGCGAAGCTTGAATCCCCAACAATTGCATGTAGTGATTGCACTGTTCATGAAGCTTTACTGCGCCAATATTTCCATCCTTATCAATGGCTTCTATTTCAGCGAAAGTGCCTAATCCTTCTACCCTGTCCAGGTGAAATTTTACGTTGTCGATAAAGTAAATCTCTCTGGCTTTGTGCACCGCTACTTTTACGCCCCAGGCAGCTGCCAGCACCGATTGTAAGTCATGACTATCTCCATGAAGTTGTGTCATGTTTACAGCAGAACCTTTGGGTGTGGCACTGTTTTCCCTTGCATAAAAAATAAGTGAATGCTCAATATTGCCACAGCGAAGTTTAAGCCGCCCGTTGGGACAGTTAAAATACACATCGGTTTGATGATCGGTGCCTTTGAAATTGGCTCCGGCCGCCATAAGAACGGCCCTGGCTTTTTCCAAATCGTTACAAATTGCCTTGATTTCCACATTGAGATGTGCTGCCATATAACTATTGTTTTTCCTTCAAACTTACCACCTACAAACATCCATTTTTGGCGGGTTGATATTTTCAAAACACAAAGCCCCGGAACAATGTCCGGGGCTTAGGCGAAAAAATGTATGCTGGAATTATTCAGCGGCTTTTTCTTCGGTTGAAGCAGCTTCTTCAGCTTTTACTTCTAGTGCAGTTTCTGCAACAGCAGCAGTTTCTTCAGCCTTCTTTTTGCTACCACCAGCACGGCGTGTACGCTTAGCAGGTTCAGCAGCTTTGGCAACTGTCTTACCGTAAACCTCGTTGAAGTCAACCAGTTCAATCATGGCAGTTTCAGCAGCATCACCAGGACGAGTGCCCAGCTTAATGATGCGGGTGTAACCACCGGGGCGGCTCGCAATTTTGGGAGCAACCACTGTGAACAGTTCTTTTACAGCAATTTTGCTGTTCAGTGCACTAAACACAACGCGGTGCTGGTGCATGATTTCAGCTTCACTGCCATTCTTCTTGGTTTTTGTAATCAACGGCTCAATAAAACCACGCAATGCTTTAGCCTTAGCCAAAGTAGTTACGATTCTTTTGTGAGCAATCAATTCGATAGCGAGGTTGCGCAACAACGCTTCGCGGTGGGCTTTCTTACGGCCCAGGTTGTTTACTTTGTCTCCGTGACGCATAACTTGTTAAGTTTTTACAACACACCGTGTCAAGGAATGTGTTGTTTGCATAAATACCTTTCGGTAGTAATGCGGTGATTGAATTATTGAAACAATACCTGAAGCTTAGAGCTCTTCGGTATCAATTCCCATTTTAGCGAGGTCCATGCCGAAAGACAGACCACGTTCGCCCAATACCTGCTCAATTTCGCTCAGGCTCTTCTGACCGAAGTTGCGGAACTTCATCAGGTCTTCCTGCTCGTATTGTACCAGTTCGCTCAGGCTGTTGATTTTAGCTGCTTTCAAGCAGTTGAATGCACGTACGCTCAGATCCAGATCTTCCAACGGAGTCTTCAGTATCTTACGCAGTTGCAGTGTTGATTCATCTACCAAGTCTTCCTTCTTCTCTTCTTTGGTATCGAAGGTGATGTTTTCATCGGTGATGATCATCAGGTGCTGAATGAGGATACGGCTGGCTTGCTTCACCGCTTCTTCAGGATGAATGGTACCGTCGGTTACCACTTCCATCAACAGTTTTTCGTAGTCGGTACGCTGCTCTACGCGGGTATTTTCTACGCTGTATTTTACATTCTTGATGGGAGTAAAAATTGAGTCAACGGGGATGTAGCCAAATGGAGCATCTTTCAAACGATTCTCTTCAGAAGGTACATAACCGCGGCCCTTACCAATGTGGATTTCTATATCCAGCTTGGCGCTGGCATCCATGGTGCAAATATTCAAATCGGGGTTCATCACCTCGAAGTTTTGCAACACTTCGCCAATCATACCGGCAGTAAACTGCGTTTTATTCTTCAGGCTCAGCATGATTTTCTCCTGCTGAATTTCGCCGTCAGTTGTTTTTTTGAAACGAACCTGCTTCAGGTTGAGGATGATTTCGGTTACGTCTTCGGCAATGCCTTTGATAGTAGCGAACTCATGATCAGCGCCTTCAATACGGATACCGGTGATAGCGTAACCCTCGAGAGAGCTCAGCAATACACGACGCAGAGCGTTACCTACTGTCAAACCATAACCTGGTTCGAGTGGGCGGAATTCGAATTGAGCTTCAAAATCGGTTGCCTTGTGCAGAATGATTTTGTCAGGCTTTTGGAAACTTAAAATGGCCATAGTATTTGTTTACTGGTATGTAAATAATGATTGAAAACTGAGAGCATGTAACAAGTCAAACCGCCAGATGAACATCACCGGCGGTTGACAGTTTATTACTTGCTGTACAATTCTACAATCAGTTGCTCCCTGATGTTTTCAGGTACGCTTTCCCTTTCAGGATAAGCGATGAAAGTACCTTTCTGCTCGCTTTCATTCCAATCCAGCCAGCTAAACTTAGCGTTTTTTCCACGGATAACGCTGGTGAAAGCGGTATTGTGAGCAGCTTTAGGAGCCAAAGTGATTACATCACCGGGCTTCAGTTGGAATGAAGGAATGTTTACCACTTCTCCATTTACACAAACGTGTTTGTGGCTTACCAATTGGCGTGCAGCAGGACGACTAGGAGCAATACCGAGGCGGAAAACAGTGTTGTCCAAACGAGCTTCCAGCAATTTGATCAGGTTTTCACCTGTAACACCCTTACGACGAGCAGCCTCTACGAAAGTTTTGTAGAACTGACGCTCCAATACACCGTAAGTGTACTTTGCTTTCTGCTTTTCCTTCAGCTGCATAGCGTACTCACCCAATTGCTTACGCTTACGGGCGGCACCGTGCTGGCCGGGAGGATTGCTGTTTTTGCCTAAATACTTACCATTGCCCAGAATGGGCTCGCCGAAAATGCGGCTGATTTTGGTCTTTGGACCTGTGTAACGTGCCATAAACTTTTTTCATTTCGATTTTTTTTGAAACCGGTGCTACGATCAGTAAAAAATCGTAAAAAATTAATCGTGCACCCTTTGTGTAAATGAAACCTTGTTGGCTCAGTTCCTTTCGCTCCCATTGGAGTTGCAGGAAATATTTCGACCTCAAAGCCCCCTTTAGGGGGTTTGGGGGTTATACGCGACGCTTCTTAGGAGGACGGCAGCCATTGTGTGGCAGCGGGGTCACATCCTTGATAGAAGTTACTTCAATACCGCTTTGAGAAATAGAACGGATAGCACCTTCACGGCCGCTACCTGGACCTTTCACGTAAACATCAGCACGTTTCATACCAGCGTCGAGAGCTACACGGGCAGCATCGGCAGCGGCAACCTGAGCGGCATAGGGAGTATTTTTCTTGCTACCCTTGAAACCCATTTTACCAGCACTGCTCCAGCTAATCACCTGGCCTTGCTTGTTGGTAATGCTAATGATAATGTTGTTGAATGTAGCGTTAACGTGTACGTCGCCGGCTACATCCACTTTTACCACACGCTTTTTTGCGGCGGCTTTGGCGCTTAATTGTTGTTTTGCCATTTTGTTTGGAGGTAATCTTGTGAAAAAATAAATCCCGACATCGCCTTTTGGGTGACCGGGAACCGGATTTTCCTCCCCCTCAACCATTGTTGAGGGATCCAGAATGAGCCGGATTTATATAACAAAGTCGTGAACAAGTTCATACTTGTTCACGACTCAATTATTACTTCTTAGGTGCCTTCTTCTTACCGGCAACTGTCTTACGCTTACCCTTACGAGTACGGCTGTTGGTACGGGTACGCTGGCCACGCAAAGGCAGACCTTTACGGTGACGGAGACCACGATAACAAGCGATGTCCATCAAACGTTTGATGTTCATGCTTACTTCGCTACGCAAAGCACCTTCAACTTTCAGTTCGTCGTTGATAATGGTACGAATAGCATTCAAATCTTCGTCATTCCACTGACTTACTTTCTTGCTGAAATCAATTTCAGCTTTGGTCAAGATGTACTGTGCAGTGCTACGACCAATACCATAGATATAGGTAAGGCCTATTTCGCCACGCTTGTTTTTTGGGAGGTCAATACCGGCAATACGAGCCATGTTATTTTCTTTTTCGTTTTTGTTCTAGAAATATTGGAGCTGCCGCTGGGGCAGCACTGATACATTATCCCTGACGCTGCTTATAGCGGGGGTTCTTTTTGTTTATAATGTACAGCTTTCCTTTGCGACGTACAATTTTGCAGTCTGCGCTACGCTTTTTTACTGATGCACGAACTCTCATCGTTCTTTTAATTTACAAAGTTTCAAAACTCAGGCTGCCCGGTTTTCAGCCTTCGCAGCGCAAATGATTATTATTTATACCTGAAAATGATCCGTCCACGAGTGAGGTCGTATGGGCTCATTTCTACGCCAACTTTATCGCCGGGCAAAATGCGGATGTAGTGCATTCTCATTTTACCAGAAATCGTACTTATGACTTCGTGGCCATTTTCGAGGCGAACCCGGAACATGGCATTCGACAGAGCTTCTACAATTACGCCGTCTTGTTTAATGAGTGATTGCTTCGACATATATATTTTGGGAGCGCAAAGATAGAAGTTTTCAACAAAAAACCGCAAAGGTTTCCCATTGATTTTCTACAATCGGGCTGCAAATGTGGGAAAATCTACGCAAAAAAGTAAATTTTACTGGCGGGTCATACCTGTCAGAGGCATTTTAAACAGCATTTTGGAGGTTACGCTACGCAAAAAATGAGCAGATTCGGTTATCCTACTTAGGTACTTCAATGTTTCCAAAATAATGCATGGCAGACCTGTTGGTACTAATCACGGTCACATTGGTGTAGCCACTGGTACCAATCATAAGTATCAGCTTTTGAACATCGGGCTTGTCTTTTGGCATGATTGTTACCTCCCAACTCCCCTTTTTGCCTGCCTCCTGCTTGTACTCAAATTGTGTAGATTCAAACCGAATACCACCATCACCGCCATACGAACCACCGCTAAACGATGTGCCAAAAAAAGGCAAATCGCAGCTCACTAAATCTGGTTTTACTACAATGCTATACACAGAAGTAAGATTGATATTCCGGCCTTTTTGAGTGGATGCAGATACTGCCTTGAAAGAATAACTTTTTGAAAGGATAGCAGATTGAACCGCAGCTTCTCTGGCGGCACTGGTCCTGCCATCGGTGAAGGAAGGGCCTGCACAACCTGTATGCATCACAACTAATAAAGCCAATAAAAGGCTGTACCAACTAGTTTTCATAGTGGCTACTTTTTTGTAACAATTTCGATTAAAAAAAATTCACCGGCAATACAATTTCCCATTGATGTGGCTGGGTAATACCTGAAAACTCCGGATCGAGCAGGTAGCTATATCGCACTCCCAAACTTACCGGCAGCTGATTCCACCAGCGGGTATCGAAATAAATTTCGGAGCCTAACGTGTTGAAGGTACGGGTAGCACCGGTACGTAAACTTTTTACCCGGGTGTAATCGTAAAACACATTTGCCCTGATGCGCTGGAAATACAAAATGTTGCCAAAACCCCAATCGGGGTAAAACAACGGGAAATGGTAATTGGCACCCAACCGGAACATCCTTGGAAAATTCACACTGTTGTAGCCTCTTGAAAACGGAAAAGCATTGGAATAGGCGTATTGCCGCATGGTATCACGGGCCTGCCAGGCGCCAGACAATACCAGACTATGATTGCGCCCAATACCGGGGAAGTACAACATACCGCTCATTAGCAACTGCCAGGCCTCCTGTCCATCAATCATATTGCGATAATCGGCCAATAAAGCCTGTGCAAACCGAGGGTAAATCTGTTGGCGGGCTTTTTGCACTTGTGATGTATAGGTAACCCGGGTGTTGAAGAACGTATAATTCAAATCCCGCAGCAGGCCTTTGCCTATCCCCTGCCAACGAACATTGTCTGTATTTACCGTAGCGGAGGCAGTAAAGCTGCGGTACATTTTACCCTTGGTAAAATTGAGGGGTAAATACAAACCAGCATAAGCTTCTGACTGATTGTACTGGAAAGTGGTATCAGCATTGTAAAATGCATCGCGGCCAAAAGTTTGCTTCACACCAATGAGAGGCTGCACATACCAACCACCATAGCGGATATTAGCTCCTGCTGTATGGCTTTGCTCATTGTTATTGTAGGTGTACGATAGCTCAGTCAACACTGTATTCAACACATTATTTCCTAAGAGTTTGGCCGTGTATTCTGCTTCACTTATTACGGGCTGCCAGGTATGAAAGTTAAATGGATGGGTCAGCTTCCGATACTTCGTTCCTGCCAATGGTGGCGTGGGCAATTGGCTTAAATTGGTATAGCTACCAACAGCTTGTTGAGGATAAAGCAATTTGAAGCCTTCTTCAGCAATACCTTCTGTAGCAGGCATCACAGGTGTTTGCCCCAACCGGAAACCATCCGCGGTGAAATACGAAGCCATTACCCCACCATTTTTGGCAAAGCCTTGATAGACCCCTGTGGTAAATGCCGTAACCTGCCAACGCTGGCCATTACTCCGCTGTATGGCGTACAGGGCGTCTTTGCCGGCTTCGCTTTGGGTGTAATAAATGGTATCGCCCTGCACCACAGGAAATGCCAGCAATCTTTCTGCCGGAGGCAACATCCATTGCTGTTGTTGCTTGGCAGGCTGCCACAACAACCAACCCATTTTTCCACCAGGCTCACGTACTGCCACCAATACTTCATTGGTTTGTGGCAAAAACTTTGGGTGCGATAAAAACCAATTTGCCGGTACTTTCAAAGAGTCAACCAAAGCGCCTTCGGTATTCATGATTAGCAAACGAGAACCATTCATTGGATCATGTTCAACAGCCACAATTTGGTCGCCATCCGGATGGATATCGGGTGAAAAAAAGCGTCCCTTTCCTGAGACATCAACAGCTTCACCGCTGGCTACATCCAATAATCGAATGATGCTGTAATCACGGTTGCCCCAGCGGGTATCTGCCTGAAATGCACTGTACACAATGCGGCCATTGCTATAACTGAAATAGTCATCGTACCCAATGTCTTTTACGGCAATCTTTTGTTCTTTGCCATCGGTCTCTACCAATACAAACTTTGGAATATCAGCATAGCCTGCTTTGAGCATAACCGTTTTGCCATCTGCGGTTGGATAAGGATACTTATAATCTGTTACCGCTTGTTTATTCAGCTTCGTAATCCATGTGGGTGAAAGATTGATTTTATTGGCCAGTTGCTTTTGGCGAAAATCTTGCATGGCTTCCTTCACAAATGCATTGTACGTTTTTCCCGTGTGTTTTTTTACTGCGGCCTGCATAGGATAAAACAAGGAGTTGAATGCAGCTGCATCCCGGGTAATTTTTTGCCAGACATCATCGCCGAATTGCTGCCGGCCATAGCTTACGAGCAGATAGCCGAGGTCGTAATGATTGGGATAATATTTTCGTAGTGAACCATTGCGCATTTGCATAAATGAATAGTCGTTGCGCATGTCATTCAATGCTGTGTAGGCATTCAGAAACAATGGGAGGCGGCCCCTGCCCTGTCCGCTGTACACCGTTTCATTCCACACGGCATCGCCTTCAAAAAACCAATCAGGAACCGATAAGCCATTGGCCAATGCCTGCCCCTGCTGGCCAAACAAGCCACCCATAAAACGGGATAGTCCTACATTGAAATTATTATACTGCTGCACATGCCTGTATTCGTGTATAGCCAGATTATCGGCCCACGACATACTGCCCAGTTCCAACGGATTTTGTGGCGGCATCATGAAAAACTCACTTCTTCGTGGCCCCATCATTACATAGCCGTTGCTATTATTCATATCATTTTGCAATACAATGCTATATCGCTTGTGTTGAGTGCCCAGCGAGGCAGGGCCTTGCTGCTGCTGCAAATACAACGACACTGCTGCAACACGGCTGGCTACACTATCCATGCCCGCAGGATAAATCACTTTTACAGCATCGTTGTTTACCTGCCGCCATTTTGTCCGGGCGGGGTTGCCGCCAAAAGTTTGTGCATGTACAACATGCTGCATGCCTGCACACATCAACAGGCCAAAACAAAAATGTAGTATTGAGGGCTTCATAAATCGTTGCTTCTTCATCAGCATGAAAATTAGGCCGAAGCAATATGCAAACCATCATTTGCAAAAAAAACGACCCGACAATTGCCGGATCGTTTTAACCATAACCTCTATCAAACAAATTCATTCAATTAATGCGCTGCGGCAGCAAGGCCCGCCGCTTTCTTATTGCCTTTTACCATGAGTACAAATGGAACGCAGACCAAAAACAATACGCCTACAAACGTGAATACATCCATATACGATAGCACAGACGCTTGTTTCAACACGTTATAATCAAGCGCCTTGTATGCACTTTGCAAGGCCACATCGGCACTCATGCCCTTGGCCATAAATGCCTGTTGATAGCCTTGCACCCGCTGCATTACATCGGGGTCGGCGGTATTTAAATGCGTGACCAAATCGGCACGGTGGTGCCAGTTTTGGCGAGACATATATGTGGAAATAATAGCGATGCCGAATGAGCCACCTAGTTGTCGCATCATGCCCGTGAATGCAGCGCCCTGACCAATTTGTTGCCCTTTGAGGGTAGACAGCGAAAGCGTTGTAATAGGAATGAATAATAGTGCCATGGCTACCCCACGCATGATGAGCATCCAGAAGAAAGCATCAGCGCCGGTATCGGGGGTAAGTATTTTGTAGCCCCATAAACAGAACATCACAAACAAAGCCATGCCTATAGCGGCCAGGTACTGCTGTGGCGCCCCTTTTTGCAACAGCTTGCCAATAAAGGGCATCAGGAATGCCGTGGCTAAAGTGGCGGGCACCATGAGTAAACCAGATTGCGTAGCATTCCATCCCAGCGTAGCTTGTGTGTACAATGGAATGATGAATGTGGAACCATACAAGCCAAAGCCCAGAATGAAAGATAAAATAGTACCCACACGGAGGTTACCATTTTTAAGCACCCGAAGTTCTACAATGGGATTGCTGAAAGTTAACTGGCGCCAAATGAAGAAATACAATCCCAAGACCGCCATCAACGAAGTGATGATAATGGTAACGGAGTTGAACCAATCTTCTTCCTGACCTTTCTCCAACACAAACTGCAAAGAGCCAACCGCCACAGCCAACAAGCCTATACCCAGCCAATCAATTTGCCGGCCAGATTTTTTCTCGGCATACTTGGGACTGCGTACATAGCGCAATGCAAACAATGTAGCAATTACACCCAATGGAATATTGATGTAAAAAATGTACGGCCAGCTGAAATTATCGACGATATAACCACCCAATGGCGGACCAAGTGTGGGACCAACAATAACACCCAATCCATAGATGGCCTGTGCCATACCCCGTTTTTCTACAGGATAGCTTTCGGTAATGATGGTTTGTGAAGTCACCAGCAACGCACCACCACCTACGCCTTGCAAAAAGCGGAAAATGATGAGCTCCCAAATAGTGGTGCTATTGCCACACAAAAAAGAAAAAATGGTGAAGATGATGATGGAAGCGGCAAAATAATTGCGCCGGCCAAACTGCTGCGACAGCCAGCTGGTCATGGGTACAATAATCACATTGCCGATAGCATAAGCGGTAATCACCCAACTGATTTCGTTGAGGGTGGCGCCCATGTTGCCCTTCATATCGTTGAGGGCTACGTTTACAATGGTGGTATCTACAATTTCGAGCAGGGCACATAAAATGGCAGTGAACGTAATAATCACCCTGCGGAAACCATATTCCACCAAACTATTTTCATTGGTCATACCTGACAGATTGCTTGTTTATGATGCATGAACCAAAGACTACTTCACCAATACATCAGCCGTTACATTCATACCCGGACGCAATTGTTGCAGCATGGCATCATCTGCTTTTGTGAATTCTATTTTCACCGGTACCCTTTGTACAGTTTTTACAAAGTTGCCCGAAGCATTATCCGGCGGCAGCAAAGCAAAGCGGCTGCCTGTGGCCGGACTAAACGACGTCACTTTCGCCAGAAAGTGGTGACCGGGAAATGCATCGACAGCCACACTTACCTCCTGACCAAGTTTCATTTTTTCCAACTGCGTTTCTTTGAAGTTGGCCACCACCCACACATCACTATTTACCACAACATTCATCAAAGTTTGACCGGGCTGCACCATTTGTCCTGGCTGCAGGCTTACACGGCTTACCACGCCATCAACAGGTGCTGTAATGATGGTGTAAGAAAGGTTGAGTGCTGCTGCATCCAGCTCGGCTTTGCGCTGCAAAATGTTGGCGTTGGCCACTGCCACCTGCTTGCCGGTGGTATTGCTTTGCGAACTCACCACATTGGTTTGTGCCCCTGCTGCTTTGCGTTGCTCCTGCAATATTTGCAATTGCTTTTCTGCAGATAATTTTTCTGCTTCAGCCTGTTCAAATTGCTGTTGGGTAATAGAATGATCTTTTACCAGATTGGCATAGCGGTTATAATCCTGCGTAGCTCTCCATACCCGCACTTTCGCCGCTTCAATTTGTGCATCGGCTACAGCTTCGTTTCTGCTGGCGGTTGTAATGCCGGTACGTGATGCTTCAGTAGCTGCACTGGCAACCGTAAGATTGCTTTCAGCAATGGATAATGCTGCCTGTGCCTGTGCTAGCTTCACTTGCAAATCGCGGTCGTCTAAAACAAGGAGAGTATCACCTTTTTTTACCCGCTGGTTATCCTTCACTCTTACCTCGGCAATAAAGCCGCCGACTCTTGGAATGATAGGACTAATGTTGCCTTCAATTTGTGCATCTTCCGTTTCTTCATGCTTTTGTGCATGCTGGTATTTGATGTAACCGTAGGTGCCTCCAACCAGCAGCAAGGCGATGAATCCAATTAAAAATTTGGTATTGGTTTTCTGTTTGGGCGTTGTATTGTTTTCCATGAATATTGGTCAATTTGTTGTGGTAGAATTATTTTCCGAAACCGGGTTGTAAAGAGCCGGCAGCTTTCAGCAAATTGGCATAGGCCAATGTTGCATCTGCTTTGGCATTTACCTTGTTGAGGCGGGCCCGCAGCAAGCTCAAATCTGCATCCAGCAAATCGGTCAGCGTGGCCAAACCATTGTTGTATTTATTGTTGGTAATGCGGTAGTTTTCAGTAGCCTGTTCAATGGCTTTATCGTACACTTCTGTTTTCTTTTGCATCAGCAATACAGCCTCGTAGGATTTATTTACTTCCAACCGAATTTTATCCTGCATCAAAGAAGTAGCCGCTTGTAACTCTTGTTGATTTGCCTGCAGTTCATTCAGCCTGGCTTTCGTTTTCCAAAGGCTACTGATGTTGTACTTTACACCTACACCCACATTGAGTGCATGACTGATGGTAGCAATGTTTTGCAAGTGTGCCGAAAAGTAACCACCCGTGGCGGCTACCGATGGCAGCTGGCTGCCTTTTACCGCTTGCATACCGGCTTTAATGGATTGCTGTCGCTGACCATACGCCGCCAACTCATTGCGATGCAGCATGGCCGAATCTTCCCAAGCAGACAAGATGCCTGCAGTGGGTGTTTGTTCAAAAGCAGCCGCTTCTACCTTCAGTTCAGTTTGCTCTGGCAGCCCCAGCATCAAACACATATTTACGCTGGCATCTTTCAGGTTGTTTTGTGCTTCCAGCAACGCCAGTTCTACATTCGATGCTTGCAAACTGGCTCGCATCAAGTCGTTGCGGGCCAGCAAACCATTTTTTTCCAGGTTGGTAAAATCCTTCACCCGCTGCTGTTCATCTTTCAAATTTTCTTCAATGAGTTTTACCGTTTGCGCCGCCTTGTACAAATTGATATACGCCGCAATACTGTTTTGAATGACAGCTTGCTGATTGACTGTAGCATCGAGCCTTGCTGCTTCTACCAAATATTCTGCTGAAGCAATGCCATAGCGAATTTGGCCGCCGGCATAAATGGGTACCGATGCATTGAGCATGCCAATGAGTGCTGTATTTACTTTCAACGATGCATTGGTTGAGGGTGGCGGCTGACCATTTCCTGTTGCAATTTTCAGATCTAAGCCGGGTTGGTTCAGCAGTAAAAAACTGGTGCTGGCACTAAGCTCCGGCAATTTCTTTTCTTCGGCCTGCTGCACTCTGGCAATGGCAGCATCAATTTTGGCCTTGTCCATTAGCAACAGTTGGTTGTGTTGCAGAGTCATTTGAATGGCTTCGGATAAAGTGAGTTGCTTGCTGTTTTGCTGTGCTATCGACAACACAGGAAGCAGCATCAACAATACCCAAAGGATGTTGTGATTGCTTGTCTTGGGATTCATTTATGATAGGATTGCTTTAAACAAAAAGAAAATGTGCTGTTTCAAACGGCGTTTCATTTCGGCCATGAAAGCTTCATCAGTCATGTGCTGCAGGTTGTGCATTTTGCGGTACGATTCTCTCGAATGCAGGGTTTGATAAGCTGTACCCACCATGGTAAACAACAACAAGGGTATGTCCACGTCCTGTTTGAAATCGCCATTGGCCTGCCCTTCCCGAATGATTTTGCCGATGATATTTGTATTGCGTTCCCGCACCGATTCCATGAGTGAGGCAAGGGGGCTCATCTCGTTTGATAACTGCTGGCGTAATATGAGGCTGTGGAAATAAGATTTGTTCGACATGCCTTCCACAAAAGAGTGAATCAGCTCCTCTACTTTTTGCCAGGGCTGCAGTTTGGTGTTGTCGGCCATTTCTTCCGCAGCTATCCAGGCATGGGTAATGCGGTGGTGAAAAATGGCTTCCATCAACTTTTCCTTGCTACCAAAATAATACGACACCATGGCAATGTTGATGCCTGCCTCCCGGGAAATATCACGGATAGACGTGCCGGCAAAACCATGCAGAGCAAAGAGTTTCTCTGCCGTTTCAATGATGTGTACCTGCTTATCGTTGTGCTCCATACGATTGAATTACGATGCAATATTAAACACTTGTTTAAATTCAAACAAACGTTTAATTAAAAGATAACCCACAAAAAAGCCGGACTTAACCGGCTCTTAACATTCAATAAAAATTGTAGGGAATTATTCGGCCCAGCTCATCACATAGCCATCGTTTTCCAATGCCAACGCAGCCTCGGTGAGTTGCAATGGATGGAAAGTATCGACCATTACCGCAAGTTCCTGGGTATCTTTTTTACCAATGGATTTTTCGACTGCGCCGGGGTGCGGCCCGTGTGGAATACCGGCAGGATGCAGCGTAATCATGCCCCGGGTGACGTTTTTCCGACTCATAAAATCGCCATCCACATAGTACAGCACTTCATCGCTATCAATGTTGCTATGGTTGTATGGCGCCGGTATGGCTTGCGGATGATAATCGTACAAGCGGGGCACGAAGGAGCAAATCACAAAGTTGTGGGCATCAAAAGTTTGGTGCACCGGTGGCGGCTGATGCACCCGCCCGGTAATGGGTTCAAAATCGTGAATGCTTAATGCAAAAGGATAGCAACATCCATCCCATCCTACTACATCAAACGGGTGATGGCCATAATGAATGCCGTACATCATACCCTTCTTTTTGGTATGAATCAGAAAGTCGCCGCTGGCATCTATGGGTTGTGCCAGTTGTGGGGTACGAATATCCCTTTCGCAATACGGGCTGTGCTCCAGCAACTGTCCGTACTTGCTCAGGTATCGCTTGGGCGGTACCACAGGACTGAAAGATTCAACGATAAACAAGCGGTTATCGGGTGTATCAAAATGAATTTGATAAATACAACCCCGTGGTATCACCAGATAATCGCCGTAGGAAAAAGATAGTTGGCCG
The DNA here is from genome assembly GCA_020161435.1 of Bacteroidota bacterium. Taxonomy (GTDB): domain Bacteria; phylum Bacteroidota; class Bacteroidia; order Chitinophagales; family Chitinophagaceae; genus Phnomibacter. Next base: position 235,953 of record JAIUNV010000005.1, on the reverse strand, counting down.
TATTGCGTATGCAAAGTACCCGTGCCTTCATGCACAAAAATGACTTCATCGGCATCGGCGTTTTTAAAGAAGGATGAAGTCATGCTTTGCATCGGAGATGCCAGACTGATGTGGCAATCGTTGTTCACCAGCACCGGAACTCTACTTTGCAAATAATCCTGCACAGGCTGCAGGTTAAAGCCTTCGAAACAACGATGCTTCAGCATTCGTTCTTCCGCAACTTTCGGCCGTACATCTACTGGCGTATCATTGCCGATGATGACTGTAGGCGGATGAATATGATACAACAAAGAATAGTCGTTGGAAAAACCTTCGGTGCTAAACAACTGTTCGCTGTACAACCCGCCATCGGGCTTGCGAAACTGCGTATGCCGTTTGTGCGGCACCTGTCCTTGAGAAAAATAATGAGGCATGCAACAATGGATTTAAATGAATAGACAACTGTTCAACATTATTGTTGAATGAACGGAAAATGCAATCATGCATGTTCAAAAAATCAGCGTTGCCTGTTTTCGCACAGCGCCACCATCAGGAAATGATACTTCCAACGGCGCTTATCAATGTGGTAGGTAAAATTGCGGTGATACGGCATGGCTTCCGGCAATCGTTTCATCAAATGTACAATGCTGCTACATTCGCTGCATGCAAAAGCTACACACAGTGGGTTTGGTGGTATTGCAGCACAACCAATTGCTGCTGGCCTACAGCAACAGCAAGCAGGCCTGGTACCTGCCCGGCGGCAAAGTAGATGCAGGCGAAACTGCCGTGCAGGCTTTGCAAAGAGAAATAGCGGAAGAATTGCAAGTGACATTAGCAGCAGATGCATTGCATTTTTACATGCATATTACAGCTGCTGCTTATGGCGAAAACAATTTGCAAATGGAGCAAGATTGCTACCTGTGTTCCACTCCCGCCAACTGGCAGCCCTCCGCCGAAGTAGGGGCCATTCGGTATTTCACATTGGCTTCGTATAGCCAAGAACCAGCGCAAGTACCGGGTGTGCTGGTATTGTTTCATCAATTACATCAAGACAATCTGTTGACTCCATGACTCGCATTGGTTTACTATCTGACACGCATGGCTGGCTCGATGAGCAGGTGCTGACACATTTTGCCCACTGCGATGAAATTTGGCATGCCGGAGATTTTGGTGAGCCAGATATCATTCCAACGTTGCAGCAATACAAACCCGTGAAAGGTGTGTACGGCAATGTGGATCCTGCGTTTATCCGCTATCAATTTCCTGAAAGAATTTGCTTTACAGTAGAACAGGTAACCGTGTGCATGCAGCACATTGGCGGCTACCCTGGCAGGTATGCACCGGGTGTAAAAAACTGGTTGCACCAAAGCGGCGCCCAACTCTTCATCAGCGGGCATTCGCACATTTTAAAAGTGCAATACGATCCTGCTATTGAATGCCTGCATATTAACCCCGGCGCTGCCGGAAGGCATGGCTGGCATCAGGTTCGCACCATTGTTCGCTTTGCGATTAACGGACAAAAAATTGAACAACTGGAAGTAATAGAACTGGGCAAACGTGGCAGTTAATGAATAGGTAAATGCTGTATCTTACCCATTCTATCAATCCATTACTGCTATGCAAACATTTGACCGCCGCAATTGGCTCAAAAAAAGCGGACTGCTGCTTTCTGGTTTTACCATTGGCAATGGCCTGCTGGCAAGTCAATCCAATTTCACCGATGATATTTGGGAAGCAGGACCAGATGGGCAATTGATACGTATTGGTCAAAATGAAAATCCGTATGGCCCCGGCCCCATGGCCCGCAAAGCCATGATGGATGCAATCATCAACAGCAATCGCTATCCATCGGAACTAGCCACGCAATTGCGGGAACGCATTGCCAAAGCATACAAACTCAGCAAAGATCATGTGTTGTTGGGTGCTGGCAGCAGCGAATTGCTGGGCAATACGGCTGCACTGGCTGCAGAGAAAAAAGGCAGCAATGCAGTGAGTGGCGATCCAACTTTTCGTTTGTGGTTTGGCGCTGCTGAGTTGTTTGGATTGAGTATTAAAAAAGTACCACTGACGCAGGATAAAGTGCACGACCTCGATGCCATGCTGAAAGCCATGGATGCACAAACCAGTATGGTGTATGTGGTGAATCCACACAACCCAACTGGTACCATTGTGGCCGATAGCGACATGCAATCCTTCGCAGAAAAAGTAACGGCAAAATGCCTGTTGCTACTTGACGAAGCATATACGGAATATGCAGGCACCACCAGCCTGGCGCCGATGGTGGCCAACAATAAAAATCTGGTGGTAGCTAAAACATTCAGCAAAATACATGGCATGGCCGGAGCACGTGTGGGTTTTGTGCTGGCACATCCTGATACTATAAAAAAACTGGCTGCATATCAGCCTTGGGCCAATGCCGGGCCAAGTGCGGTAAGCCTTGCCGGTGCATTGGCGGCCATGGACGACCTTGCATTTATGCAACAAACCCGCCAGAAAAATGAAGCGGTGCGTAACTACGTTACCAAAGAAATGAACCAGCTGGGCTTGAAAGTGATTCCCTCCTACACCAGCTTTATTTATTACGACAGTGCTGCTTTCAAAGGCGACTTGGCACAGGTGATGACACAAGCCAATATCATGGGTGTACGTACGTATGAAAATGGCAGCAGCTGGCGTCGCACTTCCATTGGCACCATGGAAGAAATGCAGCAATTCATCAAAGTATTGAAAGCAAACATGTAAGCCTACTGCGGCGTCCATTGATACACGGCAGCAGCGGTATCATCTTGCTTATGCAATAAATGAATATTGGCTTGTTGCTGCTGTAGCATATTTTTTACCAATGAAAATGCTACAGCGTTTCTTCGTTGTACAGTTGCTGAAGGATGTACAAAATCATCGGTCAAATAAATTTTGCCGCCTTGATGATGCACTTGCTTTGCGGCCAGCATAGCTTGAGCAAATTGCTGTTCACCTGTAAAAACTTTTGCTTGACCATAGTACAATAAATAGCGAACAGCACTGGCACTGCCTAATGAAATCACCATGTCATTTTCTGTAGCATTATCAATCAGCCAAGCAGATTGAAACCGGGTATAATCCTCATTAGGATTTTTTATAAAGAGATAACCACCAACAAAATTGTGCAGGCACAAAACAATCACCAGTGCATACAAGAGCTGCTTGCTCGTATGTTTTACAATCAGCGGAAATAAATAAATACCTAACACTGCAAATAATGCTGGCTGAATCATGAGCCAAGGTTCTGGTGAACCTGGATCAACAATGAGTAAAGCAATGATGTAAATAACCAGCCATAAGGAAAATGGATTTTTCAAACAGCCATGTAATGAAATAGATCGGCGAATTTTCCAAAAAGCCAACAATGCCGACGAAATGAACAATGCTCCTGTACTAGCAGCAAGTATAGCTAAAGATGCATGTTGCTTAGCAGCATATACTTCTTCCACCAATTGCTTTCCGGGAAACCATTGTTCTATCAATTGTACCACCTGTGGAAATGCGTAGATAAAATTCAAACTCACCACATTGGAACCAACCACTGGCAGTGCATTCAACACATGGCCGGGAGACTGCTCTATTCCACTATTAATGTATTGCCAGAATGAAATATTAGTTTCATTAAATTGAAAAGCAACAGCATAAACAGTCAACACAATTGCAACAACGAGAATAGACCAAGCAGCTATTTGTACTGCAGCTATCTTTTGCAGTACAAAATAAATTGGTACAGCAACAAAAACTACCACTCCTGCAGGCTTATACCACAATACTGAAAAAGCAGCAAGTAAGGCTGTTATCATCAGCGGTTTCCAATGAAAACCATTTGCCACTGACACACAAGCAGCAAAAACGGTAAGTAAGCAAAATAAAAGTGAGACTGTATAAACTTCTGCTTCAACTGCATAGCGCCAATAACCGTAACTACACATAAAACTAATAGCACAAAGTCTTGCCAACACTGTGCTCAGCTGAAAGTAGGTTTTGAGCAAAAAGTAAAAAAGCAACACACTAATGGCTGAAACTATAGCACTCACTATACACATCAACCAATAAGCATCTGCAGAAGGCATTAACCATTGCACAATCGAAAGCAAGCCCTTAAAAGTGGGAAGAAAGAGCAGGTATCGTGGAAAAAAAAGGATTGCATAATCGTAAGTACGAATTGCATAGGCATAAAAATATCCATCGTCATTTTCACTTCTGTTGCCTGGAAAACTGAGCAGGTAAAATAAGACCAACGCAAAAAATACAGTCACATACGCCGCCTTGTTTACTATAAAAAAACGGCTTTTCATGAAGGTTGTGGTTTGGTGAGTCTGCTTTGTAAAGTACGAACCAAAATATGAAAGCAAAAAAAAAGTAAGCGGGCTACAAAATAGCCCGCTTACAATACAATGAATAATGATAGAAAACTACAATCTGTTTTTGAGCAGCATTCGTTTTACTACAATACCATTTGCTTCAATGACTATCCAATATGCACCAGGAGGCAGCAAACTGGTTTGCAAGGTATGCTGCAATACAGGTTGCCATTTTTGCAAGCTCACCTGCTGCACCTGTTGTCCTGTTTGTGTCAGCAACTTTACCGTAACCATGCCCTTGTATGCATGCTTCCATTTCAACATGGTAGCGGAGCCTACACTTGGATTGGGATAAAGTACTAATGCATCTGTTGGCGTTTGAGCTTCATTCAACATTGCTTCCGTTTCCAAACGAATTGGAGCGGTCGAAGCAAATTGCGTATTATTTGCCGCACCTATCGGTGCCTGACTTATTTCTGTGATTGTAAATCCGTTTAGGTAGTTGTAAGTGTTTACTCTGGCAAATGAAACCACAATAGTTCCAGTGGAGGTTGTGAGGTTCGTAAATTCTACCTTATTGGTTTTATTGTTATCTGTAAGTACGGTTTGTGATACACCGTTGATGGTAAATCTGGTACTGTTACCCGTGTTACTTCTACTCGCATACAATTCAATATTGTAGGTTCTGCCACTAACCAACCCACTTATAGTCAGCGTACGGTTTACGGTTGCATACGTTGTATACCGCAGTACCGCAGGCGGACACATGGTGCCGCCATAAGTTGCTCCATTGTCAGAGATGGCTTCGCTGTACGAAAGTGTGGCCGATACTGCACTTACACCTCCATCGGCATAATTCAGTGCTCCTGACAAACGGTTTGATACTTTTGAGCCACCAACATTCCAGTTGTTCCAACCTTCTGTTGTTTGAGGATTAGTTCCACCAAACAGGTTTACTTTAATCTGCCTTGTTGTGGTGGTGGGCTGTGGATTTACAGTTACCCAAACTGAATCAGCTCCGGTTGCAGCTTCAGCATCTGTAGCAGTAAGCCTGAACAAATAAGAACCCACAACTAAATTACTTACTGAAGTTGATGCTGCATTAGCATTTGCAATCACTGCACCCGCAGGGCCACTCTGAACAGTCCAACTAATTTGCTGCACATTATTTTCAGCATCATTTACTGCACCGTTCAATTGCACACTATTGATTGGTAAAGTAATGCTCACGTTGGCACCGGCTTCTACAACCGGAGCTGTGTTGGGTCGTGTGCTGAGCGTTACCCAAACAGAATCTGTAGCGGTTGCAGCTTCGTCATCGGTAGCGGTAAGCCTGAATAAATAAGTACCGACTACCAAATTGCTAACCGTTGTTGAGGCTAAATTAGCATTTGCAATCACTGCACCCGCAGGACCACTCTGGATAGTCCAACTAATTTGCTGTACATTATTTTCAGCATCATATACCGTACCATTTAGTTGCACACTGGTAGTGGGCAACTGAGTGTTGATATTGGCTCCTGCCTCAACAATTGGTGTTGTATTTATTCGAGGATTTACCTGAATGGCTACAATATCTGTAGCGATAGTGGCAGAATCATCGGCAACAGTCAATTCAAACAAATAGCTACCCACAATTAAGCCTGATACAACCGGCGATGCAATATTGACCGCACTGAAACTGGCATTGGATGGCCCATCCACCTGACGCCATGCAAATGAAACAATTGTACCATCATTATCTACTCCAGAGCCCCGGAGTTGTACACTGCTTACTGGCAAAGTGATAGTTGTATCATTTCCGGCATGGGCAATGGGCAGTTCATTGGCTGCTCTTCTCACTAATATAACCACCGTATCTCTGCTTACAGCAGATTGATTATCGGTTGCAGACAACTCGAACTGATAAGTACCAGGCTGTAAATTATTGACGATTGTATTTGCACTGGCAGGTGTAGTGATAGTAGCTGTTACAGGGCCGGCAACCTGCCGCCATGCAACACTGCTAATGCTGCCATCAGTATCAGTCGCAACTCCATTGAGCGTTACACTTGAATCTGGTGCAATGATTGTTTGATCAGCTCCTGCATTCACGATTGGGACAATATTGCCTTGCAAACAAAAACTGTCCAGTATTCTTTCGCCAACCACTCTTGTGTACAGTAAATGGTGACCCATATTATTTACGTGAACGCCATCTACATTATATGCATCTACAATGGTACCATCGGGGTTAGCCAGATCCGTCCAGAAATCAATGGCTTTATTGCCAAAGCGTTGGTAGGTCCAGTCACGAACTACCATCAGGTTATTTCGTTGTCCGGCATTTAACGCTGTTCGGGGTTGTGTAGTGGTCACCCACACAGTAATACCTGCAGCATCAGTCAAGGCAAGTGTTCTTTCATAATTGGCCTGTTGCTCTGCCAGCGTATAATTCAGGGCAACATCATTGCTTGGTAAATTGATGATGATGATATCGGGATTGTAGCTTAATGCTTTAGTAATGTTGCGCAAGGTATCCGGCACAGGTCGGCCCTCTGGTGGTACAAAACCGTTAGGGTTGAGTAAATGATAGGTAGTACGACTTGATGTAGCAATATTGATAACCTCGTTTGCGGGGTTAAAGCTGCGGACATATTTCCGAAACTTACTTACCCAGTTACTATCTGGCACACTGGCACCTGTGCCCATGGCCGTGCTCGAACCCATCACTACAATACGAACCTGTTTACCACAGTTCAATGAATCAATAACAGCAGGCGGGGCAAACGGATTGGTGCCAATGAGTACATACACAGAATCTCTGCCTGATAACCCATCATTATCGGTTACGGTTAACTCAAACCCATACCTGCCTGTCAACGGGTTTTCTACAGTGGCAATTGCCTGATTGGCATTTACGATAAAACTTCCAGCAGGACCTTCAAACTGCTCCCAATGATAGTTACTGATGGTGCCATCAACATCTGACGAAGCCGACCCATTGAGGGTAAATGAAGTCAATGGAAGAGTGAAAGCTGCGTCTGAACCTGCATTGGCTGTTGGCGCCAGCGGGTCTGGTGGAAATACTGTTACCTGCATGGTATCCAAATCAGCAGCGCCACTATTGTCAGTTACCATCAGCTGCATTTCATAAGTACCTGCTTCCAAATTGCTGATAACAGGATTAACGATATTGGGATTGCTGATGCTGAACGAAGCGGGACCAGAAATTTTAGACCAGGCATAATTGGTAATGCTTCCATCCTGATCGTAAGAGGAAGCTCCGCTTAAAGAAACACTATTGGTTGGCATTGCAATACTTGCATCGGGACCTGCATTAGCTACCGGTGCCAAATTGCCGGTGATAGCTGTTGTTTCGGTCAGCATAAATCCATTCAGGTAACTGTATGTATTTACCCGGGCAATGGTCACCGTTATGTTACCGTTGCTCGTTGTCAGGTTACTGAAAATGACCCTGTTGGTTTTGTTGCCATCAGTAAGTACGGTTTGCGTGGTACCGTTTATGGTAAAGCGAGTGGAATTGCCGGTATTATTCCGGCTTGCATACAACTCTAATGCATAGGTTTTACCAGCAGCTAATCCGCTAATGGTTAGTGTACGGGACACGGTAGCATACGTTGTATACCGCAATACCGCAGGCGGGCACATGGTGCCGCCATAGCTGGCCCCATTGTCAGAAACGGCTTCGCTGTAAGAAAGAGTAGCACCTACTGCACTGGATGTGCCATCAGCGTAGGTTAATGCACTAATGCTTCTGTTACTAACCTTAGAACCACCCACGTTCCAGTTGTTCCATCCCTCGGTGGTTTGTGGGTTGGTACCACCAAACAAATTCACTTTTATTTGCTTGGTAACAACAGGTGGCGGGGCATTTACTGTAACCCTGATGGTATCAAATGCAACAGCTGCGCTATCATCTGTAACCCTCAGCTCAAAGCGGTAACTACCCTGTAGCAAGTTGCTAATGCCGGTTTGCACAGCATTTGTATTGGCAATATTTGCTGTGCCCGGCCCATCTATCTGACGCCATTGGTATTGAGTGATTACGCCATCAATATCAGCGGAGGATGAACCATTTAACGTACTGGTAATTGTGGGAAGCGTCAGCACCTGATCGGCCCCTGCATTTGCTATCGGTGCCACATTAGGATTTAAATTGACAACGGTAATCAACACCACATCTTTACTCACTCCACCTTCATTGTCTGTTACAGTGAGCTCCATTTCATAAATACCCTTGCGTAACTGACTGATTTGTGGCGTGGCAGAATTAGCAGCACTTATGCTGTATGATGTTGGGCCAGATAATTTAGTCCACTGATAATTCACAATTACGCCATCATTATCACTCGAATTGGTAGCGTTGAGCTGATAAGTGCTTGCCGGATATTCTATGGTTGCATCAGCTCCTGCATTGGCTTGTGGCAACAGGTTCGGGTTGGGATTGGTTACGGTAACCCGAACGGTATCGCGGTCAAACAAACCAGCCGCATCGGTTACCGTAAGCATGAAATTGTAAGTGCCGGCAACAAAACCGTTTACAGTAGTTGTAGCAGCAGCGGGAGTAGCTATAGTTTGACTACCCGGGCCATTCAGCTTCTGCCAATTGAATGTGAGCGTAGTATTCTCCGGATCGGAAGAAGCTAAGCCATTTAAAGTAACAGATGTTGTGGGCAAACTGATAGCTAAATCCGCACCGGCATTAGCATCGGGCGGATAATTGCGCCGGTAGCGCAGCATCCATTCATAAATATTATATCCGCCAACCTTATAAGCAGGGTTGCTGGCAAATACACTACTGTTGTTATGGGTTACACCATCAAATCGGGTGAGTATCGCCGGTATTGCTGGGTTAAAACTATTGATCCTGTTTACAAAATTGACCGACCATGAAACTGGCGAAGATTGATCGGCATTGCTATGCAAACTCCAAAATGGCAAGGATGCATTGGCAATGTTGTTGGCTCCTGCATCGGTGTATGGATTGATGTAAGGTGCAATCGTAACCATACCCGCCAGCCTGTTGGAGTTGGCGAGGCTGTTGGTGGCGTACTTTATTATTTGATCGGCCCCCATGCTATAGCCCATCAGGTAAATGCGGCCAGCATCAATTTTATAATTCTGTGCCAGCAAATAATTAATAAGGCTATTGATATCGCTGACACTTGCATAATCTCGCCACTGAGGGCTAATGACAATAAAAGAACTAGTTTGCCCATTGACAGTAAAACTGCTTGGAAACTGATTATTGTTGATGTAATAAGCTGCATTTTCACGGAGCACCTCATTCAATTCAGTAGTACCATTACCGTAGCTGCCGGCACCATGAAAACTAATCAGTAAAGGAAATTTCTGGCTGCTGGTGGCATAGCCTGCAGGCAGGTATTCATAGTATCCGCCGCAGTTGGCATTTACTGTTACACTACGTGCAATGTGCGTTTGTGCTTGGGCGTGAAGTACGGTACTACAAAGGAGTAGCAACAACACAACACGGCTACTGATAAACCGTATGGTATTTTTCATGAAAAAGAGAACTGGTGATTGCTTTGGTAAAAAAATTGACTCTTTACCGTCAACGGGCTCAGGGTTGGGTAAGGGGTCTATCGGGCTCTAAATTAGTTGCTTCCCCCCTTAATCGGAAATGAAATTTACTTGTTGAGACACCGAAATGTGGAAACTGGTTTCAATATTCGGAATGATTATACTTTTTTACACTGATACCTGAAGCCAAATGAAAAGCCCCGCCAAATGGCAGGGCTCTTCATTATTGAAATGTCGTTTAAACGAATTAAGCGATTTCAACTTCTGCACCAGCTTCTTTCAGCTTAGCAGCGATGTCTTCGGCAGTAGCCTTGTCAACACCTTCTTTTACAGGCTTAGGAGCACCGTCAACCAGGTCCTTCGCTTCTTTCAGACCCAAGCCAGTCAGGTCTTTTACTACTTTCACAACGTTCAGCTTGCTAGCGCCAGCGCTTTTCAGGATTACGTCGAAAGAAGTCTTTTCTTCTGCAGCAGCAGCAGCGCCACCACCGTCAGCAGCTACTACAACTGCAGCAGCAGCAGGCTCAATGCCGTACTCGTCTTTCAGAATTTGGGCCAGTTCGTTAACCTCTTTTACAGTCAGGTTAACCAGTTGTTCTGCAAATGCTTTCAAATCTGCCATGGTTTCTAATTTTTTCCGCCTTCATTCCGTAATGGTCCGGCGGAGGTTTTAAAAAAATTGTTGTACCCTCTTATAGCCGGGGGCATGGCTTATTGCGTTTCCGATGTGGAAAAACAGTCTGGGAGAATTACTCAGCAGCTGGTGCTTCGGGAGCAGCTTCAGCAGCAGGAGCCTCAGGTGCAACTTCAGGAGCAGCAGCTTCAACAGCGGCAGGAGCTTCTTCGGCAGCAGCAGCGCCGTTGGCTTCGTCTTTGTTGAGCAATGCGCTGAGTACACGCTTGGCCGGGCTTTGCAACAGACCGATTACTTCACCAATCAATTCATTCTTCGTCTTGATTTTGGTGAGGGCAGCCAGTTGGTTGTCGCCTACATAAATATCACCGTTGATGAAAGCAGCTTTCAATACGGGCTTTTCGCCTTTAGAAGCAGAGCGGAATGAGCTGATGATAACGGCTGGCTCCTTAGGGTTCTCAGAGAACATCAGGGCAGTTACGTTGTTCAGCGCTTCGTACACACCGGCATACTTTTCAGCATCCAGCGATTCGAGAGCTTTCTTAATTAAGGTGTTTTTTGCCACTTTCATTTCTACCTGCTTGTCGAAGCATACGCGACGCAGCTGGCTAACCTGGGCAACAGTCAGGCTTTCTGTATTGGTTACGTAGAAGTTGTTGTACTGAGCGAACTTGTCTTTCAGTACCTCAATCACGTCGTTCTTTTGTTCTTTAGTCATGTCAATTCGTTTTGAGTGTTTTCTGTACAACACTCCTCTTTGGCCTTCCGCCTTATCGGAGAAGGTTCGGAGGGGCCTTAGTGAATGAACGTTTTAGTATCAACAGGAATGCCGGGGCTCATAGAGCTGGCCAGGCTAATGCCTTTCAGGTAAGTTCCTTTGGCAGTAGAAGGCTTCAACTTAATGAGGGCGTTAATCAGTTCGTTGGTGTTTTCTGTAATCTTTTCAGGAGAGAAAGACACACGACCGATAGAGGCGTGAATGATACCAGCTTTGTCCACCTTGAAGGCAATTTTACCACCTTTCAGATCATTTACGGCACCAGCTACATCGTTGGTTACAGTACCTGTCTTAGGGTTTGGCATCAGGTTACGAGGGCCGAGAATTTTACCCAGCTTACCAATTTTAGGCATTACTGAAGGCGTGGCCACAATAACGTCGATATCGGTCCAGCCACCTTCAATTTTCTGAATGAACTCATCCAGACCAACATGGTCGGCACCAGCGCCTTTAGCTTCTGCTTCCTTATCGGGAGTGCAAAGCACCAGTACACGCTTGGTTTTACCAGTACCATGAGGCAGGCTTACAGTACCACGGATAGCCTGATCGGCTTTCTTGGGGTCTACACCCAAACGAACGTGCAGGTCAACAGAGCTATCGAACTTGGTACAGTTAATTTCTTTTACCAGTGCAGCGGCTTCGCTCAGGCTGTAAATTTTATTTTTCTCAACCTTGGCTTCCGCCACTTTTCTTTTCTTAGTCAATTTCATGATTCAAATCTTTTGAGGTTGATGAAAATTAATTTTCCCAGGGAGCTTTACCTTCCACATTCAAACCCATGCTGCGGGCAGTACCGGCTACCATTTTCATGGCGCTTTCGATAGTGAAGCAGTTGAGGTCTGGCATTTTGTCTTTGGCAATTGCCTCCACTTGTTCCCAGGTTACCTTACCAGCCTTTACACGGTTGCTTTCCTTAGATCCTTTCTGAATCTTGGCGGCTTCCATCAGTTGGATAGATGCAGGGGCAGTCTTAATTACAAAATCAAAAGATTTGTCGTTGTAAACAGTAATCAACACGGGCAGCACCTTACCCATTTTATCTTGGGTACGGGCGTTGAATTGCTTACAAAATTCCATGATGTTCAGACCCTTTGAACCAAGGGCCGGGCCGATTGGCGGCGCAGGGTTGGCTTGTCCTCCTTTACACTGGAGCTTCACATAGCCGGTGATTTCTTTAGCCATTCTAAAAACGTTTTTGGTGATAGCGTATCAGCGTTATTGCCAATACTCCCAAATTCAAGATCCGCCGAAGCTTGCACTACAGACGGATGACAAAGAACTTTTTGGGGCCGCAAAAGTAGGCATCCCATGCGTTATGAACAACTAATTCACCAAAAAAACTTTGACAACTACCCGAAACGCTGTAAATAAGAGTACCCACATCCTTTCAATGGCTCATTTTATTTAAATGAAAATAAAACCAACCTGACGAAGGTCATGCAGACACACAAGCGAAGGTGCTAACTTTAATACAACAAGCAATCCCAACTATTTCAAAGCTTTGATATGAATAAGATAATTGCCCCTGTCGACTTTTCTGATGTTTCTATTAATGCCGTACAATATGCAGCACAACTGGCAGCAGCCCTCAATAAAACATTGGTAATCACACATGTAGTACAATTACCCGTAGTGTATGGCGATGTGCCAATGCCCGTGGGAGAATATGAATCGCTGGTGGAGGAAGCCAAAGAAAAAATGGACGATTTGGTAAAGGCTCTGGAACAAACCACCCAAGGCCAGGCCATAATTCATACCGAAGTAAAAGTGGGTAGCCCGGTTTACGAATTGGTGCATAGCTGCAAACCCGATCAGGTGTACTGCATTGTGATGGGCACACACGGAGCCGGCAGTGTTGAACGCTTCTTTTTGGGCTCCACTACCCAAAGTGTAATTGCCGAATCGAAGTGTCCGGTGCTGGTAATTCCACAACATTTTGCTTTCCGTAAGCCATTTAAAGTGGGTTTTGCCAGCGATTTGAAGCAAGTAGTAAAGTGTACGCCAGTCAAAAAAATACTGGAAGTACTGCGGCAATGGAATGCCAGCCTCGAAATATTACATGTAGACCCCGACTATGCCGAATTTGAACCTTCGGTGATGGAGGAAGGCCTGCTGCTGGAAACCATGTTTGAGGAAATAAAACCCAAGTTCCAGTTTTTGCACAGCGGCTATATTGAAGAAAGCATATTGAACTATGCCGCCGACAATGAACTGGACATGCTGATTGTAACGCCAAAATCGCATTCATTTCTGGCCTCGCTGTTTATGCACCAGCACACCGACGACTTTGTACGGCAAGCTACCGTACCGGTGCTTATTCTCAAAAATGATTAATCGTTTGTTTATAATGTTTGGTAAAACCCGGTCATAGTTTGGTCGGGTTTTATTTTTTGAGTGCCGATGCCCAGGCTATTTGCAGCCAACCAATAATAAATGCAATACCACCAACCGGTGTAATGGCCCCCAGCCAGCTCAGGTTCATACGTGTTATATGGCTCAGGGTCATGATATACAATGAACCCGAAAACAGCCCGATACCGAGGTAAAAAGCAATGATGGCGTTATCAATGCGTTTGTTGGGTTTCATTCGATTGTAAATGCCTGCTACTATAAGTGCCAGCGCATGATACATATGATATTGCACTCCGGTTTGAAAGGTAGCCAGTTGTGGCGCTTCCAGTCTTTGTTTTAAAAAGTGTGCACCAAAAGCGCCAAAAGCTACAGCCAATGCAGCCAGCACAGCTCCCCAAAATACCGTCTTAGTTATCATGATGTTTGGTTGTTTTCCATGTGTTTCCAGTGTTGCTCAATTGCTGCACTCAGGGCTGGCAAATCGAGCACCAAATCTGTAATAATAATATGCGCCTGCTGGTACCAGGGCATTCGCTTTTCCATCAAAGTAGTTACAATATTATATGCATCTTCTTTGCTGGCAGCATTGGCAATAAGTGGCCGTTTGTGTTTTACCCGCCAAATTCGTTCTGTTATTTCCGCAGCAGGCGGGTGTAGCCACACTACTACCCCATGCTGTTTCATCCAAGCCATGTTGTCGAAAAAACAAGGAGTGCCACCACCGCAAGAGAGCAGCAAATTTGTTTGCTGGCCGGCAAGTCGCAGCTGGCGGGCTTCGAGCTCCCGGAAGTACAGCTCGCCATGTTGGTCAAAAACAGCTGGAATAGATTGACCGGCTGCAGCTACAATTTCATCATCTAAATCCTGAAAGCGCAGCGACATGGCTTCAGCCAATAACTTACCCCACACTGTTTTTCCAGCGCCCATCATTCCTATAAAAAAAACAATACGGTTCATGTAAATATGCAGGGTTACAGAGCGGCATCAAGCCTGATGCAGCACAAACATACGTACTGTGGACATTGCTGCATTTCGAAGCGAAAAGAATATAATGCAGCGGTTATGCTTTTCAGGAATGCAAACAAGAATCTGGGAGTATTCATTAAGTTTTGAACTGATTGTCAATACACTTTTATTTCTAAAATAATTAAAGAACTACTTTTGAAACTTCTTTAAAAACTACTTTCAGTACCAGCAACCGGCACTGCAAACCGTATAGCTATATGAACAAAATTCGCAAAATTCCATTGGCGCAATTGGGCTACGATTTTATTGAACCCGCCTACTTGCCCGAGGATCAGGATGAATACTACCTGCGCAATTTACAAAACAGGAGCGGCATCAATTACCGCCAGCTGAGTGCCTACGAAATAGAGGTATTGGTGCGCAACCGCAACACCTGTGACAACTGGAATAACTTTCTGGTGAGTGATGCCTTCAACCCCGAACTGGTTAAAAACTGTAAGTTTTACGGGCTTGTACGCATTGGCAAACTGGAACCCTATTTTCTGGAATACAGCCAGCTGAAAATTGCCGTAGGCCTTTACAACAGCACCATCATCAGTTGCGACTTTGGCGACAATGTAGTGATAGATAATGTGAACTACCTGAGCCATTATATTATTGGCAGCGAAGTGATTATTGTAAACGTAAATGAATTGATGACAACACCGCATGCCAAGTTTGGCAATGGGGTACTGAAAGACGGAGAAAGCGAATCGGTAAGAATATGGATGGAACTCTGTAATGAAAATGCTGGCCGCAAAGTACTCCCCTTCAACGGTATGCAGGCAGGCGACGCATGGATGTGGAGCAAGTACCGCAACGACCATGTATTGCTGCAAAAATTTCAAGAGTTTACCGAAAAAAGATTCGATACCAAACGGGGCTACTATGGAAAAATTGGCGACCGTACGGTCATTAAAAACTGTGCCATCATTAAAGATGTTTGGGTAGGCAGCGATGCCTATTTGAAAGGTGCCAACAAACTCAAAAACCTCACCATCAACTCTCAGGAAAATGCAGCATCACAAATAGGTGAAGGCTGCGAATTGGTGAATGGCATTGTTGGTTTTGGATGCCGTATTTTTTATGGTGTAAAAGCCGTTCGCTTCGTTTTATCCAATCACTCACAGTTAAAATACGGCGCCCGGCTTATCAATTCATTTTTGGGCCCCAACTCTACCATCAGTTGTTGCGAAGTGTTGAACTCACTCATTTTTCCGGCACATGAACAGCACCACAACAACAGCTTTTTGTGTGCAGCCACCATAATGGGCCAAAGCAATATGGCTGCCGGCGCCACCATTGGCAGCAACCACAACAGCCGCAGCCCCGATGGTGAAATGCAGGCTGGCCGTGGCTTTTGGCCGGGCTTGTGTGTAAGTTTGAAACACAACAGCCGCTTTGCCAGTTTTACCATGATTGCCAAAGGCGATTACCAATTTGAGTTGGATATTCCTCTGCCCTTTTCGCTGGTGAGCCAAAATACCGCAACCGATTCATTGCAAATAATGCCGGCCTATTGGTTCATGCACAATATGTATGCCCTGGCCCGCAATGCCTGGAAATACACAGACCGTGATAAGCGCATCGATAAAACCCAACACCTCGAGTTCGATTATCTGGCACCCGATACCATCAATGAAATGTTTACAGCCATTGCTTTATTAGAGCAATGGACTGGTGCTGCCTGGTATGCCCAAAAAGGCACTGCTGCCGATGAAAAACAACAGCAACGTAATGGTGCACAACTATTACACAACAACGATCCGATTCTTAACGTACTTCGTATTGAAGCCACCGGACTGGAAAACAGTAAACGAAAAGTGATTATCCTAAAGGCCGCTCAAGCATGGCAGCAATACCGGAAAATGATTAGGCTATATGGCATTTCACATATAATTAATGCCGTTGAACAAGCCGGCACATATAGAAAAGCCGCTAACCAATGGAAAGGCAAATTGAAACGCAGCAACGTAATTAATGTAGGCGGGCAACTGATACCTGCACAAGAGCTGGATTTACTCATTCAACGCATTCACAAAGGCACGGTAGCTGACTGGAACGAGGTACATGCTTTTTACGCAGAACAAAAAGCTAAATATCCTTCTTTCAAGTTGCAGCATGCACTGGCCAGTTTTGAAGCTGTGGCCGGCATGAAAATAATAGACCTGAAAGAAGCAGATTTCAAACTGCTGGTGCAAGAATACCTGCAGATAAAAGCTGACTTGTGTAAACGCATTGAAACCAGCCGTGCCAAAGATTATAGCAATACCTTCAGGAAAATGATGTACAACAATGAGGCAGAAATGAACGAAGTAATTGGTAAGCTGGAAGACAATGCCTTCATTTTACAGGAGAAAAAGGGATTGGCTGCCGAAAAAAGGCGGCTAAAACCCTGGTTATCGTAAGATACCCACGTGTATTGGGGAGATGCAAGGGAAGCCTATTTTTGCAGTTGTCACTTAAATATTGCAGTATGCTAAAGGTTGGTGTTTTTGGAGTAGGTCATTTGGGCAAGTTTCATTTGAACAACTGGAAAGAAATAGAGGGCGTGGAACTGGTAGGGTTTTATGATCCTAATGAGGAAATAGCAGCTGCTGTAATCAGTCAGTACGGTTTGCAGCGATATACAAATGCAGAAGCACTCATGGATGCTGTGGATGCTGTAGACATTGTGGCGCCTACCAATTTCCACTACGACCTTTGTACCAAAGCACTCCGCCGGCAAAAGCACATTTTTGTAGAAAAGCCCCTGGCAGCTACCATAGATGAAGCGAGAGAAATAGTAAAGCTGGTAAAAGAAGCCAAAGTAAAACTGCAGGTAGGCCATGTAGAACGCTTCAACCCCGCCTACCAGGCTGCCCGCCGGTACACCACTCAACCCATGTTTATTGAAGTGCATCGCCTGGCACAGTTCAACCCACGTGGTACAGAAGTAAGTGTGATTCTCGACCTCATGATTCACGACCTCGACATTGTGTTGAGTTTGGTAAAAAGCCCTGTCAAAAATATTTACGCCAGCGGCGTAGCGGTTATGACAGACACACCAGACATTGCCAACGTACGTATTGAATTCAACAACGGCTGTGTGGCCAACCTTACCAGCAGCCGCATCAGCATGAAGAAAATGCGGAAGATTCGATTGTTTCAGAAAGATGCATACATCGGCATCGACTTTTTGGCCCGCAAAGCAGAAATCATCAAGATTAAACAAGACAGCGACGAGAATGCTTTTTCTTTTGATTTGGAAACGCCCAAGGGAAAGAAAACCATTGCCATTGCCAATCCTCCTATCGAAGAAAACAATCCCATCAAACAGGAGTTGGAAGCATTCCGCGACGCCATTATCAACAATACAGCAACGCCTGTTTCAGAAGTGGATGGATTTCTGGCTATGGAAGTGGCGCAGCAAATTCTCGATAGCATTTCTAACACGACTGTCTTCGAAGGATAAGCAGTCATGCCGTTTCACAAACCCATATCGGTTGCTTGGTATGTATTTTCCGACTGGCTTTTTTCGCTGGTGGCATGGGTATCCTTTTACATCATCCGCCGATTCTATCTGTTTCACCGGCTGGATGTAGAAGGCTTGGCCAATGAGTCCACTTTTTGGTTGGGCATGGCATTTATACCTGTTGGCTGGTTGCTGTTGTTTGGCGCTACAGGTAGCTATCAAAAAACATTGTACGAAAGGTCGCGGCTCAATGAGCTCACCAACACCGCCATGCTGAGCGTTGTAGGTGTACTCATGATTTTCTTCGGCTTCCTCATTGATGATATCCGCAACCCTTTTGATCTCTCCTATTACTACAAAGGGTTTGCTGGCTTGCTGCTGTTGCAGTTTGTGTTTGTATTTGCAGGCAGAGCACTCCTGCTCACCAAAGTGAAACAAGAGATTCGCAGTGGTAAAGCCGGCTTTCATGTATTGCTGGTTGGTACTGATGAACAAGTACGCAAACACCACAGCTACTTGCAACCATTGGAAAAAACCATTGGCTGGAAACTCCGTGGTTATTTGCTGCCCGAAGGCCACAAACCGTTGAGCAATTTTTCGCCGGCATTGTTGGGCCATATTGATGAGCTGGAACTAATCATCGATCAATATCAGATAGAAAAAATCATTCTGGCTTTTGGTAAAATGGATTCTTCACTCACCAAGTCGTTGCTCGACAAACTGGCGGGTAAAGATGTAGAAGTATACATCATTCCGCAGGTGATTGACATCCTGACTGGTATGGCCAAAACCAGCAACCTGTCCTCTGGTCCGTTTGTGAGCATTCACACCGGCCTGATAGCCGACTGGCAGCAAAACATCAAGCGCATTCTTGATGTAACCATTGCGCTGCTGGCCAGCATAGGCCTGAGTCCGTTATTTCTTTTTGTAGCGCTGCGGGTGAAACTTTCTTCTCCCGGCCCTGTCATTTACAAGCAGGAAAGAATGGGCTACAAAGGCAAACCGTTTTTCATTTACAAATTTCGCTCTATGTACGCCGATGCGGAGGCCAACGGCCCGGCACTGTCTTACGATTTCGATCCCCGCATTACCCGCTGGGGCCGCATCATGCGCAAGTGGCGCCTCGATGAACTGCCACAGCTCTGGAACATTTTGAAAGGAGAAATGAGCCTTGTAGGCCCAAGACCGGAACGCCGTTTTTATGCCGAGCAAATTACTGCCCGTGAGCCGGCCTACAAATACATCACCCGTGTAAAGCCTGGCCTTACCAGCTGGGGTATGGTGCAGTTTGGCTACGCCACTTCTGTAGATGACATGGTGGAACGAATGAAGTACGACCTCATTTATCTGGAAAACATTTCGCTACTGCTCGATTTCAAAATCATGATACATACTTTCCGCATCATCCTGATGGGAAAAGGGAAATAACGACTACACATTTACGTCAAAGCATCAACCTTCAATAACCAACTGATGAAAGTACAATTTACCACTTCAAACCTGCCTTTTAAATATCCGTTTACCATTTCGAAAGGTACCAAAACACATCAGCCGGCATTGATTGTACAACTGGAGCATGTAGGCTACCGGGGCATTGGCGAAGCACCAGCCATTGCATACTACAACATACCTGTAGAAAAGATGATAGCAGACCTGACGGCGAAAAAAATGTTTGTAGAAAAGTTTGCCTTCACCGAGCCCGACCGCTACTGGCATTACCTGCATCACCTGTTTCCGCAAAATGGTTTTTTGGTATGTGCACTGGATATTGCCGCATGGGATATGTATGGCAAAATGAAACGCCAGCCACTGTATAAATTCTGGACGAAGGAAGTGACAAAAATGCCCCTCACAGATTATACCATTGGCATTGACAGTATTGAAAAAATGGTAGAGAAAATGCAGGAGAAGCCATGGCCTGTGTACAAAATAAAACTCGGCACAGATAACGACATCGCCATTATGGAAGCGCTGCGCAAACACACCGATGCCAAGTTTCGCATTGATGCCAACGCTGGTTGGACCGTGGAGGAAGCCTTGGAAAAAATCAATGTATTCAAAGACATGGATGTGGAGTTTATTGAACAACCGCTGGCCAAAGATGACTGGGAAGGCATGAAGCGTTTGTACAATGAAAGTCCGCTCCCACTGTTTGCCGACGAAGCTTGTGTATTTGAAAAAGATGTGGCCCTGTGCGAAGGCCATTTTCATGGCATTAATATCAAGCTCACCAAATGCACAGGCATAACGCCAGCCCTCCGCATGATTGCTGATGCCCGCAACCGCAACATGCAGGTGATGGTGGGCAGCATGAATGAATGCAGCATTGGCTCGGCAGCCATCGTACACCTCATGCCGCTGGTAGACTATGTAGATGTAGATGGCCCGCTGCTGCTGGCAGAAGATTTGGCCACTGGTTTGGAGTACAATTTTGGTAAAGTAGCCCTGCCGCAAAATCCGGGATTAGGCATAACTTCCCATTTGTTCCAATAACTATACATGCAACCAATCTTAAGGAAAGCCATGCTGCTGCTCACAACTTTGTTGTGCGTTACCCACTACTCATTTGCCCAACACAAAAATCACGGCATTGGCCTTACCCTCAGTGGTGGTGGCGCCAAAGGCCTTGCCCATATTGGCATACTGAAAGCCATTGATTCTGCAGGCCTCAATATTGATTATCTCACTGGCACCAGCATGGGCAGCATTGTGGGCGGATTGTACGCCGCTGGTTATAGTGCAGATTCCATTGAAAAAATTGCCCGCTCAATTCACTGGGAAGATTTGCTGAGCAACAGCATTCCCATGAACCTCTACACCATGGAGGAGAAAAGTGAGTTTGGTAAATACGCCATCGAAATGCCATTTACCAAAGGCAGTATTGGCTTGCCTTCCGGCTTTTTAGAAAGCCAGGAACTATGGCTCACGTTAGAAAAATATTTCTTTCCTGTTGCTGCCACACATGATTTCAAAAAACTAAGCATTCCATTTACCTGCGTAGCGGTTGATTTATTGAGCACCGAACCTGTGGCGCATACTTCCGGCAGCATTGTCAATGCCATTCGTAGCAGCATGGCCATACCCGGCGCCTTTTCTCCGGTTGATATTAAAGGGCGTAGGTATGTGGATGGTGGTATCATTCGCAACCTGCCGGTGCAGGAATGTATCAACCTGGGTGCGAAGTACATGATTGGTGTATCGGTGAGTGCTCCGGTACAAAGCCTTGATGAATTGAATAGTGCCGTGCAGGTGTTGTCGCAGGTGATGTTTTTGAACGAAGCGAAAGACAGCAGAGAGCAGGCAGAACTGTGTCAGTCGTTTATAAGCGTACCCATGGGCACGTACAACTCCGCCAGTTTTAGCAGTGCTGAAGACATCATTGAACTGGGCATTACAGAAGGCAGAAAATATTATCCTTTGTTCAAGCATTTGGCAGATTCACTCAAAGCAATTGATGCAAACTATTCGTTTCGGAAAAACAGATTGCCCAATGTATCATCTTACAAAATTGCTGCCGTAAAAGTGGAAGGTTTGGGCAAGCATGGTGTAGAAACATTCTTGCGGCAAATTGAAGGAAGAAATGAGCAAAGCATCAATTACAGCAAATTGCAAAACAATACCAGAGATGCATTTGCCTACCGCATGTACAAAAGCATTGTGTATGATGTGGAGCCAACCAAAGACAGTAGTTATGTACTGCAATACAAAGTAAAACCGGAAAGCGCCACCATGCTGAAAGTAGGTTTGAGTGAAAACAGTTTTACCCGCTTTGCAGTCAACCTCAACCTTACCACCCGCAATCAGTTGTTGCCTTCCAGCCGAACGATGGTATCGCTCAACATTGGCGATAATTTCAGGGGCTTGTTTGAGCACCTGCAAATGTTTGGATACCGCCAGCCGTGGTCCAACAGGCTGCAGGTGTACACAGAGTTTCAAGACCTGCCAGCATACAATGATTTACGCCGCATTGGACTGTACAAATACAAGTACGTGAGCATTGATGATCGTTTTCAGTTGTCAGCGAAACGCAAGTCGGCCGGCGGTTTCGGCATGCAATGGGAAAGCATTGTGGCCAAACCACAAATTGAAACCGGTACTTATTTCGACGGCCGCAACAACTATTTTCAGGCCTATGCTTTTTGGCAATACAACAACCTGATTAAACCATTGTATGCGGATAAAGGAACGATTGCAGAATTCAAACTGGGATATGTATTTGCATTGCAACCCCGCATCAAAGCGTTCAACAACGGGCAATTGATTGGTGATGTAAATCCATCGTTGTTTACTTACGGCAACTACCCCAGACTGACAGCCAACCTACAGAGTACGGCACAAATGAGCAAGCGTTGGAGTTGGGTAACCAAAATGCAGGCAGGCTTCAACTTCAGCAAGAATATTTCGCTGCTGAATGAATTTGTTGCTGGTGGCATCACAAACACCATGCGCAATCAAATTCAGTTTGCCGGGTTGAGAGAAGGCGAGTTAGACTCTGAGAGTTTGGTGGCTGTACACACTGGCCCCCGGGTACGGCCATTTGGTAGTTTTTACCTGAGTATAAATGGTGCTATTGCTCATTATGATTTTGTACAAAAAACATCACAAACAGTAAAAGCCGGATGGCTCTATGGCACCGCCATTACAGCAGCGTACCTTACGCCCATTGGCCCTGCAGAACTGAGTGTGATGGCTTCTTCCAAATCTGAAGGACTACGATTGTATTTCAACTTTGGCTTTCCGTTTAAGTAAATAAAAAAGCTTTGGCAATAGCACACAAATGTCCGGACACAGTCCGGCGGATTTAATAGACACCAGTGGCCCGCTGAGGCGGAACACTGGCGCCATTGGGGGGAGTGATTGTCTAAACCGCCCCTTTATCCTTGCAATAGCATATAAATTCATCAAACACCTTGCAGAAATAATCAAAAGGAACAACAGCATCATTCACAGGCTCCCCAAAATCGTTGCGCCATATTAAGCGAAGTTGGGAATCCTTATATAACACTACGCTTGAGCTTTGCGTATTTGTAAATTGAGGTGCAAGAAATGCATGTCTTCCTAAATGCTTCGTTTCATCATACCGTCTTTCATCTTCATCAAGCCTGAAATTAAACTTTGTAGTGTATGCAAAAACCTCCTCTGTACCCATTAAGTCAAATACAGGGAGGTAAAGGCTTTCCTTCTTTTTTACTATAGTCTGATAGTCTGTAATAGTGTCAGCCAAGGGTGCGGACTTTTTAAAATTACCTTTGGGCATGCCTTTCAGCCAAAGCCGGAGGAAAAACTTTTTGGGATGTTTCGTTTCTCCCAGTTCTATTGCAAATATTTCTTTATCGCCAAAAATCATGTTGTCACTCTTTTAAGTTTATTATTTAATTACCCGTCTGGCGCAAGTGTTCTGCGCAGCAGGCCACTTGTGCCGCTCTAATTATGCCAGATTGTATCAGCATTTTTATTCATCTGCCATGTCAACTTTTTATGCGACCAAGTCACTTCACCAAGGTATCTTTTTTTGGGGCTCGTGTACCACAAACCAAGGCGGAGTTTTCCTTATAAGTAAAAAAAAGCTGTTGTAAGTAACAACAGCTTTTTCAATATGCATGAAATCAATCCTTATTTCTTGAACTTGTTTTTCAATGCAGCCAATGCATCATTGATGTCCAAACTGCTCAGGTCTTTTTGCTGTGGCTGTGGTTGGCGCTGTTGCTTGTTGCCACCCGTATGTCCGCTGCGCTGCTGCGGGCCATTGTTCGGTTCGGTTTGTTTTATGCTCAAGGCAATGCGCTTTCTGCTCAGGTCCACTTCCAGCACTTTTACTTTCACTTTTTGCCCCAGCTTCAATGCTTCCGAAGGATCGCTTATGTAGCGGTTGGCGATTTCACTTACGTGCACCAATCCGTCTTGCTTTACACCAATGTCTACAAAGGCGCCAAACTTGGTAAGGTTGGTAACATTGCCCGGCAACTCCATGCCTACCTGCACTTCTTCAATGCTGTAGATGTTGGCAAACTCAAAACTCTCGGCAGTAGAACGAGGGTCGAGACCAGGCTTCACCAACTCTTTCAAAATATCATTCACCCGGTGTTCGCCATAGCTGGCGTATTGTTTGGCATTCACTTGTTTTACTAGTGATTCATTGCCTACCAAATCTTTCACCGTTACGTTCAGGTCTTTGGCAATGTTGTTGACAATCTCGTAACTCTCCGGGTGCACGGCACTATTGTCCAGCGGATTATCGGCCTGTGGAATGCGTAAGAAACCGGCACATTGTTCAAAGGCTTTGTCTCCCAGGCGGGCAACTTTCTTCAATTCGTTGCGGCTTGTAAACATGCCGTTGGCTGAGCGATACTCCACAATGTTTTTGGCAATGGTTTCACCAATACCACTTACGTAACTCAGCAAGTGGCGGGATGCGGTATTCAAATTCACACCCACCAGGTTCACACAACTCTCTACCGTCTGATCGAGTTTTTCTTTCAGGCGTACTTGGTTTACGTCGTGTTGGTACTGACCCACTCCTATGCTTTTCGGATCAATTTTTACGAGCTCGGCCAGTGGGTCCATCAGGCGGCGGCCAATACTCACAGCGCCACGCACCGTTACATCTTCCTGCGGAAATTCTTCACGGGCCACTTCGCTGGCACTGTACACGCTGGCACCATCTTCATTTACCAAAAACACGGGCAAGCCAAGGTTCAATCCTTTGATGAATTTTTCCGTTTCACGGCCGGCAGTGCCATCGCCAATCGCAATCACTTCAATGCCGTATTTGGCTACCAACTGGCGTACAGTATGTTCTGCATCGTACAGGCGGTTGTTTTCGTGTACGTAAATAACTGTGTTGGTTTTAAGGTCGCCTTTGTTGTCGAGCACCACGGTTTTGCAACCGGTACGATAGCCCGGATCGATGGCCAGCAAATGCTTGCCACCCAGCGGACTACTCAGCAGCAATTGGCGTAAGTTATCAGCAAACACATTGATGGCTTCTTCGTCGCTGCGTGTTTTCATGGCCATGCGAAACTCACTTTCCAACGATGGCTGCAGCATGCGTTTCCAGGCATCTTTCAATGCCTTTTTTACATGCACGGTTTCGTTGTGCATGCCTTTTACTACATGCTGTTCCAGCATTTCTACTGCTTGTTCTTCCGCAGGTTCAATGCTGATGCGGAGGAAGCCTTCCATAAAACCACGCAGCACTGCCAATGCCCGGTGTGCAGGCACTTTGGTTACCAGTTCGCTGTAGTCAAAATAATCTTTGTATTTGGCCGCTTCGGTTTCTTTGCCACTCACCACTTTGCTGATGAGCAAGCCATCTGTTTCAAACAAGCGACGCATTTTGGTACGTACCACCGCGTCTTCATTTACCTGTTCGGCAATGATATCTCTGGCGCCTTGCAAGGCTTCATCAATGGAAGCCACTTTTTCGTTGATGTACTTATTGGCTTCCGCTTCAATATCAGCATCGGCTTGTGCTAAAAGTAAATTGGCCAAAGGTTCTAAGCCATTTTCACGGGCTGTTTGTGCCTTGGTTTTGCGCTTCGGTTTATATGGCAGGTAAATGTCTTCCAGTTCATTGAGGGTGCTGGCTTTGTCAAGCGACTTCATCAGCTGTTCAGTCATTTTGCCCTGCTCTTCAATGGTTTTGATGATAAAGGCTTTGCGTTCGCTAAACTCCTTTTGAAACTTGGCTTCTTCCTGAATGGCCTGAATTTGCACTTCATCCAGATTGCCGGTTTGGTCTTTGCGGTAGCGGGCAATGAATGGAATGGTAGCCCCCTCGCCCAGCAGGCGGAGCACGGCTTCTACACTGGCGGGTTTCAGGTTGAGTTTGGCACACACCGGCCCAACAAATTCGAGCATGATTCAATCAATTTTAGGGCAACGAATGTATCGGAGCCGGGGCAAAAAGAAAAGGAAAATAGTTTTGCACAAAGCACAACTGTAGCATGATTTTGCAACTGAAAATTTGCATTGTAACAAGTAGATAGCCATCAACTAAAAGCCGGCCTTGCTTCAAGCAAAAACCGGCTTTTTATCATTCTATTATTCAAAGGAGCTACTGAACTATTTTTTGCAATGGCCGCTGCAAACTGTCTGGCACAGCGGGTTTGGGCGCAAATACAGGATGCTCTTCGCCACGGTGGCAGGTGTAGCAGGTAATAGCCACTTTGGGATTAGGCTGCGTCATATCCACCCCAAAATAATTGCTGTTTAAATCGTTCGTCATTTTCATCATATCACGTGCTTCTTTCTTTTTGTGTTTGGTATCTGCGGCATAGTCCCATTCTTTTGTTTCATTGTTGCGTACATGGCAGTAACCGCATTTCACATTCAAAGCTGCATTAAATCCATCCATGATGGCTTTCAGGTTTTCTTTCGAAATGTCTTTGGGCAAAATCTGCAGATTCTTGTGCTCAGGTGCCGGAGTTACTTTTCGGCCAAGCAGGTTTACCGATGCTACCAGTACTAACAACAGTAAGGTAACCAACGTTTTTTTGTGGTGCATAATGATGGTGTTTTGATAAGGTTAGAAGCACGTCAATATACAGCCAAAAGTATTTGCCCGAACAATGAAAAATTTAAGTGGTTAAATATTGTAAGGCTAATTCGTACCCTTTTAAACCAAGGCCAATAATGGTGCCTTTACATTTTGCACTTACATGGCTGATATGCCTGAAAGTTTCACGGGCTGCAGTATTGCTGATATGTACCTCTACCACAGGGGCAGGTATAGCGGCAATAGCATCGCCCAACGCAACCGATGTATGTGTGTAGCCACCGGGGTTGATTACAATACCTTGCACAGTAAACCCAACTTCATGCAAATAATTGATGAGCTCTCCTTCTACATTGCTTTGAAAATACAACAACTCAATGCCGGGATATGCAGCTTGCAACTGAGTGAAATAAGAATCGAAACTTTCGCTTCCGTACACTCCGGGCTCACGTTTGCCCAGCAGGTTCAGGTTTGGTCCGTTGATGATGGCTATTTGCATGCCCGAATGTAAGTTGCGATAAGCATAAAAAAAATTGACTCCCGAAGGAGTCAATGATGTATGTAAAGAAGGGGTTACATCATACTTACAAATTCATCGAACAGGTAGCGGCTATCGTGTGGGCCTGGCGTTGCTTCAGGGTGATATTGCACACTAAAAAAGGGCTTGTTTTTTACCCGGATACCTTCAATGCTATCGTCGTTCAAATTCACGTGGGTGATTTCGATATGATCGGCTTTTCTTACGGCATCGGGGTCTACACCAAAGCCGTGGTTTTGCGTCGTGATTTCACTTTTACCCGTTAGCAGATTTTTTACCGGATGGTTCAATCCTCTGTGGCCATGGTGCATTTTGTACGTAGGAATATCGTGTGCCAGTGCCAGCAACTGGTGACCAAGGCAAATGCCAAACATGGGCTTTTCCGCTTTGGTCAATTCCTTAATGGTATCAATTGCGTAGTCCATTGCAGCAGGGTCGCCGGGGCCATTGCTGATAAAAATACCATCGGGGTTAAAGGCCAACACTTCGGCAGCCGGGGTTTTGGCAGGAAATACTTTGGCATACACCCCACGCTCTGCCATTGAATGAAGTATGTTTCGCTTGCAACCAAAGTCGAGCACCGAAACTTTTTTAGGCGCATCAGGATTGCCAATGAAATATGGCTCTTCAGTAGAAACTTTTGAAGCAAGCTCCAAGCCACCCATGTGCGGCACTGTTTCCATTATGGCTTTCAACTCCTCCACCGATTTGCCATCGCTACTAATAATGCAGTTCATGGCGCCTTGTGTACGGATGTAGGTAACCAATGCACGGGTATCCACGCCTTCAATACCTACAATATTATTTTTTTCGAGATAGCTCTGCAGAGTATCCTGCGCCATCATGCGGCTAAACAGCTCTTCGAGGTTGCGTCCAATCAGTCCCCTGATTTTTACGCTTTCGCTTTCCACATCGGTATCGAGCACACCATAGTTGCCTACGTGTACACTATTCATAATGAGCACCTGGCCGTAATAGCTGGGGTCAGTAAATACTTCCTGATAGCCGGTCATGCCTGTATTAAAGCATATTTCGCCAGAAGTGGTGCCCAATTTGCCAAAGGCATAGCCATGAAAAACGTGACCATCTTCCAGCAGAAGGATGGCAGGTTGTGAAGAATGACTCATGTTGAGGGAAAAGTTTGCTTGCGATTAATTGGCTGCAAAAGTAACGGTTTCCATCAGGCAGGAAATCCTGTTTTTTAACTTATGAGGAAAAATTACACCAGCCCTACAATTTTGTCGCGTACCAGCAGGCAAGCCCCCTGCAAACCGGCTTTTTCAAACATTTCGCTGAGTACCACCTGTGTATCGGAATTGACCAATGTAAGTGAGTGCTGAATAAGCGACGTTTTAACCGGGAGCAACAACGACTCTCCCACCTGGCTAAGACTGCCACTTAAAATTATGAGTTGCGGATTGAGCAGGTTGATGGTAACCGCAAGGCCACGGCCAATTTTACCGGCAATATTGCCTATGCCTTGTATGGCCAGATTGTCGCCTTTTTGAATGGCTTCCACCACATCTTCCAGCTCCAACAGTTTTTTCCGCTCCAATGTGCGGGTAAGAATGCTGTTGCTGCCGGCCTTCATTTCGGCCACCAGCCATTCAATAAGAGCACGGCCCGATGCCTCGGTTTCCATGCAGCCTTTTTTGCCACAGAAACAAATTTTTTCGTTATCGAACAGTGGAATATGGCCCAACTCGCCTGCATAGCCAGAGGTACCAAAAAGGGGCTTTCCATTTACAAACATGCCGAGTGCCAGTCCATAATCGAGGTTGAGTACCAGCACTTCTGAGTGGCCACCATATTTACCAAAATGATATTCACCATAGGCCATGGTTCGGCTGTCATTATCCAAATACACCGGCATGCCAAACTCCTGCTCAAGGGTCTGCTTTACAGGCGCATCAGAAAAATGGTAAATGGTAAGTATTTCGCCTGTGCGAACGTTGATGCGCCCCGAAATGGAAACGCCCATACCAATAATTTTTTCTTGTGGTATACCGGTAATTTGAATAAACTGCCGCACTTGCTGCACTATTTCGTTAAGTGCATCGTTGGCTTCTTCAAAAAAGAAAGGAATACCATAACTGGCTTTAATGATGGTTTTATCAAACCCCATAATGCCAATATTGAGCTTGTATTTTTTTATTTCCAACCCAATAAAATAGCAACTATCGGATGCCAGACCATAAAAAGTGGCTTTTCTTCCCGGGCCTTCCGAACGTTTTCCTTTTTCGCACACAAATCCTTCGTCGGCCAGTTCATTCAACAGTTCGGTAGCCTTGGGCACACTAATGTTTAGCGACTCGGCAATTTCATTTATCGTAATTTCCTGCACATTACTGAGTTCGGCTATAATGCGCTTACGCCTGCCATGATCTTTAAAAGCTACGCCGCTAAGCTGGCTGCCACTAAAATGGCTGAGTATTTTGTTTCGAACTGGTGCCAATGAAATGCGTTTTTATAATTGTAAAAATAATATCAAAGACCGGCTGATTAATAAATTATTTTATAAGAAATTATTTTATTAATTCATTTTATCGTAAAGTGTCAGCTGTTTTTTTCAAATTTGTGTGGCTAACAACCTATTCAAAATATTAGACGCTATAATGCGTACATCGTTCGCTGAAACTTTAATCATCATTTGCTATGGTTACTTCTTACGAAAAAGTTCCTGTTCACATTTTTGACACGCCTTTGCAAGGCTCTGTGTTTGCTGCCGCACAAATAGCTCAAATCATTCGGGAAAAACAGCAGTCCGGGCTTTCGTGTGTATTGGGATTAGCCACAGGCTCCACGCCCATTACACTGTACAAAGAACTGGTAAGGTTGCACAAGCAAGAAGGATTAAGCTTTGCCAATGTGATTACGTTTAACCTCGATGAATACTACCCGCTGGAGCAAGAAGCCGTACAGAGCTACTGGAGCTTCATGCACCGCAACCTGTTCGACCATGTAGATATACCTGCCGAAAACATTCACATTCCTAACGGCGAGTGGAAACAAGAAGACATTAAGCAACATTGCCTTGCTTACGAAGCACAAATTGATGCCCTTGGTGGTATTGATTTGCAAATACTTGGCATTGGTAACAACGGCCACATTGGTTTTAACGAACCAGGGTCTAGTATTTACAGCAAAACAAGATTGGTGAATCTGGAAAACAGCACCCGGATTGCCAACAGCAAAGACTTTCAAAACATCAGCAAAGTACCCCGGCTGGCCATTACCATGGGTATCAGTACCATATTAAAAGCCCGCAAAATCATATTGATGGCTTGGGGTTTTAAAGCGGGTATTGTGGCCCGCTCTGTGGAAGGCGGTGTAACAGAGCAAGTACCGGCAAGCCTGCTGC
This sequence comes from Bacteroidota bacterium, assembly GCA_020161435.1. Taxonomy (GTDB): domain Bacteria; phylum Bacteroidota; class Bacteroidia; order Chitinophagales; family Chitinophagaceae; genus Phnomibacter. Next base: position 205,486 of record JAIUNV010000005.1, on the reverse strand, counting down.
AGCAGCACAACGACTGCCTGTTTGTGATAGACGCTCAGGCCGCCAGCGAACTCACCCGCATTAAAAGTCCGTGGATGACAGGCGAAGTAGAATGGACGCCTAAAATGATACGCCGTGCGGTAATAAACATGGCCCTTAAACTGGGCAAACCTGTATTAAGTCTCACCAATCATGATTATACCGAAAATGGCCTGGGCGATTTGCTGGTAGAAAAAGGCGATGCCTACGAAATAAACCTACAGGTGTATTATTTACTCCGCGATAGCATTACCGGATGGCCCGGCGGCAAACCAAATGTGGTAATTCCGAACCATCCTGAACGTTCATCTCCCTACCCCAAACGCAGCCTCATTTTTTCGCCCCACCCCGATGATGACATCATTAGCATGGGTGGCACATTTATGCGCCTGCAAGACCAAGGGCATGAAGTACACGTAGCATACCAAACCAGCGGCAACATAGCAGTAACCGATGAATTTGTAACCCGCTTTTTAGATTTTGCAGTAGGCTTCGAAGAGTTGTTTGGCATCAACAGCGAAAAGTCGAAAGACATTATGCAGGATGCCCGGCAATACCTGGCACAGAAAAAACCGAGCCAAACAGATACTAGTGAAATCCGCCAAATTAAGGGACTGATTCGCCGCTGCGAAGCTGCCGCCACCTGTCGCTATGTAGGACTAAAGGAAGGACAATGGCATTTTCAGAACCTGCCTTTTTATGAAACCGGCACCATCCAGAAAAACCCTATGGGAGAAGCCGATGTGCTGCTGACTATGGAATTGCTGCGCAAAATTCAACCTCAACAGGTTTTTTGCGCCGGCGATCTGGCCGACCCCCACGGTACGCACAAAGTTTGTCTCGATGTTGTGTTCGAATCATTAAAACGGATTAAGGCCGAAGGAGATGCATGGATAAACGATTGCTGGGTATGGTTGTACAAAGGCGCCTGGCAAGAATGGGACATTACAGAAATTGAAATGGCTATACCCATGAGCCCCGATCAGGTCATGAAAAAACGCTTTGGCATTTTCATTCATCAGTCGCAAAAAGACATGGTGCCATTTCAGGGAAGTGATAGCCGTGAGTTTTGGCAAAGGGCCGAAGAAAGAAACAGCAACACGGCCAATTTATATGCCAAATTGGGACTTACCCAATACGCTGCCATGGAAGCTTTTGTACGTTGGCACTTTTAACAAATGAGCCAAAACACCTGCCAGCATTGATTTTCAATAATGTCAGAAAAAAGATTCGGCAGAAATTTGAATTAATTTTTGGTTGTTTTGGTTGACCCCTTATTTTTGCAACCCCAAACGGGATTGGCTGCGTAGCTCAACTGAATAGAGCATCTCACTACGGATGAGAAGGTTTTAGGTTTGAATCCTAACGCGGTCACAAAGAACCACCTCTTGCAGGTGGTTTTTTTGTGACCAAAAGCCACTACACGCAAAATAAAAAGCGGATATTTTCCAATACCCGCTTTCACACCAATACATGAAGAAATTTTATTTCGCTAAGCTATTGATGACATCGTACTTGGTAACGATGTGATAGCTACCCGCTTCGTCTTTCGACAATACAGCACCGTTTTCACGGGTGATTAAACTACTCAATCTTTCTACAGGCGTATCATAGGAAACTTCTGGATAAGGATGCTCCATCACAAACTCAACAGATTGGTTTTTCAAATCGGGATCGCTGAAAATTTTATTGAACAATCCTTGCTCACTGAGCGAACCAATGTTACGGTCGTTCTCCATCACAGGAATATTTTCAATATCGTATTGCTGCATCAGCGCTACAGCTGCAGCAACAGTATCGATTGGATGCACAGTTATCAAACGCTGGCGGCTACGGCCACTTACAATGTCTTTAAAGGTTTTTACATCCAGGAAACCACGTTCCATCATCCACTGATCGTTGTACACTTTACCCACATACCGGCTGCCATGGTCATGAAAAATACATACCACCAAATCATCTTTTTTCAAACGGTCTTTCAATTGCAGCAAGCCCTGAAAGCAACTGCCGGCACTGTATCCGCAAAACAAGCCTTCTTCACGTGCCAGTCGGCGGGCTTGCACGGCACCGTCTTTATCTGTCACCTGCTCAAAGTGATCTATCACACTCATGTCGTAGTTCTTAGGCACAAAATCTTCGCCAAAACCTTCGCTGATGTACGGATGTACTTCATTCATATCCACCTCACCAGTGCGGAAATATTTGGTAAGCAATGAACCGTACACATCAATGGCCCAAATCTGAATGTTGGGATTCTTTTCTTTTAAATATTTAGCAGTACCCACGATGGTACCACCGGTACCTGCTGTACAAACTAGGTGCGTAATCTTGCCTTCTGATTGTTCCCAAATTTCGGGGCCGGTGCTTTCGTAGTGTGCCTGCCTGTTCGACAAATTATCGTACTGGTTCATATACACACTGTTGGGGATTTCGGTTGCCAATCTTTTCGCTACGCTGTAATAACTCCGAGGATCTTCGGGCATCACATTGGTGGGGCACACAATTACTTCGGCGCCAACTGCCTTTAGAATGTCGGCCTTTTCTTTACTCTGTTTATCAGTCGTTACAAAAATGCATTTGTATCCTTTTACACAAGCGGCCAAAGCAAGGCCCATGCCCGTATTGCCACTGGTACCTTCTACAATGGTACCACCGGGTTTCAGCCGGCCGTCGGCTTCGGCATCTTCCACCATTTTCAATGCCATACGGTCTTTGATACTGTTGCCAGGGTTGAAATAATCAACCTTGGCCAGCACCGTACAAGGAAAGTCTTTCACCACCTTGTTCAGCTGAATCATCGGGGTATTACCAATTGTTTCGAGAATGTTTTTTTTCCAGGCCATAGCAAGCAATTTTTTCGTTCTGAGGGAAGGGCAAATGTAGGTTTTCGCATCTAAGTGGCAGCAGCTGGTTGAACACAGCGGGTTTTCAAATCGTTAACACCGGCACCAATACCTTTACGCCCTCATGAAGCACCTGAAAGCCGTCAATAAATATTTCTGGAAGTACCGCAACCGATTGTTGGCTGGTGTGCTGTTCATCATCATTTCCAACTATTTTGCCATTCTGGCGCCACAGATTACGGCGTACGTGGTAGATAAAGTGCAGCTGCTGCTGCCCGGTGCTACGGCCCGTCCGCTCAGCCGCCAAACCGATCCGTTGGTCAACATTTTCACCGATTGGATGGAAGGGCTTAACTGGAGTTTTGGCAGCATCGTCACCATGTGCGGCGTCACCATTTTGGTGCTGGCACTCATACGTGGTGTGTTCATGTTTTTCATGCGGCAAACCATCATTGTGATGAGTCGCCACATTGAATTTGATCAGAAAAATGAAGTGTTTCAACATTACCAAACACTGGATGCCGGCTTCTTTAAAAAACATACAGTTGGCGACCTGATGAGCCGCATGGCCGAAGACGTAAGCCGGGTAAGAATGTACACCGGGCCGGCTATCATGTACCTCATCAACCTTATCACGATTATTGTATTTGCGCTGTACAATATGCTGGCCAAAAATGCCGAGCTCACTTTGTACACGCTGGCTCCGCTGCCCATTCTGGCGTTTGTGATTTATTATGTCAACACCATCATTCACAACAAGAGTGAAAAAATACAATCGCTATTGGGCGACCTCACCAGCAATGCCCAACAATCGTACAGCGGCATTCGGGTCATCAAGAGTTACGTGCAGGAAAAACAGATGGCAGGTTTCTTCAATCGCAACAGCGAATTGTACCGCGACCAGGCCATTGGATTAGCTAAAGTGGAAGCCGTGTACTACCCTTCTATTCAACTGCTCATTGGCCTCAGCACCTTGCTCACCATCATGATTGGCGGCTTGTATTTCCTCAACGGAAAAATTAGCGAAGTAGGCATCATTGTTGAGTTTGTGTTGTATGTAAACATGCTCACGTTTCCCGTAAGTGCCATTGGCTGGGTAGCCAGTATGATACAACGGGCATCCGCTTCGCAAAAGCGATTGAATGAATTGCTCCAATACAAATCGAACATTGCCGAAGGCCATGATGAAAACATTGCCACTGCTGCGGTGGATGTGGAATTCAAGAATGTTTCTTTTCGCTATGAACATACCGGCATTCAAGCCATCCAATCATTTAACCTGCATATTAAAGCTGGTGAAAAAGTGGCCATCATTGGCAAAACAGGAAGTGGTAAAAGCAGTTTGGCGGCGCTGCTGTTTCGCATGTTTGATGCCAACGAAGGCGAAGTACTGCTGAATGGAAAAAATGTAAAAGACTATACGCTGGAAGCCTTACGAAAGCAAATCAGTTATGTGCCGCAGGAAGTATTTTTGTTTAGCGATACCGTGGCCAACAACATTCGATTTGGCAACAATGAAGCCAGCCTGGACGATGTGAAAAATGCGGCCCGCATGGCAGTGATTGATACCGAAATTGATCGCTTCGAAAAGCAGTACGACACCGTGGTTGGCGAACGTGGCGTTACCTTAAGTGGTGGACAAAAGCAACGCATTTCTATTGCCAGAGCATTGCTTAAACCAGCATCACTCATTGTACTCGATGACTGCCTGAGTGCCGTAGATGCCAGCACTGAACAAGCTATTCAGCAAAACCTGCAGCAATATCTTTCAGATAAAACAGCCATCGTCATTACCCACCGCATATTCAGCCTGTTCAGCTTCGATAAAATTGTGGTAATAGATGATGGCCGTGTGGTGGAAATCGGCACACATGAGGACTTACTAAACAACAATGGCGCATATGCTGACATGTACCGGCAACAGCAACTCCACGAAAAATCAGATTTGATAGCTTAAGGCATTACAACTTTCCGGCCTTCATTTGCTGCACTGCATAGTCGCAAGCACGTGCCGTTAGTGCCATGTAGGTCAGCGATGGGTTTTGCCATGCAGAAGAAGTCATGCAAGAGCCATCGGTGATAAACACATTGGGTACATCATGCATTTGATTGAATGCATTGAGGGCAGATGTTTTGGCATCGCGACCCATCCGTACCGTACCCATTTCGTGCACACAAGCACCACCGGGTGAGTTGTAATCAAATTCATGAATGTTTTTGAAACCCGCTGCCGACAACATGTCTGCTGCACTCGCCTTCATGTCTTTGCGCATGGCCAACTCATTGCTTCCAAATTCAAAATGAATACGCACCAATGGCAAACCCCACTGGTCTTTTTCAGTGCTATCCAAAGCCACGGTGTTGGTTTCTTGTGGCAATGTTTCGCCCCAAGCCCCCAACCACATGGTCCACAAACCAGGGGTACTCAGTTGTTGTTTGAAAGCTGCACCAAAGCCCGGCAAACCCGGCAGTTTGTCTTTCCAACCCTGCCGTTCGCCATCACCCTGATAGCCGTACCCCCTGATAAAATCAGCATGTTTGGTAGCGGGGTCAGGCAAGTTGCGAAAGCGAGGTATGTAAATACCGTTGGGCCGGCGGCCTTTGTAGTAGCGGTCTGCAAAACCATCAAACTGTGCTTCTGCTCCCACTCTGAAATGATGGTCCATTAGATACTTGCCAACTACACCACTGCTGTTGCCCAAGCCTGTAGGAAAAGCAGCACTGGTGCTACGCAATAAAATTGCAGTAGTAGCAATCGTTGATGCATTCAGGAAAATAATGCGGGCAAAAAACGCTTCCGTTTTGTTGGTTTCAGTATCAATAATGCGAACGCCGGTAGCCTTTCCGGCTTTGGTATCATACAACACTTCCTGCACAATGGCATTGGGGCGCATGGTTAAATTGCCAGTTGCTGCTGCGGCCGGTAACGTTGCTGCATTGCTGCTGAAGTAGCCTCCAAAAGGACAACCCCGCATACACAAGTTTCGGTATTGGCACGGGCCGCGGCCTTCCCAACCTTTGGTAAGATTGGCACTACGACCAATGGTAACAAACCTTTCAGAATAACGCTTTTGTATTTGCGCTTTGAAATGTTTTTCCAGCACATTCATTTCCATGGCGGGCAAAAACACCCCGTCGGGTAAATGTGGAATGCCTTCGGCTTGGCCGCTGATGCCGGCAAAGGCTTCTACATAATCATACCACGGAGCCAGGTCTTTGTAGCGAATAGGCCAGTCTACCGCAATGCCATCTTTAGCATTGGCATCAAAGTCCAAATCACTAAGACGGTAGCACTGTCGGCCCCAGGTAATACTGCGGCCGCCAACCTGATAGCCCCGTACCCAATGAAATGGCTTTTCCTGAATGTAGGGATGCTCTTTTTCGTTGACAAAAAACTGGCGGGTGCTTTCATCAAACTGACCGCTTTGAATGGGATTTTCTTCGCGGTCAGTGTTTGTCAAATTGAGCCGGTGCGTAAACTCCCAAGGGCTCATGGAAGCAGTGGAATAATCGCGGATATGTTGCACATCGCGGCCTCTTTCGAGTACGAGTGTTCGCAATCCTTTTTGGCACAGTTCTTTAGCAGCCCAGCCGCCGCTGATGCCGCTGCCAACCACAATAGCATCGAAATACCTGTCTGAATTGACAGTGCCTTTATTGATGTGTAACGTGTCGCCCATAAAAAATTATTGAGTAGCCCAGGAATGTTGCCCCGGTTGCAAGGGTGCATCTGCGATGTAAGCTCCGGGAATATAATCGTACGCCAGGCCTTGTGTGGCACCAACTTTGCTAGTGCACCAAGCCGTAACCGTTAGGTTTTTGAGTGTGGTAAAAAATGAATCGCCCATGAGTTTGCGCTGCGCTTTGCCCAACATGCCAGCAGCTGGTTTACCCTTGGCTTCAAAATGCTGTAGTACGGCAATTCTTCTTTCTACCGATAGCGCTTCAAATGGCGTATCATATTGGCTTTGGCAGTAATCTTTCAAAGCGTCGAGCCCATCGATAAAACGGTTTTGAGATGAACGATCTGTGCAGTCTTTGATGAGGATGGCAATGATGGCTCCGCAACCGGCAGCTTTGGCCCCGGGCGTATCTGTTTGCGGAATTATGGTTTCGGCTAACTCATCGAGCAGGGGTATTTGCGCATCGATGGAAGAGAGTTTGGGATGCTTGCGGATTTGGTAAACCGTAAAGCCTCCCCATGCTGCGGCTAAGCCTGCAATACCAAGCGATAACCGTTTCACAAATACACGGCGGTTACCGGTAGCTGTTTTGTTGGGTGTAAGCATGTGGTGTAGGATTATCAGGTGTACAGTATGCAATTTACGCCATGCTGCTGATACTGCATGGACATAAAAAAACCACCCGGTTGGGGTGGTTTTGTACAACATGTGATCCGGATTGGATTCGAACCAATGACCTACTGCTTAGCTTACCTGCTACAGCTTTCGCTGCCCACACCATGGGTGCGGTTTGGGGTCTGGACTATATCTTCACCATTGCAGGTGTACCACGTATAGTCTCTACGGAACCTTTTTAAAATCATCAGCCAGGTGTGTTCCTTTTTGCTGATGATTCACAGATGCATTTACCCTCAAAGCAATTGACTCTCCATATTCAAGTGGATTGAAATAATAGCAAGTATCTGTTTGCGGACAATAAACGGCATAGATTGACACCAATGCTTTATTGACTTTTTTAGTATTTACTCCCTTTGCAGTGCTGTAAGAATTACGAAACGGAATTTCGATAACTCCTCGTTTGTTTACAGCCCTGTACTTCACCTGAACCGTTTTGAATTCACCATTTTTATAAATGGCCAAATCAAAAGGTGCATGTTCGGTTTCGGGTACCAATACCAGATATCCTTGCAGGAAGAGATCAAGCTTTGCCTTCAATACACCGAGATCGCCTTTGTTTTTAGTGTGATGGGTTATCATCTTTCCAAAATACAAAGTGAAACTCAAGTTTCCTCGGGGTTGGCATGATGACGAATCATCGAAGCGTTCACCGATACAGTGGTATCCACTTACGGAGTTTTGTTTCCTACCGTAAGGCTCCTATTCATTAAAGGCAGTTGCTCTATCCAGCTGAGCTACCGGACCATATTGTAAAGAACTATTGAAACGGCCTTCGCTGTTTCGGGTGCAAATAAAATGGATTTTGCTGAAAGGGGGCTATTGGGACGCGGATTTTCACAGAGAGGAACGGAGGAGCACAGATATTTTTTGTTGGGGACACGGATTTTGCGGATGAAAACGGAGTAACACGGATTTTGATACAAAAGATGAATACTCCAAAGCCCTGAAAGGGCGACGATATTACAGCCGCGGGTGGAGCCCGTGGGATAAAAGCATCACACAACCATCAAAGCCCTGAAGGAACGATATAATTTCAGTAGCCTTTTTTAGAAATGGAGTAACTCATCGTCACAGGCCGGGAGGCCTGCGACAGACGCGGATTTTGCGGATGAAAACGGAGTAACACGGATTTTGATACAAAAGATGAATACTCCAAAGCCCTGAAAGGGCGACGATATTACAGCCACGGGTGGAGCCCGTGGGATAAATGCATCACACAACCATCAAAGCCCTGAAGGGGCGATAATAATTCAGTAGCCTTTTGTTGTGATAGAGTAACGTATAGTCACAGGCCGGGAGGCCTGCGACAGAGGCCATTTTTTTATGCGGCCGCAGATGCACGGATTTATTGAACGTGTGGGAATGCCAGGATGTATACAGTAGCTGATGGGCTGCCCGATGGTAGCGGTAGCTGCCCCGCTGCTGACGATTGCACCTTAAACCTGCCTTGCGGGGCACTACAAGCGGACAGCGGGAACTGTAGCCGATGCTTGTACAGTTGCTGACAGCCCCTCGCCTGCTTACTGCAATTTGATTTCGAAGAGCTTGGGCCAGTATTTGCCGGTGATGAAGAGGCGCTGACCGGCAGAATCGTAAGCGATGCCATTGAGCACGTCGGGGGCCTTTGCATCCATGGGATTGCTGGTAATGCCCGACTTGCTTTTGAGATCGGAAAAGTTGAGCCGGCCCACAATTTGCCCGCTGTTGGGGTCAATTTTTACGATATCATCCGTCTGCCAAATGTTGGCGTACACAAAGCCATTGATGTATTCCAGCTCGTTAAGATTTCCCCTGGGCCCCATGGCATCGGCCACGCCAATGCGTTTGGTTTCCTGAAAAGTGGCAGGATTGAGAAAGTACAAATTGCTGGAACCATCGCTGACGATAAGCTCGGTACCGTTGTGGGTAATACCCCAACCTTCGGTTTTGAGCGGAAATTCTTGCAACAACTTGAGGGTGGAAACGTCGTACACAAACGCTTTCTTGTTTTGCCAGGTGAGCTGGTAAATTTTTCCGTTGAGAATGGTGATGCCTTCGCCAAAAATATCGGCGGCATTTTTCACTTCCTTGCTCACTTTGCCTGTGGCCAGGTCTACATGGCGAATGTTGCTTTCGCCGAGTTGGCCTGTGCCTTCTACCAAATGATTATTGTACCACACAAGGCCTTGGGTAAATGCACCGGCATCATGCGGATAAGTATTGATAAGTTGGTAGTTGATGATGGCTGGCGCATTGTCGGCCACAGCAGGCTCAGTGCTGGTGCCGGTATTCGCATCGGGGTTGGCACAGGCTGCCAGCAGCACCAAAGCTGCAGCAGTAGTACGACGAAAGAAAGCATTGTTCATGTGGTAAAATTAAGAAGTAGCTGCATCAAGCGTTTGTTAAGAGGCTGCGAACTACTTGAGCGGCAAACACAGGGGTAATAGCCACGCCCATGCCATTGCAACTCATAGCGCCCCAAACATTGGGTGCCAGTGCCTGCAACACAGGCTGTTTGCTTTCGTTCATGGCCATGAGTCCACCCCAACGGTAATCGATTTGTGACAGGATATTTTCTGCTGTAAAATATTGTGGTAAATGCCGAATCAGGAATTGTTCAAGCTGCTGTTGAATGACCTCACTGGTGCCGGTATCGAGGGTTTCTTCGCCGGCAAAATCGGCATTGCGGGCTCCGCCTAGTAAAATGCGATTGCCCAAATGCCGCCAGTAATAAAAGCCCTCATCGAAGTGGAAGGTGCCATGCATTTTCAAACCATCTAATGGTTTAGACACCAGCACTTGTCCACGGGCAGGCTTAATGCCCAGCTGTGGCAGCATGCTGCTTAAATACGCGTTGGTGGCAATCACCAATTGATGAAACGGCATGCTGCCAATGGCTGTTTCCAACACGTTGTGCTGCCCGGGTTGCCAACCCTGATGCTGCAGGCCATACAAACATTGAACGCCTTTTTCTTGCGCCAGTTGTAGCATGGCTTGTACCAGTTTGCCACTGTGGACCGCCCCTTCCAGCAGGTTGCCAGCCATGCCAGCAAAACCTTGCAACTGCATGCTGTGCATGTGTTGGTGCATGGGTGCAAAAGCTTGTGGCGTACCCATGATGGGTGCCAGCCAACCATTCAATTCATGCAGTTTGTCGTCAAAATCATCGGGCCATTCGGTGTAGCATTCAAAGCCGCCACATAGCTCCAGCCCAATGCGTTCATCGCCTAGTCTACTGCGCAAATGTTGTATGCCTTTGTAGCGCATTTCCACTACTTGCAGCATGGCATCGGCGCCATTGAGTTGCGCATCGTAGAGCATTTCGCTGGGGCTGCCAAAGCAGGCAAAACCGGCATTGCGGGTGCTGGCACCAGTGGGTATGGGAGCATGATCGATGAGTATCACCCGCTTGGCAGGTTGCTGTTGTTTGTATTGAATGGCCATCCATAAACCGAGCAAGCCACCACCCAAAATGAGTACATCGGCTGGTTGTAACCAGGTATCTTTTTCCCAAAAGGACACGGCATGTGGCATACGTGCAAATTTCGTTAAAGTAACAGCAAGGCTGTAAACCAATGCGCATATTTACGTTTCAAACAAGAAAAAACATGCGGCAAATTTTGACACTGTTGATGATGGGCATTTTGGTGAGTACACAACTGCCAGCACAAAAACTAAAAGACCTGCTGAAAAAACCAACCAGTGACAGCAGCAAACAAACGGTAGAAAGCCTGCTGAAAAAAGTAACCGGCAGCAAGGATAGCCTGACTACAACCGATGTGGTGAGTGGATTGAAACAAGCACTGGAAATAGGGTCGCAAAAAAGCAGCAACCTGCTTAGTAAAACAGATGGTTTTTTTGCCAATGCCGCCGTAAAAATATTGCTGCCCGAAGAAGCCCGGAAGGTGGAAAAAACATTGCGCAATTTGGGCATGGGCAAGCTGGCCGACGATGCCATTTTGAGCATGAACCGTGCCGCAGAAGATGCTGCCAAATCTGCCGCTCCTATTTTTAAACAGGCCATTGTAAACATGAGCTGGCAAGATGCATGGGGCATATTGCGAGGCAGCGATACGGCCGCAACTGCTTACCTGCGAGGCAGCACCAGCAGTGCATTAACGGAAGCATTCCGACCAGTAATTGCACAATCCATCGACAAAGTGGGTGCTACCAAACATTGGAATACGTTGTTTACCAACTACAACAAATTTGCCAGCAAAAAAATCAATCCCGACCTCACAGCGTATGTAACCGAACAGGCTTTGCGGGGCATTTTCATACAACTGGCGCAGGAAGAAAAAGACATTCGCAAAAACCCGGCAGCAAGAACAACTGAGTTGTTGCGAAAAGTATTTGGTAGTAAATAGTCAGAAATGTTTGTTGCGTAAAAAACTGCGCTTTTGTTGCCATGCTTCTACCTGCCAGGCGGCAGCGGCATGCAACACTTCTGACACCGACTTGCGTTGAATATCTTTCATCTCAAACAGGGAAATACCAGCGACCATATTGCGGCCGTTTTGTTGCAGTTGCGGATAAGCCAGCAACAAATCTTTGCCACGGCAAAAGCACAATTCTATGCCACCGGTTTTGCGCAGGTAATTGATGTAACAGAACATGCCGTGATAATGATAAAACGGAATCTTGAAACTGAACTTTTCCTGTACCTGCGGCATTGCTGTACAGATGAGTGACCGCAGCTCAGCAGCTAATGCAGACTCCACTTCGGGCAGTGATTCGATGTATGAGGAAACTTTGTATTCCATTTTTTGAGTGACTTCGGTGTGGCTCCCTTAATTTTAAAAGTATAAAACCTCGAAAACAACGGCCATATGAACAGAAGAAAATTTGTACAGACCACCGCGTTGGCATCCTTCGCCTTTGGATTGTCTGATGCATTGGCATTTGCCCCTAAAAAAATGAAAATCGGCATTCAACTCTACAGTGTGCGGGATGAGTTGAAAGCTGGTCTCGACAGTGTGATTGGCAGACTGGCCGGCATGGGTTATCAGCAAATAGAAATGTTTGGCTATAATGATGGCAAATATTTTGGCAACGACATGAAAGCCACTGCTGCCATTCTAAAAAAGTATGGTGTCACCAGCCCCAGTGCACACATTGGCCTGGCGGATTTCTTACATAAAGGCAACGACGATGTATGGAAGAAAGCGGTGGATGATGCCAAGCTGATTGGCAACGATTATTTGGTAGTACCCTGGCTGGAGGAGCAATACCGCAAAACACCTGATGATTATAAAAAGCTGGCAGCCCGTTTGAACCGTGGTGCTGAATTGTGCAAAGCAGGTGGTCTCAAATTTGCCTACCACAATCATGCTTTTGAGTTTGACACTTTGCCCGGTGGTGGTAATGGCTATGATATTATCCTGAATGAAACCGATGCATCCATGGTAAAAATGGAGCTCGATTTATACTGGGTGAAAAATGCCGGCAAAGATCCGATTGCCATGTTTGATGCACAGCCCGGCCGCTATGTAATGTGGCATGTAAAAGACATGGACAAAAACAACAAAGACAAACAAACCGAAGTAGGCAACGGCAGCATCGACTTCAAAGCCATTTTTGCTAAAGCCAAACAATCGGGATTGGAATACTTTTTTGTAGAGCAAGAAAACTACGCCGTGTCTCCCTACGACAGCGTAGAAAAATGCATCCGCTATGTAAAAGGCAATCTGGTGAAATAGTTTTTATTTCTTGTTCCATCAACAAAAAGTGTCGCCCCAAACGGAGCGACACTTTTTTGTTGATGCAAGTAATGATTACAACGGATTTTGTTCCAATGCTTTGTTGGCATTGATTTCATCCTGAGGGAACAAAAATTCCCATTGTACATCACCCACCGGAACTGTCTGAATTTGAATCAGTGCAATCAAATGGTTTGGAATACCAACTCGGCTCATAGGCAAATTCAAACGCTTCAAATCTGTAAATCGGAAACCTTCGCCCCACAATTCTACCCGACGATTGAACATGATTTCATCAATCAATGTCTGACCTGTACTGGTAGATTTAACGTAGGCTGCATCTCTGTTTTTAACGAGAGTGAACAATGCATCTTGTGCCAGTCCGTCTTGTCCTGCACGGGCACGTGCCTCTGCTTCGATCAGATACATTTCAGCGGCACGCATGTACACCACATCGCCATTGCTGGTAGAACTACTTTGTGCCAGATACTTTTTATTTTGATAAGGCACCCGAGCACCACCGGGAGGAATAGGTACAGTAGCACCTGTCAAATCCCAACACTGCTTACGAATATCAGTGGTAGGTATTTGGTTCCACAGATTGGCGTTGATAGCACGGGGCTGAGTACGCAAAACGGTAGAATTAAAGTTAGCACTCATGTAAGCGAAATAGCTGTAGAAGAAAGTGTTGTGGTCATCTATCTGACGGCTACCCCACAACCACTCCTGGTTGTTTACATTGTTGAAACCAGACAAGTATTCAGCATTCGTCATCAATGGGAAACCAACACGTGCTGCAGCAGCGTTTGTTGCAGCTTCGGCCCACTTGCCTTGTGTAAGGGCAACACGGGCTTTTAAACCTTTTACCACGTTTACATTGAAGTTGCTTTTAGCAGCAGAACCTGTACGAACATAACCGGCCAGCAATGTTTCAGCATCATTCAAATCTTTATTGATTTGTGTATACACTTCTTCAACAGTTGCTCTTGGCTGTCCTTCCAAAGTGTTTGTCAGCAACAAAGGCACACCCGGTTGAGTATTGTTACCTGCCGCATTGTAGCGCTTGCCCCACAACTGCACCAACTGGTAATGTGCCCATGCACGGTAGGCCAATGCCTGACCTTTGATGGGGTTCTTATCAACGTCGGCGCCTGGCACCTGATCCATGCCATTGATGAGTACGTTGGCGTTAGAAATAATACGGTAGTAATAACGATATACATAACGCAGGAATCCATCGTTGGCATTGCGGTGCGTCGTCCAACGCAACCAACCGATTAAACCGGTTGATCCATTCGCCAGCGGATACACAATGTCTTCTCCCAGCAAATCGCGGAAGATGTTGTTTGACCCTTCGCCAGCCTGGCCTTGAGCGTCATACTGCACATACATAATGCGGTGAATACCGTTGAGAGCAGCTCGGGCGTTTTGCACACTTGCCAACGCATCATCAGCACTTACTGCTGTAGTTGGAAAAGTGTCCAAGTATTCTTTTTTACAAGCGGTGAGGCCAATAGATGCAGCCAGCACTGCCGTAGCTATATATTTCATGTGTTTCATATACAGTACGAATTAGAGGTTAAGAGAAATACCAGCAGAAATGATGCGGGCTGGAGGATAAGCATTAGATGTAACGCCGCTGAAAGCTTGCTGGTTGTTCATACCTACACGCTTCGAGCTGAAGAATACATTTTCTGCAGTTGCAAATACCGTAGCACTTGAGATTCCTGCTTTGCTCATCAATGATGCGGGCAGTTGGTAGCTCAGGTTGATGTTGCGCAGGTTGATGAAAGAAGCATCAGTTAACCAACGGGTAGAAGCTGCATTGAAATCGGTACCACGGCCTGCATCCATACGAGGCACATTGGTTACGTCGCCGGGCTTCTGCCAACGCTTCAACGCATCTACATGCAATGCACCACCGTAGTTGCTTACACTCATAATAGAAGCATAGAGCTGATCATACGTTTGGCCACCAACCTGATAGCTGAACAATGCACTAAGGGTAATGCCTTTGTAAGTAAAGCTGGTATTGAAGCTTCCATAGAAATCAGGTACGGCTGTACCACTATACTCAATCGAGCATTGTTTACGTTGGTCGTTACGGTATCTACACCGCCACTTTTGTTAGCAATATAACGCATGGTGTTGGCGGGTGTACCAGTAGTACTGATAGGCAGGTACAATGCAGAACCATCAGTAGGATCTACACCATAGTACTGACGCAGCCAGTAGTCATAACGAGACTTGCCAGCCATCAACTTCTTAGTACCGTCAATAATTTCGGTTTGACCAACTGGCATTTTAGTGATTTCATTGTTGATGGTTGTGATGTTGAATGTCACACTCCAGTTGAAATCTTTCTTACGAATTACATCGGCATTCAATTGCAATTCAATACCCTTGTTCACCATGGTGGCTGTGTTCTGCGTTACAGACAATGCACCACTACTCAAGGGCTGAGGTACGGCATACAGCAAGTCGCTTGATACACGATTGTAGTATTCGATAGAACCACTGATGCGGTTTTTAAACAATCCGAAATCGAGACCGAGATCAAATTGCTTGTTTACTTCCCATGTCAAATTTGGATTGAGGAAAGATGTTTGGCTTTGCACAATACCGGGCTCGTTAGCGTTATTGGCAAAAACATACAAACCTTGGTAAGCATAGTAACCAATACCATCTGCATTACCTACCACACCATAAGATCCACGGAGTTTCAGGTTGTTTACCGGTGTAATGTTGGCCATGAATTTTTCGCGGCTGATGTTCCAACCACCGCCAACTGACCAGAACGTACCCCAGCGGGCATTACGTGCAAAGCGAGAGTTACCATCGCGGCGGAGGCTACCAGTGAGGTAATATTTTCCTGCATAGTCATAAGACAAGCGAGAAAAATAACTTTCGATACGATAACGGTCAAATGCCGATGTCAATGAGTTGATAGTAGTAAAGTTGTTCAATTCAGTATTGCCAGAAAGGCTTTGCCCCTGCTTAAATCCGTTCAAATCTGTTATTTGCTGATTGTAGCTTTCATGACCGGCCAATACATCTACTTTGTGCTCACCAAACTGCTTATTGTAGTTGAGCAACTGGCTGGCTACAACAGCCAAGTTGGTGCCGCTTTGACGGCGGCTACGACCAGCTGGAGCACCATCACCCACTACAGTATTGTCGAATGACGCATCAGTTTGGTTTTGCAAATCCACCGCAAAGTTGTTGGTAAACTTCAGGTCCTTAGTAATGATGATGTCTACATAGTTACGGGCACTGAAAGCAGAACGACGGAAGAACTGATCGTTCAATTGTGTTTCTGCCAATGCATGACGACCAGCGAAGCCGCCACTCGGACGGTTAGGAATACCTAAGCCACTACTACCGAGGTTACCCAAATCCCAAAAACGGTTGCCAGTTGCATCCAGCAGGTATTCACCTGTGGTCATGTTGTGAGCAAATACCGGATAGATGGGGCCAATGTTGCGGCTAAAGAAGAATGGGTTTACAAAGCTGGTGCTTCCATCATCACGGGCAGTGTTGCTTTCTGTGTAGTTACCAGAAAAGTTCAAACCAGTTTTAATCCACTTCAACGGCTGCACATTTACGTTGGCACGAAGAGTGTAACGTTCAAAGTTTGTCTTCAAGGTATAACCGTCTTCACGCAAATAGCCCATACTTACGAGGTAATCGGCTTTATCTGCACCACCGCTAATATTGAGGCTATAATCCCGACGGGTACCACGACGCATTAGGTCTTTGGTCCAATCCAAATCGTCGCCATAAATCAGCGATGCGTTAGGATTGATCAAACCATCTGTTCCTACAATTTGGTTAGCTGCTACGTTGAAGGGATTGTACGCTAGCAAACCGGCAATGCTTGTACGACTGGTTAATCCAGAAGCTACACGACTGGCAGAATCGACAGAAATACCAGTGCCAGTAGCCGGATAAACTAAGGAGTTACGGTATGATTCCCACATCAAAGGATAGTACTGAAATGCATTCACCATTTCATACTCTTTCAAACCACGGGAAGCAACGCCTTCCATAGCACGGAGGCTGATTTTGGCTGCGCCTTTTTTACCTTTTTTAGTGGTAATGATGATTACACCATTTGCTGCACGTGAACCGTACAATGAAGTGGATGATGCATCTTTCAATACAGAAATGCTTTCAATATCATCGGGGTTGAGGTTGCTGGTACCGCCAATGTAAGGCACACCGTCAATCACGTACAATGGATCAGACGATGCAGACAAAGAGCCGAAACCACGTACACGAATGGCTACACCGCTACCGGGCTGACCATTGGCAGATGTAGTAATCAAACCAGGCACATTGCCTTCCAAAGCACCAGTGGCATTGGTGATGGGACGACGTTCAATTTGCTTGGCACCGATGGTAACTACAGAACCTGTGAGTGCTTCTTTTTTAGTGGTACCATAGGCTACAACCACTACCTCATCGAGGTCACGTGTTTGTGCTTGCAGTGTCACCATAAATGCATCTTTACCTGCGAGGCTTACTTCCATATCGGCAAAGCCAACGGAACTAATAACAATAGTCTTGGCAGTTGCAGGAACACTTAAGCTAAAGTTTCCTTCTGCATCAGTCGATGTTCCTCCCTTCGTTCCTTTAACTGTAACAGTTGCACCTGCAATGGGTGCACCTTCTGTACCGGTTACTTTACCGGTAATTGTTCTGCTTTGTGCTATGGCCGATACCGTAAGTATGGCAAAGCCTAACAGAAGCACCAGGTACTTTCTCATAAGTTTGATTTTTTGGTTAACGATAATTTTCTCTACACACTACAAAACAAAGCATGCCACTACTTTGCCATTGCATCAACCTTCAAAATAAAGCATTAAGACGATTTAATAATCAGCTTCTTTCGTTGAACGGCTTACGATTGTTGAAAAAAACAGGTTTGTCAACAACTATCTGTAACAAATTGGAATAGTAATATAAACAACAGCTATACAAATAAGTTTTTTCAGGTATATTAAAAGAGTCTGACGCCCTTCGGTGCCAGACTCTTATAATTATTTCGATGATGATTTACAGTTGCCTTATCTGAATATTTCTGAACCACACCAAATCGCCGTGGTCTTGCAGGCCTATTTTACCTTGGGTAAATGAGCCGAAGCCAGGCATGTTTTTAAACTTACTGTTCGCAATCATTTGTGCCCATGATGCATCATTGTATGTGGTTTCAACAATTACCACAGCATTCAGCTTGAAGGTAAGTTTGCCTTTGTTGCAAATAATTTCTGCAAGGTTCCACTCGCCTACTGCTTTTACCGGTTCAGATGAAGAGGCAATCATATCATACAAATCACCGGCACGGTGCTTGTGAATTTTGGCATCGGCATGACGGTCGTTGTCGAGCACCTGCATTTCAGGCCCCGTTTTCCACGGATGACTGTACTGTTCTCCTTCCTGTACAAAAAACATAATGCCGCTATTACTTCCTTCGGCTACTTTCCATTCCAGTTTGAGGTGAAAGTTTTCGTAAGCATTATCAGTAACAATATCGCCGCCATCTTTTGCAGCAGGGTCGAGCATTAATACACCATCTTTTGCTTGCCAGCCTTTGCCAATGGTACCGGGCTTATTGAATTTGTGCCAGCCATTGGTGGTTGTGCCATCAAATAAAAGCTTGAAACCCTTGTCGGCCTTGGGTTGTGCATACATACTCAGCTGCAAGCACAGCAAAGAGAATAATGTGGTGGTGATTTTTTTCATGTAGTTTATTTATTGAGCAGCAGTACGTATTTCACCATCTGCTTGGCATCGTCGATTGAAACGGTAGGGTGCGGCGTCATAGGAATTTGGCCCCAGTTACCCGATCCGCCTTTGATGATTTTTTCGGCCAACATGGTTACGGTTGCATCGTCAGCATTAGCATATTTTGCAGCTACTTCTTTGTAAGAAGGACCGGTTGATGTTTCGCTTACTTTATGACAGGTAAGGCAATCAGATTTTGCCACCAAAGCCAAACCGTTTTTGTAATCGGGATTTGAAGAAAGATCATTGGCCGCAGGAGCTGAAGCTTCGGGTTTTGCAGCGGTTGTCGTTGTTGTATTGCTGTTTTCATTACCACCACAGGCTGTCATCAAAGCAGCCACTCCTGCTACAAAAAGTATTTTTTTCATCGTGAAATTTTTAGGGTTTAAAATTAACTCAATCCGAGGATTGAACGGTTTAATTGTTCGTTGGCACCGGTTCCTGCAAAATCATCAAAGGCTTTATCTGTTACCCGGATAATATGGTCTTGAATAAAGATGGCTCCTTCTCTGGCACCATCTTCCGGATGCTTGATGGCACACTCCCATTCCATTACTGCCCAGCCTTTGTAATCGTAAGCAGCCAGCTTGCTGAAAATGCTTTTGAAATCAACCTGACCATCGCCCAAACTGCGGAAACGGCCCGCCCTGTTGATCCAGCTTTGATAACCACCATATACGCCTTGCTTACCGGTAGGGTTAAACTCGGCATCTTTCACATGAAACATTTTGATGCGTTCATGATAGTGATCAATATAGCTGAGATAGTCGAGACACTGCAACACAAAATGCGACGGATCGTAGAGCAAACAAGCCCTTTGGTGATTGCCCGTGGCTTCTAAAAACATTTCATAAGAAACACCATCGTGCAAATCTTCACCCGGATGAATTTCGTAGCAGAGATCAACACCCTGTGCATCAAACTCGTTGAGGATAGGCAGCCAACGATTGGCCAGTTCTTTGAAGCCTGTTTCTACCAAACCTGCAGGTCGTTGTGGCCATGGGTATACCGTGTGCCACAACAATGCACCGCTGAATGTGGCATGTGCATTCAACCCTAAATTGGCCGATGCTTTGGCTGCGTATTTCAATTGCTGAATGGCCCACTCAGTTCTGGCTTTGCTGTTGCCCCGCACCGATTCAGGTGCAAAGCCATCAAACATCGCATCATAAGCAGGATGCACTGCTACCAATTGGCCTTGCAAATGCGTACTGAGTTCTGTAATCTCCAGGCCACATTCGTTTACAAGCCCCTTGATTTCATCGGCGTAGGTTTTGCTTTCGGCAGCTCGTTGCAAATCAATACAACGGCTATCCCAACTCGGAATTTGTACGCCCACAAAACCCAAACTTTTTGCCCATTGGCAAATGCTTTTCAAATCATTAAACGGCGCCACATCGCCCATAAACTGAGCCAGAAAAATGGCCGGTCCTTTAATCGTTGTCATAGAGTTTCTCGCACAGAGGCACAGAGAAATTGCTATCAGTTCTTGAGCCTCTTGATACCTTGTTTTAAAAGTTCTTCATTGAAGTTGATGAGTAATCCTGTATTTATACTTGTCAATTTGAGGTAGGTCAAAAGCTGTTTAGCATGTACAGGAAGGAGTGTTTCGATAGACTTAATTTCAACAATCACTTGTTGGTCAATAATTAAATCTGCTCTAAATCCAATACCCATTTTTATGCCATCTAAGTAAACAGGAATTTCTTTTTGTCTTTCTATAAATAAGCCAAGTTGATTGAGTTTATACCACAACATCTCTTCGTAAACAGATTCAAACAAACCTGGTCCGGTTTTTCGATGAATGTCTATGGCCTGTTCAATGATGAGTGCAGTAAGATCATTTGTTTCCATGACCTAATTGTGTGTTTGTGTTTATACAAAAAAACTCTGTGCCTCTGTGCGAAACATAAGTTCTGTGCGAAAAATCATCACACTTCAAACACCGTCCACTTCTGTTCACTTTGCGAGGAAGCCACCACATTTTCAATGAAAGCCATGCCACGTACCCCTTCGGTAGTACTGGGGAAATCAAGACATTCTGCAGCTGGTGTCACGCCATCCACATCCGCTTGCACGGTGAGGGCAAAGTTGCGGTAGAGGTTGGCAAATGCTTCCAGATAGCCTTCCGGATGGCCTGCAGGAATGCGGGTGTTATGCTTGGCAAAGCTACCGTTGTAGCCAGCACCTGTACGGTAAATTTCAGCCGGTTTATCCAGCCATTTCACCAGCAAAGTATTGGCATCTTCCTGTTTCCATTCCACCCCCCCGAGCTCACCATACACCCGAATTTTAACGGCGTTTTCTTCGCCGGCAGCCACCTGCGATGCCATGAGCACCGCACTGGCACCATTGTTCATTTTCATCAGCACGGCACCATCATCATCCAACAAGCGGCCTTCTACCAAAGTGTTGAGGTCTGCACAAATATGTGTGGTTTGCAAACCGCTCACATACTCTGCCAAATTGAATGCATGGGTACCAATATCGCCCATGGCACCTGCCTTACCCGACCGCTTAGGATCGGTACGCCAGCTGGCTTGTGCCTGACCCGTTTTTTCCAGCAAGGTACTCAGCCAACCCTGCGGATATTCCACATAAATTTTACGCACTTTACCCAAAGCGCCACTGGCCACCAGTTGTCGAGCCTGCTTCACCATAGGATAACCGGTGTAGGTATGACAGAGCAACAAACGCTTGCCGGTTTCCTGCACTTTTTGCTGCAGCTGCTTGGCTTGTTCCAGCGTAAATGTGATGGGCTTTTCAATTACTACATGAAAGCCTTTTTCTAACGCCATTATGGCGGGATCAAAATGCACGAAATTGGGTGTAACAATGCTCACAAAATCAATGCGGCCTTCGGCTTCGGTTTTGGCTGCTTCGGTTTCCAGCATCACTTTGTAATCGGTATAAATTCTATTAGGCTGCAGGTACAGCATTTTACCCGATTCGATGGCCACATCTGGATTCACACTCAAAGCACCCGCAACTAACTCCACCTGACCATCCATGTTCATAGCCAAACGATGCACGGCACCAATAAAGGCATCTTTACCACCGCCAATCATGGCCATTCTTAATTTTCTATTCATATCTACGATAGCTTAAATGAATGAACGTTATACTTATAAACTCCAGCCGGCACGGTATTCTCTTTTCACAAACTGGTTGGCTGGCTCAAAGTTGGTGATGCGCATATTGGCAGCATCCCAGAGCAATTTCTTGCGGCCGAGGTATTTGTCTTCCCAACCTTTGGCAGCAGGGTTCTTCATCATCCAACTACGGATAGCTAGGTTGGCAATGAGTACACTTTCGGTAAATGGTCCGGCAAAGTCGAAATGTGAACTGGTTTGTGCATTGCCGTAGCCCGCAATACATGCATTCACCCACTGTTGATAATGGCCTTCGGGCACACGGGCAATGGTAGACGCTGGCAGCTGAATGTCTTTCATTTTTTGAGTAGGCAACAAACGCGGATTGGCGCCATAACAATCGGCCAGAATCTTTCCTTTGGTGCCTTCGAAAATGATACCGCCATCCCAGTTGCCCATGGGTTCATCAGGCAATAATTCTTTGGGTCTTTCTGGCAGTAAACCACCATCCATCCAGGTTACTTTGATTTCACCTTTACCATCTGTTCTGGGGTAGTTGATGTGAATGATGGAAGACGGCGGACAGCTATCTACATAGCCGGCTTCTTTCCATGCATCTACAAATTGGTTGGGCACGGAGCATTCTACTTCGTTGGGAAAAAGAATGGGCAAAATGCGGTAAGCCGGATCCAGAATATGACAGGCCATATCGCCCAAAGCACCGGTACCAAAGGCCCACCAGCCACGCCAGTTGAAAGGATGATACGCAGGATTGTAGTCTGTCCACTGAGCAGGTCCTAGCCACAAATCCCATTTCATATCTGCAGGTACATCGTGCTTGCCACTGGGTGTTGGCATGCCTTGTGGCCACACAGGACGGTTGGTCCAGGCATATACTTTGGTTACCTCTCCTATCAAACCAGACTGGTACATTTCCTGCATACGACGAACGCCATCGCCACTGCCGCCCTGGTTACCCATCTGTGTAACGACCTTGTATTTACGTGCTGCTTCAGTAAGCATACGGGCTTCGTAAATATCATGGGTCAATGGCTTTTGTACATATACATGCTTGCCCATTTTAATGGCAGCCATGGTGGCTACAGCATGGGTATTATCGGGTGTTGATACTGAAACAGCATCAATGTTCTTACCTTCCTTCTCCAGCATTTCTCGGTAGTCAAAGTAAAACTTCGCCTGCGGAAAACGCTTTACAGAACCTGCAGCCTGCTTCACATCTACATCGGCAAATGCTACAATGTTGGCCCGGCCACCTTTGGCAAACTCAGATAAATCGCTGGCCCCTTTGCCACCAGCGCCAATGCCGGCAATGTTGAGTTTATCGCTGGGCGCTACATAGCCACGGCCTAGCACATGACGAGGCACAATCATAAATCCTGCACCGGCTACGGCCGTGTTGCGGATAAAATTTCTTCTGGATGATTTTTTGGAAGACATGCGGTTATTTAAAGCTGTTTGGAGTTATGTAATTTACAATCGTTGTTATGTTGTGGTAAAACTGATGCACTCTTTGAGTTCCTTTTCTGTGTATGCCAATCCGTATTGTTTCAACACATCGTCGGGTACGCCATTCCATTGGTTGGGTTGATTGCCCACATAGCCAATGTCTTTTACACCTATTTCAGAAGTGTAAAAACCTGTAGCTGTGAGATTACGCATCAGGTTAAAAAATGCTACCCCTTGTGCCATGGCAGGTTTGGCTTTGTTTGGATACGCTATGGCATCCACCACTTCAATTTGTTGTGAGCTGCTGCATTCCACAAATGGTTTTTCATAGGTCTTGAGGCAATGCAAATCGAGCCAGCGCAATCCACCCCGCATGGGCGTTTGATGCTGCGGCATGTCTTTTACAATAAACTCAATAAACGCAGGTACACCGGCTTGCGATGCACTGCCGCTTACTTCATCGGCAGGTATAATTATATCGGCCAGCACCGTGATGGTTTTCAACTCATGATCGGTAAAAAACTTTTCCTTCATGAGCTGTTCATCGTGTGCCTTTTCTTCCTTCATTCTGTCGTAGGTAAATGTGCCTACGGCAGTGGCATTATCCGCTGCTTTTCTATCAGCAGGCTTGCAGGCATCAATCAGCACGGCGGTGCTCAGCGAACCAATGGCCAATGCTTTGAGTGATTTTCTTCTATCCATGATGTTGATGTTAGATGTTGGATGGCTGATGTCTGATTTTCGTTTGTTGTTGAGCGTTTGCGTTCTTGATGTTCGTTTACTTGTTTTCCAAGTTTGCAAATGCATCAAATCAATTCCTGTATTCCTTTAGCACATTAGCCAATTGCTTACAGGTTTTGCTTTTTCATTTCATCAATAATGTATTCGCTGGCCCGCATGCTCAGGGCAAGAATAGTCCACGTAATGTTTTTATCGGCTTGTGAGGTAAAGGCGGCACCATCTACCACAAACAGATTTTTACAATCGTGTGCCTGGTTCCATTTGTTCAGCGCAGAGCTCTTGGCATCTGCACCCATGCGGGCCGTGCCAGCTTCGTGAATGATTTTACCCGGCGTTTCCAAACCCCAATTATTGCTTTCATCGTCATCGGCTCCCCAAGTAATCACAGCACCCATGTTGTGCATGATTTCCTTAAAGGTTTCCTTCATGTGCTTGGCTTGCTTTATTTCATGCTCACTCCATTTCACATTAAACTTCAATACGGGAATACCATATTTATCTACCACGCTGTTATCTATCTCACAGTAGTTGTCGTAGCGTGGAATGGCTTCCCCACGGCCAGCCATGCCTACGCCTGCACCATAGAAAAAGCGGAAATCTTCTTTCAGACTTTTGCCATAACCACCGGCTTCTTTCTGTACACCTTTCACAGCAAATTTTCCGTTCATGCCTTCGATGCCAAAGCCAAAACCGTATGCGGGTTGCTGCATGCCGCCCCAGTATTCAATGTGATAACCACGTGGAAAATCAAGCTTCTTGTTGTCGCCCCACCAAGGACTGTACACATGCATGCCACCTACACCATCTTCATTGTAGCGTTTGCGATCAAACAATGAGGGCAACACACCACCCATGGCAGCACCAGTACTATCGTGCAAATAGCGACCTACTACACCGCTGCTGTTGGCCAAGCCATTCGGGTGACGATCGCTTTTAGAGTTGAGCAGCAACCGAGAACTTTCGCAGGCACTGGCGGCGAGTATCACCACACGGCCATTCACCTGATATTCTTGCAAGGTTTCTTTGTCTACATAACTAATGCCCGTAGCCAATCCTTCTTTATTAGTAAGTACTTCACGGGCCATGGCATTTACCACCATGTCTACATTGCCTGTTTCAACTGCAGGCTTCACTAATACAGAAGAAGAAGAGAAATCTCCATGCACGGTACAACCACGGTTGCACTGAGCACAATAAAAACAGGCACCACGCTTGTCATTGACTTTTTTGGTGAGGATAGACAAACGAGATGGAATAACCGGCACGCCTGCACTACCTGCAGCTTTCTTCAGCATCAATTCGTGCAGGCGGGGTTTCGGTGGTGGAAGAAAAATACCATCCGGGTCATTTTCCAAACCTTCGTTGGTACCAAAAATGCCGAGTAGTTTATCAATCCTGTCGTAAAAAGGTTTCACGTCTTCGTAGCCTATTGGCCAATCATCGCCCAAGCCATCAATGCTTTTTCGTTTAAAATCTCTTGGGCCAAAACGCAGCGAAATGCGCCCCCAGTGATTGGTACGGCCACCCACCATGCGGGCCCGCCACCAGTCCCAGCTGGTGCCGTTGGCTTTTGTGTAGGGTTCTCCATCTATTTCCCAACCCCAGTAGCTGGCATCAAAATCGCCGAATGGACGAAACTTGGTACTGGCACCACGGCGTGGACTCTCCCATGGGTTCTTGAGTTGTGTTACATTTTTTGCAGGATCGTAATCAGGGCCGGCTTCGAGCAAACACACTTTCAATCCGGCATTGGCCAGCACATAAGCAGCCATGCCGCCACCTGCACCTGAGCCTACAATCACTACATCATATTCTTTTGCAGATTTCTTAATCTGTAATTCTCCCATGGCTTCTGTTTATTAATCGTCGAACTAAAATAGGTATTTAGGGTAATGCCGATTGTTAACGAAAAAAATTAATTATCGCGGCTGGCAGAAAAGAAGGACCGAAAAGGTTTGCAGAAAAAACTGTGGAAAGCTCATAACAGATGGTTTTCAATAATCCCTATTTTTAGCACTTCACGATTCCATCTCATCGCAACGATTCATTATGCCTACCACCATTCAAAAACAGCAACTTTTTGTTGCCAGTTGTTTAGCATTACTTGTTACGTCTTTATCCTTTGGCATTCGGGCCGGTATTTTAGGTCAACTTGGTACCGAGTTTCAACTCAATGCATCTGAACTTTCCACTATTGCCGCCACTGCCTTTTGGGGCTTTCCGCTGGCAGTAATTGTGGGTGGTTTTGTAGTAGATATTATTGGCATGAAGAAATTGCTGGTAGCAGCTTTTGTGTTTCATCTCGCAGGTATTTTGCTAACCATTTTTGCCGGCGGATTTTGGAGTCTCTTCATTTCTACGTTGCTAATTGGCATTGCCAACGGCACAGTAGAAGCAGCCTGTAACCCGCTGGTAGCAGCCATTTACCCCGATAATAAAACCACCAAGCTCAACCACTTTCACCTCTGGTTTCCTGGTGGCATTGTCATTGGCACCCTCATTGTATTCTTCCTTAGCAAAGCGGGTATTGGTTGGCACATACAGGTAGGCCTCATGATTATTCCGACATTATTATATGGTTTCCTGTTTTCAAAACTGCAGTTCCCTGTTACTGAAAGAGTAGCCAGTGGCGTAAGCACTGCCGATATGTATAAGGCCTTGCTCAATCCGTTGTTTTTGTTCATGATGGTATGCATGCTTGGCACAGCCATCACCGAACTCTTTACCGGCCAGTGGATTGAAGTGCTGTTGAAAAACGTAACGGACAATGCATTACTGATTCTCACCATCACCTCGGGTGTAATGGTAGTGGGCCGCGGCTTGGCCGAACCTGTAGTACACAAATTATCACCCACAGGCGTGTTGCTCATATCTGCCATTCTTGCCACAGCAGGCCTGTATTTGCTGGGCCACAGTGCGGGTAACATGGTATATGCTGGCGCTTTGGTATTTGGTATGGGTGTTTGCTATTTCTGGCCCACCATGCTTGGTTTTGTAGCAGAATATTTACCCAAAACAGGAGCTGTTGGCCTTAACCTCATGGGTGGCGCCGGCATGTTTGCTGTATCTATGTATACCATGGTAATGGGCAGCAAATACGACAGCCTGTTGTTGCAAAAACTACCTGCTGGCAGTTCCCTCGCCGATTATACCGCCGCCCCTGCAGGCAGTGAAATGGCCAATGCATTGGTAGCTGCAAAAACCGCCGCCGGCCCTGAAATCATCAACCTTACTTTGATGATTCCAGTAGCACTGGTCATTGCTTTTGCAGGCTTGTTTATTTATATGCGGGGCAAAAGCAAGCCTTCACTTTCTTAAGCTTTTTCAACATCTTGTATCATGAGCAGTCGCAGATCTGTTATTAAAAACATTGTTGCCGGCACGGCAGGTATTGGCCTGCTCGGCGCTTCGAAGCAAGCATTGGCCAAAGCCATGGAAGACCAACCACTCAAAGGCAATATCAACCACAGTGTGTGCCGCTGGACATATGATTTTTTATCGCTGGAAGAGTTGTGCCTACTAGCCAAAGAAATCGGTATTAAAGCCATTGATTTGATTGGCCCTAAAGATTGGCACATCCTCAAAAAGCACGGCCTCGACAGCAGCATGTGCAATGGTGCCGAAATCAATCTGGTAGATGGTTGGAACAATAAAGACAATCACGCCAAGCTTATTCAGAGCTACACCGAACATATTGAACTGGTGTCGAAAGCCGGTTACAAAAACCTCATCTTCTTTACCGGCAACCGCCGTGGCATGGATGATGAAACAGGCTTGCAAAACACAGTAGAAGGCCTTAAGAAAATTGTGGGCCTTGCCGAAAAGAAAGGCGTGGTGTTGCAGTTGGAATTGTTCAACAGTAAAATCAACCACAAAGACTACATGGCCGACAAAAGCGCCTGGGGTGTAGACATGTGCAAACGTATTGGCAGCGAAAACATAAAGCTGTTGTACGATATCTACCACATGCAAATCAATGAAGGCGATGTCATTCGTACCATTCAGGACTTCCATCCCTACTTCGGTCATTATCATACTGCAGGCGTACCGGGCCGTCATGAAATTGACGATACACAGGAACTGAACTATCCTGCCATTATGCAAGCCATTGTAAAAACGGGTTACAAAGGCTATGTAGCACAGGAGTTCATTCCTGTAGCTACAGATAAAATTGCTTCGCTGAAAGACGCCATCCGGCGTTGCGACGTGTAAACTCATCCATCAGAAAAACTCATCCAGAAACCATAAACAGTAAAACGGACATGGCAGAAAATACCTACGATGCAATTGTAGTGGGCAGCGGAATCAGCGGCGGCTGGGCAGCCAAAGAACTCACCGAAAAAGGATTAAAAGTGATTATGTTGGAGCGTGGCCGCAATGTGGAACACGTGAAAGATTATGTAAACACCAATAAAGATCCGTGGGAGTTTCCGCACCGCGGTGGTCGTACACAGGAAATGGTAGACAACTACCCTGTGCTAAAACGTGATTACCCGCTCAACGAAATGAACCTCGATTTTTGGGCTAACGAAAAAGATTGCCCTTATGTAGAAATCAAACGTTTCGATTGGTTTCGGGGGTATCATGTTGGAGGCCGTTCTCTTACCTAGGGCCGCCAGAGCTATCGCCTGGGCGATTTAGATTTTGAAGCCAATGCCAAAGATGGCCATGGTGTTGATTGGCCCATTCGGTACAAAGACATTGCTCCATGGTACAGCTATGCCGAAAAGTTTGCCGGCATTAATGGCAACCGCGATGGCTTTCACACCCTGCCCGATGGCGACTACCTGCCCGCCATGGAAATGAACTGTGTAGAAAAAGACGTTGCTGCAAGAATTAAAGACCACTACAAAGGCCAACGGGCATTTATCATGGGCCGTAGTGCTAACCTCACGGCGCCACATAATAATCGCACCAATTGCCAGTATCGCAACAAATGCTGGCTGGGTTGTCCGTTTGGTGCTTACTTCAGCACCCAAAGTGCTACCCTGCCAGCAGCCATGGCAACGGGCAATCTCACCCTTCGTCCGTACAGTATTGTTACCCGCATTTTGTACGACAAAGACACGCAGAAAGCAAAAGGTGTAGAAGTACTGGATGCTGAAACCAACAAAACTTATGAGTACTATGCAAAAGTTGTTTTTGTGTGTGCATCAGCATTTAACAGTACCTGGATACTCATGAATTCTGCAACTGACATTTGGCAGGGCGGCCTTGGCAGTAGTAGTGGAGAACTTGGTCACAATGTAATGGATCATCACCTACGTGCTGGCGCCGGTGGCCGGGTAGAAGGCTACGAGGATAAATATTATTTTGGTAAAAGGCCGAATGGCATTTATGTTCCCCGATATCAAAACGTAAATGGTGACAAACGTGCTTACCTGCGTGGCTTTGGCTACCAGGGCGGCGCCAGCCGCAGTGGCTGGAGCCGCGAGGTGGCCGAACTCAACATTGGTGCCGCCTTTAAAGATGCACTCTGCGAACCCGGCAACTGGAGCATGGGTATTGGTGGCTTCGGAGAAATTTTGCCATACCACGAAAACCGCATTTTCCTCGATAAAAATGTGAAAGACAAATGGGGCTTACCTGTATTGGCATTCGACGTTGAGCTGAAAGAAAACGAATTGAAAATGCGGGAAGACATGAAAAATGATGCCGTAGAAATGTTGGAAGCCGCTGGCGTAAAAGACGTAAAAGGCTACAATGGTGATTATGGCTTTGGCATGGGCATACATGAAATGGGTACAGCCCGCATGGGCCGCGACCCCAAAACAAGTGTGCTCAATGGCAACAACCAGGTATGGGATGCCAAGAACGTGTTTGTAACGGATGGTGCATGTATGACCAGCGCAGGTTGTGTAAACCCATCACTCACATACATGGCACTCACAGCCCGTGCTGCTGACTTTGCTGTAAACGAACTAAAAAAAGGCAACCTGTAAATATTCAAGTTCTATACTCATCACTCATTTGCATTTATGCCAGAACAATACGACGCCATAGTAGTAGGAAGCGGCATCAGCGGAGGCTGGGCGGCTAAAGAGCTCTGCGAAAAAGGGCTGAAAGTATTGTTGCTGGAGAGAGGCCGCGATTTTAAGCATGTAGAAGATTACAAAACAGCAAATAAAGACCCATGGGATTTTGAACACCGCGGCCGCACTACGCAAGAGCAACGCGAAGGCTACCCTGTTTTACATCGAGGCTGGGCTGCTTCGGAAGCAGTGATGGATATGTGGGCCAATGAAAAAGATTGCCCGTATGTTGAGGACAAACCATTTACCTGGTGGCGGTCATACCAAATGGGCGGTCGTTCGATTTTGTGGGGGCGGCAGAGTTATCGCCTCAGCGATGTAGACTTTGAAGCCAACGCCAAAGATGGCATTGCCATCGACTGGCCCATTCGTTACAAAGACCTTGCCCCCTGGTACGATTATGTAGAAACATTTGCCGGCATTAGCGGTAGCAAAGAAGGCCTGCCGCATTTGCCAGATGGCCAGTTTTTACCTCCCATGGAGCTGAACTGTGTAGAGAAAGACGTGGCTTCAAGATTGAAGGATTTTTACAAAGGCAACCGCCACTTAATCATTGGCAGAACCGCCAACTTAACTGCACCAATACAAGGCCGTACACAATGCCAGTTTAGAAACCGTTGCTGGGAAGGCTGCCCATTCGGTGGCTATTTCTCCACCCAATCTTCTACCCTTCCTGCTGCTGTAAAAACGGGCAATCTTACGGTGCGGCCTTGGTCTATTGTAACCAAAGTGCTGTACAATAAAGACACCCAAAAAGCAACGGGTGTAGAGGTAATGGATGCTGAAACCAATCAAACAGTTGAGTTCAAATCGAAGCTGGTATTTCTGTGTGCTTCGGCACTAAACAGTACTTGGGTATTGTTTAACTCAGCTACTGATGTATGGCCCGGTGGCCTTGGCAGCAGCAGCGGCGAACTGGGCCACAACGTAATGGATCATCATTACAACCTTGGCGCCAGCGGCTCAGTAGAAGGCTTCGAAGACAAATATTACTATGGCCGACGAGCCAATGGTTTTTACATTCCCCGTTTCACCAACCTTAACAGCGATACACGCAAATATCTGCGTGGCTTTGGCTATCAGGGTGCCACCAGCCGCAGTGGTTGGAGCCGCGAAATAGCGGAGCTCAACATAGGAGCCGGCTTTAAAGAGGCATTGTTGGAGCCGGGTGGCTGGAACATAGGCATGACAGGCTTTGGAGAAATTTTGCCCGACCACCGCAACCGCATTTATCTGCATAAAGAAAAGAAGGATAAATGGGGCTTACCCGTACTGGCCATGGATGCAGAAGTACAACAAAATGAGCTGGACATGCGCAAAGACATGGTAGCAGAGGCCAAGGCCATGCTGGAAGCAGCCGGAGTGAAAAATGTACATGGTTGGAACAACGGTCATGCTATGGGGCACGGCATACATGAAATGGGTACAGCCCGCATGGGCCGCGATGCCAAAACAAGTGTGCTCAACGAATGGAACCAGGTGTGGGACTGTAAAAATGTATTTGTAACGGATGGCGCAGCTATGACATCGAGTGCCTGCCAAAATCCATCACTCACTTACATGGCTCTTACTGCAAGAGCTGCCAAATATGCCTTTGAAGAATTAAAAAAAGGAAACCTCTGATTTAACATTCATCTCTACAAAACAATAAACAATTTTTATATGGACAGAAGACAAGCCCTTCAAAATGTAGCCCTGCTGCTCGGTGGTACCATTGTAGGTGGTAGTTTGTTTTTGCAAGGCTGCAAAACTGAAACCACAAGTACTGATGGAGCCCTGCTCTCAGATGAGCAGATCAAATACCTCGATGAAGTAGCAGAAACCATTTTACCCAAAACAAATACACCGGGCGCCAAAGAAGCCGCTGTAGGTGCATTTATGGCAGTAATGGTGAAAGATTGCTACACCAAAGCACAACAAGATGTATTTGTGAAAGGGCTGGCTGATATTGAAAAACGAAGTGAAGCTGAATTTAAAAATGGCTTCCTGAAAATTACACCTGAACAACGTACAACACTGCTCACTGCATTGGATAAAGAGCAGAAAGACTATCAGGAGAAAAAAGAAAAAGATGCGCCTTCGCATTATTTCCGGATGATGAAAGAACTGACCCTTCTCGGCTTTTTCACCAGCAAACCTGGTGCAACCCAAGCATTGCGCTACATAGCAGTGCCCGGCAAATATGAAGGCTGTGTAGACTACAAAAAAGGAGACAGAGCCTGGGCATAGTCATGCTGCAGATAAAGCATAAGTATAAAACGAAAAAAGCCTTCCACAATGGAAGGCTTTTACGTTTGTGCCCCAGACGGGAATCGAACCCGTACTCGCTTTTCGGCGAACAGGATTTTAAGTCCTGCGTGTCTACCAGTTCCACCACCAGGGCGTGGTGTTTGTTTTTTAGAAGTACAATTGTACGCTAAAAAAAACACCCCGCAGTTGCGAGGTGAAAAAAAAGAGCGGAAGACGAGATTCGAACCCGCGACCCTCACCTTGGCAAGGTGATGCTCTACCAGCTGAGCTACTTCCGCATATTGCATTTCACTTTCGTGAGGTGCTTTTTAAGAACTGTCCCGTTGTTTTTGGGAGTGCAAAAATAGGAGTCTGACTATTTCTGCCAAATTTTTTTTTACGACTTATACTTTGGCGTGTACTGGGTGCTTTCAGGAATTTCTACACGTGGCTTTCCCTTATAACTTGTAGAATACATATAACCGCTGCAACCAGCTACAAAAGCCAGCAAAGTTGCTACTTGCAGGTAAAACAAAAAGCGGGAAGACTTTACCCAGTTGGTACCAAATTCCTTATCGCTTGAAGCCTGATGCTCTTGGTGATGCGCCATAGTTGATTCGATTTCGGTTGCAAAAATAAGGGGGTGATTGTGAAATTCGAACAAGGATATTCACTTATGCACAGTAAATATTTTCCAGCCCTGTGCCACCTGCATTTACAATTATCTTAGGCCCATGATTAACCGGTTACTCAATTGGCGCATTTTCTTTTTTGTGGTAGCCATGGTTATTGTGGGCGTTACTGTTTTTTACACCCGCTACCTGGCCAATAAAATATTGCTGGAAGAACGGCAACGGGTAGAAGAATGGGTGCAGGCTAACCGAACCATGCAGCAAAGCGATGCACCGGGTTCCATTGCATTAGCCAACATGGTGATCATCAACAATGAAGACATGCCGCTGATTGCAACAGATGAGAACGGCAATATTGTAGATCATCGAAATCTCGATTCCATTCAACTGCAGCGCAACCCCGGCTACCTGAAACAGCAGTTGGCCAAGCTAAAAGCCGAACACTTACCCATTGATTGGGAAATAAGCGATACCCCGCAAGTGGTTTATAAAGTATACTTCGGCAATACAGCTTTGTTAAATGAAGTGCAGTACTATCCACTGGTACAGTTATTGGTGGTGGCATTATTCATCATTTTATTGGTGGTGTTGCTCAATACGCACAGCCGCAGTACGCAAAACCAATTGTGGGCCGGCATGGCTAAAGAAACGGCGCATCAGATGGGCACGCCTATTACGAGCTTGCGGGGTTGGGTAGAAATGCTGAAAGAATCGGAAGTAAACCCTGAAGTGGTACAGGAGTTGGAAAAAGATGTAGAACGGTTGAAACTGGTGAGTGACCGTTTCAGTAAAATTGGCTCTCAACCCAAACTTGAAACCACCAACCTGGTGGCTTTGCTGGAAGAAATGGTGAGCTACATGAAACGCAGGGCCCCGGGTAAAGTGCAGTTTGAATTCATTAGTCCATCAAAAGAAATTTTAGTGCAGGCATCTCCTACCCTTATCAATTGGGTGATGGAAAACCTGCTGAAAAATGCCCTCGATGCCATGGATGGTACAGGCTCCATACGGGTACACATACAAGAGCAACCGCAGCAAGTAATAGTTGATGTAACGGATAGTGGAAAAGGCATTAGTGCGGCTAACCTGTCCCGTGTATTTGCCCCGGGTTTTACTACCAAAAAGCGTGGCTGGGGACTTGGCCTTACGCTCAGCAAACGCATAGTAGACCAATACCACAAAGGTAATTTGCACGTAAAACAATCGGAGCCGGGCGTTGGCACCACTTTTCGGATGGTGCTACCCAAAGGACTCGCTGAATGATGCCGGAAAAAATTCTGCAAAATCATTTTGGATGATATTGCGGCTACACTGATATTTGCAGCCCGAATTGCCCAGGTGTTGAAATTGGTAGACAAGCCACTTTGAGGTGGTGGTGCCCGCAAGGGCGTGCTGGTTCGAATCCAGTCTTGGGCACATAAAAAGTCTGTACTACTTGTACGGACTTTTTTCTTTTAGGTGATTAAGACTATCCGTACATATTTCAGGTTGTTTTATTAGTTGTATTACTGCTCATTTTGTTTTTTGATAAATGCTGCTACCTCTATGAGCGGCGCTACCCACAACTGCTTTTCTTGTTGCTTTAGGTACGAGAGAAATTCCCTGTGGGCAAGCAACGAAACATCTAAGTTGTTTCCACCCCCAACTCCATGAAATAAAATCACCAGCAAACCCTGTTTTTCGATGGCTTCATCTACCCATTCTTTCATTGAAGTAGCCGAATGGTTATTTACCATGTAGCAATCAATATTGTACACATCTATTGCATGAAGAGGATGAATAGCATGCCGTACTGCCCTTGCTGCAACAAAATCTTGCTGCATTCCTTGTAAAAAAAGTGAATCGCCAATTTTCATATCGCCACAAGTGAAAGCAAAGGTTCGCTCCTTTTTCCCATCAATGGCATGCAAAAAAGTATTGGTCATTCGAAGTTCGTCCTGCATTCTTTTTATGCTATACTGGCTAAGGTCATATTCTTTGGGCACCCATTCTCTACCAGAGGTGTTGCCTACACAAGGATGAAATAATGCATGATTGCCCAGTTCGTGCCCCGTGCTTGCAACACGCCTCCACTCTTGCAGTCGATTGGCAACACAGGCAGACCCTGCAGTTATATAAAAAGTTGCCTTCAGCCCTAATGAATCCAACACCGGCAATGCATTATCGAGGTGTTGATCAATTGCATCATCATAGGTAATCACAACAGCAGCACGTTTACCCTTCCATGCAGTTTGTGCAAAAGCAGCTGGAAATTGTAAGATTGTTATACAAACAATGCTGAAAAATGCAATCATTTTATTCATTGCAATTCAATTTGAAACGGTGAAGCCGGCAATCCTTCCTTGTTATACAATACTGCACCAGTTGGATTATCTGCGTAGGCATAAAAAACCTTTTGGGCATTGTTCACATCTACACCTGTTAATACAACTTTTCTGCCCACTATAGAAGCCGTTGCCTTTGTTATTGTTCCCGACTTGCTTTGTACAAAAAAATGAGGCGAATCATTTCCATTGAACAACAAACCACTACCCGTAGACTCAAATTGCAACCTGATGTTTTTCTTTTTTCGAATTGCCTTTTGTATTAATGGGCCTGTTGCAACTAAATGCTTTTCTTGATAAAAGTTCTTTCTGGCCTGTAAGGCTAAACGTATTCCTACATCCGCTTTATTCTCCGGATGTATATCATTCCATTCACCTAAGTCAATTGTAACAACCATTGCAGTTTGGGCAATGCTTCGCAAATTCAATTGCTGCTGTCGTAATCCAGCCCATTCACTCCGAAGCTGTACAGTATCGGCAGCCTCCATGAAATTTGGTAACTGTACAATTAAAAATGGAAGCCTGTTGTGATTGAATGTATTTCTCCAATCATGAATAAGTGCCTTCATCAGCAAACCATATTGCTCAAAAGCAGAAGCGTTACTTTCTCCTTGATACCAAACCACTCCCTTAAGGCCATAACGCTGCAAGGGTGCTATCATTGCATTGTATAAACCACCGGGCTTCCAACGAACCTGAGTAACTGGAGGTGCTGGCTGCGATGCTGTAGCACCAATCCTGTATTTCCATTCTCCGTTGAGTTCTATGGTGTCATAAGCTGTTGTTAATTGATACACTTTATCAGGCACAAAGCCCCCTAATTTGCCGTTGCAATGCACCCTTATGGTTATTTCATTTCGACCAATCCTTAGCACATTTGCAGGAAGCTCATACCGCCTTGCAGGATATTGATAGGTGGTGTTTCCAACAAATAAACCATTGACAAAAACAGAGTCAGCATCTATCATCCTTCCCAACTCCAGCTTAGATGGTTGTGCCATCATTGAAGCAGGCACTTCAATTTCTTTTTTACACCAAACAACTCCGGGCAACTTACCCGGCATAATTTCATGCCAATAGCCAGGCACTATAACCGTGTTCCATTCATGATTGATTGCAGCATGTTGCCAATTATTCTTTAGACCTTCATCTGCTTGTGTTAATGCTTCATTCCATTGTCGTAAAGCCAGTTGTTCCTTTTGTTCTAACCCTGATACATACGAAGCATTTTTAAATTGCTGTAACTCATTCCATGCATTTGGAAAAGATTGTAGTGCATTTTCACTTATCCATGCTTCTGCAGGTGTACCGCCCATTGCGGCATTGATGATGCCAACAGGCACATTATACTGCTGATATAAAGACTTTGCAAAAGAATACCCGACAGCAGTAAACTCCTGCAGGTGTGAAGGCGTCGCACTCACCCAGTTTCCCGTTGGAAAATCATTCCAAGGCCTATCGAATGCATAGTTATCCGGCACTAAAAAATGGCGAATAAAAGGAAAGCTATCATGTGCAATTTCTTGAGCATACCGGTATTTTAACCGGCCGCTCATGCTTTGCTCCATATTGCTTTGACCGATACACAACCACACATCGCCTACGAGTACATCCTTTATCAAAATTTCATTTTCCCCTTTAATATACATACTGAAAGGGCCACCTGCTTGCTGTGCAGGCAATACTATTTCCCATTTGCCAGCCGCACTAGTAGTAGTTTGAAATGTACGATTGTTGAAAGTAACAGCAACAGCTTCTCCTGCATTGGCCCAACCCCAAATATTGAGTGGTGCGTCTCGTTGCAAAACCATACTGTTGCTAATTAAACGTGGCAGTTTAATAGCAGCATTTACTGTTGAGATAAAAAAACCAAACAGTAAGAACATTAACCATCGTTTTTTCATTTTCAGGATTTATGGTATGGATGAATCGTTTTGATAAAGCCAAGTTCATCATACTGTAGTTCAGCCACTTTTACACAACGCAAATGTGTTACCCCTTTACTCAAAATACTGTCATGGTAAAACAAATACCACTTACCATTGAAAGAAACGATAGAATGATGTGAAGTCCAGCCAACTACTGGTTCCAAAATACGGCCGGCATAAGTAAACGGGCCGTAGGGATTATCACCAATAGTGTAACACAACAAATGTGTATCACCGGTTGAATAAGAAAAATAGTAGTGGCCGTTGTATTTGTGCATCCATGAAGCTTCAAAGAATCGCCTTTCATTATCGCCAGCCAAAAGGGGTGTACCATTTTCATCAAGAATAACAACATCTTTCGGCTGCTCTGCAAATGATAACAAATCATCACCAAGCCGGGCAATTTTGCCACATAAAGCTGGCTCATTATCTTTTGGCAAGTATGCAAAAGGACCCGCCACTTCGTACAAAAAAACACCCGTTTGCCAACGCTGCAACTGACCACCCCAAATACCACCAAAGTACATATACGCACTTCCATCATCATCAATAAAAACTGCAGGGTCAATTGAATAGCTCCCTTTAATTGGACAGGGCTCAGCAACAAATGGGCCTTCAGGCGCAGAACTCCTTGCAACACCTATTCTGAATATACCTTCTTTGTCTTTTGCAGGAAAAAAAAGATAATAAACACCGTCCTTTTCATTAGCGTCAGGTGCCCATAATTGTTTGTCAGCCCACGGCACATCTTTCAAGTGCAAAGCCACGCCATGATCGGTAGCCTTGCCATGCGGATCATCCATGGACAACACATGATAATCTTCCATCGCAAAATGACTACCCAAATCATCAAATGGAATATCGTTTTCTACATCATGCGAAGGATAGATATAAATTCTACCATTAAAAACATGTGCGGAAGGATCGGCCGTAAAAATATGCTCCACGACTGGTTGTGAAATTGCTTCAGCATTTAGTTTGTTAAAATCAATATGATCAATTGTTGCTTCTGGCATAAAATAAATTTACTTGAATACAATCAGGCTTTTTCTCTTTTCAGTTTCAAATCACTTTCAATTTTAGCTTCCATGGCTTTGTTAATTTCATATCCGAACAACAAAACTGCACCAACAATAAAAATAAATGCAGGTATTACACTTACCATGAGCTTAATACCATGTACTGCATCATTGGTTTGCGCTTCAGCGTCTGCTACATAACCGAAAATATCGAGCAACCAAGTGGAAATAGCGCCACCAATACTAAGACCTACTTTTAATCCGAATATCATAGCAGAAAAAATAATTGCTGTTGCACGTCGTCCATTTTTCCACTCACTGTAATCTGCTACATCTGCAATCATTGCCCATAGCAAAGGGATGGTAATGCCGTAAATAAAACCATGCGCTGTTTGTGCCACAAAAACGGCTGCAACAGCAGTATTTGAAAAGAAATAAATGACAAAAATGCACATGGCAGACAGCGCCAGAAAAATACCGTACACATTTCGTTTTCCTAGCTTATCAGCCAACGACTTTGAAAAAAGAATGCCAATAATCATGGCAATAGTACTGGCTGCACCCGTAAGACTGGCAGCAGCAAACGGAGCACTGCCCGGCTTTTGAAACTCTTCAAATGCAGTTGGGGTGAAAACATTACCTAACCAATGAATGAGTTGTTGAAACCCCATGTTGTTCAAAAAACTAACCTGACTCTCCTCCGACAGGTAATACCGGAAGAAGTAAATATTCATACCACCTTTAAGTGCAAGTGTTATAAATACGAGTATGGTTAATGCAAGCATTATTAACCAAGGCTTGTTACGCAATAAATCACTCAAGTCTTGTGTAAGTGGAGTTTTCTGTTCTTGCGGCGGCACAATTCTTTCACGTGTGGTGAGAAAAGTAATCAGAAAACAAAAAACACCAGTGATGGCAAACACCAACATCACTTTCTGAAAGCCAGCAGCTTTATCGCCATCGCCTACTGATAATGCAATAGGCAGCAATAAAACCTGTATGATAAACTGTGCTACCATTACCGCTACAAAGCGATAAGAAGATAAGCTGTTGCGATCTTTCATATCTCCGGTGAGCACTCCACTCAATGCAGAGTATGGAAGATTGTTGGCGCTATAAATTATCACCAACAACAAATAGGTAATTAAAGCATAAACCACTTTGCCACTTTCATCAAAATCAGGTGTAGAAAATGCCAGTAAAGAAATAATACCAAACGGAATTGCCGTCCACAATACCCACGGGCGAAACTTACCCCAACGGGTACTCGTTCTATCAGCAATGGCACCCATGATGATATTGAAAAAAGCACCCACAATACCTCCCACCAACATAACGATACTGGCTTTTGATGCAGGGATTTTATAAATATCAGTATAGAAAAAAGCCAGAAATGCCATGAGTGTTTGAAAGATGAGGTTGGCAGCCAAATCTCCAAGGCTATAGCCTATTTTTTCCAGTACGGACAATTTTTGCGGTTGAGCAGTCATATGGTGCTTTTACAAGGTGGAGTAATGTGCTACTTAATGCTTAAGAGATAATACTGCTTCAAATGCAGGTTTGGGTGTAAGCGTTCTATCAAAAAGCAAAGGATAGTTTGTGCGTCCTCTCACTGGCCAATCATTTAGCCAACTTTGCCCATCATCTACACCCCAAAGCGTAACGCGGGTTACTTTGTCTTTATGCTTTAAAAACAATCGAAATAAATTCTCGTAATCCTTTGCCTGCTGTACCAACACATTTGCTGGTATTCCATTTGCATACGGATTGAGAGAAGGATCTGTCGCCATGCGCTGGTTTACATCGGCACCTTGAAAATTGCGGGGCAATACTTCGATATCTAATTCGGTAAACATCACTTTCACGCCTAAAGCAGCGTAGGCCTCAATACTTTCTTCAATTTCTTTCAAAGGCACTTTTCCAACATGCCAATGTCCTTGAATGCCCACACCATCAATTCTAACACCTGCTGCCTGAATTTTTTTAATGAGCTGAATGCATCCATTGCGTTTAGCCGGTTGCTCATTGTTATAATCATTATAATACAACTCAGTATTGGGTGCCGCTTGCTGGGCCAATCTGAATGCCTCCGTCACATAGTCTTCGCCAAGTTTCTCCAAAAAAACAGACTTCCGCATAGTACCATCTTCATTCAATGCTTCATTCACTACATCCCATGAAAATATTTTTTTATCGTATCTGGACGCAATAGTTGCAATGTAATTCGTAAAGAATGTGCGAAATGAATCAACACTATTTATTTTTCTGGCAAAGGGTGAGAGCTGACTATGCCATATCAAAGTATGACCGTTTAACTCCATTTTATTCTTATGTGCAAAGGCCACGAGCTTGTCTGCTACCGTAAAGTCATAGGTATCCCATGCCGGGTGTATTACTTCACTTTTCATTACATTTTCCGGCGTAAGTGCATTAAACTGCTGCTTGATTAATGCTGTCATCTTTGGATCTCGTTCTTCTATCTGAGCTGTATTCAAGGCAGCGCCAATCTTAAATTCATTCTTATACGCATCCTTCAGAGTAAGCGAGTCACTTGTGCTTTTTTTGCTGCTACTGCATTGAAGAAAAATAATTGAAAGAGGTGCAAAAAAAAAGATTCTGCAGAAGCTCATTTTCATAGCAAGATATTTTTAGTAGTGAGTTTTTAATTATTGATTGTTTCTGGTGGGCCAAGAAAAGAAGGTTTCTGTCCGCCGAAGTCGAGCACCAATTGTTGCACAACAATACCTGGGTGAAGCACTTTCAATTTCACAACTTGCTTTCCGGCTTTTTCTACAAGGTGTTGTGTTTGCTTCACTATAATGTTATTGGCTACCCATTTCTCCCAAGTTTTTGTAACGGCGTCATCTTTGTTAATACTGATTATCTGCGGAACTTCATTGTTTATGCTTACTGCAATTTGCAGGCCTTCTGGCAAGTGCCAATAATTAAGCGAAGGCGAGAGGTAAGTATTCAGGCACAGGTTACCAGTATCATAAGTATAAAATTCATACTCAACTGTTGGAGCCGGTGCCATAGAAAACGAAGCATGTGCTACCGGAAAGGTAGTTATTGCATTACCCACTCTGCCATGGTTAGGAAGAACTTTCCAGCTTACACCTTTCGGCGAGGCTGATCTGGAAAAATGGTCTGCCTGAATTGATACAACACCATCCTTCTCATAGAAGGCCCTTCCTCTTACATCGGCTGGTACGCTTGCTTTTCGAACGTTGACATCATTTGGTTTTGCTAAAGAAACAGACACCGATTCATCCAATACTGTTTCAACAAAAGGCATTTTATTCACAGGTGGTTGTTGCCAATAGGTGTAACCAATATGTGTTTGGCTCATCATGTGTTTCCACTTTCCATTTTTAAGATGATGGTATTCTTCAGTAATCAATGAGTCATTTTCAAAGCGACGTTTTGCTTCCGTAGCATAGCCATTTGCTTTTACATCATTCAACTTTGCCAATTGCTTATTTCGGGCCACTGCGTAATACATTTGATATAAGTTTTCAGAAGCCTTTATAGGATGCAGCACCAACTGATAGTATGCATCTCTTAAAGAAGGAGCTATTAAATAGTGAACCTGCTCTGCCTGCTTCAATAAACTACTATAGTTGGAAACCATTCGCTCCCATTCATTGTAATGAAAAGAAAAAGTATTTTCATCTAGTAACTCAGGCTTACGAAGGCTGTTCATTTTGGTATAACCGTCTATAAGTGCTCCAATTTCTAAAACCTGCGATTTACCAAATTGTGCTGCACTCCAATTGCAGGTATTTTGCTGTAAATCATCAGCACCAATGGCATCGGGGTTCCATGCATAATCCAAAAAAAAGGATATCGGGAACTCCATGGGTTTGATATCGCCGACATTTACAATCCAAATTTGGCGGGCATTGTACACCCATGCAAGGTGCATTTGCTCCCATATACGGGTAATGTGATTTGTATTTATCCATTTATAATTACGAGGCCCACCTACATAATCGAAATGATAGTAGATGCCATAACCACCTGCACGTTTTTTTCATTTGTTGAAGGCAGGCGACGAATGTTTCCCCAATTATCATCGCATAACAACAACGTTACATCATCGGGAACCCGCATACCTTGGTCGTAATAGTCTTGCACTTCTTTGTACAGTGCCCACAATTGAGGTGTTTGCATTGCCGGCTTTCCACTTACATCAGCAATAATTTCTCGTTGATCGGCTACAATTTTTTCCAAGAGTGCAGTTGCAGTTTCACAGCTCATGGGTTCATCTCCATCACCACGCATGCCCAGGGTTATTATTTTTTCATTCCAGGCACGTTGCACCCCCTTTCGCCAAAAATCTTTCAAGTCTGCTTCTGTACTATCATAATTCCATTTTTTTCCCTTGCCGTACCTCCGCCATTCATCATGAGCTCTCATCAATGGTTCATGATGAGATGTACCTATAACAATGCCATATTCATCAGCCGCTTTAATATTGAGGCTATCATCATCATAAAAAGCGTTACCCCACATAGTCGGCCATAGATAGTTGGCCTTTAATCTCAACATCAATTCAAATACATGACTATAAAATTTTGGTTTCACCGTACGATTCATTAGGCAATATTGTACCTACGCCATGGGGAAATATTGATGACATCAATGCTAGTGGCCGTTACAGCCCACTGTACCTTAAGACAAACAACCCAGAATGGGTAGACAGGGTTCGTCGTTTACGCACTTTCAATAGTGTGTATGCAGAAGTAGAAATTTTGACAGGATTGAAGTACAGAGCTAATCTGGGTTTGAGTTTTGCACAACAGCACAA
Organism: Bacteroidota bacterium; assembly: GCA_020161435.1. Lineage (GTDB taxonomy): Bacteria > Bacteroidota > Bacteroidia > Chitinophagales > Chitinophagaceae > Phnomibacter. Next base: position 162,525 of record JAIUNV010000005.1, on the reverse strand, counting down.
TGCGCAATTTCAGCCAGAAGATTTGCCCGGCAAACCAAGCTTTTTCCGGGCTGTACAAGGCAATATTGCCTCTGTACAAAATGGCGAAACTTGGGGCTATACACTCGAAAACTTACTGACTTACGACAAGCTGATTAAAGACAAACACAAAATTAACTTCACAGGTTTGTACAGTATTCAAGAGAATCAATCGTTCGACAACTTTGTACAAAAAGATTCTATCGCTGATAACTTTGTGCAGTTCTACAATTTGGCATTGTCTACCCCTATCAACTCCAACAACACCGCATTGGGTGGTGGCGAAAATCGTTGGGCACTCATCTCCTACATGGGTCGTTTGAATTACGCTTTCAACAATAAGTATTTGGTTACTTTAACTTATCGCCGTGATGGTTCATCACGCCTTGCAGCGGGCAACCAGTGGTTTAACTATTGGGCAGGCAGTGTAGGCTGGAACATTATTGACGAACGCTTCATGGAACGATTCCGTAATATCAATAACCTAAAACTTCGTTTGAGCTATGGTACTACCTCTAACCAAGCTATCAACCCCTATCAGTCGTTGGGCTTGGTAAATAACTCAAACGGAATTGGCGGCAACGCAGGTATTACCCGGTATAATTTTGGCCCAACTATCGTTTCGGGTTACAACATTATAAACCTGCCCAACCCCAACCTGAGCTGGGAATTTACCAATGTGTTCAACGTAGGTGTTGACTACGGATTTTTCAACAATCGTATTTCTGGTTCAATTGAAGCATACTGGTCTAAAACCAACGACATTCTGTATGGCATCAACCTGCCCGTTACTTCTGGTGTTGCAGGTTCTTACCTTACCAATATTGGTCAAATGGAAAACAATGGTTTTGAATTCAGCCTTTCTTCGCTCAACGTAAAATCTAAATCAGGCTTCACTTTTTCTACAGATCTCAACTTGTTTGTAAATAATAACAAGCTTCTGAGACTCAACGGCAGCATTACAGAGCAGCCCGGTAGTCAGCTTTTTGTAGGCCATAGCATGACAGCCATTTGGGACTACAACAAACTGGGCATTTGGCAGTCTAATGAAGCTACTGAAGCTGCCCGATTTGGAGCCCAACCCGGCCAACTTAAATTGCTGGACCGTGCAGGTGCCGCTGATGGCAAACCCGATGGCCGCATTACCATTGCCGACAAGTACGTTCTGGGCGACCAGGATGCAGATTTGCAAGGCGGCCTCACATTGCGCTTTGGCTACAAAGGCTTCGATTTATCGAGTGTGATTTTTGCCCGTTTTGGTGGTACACTTATCAGTCAGCTTCACCAGCCAAACGGCGCATTCCTCACTATTTTGGACGGTCGCAGAAACAGTATTAAGGTAGATTACTGGACGCCAACCAACCCTACTAACTGGTTTCCAATGCCTCAAACCCAAATCAGTAATGTAAGCGATGCGTGGAGTACCCTCGGTTATTACGATGCTTCTTTTGTAAAAATGAGGAGCATCAACCTTGGTTACAGCTTTGGCAAGCAAGCCCTGAAACGCTTGGGCGCACAGAGTGTTCGCCTGTATTTTTCTGTAGACAATGTGGCGATTTTGCATTCACCCTTCTACCGCCAAACCGGCGTAGACCCAGAAGGTACAGGTACCGGCAACCAGGGCGTGGGCAATCCGGGTAATATTCGAGCCGGCAACAACGGCACCATTACACTGGGCCTGGCTACACCTCCCCGCCGCACATTTACCATGGGTGCTAACATCAGTTTGTAATCTCCAAAAACTAATCAGATGAAATCGACATATTCATTACTAATACTGGCACTTATAGCTACCGCTTTTGGGTGCAATAAAAAATTGGAAGAGCAACCCTTCACAGTTTTTTCCGTAGACTATTATAAAACTCCCAGCGGATTTGAAAACGGTGTAAATGCACTGTACTCGGGAATGCGCTTTGTATTTGGCCCCGAAGGCGCCGTAGGCCTTGGTACAGTAGGTACCGATGAATTTACTTTTGCCGAACAGCCTCGTAACGGTGCCGGTGGTACACAAGACTTTTTGGTAATGGGCCGCTACACACTCGACCCTGCAGTGGGCTCTATTCTTACACCATGGAACCGAAGTTTCAACAGCATCAACCTGGCCAATGGATTGCTGGAGTTTGCTCCGGACGTACCGCTTGCCAGCGACCGCCGCACTACTTTTACTGCTGAAATAAGATTTCTGCGGGCTTTTTACTACCTCAACCTCATTCAATATTTTGGGGCTGTGCCGGTAGATTTGGGCAGCGGCGATCTGCGTTTTAACCAACAACCATTTCAGGGCTTTAACCGTAAGGATACAGTGGCACTGCTAAAGCGGAACTATGAAGTGGTGATTGAAGACCTCGATTTTGCCAGTAAAAACCTACCCGACCGCAGACCGGCAAGTGCGTTTCGTTTTTCAAAAGCCGTGGCTTTTCACATGCTGGCCAAAGCACACATTCACCGTGCCTACAGCTCTGCACGGCAAGGCGATGATTTTGCCAAAGGCTACGCAGCTGCAATGGAGGTAATCAATAACCTGGGTAAATACGGCACCGCTTTGCAAACATTTTATGCGGATGTACACCGGCCTCGCAATGATTACAACAGCGAAATATTATGGTCGATAGAACGCATACCCGGAAACTTCATTGCCAATGAAATCAGTAACCCATCGGGCATTGGTGGCAATACCAAAGGAGTGGATGCAGCCAACGATTTTTGTGGTGATTACACCAATGTAAGAGCTCCATTGAACACCAGTGCTACTCAACCTGTTTCTACCCGCACTGTACTGTATGGTCGCCCTATCCGTCGTTTCTGCCCTACTCCTTGGTTATACAATGTTGCTTTTGCCGACAAAGTAAACGACAGCCGTTATGAAGGCTCTTTCCGTACGGTATATATTGCTTCCACAACAGGTGGTGGCTTCACCGCCGGTACTGACACTGCGTTCATTATGGCGTTTACCAACCGTATTGCTGATTCGCTCAATGGCATAGCCCCATCTGGCCCAAGGCTGAAACCTTACCGGGTGATTGCACCACGTGAATTTTATTTTATAGGTGGAAGTATAGATGGTACGCTTACCAGAAACATGTACCCCAGCATCAGCAAGTACGAAGACCCCGATAAAATTGAAGCCAATAACCAAGGCACACGTCCTTTTGTTGTGGCCAAACTAAGCGAAACCTATCTGCTGGCTGCAGAGGCTGCCCTAGCTTCCGGCAACCCTTCTGCTGCTATGGATCTAATCAATGTGTTGAAGCGCCGTGCAGTAAACCGCCCCGAACTATCCGAGCCTCAGCGTGTGGCCCGTTACGACCTCATCAAACTCACCAGCACCTCTCAAGTAACACTCGATTTTATTTTGGATGAACGTACCCGTGAGTTGGCTGGCGAATGCAGCCGTTGGCCCGACCTGGCAGTACGCAACAAACTGGTAGAAAGAGTACGCCTGTATAATAGCGATGGAGCTCCTAACGTGAAAGATTTTCATGTGCGTCGGCCCATACCGCAAAGCCAGTTAAACAACACCGTTGACCCCAATCCGCAACAGTTCCAAAATACAGGATACTAAGCCTGACATATGGTTGCCTGCTGGTACCATCAACAGGCAACCATCACTTACTTTTTATTCATTTTCCAAACAGCATACATGCATATGAAAACCAACAAAACCATAAAAGCAATAGCCGGTACCACACTGGCTGCTGCACTGCTGGTAGCATGCACCAAAGACATTAAAACCGGTGTTTTGTCTACCGGAAATTTTACTGATACAAGTGCTGCACTTAAGTCAGTAGTATCTTACCCGGTTGGTGTTGCCGTAAGCAATGCCATGAATTCAGATCCTGCCTATGCCAGCATTGTAAAGCGGGATTTTAACTGGGTAACTTTTGAAAACGACATGAAGCACAGCAGCATCGTTCAAAGCAATGGCACGTTCAACTTTACCAATGCCGACAATTTGATGAATGCTGTAACAGGTATGGATGTGTATGGCCATGTGCTTGGCTGGCACTCTCAGCAAAATGCCGGCTACCTGAAATCCTTTGCAGGCATTACCATACCCGCAGCGGTTGAGCTGGCCACCAATCCAGGCTTCGAATCGGGCCTGTCAGGATGGAGTGTTTTTAATACCGGAAACCCAACAGGAACCTCAACTGTAACTGCAACCAATATTGCATCGGAAATACATACCGGCACCAGCGCCATGAAGGTGGTAAACCCAATAGGCTATGCCGGTAGCCAGTGGCGGGTGCAGGTGAGCAGTGCGGCCTTCCCTACCGAAGTAGGCAAGCAGTACACTATCTCTTACTGGGTACGGGCAACAGCAGCTGGCGGTTCTATCCGGCTCAGTACCGGGCCATCGAGCCCACAGTACCAGGGCGATCAAAACATTGGCACTGCATGGCAGCAAGTATCTTGGACGATTACTGCACAATTAAGTTCTACTACGTTCTTATTCGATCTTGGCCAGGCTGCTAATACTTACCTGATAGATGATGTAAGTGTAAAAGAAGTGGTAGCAGCACCAAGTGGTGCGCAGGTGGCCAACAAACTTGATGAGGCTCTCAACCGCTGGATTACAGCCATTGTAACCCGCTACAAAGGCAAAGTGATAGCATGGGATGTCATCAACGAACTGTTTACAGAAAATGGTGAAATCCGCAACAATGCCAACACCGATATTACGCCTTCGCATGTGCTGGTATGGAGCAACTACATGGGTAGAGATTATGCACTCAAAGCATTCAACTATGCCCGTGCTGCCGACCCTGCCGCTGAGTTATACATCAACGATTTTAATTTGGAAATCAGCAGCCGTAAATTGGATTCACTCATTACATTTGTAGGCGAACTGAAGGCCAAGGGTGCAAAAGTGGATGGCATTGGTACCCAAATGCACATAGCATGGAACACTAATAAAGCCGGCATTGAAAGCATGTTTCAAAAACTGGGCGCTACCGGTTTAAAAATCCGCATAACAGAGTTGGATATCAGAACCATGCTGAATAGTGCCGCTGCGGCACCTACACCACAGCTGATGGCTTACCAGGCCGATATGGCCCGCTTTGTAGTAGAAACGTACTACAAGTATGTACCACCTGCACAACGTGGTGGTATCACGCTGTGGGGCGTTATCGATAGACTGAGCTGGCTGTACAACAATGGCCGTGAGTTCCCGCTGTTTTACGACACTAATTATCAGCGGAAACCATCATACGCCGGATTACTGAAAGGTATGCGCAGCAACTAAAAAATCACAAGCAAGCAGTAATATCCGAAGGGGCGATTTCGCCTCGCCCTTTCCTTCTCACTTGCTGCAATAAAGGTAAATGCATTACTGAATTTTAAACGCATAAATGATACAACAAATGAAAGTGTTAAGTACCGTTACTGATTATTTTAAACACATACCAAGTATAGCGTATGAAGGCCCTGGCACCGATAATCCGCTAGCCTTTGAGTACTACGATGAAAACCGTGTGGTTGCTGGTAAAACCATGAAGGATCACCTTCGTTTTGCCTGTGCTTACTGGCATTCTTTCTGCGGCGATGGCAGCGATCCGTTTGGCGGCCCCACCCATCTTTTTCCATGGCTGCAAATTGCCGACCCAGTAGAAAGAGCCAAGCGAAAAATGGATGCCGCATTCGAATTCATTACCAAACTCCAACTGCCCTACTACTGCTTTCACGATGTAGATGTGGTAGACTTTGGCAATGATGTGGCAGAAAACGAACGCCGCCTGCATGCACTGGTAGATTATGCACAAATAAAACAACAAGCCACCGGCGTAAAATTGCTGTGGGGCACTGCTAACCTTTTTTCGCACCAGCGATACATGAATGGTGCCAGTACCAACCCCGACTTTGCAGTAGTAGCACATGCCGGTGCTCAGGTAAAAGCCGCCATTGATGCAACCATTGCCTTGGGTGGTGAAAACTATGTTTTTTGGGGCGGCAGAGAAGGCTATATGAGCCTGCTGAACACCAACATGAAACGGGAAAAAGAACACCTGGCCCGCTTTCTGCACATGGCAAAAGATTATGCCCGCAGCAATGGCTTTACCGGTACATTTTTTATTGAACCAAAGCCTTGCGAACCCAGCAAACATCAGTACGATTACGATTCAGAAACGGTTATCGGTTTTTTGCGCCAATACGATTTGCTCAACGATTTTAAACTGAATATTGAAGTAAACCACGCCACACTGGCCGGCCACACGTTCCAACACGAATTGCAGGTAGCTGCCGATGCCGGCATGCTCGGCAGCATTGATGCTAACCGGGGCGATTATCAAAACGGTTGGGATACCGATCAATTTCCCAACAACATCAACGAGCTTACAGAAGCCATGCTGGTAATATTGGAAGCTGGTGGCTTTGGAGGTGGCGGCATCAACTTCGATGCAAAAATCCGGCGCAATTCTACCGACGTGGCCGATTTGTTTTATGCCCACATTGGCGGCATGGATACATTTGCCAGAGCACTGCTCACTGCCGATAAAGTATTGACTTCTTCTGCCTACAAGCAGCTTCGTGCAGAGCGTTATGCATCATTCGACAGTGGCAATGGCGCTGCTTTTGAAGCTGGCCAACTCTCACTGCACGATTTGCGCAACATTGCTGCCCAAGCCGGAGAGCCAAACATCATCAGCGGCAAGCAAGAGTTGTACGAAATGATTATCAACAGGGCCATTTAATGATACATCTGAAACCGGGGCCACGCTCCGGTTTCTTTTTCACACACAGTGTAAGTTCATTTTCTGTATCCTCATTTTATATTCCGGGTACTTTTTTACAGTAGTACAAGCGGCGGTTCTCTTCTGGGTTTTATCAGCATTAATCTCACTCAGCCAGCGTACTTTGCCGCTCTGCAAAATATTAGTCGTTATGTTGTTGTTAGGCATAGATCTTGGCACTTCTGCCATCAAAGTTTCTGTAGTAGATACCCATACTCAACATGTGGTGGCCTCGGCGCAATATCCTGAAAACGAATCGCCGATTATATCCTTGCAAACCGGCTGGGCCGAGCAAGATCCCGAGCAGTGGTGGTACGATATTCGCCAGTGCATCATTAAAGCAAATGCCTCAGGAAAATATAACCCAGCTGATATTGCTGCCATTGGTATTGCATATCAAATGCATGGGTTGGTAGTAACTGATGTTGATGGAAAAGTGCTACGCAACAGCATCATCTGGTGTGATAGCCGTGCCGTGCCCTACGGCGATAAAGCTTTCGACAGCATTGGCCATGCCGAAAGTTTGAACAGCCTGCTCAACTCACCCGGTAATTTTACTGCCGCAAAACTTGCCTGGGTAAAAGAAAACGAACCTGCCCTGTTTGCACAAATAGCACACGTAATGCTGCCCGGCGACTTTGTTGCCTTCAAATTCAGTGGCCAGCTTACTACTACTCCATCAGCACTTTCCGAAGGTATTTTCTGGGATTTTTCTACTAACAGCGTTTCTGCAAAAGTCCTTGATCATTTTGGGTTCGATGCCAGCATCATTCCTGAAATCCGTGATGTATTTACCAGCCATGGAGAAGTAAATGCAGCCGTGGCACGTGAACTTCAATTGAGGCCCGGCATACCGGTTACCTACAAAGCCGGCGACCAGCCAAATAATGCGCTTTCACTAAATGTAATGCGCCCCGGAGAAGTAGCCACAACGGCTGGCACCAGCGGCGTTATTTACGGCGTTGCCGATGCCATAGCCCCCGATCCGCAATCGCGGCTCAATTGTTTTGCCCATGTAAACCACAGAAGCACAGCCCAACGAATAGGTTTGTTGTTGTGCATCAATGGTTGTGGCATTATGAATAAAATAATACGCCAATGGATGGCCCCGCAAATGAGCTACGCCGCTATTGATGCCAATGCCGCCGAAGTGGCTCCGGGCAGTGAAGGCATCAGCATTTTACCATTTGGTAATGGCGCCGAACGGATGCTGGGCAATGAACTGGTGGGGGCTCAAATAATGAATCTCGACCTCAACAGACATTCGGTGGCGCATTTTTTCAGGGCCACGCAAGAAGGCATCGCATTCTCCTTTCGCTACGGCTTAGATATTATGCGGAGCATGGGCATGCATCCATCGCTTATAAAAGCTGGCAAAGCCAATATGTTTCAAAGTCAAGTATTTACTGATGTATTTGTAAACGTAACCGGAGTACCGGTTGAACTGTATAATACAGACGGTGCCACCGGGGCTGCACTGGGTGCCGGTGTGGGGCTTGGCGTAATTGCAGAAGGCGATCTGGGCAAAGGTTTGGAAAAACAAGCACTGATAGAGCCCAATAAACAACAGTCATACGAAACACACTACCAACGCTGGCTGCAGTACCTGCAGCAATGTATGGCTGCAGAAAAAATATAGGATGCCTTTTTTGTATTAAATAAATCGTAGCTAAAGTGTAAGCGCTTACTATGCCTGCTTTCCTTAGTTTTATTCTTCATGAAACAACTATTGAAAAACAGCATGGGGCTATGGCTGCTCATTAGCTTCAACATTTACTTCATTTGGTATTACCGGCAGCACCCCGAATCTTTCAGAACCTTGCTGCTGCTGTATTGGCTGCAAAGCGCAGCCATGGGCTTATTCACCTTTATTCAATTACTCACTGTTCCTATCAATCAGGTTGAGATTGTAGAAAACAATGGAAAACCCATGTCTGCGGCTTCCAGCAGAGGTTGCAACAGTTTCTTCTTTTTGTTCCATTATGGCACTTTTCATATCGTTTATCTCATTATGCTTTGGGTACGTAGCGAGGGTAAAGTAGATGTTGGTTTTTTGAAGATTTCGTTCTTTATCATACTCATAGCCGAGTTTATGGACTTTGTGCGCAAAAGGCAAGCCACTGCCACAGCCCCTGTACGGGCTGGTTACATTTTCTTTTTGCCGTATTTACGTATAGTTCCTATGCACCTCATGCTGGTTGGTGCCAGCTTTTCGGGCTGGTCAGATATAACCATATTTCTGGTACTGAAAACCATTGCCGATGTAGCCATGCATTTGCTCACCAACCGATTGTATTTTCGCAGCTTAGCCAAATAACTTTTTTAGTATGCCCCAGGTAGTTTGCCCCAATTGCAGCCACAAGTTTGAACCCACCGATGCCATGCGGGAGGAATTGCGCAACCAAATGAAAGATTGGCAGCAAAAAAAAGATGACGAATACCGACAGCGGGAAAATCAATTAAAAACACAGCTGGAACAAAAAGACCGTGAAGCAGCGCTGCAACTGGAGCAAGAGAAAAAGAAACTGGCAGAAATGCTGGAAGAAAACCTGCGCAAACAACTATCCGGTGATTATGAAGTACAAATGAAATTGCTGAAAGAGCAACTGGCCAATAATGATGAAAAGCTGAAAGAAGCCCGCCAAAAAGAACTAAACTTTTTGAAGAAAGAACAAGAACTGCTGAACAAAGAGCAAGAGCTGGAAATACAACTGCAAAAAATGCTGATAGAAGAACGCAGCAAACTCAGTGACGTTATTCGCCAAGAAGAGATAGAAAAAAACCGCAACAAGGAGAGTGAATACCAGCTGAAGTTGAAAGAGCTGGAAGAGAAATTTGAGCAGCAAAAAAAGCTGGCTGAAGAAATGAAACGCAAGGCAGAGCAAGGCAGCATGCAAACTCAGGGCGAAGTACAGGAACTGATGTTGGAAGAAATGCTCCGAAATGCTTTTCCGTATGACGTAATAAGCGAGGTAGCAAAGGGTGTTCGAGGAGCAGATTGCATACAAACCGTACGCAACAGGTTTGGCCAAGACTGCGGAAAAATCATTTTTGAAAGTAAAAGAACACAAGCCTTTAGCACCGAGTGGATTGAAAAGCTCAAAGCAGACATGCGCAGCCAAGGTGCTGATGTAGCGGTGATTGTAACACAAACACTACCCAAAGATTTGGAGCGCTTTGGTGAGAAAGACGGCGTATGGATTTGCACATTTGCCGAAGCCAAAGCCCTGGTACATGTATTGCGGGAAGGTATTATTAAAGTAGCCACTGCACTAAAAAGCGAAGAGAACAAGGGCGACAAAATGCACATGTTGTACGCCTATCTCACCAGCAACGAATTTGGCGAACAGTGGCGGGCTATCCGGGAAGGGTTTTTATCGATGCGTCAATCTATAGTACGTGAAAGAGATGCCATGGAAAAACTGTGGAAGGCCAGAGAAAAACAACTGGAAAAAGTAATGCTCAACATGACGCATTTCAAAGGTTCGATTGAAGGTATTGCCGGTCAGGATTTTGAATTGAATCTGCTGGAGGACGGCGATGAAACTACTGCTTAATCACCAACGCAAGAAGGTAATACAGCGATGCAGAATATCCACCGGCATGCTGTTGCGATGTTTATCATTGCTATTGCTGCTGTTTTCTTTTTCTGCTTCTTACGCTCAGCAAGACAGTTTACAGGCCAATGTGCATGACACTACTTTTTTTAAAACATTCGACGGCTATTTTACCGGCCGTTTTTATTTCAGCAACAAGTTTGTAACGCCAGATTTTATTCCTTCAGCCAACAAACAACAGCTTATTGCTTACCGGCCAAACACTCCTGTAACAATGGGTATTGGCGCTACCTATCAGTGGCTTACGCTCAACCTGGCTTACGGTTTTAAATTTATCAATCAGTTTCAAAATGATAGAGGCAAAACACGCTACCTCGATTTGCAATCGCACAGCTATGGAAGAAGAAGTGTAATAGATTTTTACGGGCAATTTTATAAAGGTTTTTACCTGCAATCTGCTACATCAACTCCCGGTAAATATTACGTTCGACCCGACATGGGCATTTCACAAATTGGTGGACAGTACGAACATATTTTCAATTGGCGCAAATTTTCGTACAGAGCGGCCATGTTGCAAAGCGAACGCCAGCTAAAATCTGCAGGCAGCCTTACCGCAGGCTTCGAAGCCAACTACAGCATCATTTCTGCCGACAGCAGTTTTGTACCAACCGATCCGTTGTATACAGGATTACCTGCACTCAACCGCATACGGCATATAGAATTTGGCCCATCGTTGGGTTACGCATACACGTTGGTGCTGTTTCGCAATGTATTTGTACATGCCAACGCCAGCAGCTATCTCGATTTGAATTTTACAAAATCAAGTACGCCTTTTGGCAATCAAAACAGCGTAACAGTTCGGCCCGATTTTGCGTATCGTTTTGCCGCAGGCATCAATCGCCCACAATGGACGGCTGCCATTACCTGGATCAACAATCAGTTGAATGCACCGGTACAAGATTTTCGCTATCGCCAAACATCGGGTTTGCTGCGCCTCACGTTCAACTACCGGTTGCCAGTTGGGCCCAAACTAAAAAAATGGGTTCGGCCTGTAGATTACTTCAACGAAAAAGTATTTAGCCGCATCAGCAATAAACAGGAAACTATACCGCCAGCCAACTAAGCACCAAATTTGGCCAGCATTTAAAAGGCAACTGCAATGGCTGTTCATCAAACTTCATAAATGCAGCGTTGATATGTCCGCTATCGGGTTTATCAAAATTGAGTTCGTAAATGCGGAGGTGTTGTTTGAAATCAACTTCCCCATGGCCGTACCATTTAAACATAGCTTCTTTGGCACTCCATAAAATTGTAGCTACATGCACCAACTGATCGAGGGCATGCGGCTCGGCCAACATGCGTTCGTTGGTATGCAAATATTTCGGCATCAGGTGTAGCAACCTGTCCGTGGGAATTTCTATATCAATCCCTACCCTGTCTACCGTGCTTACAATGGCGGCGGCATAATTGCCACAATGTGATATGCTAAAATGGTGCGACTCCTGAGGCAAAAAAGGTTTTTTGGTAGTGGCCACTTGAATAAGTGACAGTGGAAAATCGGGAAACAAATGCTGCAACAAAAAACGGCCAGCCAGGTGTTGCAAGCGTTTTTGCGGATGTGTAATCTGGCGGCTAACGGGCACAAATTCCAGGAAATAGTCTTCCGGCTCTGTAATTTCCCAAACACCCAGGCGGGTAAATTCGTCGATAGTTTGTGTATAAAAAAGCGGCATAAAACAAGGGGCAATCCGCAATTTGCGGAACGCCTATAAAGTTACAACACATGATACTGAGCGACAAAAGGATATTGGAAGAAATAGACAAAGGCACCATTAAAATTGAGCCTTACGACCGGCAGTGCCTTGGTAGCAACAGCTACGATGTACACCTCGGCGCTACGCTGGCTACCTATAAAAACCATTTGCTGGATGCCAAGCAACACAACGAGATTGAATATTTCGATATTCCGGATGATGGTTTTGTATTGTACCCCCATGTTTTTTACCTGGGTGTAACATTGGAATATACCGAAACACATGCGCATGTTCCTTTTTTGGAAGGCAAGAGCAGCACGGGCCGCCTCGGTATCGACATTCATGCCACGGCGGGCAAAGGTGATGTAGGTTTTTGCGGCAACTGGACTTTGGAAATTTCGGTAAAACAACCCGTGAAAATTTACAAAGGCATGCCCATTGGTCAGCTCATTTATTTTCCGGTAGACGGCGAAATTGAAGTGAAGTACAATCAAAAAGCAAATGCCAAATACAGCGGCCAGCCTAACAAGCCCATTGAAAGCATGATGTGGCGAAATCAATTTTAGCAGCCGAAAATATTTTTTACAACAACAAAGGGAGCACGGTGTAAACCTGCTCCCTTTGTTGCTAAACTACACTAATGAAACAACCGTGTGTGGTGATGTGTTTGTGTGTGGCTGAGTGAAAGAATATTAATCGGCTTTACGCACTTTGCCACTGCCCGAAGTTTTTACAGAAACACTGGCGTTGCCTTTGTAATACACGCTGCCACTGCCACTGATGGCCGCATCCAGTTTGTTGCTGGCATAAGCTTGCACATCGCCACTGCCGGCTATTTGTACAGAAGCTTCGTTGGCAGTAAGCTGGTATCCTTTGAAGCTGCCGCTACCAGAAATCACCACATGCAAATCTTCTGTTTTGCCGGCCAGTACAATGTTGCCACTGCCTGCAATCGTTGCATCCACCTTGGTGGCTGTAGTTTGTACATCTACACTACCGCTGCCCGAAATGGTGGCTGAAAAATTGCCATTGCTATTAAGCTGATTGCTGCTACGAATGCTGCCGCTTCCGGCAATACTGGCGGCGTTCAACTTCGGCATGCGCACCAAAACTTTTACTGCTTTGTGGCTATTGATCGATACGCCATTTTTAAATTTTACCTGTAAGCGATTGCCTTTTACTTCGGTTACAATGTATTCCTGCAAATTGTCTTCGGCCTGCACCTGTACACCAATAGCTGGCGCAGCCGTTACTTCTACCTGCATGCTTCCCGATACAACAATTTCACTGAATGTTCCCGTTTCTCGGGTTTGCGTAACTACGTTTCCGTTACCGCTAATGCGTTTCCATTGGGCCAGTGCTACGCCGGCACTCAGGGTTACTACTGTCAACAGCAGCAGGTGCAACTTTTTCATACTCGAATGATGTTTTGAATGATGGTTAAAACAGCAGTGAGCAGGGTATTGCAGCAGCTGCCGTGTGTGAATGTTGGAAGTGTGACGACTGCCCTATTCAAATGTTACAGAAACATGAAAAGTTTTTTTCTTGCCCCTTTCATACAAATGCTTGACGGCGCAGGACGCCACGGCCCTGTTGGTTTTTGTACATTTGCCGCCCAGCAAAAGCCTGCTATGACCAAGTTATCTGTCAACATCAATAAGATTGCCACCCTGCGCAACAGCCGTGGCGGCAATAATCCCGACGTCATTCAAACGGCGAAAGACATTGAACGTTTTGGTGCCGAAGGCATCACGGTGCATCCCCGCCCCGACGAACGCCACATTCGCTATGCCGATGTGCGGGCCCTGAAACAAATCGTAACGACAGAGTTCAACATTGAAGGCAACCCCAGAGAGCAAAAATTTGTAGACCTGGTGCTGGAAGTAAAACCGCATCAGGTAACACTGGTGCCCGATGCCGATGGCCAGCTCACCAGCGATCATGGCTGGGACACCATTGCCCACAAAGATTATCTGGTAGATATCATTGGCCGTTTTCAATCAGCGGGAATCCGGGTATCCATTTTTGTAGACCCTGTAGAAGCCATGGTAGAAGGCGCTGCTGCTGCTGGCACCAACCGCATTGAACTGTATACCGAAAGTTATGCCCACCTCTACGCCGAAGGCAAAAAAGAGGACGCTGTTGCGCCTTATGTACAAGCCGCAACACTGGCGCATCAACTGGGTTTGGGATTGAATGCCGGTCATGATTTGGACATGCACAACCTGGCTTTTTTGAAACAACACATTCCCATGCTCGATGAGGTTTCGATTGGTCATGCCCTCATCTGCGATGCGTTGTATTTAGGTTTGGAAAATACAGTACAGTTGTACAAACGGCAGTTGCAATAAATACAAGGCGGCGGTTATCTTTAAGGCATGCAAACCATCGCCGAAGTCATCGCCCAACTCGATCACATTATTGCACACAGCGTAGCCCAATCTTCTCGCCAGGCTTATTTTGCCAGCCTATACCGGCAAATGACGGTGGCAGTACAACAGGGTATTCAGCAACAAGTATTTGAAGATGCTGCCCGCATGGAAAAGCTGGATGTATTTTTTGCACAGCGCTACATTGATGCGTGGCATCAATACCAACAACATGGTACACTTACCCAAAGCTGGCATCATGTATTTGATAGTACACAACAACCGTACACGGTGATTCAGCATTTGCTGATGGGCATCAATACCCACATCAACCTCGACCTCGCTATTGCTGCGGCACTCACTGCTCCCGGCGAATCTATATGGCAATTGCAAAAAGATTTCGATACAATAAACAGCCAGATTGCTACACTGGCAGTGGAAGTGCAGCGCAAACTCGAAGCCATTTGCTGGCCCATGAAACTGCTTAGCCGCATAAGTGAGGGCAAAGAAAAAGCCGTGCTCAATTTTAGTATTGAAAAAGCCCGGCAAGCTGCCTGGGCCAATGCAGTGGCGCTGGCGCTGATGCCTGAGCCAGAACGTGCAGCCTACATTCTTCAAATAGATAAAACAGTATTGAGCATTTCTCAAAAGATAGCCAAACCCGGTGCGGTAGCTGGTTGGATGCTCACTCCTATCCGATGGTTTGAAGAGAAAAATGTGCAGCAGGTAGCAGCTTTATTGGCATAAAAAAAATCCTCCTGCGACCAGGAGGATTACTTTAACCCTTAAAACAACCAACATGAAAAATTTCTTGTCAGCAATATTAACAGGGCATGATTTCTTTTTGTTGAGTGATCTTATAGATTTTTATAACCATGTTTTATACCAATGCCAAATCGAGCACTTGTTGCATTGTTTTAACATAGTGGAAGGTCATTCCACCAATAAATGAGGGATCGATTTCCTTCACATCTTTTTCATTTTGCCAGCACAAAATCACTTCTTTTAAACCAGCTCTTTTGGCGGCCAATATTTTTTCTTTGATACCACCAACGGGTAGCACCTGTCCACGCAACGTAATTTCACCGGTCATGGCCAGGTAGGGCTTTACCCTGCGGCCTGTAAACACAGATGTAAGCGCTGTAAGCATGGTGACACCAGCACTTGGGCCATCTTTAGGTACAGCACCTTCGGGCACGTGTATGTGTATGCTACGCTTGTTGAATAGCTCCGCATCAACACCAATCTTTTTGGCATTGGCTTGCAAATATGTCAATGCAGTGCTGGCGCTTTCTTTCATTACATTGCCCAGGTTGCCGGTGAGTTTCAATTCACCTTTGCCTTCGCTCAGCAGTGCTTCAATAAACAGAATGTCTCCGCCAACATAGGTCCATGCCAAGCCAACTGCCACGCCTGGTTGGTTCACGGTTTTATACATATCGTTGCTGTAGCGGGGCACTCCCAAAATCTTCTCAACATCTTTCGCCAACACCTGTGTTTTCATTTTGCCATTCGTAGCAAACTCACGGGCCTTGTACCGCATCACCGAAGCCACTTGTCTGTCGAGTTCCCGCACTCCACTTTCACGGGTGTACGACTCTACTATTTTTTCAATCACCGGATCGGCAATTTTCAGGTTTTGCTTGGCCAAACCATGTGCTTCCTGTTGTTTGGGAATGAGGTGTCGCTTCGCAATCTCCACTTTCTCTTCAATGGCATAGCCAGAAAGATCGATGATTTCCAAACGGTCGCGAAGTGCTGGCTGAATGCTCTGCAAACTGTTGGCCGTGGCAATGAACAACACTTTGCTCAGGTCGTATTCCAGTTCGAGATAGTTGTCGTAAAAAGTATTGTTCTGTTCTGGATCCAGCACTTCGAGCAATGCACTGGAAGGATCGCCACGATGGTCGTTGCCCACCTTGTCAATCTCATCCAAAATCATCACCGGATTGCTGGTTTTTACCTTACGCAGGTTTTGCAAAATGCGTCCTGGCATGGCACCAATGTATGTTTTGCGGTGCCCACGAATTTCGCTTTCATCGTGCAGGCCACCGAGGCTCAGGCGTACATACTTACGGCCGATGGCATGAGCAATGCTACGGCCCAATGAAGTTTTACCAATACCCGGAGGACCAACAAAACACAGGATGGGACTTTTCATGTCGCCCTTCAGTTTCAACACGGCCAGGTATTCTAAAATACGCTCCTTGATTTTGTGCATGCCATAATGATCGGCATCCAGTACTTTCTTGGCGTTTTTCAGATCGTAATTGTCTTCGGTAGTTTCATCCCAAGGCAGGTCCAGCATCAAATCGAGGTGGTTGTACACCACGCTGTAATCAGGTGTGCTGGGGTGCATACGTTCGAGTTTTTCAATGCCCGTGCTAAAAGCTTGCTTGGCAGCAGCCGGCCATTTTTTGCCTTCTGCTTTCTGGCGCATTTGGTTTACCTCGGCTACATTATCGGTACCCAACTCTTCTTTGATGCTCTTAAGTTGCTGCTGCAAAAAATACTCCCGCTGCTGCTTGTCTATTTCGGTGCGGGTTTTATTCGTCACCTGATCTTTCAGCTGCGCAAATTGGAGTTCCCGGTGCAGCAGGCGGTTCAGTTCTTCGGCACGTTTATCAATGTCGTTCAGCTCCAGTATTTGCTGCTTCTCTTTTACATCGGTATTCATATTTCCCGCCACAAAGTGGATGAGGAAAGATGGGTTCTCTATGTTTTTGAGAATGATGGCCGCTTCGCTGGGAATGTTGGGCGAGAGCTGAATGATTTGCGTGGCCAGTTCTTTAATGTTGCTCACCAACGCATCAAAATTCTGATCCTTGGGTTGCTCCGTTTCCTGCAGGTATTCTACACTGGCCTTGAAATACGGGTCTTGCTCCAAAATGTTCAGCAAACGAAAACGGCGCTTACCCTGCAAAATCACCGTAGTGCCGCCATCGGGCATTTTAATGAGTTTGATGATTTTTGCCACAGTACCAATCTCCACCAAATCTTCCGGCGAAGGCTCTTCTACGCTGCTGTCTTTTTGCGCCAAAACGGCAATCAGTTTGTCACCTTTGTACGCATCATTTACGGCTTTTATGCTTTTATCGCGGCCCACCGTAATGGGTATAACTACGCCTGGAAACAATACGGTATTGCGCAAAGGCAGCACCGGCACCACATCAGGATATACTATGCTTTTTTCTTCTTCCTGCTCTCCTTCCGTAATGGGAATGATGGGCATGAAGTCTACATCGTCTTCACTATTCATAAAAAAAGGCTGCTGCGATCTACTCATATATTTTACTTGAAACGATTGTCAAAATACTACACAACGTGCAGGAGAAAGAATGGACCAATATTAATGCCAAAGGGGCCAACCTTGCCGATATGGCGCAATTGACCCCTTGAGCAGTGGAATATATGACAGGTTAGAAGACGAAGCCAACGCCCAACTGAATGGTTTGTTGCTTCCACGGATCCTGCCCGTCTACATTGTTCATTTCTTTGATGCCCCAGCCATAGCGGGCACTTAACCGCAGTTTGCTCAGCATCACATTGGCGCCGGCTACAAAAGCTATATCGCCATCGCTGAAAGCCGATTTGGCATTGTTGAACAGCCCCTCACCTTTTTTCATATTGATGCTGAACTGCGGCCCTGCCGAAAACGAGAGGATATTGGCCACCCTCCAGTTGAGTGTTACAGGTATCACCAATGCCTGCAGCTTAATGCTGGTGAGGGTGTCGGGTATCAACAGGTTTTGGTAAATGCTGTTGAAATTACTGCTGGTGCTCAGGTTGGTTTCTGTAAACAATACTTCGGGTTGCAGGTAAAATTTCTTGCCCAGTTTTACTTCGGCAAAGGCACCGGCAAAATAGCCCAGCTGAAAACTTTCCTTGAAAGATTTGCCTTCCATTTTCACCAGATTGGCGCCAGCCTTGGGTCCAATTTTTATGAACTGTGCAAAGGAAGTTGCAGACAACAACAGCAATAAACATAAAGTACCAAATACTCGCATAGATGAATGATTTTTTCAAAAACGAATGAATACAGTAAAATGATACAAGCCGACCCTTTAAAAACTTACACCAGTGGTGAGGTTAAAGAATGTATTCCAACGGCTTTGCGCCTTAGGAATAATGTACGACAACGTAAGCTGGCCCTGAAGGTAAAAGGCACCCACACCTAACATGGCTGCATTGGTGATGTTGAAATTTTGCAACGCAAAACTGGTAGAGGGTGGCGTAAAAGCATCGCCATATAAGCTTTGGAAATACTGCACATTGGTAAGATTGGTCATACGTGGGCCGTTCAATGAATTGAGTGGCGTATTGGAACCATAAGTAGCCGTGCCGCCCAATACCAGCAAGCTGGGTGTATAGCGGAAGAATAATTTCGGATGCTTTTCGGAAGTATGAATGAAGTCGTGCCGTACGCTGAACATAATGCTGAAATCACTCACATTGGCAATACGTTGCTGACGGCTGAGGTAGCGTACAATGGGTGCAAAACGACGATACCGAACCGTGTCAATAAATTTCAAGCCTTCCAATTCATCGTACTGGCCCCAGGCGTAATCCAATGCCAGCTTGGGTTGCAGCCACGACTTCTTCAACACAGTATATGCATACAATTCATTTACCAACGGTGAAATGTAAAAATCAACATCCTTTTTATTGAAGTAGTGGAAATAAGAAATGCCGGCTGCTACTTTTTTATTTCTGAAGTCAAATGCCGGCGATATGTATTGCTGATATACACTCAGCGAACCATTGCTATTGGTAAAGTTGGCCCCTGCTGATAATGACAAACCCGACTTGTGGTAATACCCCAAACCGGCATTGTAAAAAATGTGGTTGGTGCTTACATCGAAGCTGGCATTTTGCAACGCAAATGTGCCATTGCCCATGCCCACGTTTACATCGAAATAACTTTTTTGGGAAGCACCCGCCAACCCCAGCATCCGCAGTTCATTGAGCAATGAATCATACAGTGCAGTTGTGTCTACTCCCAATGCGGCGTAGTCAATGGCAGTGTCTTGCTGGGCTTTTGCCGCAGGCGAAAAAAGAAGGCATACAGCAATGATGCCTGTCACAAAAAGCGAACGAAGTGTATTCATAAAGCAGCATAAAGGTATGGGGCTATGACCTGAAAGATGCTGCTGAGTTTAACCGTTTACACCAATTCTATCACGGTTATTTCTGGCAAAATGCCCACCCGGCCGGGGTAGCCTATAAAACCGAAGCCACGGTTGACGTACAATTTTTGTGTACCCGTTTCATACAAGCCGGCCCATTGTTTGTACATCCACTTTACGGGGCTCCACCGGAAGCCGGGAATTTCAACCCCAAACTGCATGCCATGGGTATGGCCGCTTAAAGTGAGGTCAATGTTCGGATGGTCTTTTACCACTTCTGCATCCCAATGGCTGGGATCGTGGCTCATGAGAATATTGAACGATGTATCGGGCTTGTTGTGCAGGGCTTTTGCCAAACTGCCATAGCTGTGAAAGTTGCCTTTGCCGCTGATGTTCTGTACACCAATCAACCCAATTTGTGCGTCCTCTTTTTGAAGCACCACATGTTCATCCCACAACAGGCGCCAGCCCAATTCGGCATGCACTTTGCGCAGCGCAGCCTGGTTGGCCAGTTTTTCTTCATCGGTTTTCCAACGTACATAATCGCCGTAGTCGTGATTACCAAACGTGCTGTACACACCTTGCTTGGCCTGCACCCGGCTAAACACATCCATGAAAGGTTCCATTTCCGTAGCCCGGTCGTTTACCATATCGCCGGTGAACAGCACCACGTCGGCTGCCTGCTCATTGATGAGCTGCACTCCCCTCAGCACGGCTTCTTTATCGGTAAAGCTACCGCTATGAATATCGCTGATGTGCACCAGCTTAAACCCTTTGAAAGCCTTGGGCAAATTGGGGTACGCCAATTGTATTTTTCTTACCTGATAGTTGTATTTGTTTTTAAAACCATACAGTAGCGACCCAAACAAACCGCCACCAATGCCCAGGCCCAGCCAGCTCAAAAACACACTCCGGCTGATGCCTTCACCCGCTTCGATACCAGCAGCTTTTTTAGCTACAAAAAATCCGGCGCCCCACTGAAACAACCGGCGGATATCATCCATCAGAAAGAAAGGAATGCTCACCAGTTGAGCCAGAAAAAAGCCCACCGGAATGGCAAACAAATACGTACGAACTGCCTTTGGCCAGGTATCAAACTGTATGTAGGGCAGGCTGGCCATGAGGGCAAAGCCAAGACCGCAAATGAGCCAGTAGATACTGTACACAATGATTCTTGTACGGCCGGTCCAGTTGACAGAAACGGTTTTCAATGCCTGGAAAACATACCAGTTGACCAGTAATAGAACGAGTAAAAAAATAATAGAGCCGCTGGCGCTACGCATAATGTGGGTTGCTGTTATAATTGCAGGCCGCAAGTTGCATATTTGCAGCGCAATTCATTTGGGTATACAGAAAAATGTAAAAAAATTAGCAATGAAACTCACTTACTACGGTCATTCATGCTTTTTGGTTGAAACAGCAGGCAAAAAACTGTTGTTCGATCCGTTTATCCGGTACAACGAGCTGGCGGCTTCGGTAAATGTAGCCTCTATCAAGGCCGACTACATTTTGCTGTCGCATGCCCATCAAGACCATGTGGCCGATGCCGTAGAAATAGCCAAGGCCAACAATGCCACCGTCATTTGTGCCTATGAACTGATGGGTTGGCTCAACCAACAGGGTCATGACAATGTTCACCCTATGAACACCGGCGGCCAGCGTCAGTTTGATTTCGGAACTGTAAAATGTGTGGTGGCGCACCACAGCAGTAGCCTGCCCGATGGCAGCTATGGTGGCAATCCCATGGGTTTTGTCATCAACAGCACCGAAGGAGATTTTTATTACAGCGGCGATACGGCCCTCACCATGGACATGCAGTTGATACCCCTATGGGGAAAAATCAAATTTGCCGTGCTTCCCATCGGCGATAATTTCACCATGGGTGCCGGTGATGCAGCCATTGCTGCGGAGTGGGTAAAAACCACGCAGGTGGTAGGGGTGCATTATGATACCTTTGGCTACATTGTGGTAGACAAAGCGGCAGCCACACAGGCTTTCGCCAGCAAAAACATCACACTCACCCTGCCAGCAATTGGCGAAACAATTGAACTTTAATATCAACAGCAATAAGCAAGGAAGAGGCGGATTACAATGGCAAGAACGATTGGTATAGCAAATCAGAAAGGCGGTGTTGGTAAAACCACCACGGCCATCAACCTGGCGGCCAGCCTGGCCGTATTGGAATACAGAACATTGTTGGTGGATGCCGACCCACAGGCCAACAGCACCACGGGTGTAGGCTTCGATTTGCAAAACATCAACCTGAGCCTGTATGACTGTCTGGTGAACAATGTGCCCGCAGCCGACGTGGTGCTCAAAACAGACATTCCCAATCTCGACCTCATTCCATCACACATCGATCTGGTGGGTGCCGAAATAGAAATGATCAACCACCCCAACCGCGAAAATGTGCTAAAGCAATTGCTGCAGCCCTTGCAGGAAAAATATGACCTCATCGTTATCGACTGCTCCCCTTCGCTGGGCCTTATCACTGTAAATGCATTGGTGGCTGCCGATTCAGTGGCCATCCCCGTTCAAACAGAATTTTTTGCCCTCGAAGGTTTGGGCAAGCTCCTCAATACCATTAAGATTGTACAAAACCGCCTCAATCCGCAGTTGGAAATTGAAGGCATTTTGATGACCATGTACGATGGCCGCCTACGCCTGTGCAACCAAGTGGTCAGCGAAGTTCGCCGTCACTTTGAGTCACTCGTTTTCGAAACCATCATTCACCGCAACACCCGCTTGAGCGAAGCCCCCAGCGTAGGCAAGCCGGTGATTTTGTACGATGCCGAAAGCAAAGGCGCCAACAATTACCTCAATCTGGCCAAGGAAGTGTTGCAGAAAAACAACATGACCAAAATTTCGGAAGAAGACCGCTACATTCTGTAGTCTTTTACCCGGATATTTTATAGCGGCACAAACCCTTTGTGGCCGTACTTTTGCCGTCCCCCAAGAGTATACAACATGAGTAAGACAGATCAGAAAGCCATGATTGGCAAAGGCCTGCGCAGCCTGCTGAGCAATATCGATTCCGACCTGAAAACCAAAGACGGCCATCTGAAGGAAGAAGTGGTGCAAAAGTCCACTGGCATTACTCGTATACCCCTGGCAGATATTGAGGTAAACCCCAAGCAGCCCCGCCGCGATTTTGATGAGCAGGCCTTGCAGGAGTTGGCGGCCAGCATCAAAATTCATGATATCATACAGCCGCTGACTGTAGCTAAAATGGCCGGTCCGGGCAATAAATACCGCCTCATTGCCGGCGAACGTCGTTTCAGGGCGTCAAAAATTGCGGGCCTGACTGATGTGCCCGTGTACGTTCGTGAAGGCAACGACAAGCAACTGCTCGAACTATCGCTGTTAGAAAACCTGCAGCGGGAAGACCTGAACGCCATCGAAATAGCCCTGAGCTACAAGCGACTGATGGATGAGCTGCATTACACGCAGGAAGAAGTGGCCGAACGCATGGGTAAAGAACGGAGCACCGTGGCCAACTATGTTCGCCTGCTGAAACTCCCACCCGATTTGCAAGTGGCGGTACGTACCAGCGTCATTAGCATGGGTCACGCCAGAGCCTTGGTAAATGTGGATGAAGTAGACAAGCAGTTGTTCATTTTTAAAGAAGTGGCCGCCAAAGGTTTGTCTGTAAGGCAAACAGAAGAATTAGTACGCAACATTTACAAAAACGCCAAGCCGGCTGTTAAAGCTGCTGCAAAAAACAATCTGCCTCCGGCGTACAAAAGATTGGAAGATAACTTAGCCTCTCATTTCGGAACCAAAGTGATGATGAAGCATGCCAAATCTGGTGTTGGAGCCATTACCATCGAATATTATTCGCTTCAGGAGCTCAATAAAATCCTCGACCTTGTTGGCGTTAAGGTTCAATAAACACTTTGGAGTGATGCTCCTGTTGCTTTTTTGTGCATTTGGCACAAGAGCTCAGCAAAAAAAACTACCGGTAAAAGTATCGGCAGATAGCCTGCAACCTGCACCTGCTGTCATTGCGCCTCCGGTTATCGATTCTGCAAAACTGGCCGATTCGCTACGCAAAAAACAAATCAGAAGCGTTACACGCCGTGCGGCCATTCTTCCTGGTTGGGGTCAAATTTCAAACCGCCAGGCTTGGAAACTGCCTTTTGTGTATGCCGCAATTGGTATACCTGCTTATCTTTTTTTCGACAACAGAAATCAGTACAAATCATTGCGGGAAGCGTACATCCTGAAAACTGATAACGACCCAACCAACGACCAGTTGATTCCCGAAAATTTCAAGGCATTATCCGCCAACTCCCTCAAATTTTACCGCGACCAGTTTCGTAGAAACGTAGACTACAGTGTGGTTGCATTTATTGCAGCATGGGGCCTCAACGTGGTAGATGCCACGGTATTTGCCAACCTGAGAGGTTTTGATGTAAGTGATGACTTGAGCCTGAAGATTGCGCCGCAATACAATCCGTTACTTCGTTCGGCTGGTGTGCAGTTGGTGATAAAACCCAAACACCAAACACCGAAAATCAGCCACATAATTACAAGATAAAAACACAATTCGTATGAAGGTAGCACTCATCGGTTATGGCAAAATGGGCAAAACCATTGAGCAAATTTTGAAAGAAAGAGAGCATGAAGTAGTGCTTATCATCGATAAAGAAAATGCAGCAGACCTCACCAATGCCAACCTGCAAAAAGCGGATGTAGCGATAGAATTTTCCAATCCGGAAAGTGCGGTTCAAAACATGATGGCTTGCTTTGAAGCTGGCACGCCGGTAGTGTGTGGGTCCACTGGCTGGCTGGCCCGCAAGCAAGAAGTGGAAGCTGCTTGCACAAGTAGTAACGGTGGGTTGATTTATGCCAGCAATTTTAGCCTGGGCGTCAATCTCTTTTTTGAACTCAACCGCTACTTGGCCAAGCTCATGCATCCGCATACATCATACGATGTTAGTCTTACTGAAATTCATCATACCGCCAAGTTGGACGCACCCAGTGGCACCGCTATTTCTTTGGCAGAGCAGGTACTGGAAACCTATACCGAAAAAAAGGGATGGGTAAACAATACTGACAGCAATCCGGAAGCGTTGGCTATAGAAAGCCTGCGCATCGATCCTGCACCCGGTACGCACACCATTACTTACCGCTCTGCGGTGGATGATATTGCCATCACACACACCGCACACAACCGGCAGGGCTTTGCTTTGGGCGCAGTTTTGGCAGCGGAGTTTTTGGCTGGCAAAAAAGGGATATACAATATGCGACAGGTTTTGGGCTTATAGCCCCCTATCCTGCCCGCTTGTAAGCTGTATTTTCGATGGCAAAAAAGAACCGGCAAGGTTTTCAGTACACACAAAGCAGCCTATCCCATTAAGTTTTCAGCTATTGTGCATAGTTTCATTACACATGCCCCCTTGGTAATCCGGCGTTAAGCTGGCAAAATCCTATTTTTGTCTGCCTTTGTGTAGAAGCTACACAAAGCAAACATTTATCACAAGCGATCGAAATAGTTATGAATAAAAAAGTTACAAAAATCGGGGTGCTTACTTCCGGTGGCGATAGCCCGGGAATGAACGCCGCTATACGGGCAGTTGTTCGTACCGGTTTGCATTATGGTCTTGAAGTATTTGGTATTCACCGTGGCTACGCCGGCATGCTGGAAGATGATATCGAACCCATGAATAGCCGCAGTGTGGCTAATATCATTCAGCGGGGCGGCACCATTTTAAAAACGGCCCGTTGTAAAGAATTTATGACGCCCGAAGGCCGCAAAATTGCTTACGACAATTTGCGTAAGCATGGCATAGACGGACTAGTGATTATAGGCGGCGATGGTAGTTTCCGCGGTGCACAAATTTTCAGCAACGAATTTGATATTCCTTGCATTGGCATACCCGGCACCATTGATAAAGACATGGCCGGTACTGATTTTACCATTGGTTTTGATACAGCTGTAAACACCGCCGTTCGTGCCATTGATAAAATTCGTGATACAGCAGATGCTCACGACCGGTTGTTTATAGTAGAAGTTATGGGCCGCGATGCCGGCTATATTGCTTTGCACAGCGGCATTGCCACAGGTGCAGAGCACATTCTCATACCAGAAACAAAAACAAACCTCGAAGAAATTATTGCCGGACTTACAGAAAAAGAAAAGCGGCGTAAACTCGTAAACCTGATTGTGGTGGCTGAAGGCGACGACACAGGTGGCGGCGATGAAGTAGGCAGACTGGTAAAAGAACGCCTGCCAAACGCCGATGTCCGGGTATGTATTTTGGGGCATATTCAAAGGGGCGGCTCTCCTACCTGCCTCGACCGTTTGATAGCCAGCCGCATGGGCTATCACGCAGTGGAAAGCCTTATGGAAGGCCGCAACAATGTAATGGTTGGTATTGTAAACAATAGGATGCATTATCTTCCGCTCGACAATGCCGTGAAAGCAAAAGAACGTTTTAATAAAGAGTGGTTGAGGATTACAAAAATTCTTGCCAGCTAATCAACCCATCACATCCGATTTAAACCATCAGTGCTAATAAATTCCAACGAATCAAATGAGCAGACACAGTGAGAAATATGCCTATACCGGCAAAGACAAACAAATAGGTATTGAGCATAGCACAAAGCGAACAAAAATTGTAGCCACCGTAGGCCCGGCTTCTAACAGTTACGAAACCATGCTACGCCTTGCACAAGCTGGCGTAAATGTTTTCAGGCTCAACTTTTCGCATGGCAGCCACGAAGACAAAAAAGAAATCATCGACAATATTCGCCGCATCAACAGTGAACAACCTTTCGAAATTGCCATCCTCGGCGATTTGCAAGGACCAAAGCTGCGTGTAGGTGAAATTGAAAACAATGCGTTACCGATTAAACCAGGCGATGTACTCACATTTACCAACGAAAAATGCGTAGGTACAATGGAGAAGATTTATGTGAGCTACCCCAACCTTGCTGGCGATGTAAGCATCGGCAACAAAATCATGATTGATGATGGTAAGCTTGAAGTAATTGTAAAAGGCATTGAACGCAATGGCGATGTAAAAGTGGAAGTAACCATTGGTGGCGTACTCTCCAGCAAAAAAGGCATCAACCTACCCGATACCAAAATTTCTTTGCCTGCACTTACAGATAAAGATTTGGCTGACCTAGAATTTATTATTGAGCAACAACTAGATTGGGTGGCGCTTTCGTTTGTACGCAGTGTAAAAGACCTGGTGATTTTACGCAGCAAACTCGACGAGAAAAAAAGCAAGACCAAAATCATTGCCAAAATTGAAAAGCCAGAAGCCATCACCAATATCCGTGACATCATTTTAGAAAGTGATGCTATCATGATTGCCCGTGGCGATTTGGGTGTAGAAATGCCGGTGGAAAAAGTTCCAATGATCCAGAAGGATCTCATCAGAAAGTGTATGCACAGAGCTAAGCCCGTTATTGTGGCTACACAAATGATGGAAAGCATGATAGACCGTGTAAAACCAAACCGTAGCGAGATTACCGACGTAGCAAACGCTGTATTAGAAGGCGCCGATGCGGTAATGCTGAGCGGCGAAACTGCTACCGGCGAACATCCTGTGCTGGTGGTAGAAACCATGACCAAGATTATCAAAGAAATTGAAGCAACGGCATATCAGTACGACCGTGAGGAAATGATGAAACCGCAGCCGCATTCACCATCTTTTTTGAGTGATGCCATTTGCTACAACGCTTGTAAAATGGCCTTGGATGTAAATGCCGATGCTCTCTTGGGAATGACCCAAAGTGGCTACACAGCATTTATGCTAAGTAGCTATCGCCCAAAGGCGCAGCTGTTTATTTTCACAAAAGAAAAAAGCTTGGTTCCACAACTCAGCCTGAGCTGGGGTGTACGGGCTTTTTACTATGCTGAAGAAGAAAGTCTTGATGATATCATCAACGATCAGATAGATATCTTAAAACAACGTGGCTATATCAAAAATGGAGATGTAGTGATTAATACCGGCAGTACACCGGTAGACCTGCACCTGCCAACCAACGTAATTAAAGTAACCAGAGTAAGCTAAAGGACATGTATAACAATAACAGAGGCAACAGGGGCGGCGGCAGTGGATATGGCCGTGATAATAACAGAGGTGGCGGCGGTGGCCGTGGTGGATATGGAAATCGTGGAGGTGGCGGCGGATTTAGAAGAGGCCCCCAGCATGATAATGGTCCACGTCGCAATCCGCTCCCCGAAGGATTTGCGCTTTTCTACATGGCCATCATTTGCCCGGAAGACATAAACAACCAACTGAGAGACTACAAAGAGCATATGTTTCAACGCTATGGTTGTAAGGCAGCTGGCAAATCGCCTGCACATATTACCATTGTGCCCCCATTTAGAGCAGAAGAAGACCTGATGCCAAACCTGCTCGATTTTGTAACCACATTCAACATTGGTATTGCGCCATTCAACATCGACCTTACAGGGTATGGTAACTTTGGTGACCGTGTGTTGTTTGTAGACGTAGCACCTAACCAATCTTTGCTGCAGTTGGAACAAGAATGTATGCAGGAGTTTGCAGAAAAATTTCCTTCCATCATTTTTGGCATGAAGCCTCCCTTCAATCCACATGTAACTATTGCAACCCGTGATATTCCGGAAGGAAAACTGCAGGAAGCAAAAGATTATTTTGAAGCCAATCATCCATTTGCCCAACAGTTTGAAGCCAAAGAATTACGGCTGGTAAAACTGGACCACGGCAACTGGAATGTTGTATAACGAACGTCAGAAAACCGGACTTGTTCCGGTTTTTTTTATGCACCGGCGGCAGGTATTAAATCCAGCTTTATCTTAACCACGATATGAGAAAACACTACATGATACTGTTGCTGCTGTGCCTTGCAGCTAACGCTTGGGCCCAGCCTTTTATGGCTGACTCTGCCTTTATTGCCAACAACTATGTGAAGCAGGAAAAGATGATTCCCATGCGGGATGGCATTCGCCTGTTCACTGCTATTTACATTCCCAAAGATTCGGCAGAGCAGCACCCTATTTTGCTTACCCGCACACCGTATAGTTGCGCCCCTTATGGCGTAGATAAGTTTCGGGCCATCTGGAACACCAACCACGGCTTGTATGCCATGAAAAAATACATTCTTGTTTTTCAGGATGTGCGTGGCCGCTTCATGAGCGAAGGCCAGTTTGAAGATGTACGACCATTTAACCCCAATAAAAAGGGAGAAGAAACTGATGAAGCCAGCGATACCTACGATGCCATAGACTGGCTGGTAAAATACTTGCCGGGCAACAATGGCAAAGTGGGTGTTTTCGGCATTTCTTACCCGGGCTTTTACAGCACCATGGCTGCAGCTAGTCATCACCCTGCCTTGAAAGCCGTTTCTCCGCAGGCACCGGTAACCGATTGGTTTATGGGCGACGATTTTCATCACAACGGAGCCTTTATGCTCATGGATGGTTTCGAATTTTACAAAGGCTTTGGTGTACCTCGCCCCCAACCCACCACCCGCTACAATCCAGGCTACCAGCGTACCGAAAGAAACGCTTACAAATTTTACCTCGAAACCGGTCCACTACCAGCATTCAACAACCGCTATTTGGGCGACAGCATAGCCTTTTGGAATACACTGATGAAACAGCCGGTGTACAACGAATTTTGGCAGGCACGAGATGCACGAAAGGCTGTCAATAATTTGCAGCCTGCCATACTGGTTGTAGGCGGCACTTACGATGCCGAAGACTGCTTTGGTGCCTGGAATTTGTACAAGGCGATAGAAACTGCCAACCCCGGGCATTACAACAAAATAACCATGGGGCCGTGGTTTCATGGTGCATGGGGGGGGCGTAGCAACGGCAGCTATCTTGGTGCGGCAAAGTTTGGTAGCAATACCGCGTATTGGTATCAGCAAAATGTGGAGCTGCCTTTCTTTGAACACTTCCTCAACAACAAACCTGCTACTGATATTGCAGAGGCCACTGTTTTCTTTAGCGGTAGCAATGAATGGAAACATTACAATGAATGGCCGGTAAAGCAAATGAAAGAGCAACCGCTTTTCTTTTTACCTGGCGGCAAATTGTCGTTTAAACGCCCGACAGCACTGAAACCCACAGAGAAGCCTGAAGGCAGAAAAGCATACACGAGCTATGTAAGTGATCCAGCCAATCCGGTGCCCCATGAAGGTTCTACCGTAATTGAAAGTAGAACCCGTGAGTATATGACCAGCGACCAACGCTTTGCCAGTGCCCGCAAAGACGTACTCACTTTTAAAACTGAGGTACTCAAAGAAAGCCTGACGCTTGGTGGGCCTGTATACGCCGATCTGATGGTGAGCACAGATGCTACCGATATCGATTTGGTTGTCAAAATCATTGATGAGTTTCCCAACAATGTAAGTAAAGCTACCACAGGCGCCGATACTGTTTACAAAGGATTGGATGATATGAACGGCTACCAAATGCTTGTACGGGGAGAAATTATGCGAGGCAAGTTTCGCAACAGTTTTGAAGAACCCGAGCCATTTGTGCCTAACAAAATTACCAGGGTGAAATTTTATCTGCCAGATGTGGCGCATGTTTTCCAAAAAGGCCATCGGTTGGTTATTCAGGTGCAAAGCAGCTGGTTCCCGTTGGTTGACCGCAATCCGCAAACCTTTACCAATATTTACGAGGCCAAGCCGGAAGATTTTAAGAAAGCAACCATTCAACTGTACCATACAGAAGGTGTAGCAAGCCGCATATTGTTGCCTGTTATTTCCAATGAATAATTTGAATAAGTAACCTAAAACAAAATGGCGACCGCAAATGCAGTCGCCATTTTGTTTATGTGGTTTGTCTGTAAAAGAAACTATCCTTTTGCTTCGGCAGCGGCAGCTTCCATTTCAGCCATTTCGCTTTCATCTAAACCGCCACATTTCCACCAGATAGCACTCCACACATGGTCGAGGGCCACTTCTTCTACCCCTTCGTATCCGGTGCAGGTAAGGCATCCCCAGGCCCCTTCTCTGTTGAGGTCACTCACAATTTTAGAAGTGGTTTTGGGATAGGCTACCCACAGTTTGCCTCCTTCTCTTAAGGCAGGCATCACGTCTTTCAGAATGTTCCTCAGTTGGTTTTCATTTACTGCAAATACCAGTGCCCAGTCAATCTTTCTTGACTTCAACAATGGGGTTACATTTTTGGCAAATGAAAGCTTGGCAAATTGCTTTTCAATAGAGGAAGGAAGTCCCTGAATTAGCAGGTTTTTCTCATCTGTCAAACGAAGTTTCTCTACAATGCTTGGCTGCGACATGTCTCTTCAAAACTGTTTGATAAAGAATAAAGGTTAAAGTACCGAGGGTGCAAAGGTAAAAAAAATATCTAATACTTAGCCTAAGCTTGCTACATAATTTCGAAAGAATACGTATTATCCGGCCAAAATTCCGGGTACTTGTATAAAAACAGCTTACTTCCGTTTAGCTTGCTCGTACAGCTTTTTAGCTTCGGGCATTTGCTTTTGCAATGCTGCTATTCTCGTTTCTTCTGCAGGGTGAGTACTGGCAAATTCCGGAGGCTTATTGCCTGCACTCAATGCACCCATCCGCTGCCAGAGTGGTATTGCTTCCTCAGGATTGTAGCCTGCCATGGCAGCAAATTGCAAACCAAGTGCATCGGCCTCAAGCTCTTGCTTGCGACTGAAAGGCAAAATTACCCCCAGCGTAGAAGCAGCACCAAAAGCCGTCATAAACGCAGCCTGTGTTTGCTGAGGCTTACCGGCCATCATCCCCTGCAATCCCAGAGAAACCAGCTCAGTACCCAATTGCTGATGAATACGCTGCTTTCCATGCTCTGCCAACGCATGTGCTACCTCGTGGCCCATTACCACTGCCAATGCATCATCGTTTTTTGTTACGGGCAGCAAGCCGGTGTAAACAGCAATTTTTCCACCCGGCATACACCAGGCATTTACTTCTTTACTGTCTATCAAATTGTACTCCCATTTGTAGGTAGCCATTTCTGCCTGCATCCCTTTTGCATTGTAGTATTGAGTTACGGCTGCAGCAATACGTTTACCAATATCTGTTACTTTTCTGGCGTCTGCCGTTGCAGTGAGCACTTTGCTTTTAGAAAGTACCTCTTTGTATTGTGTGTCTGACAGAGACATCATTTGCTCCGAAGAAATGATGTTCAATTGTTTTTTACCAGTCACTTTATTGGTGGTACAAGCATATACCAAAATCAACCCTCCAATTAAGGGCATCCATATTTGTTTCATGTGGTAGTTTTTAATTCAGGTTGAAAATTCGTGCCTGAAATTGTTGCTGAATTACTAATAATAATTCGGCCAATGCAGAAACTTATTTGAAAAAGTTTGCCTTATGCTTCTTCTCTGCGGCTTTTTCGTCTGTCGCGATAGGTAAAAATGCGGGCTTTACTTTCATTGCCATTGAGCAAACGACCAATGTTTTTTTGGTGAGTTACAATCACCAGCAAAGCCACGGCAATAGCAAAAATGCGGTACAGTAATTCTGGCTCGTTGAACACTACGAGGATAAGCACCGGCAATGCCAGACTTGCCAAAATAGAACTCAGCGAAACAAAACGGGTGAGATACAATACCAGTAAAAACACCAGTACCACTGCAATTGCAACCAACGGTTGAATGGCAATGACCATGCCGAATACCGTAGCCACGCCTTTGCCGCCTTTGAAGCCAGCCCAAATAGGAAAAATATGACCGAGTACAGCTGCCAAACCAAGGCCAATCATGAAATTGGTACGGTCGAGCTGGTTGGTAAGGTAATAAGGAAGTAATAAGTAAAGGAATGATGCCAGCACACCTTTGAGAATATCAACCACCATTACAAACGAGCCCCAGGAAGTACCCAGCACACGAAATGTATTGGTAGCTCCGGCGTTGCCGCTTCCATAATCACGAATATCAATGCCGAAGAAAAATTTACTTACCCAAACGGCTGTAGGGATGGAGCCTATCATGTAGGCTACCACAATCAACAAAAATTCCTGCATTCTAACTAACTGCTTTCTGTTTTATAATACGCTCCCGGGTGTGGCGGTGTGGTTTCTTCTTACAGAAAAGTCAAAGCTAACACTATGGCTAAAATAGGGAATTCAACATTAACAATCAAACACCTGTGTCAGCAAAGCGCATCGAAATCCAGCCATCCTTGTGTAAAGTATGCTGCCATTGCAGACCCATGGCCTCTACTGCAGTTCTTACATCGGCTTCATCTGTTGTAAGCAACCCGCTGAGTAACCAGGTGCCCCCCTTCTCAGTGATGGCTTTCATGGCCGCCAAATGCGCCATAATTACGTGCTTGTTGATGTTGGCCAACACAATGGGATAAGTTTTTCCTCCCGGAACCTGATCGGCCAGTTGCAGTTCAATGCCAGCCACAGCATTTACCGCTACATTCTCAATCGCATTGTCGATGCTCCAGCTATCGTTATCGATAGCAAAAACATGCGTGGCGCCCAGCTTGGCAGCCAAAATGGCCAAAACACCCGTGCCAGTACCAAAGTCAAATACAGTTTTGCCCGAAAAATCCAAAGTCGACATTTCCTTGACCATCAACCAGGTGGTAGCATGGTGGCCGGTGCCAAAGCTCATTTTCGGAGTGATGATGAGCTCATGAAGAACCGTTGTTACAGGCGCATGAAAAGAAGCACGGACGGCTGCAAAATCTTCAATCAACACTGGCTCAAAAGATGACTCCCACAGCGCATTCCAGTTTTGCTGGGCCACCTCGGCCACGGTAAATGTTAATCCCTGATTTTTTAACAGCAACTCGATTGCTGCTGCGTCGGTTTCCTCTTTTTTGCCAGAGGCGGTCAACTGGGTCTCTCCTTCTTCAAAGCCTTCGATACCCAGCAGCGAAAGTTCTGCTATCAACAAATCAGCTGCATCAGTGCCGGGCTCAATCTGAATCTGGTATTGCAGGTAAATGAGTGGTTCTTGCATATTGGTAAAGCAAAAGGCTGTTCCCATTGTTGGGGTTGCCAACTTTGGAAACAGCCTATAGTTAAATCATTGAATTATTGTTGATCGGCGGGGCCTTGTTCTGGGCGGTTTTGACCTTCAGGCTTGGGCAGCATCACCTTGCGGCTCAGCTTAAACTTGCCTGTTTTAGGATCTGTACCGGTGAGTTTTACTTTGACCATATCGCCTTCGCGGAGGATGCCTTCGAGTGTTTCAAGGCGCTTCCAGCTTACTTCACTGATGTGCAGCAAACCTTGCTTGCCAGGCAGGAATTCTACGAATGCTCCGTAAGGCATGATGCTCTTCACTGTGGCTTCGTACACATCGCCAACTGTTGGTACAGCCACAATGCCTTTCACCCAACGCTCGGCACGGTCAACACCTTCTTTGTTGGTACCAAAGATGCTTACCTCACCCATATTGTTCTTCTCTTCGATGGTGATAGTGGTACCGGTTTCTTTCTGAATTTCCTGTACTACTTTACCCTGTGGTCCAATCACTGCGCCAATGAATTCTTTCTCAATGAACATCTTCACCATGCGTGGAGAATGAGGCTTCACTTCTTCACGGGCTGCAGGAATTGCAGCGTACATAGCATCCAGAATGTGCATACGGCCGTCACGGGCTTGTGCCAGTGCTTCACGCATTACATCCATGCTCAGGCCATCAATTTTGATGTCCATCTGCACACCACAAATACCATCACGGGTACCGGTTACTTTAAAGTCCATGTCACCCAGATGATCTTCGTCGCCGAGGATATCTGTGAGGATGGCGTACTTACCATCTTTCCGGGTAATGAGGCCCATAGCCACACCACTTACGTGCTTGGCAAAAGGTACACCAGCATCCATCAGCGCCAAAGAACCGGCACAAACAGTAGCCATTGAGCTCGAACCATTCGATTCAAGAATATCACTCACCACACGAACGGTGTAAGGATATTCGTTGCCGGGCATTATTTGCTTCAGGCTGCGCATAGCCAGGTTGCCATGGCCTACTTCACGACGGCCAGGACCACGCATGGGCTTGGTTTCGCCGGTGCTGAATGGCGGGAAGTTATAGTGCAAAATGAATTTTACATAGTCGCTGGTAGCAGCTGTTTCAATCAACAGCTCATCATTTGGCGTACCGAGTGTAACAGTGGTCAGCGATTGAGTTTCACCACGGGTAAACAGGGCGCAACCATGTGGTGAAGGCAGTACATCTACCATCATATCCAAAGGACGAACAGTGGTGAGGTTACGGCCATCGAGACGAATGCGGTCATCGAGCATCATATCACGAACAACATAATACTGCAGTTCGCCGAGGTAGTGGCCTACCAGCGGTTGGTCTTCTTCGGGCAATTCGCCGAGGGCTTCTTTTACCTCATCAAAAAGTTTGCTGAAAGCTTCACTGCGTTCATGCTTGGCAGAGGCGCTTTTAGCGATCTCATACATTTTGGCACGGCCGAGTTCAGCAATCTTGTTTTCGAGTGCTTCATTGCGGTAAGGCTTGGTGTACTCCCGTTTGCCGGTTACACCAACCTGCGTACGTAGGTCTTCCTGAGCAGTAATTTGCTTGCGGATAGCTTCGTGAGCCAGTTCCAACGCTTTTACCAAATCTTCTTCCTGGCACTCTTTGGCTTCACCTTCTACCATCATCATGTTTTTGGCTGTAGCCGCAATGATGAAGTCCATATCGCAAGACTGCAACTGGGTACGGGTGGGGTTAATCAGGTATTCGCCATTCTGACGGCCAATGCGTACTTCAGAAATTACTTCCTGAACGGGCACATCACTTACGGCCAAAGCAGCAGATGCCGCCAGGCAAGCCAGGGCATCGGGCATTACTTCGGGGTCGCTAGACAAAAGGGTAACCAGCACCTGAACGTCGCAGAAGTAATCTTCGGGGAAAAGCGGACGCAGGGCACGGTCTATCAAACGGCTGATGAGTACTTCGTAGTCGCTCAGCTTGCCTTCACGCTTAAAAAATGAACCGGGGATACGACCGGCAGAAGCGAATTTCTCCTGATAGTCTACAGTCAATGGGAAGAAAGACTGCCCGGGGCGGGGTTCTTTGCTGGCGCAAACGGTGGCCAGCAGGTAGCAATTGCCGCACTGCAACAGGGCAGCGCCATCGGCCTGGCGGGCAAGCCGGCCTGTGCTGATAGTAATGGGCTTACAATTGGGGCCCATGTCTATCACAACGGAATGTGGTTGTGTCAACATAAATAAGAATTTGCGAAAACCTTGATTTTAGATTCGGTATGATGCAACAAAACGCCCTGCCACAATGGGGCACGACGCGACGGGTAAAAAAAGCGGTAATGAGGTTGTAAAGAAATATGAGAACCCCAATCAGCCAGGCTAATTGGGGTTTATATCGTTAATGCAACCGCATGATTACTTTCTGAGACCCAGTTTTTCAATCAGTTGG
The DNA here is from genome assembly GCA_020161435.1 of Bacteroidota bacterium. GTDB lineage: Bacteria > Bacteroidota > Bacteroidia > Chitinophagales > Chitinophagaceae > Phnomibacter. Next base: position 126,606 of record JAIUNV010000005.1, on the reverse strand, counting down.
CGGTATCCCTGCAAGTTGTGCTTGCTGAGGTAGGTAAGCAGGCGCTTACGCTGACCAACCATCTTCATGAGACCACGGTGAGTGCTGAAATCTTTTTTGTTTTGCTGCAGGTGAGCAGACAAAGCAGAAATACGCTCAGTCAATAAAGCGATCTGGCCTTCGATAGAACCAGTGTTTTTAGCGCTGCCACCATAAGTTTCGAAAATCTTGGCTTTCTTTTCTACAGTTAAATAAGGCATCCGATTATGCGTTTTTTGTTATCCGATTAAATCATCCAATTTTATGGGCGGCAAAAGTAGGGCAAAAAAAGATATCAGGGAAATATTATCGAAAGGATTTTAGATTGCGCCCCCAATTAGCACATGCAGCCGCAAGATTATCATATTTATTGCACGGTTACCAACGACCTGAGTTTTGATCAGCGGATGCAGCGCATTTGCGGTTCGATGGCCCGGGCAGGCTATCAGGTTACCCTGGTAGGCCGCACCACTGCCAACAGTTTACCCCTTGATCATCAGCCTTTTGAGCAAGTACGCCTCAATGTTTCGCCCGAAAGAGGGAAGCGGTTTTACTGGGCCTACAACAAAGCCCTGTATCGTTTTTTACAAACAAAAGCCAAGGCACACCAGCAGCCCGGAGCCACCCACATGGCCATTTGCGCCATCGACCTTGACAGCATTGTGCCTTGCCTGCTCATCAGCAAAAAGTACCAGCTCCCCCGCCTGTACGATGCCCACGAGCTCTTCACTGAGCTCACGGAAGTGAAGAGAAGACCATGGATTGCCGCCATTTGGAAAGCCATCGAGGCTTGGTGTGTGCCCCAGTTTCAAAACGGATATACCGTCAATCAGTTTATAGCGGATGAGTTCAGCCGGCGGTATAAAGTAAAGTATGCCGTTGTGAGAAACATGCCGATGCCTGCCGGCAATACTTTCTTTGAAGCTCTGCCAGCGGCACTTTCATTGCCAGAACGATTTTTCTTGTACCAGGGAGCGGTAAACGAGGGCCGGGCTTTTGATGAGCTGATTGCTGCCATGAAAGAAACCTCACTCCCGCTGGTGATTGCCGGCGATGGCAATTACATGGAGCAAGTGAAAAGTTTAATTGCTGCTCACGGTGTGGCAGACAAGGTTTTTTTAACGGGTCATCTGAAACCAGCCGTGTTGCGAGTCCTTACCCAACGGGCATTTGCAGGCATTACATTGTTTAACAATAGCGGCCTCAATCAATACTATTCTTTAGCCAATCGTTTTTTTGATTATGTGCAGGCGGGTAAGCCGCAGGTTTGTGTGCGGTATCCCGAATACGAGCATTTAAATCAGCAACATGAAGTAGCAGTACTGGTAAATGAGGTAGCTCCCGGTGAAATATCTCAGGCCATGAACCTTTTAGCAAAGGATGCTGTTTTGTACGAAACATTGGCCGGGCAAAGCACCGTTGCAGCAACAGTTTGGAACTGGACTGAAGAAGAAAAAAACATGTTACAGGTTTGGGCTAATTGCCTGCAAGAGCCTCTTAAGCAATATTGATTTTGGCAGAAAAGCATTTACATATCGTTTGTTTAGACGTACCCTATCCGGTGGATTATGGTGGCGTTTTTGATTTGTTTTACAAGATTAAAGCCCTGAGCGAAGCGGGTGTAAAAATTCATTTGCACTGTTTTGAATACGGCCGTGGTCAGCAGCCCGTGCTCAACCAATATTGCGAAGAAGTACACTACTACGAACGGGTGACACCGCTCAAAAGCCTGGCTACCAGTGTGCCCTACATTGTAGCCAGCCGGGCCAATGATGCATTGCTCAAACGCCTGAAACAAGACGATTACCCTGTGCTGATGGAAGGGATGCACTGTACCTATTTTGCATACAGCGGCGATTTGCCCGCCAACCGCTGTTTTGTACGGCTGCACAATGTGGAATATGAATATTACCGCCAGCTTTCTGAAACCAGTGGCAGCATGTTCAAAAAACTCTTTTTCAAAAGAGAAAGTGCCCTGCTGAAAAAGTACGAAGCGGCAATGGCAGGCAAAGCTACTTTTTGGACCGTCACTGAAAAAGACCTGGAAGTTTTTAACCGTGAATTGGGCTACAACAATGTAGACTTTTTACCACTTTACCTGCCCGAGTTTGCACCCGAATGGTACGGCTCACACGGTAGTTTTTGCCTGTATCATGGCAACCTGAGTGTGCCCGAAAATGAATATGCCGCCACCTGGCTGCTAGAAGAAATTTTCAGCAAGCTGGAAATACCTTTCGTAGTGGCAGGTAAAAATCCTTCTGCAAAACTGGAAAAGCTGGCCCACAGTTTTCCGCATACCTGTATTGTGGCCAACCCCGAACAGACCGAAATGGAAGAGCTGATAAAGAAGGCGCAGGTGAATATTTTGCCATCATTTAATAGCACTGGCATCAAACTGAAATTGATAAATGCCCTTTATTTTGGAAGACACTGCGTGGTGAATGAAGCTGGCGTAGAAGGTAGTGGCCTCAACGGTTGTTGCATAATTGCCAACAGTACAGCCAGCATGAAATATGCCATAGCCAAGGCTTTTGACCAGCCTTATCATTTGCACAACTTTGAAGACCGTATGCAGGTGATGCAATCTTTATTCAACAACGAAAGAAATGCCCGGCAGATGATTCGCTGGATATTTGAACAGGAACCAACCGTGCCGGGCAAAGTAGCAGAACGCTTAAAGCTTTCTGCCTGATATTAATTTTCAGCGTACTGATTGGCGCTGTCGTACACTTTTCCTTTTTCGGTACGCAAAATTCTTGCAGGAAATTTATTGATAACCATGTAATCATGCGTAGCCATAATGACGGCCATGCCATAGTCTTTGCTAAGGTTCATCAGCAGGCCCATTATTTCGTCGCTGGTTTCGGGGTCGAGGTTGCCTGTAGGTTCATCGGCCAGCAGCAAGCGGGGTGAGTTGAGCAATGCACGGGCAATATCAATGCGTTGTTGTTCGCCACCACTCATTTCAAAAGGCATTTTAAAACCCTTGCTTTTGAGGCCTACTTTTTCCAGCACATCATCAATTTTTGCATTGATCATGTTTTCATCTTTCCAGCCGGTGGCTTTCAATACAAACTTGAGGTTCTCTTTCACATTGCGGTCGGTGAGCAATTGAAAATCCTGAAATACCACACCGAGGTCGCGGCGCAAAAACGGAATGGTTTTCCAGGTTTGATTGCGCAGGTCGTGTCCTACCACTTTGCCCTCACCTTCTTTCAGTGCTAATTCGCCATACAAGGTTTTGAGCAAAGAAGATTTGCCGGTGCCGGTTTTACCTACGAGGTATACAAATTCGCCACGACGCACTTCGAGGTTTACACCTTTCAAAATTTGTACGTCGCCCTGATAAATATTGACCTGTTTGAGTTGTACTACTATTTCTTCAGCCATGGAGTAAGAATATGCAAGGAGTAGCGAAGCTCATCCTTTGGGTGATGAATCAATAACTGATTTATTCAAAAATAATTGTTTCGCCGGCATGCTCAATCGTCAACATTTTTTTATCTGACGCTTCTACACGGCCAATGATTTGTGCATCAATGCCAAAAGCTTTTGCCGTATCAATCATGGTTGCTGCATTGGCTTCACTACAATAAATTTCGAGGCGGCAACCCATGTTGAATACCTGCATCATTTCCCGCATATCAGCACCGCTACATTGTTGTATCAGTTCGAAAATATACGGCGTAGCAAACAGGTTGTCTTTTACCACTCGTACGCCTTCTGGCACAAACTTCATGCACTTGGTTTGGCCACCACCACTGCAGTGCACCAATCCATGAATCTGATCGAAGTTTTCGGTGAGCAGTTTTTTCAACACCGGTGCATAGGTACGGGTGGGGCTCAGCAGCAATTGCCCCACGTTATGTCCTTCGTCCATCACTATATCCGTCATGCGGTGCTTGCCGATGTACACCACATCATCGCTGAGCGTAGGTTCATAGGTCATGGGGAAATGCTCCGCATAGTATTTACTCAGCACATCGTGGCGGGCACTTGTTAAACCATTGCTACCAATGCCGCTGTTGTAGCTTGATTCGTACACGCTTTGGCCATAAGAAGCCAAGCCCACAATCACATCACCTGCAGCAATATTTTCATTGGTCACAATCTTCGATTTTGGCCAACGAACACTCATGGTGCCATTCACCGCCACAGTACGCACTACATCGCCCACGTCGGCCGTTTCGCCGCCGAGGTAGGCAATGTTTACCCCAAAATCAGCCAGTGTATCAAACAGCTCCTGTGAGCCGCTGATGACCTGTTCCAACACTTCGCCCGGTATGAGCAGCTTGTTGCGGTCGATGGTAGAATTGAAAACGATATTATCGTGAATGCCCACACAAAGCAGGTCATCAAGGTTCATCACAATGGCATCTTGTGCAATGCCTTTCCACACACTAATGTCGCCGGTTTCTTTCCAGTACAAATAGGCCAGAATACTTTTGGTACCGGCACCATCGGCATGCATCACATTTACCCAGTCGGCATCGCCACCGAGCAAATCGGGATATACTTTACAAAATGCTTTGGGAAACAGCCCCTGATCTAAGTGTTGGGTGGCTGCATGCACCTCTTCTTTTTGCGCCGAAACGCCTCGCTTTGCATATAAAGACATGCTGCAAAAATAGGCGGCTGCGGCAGAGATTTGGAAATTGGCCATTACTAATTCAAATTTGCCGGCCCATGCAGGTACACAAGCACATCGACCGACTTCCAAAATTCCGCAATGCCGTGGTTACCATAGGCACGTTTGATGGTGTGCATAATGGTCACCGCATCATTACCAAACAGTTGACTGAAAAGGCTGCGGCCATCAATGGCGAAAGTGTCATCATCACCTTCAACCCGCACCCACGGCGCATTGTAGGCAATCAACAGTCAGAAATTAGGCTTATCAATACCATTGCTGAAAAAATAGAATTGCTCGAAAAACAAGGCATCGACCATTTGGTAATTGTTCCTTTTACCAGCGAATTTGCCGAGCAAACAGCACTCGAATATGTGGAGCAGTTCCTGGTAGCTCATTTTCACCCCCGCTGTATTGTAATTGGTTACGACCATCGTTTTGGTAAAAACCGCGAAGGCAACTATCAATTGCTGGAAGCGCTGAAAAGCAAACATGGCTATGAGTTGATGGAAATTCCTGCCGAAGTACTCAATGACAATACCATCAGCAGTACCCGCATCCGTACTTCTGTTATCAATAGCCATATTGCTGCTGCCAATAGCTACCTTGGTTATGCCTACTTTTTTGAAGGCACCGTGGTAGAAGGCAATAAGCTTGGCCGCACCATTGGCTACCCTACAGCCAACATCCGCATGAATGATACTGAAAAGCTGATGCCGGGCAACGGTGTGTATGCGGTGCGTGTAAAACGCATGCAGCAAAACGGTGCATGGATGAAAGGCATGATGAACATTGGCGTTCGCCCAACCGTGGATGGTACCCGCCAAACGGTGGAAGTAAACATCTTTGATTTTGATGCCGACATTTATGGCGAAACGCTTCGCATAGAAGTGATTTGCCACCTGCGTGGTGAGCAAAAATTCAGCGGACTGGATAGTTTGAAAGCGCAGTTGCAAAAAGACAAGGATGCATCGCAACTCTTGCTGCAGGCCTATGAAAGTTAATCGACCGTTGGCGTAATCATTTTCACCACCATTTCTTTCAACAGATTTGCGTCTGAAACATTAGATGCATGAATACCAATGCTTTTGAGGTTGTATTCGTGCAGCAATAAAATTGCTTGCTCTACTCCTTTTTGCCGGTAGTTTTTGGCGCAGCTGATAATATCTTTTACATATGGGCTCGGGCCTTTGTACCCGAGATATTGAATCAGCTGGTATTCATCGTTGGTGCCGGCCCCAAACACCATGTATGCCTTACTGAAAAAGGAATAAAGCGTGGGGAGCAATTGCATAATAGGCAATGCTTTTGGGTTGGCTTCGAAATATTGAATGATTTGCAAACAACGGGTCATGTTGCGCTGGGTGAGTGCATGCTGCAATTCAAACACGTTATACTCCTTACTGATGCCCACATAGTTTTCAATATCATCTTCGGTAATCTCTTTGCGCTGGTGCAGATTGATTTGCACTTTTTCCAACTCATTGGCCAGCCTCGACAAATCATTACCAATATGATCCACCAGTAAATACACCGCCTTTTGCGATATAGTGAAGCCATCTGCTTTTAAATGATTCACCACCCAGTTGGGCAAATCGCTATCGTATATTTTTTTGGTGGTTAGTACCTCTCCCTTTTGCTTCAGCAGTTTGGCCAGCTTGCTACGGCCATCTACTTTTTTTTGTTTGTAGCCCACCACCAACACTGTACTGCTGAGCGGATTTTCGATGTAGCCTTCCAGCTTTTCGATATCCTTCATGTATTGTGCCTCTTTCAGCAACACCACCTGGCGCTGCGATTGCATGGGGTAGCGGCGGCAAGCATTCACCACGGCCGACCAATCGGCATCACGACCGTAAAACACCGACAAATTGAAACTTGCTTCGGCATCTGTCAGAATGTTTTTTTCTGCATAGCCCAATACCTGATCTATAAAGAAAGGTTCCTCACCTTCCAACCAGTACACTGATTTGAAAGCACCTTTTTTCCAATCAAGAATGATTTTATCCACCGCCACGTAACAAAGCAATGAAACTTTAAAAAGGGTGTATTAGAAAGTTTTTAACAGCGTTGAAAAGTTGGTCTGGCACGGTGTTGGCATACCTTGTAATTGAACTAAAAACACGAAGCATATGGAAGACATGAAATTGAATGAGTACAACAGCACTACTCCAAAAAAAGACAACCGTACGTTGATCTATAGTGGCCTTGCCGCTGCTTTGTTGCTTTCCTGGGGTTATATTATTTATGAAAAGAACAAAAGCCAGGAGCAAGTAGGTACACTTACCAGCCAGAACACACTGGTAACCAGCGAAAGAGACCAGGTACGTAACCTGTACACTGAATCGCTGGGCCGCCTCGATAGCCTGATGGGTGAAAACCAAACCATGGCAGACAATTTGGATACACGGAATCAGGAAATAGCCCGGCTGCGCAATGAAATCCGCAAGGTGGTAAATAATAAAAATGCCACTGCAGCCGATTTGGCCCGTGCCCGTCAGATGATTAACCAACTGAATGGTACGATTGAAACACTGGCTGCAGATGTACGCCGCCTGGAAGGTGAAAACCAAACGCTTGTAGCCAACAATCAGCAACTGACTACAGAAAAGCAACAGGTAGAAGCTGACCTTGAAGCTACACGTAATGAAAAGCAAAGCATTCAGAAAACACTGGATGAAACAGCCGACGTTGCCAGCACCCTAAAGGCTTCTAACATCAGCATAGCAGCGCTAAACGAAAAAGGCTCCGGCAAAGAAAAAGAAACAGCTACCGCCAAACGTGCCGACAAATTGCGCATTGCTTTTCAGCTGGATGAAAACCGCCTTGCAAAAAGTGGTGAAAAAGAAATTTACATCACCGTAACCGCTCCTGATGGCAGCCCGATTGCCAGCAACACCGTATTCACCACCCGTGAAGAAGGCGACAAGCCCTACACTTCTAAGGTGCAGGTGCAGTACGAAAGCGGCAAGAAAACACCTGTAAGTTTTGACTGGAAAAGCGATAAAGGCTTCCAAACCGGTAATTACAAAATTGAAATCTACCACAACGGATTCAAAATTGGCGAAGGCGTTCGCACCTTGAAGAAAGGTGGTTTGTTTGGATAATATGTAAATCCCACCCATAAATGAGCAAAGGTCAGTTCTGAAAAGAGCTGACCTTTTGCGTTTGTTACAACACGGCTCTCAATGAAGCCCGGCCTACATGCACCGTTCGGCTCTCTCCTGCTTTGCGGCCTTCGTATTGAAAACTTATTTCCAACGCATTGGCCAGCCGCTTGGTGAAATCTACATTCCACAAAAAGTTTTTGCCCGGTTGCAAACCATCGAGCATGAAGTAAGAAACGGTAGAATTGGATGTACCTGTAAAATCGATAGACGAATAGGTAAGCTTACCTGTGAACACACCGCTTTGCACCAGATTGTATTTACTTTCTACCTGCAAACTATTGGTGGTACTCAGTTGCGGAATGCTGTTGGCATTCCCTTTTTTCTCATTCCATTTATACAAAGTAGTTGCCCTGAATTTGGCACCCAAAGTGTAGGTAATGGATGGCATCAATTCGTAGTACGTGACTGCATAGTTCCTGTTATCAAATTTTGGATTGGGGGTTTGCAATTCATTGCTGCCCCGCTTGCCCTGAATGGCAAAGGTCCATTGTCTTCCGGCATTTTTTCGCCAGCGGAGCGACACATCATTCAACGTTCTTATTTCTACTCCATACGTCAGCAAAGCCTTGCTGCTGTTGCGAACCTGCGTCAGGTCTACACCCCAGGAAGTGCTGTATCGGTTAAATGAAATCGTGTTGGCGATATTGGTATTGGCCATGATGATGGCTGTATCGCTGATGGTACCCGCAAAAGGATTGAATGGAAAACCGCCATCATCTTTTCGCTTGCTGGTGGTTTGCAAACTGCTTTGGGCATTCCACTTGGCCAGAAAGCGCTTGAGCTGCGATGAATCTCTACGCCACACATTGGCTGGACTCAATTGAATACTCGCATTAAGGGTGTTGTACGCAGCTTTTACAAACCGGTTGGTAGGTGTAAATATGCGGATGTATTTTGCCTGATCCTGAAACTGCGCCAACTCAAACTCGTTGAGTTGTGGTACGGCATCACCATTGTAATCAATCCATGCATATTCACCACGACCGGCGGGCACTTCAATATAACTGAAGTCGCGTTGCTGCTCTTGCCCGGCGCCTATTTCATACAACACATTGCCAGTGATGGCGCCCTTAGCTAGTTGAGTCAAATATTCAGCACGGCCCAGCAAAGTATTGTCTGATTGCTGGTTGTTGATGCCGGCCGTTTTTACTTTCAACATGCGGTAGCCCGTATTCAACCGAAACTGGTGCTGTTTGCTTTTGGTGAGCTCTACCTGTATCGAAAAATTATCGTTCACATCCTGCGGTACAAAACCATTAGCCGATGCAAACTGGTTGCTTCTTCTAAACCACTGCAGCGACCAACGATTGCGCTGTTGCTGATTGCTGCGTATATGCACCCGCCAATCGGTAAAAGAAAAACTGTTAGCTTGTAAAGTATCAGTAACTGATGATTTTACCTGGTTGTGTTCCAACTGATATTGTGCCCCTATCTCCAGTGCGTTAATCTTGTTGAATGTTTTATTGATAGCAATGGATGGCCTTAGAAAATAGCCATTGATGCCCAAGCCATCAAACGAAGTATATCGCAACACATCATTGACCACCCAGCCCTGCTGTTGTAACCGATGCTCAATACTGTGGCGGTTACCGCTATACGCATTGCCCCTTTTGTAACCACTGTAATCGTATTGTATGCTGTGCTGTTTGTTGTTACTCAATGTCATGGTAAAGCCCGGCAATTGCTCTTTGGCAAAACCTGCATCAAAAGGCAAGCCCCAATCCCGCAAAAATTCAATGCTTCGCAAACGTTCCAACGGTCGAAAGTTTTCATCCACTTGCTCAAACCTGGCCTCTGTTGAAAGCAGCTTGCTTGATTTTCCCAACTGTACAGACCTTTCATCTTTCAACTGCAACTTGATGCCTAAGCCGCCATCATTGCTTTTGTCTTTGCTGGCAAATGTGTTGATGTCTGTCACACTATAACCTGCTTCTGCCAACAGCTTTGTGTTTTTACCCAAACTGTATTTTATACCTGCCGTAAACAGCTGTTGTTTTTTGGGCGTCACCAGCAAAGCCACCGGCTCATAGTTACCTTGTGCTACGCCATTCACCGGTGCCACCCATTGAAACACTTTTCCATTGGCGCCATTTAGCAGCAGTGTATAGTTGCCTTTACCGGTACCGACTTCGCTAAACGCCAGACTATACATGGCCGTATCGTAAATGTTTTGGTAGCGGTAAAAAGTATAGGGTTGGCCGGCAACCGTCGTGTCTATTTTGATGTACAATACTTTCGCCGCATCAAAACTATCCCGCACAGCTACGGGATAAAATGCCTGATTGATGCTGTCGCCAATACTGCTTAAAAACTGGCGCTGCACATTGTCCAGCGTTTGATTGATGGGTGAGTTTTTGGCATCGGCATTGGAGTACATGCCAATGTTCACTTCCAGCTTTTCACCCACTTTCAATGCGTTGCCAGCATACAGCAATGAGTTGAGGTAATTGCGATCGGCATATTCAAATTCTACCTGTATCCTCTTGTCTCTGCTAATGAGTTGTTTGGGTGTAAAACTGATTTCTGCCGTGTTGTAATTGATGACATAATCCTGGTCTTCGCCACGTTGTAATTGTACTCCATCAATAAACACTCTTTCTGTACCGGCCAGTATCACAAAGAAGAGCTCGTTATTGGCACCCCGCAACCGGTATGGGCCTTGGTTGCCCTCCTGCCCGTTGAACACATTGCGGGTAAATTTTCCTTTAGCAATGGCCGCACTAACAAAACTCGTGTTGCTAGTTTGCTTGCCAAGCCTTTGTGTAGTTTCAAAAGCAATGCCTTGCTGCCGTTTAAAATAGCTGAGAAAATAGGTGGGCTGCTGCCGCACATCAATATCGCCCAAACTCAACGTCCAGTTGCGTTTTTTAAACTGCAGCCAAATGCGGTCAAACTCATTGAGCTGTTGTGTATTGCCATCAGGTTGTATTGGTATGTTGTTGTCGGTAATGGCAGCAGCAATTTCAATACTGTCGCCCAGCATGCCATTTACCTGTAGGTTAAAGAGTGAATTGACCACAGCATCCTGTGCATTACCAAAACTCAGGCTGCGGCCAAAACTGCCAGTGTAATTGAGCTTGCCAAATCCCTGCTGATTGTTGCTGGTATTCTTTCGCTTCGGCACGGGCATAGCTTTAAAAAAGTTGGCCACACTATCATATTGGTAGCGGTACACTTTGTTGGCAAAACCAAACGGAAACACCCGGTAACTCACCCATACACTATCTATATTGGGCAACTTCAACCATTGCAATGTGGCCCGCACATCATCCCACACATATTGCAGGCTGTCGGCACCCGTTATGCGAAAACTGCCCGGCACAACACTCAAGCTATCCAACTGTACCGGCGCTGCTTGCACAGCAATTTTTTTCACCCGAAAGTTGGAGCTCACTTGTGCCCATGCGGTATTGTTTGCCAGCAGGCAAACAATACACATCGCTATGAAGCAAAAAAATTTCAACAGTGAAGCACAGTTAGTGGTTGCAATATAATGAACGCCTATCCGCAGCATTTGGTATGCACAAAAAAGACGGCCAGTAGCTGACCGTCTTTTACACAAATTGTTCGTAGCTGCTTACGCATACAATTCTTCCCGAAGCTGATGCACCCGCTCATCTTCCAGGTATTCATCAAAAGTCATCAGTCTGTCGATGATACCTTTTGGTGTCAACTCAATTACCCGGTTAGCCGTGGTTTCCATAAATGTATGGTCGTGGCTGGTGAGCAGCACAATGCCTTTGAATTCTACGCACTGTTCGTTAAATGCCTGAATGCTTTCCAGATCGAGGTGGTTGGTTGGCTGGTCGAGTACCACGCAGTTGGGGTTTTGCAACATCATGCGGCTCAGCATGCAGCGTACTTTTTCGCCACCACTCAGCACGTTTACTTTTTTCATAATGTCGTCGCCGCTAAACAGCATTTTACCCAAAAAGCCCCGCAGAAATGGTTCATCAGCATCGGTTACATGCTCAGGCACAAACTGACGCAGCCAGTCCATCATGGGCAGGCCTTCTTTGAAGAACTCTCCGTTTTCTAATGGCAGGTAAGCTTTGGTAATAGTGGTACCCCACTCCAGTTTACCAGCATCAGCCGTGGCATTGCCGTTTATGATTTCAAAAAACTGTGTCACCGCCAATGGGTCGCGGCTGTAAAAGGCAATCTTCTCACCCTTCTGCACACTAAAAGTAACTTTATCAAACAGCTTACGGCCGTCCACCGTTTTCGACAAACCTTCCACGTTCAAAATCTGGTTGCCCACCTCCCGCAATGGCTGGAAAATGATGCCCGGATACCGGCGGTTTGAAGGTTCAATTTCTTCAATGGTGAGTTTTTCCAATGCCTTTTTACGGCTGGTAGCCTGCTTGCTCTTACTGGCATTGGCACTAAACCGGGCAATGAAATCAATCAACGCCTGACGCTTCTCTTCTACTTTCTTATTCTTATCACTCAACTGGCGGGCCATCAATTGGCTACTCTCGTACCAGAAGGTGTAGTTGCCGGTAAATACCTTGATTTTAGCACGATCCACGTCGGCCACATGGGTACACACGGCATCCAAAAAGTGACGGTCGTGGCTCACTACCAACACAATGTTTTGGTAGTCGGCCAAAAAGTTTTCCAACCAGCTGATGGTTTCAATATCGAGGCCGTTTGTCGGTTCATCAAGCAACAGAATATCGGGGTTGCCAAACAATGCCTGTGCCAACAACACCCGCACTTTCATGGTGCCAGGTATGTCCTTCATCAGGCTTTGGTGGTAAGCTTCCACCACACCCAAGTTACTAAGCAGTGTAGCGGCATCGCTTTCAGCGGTGTAGCCGCCCATTTCGCCAAACTCAGCTTCGAGTTCACCCGCCTTCATGTAGTCTTCTTCGGTAGCATCGGGGTCGGCGTAAATAGCATCTTTCTTGTGCATCACATCCCACATCACTTTGTGGCCCATCAGTACGGTGTTTAGTACTGTTTGCTCATCAAATTCAAAGTGGTTTTGCTTCAGCACCGCCATGCGTTCGCCGGTGGTTATTTCCACCGAACCCTTGTTGGGCTCAATTTCTCCACTCAAAATCTTCAAAAAAGTAGACTTACCGGCACCATTGGCACCAATTACGCCGTAGCAGTTACCCTTTACGAAGTTGATGTTTACCTCATCAAACAAAACCCGCTTGCCATAGGCCAGCGTTACATTTTTTACACTAATCATAATTGCCTGGAAACGAAAATTGAGGCGCAAAGGTAGCCAAAGCAACCCAAAGGAACAGGCATTAAATCTTGGCAGTTGTAGGTGCTGTTGTATCCATTCAGAAAAAGCAATTGGGGGCTGTCAGCCATAGCACAGCTATCAACAGCAGTTCCGGCTGTACGCTTGTAGTGCCCCGCCTTGGTCAATACCAATGCAGCCTACAGCTACGGGGCAGCTACCGCTTCCATCCGGCAGCCCATCAGCAGCCGTACAGCACTCAGCAAAAAAAGCCCGGCAGCTTTTGACCAGCGGGCTTGTATTTACCGCTTTGGCATAGTGCCGTATCTGGCATTAAATCAGCGACAGGTACTCTTCCATGTTTTGCATCACAGTGCTGGCCACCAGCTTTCTGAATGGCGTTGTATTACCCCGCACATGGGCTTCTTCCAGCGCTTGGTAATACTCCAACCTGTCCGTCAAATCACCCTTGATGTTGGCAATGTAGTAGCCTCCTTGCATCAATATCAGGTTCATCAACAGGCGGCTGGTGCGGCCATTGCCATCCATAAAAGGGTGAATACCCACCAGCATCAGGTGCATATCGGCAGCCAGTAGCACGGGGTGCATGCGTACCCGGTTTTCCTGATAGTAAGCCAGCATTTTCTCCATTTCCATGGGTACATCAAAGTGCTGCGGAGGTACATGTTCACTTCCACTTATGCGAACTTCTACATTTCTATAAGTACCCGCCCAATGCTTGTCGATACCTTTCAAAATGAGATAATGCAACTCTTTGATCAGGCGTTCTGTAATGCGGCCACCGCTTTGCACCATACTTTCAATGTACTCCACCGCTTCGTGGTGGTTTACCGCTTCCAGATGCTCCCTTACACTTTTACCCGCAATGGTTATTCCCTTCGACACCACCAATGAAGTTTCTTGAAGGGTGAGGGTGTTACCTTCAATTTTATTGCTGTGGTAAGTATACCTCGTATGAAAAAAATCCCGAAGCCGTGTCAGCTGCGTTTCATCCAAAGGCTGTTTGGCTTTCACCGCGGCTTTCAGTTCATCCAAAGCATGCAGCGAGGTTTCCAATTCTGCAGGTACTGTTTCGCCATTGGCGGCATACACTTCTACCCGCTCCATCACCATACTCAGTACTTCCTCGGCATATTGAGGATAGCCCTCCAACTGGCGCAGCACTTTGGCAGTCAGCCATTCTTTCTGCAACAGGTTCATATCCATCCGCAGCACTTCTGCCAGTTTGGGCAAAAGTTCTTCTGTTGCCAGCCGTTCTCCGCTTTCTATGCGGCTCAGCAGAGAAGCATCCATTTCAAGGGCTTGCGCCAGCTCTCTTACCAGCATTTTCTGCGCTACCCTCGCCTCTTTGATGATATGTGCAAACTTGTTTGTCATTTTTATTCATGACAAATTTAGTCATTTTTTATTGAAAAAGAAAAGTCTTCTTAGACTTTTCTAATTTTTAAATCCCCAATTCTACCTGAACCATGGTATTCACCCGGTTTTTGTAGGGGTACAACAGACTTTGCTTTTGTGGGTGGTAGCGGCTATCCAGTCCAAAATAGCCTTGAAACTTTACCCTATGTTTATTGAGGTAGTAGGTATATCCCAAGGCTTTTGTCCGGTATTGATAAATGTGTTCTTCAAACCCCTTTTTCGGTTCGGTGCCTGCAAACCGAACGACCATTTCTGAACGGCGGCTCAGCATTTTGCTTACATGAATATTAAAGCCCTGCCCTTGCGGAATGCGTAACATGGCAGTGTTGTTTGAACCATTTAAGGTATAGCCGTCTACTTTTCGATTAAAATATTCACCCAAAATGCCCCAGCCTTGGTATTTGAACATCATGTCGGCAATCGCCGTACGCATGTTTACGGGATTTGGCAAGGCAGCCCCCAACTGGCCGCCAGCACGGGTTGTTTTATCATTTACGTTATAGCTAAAACCTACCGACAGTTTAGGCGTCTTTTCTACCTCAAGGTCACCTTCTGAATAATCGCCCAAATTTTTGAAGGTACCAAAAGGCAGGTACTCAATGCGGCCGGTATAAGAAAGTCCATCGTTGCTGTAATTCTGACCACGGCCTTCACCGCCGGTAATGGCCGCCTTATACATAATCATTTGCTTACCCACAGGTATTTGTCCGTAGGCAAACAAACCGGCGTCGCGGTCGAGGGTATAAACCGAGTTGGCAATAGAACGGTCAGGCATTTGCAGGTTGCCCGATGAGATTACCCTTTCACGGTTTCCGGGCAGTTTGCTTTGCCCCAAACCAAAGTAGAAATTCTTACTAACGTTGTAATACACCATGGCATCACGAACGGTTTGCGCAATAGTGCCAGACACCAAATCCTGATCGCTTCTGGAAAAAGACAGTTGAAGGTAGTAGCTCACCTTGGGCGAAATAACAAAACCGTCGAAACGCAACCGCACCCGCCGAATGAGTGTTTCAAAGCCGGGCTCATCAGATTGATCGAGTTTTGAAAAGTAGCCAAACCGATTTTGCATCCGAAAGCGAACGTTGAGCAAAAACACCGAGTCTTTGTGAAAAATCAATCCGTTCGGGCTTACCAACAAGGGTTTTTCGTCTGACTCCACCTGAGCCAACAAGGTTGATGGAATGAATACAAATACGAAACAAAACATTGCCAAACGAAAACCGGCCTTTTCCTGCTGTTGGAAAAGACCGGCTACAAATTTTCTCGAAAACATATTTGCCGGTTAAGGCTGCAAAAGTGATGCTTTTCAAGAATATAGCATGCTACATTATCTGCCTCAACATACCGCCAATAACAATACAATTGATACCCGCACCAGCCGCAACCGACAAACCATTAACTGTGGCTGCAGAAGCACTACTATTGTAAAAAAAATACAGATCACCATCATTCAACGTAAACGTGGTGGTATAAGCGCCTGATGCCTGTAAATGGTAAGCCACCGCTTTTTTAGCAATGTTTCCTGCCGCCGCAATCGTTTCGATACTCACCTGCAAACCGCCTTCGGTGAGTTTCAAAGCCAAGCCATTAACACCGCCAGCTGAACGAGCCTCAATCACTGGCCCGCCAGCATTTGACTCAGCATACACACCCGTAGCATTGCTGGCCGGATTGTTAATCGTAAAAAAACCTGCCCGGCCCAGCCCATTCGTAAATCCCCGTAATGCGGCCTCTGTATTTATAGCATTGCCAATTTGAAACTGCCCGGCACGGCCAGTACCAGACTGCACCGCAAAAACAGCACTTCCACTACCCGAAGTATTACCGTACACTGCTGAGCCGCTTCCGTTAGTTTCTCCATACACGGCAGCCCAAGGATTACCTGGGTTCGCAATTCGGGCCACCATCGCAGCATCACCTGTTCCTTCATGGTTGGCATAAATAGCCGGGCTTTGTGTATTGTTACTGTTATTGTAACCAATAACAGCTGCACCCTGCCCCGTCGCGTTGGTTCTTCTAAACTGAGCCACAGGCCCAATGCCTCCCTGATGATCTATATAAATACCCTGACCACTACTTCCTGCAGCTTTCAAAACATTAATAGCCGCAGCGGTTCCTTTACTGTTCAGGTACAAATCACTGCCGGCACCTGTGTTTTCAATTTGTAACACCGCGGAGCTATTGGCAGCATTGCGGTTGCCGAAATACGCAGTTGTGCCTGTACCGGTTTGTACTGCTGCAAATGCCATTCCGTTACCTGCAGATTCTGTGAGCAAGGTGGTATCGCCGTTGGCAGAGTTGATATTGGAAAAACGGGCAGCTTTTCCTGTACCGGCATTGTAAATGCGCAAGCCAATACCATTTACAGCCGTATTGCTGAGATTGAGGTATACACCACGGCCGCTGTTCATCACATCAGCAACCAGGGCATACCCAGAACCAGCATGATTGAGGTATAGTGCGGAGTTAGGATTGGCAGCATTTTGCATTCTCACCACCAAACCAGCATCGCCCACACCAGCCACATCGGCCAGCATGGCCGGCGACAGTGCCTGATTGCTGTTGGTGTAAGCATACATTGCCGGGCCGGTTGCAGCAGCATTTGTTTTTCTAAACTGAGCGGCACCTCCGGCTGTACCCGCATGTTCTACATACAACCCAAGCCCCGTAGAAGTTTCGGTTTTATACACATTGACACCATTGCCCGTACCCATGGCTGTTATCCTTAAAGCTTCTGTTGTTCCAGACGCCTCAGCAAGTAACGCTCCTGTATTTGCGGCAGCTATGATGTGCAGCTTATAATTACTGTTGGGAGTGGCAGTTCCAATGCCCACATTGTCTTGTGCAAACAAACTTGCTACACTCATTATACAGAGTGAAGCCATGGTGCTTCTTAGGATCATAAGGAGTTTTTTTTTGGAAAGCCAATAATACGGCAAACCCAATCACAACAAGCATTTCAGCCCAATTAGATATACAGCAATGTGGATGAAACCTGACTAACTTCTTGCACCAAAAAGTTTGCTCCCGACCCTTATCATATTACTACCACACTCCACAGCAATGGTATAATCTGCACTCATACCTAGAGATAGGTATTGCATAAAAACATTGGCTACCTGATGATGGGCATAATGATCAAAAGTTTTCTTCGCCACCAAAAATTCCTTTCGGACTTGTTGCTCATCATCCACAAAAGATGCCATACTCATGATGCCAACAATCCGTACATTTTTCAATGCCGATAATTCTTCCCCATTTAAGATTTCATCAACCTCCCGGTCATCCAAACCAAACTTTGTTTCCTCCTGTGCTATGTGCATTTGCAAGAGCACTTCGATAATCCGGTTGTTTTTGACGGCTTGCTTATCTATTTCTTTCAGCAGTTTAAAACTATCTACCCCATGAATGAGGTGCACAAAAGGCGCTATGTATTTTACCTTATTGCTTTGCAAATGACCAATAAAATGCCAACGAATATCTGACGGTAGTTGTGGCTGCTTATCTACCAACTCCTGCACGTAATTTTCACCAAAATCACGTTGGCCCAATGCATACAAAGCCCTGATATCTTCTACTGGTTTGGTTTTACTTACGGCTACCAATTGCACTCCTTTAGGCTGTAACTCCTTCATCAACGCTTGATAAGCAGCAGTATTTACACTCATTTCGTTTGGTTCATTTTAGGTGTATCAATCGCAATCACAATCCCATTCTTTGCCAAGGTCTATCACTGTTACTACAGTTACTTCATCGGCACATGGAGCAAAAATAATGCGAACCCGTTGGCCATCGTTGGTACGGCCTTCCACGGCATACTTGCGGTTGCAATCGCTTCGGTTGCCAATGTCGCTTTTCTTGTAATTGATGTCACCATTGCGCAAAATGTCTTTTACCTCTGCCTGCGTAATGTGCCGGCACTCCATACGGCAGCGGGCATGCTTGCTGTAGTTGATTTGTGATGGCGTACGGTTGAGGCCGCGGTTGTCATTGCTATTATTGCGGGTAGCTTCTTTGCGGGTGGTTGGGCGTGGATTGGTGCCGCCGGGGTTGCACTGACGCACCACCAGCCAGGCAATGCCCAACAATACCAGTGCCAGCACCGGGGCAAAACGATTGGCTTTCTTTCGGGAAACAGACATGCTGCAAAATATGGCTGTTTTCTGATGTCAGATGTCTGATTTTTACCACAGAGAAGCGCAGAGGATTGTTGCAGGCTTCGTTAAGCTTTGACCTTTTTGCCTTTTGCCCTAAGCCATTTACTTTCAGCTTTAAGCCTTTTGCTTTCATCCGCTTACCTTTGCCGCCCTTATGCTGGCAGCTACCAAAAAGAAGACCGTTGCTTTTCACACCCTCGGGTGTAAGCTCAACTTTTCGGAAACCTCCACCCTCAGCCGTCAACTGGAAGCCGACGGTTTTGAGAAGCGGGAGTTTACCGATGTGGCCGACGTGTATGTGATCAACACCTGCAGCGTAACCGACAATGCCGATAAAGAATGCCGACAGCTGGTGCGGCGCATTCAGCGCAAGGCTCCCGAAAGCCTAGTGGTGATTACCGGCTGCTATGCCCAGCTGAAGCCCAAAGAAATAGCCGACATACCCGGCGTAGATCTGGTGCTCGGCGCAGCCGAAAAATTCAACATTACCAAACACATTGCCGAGCTCAGCAAGGGCGACAGCACCCGCATCAGTAGTTGCGATATTGAGGCCGTGAGCGGCTTCAACAGCAGCTGGAGCCAGGGCGACCGTACCCGTACTTTTTTAAAAGTGCAGGACGGCTGCGATTACAGCTGTAGCTTTTGCACCATCCCCATGGCACGTGGCAAAAGCCGCAGCGACAATGTGGCCAACGTGGTAGCCAATGCCGAAAAGCTGGCCGCTGAAGGCGTAAAGGAAATTGTACTCACCGGCGTAAACCTCGGCGACTTTGGCAAGGGCCCCGATGGAGAATTGAAATACGAAGAAAACTTCTTCGATCTGGTAAAAGCGCTGGATAAAGTGGAAGGCATCAGCCGCTACCGCATCAGCAGCATTGAGCCCAACCTGCTTACCGACGAGATAATTGATTATGTAGCGCAAAGCCGTGCTTTCATGCCGCATTTTCATATACCACTGCAAAGCGGCAGTGATACCATTTTGGGTATGATGCGCCGCCGCTACAAACGCCAGCTGTATGCCGACCGTGTGGCCCGCATCAAACAACTAATGTCCCACTGCGCCATTGGAGTAGATGTGATTGTGGGCTTTCCCGGAGAAACCGATGCACATTTTAAAGAGACCTTCGACTTTTTGCACAGCCTCGATGTGAGTTACCTGCACGTATTTACGTACAGCGAAAGAGACAATACCAAGGCATTGGAAATTGCTGATGTGGTGCCTGTATCAGTACGCAACGACCGCAACAAAACATTGCGCAACCTCAGCTACATGAAGCAGCAATATTTTACCGAACAACACAAGGGCCAAACACGCACCGTGCTGTTTGAAGGCCATGAAAAAGGCGGCATGATGGAAGGCTATACCGACAACTACATTCGCATACAAACGCCCTACCGTGCCGAGTGGGCCAACCAGTTGGTAGACTGGACGATTTAGGAAACCATTTTTCTTATCCAATCATCTTGCTTGCTTAGAAAGCAGCATTCATTCTTTTTGCCAAAGCCAAACCGCGATGATCCAAAAAGGCAACGCACTGAGGATGACTTTCCAATGGAGGCTGAGCCCGCCAACCAAAAGTATCATAAACGCCAGCGTACCCATCAGTACAATGCTGGTGCGGGTTTGCCAGCGGCGGGGCTTTGAGGCAAACACTGCGTACAGCATCAGCAGCTGTCCTAAAAATGGCAGCAACACCAAAGGATGCATCAATGTATTTACGGTATCTTTTTGCAGGGTAATGGTTTGCCATTCTAACTGTGCTACAAAAGCATGCTGCCCTTTACCCCACTCGAGGTAAAGGCATAAAAAAGCAAGCAACAAACCTACCCGTAATACTTTCACTGGCATACAGCAAGCTACTGCGGTTTGGCAGGAGCAGGCATGAGAAATAACAGGTTTTGCATTGACTAGTAAATATCCACCATCAACAGCAGCATTTTTTATTGATTTGATACTTACATTGCTTTAAGATGAATGGAAATATTTCGAGAGTATTTATTATTGGTTTCAACGCCATCCCTATCATTGGAGCAGCCTTTTACCGCTGGATTCCATTTGATATTTTTTGGCTGTTTTGGGTAGAGACTTTAATCATTGGATTGTTTAACGCCTTGCGGATTCTACTGAGCCAGGGCAACGACAAGGCAATACCTTTTACACAAGGACTGAAACTTTGGAACGTAAAAAAAGCGTTTAAATACCTGATGACAAGGGCATTCATTTTTTTGTTTTATGCCCTATTCATCATCGTATTTATTGGTTTGCTCGCTAATCCAAACAAAACAGATACCGGATTTTTACAAACACTGGCATTTGCCAATCCCCTATTCAATCTGGCGTTGATATTGGCTGTAGTAGTTCAGTCCATTTATCTCATCAAAAATTTCTTAATGAGCAAAGCCTATTATTATGCCAGCCCTGATAGCTATGCAGCCATTTTCGATGCAAGACAAATAGTTATTCATATTGCAGTTGTTATTGGGGCGGTTGGTTCGGCGTTTCTATTCGACCACAGTTCGCCTCATAATTACGGTGCCATTTTTATGATGAGCATTTTGTGTGTAGCAAAATGCGTGTATGAATTGTTCTTTGTAAGCGACAACGATTTTCAGCAACTACCTTCCGGCAACATCACGATGTGATGCTTTAATTAAAATCGAACCGGGAAATGCTGTTTTACTTTAAAGTCTTTGCGAAACAAGGCGATCCCAATAAAAAATAAATCGATGGTCATGGTTACCCGTTCATCGGCTATTACCTGCTGCCACGCTTGTTCCATTTCGGCACTCCAGTGCACATCGTCGAATACCACGATGCTATATTCATGCAACAACGGATAAGCCTGTTCGAAATAACGAATGGTTGGCTCGTAGCGATGATTGCCATCAATGTACAGCAAATCGATGGGCGCTGATTGCTGCAGCAATGCGGGAAAAGTATCATCAAAATTGCCCACTACCTGATGGATATTGTGCAGCTGCGATTGCTGAAAACCTTGTGCTGCCAGCTCTGCAATGGCCGGAGCACCTTCCAAAGTATGCAGTTGCTTGGTATGCGGCGACGATGCGAGGTAGGCACTGGTAACGCCCAGTGAGGTACCCAGTTCTACAATGTTGTTGCAGGCGTAAAAACGAGCCATGCGGTGCAGCAGTTGCGCATATTTCTTTGGCTTCAAAGCAGCGGCAGCAATGGATTGCACACTTCGCTGTTTGGTAGCACCGGTTCGGCTACCGGCACCAAAATCTTGTATCGTCAATACCTGCTCGTTGGCCAGCAACTGGCGGCGCCATTGCTCAATGGGTGCATAGCAATCGTACACCTTTTTGTCGTTCAATACTTTGATGATGAACTCAAACACAAAAGGTGAATGCACACCGTGGCCCTGACCATTGTGGGCATGCCAGTAGTACTGCAGGTATTTTTTTCCTAACTGAAAAGCGTTGTACATCCTTGTGGCTTAGCCTTGTTTGCGTTCCCAAATTTCGATGGTATGCGGCAGTTTGTTTTTTTCATCCGGCGCAAAGTCTTGTGCTTTTACCAGCAGCCATTCGTCCCATTTTACGCCATCAAAAAACACATCGGCATCATCATAACGGGCATGTACACGGGTAATGTAAATCCGCTCTGCTATCGTTAGCGATTCTTTGTAAATCTGTCCGCCACCAATCACAAAGATTTCCTTCGTGTGCAGCTGCCGGGCTTTTTCAATGGCATCAAACAAGTTGGCGCATACTTCTGCACCTTCGGCCTTCCAATCGGGCTGGCGGCTGATAACAATATTGGCCCGTCCCTGCAAAGGTTTGCCCAACGATTCCCATGTTTTACGCCCCATAATCACCGGCATGGCCCAGGTGGTATTTTTAAAAAACTTCATGTCGTTGGGCAGGTGCCACAAGAGGTTACCCTCTTTTCCGATGGCGTTGTTTTCGGCGGCGGCTACTATGATTGAGATTGTCATTTTACAAATAAGGAATAAAGAATAATAAATCAGGAAATATGGCAGCGTACAAGTGATGAAAATGGATTATGATGGCTTTTGTCTTTTGTTGTGCTCCTTATTATTTTTTTGCTGTTTCTATACTTTTCAGAAAAATAGCGATGAGTTGATTGCATTACATCAACGTTTCCTGCACCGAAGGATGGCAACTACAGGCTTCAATTGGATGATTTTCAAATTCATTCTGGTTTCTCTCAACTCTTTTAATACCAATTTCAACTTGTCAATGAAATCATCGGGAGATTCAGCTGCTTGCGCCTCACCATAATTCAAAGCCGGTGCTGTACCGCTTTTCGACAATTGATGTTCTATGTTGTGCCCTGCTTTTGTGTTGGGCATCAAATCACAAATACGCAAACAACAACACGCAAACTCAACCAACCGATCTTCCAAATCAAATGGCTTTTTGGTGTTTGTTTGCTCCATACTTTCTTATTATTGATTCCTTATTTATTATTTCTTATTTCAGGTTATCTACACTGCCACTGGCGCTTTAATGCCCGGATGGCATTGATAGTTTTGCAACTCAAAATCGGCATAGGTAAAATCGAAAATGCTTTTTACCTCCGGATTGATGCGCATTTGCGGCAATGCAAATGGCGTTCGGGTCAACTGCAATTCGGCTTGTTCAAAGTGATTGCTGTACAAGTGCACGTCGCCAAACGTATGTACAAAGTCGCCGGGTTCCAGGTGGCAAACCTGCGCCATCATCATAGTGAGCAATGCATAAGAAGCAATGTTGAAAGGCACACCCAAAAACACATCAGCACTACGCTGATACAACTGACAGCTCAACTTGCCTTTCTCTTCCCCCTTTAGGGGGTTGGGGGGTGCTACATAAAACTGAAACATATTGTGGCAAGGCATCAATGCCATCTTGGGCAGGTCGGCCACATTCCATGCACTCACAATGAGGCGGCGGCTATCGGGGTTACGTTTGATCTCTTCCACCACCCAGCTCAACTGATCCACGGTTGGACCGTCGGCACCTTCCCAGCTGCGCCATTGCTTGCCATATACCGGCCCGAGGTTGCCTTCGGCATCAGCCCACTCGTCCCAAATGCTTACGCCGTTTTCTTTCAGGTATTGGGTATTGGTTTCGCCTTTAATAAACCACAGCAGTTCATGAATGATGGACTTGAGGTGTACTTTTTTGGTGGTCACCAACGGAAAGCCATCGGCCAGGTTGAAGCGCATTTGATAGCCAAACACACTGCGGGTGCCCGTGCCGGTCCGGTCTTGCTTATCGGTGCCGGTAGCAATGATATGTCGGAGTAAATCGTGGTATTGTTGCATGGGCGCAAGTTATTGCTTTCGGGCAGGCAGCCGCCATGCTTTGCTGAGTAGTGAAATGAATGTGGAGAATGCAACGCTTCTCCGAAATGATTGTTAATGCTTTGACAATCAACGGCATTTAGCAAATTCGCAACGCCGCATGGCATAAAACTTGAATTGTATATCCTAACAAGCAGGCCGTACGAGCAGCTGTAGGTTTGTATTTGGCTTGTAGTAAATTAAACCACATCATCAAATTCACCCTCTATGAAAAAAACCTTAATCGCCGCAGGTGCGGTAGCTATCATGAGCCTTGCTGCCACACAAACACAAGCACAAGTATCGCTGGGCCTCAAAGGCGGCGCCAACGTGAGCAACCTTAACGGCCTTACTGTCAACAACTTTGAAACCAATGCAACGGTTGGTTTTCACATTGGTGGCTATGCCGCATTCAACCTTGGCCGCAACTTTGCCATCCAACCAGAACTGATGTATTCTACACAAGGTGCCAAGCTGGAAAACTCAACCTCTTCTGAAAACCTGAAGCTGAATTATTTCAACGTACCTGTGATGGTGAAGTTGATTACCAACAGCGGCTTTTATGTTGAGGCAGGTCCGCAGGTGGGTTTCCGTACTGGAGATGTAACCATCAACAGCAGCCGTGAAGACCTGAAATCAGGCGATTTCAGCGTAGCCGGCGGTTTGGGTTTTGTGGGTAAAAAACAAGGCTTCGGACTCGGAGCCCGATACAACGTAGGTGTTTCTAAAATTGGTGATGCCAATTCTACCGCCATTCAAAACGCCGATTATAAAAACGGTGTACTCCAAATAAGCCTCTACATGCGGTTGTTTGGTGGTGGTAAACTCAAAAAATAACGCTCACGCATTGTTGCTACAGCATAAAAAATCCCGCCAGCATTTGTTGGCGGGATTTTTTGCCCCTATTGTTCGCCTGACCAACAGGGAAAGAAGTAATTACATGATATGCAGCATGACTCGTCCTAAAAAAAGTTTACAGGTTTTGTGATAAATCCTGATTTAGGTTGACAGGATAATTTTTGGTAAAGCTATCTAGTTTTCGATAATAGTTTTTCCATAGCCTTCTGGTCATCATGTTACTTTGGCTATGCACTTTATCGGGTGTGTGATTGCTTATGCTCAAGTGTGGCCTGTGTTGATTGTAATTTGTAATTGCCTTTTTGAGTTGTTGTTTCGCTGTTGTTATGTCCTGAGTTGTATAATGATTCAGGTATTCTTCTTTGAGAATTCCGTTTACTCTTTCTGCTATCGCATTTTCAAGTGGATCTCCTGATTCAGTCATACTGATGCTGATGCTGTAATCCTGCAATAGCTTTACGTAGCTGCCACTACAGTATTGGATACCTCTGTCACTGTGGTGAACAAGCTGCTTTGGCCGGTCAGCCCCTTTAAAGGCTGACAAGGCCATTTGCAGCGCCTCTATACTTTCGACAGCTTCCAATGTTGCTGCCACATTATAGCCAACTATTTTTCTAGACCAGGCATCTGTCACCAGGCTGATGTATAAGTGATCTCCGCTGTCAATTTTCCAGTATGTAATATCACTCACCCATAGCTGGTTAATACCCGTTGGAACAAAATCTTTTATCAGATTGGGGTATTTGCGCATCCAATGGGAAGAATAGGTAGTCTGAATCTTTCGTTTTCTCTTTCTTACCAGCAGCTGATTAGCTGCCAGTAAATCAAACAGCGCATCTCTGCCCATTTTAATGCTATGCTCCAGCAAAAAGACTTCCATTAACGCATACAGCTTTCTTGTTCCCATTTGCGGGTGGCTTTGACGCAATCGCTTTACCTCTTTTACAACAAGTAAATGTGTGGTCTCCACATCTTCAACCTGCCATGAATGCTGATAAAATGCCTGACGTGTAACACCAAATAAACTACAGATACGGCTCAGGCTCTTGGCCGGGTATCTGTCTTTGATTTCTCGGATTATTTGGTATTGGGCTTTTTTCGGATAGATATTTTGAGCTCCTGTTCGGCTATCTCAATCATCCGCCTGTAACCTTCTGCCTGCAGCCGGGCGTCTTCAAGCTCCTTCTTCAAAAGCTCGATTTGTTGCTGATCGGCAGTTAAGGAATCGATCTTCTTATTCTTTGTCTTCAAATCCAGACTTTTTTCAACATGAAGGTAGGTCACTTTGGTCCTTCTGTACCTATCCGGTATATAGCCTAGTGATTTCAGTCAATCGTGAATAAGACTGTGGCTGCTCAACTCATACTTACGTACCAGCTCTGCCATCCTGATGCCGTCTTCCATGTGTTCACGGCATATCTTATGACGCAGTTCTAAACTGTACATCCGCCGCTCAATAACCTGACTTCTTATGTCCATCGTTTACTTTTTGTGTAAACCCATTTTAGGACAAGACAGCATTCAACTTTGCTTTGTTGGTCGGGCGACCAAAAAAGGCGCAAATGCTCATTTCACTCCACGGCGAATGATTTCTTTTTTGATAAACATGAGCTCACGGCCGGTTTGACCACCTACGCTGCTGTTTTCCTGAGCTCGGCGCATGAGGTATGGAATCACTTCTTCAATAGGACCAAACGGCAGGTATTTGCTCACATTGCAACCGGCCTTGGCGAGGTTGAAAGTGATGTTGTCACTCATGCCAAACAATTGGCTGAAATGTACCCGCTCATGGTTGATGGGTAACCCTTTTTTTTGCAATAAATCCACCGCCAGTTTATTGCTCTGTTCGTTGTGTGAAGCCAATATCAACGAACATTGATCGAGATGATCGATGCAGAGTTGCACCGCTTCATCGTAGTCGCGGTCGGTACTTTCTTTATCGGGCTGAATGGGCGAAGGATAGCCCATGTCTTCGGCACGTTTGCGTTCTTTTTCCATGTAGGCGCCACGCACCAGCTTGGCACCTACCACAAAGCCCCGCTCTTTGCCGGCTTCCATCATGCTGCGCAAAAAAGCCAACCGGTCGTGGCGGTACAGCTGCAGCGTATTGTACACCAGGCAAACGTCTTTGTTGTATTTGTCCATCATCAGCATCACCAGTGCATCCACGGGATCTTGTATCCAGGTTTCTTCTGCATCTATGAGTACGCCCATGTTTTGCGCCATCGCATGTTGGCAAATGCTTTCGGTACGAGCCACTACCCGGTTCCACTCTTCCCTTTCCTGCGGGGTAAGCTGGCTGAGTGCTGCTTCATATCGCTTAACCAAGGTACTGGTAGAACGATGCATGAGGTCATCCAGTTTTTCGAGCAACGCAAAGCGGGCAATACCCGTCACTTTTACACTCATGAACGGAATATTGGGCTGCGTACCAGCATAGTCAATTACATTGATGAACTGCTGCATGGTATGGTCGAAGCTGCTTTCTTCCTGTCCGCCTTCGGCGCCATAATCCAATATTACCTGTACATGGTGCTGCCCCAGCAAATCCACCACAGGTTTGGTTTCTTCGAGTGTTTCGCCACCTACAAATTGTTTGAAAATGGTTTTTCGGATGATGCCTTTTATAGGCAAACCACTTTTGATAGCCCAGGGTGTAATGCGGGTACCCAGCT
Source organism: Bacteroidota bacterium (assembly GCA_020161435.1). GTDB lineage: Bacteria > Bacteroidota > Bacteroidia > Chitinophagales > Chitinophagaceae > Phnomibacter. The sequence continues at coordinate 99,143 of JAIUNV010000005.1, read as the reverse complement.
CTACCAACCACTGATAGCCCATGCTGCTAAACAAAAACTGGGCTTGTTTCAGGTCTTTGTCCGACTTGTATTTGAAGGCGTTTTCGGTGTTCTCAAAATTGAGGGTCACCTTTTGTACGGTTGTATCCATAAAATATCAGGCTGCAAGTTGAGGCTGCAAAATAAGCGGAAACAGCAGAACCGAAACCTGACGAAGCACAGGTGTGGGAAAACGCAGGCACTTGCTTCTACAAAAAGCGAGAAAGGACCTAAAACACAATGCGGCCATCGAGTTTTTCCAACTGTCCGCTCATAGCATCGCCCAGCGGTATGCTTGCTTTCAACTGCTTGCCGTTGGTGCTGGCATTGCTGATATTCGATTCTTTGATGTTCGCTGGCGCATCAACTTTCAATACATAATTGGCGTTGGGCATCATTGCAAACATGGCTGACATGGATGGATCTGCGGCCTTATCTTCAGCCATCATTTCCGTACGTCGCAGCAGTTCTCCATTTTGCAGCGCATAATGCATCACCTGCGGAAAAAAGGAGCCCAAACCCGGCGTTCCTTCTTGCCCGGCCATATTACCCACTTTGGGTAAATACTGCATCATATAGGCAATCTCATCCAGTTGATTGAACTGTAGTGAAAAATTGAGGATAAATGCCGAGTCTGCTTCACTGGCTTTTACTCCGGAAGTAACTCTTTCCCAAAATTCAAGGTTTCCCAAACCAGCTTTGATAGCTTCTGCTTTCATGTTCATCACAGTATCTACTTTACCCAATGCTGTCAATGGATTATCTTCTCCACCACCCTGTTCCAGCAGCGCTTTGGCTGTGGGGTCTTTGTACACACCACTCATGTCGATACTGATGGTGAACCGACCGCTGCCGTCTTTGCGCAGCTGCAGCCATTCTTCCATTTCTACACAACTGGTGCAGCTAAATGCCAGCAAAAAGAGTAAAGAGAGCATGGGCCGATTCATGATATGAAACAGATTTGAGGAAAACAAATATTCAGTTTTTCAATGGAATTAAATGGAAGGCAGTTTATTGCAACTCAAATTATTTACGATGCAACTCTCCCTTGCTCAAATTGCCATTGTTGTACATGATTACGACGAAGCCATTGCTTTTTATTGTGGCAAGTTGGGCTTTACCCTGATAGAAGACACCGTGATGAGTACCAGTAAAAGATGGGTAGTGGTATCGCCCAACGATGGTAACGGTTGCAGATTGCTGCTGGCAAAAGCGGCCAACGAAGAACAGGCCAGCCGGGTGGGCAATCAAACCGGTGGCAGGGTGTTTCTTTTCTTGCACACCAGCAACTTTGATGCTTTCTATAACAGGCTGTTGGAGCAGCAAATCACCATTGTACGACCACCCACCAGCGAAGCATACGGACGGGTTTGTGTGTTTGCCGATTGCTACGGCAACCTCTGGGATTTGATTGAGCCTGTAGAATGATGCTTTTCAAAAAAATAATTTACGATAAGCACAGGCCAGGAGGCCTGCACAAGGTCAGCGGTAATCCGTAAATCATCTACGATAATCCGCGTCCCGTTTGCATTTACTGCAAATACTCCTTCGCCATTACATCATACAATTCCAACAGTTGATTGCTTTGGCCTTTGTCGTCGAAAAACTTTTCCCAGGTGCTGAGCGGTTCCCAAATGCAGGTACCCTTGCCCCTTCCACCCGGCACTGAAAAAGCCAGCTTGTTCACTTCCGTTTTGCGGTGCGAATATTCCACTACAATCACATCTTTCTGGAATTGCTTCGACAGTAATGCCAGACTGTTTTCCAAATCGCCCAACGTACCATGCCAGCGTGGGTAGTACGATAAACCCAATACATCAAAGTGTACTCCACGGCGTTGCATTTCCTGCACAAAAAACGCAGCTTCATCGTATTGGCCACCAAGTGCCACGTGCATCATCATGATGGTAATAGGTGCTACTGTTTTTACCGCCGCTGTGCCAGCCATCAGCAATTGCGCCAGGCTATCGGGGTGTTGAATATTGCCATCGGGCCACACAATGCCATGATTGATTTCGTTGCCCACCTGCACCATATCGGGTAATGTATTTTGGGCTTTCAATGCTTCCATCACAGTTTTGGTGTAGTTGTACAAAGATGTTTGCAGCGTTGCAAAATCCTGTCCTTTCCATGCCGCAGGTTTGTATTGTTTGCCGGGGTCGGCCCAGTAGTCGCTGTAGTGAAAATCGAGCAGAAGTTTCAAGCCGGCAGCCTTCACCCGCTTGGCCATCGCCAATGTATTTTTCAAATCGCAAAAGCCTTGTTGGGGAGAATAACCGCCTTCATTAGCAGGCTCATTAAAAACCCGTAGCCGTACATAGTTTATCCCGTGGTCTTTCAAAATTTCAATGGCATCTTTCTCCACGCCTTTGTCGCTAAAACGTATACCCTTGGCTTCCAACTCTGGCAAAAAAGAAATATCGGCACCCAACATTTTACCAACCGGCACGGGCTTTTTCATTTCGGCAGTGAGCGGATATTTTGCTGCATTGGTGACCACTGCGACAGATGCCGGAGCAACGGTTACGATGTCGGTACCGCCGGCATAAATACCTGCAGCGGTAGCTTCAAATTTTATCATGCCGGCTTCGCCGGTGGACTGCACTAATACCTGGCATTTACCATTGAACAACCGGCGCTGCCACAGGCCATCGGCGCATTTGTCGGGCTCATGACTGCTGGGGTCGCCATTGCCTACGCCAATGATTTTGCCCGGCCCCGTAATGCTGAACCGAATCAAATTATCAGCTGTTGGAATATCGCGGCCCTGCGCATCTTGCAAAGAAATATTGATGACTGCCACATCTTTACCATCAGCCAACATCGTTGTTTTGTATGGCGTTACTACTACATCAACAGGGCTGCCAGTGGTTTCTTGTTTTGCCGTCAGGATGCGTCCTTTTTTATAGCCAATGGCTTTGAGGGTGCCGAGTTCAAAAGGCACTTGCCATTGCAAATGTGAGTTTCGCTCCATCACTTTTCTTCCAAGGCTTTTATCGTTTAAAAACAGCTCCACACTATCTGCATTTGAGTTCACCCACACATCCACCAGTTTTTTGGGCTTGCCCCATTCATTGTGGTGATTCCAGTGTGGCGAAATATGCAGTACATCTTTATCAGTCCACCAGCTTTGGTAGTAGTAGTAAATGTTTTTCGGGAAGCCGCACACATCCATCACCCCGAAATGCGAATTGATATTGGGCCATTCGTATGGCGTGGGTTCACCACGATAATCGAAGCCCGTCCAAATGAAACCACCCAGCCAGAAATCGTTGCTGGCAGCGAGTTTCCACCATTCTTCAGCACGGCTGGCCCACCACGGTGCAGTAATATCCTGATCGGGCACATAGCCACGAATGCTATCTTTTACATATTCACCACGAGTGGTAACGGTGCTTCCCATTTCCGTACCAATAATGGGCTGATGGGGATGGTCGCGATGATAATCGGCCACCGCAAACTGCCGGTAGTTGAATCCCCGCACCGGTATCACTTCATTTACGCCTTTAAAAGTATTGGGCAAATCGGCTGCATAAGTACAGGTACGTGTCGGGTCGAGTATTTTCATTTTTTCCAACAACGTTTGTGCAATGCGTTTACCAAAACTATTGGTTTGAATCCATCCTTCTTCATTGCCAATCGACCACATGAAAACCGATGCCCTGCTGCGATCCCGTTTTACCAAACGGGTAAGCTGGTCTACATATTCAGGACTGCTGTTGAGTAGTCGTTGCTCACTCATCACCAGCATGCCGAGGCTATCGCAGGCATCGAGCAATTCGGGCGTGGGTACATGGTGGCTGGCACGGTAGGCATTAGAGCCCATTTGCTTCAGCAGGCCAATGCGGTAATACTGTAAATAATCGGGCAAGGCACTGCCCACGCCAGCATGGTCCTGGTGGTTGTTGGTGCCCAACAGTTTTACATGCTGACCATTTAAAAACACACCGTTTGGTTTCACTTCAATTTGCCGTACACCAAAGCGAATGGTTCTGTCATCAATCAATTGACCGTTGTGCTCAACGATGTATTGAATGCGGTATAAATAAGGATCATCCAACGACCAGCGGCGTACTGTTGGCAAGGCAATACTTTGGGTAACACTTATTTCACCTGAAGCCGGTATGGTTATCAATTGCGGTTTGCTTTTCGCTACAATGCGGCCATCTCTTTCTTTAATGATGCTAGTAACGGTTACGGCATTGCTGCTGGCCGAATGTTGCTGCAACGTGCCCTGCACATGCACCGTAGCTTTATTATTGGCGAATGTTGACCACGCATAAATGCCATCCTGCGCCACATGTATGGGCGACATTTTGTGGAGCCATACATGGCGGTAAATACCCGCTCCTTCATAAAACCAACCTTCGTATTGCGTAGCATCTACCCGCACCACAATTGTGTTGGGTTTGTCGAACTGTACATAATCGGTAATGTCGTACGACACACCTACATAACCACTTTTGTTGTTGCCCACAAAAAAACCATTCACCCAGATATTGGCATCTCTGAAAATGCCATCAAACTCCAGCACCAGTCTTTTTGCTGAGTCGGCTTTATTAACGGTAAACTGCTTGCGGTACCAACCAATGCTGGTTTCAGGAAATAAACCACCCACAGGCTTAAATCCATGTTGGATGATATCGAAATTGGAAGACTTTATAAATGGTAACTCTACCGCCCAATCATGCGGAAGGTTGAGGGTTCGCCAACTGCTATCATTAAATTTAGGATCAATGGCCGTTTTGGCTGCGGCTCCAGACTTTGCAAACACATTGGCGATGCCATAGTTGAAATCTTTTTCAGGATTGCCGGCATGGCCGAAATGAAATTTCCATCGGTCATCCAAATTTACTTTTTCGTACTGAGCAAATGTGTTGTTAAATAAGAACAACATTATCACTATCACCGGGGAACAAATACGTTTCGTCATGATGAATCCAATTATACAATGCCAGTAAAAATATCTGGCAATGAAGGTATAATACCTTAAGTGTATCTCCGTCCTGTTATGTAAAAATTTCCTCCTTAGACACGGAGGAAATGTATTCTTGCTTGCTTGTGATTATTCCATGTAAAATGCTATTGTCTTCAGTTACGTTCGTAGCTAATTTTTAAAAGCATCCAGCGCCACTGTTGGCTTGCCACTGTTGTCAAAAGCGCCGAGTGTGTAGCCTTTCCAGCTGCCATAGCTTTGGGGTTCCCAATACATCACGCCTTTTCCTTTTTTACCCGTTACTGATTTTGTTTTTGCAATCAGGTCTGCAATAAAAGCCTTACAGTTTGCGGCATCATCCCATGGCATGCCTACTTCTACCACCATCACTTCTTTATTGTAGAGTGTGGCCATATCATTCATATTGGCGAGGCATTGCTGATTGGCAGTTGCCCATCCTGCAGCTACAAACTGCGGGTACAACGACATGCCAATCAAATCGAATTTTGCACCGGCACCTACGAGGCCACCAATGTTCCAGCGAAACAATCCATTGTCCCAACCATTGGAAACATGCACCATTACTTTGGCGTTGGCAAACACCGCTTTTACTGCATCATATCCGGCAGTTACCAGCTGTGCATAATTATTCATGTTGGTAGAAGCCCGGCCATCTGGCCACAGCATACCATCGTTGGTTTCGTTGCCTACCTGCACCCACTCTGGAGTAACGCCTGCTGCCTTCAGTGCTGTGAGAACTTCGGTAGTATGAGTGGCCAGTGCCGCCTTCAAATCGGTAAAATTAAGCGCCGCCCATGCAGCAGGTTTTGTTTGCTTGCCGGGGTCGGCCCAGCTATCGCTATAGTGAAAGTTGATTAACAATTTCATGCCGAGATTTTTAGCCCGAACGGCTTTAGCCACTACATCCGCAGTATTGTTCCAACCGGGGCTGGCGGGGTTTACCCATACCCGTAATCGTATGGTATTTATGCCCAACGATTTCATCAACGCCATACCTTCTGTTTGGGTACCATTTGACGAATAAAATTTTACGCCGGCGGCTTCCATTTCTGTTATCCAGCTTACATCAGCACCTTTGGCAAAACTGGTATCGATGACTGGTGGCGGAGGTGGCGTAGGTGTAGCAGGCGAATCTTTACCACAAGCAACCAGTGCTGCCAAGGCAAACAAGCATAAGAGCCAATTAGAAAGTTTGTACATAATGTTTATTGAATGCTGTGCATTTTGTTGTATGCAGAAGTTAGTATACGAAAGCACCAAATTAACGAACATCCTTCCGCTGAAATCCTATTGTAAGTCAGTTTTGCGTCAAAAAGAAATGGATGAACGGAGCTGCCACATCGGCAATGCTGCCTACTTTGGCGGCAAACATTGGTACATGAAATATTTAGTGCTTTCTATTGGCCTGCTTTTTTGCATGCAAACACTGCAGGCGCAGCAAACAGTGCTGCCGACCTATAAGCCTGAGAATATTGCACTATACAAAACAGTGGTGGCCCTCGACAGTACTTTTTTTCATGCCTACAATACCTGCGGCATGGCCACCATGGCCGATATGTTTGACGAAGACATTGAATTCTACCACGACCGTGGCGGTCTCTCTACTTCTAAAAAGGATTTGCTGCAAGCGTTGCAAAACAACATTTGCAACAAAGTGACCCGCATACTCATTCCCGGCACCATCGAAGTGTACGAAATTCCGGGGTATGGTGCTATTGAAATGGGCTGGCACAAATTCTTCAACAACCAGGAACCCAATGCACCTCAGCATGCTTCCAAGTTTGTACAAATCTGGAAAAATACCAACGGCAAATGGACTTTGGCAAGAGTGGTGAGCTTGCACTAAATCATCGAAATAAGAAATAAAAAATAAGGAATAAGAAAGGCAAGGAAGAATGAGTAATAATGAATTTGGAATGATGAATGCAAAAAGATAAAGTCCCTTTAAGTTTTTAAAAAACTTCGAGAGTCTCAGTACATTCCTCTTGTACCTCTGCGGTTCAAATCTCTTTGTGCACCTTGTGCCTCCTTCGTGTCTTCGTGGTTCAAAAAAAATTCGTGATTAAATCGCCTGATGATTAAACGGCTGCAACACCATTTCACTCACCACGCCACTGGCGGGCTGCTGTGCCAAAAACCAGATGGCCTTCGCCGCTTCTTCTTCCCGAATCATCTTGTCACGCTGCACCCGTAGGTCGATGTTATCCCAGAACGCAGAATCGACACCACCCATGAAAATATTGGTGATGCGAATCTCCGTCCGCTTCAGTTCTTCCCGAATGCTTTGCAGCATTCCTGAAAGGCCATATTTACTGGCGCTGTATGCCGCAGCACCCGCCATGGGCACTTTGCCCAGCACACCGGGTATATTTATGATGAGTCCTTTTTTCTGTTCTTTCATGGCTGGCAAAAAATGCTTGAGCAACAAAAAGGGCCCAAACAAATTCGTTTGCAGTGTCAGCTGAAACTCTTGTGCCGAAAGGCTTTCCATAGGTTTGATGATGCCAATACCGGACAGAATTACCAACACATCCACAGCAGGTATTTGTGCTTGTACGCCGGCTGCCAATGCAGCTACGCTTTCTTCACTGGTGACATCTACGGCAAACAACCGCTGTGCCGGCACCTGCAACTGCTGGCCTACGGCATGAAGTTTTGCAGCATTGCGGCCAGCCAAAAAAAGCTGTGCACCACTCCCCTGCATCAGCCGGGCTGTTTGTGCACCAATGCCACCCGTTGCACCCACAATCAACACATTTTTACCTTTCAAACTTTCCATGAAAAAACATTTGCCACTAACAACAATAGGCCACACAGTTTGTTGTTATGCTCAGCAAAAAAATCTTCATGCAGTCTATTTCATTGGTTTTGCCCCATCAGTTGTTTCAGCAGCATCCGGCGCTGCAAGCAGGCAGACCCGTAGTGCTGATTGAAGAGTATTTGTTTTTTAAGCAATACGCTTTTCACCAGCAAAAAATAGCGCTGCACCGGGCCAGCATGCAGTTTTATCAGCACTGGTTACTCCAGCATGGCTATACCATAAAAGAATATATTGAAGTCACTGATGAACGCTGTGATATCAGGAAATGCATGGCGTATTTGGCCACACAACAGGTAAGCGAAATACATCTCTGTGATGTAACGGATGATTGGTTGCGCCGCCGCATTACAAAGGCTGCAGCCGAACATCAACTCACATTGGTTTGGTACAACAATCCCAACTTCATTACCCAATTGCCGCTGGCAAAAGATTTTTTCAGCAAGAAAAAAATCTACTTCCAAACGGACTTTTACATCTGGCAACGAAAGCGGTTGAACCTGCTGCTGGATGCACAGCAAAAACCATTGGGTGGCCAGTGGACTTTTGATGCCGACAACCGTGAAAAATTTCCGAAACAAGCGGTGGCACCCATAGTAAAGTGGCCATCAAGCAATGAATGGTATGGCGAAGCGAAACAGTATGTCAATACTCATTTTGCGCATCACTATGGTGAGTTAAGCTCACAGCATTATCCCTGCACTTTTGCAGAAGCCGAAGCATGGCTGCAGCAATTTTTAGCACAACGCTTTGCGCAGTTTGGCGTGTATGAAGATGCCATGGTGCAGCGGGAAAATATTTTGCACCACAGTGTGCTCACCCCCATGCTCAACATTGGTTTGCTGCAACCACAGCAGGTGATGGATGCTACCTTGCAGTATGCCAGCAATCATGACATTCCGCTCAACAGCCTCGAAGGTTTTGTGCGGCAAATAGTGGGCTGGCGGGAGTTTATCCGCATGGTGTATGAGTTGGAAGGCCGGCAACAACGAACCCGTAACTATTGGGGATTTACGCGGAAAATTCCGGAGCGTTTTTGGACAGGCACCACTGGTATTCACCCCATTGATGTGGTCATCAAAAAAACATTACAAACCGGTTACAACCACCACATAGAACGGTTGATGGTATTGGGCAATTTCTTTTTGCTCTGCGAGTTCGACCCCAATGAGGTGTACCGCTGGTTTATGGAAATGTATGTGGATGCCTACGATTGGGTGATGGTACCCAGCGTGTATGGCATGACGCAGTTTGCCGATGGCGGCCTTATGACCACCAAGCCCTACATCAGCGGCAGCAATTACCTGCTAAAAATGGGTGATTGGAACAAAGGCGAATGGCAACCCATCTGGGATGCACTCTTCTGGCGTTTCATGCATGTACACCGCGGCTTTTTTACCCAAAACCCAAGGCTGGGCATGCTGGTAAAAACCTTTGATAAAATGAGTGCCGACAAGCAACAACAACACTTACAAACTGCTGAACAATTTTTACAAAGTCTCGATGCCCGATAACCAACTATCCCGCAAAAAACCATGGAACCGGGTAAACCTGCCCGTGTATTCTGTGAGCAGTATGGGCCACAAACCCAACATGCACATTTGCACTTATGTGAGTGCCGTGAGCATGCAGCCCAAACGCATGATTGTGGCCATTTACTATGGTACACAAACCATCGAGAACATTGAGCATACACCGCGGTTTGTATTGCAACTATTGAATGAAACGCAGTACAGACTGGTGAATCAACTCGGCAAGCAATCGGGCAAAAACATCGACAAGATTAGCCGCTTACAAAAGCGAAAACTATTGACAGAATGGAACGGCTATGCCATTTTGCAAGAGGCGCTGGCTGTGATGGAACTACATGTACTGCAGCAGATAGACGCCGGTGATCATTGCATGATGCTCTGCGATGTAACGGCTTATAAAAACCTTAATAACGGAAACACATTAACGACAAACTATCTGCATGAAAAAGGCATCATCCGCATATAGTCAGCTCACAGCTGCAGACATCGACCGCATTGTTGAAATGGGTTGGGAAGACCGCACTCCATTTGAAGCCATTGAGCTACAGTTTGGCCTCAATGAATCAGCTGTAATTGAACTTATGCGCCAGCAAATGAAGCCCTCCAGTTTTCGCATGTGGCGCAAACGCATGCAGGGCCGATCCACCAAACACGCCAGCCTCCGCAGCGCTGCCGTCAACCGTTTCAAATGCAGCCGACAAAGAAGCATTAGTATGAATAAAATCAGCAAGCGATGAGCAATTTGGAAATGTGTCAATTTGAAAATTTGGAAATGGAATTCGAAGGGGTTGATTTGTTAATTGGTTAAATACAAAACTCTTCGTGCTCCTTGTGCCTTCTTCGTGCCTTCGTGGTTTAATACTTAAACGCAAACCTTGCAAACTGCAAATTGAACACTGCAAACTATTAAACCTCTTTGTGCTCCCGATAGCTATCGGAACTTCGTGCCTTCGTGGTTCAAAAAAACTCAAGCAAAACATGCAACATTTTCCAACCGACTACACCAGCATACTCCAACGCATTGATGCTGTAGATCCTGTTCGCTATGGCAAAACCCGCAACTATATCAACGGGGCAGTGTCGTATTTATCACCGTATATCAGTCGCGGCGTGATTAGTACCCGTCAGGTGTACGAAGCCTTTGTGGCCAAGGGGTACAGCCTGTACCAAATGGAAAAATGGGTAAGCGAACTGGCATGGCGGGATTATTTTCAGCAGGTATGGAAGCACCAGGGAAAAGGCATTTTTACTGACTTGAAACAACCACAACCCGATGTGCAGTTTCATCATTTGCCCGCAGCACTGGCCAATGCCAATACTGGCATTGATGCAATTGACGAAGGCCTGCAGCAACTGCAAGAAACCGGCTACATGCACAATCATTTGCGGATGTACACAGCGAGTATCATTTGCAATATTGGCCGCTGCCACTGGAGCCAACCAGCTGAATGGCTGTACTACCATTTGCTCGATGGCGACCTGGCCAGCAACCATTGCAGCTGGCAATGGGTAGCAGGCAGCTTCAGCAGCAAGAAATATTTATGCAATCAGGAAAACATCAACAAGTATACCGGCAGCTCGCAACGCCATAGCTACCTCGATACCAGTTACGACCTGCTGCCTGATATGCATGTTCCTGCAACATTGCAAACAGCAGCCAACATTATGCTGCAAACCGTTCTTCCGGCTATGGCACCTGTACAGATTGATGCATCGCTCCCCACACTCTTGTACAACAGCTACAACCTCGATCCGCAGAGGCGCAGTCAGCAACCGGCCAATAGAATTTTACTACTAGAACCATCGCATTTTGCACAGTACCCGGTGAGTGAAAAAGTATTGCAATTCATCCTCGATTTGTCGAAGAATATTCCGGGCATACAAGTGTTTACAGGTGAGCTACACGACTTGTACCAGATACACAACCTGTCAGCTACAGCACATTCATTTTACAGCAAAGAGCATCCGGCATTTACCCACTACCCCGGTCAAAAAGATGCCCGTGACTGGTTGGCACCACAGGTACAGGGTTATTTCCCCAGTTTTTTTAATTATTGGAAAAAGGTATCGCGGCATTTGTAACCCTTGCCAGCCCGCAGGAATGCTGCATATTGCAGACTCAATTTCACGTATGCGTATTACTGCCATCGATATTTACCGTTATTCCATTCGCATGGAGCCGTTTACCATTGCTACCGGCACCATGACTTTTGCGCAAAACATGCTGCTGTACATCCACACCAGCGAAGGCCTTACAGGTGTGGGCGAATGCTCTGCCTTTCCCATAATAGCCGGCGAAACGCAAAGCACCTGTTTTGTGCTGGCCAAAGATTTTGCCAACATCTGGATGGGAAAAGATGCCCGTGATATTGCGGGTCGTATGCAGGAGCTCGACTATTATATTGCCGGCAACCATACAGCCAAAAGTGCTTTCGACATGGCGCTGTACGACCTTGCTGCCAAAGCAGCGAACATGCCGCTGTATCAATACCTCGGTGGCAGTTACCGTGAAATAGAAAGTGACCTCACCATTGGCATTGGCACAGCCGAAGCCATGGCTGCCAAAGCGGTAGACTACGTGCAACGCATGAAGGCCAATGTGCTGAAAATAAAACTCGGTAAAAATCCTGCGGAAGATATTCAACGCATGCAGGCCATTCGCCTGGCTGTAGGCCCGCATATCGGACTACGGATTGATGCCAACCAGGGCTGGGATTTTGAAGCGGCCGTTTTTGCCCTCACCGGTATGGAAGAATTAAACGTGCAGTTTTGCGAACAGCCCATGCCCAAATTGCTCGACGATAAAATGCCATCGCTACGGCGCATCAGCAAGATTAAAATCATGGCCGATGAAAGTGTGTTCTCCCATCACGATGCAGAACGCCTCATCCGCAAAAATGCCTGCGATTATATCAACATCAAACTGAGCAAGGCCGGCGGCATACAAGAAGCACTGCGCATACACGACGTATGCCAGCAAGGCAATATTCCCAATATGCTGGGCGGCATGCTCGAAAGCCGGCTGGCGGTGTCGGCCAAGGCCCACCTGGCCCTCGCCTGCCCCAATATTCAATTTTTTGATTTGGACACCAGCCTGATGGGCCACCTGGAAGACCCCGTGATGGGCGGTGTGCAATACAACGGCATGGTCATCAGCACTCCGCAAACACCCGGCATTGGAGCCGACGTAGACCCGGCATTCTTGCAGCAATGCGAAAAGGTTAGAGTGGAGATGTAAGGATGTGGGATGTACGATGGCTGATATCTGATGTTAGATTTAACCACTTCTCATGAAAGTATTTGCGCTATTGTCTTTCTTGATGTTTATCATATTTGTTAGTTTGGTTTTACCTCACAAAGTGGCCGCATACAAGCTATCACAAACAAGAGAAACAGTAACGGTAATAGTAAAAGCACTTCCTGATTGCAATTCTGGCTATAGAAACAAATTCATCAGAATCAGTTACGAAAGACAAGAATTTGTTCTAAGAACTTCTTGCAAATTGGTTGATGGGTTGGCAGTAGGCCAGTCATTAAACATGTTGCACAAACCTGATACTGATTTGTTTTTATTTCCCGAAGAAGATACCATTACAGAGCTTATAGCTGGCATAATACTGACTGTCTTTTTTGCATTAGGCGGTTCCTATCTTTTCAAAAAATCTGGCTAGACCAAATGTTTGTTTCTTAGTAAATAAGTATACGTGACGTTGTCATTTATCTAATTCTGTAGCATAAATCCAATTACCTTGAATCATGCCTCGTCATTCCACATACAAAGCAGCTACACCTCCATACTGGTTGGGATTATTGTGCATCATCCCATTAGTTGGTGCATTTGTTGGATTAGGTTTGCTGCTGTACGGCATCTTCAAATACAGAAATAAAAAACTCGTCATCATTGGCATTGCGGGTATTGTATGGAGCATTGTCATCTACAGCAGTTTGTTTTATGCCATGAAACATACAACTGTTTTCAAACAAGGTTTCAGTAAGCTATCGCAGCAGCAACTCAATACTTTGGTGAAAGAACTAGAGTTTTATAAATCCCAACACGGTCAATACCCGGATAGTTTACCCCAATTACTCATTGACAACGCCAATGTGTCCATCGCCGACCCAATACAATTGAATCAGCAAAAAACATCAACCCATTTTTACTATGAAAAAAAGGGTAACAAATACCTGCTGTTTTCCGTAGGCAATGATGGAAAACCCAACACATCTGATGACATACAGCCTAGTCTTACATTGCAGGATAGCGGATCAGTCGGTCTAATCACGGTTGATTCTATTACTCCCATGCTAAATCAGGAGTAATCTTTGTCTCCACAGTTGTTGTTATCACCAACTGATACGCATTACTGTATTGCTTACTTCTTTGAGCTTGCGGCAGATAACACCCACAACGGCAGCTCCGAATCGTACTTTACATATCAGACATCGTACATCAGCCATCAGACATCGTACATCAGATATCCTCCCCGGCTCCCTTACCTTCGCGGCATGAACGCAAAAAAAGTATCTGACAGCATTAACCACATGAACGAACTGGTGTTGCCCAACGACACCAACACTTTTGGCAACCTCATGGGCGGCCGACTGATGTACTGGATGGACATTGCCGCCGCCTACTGCGCCAGCAAGCATTGCAATACACCGGTTGTGACCGCTTCGGTCGACAATATTTCTTTCAAAAACCCTATCAAACTGGGCCACTACGTACATATTGAAGCCAAGGTAACCCGGGCTTTTAATACCAGTATGGAAATACACCTGAAAGTATGGGGCGAAGACACCCTGCACCAGTTTAAGTACGAGAGCAACGAAGCGTACTTCACCTTCGTATCCCTCGACCCCAACGACCGTCCCCGCACCGTGCCGGAGGTAATACCCGAAACGGAAGCGGAAAAAGAACTGTACGATGGTGCCCTGCGCCGCCGCCAGCTGCGCCTCATCCTCGGTGGAAAAATGAAACCCGATGATGCTACCGAACTCAAAGCCTTGTTCAACGGCAAAGGATAAATGAAAAAAAGCGGCTCTTATGCGAGTCGCTTTTTTTGTTCGTCATCTATCAGTTTAAACAAATTTTCCGGGGTGTACTTGCGCCAGTCGGTCCGCTCCTGCAGTTCTACGTAATAGTTGAGTTTGAGTTTCCTGAAATCGTGCTGGCTGCTCTGCGGCATGTTCAGGCACACAATCCAGCCACTTTCATCGGCCACATTTTCAAACCAGTCTTCGTAGTAATCGGCCTCGCTGCTGTGAAAGTTGAGCACGTTTTCGGCAATCAGCAAAAACTTATGGATGCCTTCGTGCATGAAATGATCCGTCACTTCGCGGCGCAGCGTCATGATGTCGTTTTCAATAGCATCGTTCCATTCACCAATCAGTTCGATAATCACAAAACCCTTGCGGTAGTTGGCATACAGCACTTTCAGAAAAAGCGTTTTGCTGCCCATATCATCCCACTGCGGATGAATGTAAAAATTGTACACCGTGGTGGAGTACTCAAAATGGCTATGGTCTACCCCGTAAAAAGGACTCCGTTCATCCTCCTCACTCACATACATATCACGCCAACGGTAAAATGGTTCCAGGTCCTGCATAAATGCGGTTGTAGGCTTGCTAATAATAAAGCGGCAAAAGTAAGTACCAGCTGGCAAAGGCCCTGCAAATGATGTACCTTTAACAGGTAAAAAAACGGCGAATCCACACAGCAGACTGCTTTGTTGGCAATTACTACAGCACATCCCGTTCCCATGCCAATATTTTGCAATATCAAGGTACAATTGGGGGTATGAGAAAATGGCTGATTTTAGTATGCTTTTTGGGCATCTACAACATGCTGCTGGCACAGTGGGATAATGATCCTGCTTCGGCATCTACACGGGTAGTAACCAATGCTGCCAACCAAAGCAAGCCCTATGTAATACCCGATGGCTTGGGCGGCACCATCGTGGTGTGGGAAGATTATCGCCACGGCACATCGCCCGATATTTATTTCGACCTGATAGATAGTGACGGCAATACGGCATGGTCGGTACCCGGCACCTATGCAGGCAAAAAGCTGTGCAGCACTACAAAACCCCGCAGCATCAACCGGGTGCTAAGCGATGGAGATGGTGGTTTCTTTATTGTATTTGATGAAATAAACGGCGCCTACTACGATGTGCTGGCGCAAAAAGTGAGCAATACCGGTGTTGTATTATGGGGAGCCAATGGCGTTGTAGTATGTAATGCAGCCAATGACCAATACGAAGCCGACCTGGCACCCGATGGATTAGGTGGCATTTTTGTAACCTGGCTCGATTTACGCAACGACCCATCGAACAGCGATGCCAGCCAAACCTATGCGCAACGCATACTCAACAATGGTACTGCAGCATGGACGGCCAACGGTGTGCAGGTAAATGCCAATGTATCAAAACCCATGGGCATTGTTGCCGATAACATTGGCGGTGCCATCATTGCGATGATGGATGCCCGCAACAGTGCTGTGAATGGAAATGGTGCGTATACCAACTGGGATATTTATGCGCAACGCCTCAATAGCAGCGGCGCTTTGCAATGGGGCACTGGCACTGTTGTTTGCAACCAAACCAGCAATCAGTTTCGGGAAACCATACGCCCCGGTGGCTCTATGGTGAGCGACAATGTGGGCGGTGCCATCATCAGCTGGAGCGATTATCGCAACGATGCCAACAATGGACTGAGCTTTCCATACAGGGCCGATTTTTATGCGCAGCGGGTGAACAACAGCGGCGTGGTACAGTGGGCAGCCAATGGCGTATCCATTTGCAATACCACCGGAGCCGATTTGTACAACACCCTCACGGTACCTGATGGCAATGGCGGCATTTTAGCGGCGTGGTTCGACCTGCGCAATGCACCACTGGGTGCTGTTTATGTGCAGCGCCTCAATTCAAATGGCATTATACAATACGCCAGCAATGGCATAGCTGTGGTAAGTGGTCAGTCGCACATTATCAATTACAGTTTATCTGAAGATGGTGTGGGCAACGGTATAATAGCCTACGATACCGATAACGACCGCATATTTGGGTATCGTTTTTTGGTAGCTACAGGTTTACCCGTAAGTGGTGGTGCAGTAGCTATTTGCAACCGCAGCAGCATATCGGTTAACCCCGGTGTGGCAGCCGATGCCAACGGTGATATTTACATAGCCTGGGAAGATTACCGCAACACACCTGCCGAATCGGATGTGTATGCCTACAAGCTGCCAAGCAGTGCATTGCTGCCATTGCGACTACTATCTTTTGGCGGACAAGTAACCAGCAGCAATACGCACAGGTTGCAGTGGCAATACACAGGTGCAGAAGAGGTGCGACGTTTTGAATTGCGGCACAGTAACAATGGTCGTGATTTTACAACGCTGACCAGCATCAACAACACACAGCGGGACGGCATGTTGCAATATGTAGTAGCACAACCCGTTGCCAATGCCTACTATCAACTGGCCTGGCAAAATGCGCAGGGCCTGTGGCAATACAGCGCCATTGTGCAATTACAACAGCAGCAACCTGCAGGCATGCGCATTTATCCCAATCCTGTGCAGCAGCAATTGCAGCTGTCGCTATTGGCCACGAATGCAGCAGTTGCAACCATCTGCATTCGTGGGGCCAATGGCCAACTGCTGTTGCAAGAAAAGCGCAGCCTGTTGCAAGGCCGTCAGGTATTGAGTGTAGATGTAGCCACATTGCCAGCAGGACAATACTTTGCGGAAATATGGCTGCAACAGCAACGTACCGTATTGCCATTTACCAAACAATAACCGACGCTGTATTGCGGATAAAATGATTGTGTGGCAAACCACTGTTCTTTCCTAATTTCCCGCAGTATTCTACCGCACATGTACAAGTCAACATTCGTCGTTTTTTTACTCCTGTTTTTTTGCGGGCCATTGCTGGCACAGCAAGCCAGTATTGCTGGTAAAATCATGAATGAAAAAGCCGAACCCATGGCAGGCGTAAGTGTAGTAGTGCTGGGCAATAACAGCGGCGTTACCAGCAACGACAGCGGCCGTTTTGTCATCAATGTTCGTTCGGGCAGGGCTATTGCACTGGTGTTTTCTTACGCAGGCTATCAAACACAACAGCTGCGTTTTTTGCTAAACCCCGGTGAGCAGGAAAACATTTTTGTACGCATGGAACCCGGCCGCAGCGAACTGGCACCCGTAGAAGTAACCAGCAAAAAAGACCGCCGCGAAGCGGGCCTCGTCAGCATCAATCCAAAATTCATTACACAAAATCCCTCACCTATTACCGGTGTGGAAAGCATGATTAAGGTATTGGTGGGTAGCAACAACGAGCTAAGCAGCCAGTACAATGTGCGGGGCGGCAGCTACGATGAAAACCTCATTTATGTAAATGACTTTGAGGTGTTCAAACCTTACCTCATTCGCAACGGACAACAGGAAGGATTGAGTTTCATCAATCCGGAGTTGGTGCGTAATGTCAATTTTTACAACGGTGGTTTTCAGGCCCGCTATGGCGATAAAATGAGTAGTGTGCTGGATGTGCAATACAAAAAGCCCACCGCCTTTAAAGGCAGTGCCTACGTGGGTTTGCTGGAGCAGGGCCTGCATGCAGAAGGTACTGCTGCCAACAGCAAAGTGACTTACCTGTTTGGTGTTCGCAACCGCAACCTGCGCAACCTGCTGAGTGCTCAGGAAACCAAGGGCAACTACCAACCATCGAGCAATGATGTGCAAGCGGTGATTAGCTATGCCCCCAACAACAAGTGGCAGCTCGATATGGTGGGCAACCTCAGCAGCACCCGCTTCGATTTGGAGCCGAAGGAAAGTCAGCAAACGACCTCTGTATTTACGTCGCAGTTTGCTGCCAACCTTGGCCTCGATATTTTCTTTACCGGCCAGGAAGTAGACAAATACAATACCCGCATGTTGGGCCTGTCGGCTACGCATCAGGTAAATGACAAACTGAAAGTGAAAGGCATGCTCTCCTACTTCAACAACAAGGAAGCGGAGAACATCAACATTGCCGGTAGCTACTTGTTTGGCGAACGGGATTTTGACAAAGCCTCTTCTAGTTTCGGACTCATTGCCAACCCGCTTGGTGCTGGTGTGTTTCTCAACTATGCCCGCAATGAGCTGAATGTGCAAGTACTCAACGCTTCGCTGAAAGGCAGTTACGACAAGGGCCGGCACTACTGGCAGTTTGGCCACAGTGTAGAACGCAATACCATTACCGATGCGCTGAATGAATTTGAATACCAGGACAGCGCCGGGTACAGCCTGCCCAACAATGCCGGACCGCTACAAGTGTTTCGCAACCTCAAAGGCAACGCAACTATTGAAGCCTGGCGCATGAATGGCTATGTGCAAGACAATATTGCTTTCAACAAAAACAATGGGCTGAATCTGCAAGCTGGCTTACGTTACAATTACAATACCCTCAACAATGAGTTGCTGCTCTCACCTCGGGTGGGTGTAAGCTATGCGCCACTGCAATGGAAACGGGATGTGATTTTTAAAGGCAGTGCGGGACTGTATCATCAACCGCCGTTTTACAGAGAAATGCGCCGCCCCGATGGCAGTGTTAATACCGATTTGAAAGCACAACGCAGCTGGCAGGTAAGCGGCGGTATGGATTATGCTTTCAAAATGATGGACAGACCTTTTAGGGTGAGCACCGAAGCGTATTACAAAAACATGTGGAATGTAGTGACCTACGATATTGATAACGTAAGGCTGCGTTATGCAGGTGAGAATAATGCCAAGGCTTATGCCTATGGTGTAGAAGGGCGCTTGTTTGGCGAGTTGGTGAAAGATGCAGAAAGCTGGTTGAGTGTGGGCTTTATGAAATCGATGGAAAATATTGATGGCGATTTTTACCAGCAGTATTTTAATAAAGATGGCGAACTCATTACCGCCAACACACAAGACCAAATTGCCACCGACAGCACCCGCATGGATGTTGGCTGGCTACGCCGCCCTACTGACCGACGCCTCAATATTGGTTTATTTTTCAGCGACTACCTTACCACCAACAAAAACTTTCGGGTGCATACGCAATTGTTGTATGGCAGCAATTTGCCGTACAATATTCCCGGTAGTGTACGCTACCGCAATGCGTTGGAAATACCTTCATACTTCAGGGTAGACATGGGCTTTAGCTACCTGCTGGTGGGTGGCGATAAAAGCCTGCGCCGTAGCCACGATCCGTTCCGCAATATCGAAAGCATGCTGCTGAGTGTAGAAGTGTTCAACCTGCTCGACCGAGCCAACACCATCAGCTATGCCCTCATCAAAGATTTCGACAACAACAGCTTTGCCATCCCCAACCGCCTCACTCCAAGATTGGTGAATATCAAACTCACGGTAAGATGGTAAGGAGATTTTTGGATGTCTGATGTACGATGTATGATTTGGTGGAGTGCAATCATAATTGTTGATTCACTTTCTCCCTTCCTGCGGAGGGGTGCCCGCAGGGCGGGGTGGGTATAAAACTGATGTAGGATTTTTGATAGCTGGTGTTTTCGGGTTGGTTTGCTACACCTTCATATTTCTTTAAAAGTTCTGTCAAAGACGTGTCGGTTGCATTCTGTCAGCCAAACTTGCACAAAATTCTTATTGAATGTCAGACATATTTAACTCTTGTAACTTTTGCGAAATAATATGGCAAAGGTTCTAAGAGTGATTTTGGGTCATTTAAATAAGCTCTGATTTCTTCTCTGTTTTCTATTTCATCAAAAAGTCCAAACGCATTCGTCTTAAGATTAAACTTGGTGGTTAACGTCTTTGTTATATTACTACAATAAAAAGAATGAAAAGAGCCATCACCTTCTACACCAATAAAGTCGTAACCTAAAAACTCTTCGTTAGAATCAGCTTGTTCTACAATTTTCTTTTGCAAGTTTTTCCGAATTCCAATATCCCCATTGTTATAGTTAAATTCATCAACATTATTACCCTCTCTAAAATCTTCAATTAATAATTCTGCGTCAGTTTGAGGAAAATAAAGACCGAGTATTTGAATATCGTCTCTTGAATTATAAAACAAATCCTTAAACTCTTTTGCTGTTTCTAAATCTGCAAACCCATTGATTAAGTCAGAAAACCTACTGTCAGTCCAGTGATAAATTTCATTTATTTTATCGTCAGTAAGATTTAGAGCCTTCTTGTCCTTTTTATCGAGCTTTTCATAACCCAAACTAAGACACCAATTATCAAAAGCCGATATATTTAAACAATTTCCGCAAGTCCAAACAGTCTTATTAATATCGTCACCAAAGTCTAATGGTTTCAATTTGAGTAAATAATAACCTGCTAAATAGTGTGTTTCCATATACTTGAAATCAACCTATTTTTTATTCCTTATTTCTTATTCCAAAATATCAGACATCGTACATCAAACATCAAAGTTTTTGCTCCCTTCCCCATCGTATCATCGTGCCATAATCCATTTTCCGTTTCAATCCTTCCACGGCTTGTACCAGGCGTTTGGTGCGGGTGGCATCAGTTTTGGCATCGTCTATCCATTTGCTGAAATACTTGCGGTGCGAAGCTGCCAGCGATTGAAAAAACGCCATCGCCTCCGGTTCATCTTCGAGGCAGGCCAGCAGGTCGGCCGCAATGGTAAGTTCCGTTTCATCTTTACTTAAACGTACTTGAATAGTTGCGCCAACAGGCTGCTGTAGTTGTTTGCGCATGGCCGCATTCACGGGCAAAATCATTTCGCCTTCGCCCATCGGCAGGAGGGCTACTTGTGCAATTGCTACTTCATTCAACCAACCTTTTACCCGATAGCCCTTGCGGTCGGCACTATGCAGTTGCAACGACATTTTCTCCGGTACCACAACGTAGGTCCAGCCGGTTTTTTCGCCCATTTGCTGAAAGCGTTGCAACACTGCAGAAAAAGTGACCTGAGGTTTCATCAATACAAAGTAGGTGAAGAATGTAATGATGATTATTTACCAAACAGCACTTTACCACCCACGATGGTTTTGAGCACTTTGGTTTGCAGAATAGCACTGTCGCTGCAGGTAAGCAGGTTGTTGCTGAGCATTACAAAATCGGCATACTTTCCAACTTCAATACTACCCTTGTCCTTTTCCTCAAACTGCGCTTTGGCATTGGCCATGGTGTAGCTGTACACGGCTTCTTCGCGGCTCATTTTTTGCTCGGGATAAAACGTGCTGCCATCTTTCAATTGGCGGGTAACACTGGCAAAAAAGTTGGGAATAGGATCAGCATCTTCTACCGGCACATCAGTACCGTTGTTTACTAACACACCGGCTTGCATAAACGCCTTCCACATGTAGGCACCGGTGCGGCTGCGTTCTTCGCCAAGGCGCTTGGGCACAAACGGCGCATCGCTGGTGCAATGAATGCCCTGCATACTGGCAATGATGTTCCATTCTTTGAAGCGGCCAATTTCGCTGGGGTGTACATGCTGTGCATGCTCTACCCGCCAGCGGTGATCTCTGCTTTTATCTTTCTGAATCTGGTCTGCAAAAATATTCACGGTTTCGCGGTTGGCTTTGTCGCCAATGGCATGCACACACAACTGAATGTTTTTCTGCCAGGCAAAATCGGCAATGGCCCGCAGCGAATCCATGTTGAAGGTGTTTTGCCCCGTGAAATTTTTGCGGTCGCTGTACGATTCCAGCAGCCATGCACCATAGCTGCCCAAAGCGCCATCCAGCGATACTTTAATCGCATTCATCGTCAGGTGTCCATTGCCTTCGTTGATGATGGGAAACACATCCGCATTGGCCCGCAAAGAAGCGTTGCCATCCCGAATCATCATCCAGTGGCGCAGTTGCAGTTTGTTTTGCTGTGCCATCTCTTTCATCCAGCGGATTTGCTCAAACGATGAACCGGCATCTACAAAAGAAGTAATGCCTTTTTTCAAACAATCGGCTTCGGCCAACTCCATACCTGCCCACCATTTGGCTTTGCGTTCGGCTTCGGTTTGTTGATTGACATAATCGCCATACACTTTGCGTACCAGGCCCATCGCCGTTTCTTCCAGCACACCCACCAGGCGGCCGGAAGGATCTTTAACAATATCGCCACCCGTTAGATTGGGCGTGGCTGAAGTGATACCCGCCAGCTCTAACGCTTTTGCATTGACGTACAAAGAATGACCACTGGCATGCGTCAGAATCACCGGGTTGTTGGGCGATACCTTGCTCAATGCATCGTGGTATGGATACCCGAGGTATTGCTCTGTAGGTTTGTTGGTCCATTTTTCCTGATGCCAGCCGCGGCCTACAATCCACTCGCCGGGCTTGGCTTTGGCAGCGGCTGCTGCCACCTTGGCTACTATTTCATCATAGCCACTCACGTGCATCAAATTGATGTCACGCAAAAAATCGCCGAGGTTGTGAATGTGTCCATGTCCTTCAATAAAACCGGGCATCAAAAAAGCACCTTTGGCATCTATCACTTCGGTGTTGCTGCCAATCCATGCGGCCACATCAGCATCGCTGCCTACAAACACAATGCGGCCGTCTTTTACCGCTACGGCCTGCGCTTTGCTCCGGGCACTGTCTACGGTGTACACATCGGCGTGTTGAATAACCAGGTCGGCCTTTGGCGATTGGCTACAGGCAATGGCCATTACTGCCAGCAAACAAATGGTGGAGAGCTTCTGCAACATGGATTTGATTTTTGGAAAGATAATGGCTTAAGACGCTAAAAAAACATTCAACCCGTTGAGTTCACTTGGCCTTCCATTTTTTTACAGCAACAAATCTATCGGATAGTTAACCCCGAAGGGGTGAAATGATTATAGAGAAGATGTAATGTTGAAATCACCCAAACCCTCAAAGGGTGATATAGATTTTTCCCATTCCTGATTATCATTAAAAAAAGAATTGTATTTCACCCCTTCGGGGTTTTGCGGCTTTTGGTGCCGCTATTTTCTAGAATCATGCCATCCCTTCGGGATTGAATACTGCATCAATATCAGAAAAATTAAGATCAGCATTGAATGTTGAAATACACTTTTCTTATCGAATCACTAGTCTGTTTGTGCATCATACAATTCATGTACTGTCAATCCTTTTGCAAATGCTTTCTATGAAATGTGTTACTAAAAAATTAAGCGTTGAATCTACTAAAGCAATCGATAGCCAAATGATGAGTCCATGAAGGAAAAGTTGTAATTTGTACTTAGACCAAATCGTAAGCCAATGCACGTATCTGCAAGCAAGGCGCTGGAATTGCTCCGTCATTCAGAAAAGTTGTTTACCGAAGTATTTCGCCATGGCAGCATGACAGCTGAAATTTACAAACCACAGCGTGTCGACTTTCAACAACCGCACAACCGCGATGAAATGTACGTGGTGATTGCGGGCCACGGTGAATTTTACAACGGCGGAAACACCGTGCCATTCGGCCCCGGCGATTACCTGTTTGTAAAAGCCGGTGTGGAGCATCGTTTCCTCAACTTCAGCGAAGATTTTTGCACCTGGGTTTTCTTTTACGGCCCCGATGGTGGCGAAGAAGAACCACCCGTTTTTTAATTAGACCGGCAGGCCATTTACATACACTTGTTCAATGTGCTGTTCGCCAAAGGCGTAAGCCATGTAATCCACGCCACTCATGGGTTTGGTGAGCAAGATGTTCGCCCGTTTGCCTACGGCAATGCTGCCCACTTCCTCTTCCAGTTGCAATGCAAATGCTGCATTAATGGTCATGGCATTGATGGCTTCTGCCGGCGTCATTTTCATTTGAATACAAGCCAATGCCAGCACCCACTGCATGTAGCCGCTGGGCGATGATCCGGAGTTGTAATCGCTGGCCAATGCCAATGCCGAACCCGCAGCAATCAATTGTCTTGCAGGTGGATATGGCAATCGCAAAAAGAACGCCGCCGTTGGCAACATCGTACCAATGGTATTGGAGCCGGCGAGTGTTTGAATGGCTGCTTCATCCATGCATTCCAAGTGATCGGCGCTAAGCGCATTCACCGCCACGGCAGCCTGCACCCCACCCGATACCTGCAATTGATTCACATGCAACTTGGCAGGCATCCACATTGCTGCGGCTGCCCGTGCTATGCGGATGGTTTCTTCGGGAGTAAAAAAACCAGCTTCGCAAAAGACATCTACAAAATCGGCCAATCCTTCATCGGCTACTTTGGGCAGCCATTGTTGTATCAATGCATCCACAAAAGCATCGCGGTTGTCGGCAAAGTTTTTGGGCAATGCATGCGCCCCTAAAAAAGTGGCTTTGATGGGAATGGGCGCTGTTTGCTTTAAGCGTTGTATCACCCGCAGCATTTTCAATTCGGCTTCCAGTGTGAGGCCATAACCACTTTTGATTTCAATAGCGGTGGTGCCTGTTTTCATCAAAGCTTGCAGGCGTTGCCATGCTGCTTCATACAAAGCATCTTCGCTGGCAGCCTGCACTTTGGCAGCCGTGCTGTGGATACCACCACCAGCTGCTGCAATGGCCGCATAACTGGCACCTTGCAACTTGAGTACAAACTCTGCTTCCCGGGTGCCGGCAAATACCAAATGCGTATGGCTGTCGACAAAGCCCGGCAACAATAATCGACCGGCAGCATCAATGATATGGCTGGCTTCGTGCAGCATATCGGTGGTTACCTCCGACATGGCACCAAAGCTGGCAATGCGACCATCCACCACTTGCAGGTAGGCATTTTCCAACAGCGGCAGTTGGCCCAAAGCCTCGCCCCGCAAGGGTTGCGCCGGTTGCTGCACACCCACCAGCTGGCGTATATTGATAAACAATTGCTTCATGTATTACTGCATTCCTCTCTTGTAGAATGCTTCAAACTTACGGTTTCTCGGTTTCCTTTACCCAAGCATTTCGGGTGTTGGCCAAGCAAGAATGGCTATCGGGTAAAAGCATTTTTTCTACGCAAAGTTCTCCTTTAACTTTCGCCAAATTCAAACGCTATGTGGCGTATCTTTTTTTCGATGATGCTGATTGCTTCGGCAAATATTTCAGCAGCACAACAGTCAACCCTCATTCAGCAGGTGCTGATAGCTGATGGCAGCGGCAAACCCATGTACAAAGGATCGGTACGTATTGCGGGCAATCGCATTGTGGCCGTGGGTTCGCTGCAGGCATTGCCCGGTGAAAACATTGTGCAAGGCAATGGACAGATTCTGGCACCGGGCTTTATTGATACGCATAGTCATTTATATGGCAATCTCGATGAAGCACCTGAAGCATTGGCCGCTTTGAATCAAGGCGTTACCACCATCATTACCGGACAAGATGGTGACAGCGATTGGATAGACAGCATCAAAGCACAACTGGCAAAACGTCCCGTAGCGGTGAACGTGGCTACTTATACCGGCCAAACCAGCCTTCGGGAAATAGCCATGGGTGCCAATGACATTTACCGAACCAGCACGGCAAAAGAACTCAGCACCATGCAGCAAAAGCTACAGCAAGAATTGCAGCAAGGCTCGTTGGGATTAAGCACCGGGCTCGAATACGAAGGTTCTTTTTACAGCCATCCCGATGAAGTAGTGGCGCTGGTCAAAACAACTGCACAGTACGGAGGCCGTTACATGAGCCATATCCGCAGCGAAGACATACACATGGATGCTGCCATTGATGAAATTCTCAACATTGGTCAGCAGGCCAATATTCCGGTGCAGATTTCACACATTAAAATTGCATTGAAAGACAAATGGGGCACTGCGCCTACCCTGCTGCGCAAACTTGATTCTGCCCGCAAGGCCGGCATCATGGTTACCGCTGATTGCTACCCGTATGATTTTTGGAACAGCACCATCCGGGTATTGTTTCCCAACAAAGATTTTACCAGTCTGGCTGCAGCTACCTACGCTACCGAACATTTGTTTGACCCTGCAGGCAGTGTGATGGTTCGTTTTGCGCCCAACAAAAACTATGTGAGCAAAACGGTAGCGGAGATTGCCCAACTGCGCAATGAAACTGCCGCACAAACCTTACTGTACATGGTGGCCGCTGCCGATAGTTTCCGCAAAGCCAACCCCGATGCCGGCGGTATAGAAACCATCATGGGTAAATCGATGTATGAAAAAGACATTGCCGATTTTATGCAGTGGCCATACACCAACATGTGCAGCGATGGCGGTAATGGCGGACATCCCAGAGGCTATGGCAGCTTTACCAGAATACTGCATCAATACGTAACCGTGCAAAAAGTATTGAGCTGGGAAATGGCCATTCATAAAATGACGGCGCTGGCCGCACAGCAAACCGGCATACAACAACGTGGTCGTATTGCTGTCGGCTATTTTGCAGACCTCGTTTTGATAGACCCGACAACTGTTAAAGACAATGCCAGCATTGCCAACCCCAAGGCACTGAGCAATGGCATACAAAGCGTTTGGGTAAATGGTGTACTGGCCTATCAACAACTGCAACACACCGGAAAGTTTCCCGGCGTTTTTGTTTCCCGATTGTAAACATTTGATCTTTCCAGCATGACAAACATTGCTTCTCTCCCTACAGCCATAGTACTCACCGATGGCATGCTTCACGAATCGGATGCTAAAACTGCACATGGCCTTATTCGTGGCACAGATCGTTTTCACATTGCTGCCATCATTGATGCCACACATGCTGGTAAAGATGCCGGCGAAGTGCTCGATGGACAACACCGCAACATACCCGTGCTGCCCGATGTACAAACAGCATTGGCACAGATAAACAATATCCAATTTTGCATCATCGGTATTGCTACGGTAGGTGGTATTTTACCAGCGCATTTCAAACCCATACTGCATAGCTGTTTGGAGCATGGCATTTCATTAGTGAATGGACTGCACGACTACCTGAATGATATGCCTGACATGCAAGAGCTGGCAGCAAAACATGGTGCGCAACTCATCGACATTCGCAAGCCCAAACGCCGGCAGGATTTGCATTTTTGGGATGCTTCGATATTTGAAGTAACCGCTCCTATTGTGGCAGTGATTGGCACCGACTGTGCCCTCGGCAAAAGAACGACCTGCAGATTGCTGCTGCAAGCCTGCCAGCAAGCCAACATGAATGCGCAGATGATTTACACCGGACAAACAGGATGGCTGCAAGGCGGTAAATATGGTTTCATTTTCGATTCTACCCTCAACGATTTTATCAGTGGAGAACTTGAACATGCCATCACCAGCTGCTGGAAAGAAACCGGTGCCGATATTATTTTCATTGAAGGGCAAAGTGCCCTGCGCAATCCAAGTGGTCCTTGTGGTTCGGAAATGCTGGTATCGGGCAATGCGAAACACGTAGTGCTGGTACATGCGCCCAAACGCACTTACTATGATCACCTGCCACATTGGGGTGCTATACATTCGCTGGAGTCGGAAGTGGCGTTGATTGCTGCCTATGGTGCCAAGGTGATAGCCATTGCACTAAACACCGAGCATTGCAGCACCGAAGAAGCGTATGCCTTTCAGCAGCAGTATGAGCAGGCACTGGGCATACCGGTACTGCTGCCACTACAGGAAGGCGTACAAAAAGCATTGCCCATTCTTCAATCACTCATTGCATAGCCATGAACATTACCCGCATACAAGCCCGTTTGGAAAAGTTGCCGCTGAAGGTTCCTTACAGCATTGCCTACAAAACCATCACCGATACAGAAATTGTTTTCCTGGAAATAACGCTGAGCAATGGCATCACGGGCATTGGTGCCGCCAATCCGTTTGAAGAAGTGGTGGGCGAAACACCGGCGCAAACATGGCACAATTTGCAGCAGGATTTTCTGCAGCAATTTTTGGGCAGAGATATCCGCCGCTTCCGGTCGATGATTGCGGAAGCCAGCATACAATACGCCCACCAACCCGGCAGCATTGCGGCTATTGACTTGGCCCTGCACGATGCCTTTGGCAAATACCTCGGCATTCCCATTGTTGATTTCTACGGTCGCAAGCACCGGCAGCTGCCCACTTCCGTTACCATCGGCATTCAACCAGTTGCAGAAACCTTGCACATGGCCAAAGACCTGACGCAACAAGGCTTTACAGTATTGAAAGTGAAAACAGGATTGTCGGTAGCAGAAGACGCAGAACGCATCATCAAACTGCGGGAGCAATGTGGCACCGACATGATCATTCGGGTGGATGCCAACCAAGGATATACCTTGGATATGCTGCGTCATTTTTTGGAACAAACAGCAGCAGCGAATGTGGAGTTGATAGAACAACCATTACCCGTAGGGCAAGATGCACAGTTGAATGCTTTGCCCATTGTACAACGGTCGCAGCTCTGTGCAGATGAATCGCTGACAGATGTGCATGCTGCCTGGCGGTTAAGTCATCCGCCTGCACCTTACGGCATTTACAATATCAAGCTCATGAAATGTGGGGGAATACTGCCTGCACTGGATATTGCCAGCTTGGCAGCCACGGCAGGCATCCGCTTGTTTTGGGGTTGTAACGATGAGAGCATGGCCAGCATAGCCGGTGCCCTGCACGTAGCTTACAGCTGCCCGCATACCCGCTACCTCGATTTGGATGGCAGCTTCGACCTCAGCCGCGATTTTGTACACGGCGGTTTCAAGTTGTTCAACGGACAAATGCTGCTGAGTGATCAACCGGGACTGGGGATTGAGTGGGCGTAAGTTCTCCTCACTCCACAATAAACGGAATTTTCACATTCGCATACGCAGGCTTGTCTACCTGACGCTGCAGGCTGCGGAAAGATTCAAACGGACCTTCATACGAAAACATATTGACGATGCCGGCAGGCAAACTGCCACCGGGGTCTACCTGCAGCACATATTCCACCCGTACTTTACCGGCACCTGCAGGCGAAATCGTCCACTTACCCGCCGAATGCTGTATGCGTACCAATCCTTTTTTCTCCGGTGTAAAAGTGGGCTGGTTTTCGGCCAACACCGTTATCACTTTTGTTTGCGGGTTTTGCGACATCGAAATGCGAATGGCAAAGTCGCGGTTGCTGGCCGGCCAGGGCATGTCTATTTCGGCATAGTAGTACACCACCTGTGGTGACTCCTGCTTGAGTATGCTGCAGGTTTTGGTGCCATACACCCACTCTGGCGTTTTCATCACATCCAGCAAAACGGCTGCTACTTTCGTCAGCGTAGTGTTGAGCACCGTTACTGTTTTTACAATCTTAAACGGCGAACCTTCCTTGGTTTGCATGTATACCTGCACCCCGTCTTCATCTTTCTTGAGTTTCCAGGCATCTTGTGCTTGTGCAAACTGGGCAGTAGCCAGCAGAACCAGCAGCAGTACAAAGCGTTGTATAGAAGTAACTATTTGCATGATGAAAAGGTAACAGCCCGGCGCAGCAATTGTTGCGACTTTTGTCATGCTTTTGCCTGATGTACAAAAAAAGCCGGCTACCTGTAGCAGCCGGCTTTGCTATTTGCAACTAGGTGTTGTTCTTTTAAAATAGAAACTTAGGTCGTCAAGCAGAAGGCTAAGTAAAGTTTTCATAGATAAATCACACAGAGGGTGGCGTTGGCCAGGCAAAACGGGCGGAGCCTTCGGGTTTGCCTTGAATTTTCTTTGGTTACTTTCTTTTTTTCAAGAAAAAGAAAGTAACAATGCTGCTACCAAAACCGCGTTGCGTGATGAAGCATGAATGAAAAACATGAGAATAAATGCTGCGCTAAAAACGCATTAACTTATTTCTCAGCTAAATCACTTCGCTGGCGTAATCACAATATTGCGATACTCCACCGCACCATGGTCGCCCTGCAGCATAATAGGGCCGGCAGCTCCTTCGTTGCTATCAAGTGCACCACCCGTAATACCCGGTATTTCCTGGTTGCACACAATGGTTTTACCATTGGCCACAATCGTTACAAAACGGCCCACCAGCGTTATGTCGTAGCTCTGCCACTCGCCTGCTTTTTTGGCCACATTTTCACTCGGTTTAATAAAGCCATACACCGCCCCCAGCAAATCTTTTTGCGGCTGCTTGCCATAGCTGTCTTCCACCTGTATTTCGTAGCGGCCCCGCAGGTACACGCCACTGTTGCTACCCGCAGGATAGCGAAACTCGATGTGCAATTTGAAATCGGTAAAGGTCTGATCCGTTACCAGGTTGGAGCCCGATGCCGGGTTGATGAGGATGCCGTTTTCCACCTTCCACTGGTTGGCACCTGTAGCATGCCAGCCCTTGCCACCGGGAGCAATCAGCTTGATGGGTGTACCCCACACCGGCGCTTTGCTACGCACCAGGTCGGGGGCACGATGCGCCGTCCAGTTGTACTGCTTGCCCTCTTCGTTGATCATGGTACCTACCAGGCTATCGCCTTGCAGTTGCGCTTCAAACACAAAGTCGCGGTCGCCGGCCTCCCACTGTGGCGGCACGGTAAACCGCATCCGGCCATCCGTAAATTCCACTCTCGAAACCGGGCGGGCACTGCCGCCAAAACCCACAAACGAACCCACCAGCCGGTGCGATCCGCTGTGCATCACTTCCAGCCACGAAGGCAGGAGCTTGCCTTCAAATTGAACCGTCATATCCCAGCGGCCTTCAATGGCGGCTGCGGCCATGGGCGTAGCCTGTGTAGCAAGCTGGCTGCCGAGCAGGGCCAGCGCCACTGCCGCACAGCGAAAACGAAATTGGGCAAAGCCAATGCGCATCATGTGTCAATCGTTTTAAGAGGTCATTGATAAAGGGCTAATGTACTTCAGAAACCAATACCCGCCAGCGCTGCCATGCAGCAGGATGATTTGGGGCTGTCAACGTACAGCGCTTTGTGCAGCAGCGGTTCCGGTCTTTGGTAGTAGTGGCCGCCCCGCACAGCCTCACCCACCGGCCAGCTACTACTGCCAGCCCGGCAGCCCATGAGCGGGGGTGTTGGTGGCAGCAGGGGAACAGCGACAGTTGATGGGTGATAACGGCGGTTGTTTCGTTAGGTCTTTTTTAAATCCTTAGCATATATGTACGTTTTGTACGACACCCAAAAAGACATCCAGCAAACAATTAAGCATTCATGACTTTGCCGAACCGACCCCAAGCTGTTTTAGCACAGTGCAAGACACAAAGCCGGACACAAAGCCAAACTTATAAAGAGCTAAAAATGCCAACTCCCCATACCCACCCACCACCCAGCGAACGGAATTCTTATGAGCTTTACCCAAAACATCAGCAGAAAATCCATCTTCCACAACTTACATTTTAGTAACAACCATAAAATATTTACTAAAGAATTTGGCATTTTAACTGAGAACACTATACATTTGGACAAATAATGTCAAGACCATTATTATATATGCAAAATTTAGACAGTATCGGAACTCAAATCCGAAAGTTAAGAGAAGAAGCCGCAATGCCTTTAAGGAAACTTGCTGCTTTACTTGACATTGACCAATCGACTCTAAGTAAGATTGAGAGAGATGAACGCAAACCAAATGTTCAAATGATTGAACAAATTGCCACCCAATTTAAAACAGATAAGAACAAATTACTTGTAGCTTTTTATAGCGATGTTGTAGTTTATGAAATTCAGGAAGAAAATTCTTTCTCCGAAATTCTACAAGTAGCAGAGGCAAAAATTGAATATAAACGAACCAAAACCAAGAAGTCAAAATGAGCAGTAATATTCTGAACTACTTTTTGATAAAAGAAGAACAAATGATTGCTCTTGAAATTCAAAAGAATTTCCTTTCAAATACAAATGAATTAAAACCCATTTCTGCAAAGGAACTTCATTTGATAAATGCAAACTTACTACTAACAGATGAAAGCAATATCGCTTTCAAAATTCATAATCAGCTTATCAATTCGCTGATTACTTCTTTCATCAGTTCCAAATACAAAAAACATTCAGAAGAATTAAAAACGGTTTTTCAGTTTGAGCAAATTGCCTTGATTGAAAATTTTGTTGAGAAGAACATTGATAAAATTCCAGAGATAGTTGAAGAGTTGCACATCGCTTTTTTGAATTCAGAATTTTCCATTGGAAATGGAAAACTCACAAGAAAAAAATCCAAACACCATTTAAGAGAAAACGGAGCAGTCTATACACTAAAGCAAATCACAAACGAAATAGTTAAGAATACAATTGCAAATGCAATTCAAGAAAAAGTAATTGCTAACGCAATAACTTGTCTTGATTTTGCCAGTGGCACAGGCAGGTTTTACTTTGAGGCAGTTGAAATTCTGAAAAAGAAATATTCTTTGCCTTTGCAACAAATTATTTGCAATAATTTGTTTGCGGTCGATTTGGACGAAACGGCTTTGAAAGTTTTGCGATGCAAAGTCATTTCGCTTTTTCCGAAATTGAATTCCGAAATTATCAATGCACTTTCAACAAACATCATCATAAGAAACGCATTGATACCAAAGACAACTTTTTTGCAAGAAGACGAGAACAGTATTGACCTTTCAAACGATTTCAAAAGTATTTTTGCCAATGGCGGTTTTGATGTTGTGTTTTCAAATCCTCCTTACTGTTTACTGAAAGTAAACAAGAAAGAAGGCGAGCTAAAGTTGAACGGCTACTATGCAAATCTTCAAATCAAAGTTCAAAACCAAATAAATTTTTTCAGGACTTCTGGATTTTATCAATACTCAATTGAAGGAATGTTGAACTACTATCAACTCTCAATTGAAATGATTATTCGTTTGACAAAGTCAAACGGACAAATCGGAATTATTTGTCCATCCTCATTATTTGCCGACTTAACTTCTGCAAAACTTCGCAAGTATCTTTTACTTTCTAACCGACTTCATTTCATTCGTTATTATCCCGAAGCAGCAAAATTATTTGAGAATGTTTCACAATCAACCGTAATTTTCTATTTGCAGAAAGGTAGCAAGACAGATAAAATCGGAATTGAAATTTCGGACAATACTTTTGAAATTGATTTTACAACAATTAAAAATATTTTCCCAACCAACTTTGAAATTCCCTTGATTGATAAAACTGGTTGGTCAATACTTGCAAAAATCTCAAAGCAAAAAAAGATGAAAGAAATTTCTTTCATCAGAAACAGAAGAGGCGAATTAGATTTAACGCTATTCAAAACGTTTATTACTTCTGAAAACACAGGTTGGAGATTGGTAAGAGGCAATATGATTTCTGATGAAAGTGTGATTGATAAGAACGGAGAGTTTGTTGAGATTGAAAGTTTTCTTAACAAAAAATCAGATGATTTTAAAGTTAACGACTACAACAAAGAGAGGTTAATTTGCCAGCAGATTTCAAACATTGATATTCAGCGAAGATTGAAATTTATTTTTTGTGAAAAGACAGACATAATAGGAAACTCTTGCAACTACATTGTTTCAACAAGGAAACAATCTGATTTGAAAAAACTCTATTTCATATTAAATAGTGGCTTGTTAAATTGGCGTTTTAAAATTACAAGTAGCAATAACCACATAAATAATTACGAGTTAGACGAACTTCCGATTGTTGACTTAGACAGTTTTGACTTGAATGAATTTTCAAATGATGAAAACGATACCAACGAAATAGTTTGTAAACTTTACGGCCTGACTAAAACTGAAACCAATTACATTTTGAATACTAAGAAAAAGGCAGAGCCAGTAGTTGACTATGAAACTGTATAACCACATCGCACCCGGACTTAGTAAATTGGAGTGGGAAATGGTTCAACACATTCCAGCAGGGGGGAATTGGCAAAACATTCCCGACACAATTCCATCGCAACGACTTGAGCAAATCAGGCGATCTGGTGGACGAACAACTTACTATGGCAGACTTGAATTTGACAAGCCGAGTTACACCATCACAACTTACTTTAATCGCTTAGGTAATGGATGCAACTTGCATCCATCACAAGACAGAATTATTTCAACCCGTGAAGGAGCAAGACTGCAATCATTTAAAGACAGTTTTATTTTTTACGGCAGCAAGACTTCTCAATACAAACAAATTGGCAATGCCGTTCCGCCATTGCTTGCAAGAGCAATTGCAGAAACATTGAAAAGCCATTTAAAGAATTTGACATTCATTGATCTGTTTGCTGGTGCAGGTGGAATGTCGGAAGGTTTTTTGTCGGAAGGTTTTAAGTTGATTGCTGCAAATGAAATAGAACCAAACTTTTTTGAAACCTATAAGAAGAACCATTCGGAATTTGACAATGGAAATAATTTGATTTTAGGCGACATCACTTCACAAGAAATTAAAGAGCAAATTATTTCAGTTGCAGCAAAACAAAAAAAGATTGGAGTTATAATTGGTGGTCCGCCATGTCAGGGCTTTTCTCATGCAGGCTGGAGAAATCCAGACGATAAGAGAAATCAGTTGTTTAAAGAGTTCGTTTATGTAGTTGAGGAAATACGGCCAGAGATTTTTGTAATGGAAAATGTCCCAGGCATTCTCACAATGAGAAAGGGTGCAGCAATGAAAGAAATAATTTCATCATTTGAAGAAATCGGTTACCATGTATCCACACCATTCAAATTGAACGCAGAAGATTTTGGAGTTCCACAAAAACGCAGACGAGTTGTAATTATCGGTTCACTCAAAAAAGAAAAATTTTCGCAACCGAAAATTTTATTCTCCCATAAAGACGAAAGCAAACCAAAACCGATAACAGTTAAACAAGCCATTGGAGGCTTACCAATTCTTACGACAGGTTCTGGAGAGTTTGAAATGACTTGCAATTACAAACCGACTTCTGCTTTTGAAAAATTGATGTTGGGAGAAATTGACTTTGCAACTTTCTACGAAAGTTGTTTAGACCAATTACCAGTTGCTTTCCGCAATGTTGGCTAATACTCTGAAAACATTTTCAAGTTGTGCTTTTGCCTCTTTGTTTTGTTTTGCTTTCAGCAAAACAAAAAGTTTTTCAAGTTCCTTGTCAACTTCTTCATGGTTCCAAATATTTGTTTTTCTGTTTTCAATTTCTTTGTATTCCTGTAGCTTTTCAAATGCTGCTCTATAATAACGCTTGATATTATTTTGCTGATTTTTTCCAGTTCGCTTGGTAGAAACTACTCTTTTGTATGAACCATCTTTAGGATTAAATCCCTCAAATCTATGGTCAAAGAATGTGTATTCAGGATTTAAAAACTCCTCTAGAAAGTTACCGAAACCTTTTTCATCAATCATTGAAAATACAATGAGAATGTGATGCAAATTCTTTCTCATAAAGTCACTCAACTTCACTGCATCCTTATCAGATGCAACTTTGCTTTTCAGTTTATCCCAAATAAATTTAGAATGCCAGGAAACAACCTGTTCCTTTTGTTCATCTCCAAGCAAGACTTTTACATCAGCCAAACTCATTCGGTTATTCTTTGCAGAGTTTTCAGCTTTGGTAAGCGGATGAAACTTTGGACGATGACAAAAGCCAAGTGAAATTGGTCCGATATGGTCGGCACTTAAATCATGCTTTCGGAATATTGACATCAAACGGTCTGCCATTTTCCAATCACCATCAGCCCAGTTTTCATACACTCTCCTATCTTGACCATATCGTTGCATATTTGATTTGTGGCGACCTTTATCACTTTGACCACGACAACAATTTCCATCTGAATGATAACCGTCCAATCTATCGGGCGAATTACTAAACACACCTGGTGAAAGTGCTTTTGAATAAGTATCAACAAAATTGACTTTTACATGTTGCTTCAAAGTATCTACAGACGGAATATTAGTTCCTTTGATTTTGAAAATTCTTTTGACCTTTTCAATATCACCATTTGTTTTTACAACTTCATCAATGATTTGGTAAATATCTTTTGTGTAAGGATGAATAGCAAAATTGAATTCCCTCTTAAATGCTTCAATAGTTCTCTTATTTGGGTAAACATATTCAATCCGAAGTTCTTTGCCACAAATTTGACATGTATGCAATTTCGTTGGATGAATTATGTATGCAATTTTGGCATAACATCCTGCTCCAAGTTGAATTCCATGTTCCGAACATTTTTTATCCCACCAACTTCTTCTTTCTATGCCTTTAGCTGATTTACCAGTTACAACCCATTTTACTCTTTTGTCTGCACCTCTTTCAAAGAACAGCCCTTTATAATTTACATGACCGACAATAAACTCTGTATATTTCAAAAAGTTTTCGTTCCACTGTCTTTTGTTGTCAGCAGTTGCTTTAAGTTCTTTCATTTTTCGTTTGTTGACTTTTATTTTACTCATCAAGAAGTACGGATATTTTCACTTTGAGTGCATTAGCAATTTGCTCCATGACAGTAATGGAAACATTTCTTTCTCCCTTTTCAATACTTGGAATATAAGTTCTATCGAGATTAGCTTCCCAAGCAAGGGCTTCTTGGGACAAGCCTTTTTCAAGTCGCAACTTTTTGACTTGTTTGCCGAATTTCTTTTTTATATCCATATTGCAAAAGTGGAACTATGTAGACTACTAAACAACGGACTACTGTCCACACTGAAAGTGTTGCTTGAAATGAGTAAAATAACGAAGCCTCAAATGCAAACACACCAAGTCAGGTACCTTTGCAAGGCACACAAAGCAGACACACAAAAGCAAACCTTGCAAAAGAGCCTGCCTTGTGCCAACGCACAGGCAACACTCCCCGATGGCGCAAGTGTTCCGTACCAACGGATCACTTGTGACGTTGCAATCCTGCCGGACTGTGTCAGGATAAAACAAAGCATACAAACAATAGTGTAAACAATAAACACCATTGCCATCAACACCCGATACAATCGGGCAAGTTTGAGCCATCACAAGTGACCTGCTACGCAGCACACTTGCGCCAGTAAAAGCCAATACAGTTTCGGTCGATACGAACATCGACCGAAAAATGCTCCATGGAAGTTAGAATTCATCACGATTATCGGTTCCCCTACTTCCTTATTTTTATTCATTATTGCTTATTCCTTATTTTTTCTCTTTCACGCAACGTCCCCTGGGGGAGACGTTGCTGCCCAAAAAACTCAACCTTGATTGATTTTAGCAACATCAAAAACTTCACCACGCCCCGCCCCAACCAACCTACGGTGTTTGGCACGGCTGCGGCGTTTGATGCATTGCCCGACACCCACAAAGCACAAATCTTTTTTCTTGATGCAACCGCCAGCCAATTTTTATACGCATTCATTGAACATGCCTGTTTGTTGTCCGATGGTGGCTGGGCTCCGTTTTCGTACGAAAATTATAAAACCATCGACCAGTTTGAACATGCAGTTGATGTGCAGGAAAACATTCCCCTGATCAAAAAATGGATGTACAACAGGGGCATCCCTTTCAGCAATGAAGTGTTTGTATTATCCGACAGCAACGAGCAGCCATTGCTGATGACCTGGAAAATGGTAATTAAATACGCTTTCGATCTTTTTCTGATTGGCGACACACTCATTTTTGATGCGTCCATCAATTGGGCCGTGTACAATTACCACGAAGGCAAACTGTTTTTTGCCAAAGACAATATCTACGACCCTTCGGGCATGGAGCGTTATGTACAAGAACTGAACGAACGCAAAAAACAATATCCGCAGTTCAGGCATCCGTTTTTATAGAGTGTATGCTGTAAAAACCCATGCCATCCCCCCCCTCTGGCGCAAGTGTTCAGCAACAGCGGGCCCCTTGTAGTGGTCTATCTGTCTATTCATCCACGCAACGTCCCCTGCGGGAGACGTTGCTGGCAAACAAGCATTGTTGCGGGTGATAACACCCGCAACGGCAAGAGCATTCCGCATTCCGCATTCATCATTCATCATTCCTCATTCAAAAAAAACGCTGGCGCAAGTCTTCCGCACCAACAGATTACTTGTGACAATGCAATCCCAAAAGACTGCGGCCGGAAAACAAACGCAAACAAAAGCGTACGGTTGAAATACAGGTGAAACAACCAACCTTTCACTTACAAAAACAGCAGGTACCTATGGCACCCGCTGTTTGCATAAATAAATGAACGTGGCTTACTGGCCGCCGCCACCCGTTATAATATCGAGCAGTTCTACTTCAAAAATGAGCATAGAGCCACCGGGAATGGTGGGTGGCATGCCCTGGGCACCGTAGGCCAGCTGGTATGGAATGTAAAACTTGTACACCGAGCCTACAGGCATCAGCTGTACGCCTTCTGTCCAGCCGGGTATTACACCATTCAGCGGAAACTGTGCAGGCTCACCACGGTCGCGGCTGCTATCGAACTTGGTACCGTTGATGAGGGTGCCGGTGTAGTGCACTTTCACCACGTTGGTATCTTTTGGCATAGGGCCGGTGCCGGCTTTTACCACTTCGTACTGCAAGCCACTGGGGGTTTCTTTTACCTCGGGGCGCTTCTTGTTTTCGGCCAAAAACTTCAGGCCCTCATCAATAGTGGGCTGAATTTTCTTTTGTGCAGCTTCCTGCAACTTCTGACGCAATGTTTGATCTGCCATTTGTGGAGTCATTAATGGTTCTTTACCTTCTATTACTGCTTTAAAAGCTTCAAGCAGCGCAGTATAGTTGAGTTTGTCTATGCCTTGTTGTTTGAAGAAGCCGCCATCGAGCACACCTAAAGCATAGCTCAGGCTATCCAAACTTGTTTTGAGTGCAAAGGCCGGTTTGGCAGGCGTAGATTTAGCCGCTGGTTTAGGAGCAGGCTTGGCGGGAGTTTTGGGCGCAGGTTTGGTTTGCGCCATGGCGCCGGCCAGTATTACAGTGGCGGCGGCAGAAAGAAACAGTTTTTTCATTGTGGTATTTAAATTATCGGTTGTGTATTTGTGTTGTGTTAGTCTTCCCGCAGGGCATGGCCGGTGAGTTGAATGAACACATCTTCGAGGTTGGCTTTTTTCACTTCGCGGATGCGTTCAAAACCAGAGTCTACCAGTTTATCAATCATGGCATCGGGCGAATCGATGGCAATGATGGTACCCGCATCCATAATGGCTACGCGGTCGCAAAGCACTTCGGCTTCGTCCATGTAATGCGTGGTGATGATGACCGTGGTGCCTTCGCTGCGGATGCGCTTTACCAGATCCCACAGGTTGCGGCGGGCCTGCGGATCGAGGCCGGTGGTGGGCTCATCTAAAAAAATAATGCGGGGCTTATTGATGAGTGTGGTGGCAATGGAAAATCGTTGCTTTTGTCCACCACTCAGCTCCTTGTATTTAGCCTTGGCTTTGTCTTGCAGGTTTACCTCGGTAAGTAAGGTTATGGGGTCTACTTTTTGGTTGTAGAGACCGGCAAACATTTCTACCAATTCCGTAAGGTTGAGGCCAGGATAAAAGCCGCTGGTTTGCAGTTGTACGCCAATAATTTTTTTGATTTCGTTGGGCTGTGCATCCAGGTCGAAGCCATCAATCATCACCTTGCCGCCGGTTTTGGGGCGCAGTGTTTCCATGATTTCGAGGGTGGTGCTTTTGCCGGCACCATTGGGGCCCAGCAAGCCAAAAATTTCGCCTTCCTGTACATCGAATGAAATACCCTTGACGGCTTCAAAACTGCCGTACGATTTGGAAAGGTTGGCAACGGAAATGATGGTACGCATAAATGGGAAACGAGTGGTACACTTCAGCCAGTGAACTACTGCGCCAAGCGACCGCTGCAAAATAGGGAAAAAGCGGCATGCGGGTTTGATGGGATAAGGATTTGTTGGGACGCATAGAGGGGACGCGGATTTGCACAGATGAATACGGATTTGCAAGGATCTTTTCTTCCCTAACTGTCGCAGGCCTCCCGGCCTGTGACAGGAGAGTTACTAAAAATGTGCCCCTTTATGTCAACGTAATTTAGCCACAGATGCACAGATGGCATGGAATGATGAACGATAAGCCCTGAAAGGGCGGCAATAACTTAGCCACGGTTGTAGCCCGTGGAACATTCAACAGTATTATTATCAAAGCCCTGAAAGGGCGGCAATCATTTGAAGTGGTTTCTATTCTTAACAGAGTAACGAGGCGTCACAGGCCGGGAGGCCTGCAACAGTAACTTCTACCCTTTCTCTTTCAGGCACTGCAGCAGTTCTTCCATCATGAGTTTACTGCCAATGAAGAGGGGCATGCGCTGGTGCAATGAAGATGGTTTGATATCGAGAATGGGCTCTACCCCGTTGCTGGCCATACCACCGGCAAGGTGTACAATAAAGGCCAGCGGATTGCATTCGTACAACAACCGCAGCTTGCCCTGTGGCTTGTTGCTGGTGCCGGGATACATAAAGATGCCGCCTTTGATGAGGTTTCGGTGAATGTCGGCCACCATGCAACCGATGTAGCGTTCTGTATATGGGCCACCCTCAGCTGCGGTTTTGTTTTCGCAACGTTTGAGGTATTCCTGTACACCGGGGCTAAACTTGCCGTAGTTGCCATAGTTGGCACTGTAAAACACCCCTTGTGGCGGGCACTGCATGTTGGGATGGCTGAGGCAAAACTCGCCAATGCGAGGATCGAGGGTAAAGCCATTGACACCGCGGCGGGTGGCATACACCAGCATGGTGCTGCTACCATAAATAACATAGCCGGCGGCCACCATTTTATTGCCCGGCTGCAAAAAATCTTCCAGCGTAACAGGCTGGCCCAGTGGCGATACCCGTTTGAAAATGGAGAAGATGGTACCAATGTTCACGTTCACATCAATATTGCCGCTACCATCCAGCGGGTCCATGAGCAGCACATACTTGCTGTTGTTGCTGATGGCATCGTTGAACACCACAATGTCATCATTTTCTTCGCTGCCTACACCAGCACAAAAAATACTATGGTTGAGCATTTCAATGAGGGCATTGTTGGCAAAATCATCGAGTTTCTGTACTTCTTCGCCCTGCACGTTTTCTACACCCAGCGCCCCTAAAATATCGGCCAGTCCTGCACGGTTTACTTCGGCATTGATGCGCTTACACGCCAGCCCAATGCTCCGCAACAAACCACTCAATTCACCCGTGGCCTGCGGAAAATTGCGCAGTTCCTGAATGGTGTATTCATCAAGCGTCATGAGTTTGCGGGAATTAATCATAGCTGTATTTTTTTTTGGCAGTATTTAATGGCAAAACAATCTGTGAAACGTAAAATGGATGCAACACTTACTATCCGATAAACGTGCAAGCATCGCATAACCGAGGAACACAAAATAAGGGGAAATGACCTGAATAACTTTCATGCAGTTTCGGTCTGCACATTTCCTGTTTTAATGTGTACAGCACACACAGCACAGTGGCTGCAAGCCTGTACATTTGCCGCAAGTTTTTGCTATTTTCATTTTTACAGTCAACGGATATCAACATCATGCAGGTACATAAATTTGGCGGCGCCAGTTTGCAGTCGGTAGAGCGGTTTAAACAAGTAGCCAACATCATAGCCACAGCCGTAGCCCGGCCTTCAGTTATTGTGATTAGTGCCATGGGCAAAACCACCAATGCACTGGAAAAAGTAGCAGCGGCTTTTTTTGAACAGCGCAATGCCGATGCCCTGCAATTGTTTGATCAGGTAAAGCAACAACACCTTACCACAGCCAAGTATTTGCTGGTGCTGCACTACCATGAATGTGTAGCACAGCTCAACGATTTTTTTACCGAAGCAGAATGGCTGCTACACGATAAGCCAGTGCGGGAATTTGATTACTACTACGATCAGCTGGTGTGTATTGGCGAACTGCTGAGCAGCACATTGGTTTCATTTTATCTGAAAGAAAAAAAGATTGCCAATACCTGGATGGATGTGCGGGATGTGTTTCGCACCGACAACAACTTTCGGGAAGCCACACTGGACTGGGATGCCAGCCTGCTGCAAGTACAGCATCAGGTGCAACCCTTATTAAAGAGTAACGGACTTGTAGTGACGCAGGGCTTTATTGGCTGCACTATTGATAATGAGAGCACCACTTTTGGCCGCGAAGGCAGCGATTTTTCTGCTGCCATTTTTGCCCACATGCTCGATGCCGAAAGCCAAACCATTTGGAAAGATGTGCCTTCGGTAATGAACGCCGACCCCAAACAATTTCCGAATGCCATGCCCATACATGAGCTGAGCTATGAAGAAGTGATTGAGATGGCGTACTATGGTGCACAGGTCATTCACCCCAAAACCATTAAGCCGCTGTACGAAAAGAAAATACCGCTACAGGTAAAATGCTTTTTAGATGCCAGCCTGCCCGGCACAGTTATCACCCGCAAAAGAGCCCACGATTTGCCGCCGATTATTGTGAAGAAAACACAGCAGGTATTGCTGGAGTTTATGTCGAGGGATTACTCTTTTATTGGTGAACATTCTGTGGGCCAGTTGTACCAGTTGTTTGAAGAAGAAAAAATAAAACCCAACCTGACGC
Organism: Bacteroidota bacterium; assembly: GCA_020161435.1. GTDB lineage: Bacteria > Bacteroidota > Bacteroidia > Chitinophagales > Chitinophagaceae > Phnomibacter. The sequence continues at coordinate 56,683 of JAIUNV010000005.1, read as the reverse complement.
AAAACGGCGCCATTCGTTTTCTGGCCATTTTCGATCAGAACGACGAAAAACTGCAACGCATAGCTGCAAAGGCTGAGGCATGGCTGAATGTGATGCTGCAAAAAGATTTGACACTGACCACCATTCGTCATTACAACGACAGCATTATTGCCGGTATACTTGGCGAACACCAACCCATACTCATGCAGCAAACCAAAGAAACGGTGCAGTTTGTGTTGTAAAAAAGAAGAATTATTTGCTGCATCAATACCAAACAGTGACTGAAAGAAGAAAATAGTTCAACGCTGGAACTCTGGATCTTGTGAACTCTGGAACTTGTGAACTCTGGAACTTGTGAACACTAGAACCTACAAACCTTCCAACTTACTCTTCCTCTTCCTCTGCTTTCTCAGCAGCTTTGGGCTTGGCTTCTACCATAATGTTTTGTACCAGTTTCATGGGTACAGCCTTATCCTGCCGCAAGGCAGGCGACCATGCTGGCATGGCTTCAAAGCGGTCAATGATGAGGTTGTTCATTTCATTGTTGGCCCGGCTGCCGGGCTTTACATTCACCACGTTGCCCTTGGCATCCACCACAAAATCAACATCAATAAACAAGCGTTTGGCGCCTTCTTCGGGCATGAAGTCGGCCAGCTCAGCAGCCAGCTGATCAATGAACTTTTGAAAGGCCGGTAAGCCGCCTGGAAACTTCGGCTGCGTATTAACGTAGGGATAGAAATCGTTTTCGCCAAACGTAACGGTACGGGCAGCACTGCGGCGGGGTTCGGTGTTTTCTTTAAACTTTGGTGGTATTACTTTTTTCGGAATCGTAAACTCCTGCGCCATCATGTATTCGCCCTTGGCGTTAATCATTATGGTGGGCAGTTGCTTATGCGTGTTGAAGTAGTAATACACTTTTTCCATAATACCCGCCATGGGCTTGTATTCGGGCTGCGCCGCCAGTTGTTTTTCCAGCAGTTCTTTGCTTTTGTCTTTTTTAAAAAGCACCGGCATTACATGGATGGGAATGTAATCCTGCCCTTCATTTTTGGTGAACGCCGCCAGCACATACAACTCTTCAATCAATGCATCGGTGAGTGGAATGCAACCCACGGTTACACAGGAGCCATGCACATAAATATCGCCGCCGGGTTTCACCGGGTCGGCCAAAATGCGGTCGCTGGGGTTGGGATAGTTTACCCCCAATGCCAGGTGGTAGCTACTATTGGGGCGAAACTCATTGACGTAATAAAAACCCTCCGGCACCTGATAATCACCTTCGTAGCGTTTGGGCCCGAGGCCACCCGCCAAGGCGCAAACCTTATAGGTTTTAAACAGCCTGTACTTTTCTTTTTTATCGCCTTTTACCCATACTTCCAGTTGGCTATCGTACTTAAAAGAACGGATGTACATGTATTTGGCGGGCCAGGTCAATCCTTTGGCAGCAAACTCTTTGCGCAGCATTTCCTCTCTCGATTCGAAAGCCAGGCCTACCCGCTTAAACGATTTCTGAAAGCTAAGAAAATCTTTTTGCTGTGGCGGTTGGGCATACAGCAGCGTGACAACGGTGCACAACACTACAGCCATCCATCCCTTACGTCTGTTCAACATTCTTGCACCCTGCATGCGGTTTGCGTTTGACATACCAAAACGAAAATATCGGGGCAAAATTACAGGAATCGCCAACCGGGTAGCAGGCTTTTGCACCGCTTTGGCAACTCGGGGGAAAAATGATACAACCCCCTCTTCCGGCATGCTATCGTAACTTCATGCGATTGTAAAAGTGTTATTGGCATTTTCTCTTGTAAATGATTTTGTTATGCTTACCATCGACAATTACCTCGACAGTCATTATATCCACCGCAGCAATTGGTTGCGGGCAGCAGTGCTCGGCGCCAACGATGGCATCATTTCTATTTCCAGTTTGGCCATTGGTATAGCGGCAGCCAGCAATAGCCGGGAGCCAATTGTGCTGGCAGCTGTGGCCGGCTTGGTGGCGGGTGCTTTATCTATGGCGGCAGGTGAGTATGTATCGGTGAGTTCGCAAACCGACATAGAACACGCCGACATAGAACGGGAGAAAAAAGAACTGGAAGAAATGCCTGAAGAAGAACTACAGATACTGGCACAGATTTATGAAAGGCGGGGTTTGAAAAAAGAAACAGCTCTGCAGGTAGCCAAAGAGCTTACTGAAGCGGATGCTTTGGGGGCACATGTTCGGGATGAGTTGGGCATCAATGAAATCAGCCAGGCCAATCCGTTGCAGGCGGCCTTTGCTTCTGGCGCTGCATTTACAGTTGGTGGTGTAATGCCCATGCTGGTGGCATTGTTTGCCCCGGTAAAAGGCATGGAATACTGGTTGTACGGATTCACCATTGTATTTCTCTTTGTTTTGGGAAGTATAGCTGCCAAAACTGGTGGCTCCGGCATTTTCAAATCGGTATTACGCATTACCATCTGGGGTACCATTGCCATGGTACTGTCGGCCGTAGTGGGTTATTTGTTTGGGGTGAAAGTGTAATTGAAGTGGCGTTTCAAAGAATTGCATCAGCGGTATTCATTTTGCCGCATCGAAAAAAGAAGTAATGGCTTACTAAAAAAAACATCCAAAGTCTTCAACATAAAAAGGCGCCGAGGAATGCTCAGCGCCTTTTGCTTTTCAGTTACACAGGAGTATATTTTCTGGTACCATACCGCCTGATTTTTTCATTGAGGAGTATTTTTTCCATTCTCAATTTTGGCATCGTTCATCACCTGAAATGAATCCACCTTACCATTGTTGTCGGTTACAATTTGCTTGTACCACAATGATACATACTCGTCTTTTTTATCCTTTGAAATAACGGACTCCCAGTCATTCATCACAATTTGAACGGACTTAAACTGGGCTCTTCCGCCGGCGAAAAAGGCTTTTAAACTGTCTTTCCCCATCTTGGCATCTAACCCATCAAATTCGATCATCGCACTGTCGGCAAATTCGGCTACGCAGCCGTCGATATCGTTGTTTTCCCAAGCCTTCAGGCCTTTCATTACGGTCACCACATTGTTCAGATTGCCGGGTACCCAGTTGTCGGGGTGTTCAATGGCATAAGGAAAATCGGGCATGGCAGCAGGCGTAGGTGCGGTAGCCGTTTCGGAGCTGGTGGCTGGTTGCTTACAAGCAACCAATGCCAGCAGGGCCATCCCACAGATGGCAAGCATTTTTTTCTTGTTGTTGTTGGGTTGAGGGTTTAAAAAATGATGTCATGTTTGTACATCAGCAGTTAGATAGATGGTAAAATTGGATAATACAAGCCCTTCTTGTATCATTCGTAGATTAGGCTCGCATCGAATTATTCATGCAAGAAACATTTACCCAAAAGTTTATATTTGATACGTCAGGAGAACTTTTCATTTCATTCAAGTAGTAATACCAAAGTCTCATAAATGTCACCAGAAGAATTAAAAACCAAATACGCTGCACTCAGCACCAAGGAGCTGCTTGAAATAATTGACAATAAGTTTGACTATTCAGATTTAGCTGTCTCCATCGCTTTTCAAGAGCTTTCTTCAAGAAAAATTAGTGAAGAGGATATTAAAGGACATAAAGAAGATTTAGTTGACGAAGCTGTAGGCTACATTCAACGAAACATATCTGATGATTTAACCATTTTACAAAAACACCTTTTTTATTTTATCTGGATTCCATTGATCAATTTTCCTTTCAAACAAAACTTTAGAGATGATGGGTATGTATTAAAACTCCTGCAAGCCAACTATTATTCACTCATTGGTTTCATCGTATTTATGCTTTCAGGATTTGTTGTGCCATGTATGATTTTTCTACACTCTCTTCACTGATCTTTTGGATTATCGGTTTCGTTCCAGCCTATGCACTAGATGAAACTTACAATAGGAAATATCAAATCAGAAAATTGCTTCGTCGTAATAGAAATCCTGAAGAAGAGGAGGAAAAAAGCACCATCGAATAGTCTCACTTTTAATTCCTTTAAATGAAATTTCTGAAATTAATTCCCGTTCTGCTATTTCTAACTCAAAGCAGTACACAAGTTGCGGCTCAGCAGGCCCCGCTCCGCATCACATCCATCACCGGCGATTTTTATAGCTACACCACATACAACCTGTACGAAGGCAAATACATTCCGGCCAATGGCATGTATGTGGTAACCAATAAAGGCGTGGTGCTGCTCGATTCACCTTGGGACAGCACCCAGTGCCAGCCACTGCTGGACAGTATCATGGCCCGGCATCAGCAACCTGTGGTAATATGTATTGCTACGCACTGGCATAGCGATAAAACCGCCGGCCTTAATTACTTCAACAGCAAAGGCATAGCTACCTACACCACTGTGCAAACAGATGGCTGGAGCAGAAAAAACAACAAACCGCAGGCATCGCATCTCATGGCTGGCGATACAGTGTTTACGATTGGGCAACACCGCTTTGAAACCTACTACCCCGGCGAGGGCCACACACCAGATAATATTGTGGTATGGTTTAAAGATGCTCAATTATTGTACGGCGGCTGCCTCATCAAAGGACTCGACAATGAAACTCTGGGCTACATGGGTGATGCCAACGCAGCTGCCTACTACAGTACACTAAAAAATGTGCAGCGTAAATGCAAGGGCGTTCAGTACATTGTTATCACCCATAGCGATGGCACTACCACCCACAGCCTGAAGCATTCATTACGGATGGCAAAACAATTAACTCATTAGCAAATGAGCCAATTAGCTAATGAATACATCAACTAATTGGCTCACACTTTTTGTAAAGTTCATCCGTACAGGCTTACAAGTTCCCTCTCGCCTCTTGCTCTCTTTCAATCGCTTCAAACAAGGCTTTAAAATTGCCTTTGCCAAAGCTCTTGGCACCCTTGCGCTGAATGATTTCGAAGAATAAAGTGGGTCTGTCTTGTACGGGCTTGCTGAAGAGTTGCAACAGGTATCCTTCATCATCGCGGTCTACCAATATGCCGAGTTCCTTGAGTGGCTCGAGGTCTTCATCAATGTGCCCAACACGGCTGAGCAAGTCATCGTAATAGCTGGTGGGCACTTGCAAAAAATCTACCCCACGGCTGCGCAATTCCCGAACCGTAGCTACAATATCGTTGGTAGCGAGTGCCACATGCTGGCAGCCCTCACCATCATAAAATTCGAGGTACTCTTCTACCTGGCTTTTCTTTTTGCCCTCGGCCGGCTCGTTGATGGGAAACTTCACAAAGCCATTTCCGTTGCTCATAACCTTGCTCATCAAGGCAGAGTATTCGGTAGAAATATCGTTGTCATCGAAGCTGAGGATATTGCGAAAACCCATCACATTTTCGTAAAAGCCTACCCACTTGTTCATTTGGTTCCAGCCTACATTGCCCACACAGTGGTCTACGTACAACAGGCCAGTATCGGTGGGGGCAAAATGCGGATTGCTCCAAGCCCGGAAGCCCGGCATGAAAACACCGGCATAATTTTTTCGTTCCACAAATAGATGCACAGTATCGCCATAGGTATGAATGCCGCTGAGCACCACAGTACCCGCATCATCGGTGAGGGTTTGCGGCTCGAGGTAGCTTTGGGCACCGCGGCTGGTAGTTTGCAGCCAGGCATCGGCCGCATCATCTACCCGTAGCGCCAGGGTTTTCACGCCATCGCCGTGCTTGTCCACATGATCGGCAATGGGATTGCCAGCCCGCAATGGCGTGGTGAGCATGAAGGTGAGTTTGTGCTGGCGCACCACATAGCTAACTTTGTCCTTTACACCGGTTTCGGGGCCGGCATAGGCCAAGGCCTGAAAACCAAATGCACTCAAATAATAATGGGCGGCCTGCTTGGCATTGCCCACATAAAACTCAACATAATCGGTGCCCTGCAGGGGCAAAAAATCGTTGATGGCAGCATCCTGCAAACGGCTTTGTACAGCAGTTTCCATATCAATACAGTTTTGAATCAGTCAGTAAAAAAGAGAATACAATAAAACGGCCCACTTCAACGGGGCTGGCAATAGCAGGGTGCTATCGGGCATCCATGGCCAGTGTACTGATGAGGAAAATGTATTCGTGGGCAAGCATGTTGCAAAAATAAAAGCAGAAGAGATTAGCAAACAAGCCCTGTGGGAATTTATAGCGGTTTAGTAAACCACAGAGGCGGAGGAGTACAAACTGAGGAAAACGGAGGATTTTGAACCAAAAAGGCGCAATGGATACACAAAGAAGCACACAGCCTTTAGCTCTAAATGATTTCTTCATTCCGAATTCAACATTCAGCATTCATCATTCCCCCGACTTTCTTAATTCTTATTTTCTGTTTCTTATTCTTTATTTCCTCAATTCAGGCTCCTGAAATCCACCGGCACCAGCTTGCTTACGCCAGCTTCCTGCATGGTTACGCCATAAATCACGTCCACCGCACCCATGGTTTGCTTGTTGTGGGTGACGATGATGAACTGGCTGTTTTCGCTGAATTGGCGGATCATGTTGGTAAACTTACCTACGTTGGCATCGTCCAGCGGGGCGTCCACCTCATCGAGGATACAGAACGGCGCAGGCTTAATGAGGTAAATGGCGAAGAGCAATGCCGTAGCGGTCAGTGTTTTTTCACCACCACTCAGTTGGGTAATAGATGATGGTCGCTTGCCCTTGGGCTTCGCCAAAATGTCGATGCTGGTTTCGGCCAGGTTCTCCGGATTTTCCAGAATCATGTCGCAGGTGTCCTCTTCGGTAAAGAGGGCCTTAAATACCTTCTGGAAGTTTTCCCGCACTTTATTAAAGGTTTCCAGAAACTGCTGATTCGCTGTTGCCTCCACTTCCTGAATGGTTTGCAACAGGCTTTCCTTGGCATCTACCAGGTCGTTCTTCTGTTCCAGAATGAATTCGTAGCGCTTTTTCATTTCCTGGAAGGCTTCTATTGCCGTGGGGTTGACTTCACCCAGGTTCTCGAGGCGTTTCTTCATGCGGTCCACCTGTGCCTGCAGTTCTTCCTGAGGTGTTTCGCTGTTACGAGGCTGGTCTATCACCTCTTCAATGTTGATTTTAAACTCCACATCGAGGCGTTCTTTCATACCGGCTAATTGCAACTTCAGGTTGTTCAGTTGGTCTTTTATTTCGTTGAGCAGATGGTCGATGTGCTCACGGGCTTTGGTTTTGTGGCGCAGTTCACTCTCCCGCTCCTGCAAGTGGTTGCGGTGGTTGTAGTAAGCCTGGTCAGCTTCATTGAGGGCTTTTTCGTCCTCCTCTTTTTTCCGCATCAGCTCTACCAATTCGCCGTTCAGCACTTCGAGGTTGTCGCGGTTGCTTATCATTAGCTCCGCCGCCTGGCTCAGTTGGGCAGTGCTTTCGTCTATCTGCTTTTCGAGGTTGAATACCTGCTGCTGTTTAAAGTTGAGCTCCTGTTCCAGCGAGTTGATTTTGCTTTGCTGGCGGGTAAGGTTGAGGTTGCCCTCATTGTATTGCCCGGCAGCCTGCTGGTATTCGGCTTCAGCCAGTTTGTAAAAGTCTTCCCGTGTTTGAATGGTGGCCAGCAATTGCTGCAGGTCCGCATTCAATCCGGTGAGTTTTTCCCGCACATCGGCAATGGCATCCTGCTGATCAAGCAACTGCAATTGGAAGTTTTCGATACGTCCTGCAGCGCTGCTTTGAGAAGCCAGCAGGTTTTCCCGTTTGTTTTGCGCTGCAAACACCGCATTGGTCAGTTGCAATATTTCCTGCTCTGTCTGGCGGATGGCACTTTCTTTCAGCTGCTCATTAAAGCCCAATACTTCAGCATGTTTTTTGCTAATTCGCTGCTTCAGGTCGTCTACTATTACTGATTGACTTTCAATCTCTTTTTGCAGTTTTTCTAAATTCTTTGCCCGGCCAATTTTCTTTCCTTCAAACAAGCCTACGCTACCACCAGTGAGGGTGTATTTGCCCTTTACATATTTGCCCGATTTTTCGAGCACAATGTGGCCGCTGCTGTTTTCCAACACCGATTCATCTTCGGCAATGAACACATTGCCCAGCAAGTGCAGGGCCAGGTTGCGGTAGCGGGCATCCACTTCTATAACATCCATGGCTGGTATGGCCCCAGGTAAAAACAGGCCATGCGCCGTATTGGTATTGCGGCGGTCGCTTTCTACAAAGGCATTAATCTGGTCGAGCAAAAAGAAGTTGGCCTTTCCTTTCTGGTTGGCATCCAACAGATTAACCGCCTGCATACCTTCCTTCAAATCTCCTACCACATAGTAATTGAGGTAGGGCTCCAGCACATTTTCAACCGCAGCCCTGTACTGTTCCTTCACATAGATAATGTCGCTGAGGATGGGTGAATGGTGGTTCCAGTTGGCATTGTTGTGTAAAAACTTCACCGAATCGGGGTAGCCCTCCATGCTGTCAATCAGGCTTTTCAGCAGGTCGAACTCGTTCTTTTTCTGATCGAATTTGCGGTTTTCTTCAATCAGCTGGCTGCGGAGCTTCTCCATTTCGCCCTGTCCGGCCAAAATTTGCTCTTTGGTTTGCTCATGCTGCTGGCGGAGCTGCTCCAAAAACTGCTTCTTATCTCTTTCGTCGGCTTCCCGCTCTTCTTTTTCCCGTTCAACTTTTTGAATTTCAGACTTCCGCTGCTCTTGTTCATCCTGCAATTGCATGATGCTGCGCTGCAGGTTGGCAATAGAAGTATCGGCCACAGCCACCTGCTTTTCGGCGTCAAACTGCTGGCGCTGCAGGCCCTGGAGTGAGGATCGACTTTCATCGAGTTCGGCCCGGCGGGCATCGTACACCGACCGCTTTTCTTCCAGCACGGCTTTCAATTCATCCAGCTGCTGCTGAATGCCACCCAGCTTTTCCTTTTCGTCTGCCATTTGCTCCTGCGTGTGCAGTACGCCGTCCCGCAGGCTTTCGAGCTGACCTTCACTCCGCTGCAAAAAGTCTTTCAGACTCTCTTCTTTCTCCGACAAAAACTTGAGCTGCTGTTGTGCCAGGTTTTTATCGTTTTCCTTGAGGCGCAGGTTTTGGAGCATCTGGTTGAAAGCCTGCTGCATGCTTTGCAGGGCTTTTTCCTGTTCTATAAAGCCGAGCCGGTCGGCTTCAATTGCAGCTTCTTCGGTGGCAATGGTTGCCTCCAGCTCGGTTCGCTTGTCGGTTTCGGTTGCCTGTTGTTCGTTCAGTTCTTTGTACTGTACATGAAAACCTTCAAGCGCCGCCTTGGCCAGTTCTATGCTTACCTCCCGGTAATCCTTCTTGATTTCATAATACTTTTCTGCCTTTTTAGCCTGATTTTCAAGTGCTTTCAGCTGATTGTTAATTTCGAACAATAAGTCCTCGATGCGAGCCAGATCCTGTTCGGTGGCATCCAGCTTCAATTTGGCTTCCTTTTTACGTGTTTTGTAAATGGAGATACCAGCGGCCTGCTCCAGCATCTTGCGGCGGCTGTTGTCCTTGTCCTTGATGATGTCATCTACCATGCCCAACTCAATGATAGCGTAGCTGTCGGTAGAAACACCGGTATCCAAAAACAAGTTGTGGATGTCTTTGAGTCGACATTGTACATCGTTTAGGCGGTATTCGCTATCACCGTTTTTGTAGAAACGACGGGTGATAGTTACTGTATTAAACTCTGTTGGAAGCAGGTTGCGGGTGTTTTCAAAGGTCAGACTCACCTCTGCCAAACCGCTGGCACTCCGGCTTTTGGAGCCATTGAACACCAAGCTGTCGAGGTTTTCACTACGCAGGTTGCTGATTTTTTGCTCACCAATTACCCAGCGGATGCTGTCTACGATATTGCTTTTGCCACAACCATTGGGCCCGATAATGCCCGTAATCCCCTCATCGAAGTTGACAATGGTTTTATCAGCAAAACTTTTGAACCCTTTGATTTCCAAACTTTTAAGACGCACAGTAACTCCTTTTTTTGAATCAGTATTGTTGGGCAGCTGGCCGCCCAGGCTCCACAAGGGGCAAGTTGCCAAAAATACCCGTTGGCATTAATTTATGCAGGGAAATCTTCCCCCAAAATTTCGATTTTATTCACGACTTATACACAGTAGTTTACCCATGCTTCCAGCTACCTTTGCCCGGCAAAAAATAAAACAATGGCAGAGGATTTAACCATCATAAAAGGAAGCAAAGCCGAACAATACGAGGCGCTGATTCCTCAAATCAAAGGGTTGCTGGAAGGTGAAAACAATCTGGTCGCCAATTTGGCCAATGTAGCCGCCGCCCTCAAGGAGCAATTTGATTGGTGGTGGGTGGGCTTTTACACCGTTGATAGCGAACAGGAACTGGTACTCGGGCCGTTTCAAGGTCCGGTAGCCTGCACCCGCATCCGCAAAGGCCGTGGCGTATGTGGCAGCAGCTGGCAACAGGCCGTGACGCTGATTGTACCCGACGTAGAGCAATTTCCCGGACACATAGCCTGCAGCAGTGCCAGCAAAAGTGAGATTGTGGTGCCAGTCATTAAGCAGGGAGAAGTAGTAGCGGTGCTGGATGTTGACAGTGAATTGCTCAACCATTTTGACGAAACCGACAAACAATACCTGGAGGAAATTGTAACCTATATACCGTGGCCAGAAAATCAATCATCTGGTCTGGTTTCATAGCATCATTTTCATCTACCATCGAATTCGACATGCTTTTTAAAACAATGATTGTCAATAAGATGGATACTGTTTACACAAGTCATGGTTCAAGCATATAATTTTCTGGCTGCGTGGCAACTCTTTCCTGAAAAATGTGATTTCCAGTTTGGCATGGCCCCAAAAAGTGGCAACTACAAAATGGAAACCGACAACAAGCAGCACCAGCTGATTGTGACCACCAACTGGGTGGCGCAGGACAACGGCGCCTTCTATAGCGAATACCGTTTTACGCCGGATGGTGAGTGGCACCCTTTCGACAATCAGGATTTGGCCGACAGTGTACTGGGGCAATTCAAAAATGCCAGCTGTCTGGAAATACAGTTTCAGAAGGCGGAGCAAACTGTACTGACCGTTGTGAAGGAAATTATGCCCAATGGCTACCTGAAAATTACACAAACCGGCATCCAACCAGATGGCACTCCGTTTACCAACGTGGAGATGTACCACAAGCAAATGAGTGTGTTGCCCTATGCTTCCTCCGTGGGCAGTGTCGCCATTAAGCCCACCGAAGAAGGCGTTATCAAACACAAGGCCCTGCTGGCCATGGAGCAGCAAACCGACATGCAGCTGGATCAAATTCGGCAGCAGATTGAACTTTTGGCCAAACAGGCTCAGGAGTTGCGCAAACGCAAAGAACTCTCCCTGATGATTTACGATGCCAGATTGAGTTTTCAGCCGGTGATTGGCCAAACCTATTACATGTACGAAAAGAAGGACGGCAATCACTTGCTTAGTCTGGTCAGTCCGAAAGAATGGGGCGGCAGCGGTCCTTTCAAACAATTCATATCCGCCGTGAAGCTACTGGCTGACCATACCTGGGTGGAAGTGGAAATTTGATGTCAGATGTACGATGTCAGGTTTGGGATGTCTAATTCAACTTCTATTAATTGCAGATTCCAACTAGTGAACGCTGGAACTTGTGAACATTGGAACTTGTGAACTCGAAAACTTGTGGAACTTGTGAACCCAGGAACTTCCGAACTTCGGCCCCATGGAAAAAACGCTCAACGTTGGTATTGTAGGTTTTGGCATGTCGGCGCAGGTATTTCATGCCCCTTTTGTAACTACCCTTCCCGGTTTTCGGCTGCATGCGGTGGTAGAACGCCGGACTGATTTGGCCGCTGCCAAGTATCCCGGCATCATTACCTATCGCAATTTCTACGATTTACTGCAAGACCAAGCCGTGGATGTGGTGGTTGTGACAACGCCCAACGAAACGCATTTTCCCTACAGCTTGCAGGCACTGGCGGCTGGCAAGCATGTGGTGTTGGAAAAACCATTTACCAATACCAGCGATGAAGCCCGCCAGTTGGTAGAAGCGGCTCAACAGGCCGGCACCATACTGAGTGTGTACCACAACCGTCGCTATGTCAGCGATTTCCGCACCATTGTACAATTGCTGCAGCAGCAAACACTTGGGTCGGTGCATGAATACGAATGCCACTTCGACCGGTACCGCCCCGAGGCAAAAGCCAATGCCTGGCGGGAAGAGCCTAAACCCGGCAGCGGCATTCTGTACGACCTCGGCTCCCACCTCATCGATCAGGCGCTGTGCCTGTTTGGCTTGCCGAAAGAAATAACGGCTACTGTAAAAATGCAGCGCCCCCATGCCCGCATCGATGACTACTTCGATATCCGTCTCGATTATGATTTTACCCGTGTCATTCTGAAATCAGGCATGCTGGTTCGGGAAATGGGTCCCCGATATATGTTGCATGGCACCCTTGGCTCTTACATCAAAAGCGGCGACGACCCACAGGAAGCTTTGTTGAAAGAAGGTCATTTGCCTACCGGCGATGATTGGGGGCTTGAGCCTGCCGGCAACGAAGGCCTGCTACATACGGAGCAGAACGGAACAGTTATCCGGCAATTGCTGCCGAGCATGGCCGGCAATTTTGGCGACTATTACCGCAATTTGTACAACAGTATAGTGCATGGTGCCCCCTTACGGGAAAAACCGGCACATGGCTACAATACCATTCGCATCATTGAACTGGCCTTGCAAAGCAGTGCCGAAAAACGGACGCTACCAGTGAGTGGCTTGATGGATGAAACATATCCGTTCGGACTGTAGGAGCTTTTGCCTTCGGCAATTATTTCACACAACTTGTCCCGCAGCAGGCGGGAGAGTTAAGGAGGGCACGGAGAAATCTTTTGATATCTGCGAAAATCCGTTTCATCCTGCCTATCCGCGTCCCATCATTTCAACCCCATGCTGTGGGGAAATGCGGTAACTTACCCCAATGGAAATTTTGGTAACGGGTGCTAACGGCTACATTGCGCAGCGATTAATTCCGGTATTGCTGGAAGCCGGCCACAGCATACATGCCGTGGTAAGAAACGCCGCCCGTTTTGAAGAAGCGAATGCACACGACCGCATGCCTATTTATGAAGCCGACTTGTTGCAACCTGCTTCACTTGCACATTTACCCCACTCCATAGACGTCGCATTTTACCTGGTACACTCCATGAGTGCCAACGGCGATTTTTCGCAGAGCGAAAGTGCTGCTGCGCAACATTTTGTGGATTATATCAATACAACAACGTGTCAGCAAATCATTTACCTGAGCGGCATTGTCAATGAAACGCAGCTGAGTTCCCATCTCGAAAGCCGGCTACGGGTAGAAAAAATCTTGGGCAGCAGCCGTGTACCACTCACCACACTACGGGCAGGCATCATTGTGGGGTCGGGCAGTGCCAGCTTCGAAATCATCCGCGACCTGGTAGAAAAACTACCGGTGATGATTGCTCCCAAATGGCTCAACACGTTGTGCCAACCCATTGCTATTCGCAATGTCATTCATTTTTTGTGTGGCGTAATGTTGCAACCTGTATACTACCATCATCATTATGATATTGGCGGGCCCGACATACTCACCTACAAACAAATGCTGTTGCAATTTGCAGCTGTACGAAAGCTGCACCGAACCATCATTACTGTGCCCATCATGACACCAAGACTATCGAGCAACTGGCTGTATTTTGTGACTGCTACCAGTTACCCGCTGGCTAAAAATCTGGTGGATAGCATGAAGGTGAATGTGATTGCCAGCCCTAATAAACTGGCTGAAGAATTGCAGATTGAACTCATCCCCTATACAACAGCCGTTACCATGGCTTTTCAGCGTATTGAGCAACACATGGTGATTAGTAGTTGGATTGATTCCTTTAGTGCCAGCAATACTTCGCCGCAGCTAATGATGCAGGTGGAAGTGCCCAAGCACGGTTGTTTTCACGACATCAAATGGCGGAAAGTGGGTGATAAAGAAGCACAGGTACTCGACAATATCTGGAGTATTGGCGGCAAAAGGGGCTGGTATTATGGCAATGTGTTGTGGCGCATTCGTGGCTTTATGGATAAGTTGGCGGGTGGTGTGGGCCTTCGCCGGGGTCGCACCCATCCAAATGAAATTAACGCCGGCGATGCACTCGATTTTTGGCGGGTACTCATTGCCGACAAACAAGAAAAGCGGCTCTTGCTTTTTGCAGAAATGAAACTACCCGGCGAAGCATGGCTCGAATTCAAACTCATGAAAAAGAACAACCAGCTTTACCTGCGACAAACCGCCACGTTTCGTCCAAAGGGCGTGTGGGGCAGGTTGTATTGGTACAGCGTATTGCCTTTTCATGTGTTCATTTTTAATGGCATGGCCAACAATTTGATTTCGTTTAAACCATAGGCCCATTACTTTGCAGCATGCAGTACTACAATTCGAAAGACTGGTTGAAACCATTGTTTCAATTTCATAAGGCCGATACATTTCGCAAACTATTGCCCATGCTTATACTGCTGGCCTTGTACACCGGCGGTGTGGCCTGGCTGGAAATGCATTACCTGAAACTGGCGAATCAGGCATATGTAAAAAATATTCCCATCATGCACCAATTGCTGGGCTTTGCTATTTCCATGCTGCTGGTGTTTCGTACCAACAGCGCTTACGACCGTTGGTGGGAAGGCCGCAAACTGTGGGGCAGCTTGGTCAACAATTGTCGCAACCTTGCTATCAAACTGGATAGTATGCTACCTGCCGATGATTTCGACAACCGCAATTACTGCCGCAAAATGCTGGGACTTTTTCCGAAGGAACTGCAATTGCATTTGCAAAAAGACAGTACACGCTATGCGTTGGATGAAACAGAACATCCGGAGCTGGCGGCTTTCGACCGCAACAAGCACATGCCGCTGCAGTTTAGTTTGGCGTTGCAAAAAAGAATTCAGCAGTTGTATCAGCAACAGCGCATTACCGGTGAGCAACTGATAACAATCAATGCAGAGTTGCAATCACTCATGGTGGTTTGTGGTGCTTGCGAACGCATCAAAAACACACCCATACCCTACTCTTACAGCAGCTTTATTAAAAAGTTTATTGCAGTATATGTAGCTACGTTGCCATTGGGTTTTGCCTTTACCCTTGGTTGGATTGCCATACCAGTAGTAGTATTTATTTTTTATGTACTGGCTAGTTTGGAGTTGATTGCTGAAGAAATTGAAGACCCGTTTGGTACCGATACCAACGACCTGCCCATGGACAAGATGGCCGACAACATCCGAAACAATGTGTACGATGTAATTAGCCTGCCTTCAAGTAAATAACGGATTGGGATTGCTGCACAAAATCTGAGCGACATAGTAGCTATAAAAAATCATCCCCGACTATTGCCGGGGATGATGAGAACGATAGATTAGTTAAAATCATCTTCCGACAATTCTTCATTGTCATATAAGTTGCCGCCAAAGTTGAGCATACTGCCCATCAGGTCTTTGAATTCAATTTTGCCATCCAGTGTTTTTTTGCTGATGAGAGAATACGAGGCCAAACCGTGCAATACAAATTCCATGAGCAATGCCGTTTCCATTTCATCGCTTCGGTTAAACAATTTTGTCACCAATGCATGTAGTCCACTCACCTGATAGAGTTGATTCATCTTTTCGCGGTCGCTGGCATCCACTAACAAATCAATTTTATTGCCGGCATCAAACCAGTTCACAATAGCCTTGTACGGATTCTCTTCTTCTTTGCCTTGCTGCGAAGGCTTACCGGTGTTACGGCGTTTTTTTAACGCATCCGGATTGGGGAAGTATTGTACAAACACAGAACGCATAGCTTTTTCCAACAAGTTCACAGCCACCTGATAGGGCCCTTCCTGCTCTCCTTCGTACACCAATTCTATTTTACCGGTGATGGAAGGAATGATACCTACTAAATCGCTGATCCACACTTGTGTGGCAGGTTCATTGTGAATGATGGCCCTACGCTCTGCGGTGCTGTACGCATTTTCCAATGCAGAAATGGTCAAACGTGCAGATACACCACTCTTCTTGTCTACAAACTCGCTGCTGCGGGCTTCGAAAGAAATTTGCTCAATCAATCGTTTCACCAAATCACTCACGGCAACTTTCTCAGCTTGTTGTGGTAAGATGGCTGCTTCTTGTTCGGTAATGGACAAAGCAGTTTCGATACTGCGTGGATAGTGCGTCAGAATCTGGCTTTCGATACGGTCTTTGAGCGGTGTAACAATGCTGCCACGGTTGGTGTAATCTTCTGGGTTGGCGGTAAACACAAACAAAATATCCAGTGGCAACCGTAGTTTGAAACCACGAATCTGTATATCGCCTTCCTGCAAAATATTGAATAACGCTACCTGTATACGGGCTTGCAAATCGGGCAGCTCGTTAATCACGAAAATGCATCGGTTGCTACGTGGAATGATACCGTAGTGCAACACCCGTTCATCAGCAAAACTCAGCTTAAGGTTGGCGGCTTTAATGGGATCGATATCGCCAATCAAATCAGCCACACTTACATCAGGCGTGGCCAGCTTTTCGCCATAGCGTTGGCTGCGGTGAATCCATTCCACCGGTGTATCGTCGCCTTTTTCATAAATGAGGTCACGGGCGTATTTGCTCAGCGGATTCAACGGATCATCGTTGATATCG
The DNA here is from genome assembly GCA_020161435.1 of Bacteroidota bacterium. Classification (GTDB taxonomy): domain Bacteria; phylum Bacteroidota; class Bacteroidia; order Chitinophagales; family Chitinophagaceae; genus Phnomibacter. Next base: position 40,158 of record JAIUNV010000005.1, on the reverse strand, counting down.
CTGCCGGCTACAACGGGAATGTATTCATCCAGCAGGTCAATCATTTGGCGTGCCATGCGGGTTTTGGCTTGGCCACGCAAACCGAGAAACAGTATGTTGTGGCGGCTCAGCAAGGCTCTTTCCGTATCCGGAATAACGCTGTCTTCATAGCCCAAAATGCCGGGAAATGTTTCTTGCTTGTTTTGTATTTTCTGAATCAGGTTATCCCTGATTTCTTGCTTGATGCTCTTCGGTTGATAACCGCTGGCTTTGAGTTGGCCAATGGTGGCTATGTTGGGATGGTTACTCATAATGATGTCTGATGTCTGATATACGATGTCTGATGTCTGATATATTCTATTGTTTGTTAATTCCTTTTTTGGTGATTCGTCTTCCTTGTTGCTTGCAAACTGCTAACTGCAAACTTTACTAGTAAAGCGTCTTCCTTCTGCCACTTTCAAAATCGCGGAAGATGAAAGCGCCAAGATTGTCGAGTGATGCAAAGAAGGCTTTGCCATTATTGGTTTCTGTAAACTCTGTTACAAAGCGCTGCAAATAAGGGTCGGTCGCAATCATAAATGTAGTGATCGGTATTTTCAACTTCTTGCATTGGGCGGCCAGATTGAGGCAACGACTGAAAATTTTACGGTCGATGCCGAAACTGTTTTTGTAATACCGCTTCCCGATTTTCAAACAGGTAGGCTTGCCATCGGTTATCATAAATATCTGCTTGTTCGGATTTTTTCTTTTGCGCAGCAGTTCCATGGCCAGCTCTATACCCGCCACCGTGTTGGTGTGGTATGGTCCTACTTGCAGGTAAGGCAGTTCTTTTATTTCTACCGTCCATGCATCGTTGCCAAACACTACAATATCCAATGTGTCTTTCGGATACTTGGTGGTGATGAGTTCACTCAATGCCATGGCTACTTTTTTGGCCGGGGTGATGCGGTCTTCGCCATACAAAATCATGGAGTGGCTGATATCAATCATCAGTACGGTAGATGTTTGCGTTTTAAAATCCGTTTCACGGATGTGCAAATCATCTTCATGCATTTGAAAACGTTCGATGCCGTGGTTGATTTGTGCGTTGCGAATGCTTTCGGTAAAATCGATTTGCTCCAGTGTGTCACCAAACTGGAAGGGTTTGGTTTCCGGATTTATTTCATCACCAACACCAGGCTTAAACGTTTGGTGGTTGCCCGACTTTGTTTTACGGAGCTTACCAAAAATTTCTTCAAGGCTGCGTTTGCGAATGCTTTGTTCTGTTTTTGGTGTAATGCTGATGTTGCCTTTTTCCGGGTCTTCGGAGATGTAGCCCCGTTCTTTCAGGTCATCTATAAAATCGCCCATGCCGTATTCGGAATCGGTGAGCTCAAACTTGCGGTCTATCTCATTCATCCAGTTCAATGCTTCACTCACATCACCATTGGTGTAGGTAAGCATTTGCATAAAAATATCCAGCAGTTGATCGAATTTACTTTTCCCATCTGCGCCTTCTTCAAACTTCAAAAACCGATGCCCCTTCATGGATGAACGCTTTTGCTCTAAATTACCTGAAAATAACACAGCAACGGCGCAATGGTTGTTGCGATAACCGAAAATTGACATGAAAATTAGTCTTCTTTCTACTGTACTCGTGTTGCTGCAATTTAGTTGTATTGGCATACTCATGTACACCGGCCCGCTTATTCCGGCCAATACTGCAGGCATCGTACTTTTTACATTGGCTATGGTTATAGCATTGGCAACAACTTATGCATTCCGCCAATCGAAACTCACCGTATTTCCGGAGCCAAGAAGAAATGCCACCCTCATCAGCAGCGGCATTTTTGCGTACATCCGTCATCCGTATTACAGTTCGGTGTTGCTGTACACAGCAGCTATACTTACCGCTCATTGCAGCTACTGGCGTTTGGCTGTTGCCATCACGTTGCTACTGGTTATTGTACGCAAAATGGTACACGAAGAAAAACTCTTGTGCCAGCATTTTCCTGACTATGCTGCATACAGACAACGAACAAAAAAACTGATACCTTTTGTGTGGTAAATGAAAAGCCCGCAGCTGATGGCTGCGGGCTTTTCATATTCAGTTTGTTCACTGCTTATTGAGCTGGTTGCGCATTGCTGTCGCCACCAATTTTTACAGGACCTTCTACCACGGGTGCCTTGCTACGCTTCAGCACTTCTTCCATTTGGTCGAGCATTTGCAGCATCATTTGCGATCGCTGAAACTCCAACTGCATTCTTTCCAAACGCTTATCGCCAATGGCAGCAAAGTAGGCCATTTCTTCGTTCAGTTCTTTGCGAACAGCATTGCCTATTTTTTGTGCCAATGCTTCATCGCCTGCACGGTAGGCCGCTTCCATGAGCATGAGGCTGGTTTGATTGTGCAGTGCATACCGGCTGATTAAACCATACGGCATGTTGGTGCTGTCCATCATTTTATCTACCCGCTGCAGCAGTTTTTGTGCACTATCCTTTTGACCCTTATTAGAAAGGCTAATGGCCACATCGGCATAAGCCTGACGCAGGTTATTGAGGTGGCGGCGGTTTTCTTCATCAAAATAAACACCCGGTGTTTCCGCATTGCCAAACTTAAATTCCTTCATCATTTTTTCGTAAGCCCACTCGGTATTCACTTCATCACCGGCAACAGGCACCAGGCGGTAGGTCATACCATCGCGGCGCAAATAGTTTTGGAAACCCAACTCATCAAACTTGCTGGTGAAGTAAATAGGACGCTTGAAATTATTAGAAGCAATAACGGCCAACACCGCCAAATCATTTTTAAACATGATTTGCTTGGGCACCTGAAACTGTACCGTATCTACCACCGCATCGGTTGCTTTTACAGTTCCGTTTTTCAATACCAGATTTATATCTACCGGCAGGTAAAAACTATTGGTTGGATAAATTGGCAATGGCTCACCTTGTTCGGTGTACATTTTTTGCATATCTGCTGTACCTACCCAATCTTTCAAAATGCTGTACAGGTTTTGCGGGCCTTCGTAGCCAGGACGTGGCTGGTACAATGCGTAGTTGAGTTTGTCGCCTTCAATTTGCTCGGCACTCCAAATCACATCCATGGCATCACTGGCATTTACCTTGTAGCGCAGCTGGTTGATGTACCAATCTATCCCCAACAGGCTGTAGTTAATCACCCGCACATCGCGGCGAATGCCGAGCACTTCCTGTGCGTACCACAAGGGGTAAGTATCGTTATCGCCGAAGCTGAACAGGATGGCATTGGGAGCACAACTGTTGAGGTAATCCACCGCCAGATCGGGAGCCATGGTTTTGTTGCTACGGTCGTGGTCGTCCCACTCTTGCGTGGCCATCCATGCAGGAGCCGCCAGCAAAGTGATAGCAAAAGCTCCGGTAGCAATGGCTTTTTCCGATTTCAATGCTTTCAGCAAAAAGAAAATACCAGCTACAACAGCCGTACCCACTACACCAAGTAATGCCAGGCCAATAAAGGCTTTGCCATCTTGCGTAGCAATAGAGCCGCTCATGGCTGCCAGCAAATACACCACGCCGGCACCAATCAATATTTTTTGCAACAGCTTCAGCGCATTTTCTTTTGCCAGCAATACAAAGGCCGGCACGGCCAAACCAATCCATACGGCAAACGCGTAGAAGCTACCCACATACGCATAGTCACGTTCACGTGGCTGATTGCCCGCCTGATTGAGGTACACCACAATAGCCATACCGGTAAAGAAGAACAGCAGTCCGTTTACCAGAAAGTCTTTGCGGTGGCGGTAGTATTGGAAGAACAAACCAAACAAACCAAGTATCAATGGAAGCCCCAGCAGTTTGTTGTTGGCCTTGTTGTTTTTAGCCGTTTCGGGCATGGCACTTTGCGGGCCATAAATCAAGTCATCGATAAATGAAATACCGGTAATCCAGTTGCCATCCCGTACGTTGCTGGCATACACGCCCTGCACATCGTTTTGCTTACCGGCAAAGTTCCACATAAAGTAGCGCAGGTACATCCAGTAGGTTTGGTAGCCTACAAAAAAGCGGATGTTATCGGCAAACGTAGGACGACGTTCGTAGGGACCGGTTTCGGGGCTCTGCATTTTGGGGTCGTCGGTGCGGCCAATACCCAGCACATCGGCGTAGTAGTTGGCATGCTGCTGATCGTTGCTGCGGTCCCATACACGGGGGAAGAACATCATATCGGCCGGGTCATACACTTCTTTTACATCATTGCCCAGCTCTATGTAATTCTCTTTGCTTTTCTGATACCGCATGGCACCTTCTTCGCGGCTGGTATTGCGGCTTTGTGCTGTAAACACTTGTCCGTATACCAACGGGAAATCGCCATACTGCTCACGACCGAGATAGCCCACCAAACTCATGGGGTTATCTACGTTATACATATCCACACCGGGGTCGGCGCTGGAGCGAATCATGGTGGTGAGGTAGGTTGAATAACCTATCAGCATGAAAGTGAAACACCAAAGACCAAGCCTTAAAAAGTGTCCTACTTTTTTATGTCCAAAATATGCAGAAATCAAGCCTAATGCTATGATTACAATAAGTCTTAAAACTCGGATTGGCATTTCTCCACCCGTAAAAAAGGGGAAAACAATAAATCCAATAAAAACTATTAGCCAAATTGCAAAATGAGTCGAATCAATTTCAGAATTCCGACTAAGCCTTAAGCCCCAGAAAATCAATCCTGCTAATACCACGAAATAAAATGTGAAGCCACTGAAGAAAGGCAGGCCAAAATCATTGACAAACAAAATATCGAAATGTCCAGCGCCTTTGATGCTGTACTGAATCACAAACTTTTGTACCACACCAGTGATAACGCAACCAATCACAAATGCCCAGAATGTACCCCACTTGGTAACGCTGTACCGCTTGAAGTAATAAATCATTACGATGGCGGGGATGGTCAGCAGGTTGAGCAGGTGCACACCAATGCTAAGGCCCATCATGAAGAAGATGAACACAATCCAGCGGTCGGCATTGCTATGGCCGGTGCCTGCATCGGTTCGGGCATCTTTATCTACCTGATGCTCCCACTTGAGCATGGCCCAAAATACCAGGGCAGTAAAGAAAGAACTTAACGCATATACTTCGCCTTCTACGGCGCTGTACCAAAATGAATCGCTGAATGTATAAGCCAACGCTCCCACTACACCCGCACCCATAATGGTGAGGGCCTGTGTATCGTTGATGGTTTCTACCACGGGGTTTACCAGCTTACGGGCAAAATGCGTAATAGTCCAGAACAGGAACAAAATGGTGAAACTGCTGGCCAGAGCACTCATGATGTTTACCGCCTTAGCGGCGGTAGCCGGATCATCACCAAACAACACGATGAAAAAACGACCAATGAGTACAAACATGGGAGCACCCGGTGGGTGCGGAATTTGCAATTTGAAACAGCTGGCTACAAACTCGCCGCAATCCCAGAGGCTGCCATTTTTTTCGGCCGTCATAATGTAAACGGTGCTGGCAATGAGGAACACGATCCAACCTACAATGTTGTTCAACCGGTTAAACTTCATATACAATTCAGATTAGCATGTACAGCCGGGGCAAACCCCGGGCTGCTCGTTGGTTTTAAAGTGGTGGCGAATATAGTTAATGGCCGCAATGGCAAAACCATATTTACCCACCGATAGTCGTTAAAAGTTGATTACCGCCACCCGCAGGCTTACATAATATCTACCAGCCGGCGTATCACTTCGCTGAAATACGCTCCATTGCCCGGGCCAAACCAGTTCATCACCCTTGTTTCGTAGCCTTCGGCATCGTAGCGGTTGTCGGGGGTAATGTAGCCGCAATAGCCACCGTTAAAACTGGTTACCATCAGGTGTTTGCCCTTTTGCTGTGCATAGGCTTGCAGCGGCGCCATCAGTTCGCCACCAAAATCGCAGGGCATGCCCACCAGTAAGAGGTCGCCAATTTTCAGGGCTTTTACTTCGGCCGGATAATCGCCATACAAACGGCTCCACAACCAATGCCGGAAACACCAGTTTTGCGAAAACCGCCACTGCGGCTCCCGTAGCTCTAGCGGCAGTGTTACCGGCCACAGTACATCGCCGAGTGGTACCGTTTTTTTGAATGCGCCATGTTGCAATGTATCGGCCAAACCATTGGCCATGAATGAGAGTTGCTGCCAATCGCTGCCCGCTGGCTCCACCGGCCCCATGCTGCCCACCGCACCTGCCATGTACATGGCAAATGGTTGCTGCTGCTCCAGCTGTGCCAGCAAAGCACCCGGATAATCGCGGCTGAGTTGCATCACCGAATCACTCAAGGTAGTGGCATGGGCCGCAAAACTGTGTAGTGACACGGTCTCGCCACTATGCAACACGGCTTGCAATGAATGCAACACATGGTACTCGGGCGCCGAATCGCCCAGCACCCGGTTGCGCACCAGCTGTGGTGCCTGCCGTTCTTCGTATACCAGCTGTGCACCCGTGGCATGCCTGGCTGCCAGTGCCATGCTCTGAATGATTTGCGCCGCCAGATTGTTGACCAACTCCTGATTGTAAGTGCCGGCAAACAATTCACCAATGTAGTTTTTGCCCCAGCCACCCATGCTGTTGTGCGTATGCGTGGCACCGATGAATACATTGTTCCACTCGATACCGGCGGCTGACACCTGTGCCTTTACCAGTTGTGAAACCTCGGGTGGAATAATGAGCAAATCGGCACTCACAATAGCGGCCTTGGTATTGCCCTGCTGCAACCACAGGGTGCGTACATACAAACTATCGTGTACCTGCAGCACGGGCCTGCCCTCCCGCTTGCCATAGCCCGCTGTGGGCACGGCATGTTTGGGCGTAATGTTTACCTTGGCATAGCCCACCCGCAGCACGGTATCGGCTACGGGCGGCGGATGCGTAGCCGCCAGGCTATCGAGGCGCTGCATCATCTGCCGGTACCAACCGGTTTGGGCGTACGGTGTACGATCTACCCGCCGCACCACAAAGGGCACCGCCAGCAGCAGCAATACCAACACCGTGATAACGACCCGAAACAGAATTTTGAAGAAGCGACGCATGGGGAGGAATTGGGAAGGATGAAGTTAGGGAAAGGAAGATGTATCAAACCTGCTGCATCATGATTAATCTCGACGAGCCTTCAACCGTTACATGGAATACATTCTATGCGGATTGTTTTAAAAATAGGGTTGATAATGAATGTAGAAAATGTGGCGAGTGTCGGTTATTTTTGAGTTGGGCGCAAGTGTAAGAACCTCCAAACATTGAATAAAATAAAATTAAAATATGAGTTACTACCCACCAATATCAATCAAGCAAGCAATTGACAAAATCGACTATAACCAGTATTTACTTCCAGCCATACAAAGAGAATTTGTGTGGAGTGCAGGACAAATAGAATTACTTTTTGACAGTTTAATGAGAAATTATCCAATTGGATCGTTGCTCATGTGGAAAGTACAAGGGGAAAATAAGACAGACCATAGATATTACAGCGTATTAAAAACTTATCGGGAAAAATACAACACTCATTGCCAAGAAGTAAACACTGCTTCAATTCCTGATTTTGAAGCCGTTCTTGATGGACAACAAAGATTAACAGCTTTGTATATTGGCTTAAAGGGGTCATATGCCTACAAAAAGAAAAATTTCGCTTGGAAAGATAACGAACACTCTATCCCAACAAGAAAACTTTATCTGTGCCTAACAGAAGATTCTATTGACGAAGATGAGAATGAAGATGGTAGAGTATACGATTTTCGATTTTTGACAAAAGAAGAACTACAAAACTCTGATAAAATATGGTTTGAAGTTGGTAAAATCCTAACTCTCAATGGAACCTTTGAATTAAACCAATTCCTTAAGAAAGAGGAATGGGATTCTAACGAATACATAAGCAATACACTATCTAAACTACTTGATGTTATTCACGTAAAGACTTTAATAAATTACTATTTAGAACTTGAGCAAGACTACGACAAGGCCCTAAATATTTTCATTAGAATAAATAGCGGTGGCGAAAAATTATCGTATTCTGACTTGATAATGTCAACTATAATATCAGGCTGGACGTCTCGGACAGTTTCAGCACGGGACGAGTTTAATAATCTAATTGATGAAATTTGGGACTCAACAGAAATAGTAATAGACAAAGATTTAATAATTCGAGCATACTTGTTGATTTTCAGTGATGATATTAAGTTTAGAGTTACAAACTTTTCTATTGCAAATGCTAAAGAGTTCAAAGATAATTGGGATGGGATTAGAGCTGCAATTGTTGAAGCAATCGAACTTGTTCGAGACTTCGGATATGCCGAGAGAACTTTAACTTCAAAAAATGCTTTGTTGCCAATTATTCACTATTTATTTATAAGTAATCGCACAAAACAGTTTACCTCAAAAGTTGCCTACAAAGAAGATAGAGAGCTTATAAAACGTTGGTTTCATACTGTCTTGTTGAAAAGAATCTTTGGTGGTCAAGCAGACACAGTTCTTAAGCAAATAAGGGATGTAGTAAAAGACAAAGTGAAAAAAGGTGCTGAAATTTTCCCTGCACAAGCTATTGCTAAAAAGCTATCGAAGACAAGAAAATCAATTACAATGGATGATGAATCTATTGAAAATCTATTACTCACAACTTATGAAGATAGATACGCCTTCCCTATTCTTGCTTTATTATATCCGCATTTAGATTATAAGAATAACGACTTTAATAAAGACCACATATTTCCCATAAGTCAGTTTTCAGCAAAAAACCTAAAAAAGCAGGGTATTGATTTTACGCAAGAAAACGGTCATTATTACACAGACAATTGGTGCTTTAACGGGATAGTAAATCTTCAAATGCTTGACAGCAACGAAAACAAATCAAAGAGTGACAAAACATTTGAAGAATGGGCGAAAACAACTAAAATCAATTATGAGAAGCAGATATTACCAAAAATAACAGACTTTTCAAGATATATTGAATTTGTTGATGAAAGATGGGATATGTTAAAATCTAAACTTGAAACGGAGTTAAAGTTTTAAATATGAACGGACTGACAAGAACACCAGCACCCAACATGCGTTTGGCGTCATGCGAGGTTAAGTGCTTAAATTCAAGTGCAGTTTTTCAAATCAACTTTAGTGTTGGGTTGACAGTTTTGTGCCCTGAAATCCCTCACGAACGCCAAGCGCAGAAACGTTACCTGCTATTTTTTATCGAACACCAAAACACATTGTAGCTCCTTATGGCGAGACAAGACACTCAAGAGGTTTGTTTAAATGGACATCAGACGACAGACAGGTATTATAGTTCTCCGCAATTCCGTAAAAACTTCTGTACGACCTGTGGTGAAAAAACAATTCACCAATGCCCTTCTTGCGGTAAAGACATTAAGGGTGACATGATTTACGAAAATTTCATCGATTTATCAGGCACGACAACTTCTGTACCTGACATTTGTGACAATTGCGGTGCAAACTTTCCTTGGAGAGAGAAGAAGCGTAAAATAAAAGAGCTATCTAAGCCAACAAACGTTGAAAAAGATGCACTTTTCCTAATTGGCTTACTGTGTGACAGGTTTCATTTAATAGCTAAGCAACTAAGACAGAGGCATGCTGATAGACCGACTTTAGACATAGAGGATGAATACGATGTTCAAGACCTATTACACTCACTTTTAAAAATATATTTCGACGATATTAGACCAGAAGAGTGGAACCCCAGCTATGCAGGTAGTTCTACACGTTCTGACTTCCTTCTAAAAGATGAACAAGTTATTATTGAGATCAAAAAAACAAGAGCAGGTTTAAAGGCGAAACAACTTGGTGAACAACTAATTATTGACATCGCTCATTACAAAAAGCATCCAGATTGCAAATCATTGTATTGCTTTGTTTATGACCCTGAAGGCTACGTAAGCAATCCTAAGGGAATTCAAAATGACCTCTCGAGAAAAGACAAGGATTTCAAAGTAATTGTAAACATTATACCGAAAGGGCATTAAACCTGAAGGCAACAACTCCCCCTCCCCGCCTCGGTTCCTTCCCAGCAACGTCTCCCGCAGGGGACGTTGCGTAAATGATTAACCAGACTCTAGTACAGCATCTGCTATCCAATCGCAACGTCCTTTTCAAGAGACGTTGCTGGCAATAAGAAATACAGCAAAACTGTAAATACTCAATGAAATATTAGTTGACATGAAATTCATCGCTAGCCTATTTATCATTCTTACTACATGCCTTCTGTCGTCAGCACAATCTCCGCTAACCATGCACAGATTACAAGACAGTATCAGAAACAGCGATGGCTTATATTTTGCAAAATCAACTGAAGGACACTTTTCAGTGCTGTTACCCTTCCCTTTTAATGATTTCACTGTTAAGGTCGACGGCGTAACATCTTACTACATTGGCTGCAAAACATCCGACGGATTTACATTTCTAGTGATGGAAGTTGAAAAAGCAATTAAGAATAAAGTCATTGATGAAAATGCATTTATTCAAAAATTAAAGAAGCCAACCAATACTGTACAAACCATCCAAAAAGAAAAAACAGACAACCATGAATCAATTGCATTTTTGGTGGAAGAAAAACAGAAGGGCAGCCTTGTGAAATATATCAACACCTCCTCCCGTCTTTTTACAATGACAATTGAGTTTCCAATTGAATTCAAGGGACTGGTTGAAAAAGAGTTTGCCTTCTTTTTCTCCTCTATTATTATCACAGACTATTGATTTTTCTTCCCAGCAACGACTCCCGCAGGGGACGTTGCGTAAATGATTGACCTAACTTCAGTAATTCATCCAATGCCCAATCGCAACGTCCTTTTCAAAAGATGTTGTTTGTATATAAAGCCCCATTCATGATGCAAACAAGAACTGTTATATATTTCTTCCTATTAGCATCTTATTTGATTGGCACTTCTTGCGAAAGCACTCGAAGAACATCTTCACTGAAGCGTCAATACAAAGAGATTTACATCAACCAGTTCAAGTTGACTTACTTCCGACAACTATTGATAAAGAGCTACAACAATTCAAGTGCTGTCCGTGAAATAATTTATACAGACCATAGTGGGTTCACTGAACCCATATTGAACAAAAATGATTATACACTCATTGATAGTTTAACCACACTCGACAATCAACGTTTGGTTGCAGACTCCATTGAGGGCCATCGAAGAGCCGAAGGTGCTGAAGGTAAAAGACCATTGAGCTTGGTTATGGACAAGCTATCAAGTAAATGGCTGGATAGCCTGGCAAAACGACAATTGAAATTAAATGGCATTCCAAGCCATTGGATTGATTGAAACCCAACTGTCGCAAGCCCTCCGCTGCAGCGGCTCACTTGTGATGAATGAATACTCCCTTCCCAGCAACGTCTCCCGCAGGGGACGTTGCGCAAATGAAAAACACTCCATCATGCGCCTGTCATTACTCTTCGTTTCAATATTTACATTCACTTCTTGTACATCAAAAGCATCTTCTGATATGGGTTTCTTTGATCGTTTATTTGGCAACAAACAAAGCAGCGACCAACCATTGCTTGTCGACACCACCGTACTCAGCAAAACCGCCGACATGCTCGACGAAGAGCTGTATTGGTTAATCATCGACCAATCGCTGCGCAACAGCCACAACCAAGATGAGCAAGCGGCCTATCTGGTGAAAGCCATTGGCCAGCTTACCCCCAAGCAAATGATTGGATTCAGGTTGCGGACCGATAAACTGCTCTACGACACTTACACATCCGACATGTGGTGTGCCGCTTACATCATGAACCAGGGCTGCTCCGATGATAGCTTTGAGTATTTCAGAAACTGGGTAATCTCAAGAGGCAAAGCGGTGTATTATGCCGCCAAAGCCAACCCCGACAGCCTCATTAGTGAAGTAGACGAAGAAGCAGAGATGTACGACTTCGAAGATTTTTGGTATGTGGCTAACGATGCCTTTCAACAGAAAACCGGTAAAGATTTGTATGACTTTATTGATAATGAGCATTTCAAAACCAAAGAAGGTCAGTACCCGGAAATACAATTTACTTGGGAGGAAGATGAGCCGGAAAGCATGCGAAAAATTTGCCCTAAATTGTTTGCACAATGTTGGGAGCAGTAGTGCTCAATCACCAGCAACGTCATTTTTAAAGTGCCCTTGCTAAAAACAACTATCAGCAATCATTTACACTAAGCATCTCCCCTTTTCCTGCTTATGAAAAAACTACTTCTGATTATCACTCTATTGACTTGCATCTCCGGCCATTTGTATGCCAACGATTTACAAACAGCACAGCAATACTACGACCGGGACGACATCACTAATGCAATAAATGCGATTAATGCTGCTGTAAAAGTGAAGTACGCTGATAATGCTGAAGCGTGGATGTTGATGTACAAGATTTATAAAAAAGCACAATACACGAGCCCCTACAGTTCTTTCCCCGATGATTGTATCTCCAATCAGCACAGAGCCATTCGGAAATTGATGGAATTATCAGACGGGAAAACATGGCTGCAGCAGGAATTTGGCCATGAGTATCGCCAGCTTTTCAATAAGTTTTATTCGGAGTTTGTAACCTATGCCAACAGTTCTATGAAGAATAAAAGTTTTGGCAACGCTTTGAAGAACTATAAAAATGCTTTGCAAGTGTATGACGATATCTACAAATATGGTTTAGACCCATCGCCGGTAGACACTGCTGTGATTTTCAGGGCAGGATACTGTGCCCTGAAAAATGAAAAATATGCCGAAACAGAATCCTTTTTCAAAAAGCTGGCAGACATTCCTGTAAAGAACAAACAGTACGCCATGTTATACGCCTGGCTCAGCAAATATTATATGTTGGAAACCAAAGATCTGCCCAAGGCCAAAGCCATGTTTGACAAAGGGTTGGCCTTGTTTCCTGATGACAAAGACCTCAAGGAACTGATATCGTATTTCAATTCGGGAGCCGGGCAATAAAGACATTGAACAGCGGGTAAAAGATGGCTCCTGAGTAATGTTTGCATCTGGCACAAGATTTTTTGATTGTTTATTTGCAGGCATCGTACCCACTACCGCCGCATGAAAGAAACTTCCCCCATTGCAGTAGCAGATCGTTTAGACACCGGCAGCACCGGCATTTACCAGCTCAAAAGACTGTGGGGCAAAGTCATGTTTGGCCTGCAAACGAATTCACACTATGCACAGGAGCAAGAGCTCGACAATACCCTCATCGACTTCCTGGGTTTCTTCCCAGCAACGTCTCCCGCAGGGGACGTTGCGCAAATGGTTACCCCGACGCCAATACAACATCTGCTATCCAAACGCAACGTCCTTTTCAAGAGACCTTGCTGGCAATACGAACTCCTTCCCAGCAACGTCTCCCGCAGGGGACGTTGCGTAAATGAAAAAAGGAACGCTTCTGCACAAAAGAATAGGTTACTTGTATGTGCTTAGTATGGCGGTATTGCTCATCTCCTCTTTTGGCATTTACAGGCTGTTTGGCAAATTCGGGTTGTTTCATTATTTATCGTTGCTGTCTACCTTTTCATTAGTGGCAGGCATGGCACCCATGTTCAAAAAAATAAGAAGCCCCAAAGACTATGAAACACATTTTAAAAGAATGTATTGGTCGGTAGCAGGCTTGTACGCCGCATTTGCAGCTGAGAGTTTTGTACGCATACCCAAGTTTGGCGGTTTTTGGAAAGGAGTAGCATGGAGTTTTGTTTTGGTATTTATTGTTTGTTTCATTTCCTTTTTAAAAATGCGTCCGCCGTGGTCTAAAAAATTTGGAAAAGGAAGGGCAGAAAAAGTGGCGGCATGAGTATGCCAGTAATCAGCCAATTAAAATGAGTTGTCATTTCTACCGGCCAATTGGTTCAACATTTGTTGACGGGTAAAATGTTCGCTTCCTGTTTTTACTCTCTACTAACTGTGGTTGTGCTGATTGTATTTATTCCGTACTTTCAGGCTCACCATCCAATACACCGTATGCCCTTACGCATTGCAATATGCGACGACCATCCGATTATTCTTGAAAGCCTCGGACTACTTATTGCTACCATGAGCAACATGGAAGTAACGGCTACTTTTACCAATGCCAAAGCGATGCAGCAGCACCTGGAAACTCATGCCATTGATGTTTTGATTACAGACCTTTCTATGCCAGATGTAAATGGAATAGAACTCACTACGGCCCTGCGTATGCAAAACAAAAAGCTGGCTATTTTGATGCTGACGGTAGAAGAAAATCACCAGCTCATCAAGTCTGCCTTTCATGCCGGTATATCAGGATACATTTTGAAGAGAGCCGGTAAAACTGAATTGGAAAAAGCCATACGTACTGTAGCCAATGGCGAAAAATACATTAGCAATGTAGTATTGAACGAGTTGGTGAACCCTTCTGATGATGAAGAATCTAAAGTGTTGCCATCGCAGCTTACAGCCCGTGAAATAGAAGTAGTAAAACTGATTGCGCAAGAATTTTCTTCTTCCGAAATAGCACGTTTGTTGTTTTTGAGCCCCGGTACTGTTGAAACACACCGGCACAACATCATCAAAAAATTACAGGTAAAAAATGTAGTCGGTATTACCAAGTTTGCTATTCGTAATGGATTGATTTAGCGCATAGGCATCTCAATGGAAATTATTGTACCCGCAGGCTTACGATCAGCAATATGGAGTACAGCACCAATATCGGCAGCCCGTTGCCTCACATTTTGAATGCCAATACCATCTGAGGTTTGCTGAGCCGGCATGCCTTTGCCATCATCAGCTACAGAAAGCGTAAGTATATTATCGGGGGTTTGTTGTATCGAAATCCATCCATTTGTAGCAGCTGCATGGCGGGCAATATTTGCAGTAAGCTCCAACGCTATACTGTACAATTCTCTAATTACTTTTTCCGGAAGCTGGTCTTGTACATGGTATTGCAATTCGAAATGTGTAGGCTGACTTTCATTCATTCGAACAACAAGTTTTTCAAGGGCGCCCTGCAAATCATCATCTTCAAGTGCTACAGGCGATAAAACGTGAGAAATCATTCGCATGTCGCGGTACAATTCTTCACTTGTTTGCATTACTCGGTTGTGCAAGCTCAAATTATGCCCTTCCATATTACTTAAATCCATTGCCTCCAGGTACCACCTTACAGCAGCCAGTTGGGTATTCAAATGATCATGCAACTCGCCGGCCAGTCTTTTTCGTTCTATTTTTTGGCCGGTGAACAATGCCTTTTCTATTTCGGCCTGCTTCTCAATAAGTGCTTTATTTTTTTTGCGTATCTGACGATAATTCCAAAGCAATAAACCCAAAATAAGCAATAATGCCAGCAGTAAAACCAACAGAAAGTTTCTTGTTTGTCGTACTTTTTCTGCTTTCAGATTTCTGATATCTAATTCGCTGGCCTGCTGCAGTTTTTCAAAATCGTAACTTATTCCTGCTGCCAGCACTTTTTGCTTTGTTTCATCATTTAATAGCGAGTCTGACCATTTTTTATAGTCTTTGTAATAGAAAAGTGCTTTTGAAAAATTACCTTTTGCTTCGTATGCTTTTGCCAATACCTCATTGTACAGAGACAGTTCTTCTGGCAGTAATACCTGTGTGTGCTCAAGGGTATCTCTTCCCATAGTGGCAAAATAAATAGCACTATCATACCGTTGTTGTGCCAAATAAATGCGGGCAAAATTCATATTGGTGTAATGGAAAAATGTTTCTTCAATACCAACATGAGCAAAGTATAAACTATCTGCATATTTATTGAGCTTCAGCGCAGAATCGAGTTTGTTTTGCAAGTAATAAATTTGTGCTACCCGTGCATACACATTGGTTAATACTTGCAACGCCCCCGCTTCCTCAAATAACTTTACTGCTTGCAATGAATACTTCAGCGCATCCGCATACTGTTTTTTTTCTTTGTATAAAAAGCCCTTTTGATAATCAATAAAGGCGAGCACTCTTTTGTCGTTAAGCTGGTGGGCTATCTTGCTGGCTTCGTCGAAAGTAGCCAATGCCTTATCGTACATTTTAAGATTGAGATACATGGTGCCAAGATTGGGAATGGTGGCCCTGAGTGCTTTTATATCTCCTGTACTTTCTTGTAGTTTCTTGCCCTTCAGCATGTAGTCTATAGCTTGTGCATACTTTCCTTCTGCAGCTACAAAAGTTCCGAGTTCTACATATACAGAACCTTCCATGGCTTTATCGCCACTGCTTACAAACAATGCTCTTGCCCTTTCATACAAAATGGGTACTGTATCGTAATGCTCATAAAAACCGGAAGCATACAGTTGTGCTTTTCGAAAACAGGTCATGGCTTCAATCCAATCATTATTGTATTGCTTAGCCAGCATGAGTGTTGTATCCAAATGTTTGTGAGCAGTTGTTACATCTTCCAAATGCTCCATTTCCATACGTACCAGCTGAAAGCGGGCCTTGGCCTCACCCAGATAAAAGCCACTCTTTTTTGCAATGGCAATGGCTTTCCGGTGTTGGATATAGGCAAGAGAATCGTTGCCTGCTTTCCAAAAAGCAGTGCCCAATTCGTTCAGGGTGTTTACCTGAGTAGATTCTGGTAAGTTACGATTACGCAGCACCAGCTGCAATGAATCTACAGCCAGCTGTGCCATACAATGGCTTTGCAAAATAATCGCCGCAATAAGAAAAATGCCTTTCATGAACCGATGGCTTATCAACTAAAAGTAGCAGAATAAAATGCTATTCAAGAAACCCGAAATCAAAATACAGGTTTCCCTATAGACAAAATGTACAAGAACCTGTATTGCAGCAGTCGCAGGTGAGAAACAACTTTGTGCAGTCCTGATTAACCGCAGGATGGCTACTCTTTTATATAGCTGTTATGCACAACATCAAATACCCGCCTTCAAAAACCATCAAAACAATTGCTATGAAATTTTCTTTACCCTTTGGGCTTATCTGTTTTTTTCTGTTGATACAATTTGTACCCATTTCATTGTATGCGCAGCCTTACAATAGTTTTGAAAATGCGAGACCTATTGCGGCATCACAACAAGTAACTGCACAAGTGTGCAAAACGCAGGACGAATACCTGACGACGCTGCTGCCTGCCAATGGCAAAATGCTGGTACAAATGAGCATTACCAATACTAGTAGCAGCAATGGTTACGTGTATGCATATGTATACGATGGCAGAAAAAACAGTGGTTTGCTGTATGCCGGGTATGTTGCGGCTGCTTCTATTGCACCCGGTGAAACCAGCACAGATTCTATAGCAATACCAGGAATGCTTGCAGATTCGGTATTTATCCGGCTTACTACATCTGCTTGCTTTACCGTATCCACTACCTATAGCATGCAGCAAACGCCTGTGAATGATACAGAACCCAACAACAACATCGGGCAAGCTGTGCCAATATCCTTTACCAGTGTAACCACTGGCAATATTGCTTATAAAAAAAGTGGTGTGGAAGATGTTGATGATTTCTTCTACACCATATTGCCCGACAATGGTACGCTTCACATCACAACAACAGGTCAAAACGTTTCTGCCAGTAGTGGCTATTTGTATTTATATGTATACGACAGACCTCAATTAAACAGCCTGATTTTAGCCGATTATGTTCAGGCATCTGCTATCAACGCTGCTGCTACAGCAACCGAAACATTTGTATTGAAAGGAAGAGCAAAAGATACAGTGTACTTACGTCTTATTGCCTCCAGTGCATTCAACTACAATCTCTCCTTTTCGATGAGTGAAACTCCTTCAGCCGATACAGAACCAAACGATAATTTTGAGCAAGCCACCAGTATTACTGCTGCTGCACCCACTTCTGGAATTATCGGTTACTACAGCAATGGCAGTTCAGATGAAAATGACTTTTTTAAAACTAAACTGCCTGAAGATGCTGCAGTACGAATTTATATAAGTGCCACCAACCGCGACTCCAAACTTGGATATATTTATATGTACGGCTATGATAAACGAAAGTCATCAGGACAACAGTTCGGTCGATTCATCAGTAACACATCGAGCATAAATGCCGGAGCAACCATTTTAGATACTATTACCGTAACTGGCCAACTGGCTGATTCATTTTACATAAGGCTGATTTCAACTGCTGCATTTTCTTACAGTTTCAGGTATGAAATGATACAAGAACCCAGCAGTGAAGACCCTGAGCCCAATAATACTTTTGATGAGGCTTTTCCATTGATCTCTGGCCTTTCACAAGTAGGGCGTATCGGTTATACCTCTGGTAGCGTAACCGATGAAAGAGATTACTATCAAACACAGTTGCCTGGCTTTGGTACATTCCGTGTTATTGTACAAGGAACAAATAAGAGTGCCAGCAATGGATACATGTATCTGAGAATATATGACGGCCAAAAAGCCAGTGGGCAATTATTGGCTGATTATGTAAGTTCAACAAGCGTAATGCCTGATGTAAGTGTGTCTGATACTTTTTATGTATATGGCAGGCAGTCGGGTTTGCACTATCTGCAGGTAGAGTCGAGTCGTTCATTCAATTATACCATCCAGTATGACCTGATAAATACTGCGCCAGAAGATGAGGAGCAAAATGCAGACACCAGCACTGCCATACACTTACCTGAGCAAATTACCCTTACAGGCAATATAGGATACCGTAGCAATGGAGCATATGATGCCAGTGATTACTACCGCCTGCAGCTGGCTCAAAATGGCACCTTGCACATTAAGCTGGAAGGCGTCAATACTCAAAATACCAATGGCTACGTTTATGTATACGTATACGATGCCGGAGGTAACGGTGGTCAAATTGCTGCCGACTACATTCAAGGTAGCAGTATAACTGCCAATACAATGATTGCTGATTCTTTTGTACTCAAAGGACGCATGGCAGGCACCTATTTTATTCGTGTCACTTCATCAGGCAGTTTTACCTATAAGTTATCCTACAACCTGAAAGATATGATACCGCAGGATGTAGAAAACAACAATACAATAGACGTTGCACAAAACGTGTTCTATGGGGCTACAATCAGCGGTAATATTGGGTATGTACAGCGTGGCCTCAGTGATAATGATGATTACTTTGCCGGGCAAATACCTGCATATGGCACCGCGAGAATTATAATAAAAGCTACAAATACAGGTAGCACCAATGGGTATGTGTATCACTACGGATACAACGGCAGAAAGCTCAGCGGCCAACTTTTTGCCCGGTATGTAAAAGGCTCAAGCCACACACCTGGTACCAGCATAGCTGATACATTCTTAATACCGTGCAGAGCAGTAGATAGTTTTTATCACCGCATCACATCATCAGGCGCATGGCAATATGAATGGTCGTTCGATTTGGTAAACACCTCTTTGCCTGAAGCTGACACCAACAATACGTTTAATACTGCCACGCTCCTGCCTATTGATAGCATTGTATCAGACAATATTGGATACCTCACCAAAAACCTGGAAGACGGCGACGATTATTTTGTAACAGCTATGCCGGCCCGAGGTACTATACAATACGTGGTTGAAGGCACCAATACTCAAAACAGCAACGGGTATTTATACGTATATATTTACCGAAAAGGCACAACTTCAAATCCTCAACTGACTGCAGCATATGTAAAAAGCTCGACGGTAAGTGCAGGTACAACCATTATCGATACTATAGGGGTAAACTGTGTAACTACTGATTCTGTATTCATTAGAGTAATTAGTTCCGGATGTTTTAAATATAGCATCAAGCCATTGTACGTGAACCGCAACCCTGAAGCGGCCTTCACTCATTTACTAGGTGGTGGTTTATATGAGTTTACTAACCAAAGCCAACGTGCAGACAGTTATGTATGGCAACTGGGTGATGGAACAACAAGTACACAGGTGGCTCCTAATTTAAAAGCATACGCAGCAGGTAGCTATCCCATTCGATTGATTGCTAAAAACAGTACCTGCAACTACGTAGATACGGCAACCATGACACTTGTGGTAAGAGGGCTAGATAGATACAGCCCCAATAATAGCGGTCCTGGCAATGTAGAGTTTTCCGCGTTTGGTGGTGGCTTCTCTCCCAATACCAGGGTTACATTATCGGGTCAGGGCAAAATTTTTACTGATAGTATTCGTGTGGTTGCAACAGAGGGAAACAAATTTTCAGCGGTTATTGATTTGCACGATGCACCATTAGGCCAGTACGACGTTAGTATTACCACAGATGACACCAGCTATACCATACCCAATG
Organism: Bacteroidota bacterium; assembly: GCA_020161435.1. Classification (GTDB taxonomy): domain Bacteria; phylum Bacteroidota; class Bacteroidia; order Chitinophagales; family Chitinophagaceae; genus Phnomibacter. The sequence goes on along the minus strand of JAIUNV010000005.1, from coordinate 20,039 downwards.
GCTATAGAGTGGATGGATTGATAGACCAGTTAAAAACTGAAATCATTGGCCGCGATGTTATACGTGTAAATACTGCCACATCTTACAAAGTGAGAATTCACAATGAAGGCAATACAATGGCTGGCGGAGTAGAGTTGTATGCACTTTTTCCTGCTGGCATGGAAGTTACACTACTAAACAAACTGGTAGACATTGTAACACTGAATGTACCAAATGATACGCTGGCAAATCTTCCTGCATTTAGGAAAGTAACAAAAGCCCAGGGATACCCCACTGATGGAAATTTGTATGCATTATATCTCGCCGGCATACCACAACAGGGCTATCGGGATATCAACTTCAATGTAAAATCAGCCATTTTGCAAGATCGCATTTATACATGGGTAGTAGGCCCGCTTTCGGGATCGGAAGAAAGGAGCTGGGTAAGCGATTGTAATAAAGCAAGATTGAAATTAGCAGGCGATCTGGTTTTTGATGGCGCTTCACTGGTGCCTGGTTTAGATTGTGCGGCCAACGTAATAAGGGCAGGCATAAGTTCGTTGTACGCAGGTGTATCATACTTCTTCACAGGCTCTACCGGCGATGCCACCAATGCCAGTGTAGGAAAATCTGTAGCGGGTGCTTTAAAAAACTGTGCCGGAGAAATTACGGTAAACCCATTAGTAGAAGCAGCAGATGTTTCCACAGATATACTGTTGCTTGAAAGTAACCTTGCCCTTAATGCCCTCGAAATTGTGAATAATTGTCCCGAAAATCAACCGAAGCCAAAAGAGAAACCAATTCAGGTTCGCAATTCATTAGACCCCAATAGCAAAGTTGGCCCTGCCGGTTATGGTACTTCTGGTTACATCAATAATCAAGACAGAATTATGAACTACACCATCTACTTTGAAAATGTAGACAGTGCCACGCTACCGGCGCAAACAGTTGAAATCATTGATACGCTTGATAAAAATGTATTTGATTTACACAGCTTCAGGACACTAAGCTATACCATTGGCGACACCTCTGTGTTCTTGCCTATGAATGCATCTGACTATGTAAATGATATTCCTTATAATAGTTTATACAACATCCGTTTTAGCATTCAATTAGATACTGCAACCGGTGTGTTGAAAGCCCTGATGAAAACCATTGACAAGCAAACGGGTACATTACCAGAAGATCCTCTGGCAGGTTTTTTACCCCCCAATGTAAGCTCCCCCGAAGGCGAAGGCAATATCAGTTTTGCCATCAACTTAAAATCAGGCTTAACAGATGGCACCCACATTCAAAATAAGGCATCCATCATTTTCGATACCAATGAACCAATCATCACCAATACCTGGCTTAATACGATTGATGTAAACAGACCAGCTACACAGGCAGTTTCTGCAAACCGCATTCAAGATACCACTGCCGTAATTCGGGTGAATGGCGCAGATGCATCGAGTGGCATCCGGCATTATTTACTGTATGTTTCAGATAATGGTGGCCCATATCAGTACCTTGGAAAAATTGGTAAGGATAGTGCACTGTTTACAGGTGCAGCCGAACACGTGTACCGGTTTTACAGCTTGGGGGTAGATAGCGTAGGCAATACAGAAATGAAAGGCCCGTCTGCAGAAACAACAGTGAGTTTTGCGGGTTCGCTACCAGTGCTGTTACAATCTTTTACTGGTACCGCTACAAATATGGGCAACAGGTTAGCATGGACTACAAAAACCGAACACAACAACAAGGGCTTTTTTGTAGAAAGAAGTCAGACTGCTACTAACTTTAGTACACTACAATTTGTAAATGGTGTTGGAAACAGCAATCTGGGTTTCAATTATCACATTATAGATGAAAATCCCTGGAACCTTACTTACTACCGTCTCAAACAGGTTGATATTGATGGAAGATTTACCTACTCTTCAATTGTAAGTGTCAATCGTTCCCAGAGTCAACCATTTTCGATATCTCCCAATCCCGTAAGCAGGTCTTTTACTATTTCAAATCATCAACAAGTAACTGGCTTGAGGCTGGTAGACATCCATGGAAAAACGGTACAGGTATTTACGCCATCCGCCAGCGGTCAATATCTAATTAAAACATTGCCTGCCGGAGTATACCTGTTACAAATCATTTCTTCTCAGGGTAATATCACCAAGAAAATTCAGATACTTCAATAGCCATTCTCACCCATTTCTACACAGGCCTGCCCAATTATTTGGGCAGGCCTTTTCCTGAATCTTAGTGTCCATGAATTAAAAAATATATGGCACAAAAAAAACCTCAGATGTACATCCGAGGGGCCAATGTCGTTTTCTTCCCAGCAACGTCTCCCGCAGGGGACGTTGCGTAAATGATTAACCAGACTCTAGTACAGCATCTGCTATCCAATCGCAACGTCCTTTTCAAGAGACGTTGCTGGCAATACGAACTCCTTCCCAGCAACGTCTCCCGCAGGGGACGTTGCGTCATCGGTAGTTCACTGACCGAACTCCATATCTGAAAGTGACAAATAATTGACCACCGGGTATTCACCCTGCTGACCTGTAGCATAGTACAATGCAGAGCTGTGCCGATACTCCACAGGCGCATTAGCCAGCATCCACTTTCCACGGCACGGATTCAAATGATAGTAATCGAGTTTTTGCTTTATCAATGCTGGCGTACTACAATGTTTCCAATCAAACGACGGCACCCAAATGGCATGCTTGTGTTTTGACAATTGGCCGGCTACAGAAACTTGCGCAGCCAATTCACTCATCAATTTTTCTGCATTCATTTGTTGCATGCTTTTCACCAATCCATAGGCCATAAACCGTTTTCCATTGCCTATGATGCTATTGATGGAAGTGGCCGTCTTTTTAAATGCAATCATCACATGCAGATGATTGGGCATGATGACATAGCCTACTACTGCATGGCCTTGCTGACGCAACACATCGAACCATTGATACACAAGTAGATATCCCTGTAATTGTGCTATCAATGGCCGCCATTCGATACAAGTAAATGTGATGGAAAATACACCCCGATCGAAGGGGATGGCTTGGTGTGTGGGCATGCTGCAGTTTCGTTTTGAAGACAGCAACTTAGCTCTTTTCAAGAAGGATTACAAGCGGCTTACTCCAAAACGCAACGTCCCCTGCGGGAGACGTTGCCGGGAATTCTTAACCAGAACGCAACATCCCTTACAGGAGACTTGGCTGGAAAATATGTTGCAGACAAATCAATCACGTCTTCGAGACGCAAGGTCCCTTGCAGGGGACGATGCTGGGAACTTCCACATTCATCATTCCCAATTCATCATTCCTCATTTCCAATTCCGTTTCTTTGCGCCCCGATGGTAAGGCAACACATTTGGCACAATCAACGCTTTTGGCTGCATGGCGATAAAGTGATGTTTTGGGAAGATACCCAAACCCTTATTGCCAGCGATTTGCACCTGGGCAAGAGCGGCCATTTTCGCAAGCATGGCATTGCCGTGCCGCAAGAAGTGCTGAAGCAAGACCTCATGCGGTTGTTTGCCCTGCTGCAACATTTCAAGCCGCAGCGGCTACTGGTGGTGGGCGATTTTTTTCACAGCCATGCCAACAAAGAACATGAATGGTTTGCCCGCTGGCGGCAAGATGTAGCGCAGCTGCACATACTGCTGGTAAAAGGCAACCACGATGTGCTGCCCCAAGACTGGTACACGCAAACCAACATTGACTGCTGTAGCGAGTGGCAGGAAAACGGACTCCGATTTGTGCACGAACCAGCAGACAGACAACAAGAGCTACCCATCATCTGTGGCCACATTCATCCGGGCATTCGGCTGATGGGTACAGGAAGGCAAAGCCTACGGGTGCCTTGTTTTTATTTTGCCCCGCAGCAATGCATCTTGCCCGCCTTTGGTGTGTTTACCGGCACCCACCCCATTCAACCAAAAAAGCAAGACGTTGTTTTTGCCATTGCCAACCAGCAAGTTATTCCCTTGTAGTGCCATGGTACACATTGCTTACGATCCCATTTATGCGCATCCGCTGCCCGAGGGGCACCGGTTTCCCATGCTTAAGTATGAGCTCATACCGGCGCAGCTCTTGCACGAAGGCAGCATTTCGCCGGCACAAATATTTTCGCCGGCAGCTTGTACCGAAGACATCATTTTGCTGACGCATGATGCCGGCTACTGGCACGACCTCCAACAGCTCGCCCTCACACCATCGCATATCCGCCGCATCGGGTTTCCGCTGTCGGCGCAGCTGGTGCTGCGGGAAATCATGATTGCACAAGGCACGATCGATTGTGCGTTGCTGGCCATGCAGCATGGCGTGGCGCTCAATGTAGCCGGTGGCACCCACCATGCATTTGCCAACCGTGGCGAAGGCTTTTGCCTGCTCAACGATATGGCCATTGCGGCCAATTATTTACTGCATCACCAACTGGCAAAACAAATACTCATTGTAGATCTGGATGTACACCAAGGCAATGGTACGGCCAGCATTTTTGCACAAGAGCCACGGGTGTTTACGTTTAGCATGCACGGCGGTCACAACTATCCTTTTATCAAAGAACAAAGCGATTTGGATGTGCCCCTGCCCGATGGCATTGGCGATGAGGATTACCTGCAACTGTTGCAGCAACATTTGCAAGCATTGCTGCACCGCCTACAACCCGATTTTATTTTTTACCTGAGCGGTGTAGATGTATTGAGCACCGATAAGTTTGGCAAGCTCAACCTGAGCATGGCCGGCTGCCAACAGCGGGATACCATTGTGTTGCAAGCCTGCAAGCAGCACAGCATTCCCTGTTGCATTGCCATGGGTGGCGGCTATAGCCCCGATATCAAACACATTGTAGAAGCACATTGCAACACCTTCCGCACGGCCATCGATTTGTTTGGATAGCGGCGCCGTTTGTTCATAAAAATTTATTTATTGGCGGCTGTTGTGGGGCTGTACATTTGCCCTTCTTAAAACAGCAAGGTCATGACGAAACGTTTTTCCCTTTTTGCATTGGTATCGCTGCTGGCACTGGCCGGCATAACACAAGCGCCCAAAAAAGCTGCGGCTCCCAAAAAGCCCAAGCTGGTAGTAGGCATGGTGGTAGACCAAATGCGTTGGGACTTTTTGTACCGCTACGCCAACCGCTACGGCGATGGTGGTTTTAAGCGTTTGTTGCAGCAAGGCTTTTCTGCTGAAAACACCATGATTCCTTATGCACTTACTGTAACGGCTGCGGGCCACGCCAGTGTGTACACCGGTTCGGTGCCTGCCATCAACGGCATTGTGAGCAATGAATGGTTCGATCCGCAGACAGGCAAGGAAGTGTATTGCGTGGAAGATGACAATGTGAAAATTGTAGGCGGCGTAGAAAAATCGGAGCCCATGTCGCCCCGCAATCTGTGGGTCACCACCATCAGCGATGAGCTGCGTTTGGCGACCAACTTTCAATCGAAAGTGGTGGGCATCGCCATCAAAGACCGCGGTGCTATTTTGCCTGCCGGCCACACCGGTACTGCTTATTGGTACGAAGGTGCCAATGGTGCTTTTGTCAGCAGTACTTACTACATGAATACCTTGCCTGATTGGGTGCAACAGTTCAACAACAAAAAACTGGTAGACAGCTTGTACAGCAACGATTGGAAAACGCTGTACCCCATTGACACCTACAAACTCAGCGACGACGACAACGTGCCTTACGAAGGCAAAAATGCGGGTGAAGCTGCACCGGTTTTTCCGCACAGCCTGCGCCAGCACATTGGTAAAAACTATGGCGCCGTTCGGGGCACACCTTATGGCAATACCCTCACTTTGGAATTTGCCAAAACAGCATTGAAAGCAGAACAGTTGGGCAAAGATGACATCACTGATTTGCTGGCCGTAAGTTTATCGAGCCCCGATTATGTAGGCCACCAATACGGTCCTAACTCTGTAGAAATTGAAGATACTTACCTGCGCCTCGACCATGAACTGGCGGCCTTCTTCGCCTTTTTAGATAAAGAAGTAGGTGCCGGCAATTACACCTTCTTCATTACGGCGGATCATGGTGTGGCTCATGTGCCTGCCTTTTTGGCGAAGCATAAAATTGATGTAAAGACTTTGTCGAGCAACACAGCTGACATCAATAAAAAAGTGGCAGAGAAATTTGGCATTAACGGGGCCATCCGCAATTTCAGCAATTACCAAATTTACCTCAACCACAACCGCATCGATTCTGCAGGAAAAGATGCAGAAGAAATCAGCGACTTCATCATTGCCGAGTTGAAAAAATTGCCGCATGTGCTCAATGCATTTTCTTTTAAGGAAATGGATGAAGCGGTGATGCCTGCCCAAATGAAAGAACGTTTTGCCAACGTGTACAACCCCAAGCTGAGTGGCGATATTGAAGTGGTGTTGAAAGCCGGCTTCTTTTATGGTGGTGCTACAGGCACTACGCACGGCAGCTGGAATCCATACGATGCTCATATCCCTTGCGTATTTATGGGCTGGGGCGTAACGCCAGGCCGCACCAACCGCACCACGCACATGACCGACATCAGCGCTACTGTAGCGGCCATGCTGCAAATACAAATGCCGAGCGGCTGCATTGGCGAACCCATTGTAGAAATGCTGCAACCCAAATAAGCATTCGGGCTAAATGCAGCCCATGTGTAAAAACAGATTTGGACTGCCGCTGGCTGGCGGGCAATTTTAAACTGCCAAACGCTTACCAACCTGCGACAGTATGTATTCTGCCCGTGAACGTGAAATAAATGCGCTGCTCCAACTGCTGGATGATACGGATACGGAAGTATTGGTATCGGTAGAAGAAAAGCTGTTGAGCTACGGGCAAAGTGTGATTCCGAATCTGGAAACGTATTGGGAGCAATCGCCGGATGATGCATTGCAGGAGCGGATTGAACTTATCATTCACCGTATTCATTACAGCAACCTCGTACAAGAGTTTACCAATTGGGCCAATGGCGAAAGCGATTTGCTCTATGGCGCTTTTTTGGTAGCCAAATATCAATACCCCGAGTTGCAAAGTGTGCAAACCATTCAGGAAATTGAACGGATGCGCCGCAACATTTGGCTGGAAATGAACAGCTACCTCACCCCGCTGGAGCAAATCAAAATTGTGGAGAGCATTCTCTACAATTTCTACAAAATGAAAGGCGGCGAACTGGTGTACACGCAGCCCAACGATTACATGATACATAAAGTAGTGGAGAGCAAAAAAGGCAATTCCATTACCAACGGCATCTTGTATCTCATATTAGCCGAGCAATTGGATTTGCCCGTTCGGGCCATCAATATCCCCCGCCAATTTGTGCTGGGCTGGTTTTCGCACCAGGTGTTGTTTGAAAATGATTTTGAACTCACCCATCCTGCCGATACCATTAAGTTCTACATCGACCCAAACAGTGGCATTGGCTTTCAGCTAAAAGACATTGAGTTGTACTTCAAACGCATTGGCGTTACATCTACACCTTCTTACTTTAAGCCCCGTAGCAATCGCCAAATCATACAGCTGTTGCTGGAGCAGTTTGCCAATTGTTTCGACAACGAAGCAGAAGGTTACAAACGCAAAGAATTGCTGGCACTGGCAGCCATTGCTGCACAAGCAGATGCTGCTGCCCAACAGCGCAACGATGTGGAGGAAGAAGATTAACGCAGTATACCGGCGGCCCATTCTACCGCATACAAACTCTTGAAGTATTTTGCTTTTAATTCCGCTACTTTTTGGCGGCTTTCCAGCACTTTGTTTTCGCGGCTGTTGAGTAAAAACAAGGTGCTTTCTCCCAACTCAAATTTCATTAGTTCTACCTCAAACACTTTTTGATACGCCTGTAATGCCTGTTCCTGCAAACGCAGTTGTTGCAGCATGTTCAGCATTTCGTTGTAGTACTGTTTTACCTTGTTGGCAATAGCCAATTGCGTAGCACTGCGGTCTACTTCAGTCGCTTGTATTTTTAATTTGGCAGAACGGTAATCTCCCCTGCCCTGCCGTAGAAATAATGGGATGCCCACTTCCAAACCAAACTTGTAATTGTTTTGCAAAGTGGCCGCATCAAAACTATCCCACACCTGATAGCCTTTCGATAAGATGTTATACTTCAGGTTTACCGCTGGCAACAAGCTTTGGAACTTCAGCTGCCGTTCTATTTCCAATGCATCCAGTTTAAATTGAAAGGTTTGCAGTTTCGGATGGTTTGTACCAGCCACATCCAGCAATTCATTCAGCGGTTTGAACTGCATTTTGTACGGATCGGTTTCATCAGTATTTACCGCAGGTACAACTGATGCTGGCAACACGGCCGGTTGCATGTCCTGCGTCCACAGGTAATTGCTGAGTTCAAAACCGGCTTTCAAAAATTCGTTGAACGCATTGGCTTGTGCTGCCTGAAAAGTAAGCAGTTGTGTGAGTGCTTCAGTGCTATCAATGCCGGGCCTGTCGCCTTGCTCCACGGTAATGCGCAATGTTTCGTAGCGTTTGGTATTGATGGTAACAGCGTTGGTCAAAATGCGGTACACCTGATATTGCGCTACCCAATACCAATAAGCATCCATGGCTTCAAAAAGTACATCGTTCACCATGAGCAATTGTTCGGCCTTGCTTTGCTGCACAAACAATTTGGCTTGCGCCAGGCCGGCTCTGCGGCGGTCCATCAGCAGGTTTTTGGCCAGCGGTATGCTGATGCCTGCATAGCTCGTTTGCCCCAGCGATACTTCACGGTTCGTAAATTCGCCACCGTTATTTTCCAATCCCGCCATCAGCTCAATGCCCATCCAAGTGGGCACTTTCAGTGTGGTGTGGTTGTAGTTGTAATAGTTTTTACCATCAAAGGTTTTCTGATCGTTGGTAAAATAAACCGCCGGATCAAAGAGGCCACGGCTGGCCAATAGCTGCGCTTCGGCATTGTTTACCATCAGGCCGGCCTGCTTTACCACGGGGTGATATTGCCGCACCAAATCGAGGTATTGCACAGGCCCCAGTATGGCCAGCGAATCTTGCGCTGCCACTGGTGCTACCATGCTGATACATACAGCCAATATCCAACCAAATCTTTTCATGCAGTGTGCTTGTGCGTAATTCACCAATCTGTATTCGTTATTCTTTTTTATCGCCTTTGGCAGCGGGCTTATCCAGCTTGTAAAATTCTGGCGGGAAGCCGTTGATGTTTCGCCATAACTCGTACCAAACGGGCACATCTTTCAGCAAAGCAAACCCCGATGCACCTGAGCCCAACCGCAAGCCCGGCGGCCAGTGGCGGTCAGTGCTGTCTTCGGCAACCAATACACGGAATTTGCCGTTGATGCTGCGGTTGCTTTCTACCGCAATCACTTTACCGCCATAAGTACCATAGCTGGCAGCAGGCCATCCACTAAATACAATGGCCGGAAAACCATCGAACATAAAACGAACTTTCTGACCAACGTCTACCAGTGGCAAATCCATGGGGCTCACAAACAATTCAACAGCATAATCAATATCCTGCGGTACAATCTCTACAATCTTCTCGCCTTCTTTTACAATCTCATTGATACCTGCTTTCATGGCTTTGATGACCTGTCCGCTTTGTGGCGCCACCAAAAAGTAATAACCAGAACGCTGCTCAATGTTTTGCTTTTTGATGCTGAGCGAAGCCACTTTTTCTTTGGCTTCTGCCACCGCACCACTGCTGGCAAACTGATCGCCTTGTGCCTTGGCTATTTTTTCTGCATACTCCTGTGTAGCGTTACTGATGTCGAGCTTGTTGATCAGCAAATCTTGCCGCAGGTTATCGAGTTCATTTTGCTTATCGGTAACCGCCGCCAAGGCTTTTTGAAAAGTGGCATTGCGTCTTTCAAAATCGAACTTGCTGATGGCTTCTTTTTCCAGCATGGTTTTGGCACGTTCGAGCTGTTCTCTGGCTTGTTGCTCATCTACTTTCGCCGCTTGCACTTCCAACTGCTTTGCCTGAATCTTGCGTTCTATCTGAATGCGTTTGTTGTCCAGTGATGCCAACTTCAAATCCCGTTGTTCCAGCAGGTACTGCATTTGCTGCTGTGAGGTTACAGCCTTGCCTTCGTAAAAACGGGCCTTGTTTTCGTTCTGTACAATTTGCTCCTGCGTTTTCGGAATCAAATTCGGATCGAGGTAATCATCTTTGATTTCACCAAGCTGTACAATGGTGTCGCCGGCTTGTACAAAGTCGCCTTCTTTTACATACCACTTAATGATTTTGCCGGGAATCTGACTATTGAGTTCCTGCGGCCTGTCGTCTTGATTGACCGTGGTTACAAAACCTGTAGAACGGATATTTTGCGTCCAAGGAAGAAACAGGAATATCACAATAACGCCCAGCAACACCCACACCCATTTCTGCATGTAGCGTTTACGGTCTTTTTCATACACCATATCAAGGGCCTTTACTTCTACCGGAAGTCTTTCGCCAATGGTGCCTGTTAAGTGTTCGATGCGCATAACTATTACAAGTGAGGATTTACCGGTTGAATATTGTATACGATGTCTGCAACTTGCATCAATTCAGGGTCCGATGCAGCTACCACAATGGTGCATTCTTTGAGGTCTTGTTGTAAAAAACGAATCATGGAAATTTTGGAACTATCATCCATACCTTCCCAGGGTTCTTCCAGCAACAGCAATTTGGGCTTGCCCGCCAATGCCCGCAAAAACAGAATGCGCTGTGTGGTGGTTTTGCTCAATCTGCGGCCTGTGGGATCGATATGCGTTTCAAAACCTTTGGGCTGCTCCGCAATGAAATTGCCAAGGCCAATTTTTTCTGCCAACCGAACCATCTCCTGTGCTGTATAGGCGCAATTCCCCAGCGAAATATTTTCCCACAACGTGCCTTCAAATATTTCCTGCTGGCTAAAGTAAATGCCTGTGGCATTGCGCAGCGAATCGAGACTGTAATTGCCAATCGGCAATCCGTTGATGAGAATTTTACCATCAAAGTCTGCAAAAGATCCCGTCAGCAATCTGAGCAACGTGCTTTTACCGGAGCCCTCAGGACCGGCAATACACACCAGCTTGCCGGCAGGTATGCGCATGTCCACATTGTCCAGAATCAGCTGATCTTCATTGAAGGCAAAAGACAAGTCTCTTGTTTCGATGCTAATGCCTTCTGATGTATCCAATTCCATATTACCGGACATTTCCAGCGGCTTGTCAATCACCTTTCCCAGCTTTTCTACTGAGGTCAGTACATCATACACTTTATCGAGGCTGATGATGAATTTTTCGATACTGGCCAACACGGTGATGATTACGATTTCTGCCGCCACAAATTGGCCTACGTTCAATTCCTGATCGATGAGCAAAAAGCCACCCACCACCAGCATGGCCAATGTGATGAGCACTTTAAACAAAATGAGTGACCAGTATTGCACCAGTAATATTTTGAAGTGGCTGGTACGGGCTTGCAAATAGCCACTTACCAGTTCATCTGTTTTGCTGATGTGAATGCCGGTATTGCGGGAAAATTTGATGGACTTCATTGCCCTTGCTATTTCCTGCAACCATCCGGCCACGCCGTATTTATAATCGCTTTCTTCCAGGCTGGTAGCCAGGCCACGGGCACTGGTATAGCGGATAATGAGAAACAGAATCAGGATGAGAAACAAGCCGAACACAATGAAGACAGCGTTGTACAAGGAAAGCAGGATTAAGCCAAACACGATTTGAATGGTAGCTACCGGCAAATCGAGCAAGAGTTTGCTCAATCCTTTTTGTAACGACACCACATCAAAAAATCGGTTCACCAGTTCAGGCATGTAATAGCCGTCTACGCTTTTCATGTCCACCTTGGGTATGCGATGCGCAAACTCAAAAGTGTACTGCACAAAAATGTTTTGCTGAATTTTCTCATTCAGTTTCATTTGGCTGACCTGCAGCATACCTGTAAACAATACGCCGGTAACCACTGCTGCAATCAAAATGATCATGGAAGTACTGAAACTGCCGGCCAATACAAAGTTGATGATGCTTTGAATGCCCAGTGGCAACGTAAGCTGCAGCAAGCCAAACAAAATGGCGTAGAAATAAATGGCCGAAATTTCGCGACGCTCCAGCCGGATAATCCGGAAAAGCCGGAAAATGGAACGTTGCAACACAGCTTGTTGGGTATCAATGGCCATAGTAAGTTTTGTTCAGTTTTTGTGTGATTTGCAAATAAAACCCTTGCACAGATAAAAGGTTGGAAGGCGGCAAAGATATTTGTCAGCTTTCCCCATCACCATGAGCATCATGCTTTTAGCCAATGATTAAGGTTATATAACCATATGTTATGCAACCCCCTGTGGCTCATGGCATTTCGTTAAAATTATGGCATCTGTTTGGCGTAAATGGCCGCAACTTATCTTCGGCACATGGCTGTGCTCAAAAAACTATGGTTGCAGGTAATGTTGTTGCTGTTTTCGGCGGCAGCTATAGGCCAGCAACTCATGGAAATAAAGGGCACCGTGTACGACATCAGCCGCCGCAACCCCATGGAATCGGTTACTGTAATGGCTACCAACGGCCAGGCCACCATGACAGACACTTTGGGCCATTACAAAATTCTGGTTCGCATTACAGACTCCGTTTTCTTTTCTTACCAAAACAAGGTAACCGGCAAGTACCCGGTAGCCAGCATGCAAGACCCCAACCAGTTTAACATGGCGCTGCATGTGCAAACCAACAACCTGCCGCCTGTAACAGTGTATGCCAAAAATTACAAAATGGATTCCATGGCCAACCGCCGTGATTACGCCAAATATTTCAATTACCAAAAGCCCAACCCGCTGCGCAACATCAATGTGGCCAATGGCGGTGTAGGTATGGACCCCAATGATATCATTAATCTGTTTCGGTTTCGGCGTAACCGTCAATTGCTGAGCCTGCAAACCCGCCTGATACAAGAAGAGCAGGATAAGTACATCGACTACCGCTTCAACAAGACTTTTGTAAAAAAAGTAACCGGCATGACGGATGATGTAGCCATCAAAAAGTTCATGTTCAAGTACCGGCCACCCTACGATTTTCTGGCCATTGTAAACGAACTGGAGCTGGGCTACTACATACAGCAGTGCTACAAAAAAGACCTGGGCCTACTGCCACCGGGCGTAGAAATTTACCTGCTGGGTGTGCAGGATCCTTCGCTGGAAGGAAAAAGGAACTGATGTTGGGAGGTTGGTAAGTTTGCAGGTTTACAAGTTTGGAAGTGCCTTGTTTGTTGTTTTGGGTTTGTGGTTAATGCTACTTCCTTTTTTCTTATTCCTTATTCCACATTATACAGTAAAAGAACACCCTCCCCAACAGTTACCATCCATTGCCTGTTATTTATGATGCCTTCACTCATTCCATGACGTGCCTCTGCCCGCATCCCTTACCTTTGCCACTCTCAATAAAAAACAACGATTATGCCGCAGCAAGACCTCTTTCAAAGTCCGGATTATTACCTGCTGGATGAACTGCTGACTGAAGAACACCTGATGATCCGCGACACCGTGCGGACCTATGTAAAAAAAGAAATTTCACCCATCATTGAAGAGTATGCACAGCGGTCAGCATTTCCGCAGCAGATTGTGCGTCAGCTGGGCGAACTGGGTTGCTTTGGCCCAACCGTTCCTGAGCAATATGGCGGCGGCGGCCTCGATTATATCAGTTACGGATTGATGATGCAGGAGCTGGAACGTGGCGACAGTGGCGTACGCAGCACCGCATCTGTACAAGGTTCGTTGGTCATGTATCCTATTCATGCATTTGGCAGCGAAGAACAGCGCATGAAATATCTGCCCAAACTGGCCTGTGGCGAATGGCTGGGTTGCTTCGGCCTTACCGAACCCAACCACGGCAGCAACCCTGCTGGCATGCTTACCAATATCAAAGATGCCGGCGATCATGTGATTTTGAATGGTGCCAAAATGTGGATCAGCAATGCCCCCTTTGCACAGGTAGCTGTGGTATGGGCCAAAGATGAAGCCGGCATTGTGCGTGGCGTCATTGTGGAGCGTGGCATGGAAGGCTTTACCACCCCGACTACGCACAACAAATGGAGCCTGCGGGCCAGTGCCACTGGTGAGCTGGTATTCGATAATGTAAAAGTGCCGAAGGAAAATATTTTGCCCAATGTACAAGGCATGAAAGGACCGTTGAGCTGCCTCAACAAAGCCCGTTACGGCATTGCATGGGGCACCATTGGCGCCGCCATGGATTGCTACGATACAGCGCTGCGCTACAGCAAAGAACGCATTCAGTTCGACCGCCCCATTGGTGGTTTTCAGTTACAGCAAAAGAAGCTGGCCGAAATGATTACCGAAATCACCAAGGCACAATTGCTGGTGTGGCGCTTGGGTGTGCTCATGAATGAAAACCGTGCAACACCTGCCCAAATAAGTATGGCTAAGCGCAACAGTTGCGAAATAGCCAAGCAGGTGGCCAGCGATGCCCGCCAAATGTTGGGCGGCATGGGCATTACCGGCGAGTACCCAATCATGCGCCACATTATGAACCTCGAAAGTGTCATCACTTACGAAGGCACCCACGACATTCACCTGCTCATCACTGGCTTGGATGTAACCGGGCTCAACGCTTTCAACTAATCGTTCATTCCATTTTTTCATAAAGGCTGTACCACTGGTGCAGCCTTTTTTGTGCCCGTTATTTCCCTGTTTTGGGGGATGCTTTCCGACCGTTTTCTGTTGCTTATTTGTAGGGAAAAATGGATACCATTTTCAACCCTTCAATGTCAACACATGAAAAAAACACTGCTCATTGTGGCCGGATTTTTACTGGCACAGGCCGTATCTGCACAGCTCATTAAAAAGCTGGGCGATAAAGTGAAAAAAGAAGTAGATAAAACCGCTGATAAAATCATCAACGGTGACAAGCCTGCAGGCAATACCCCTACGGCCGAAACACCTGCTGGAGGTAATGGCAAAGCTGCCAACCTTGGTGCGTATGCGGCGTACGATTTTGTACCCGGCGATTCTGTGCTCTTTAGCGATGACCTGAGCAATGAAGAAGCCAACGAAATACCCAGCCGTTGGATACTCGACAAGGGCCGTGCAGAAATAACCGATGCTGATGGCGAAATGATGATTGCTGCCCGGCAGGGCACCACGCTCCGCCCCCGCATGAAACTGCCCAGCTACCTGCCCAAACGTTTTACCATAGAGTTCGATATCAAGTATGTGAATTATGCCTGGCAATATGGCCGTGCAGTTACGTTGTTTTTATCCAACACATCTATGGATAAAAACCAAGACGGTGGCCAGTTTGAACAATATCCCATTAAAATTTGGGCCAATGCCGAAGCCTCTTTCAATCAGGCACAAGGCCAGTGGCCATACGACTTTCGGGCCGATAAAGAAAACGCCGTGCTCAAAGACTGGAAGCACATTGCCATCAGCGTAAATGAAAAGAGCGTTAAAGTGTACATCAATCAATACCGCATTTTAAATGCACAAATTGAATTTGCCAATCCGTCATCGCTGCGCTTCAATATTGATGGCGATTACGATGCACCGGTGCTCATCAAAAACTTCCGCATTTTGGCCGGTGGCAAAAGCCCCGCCAAGCAAATCACTACCAACAATGTGTACATTGCCAGAGGCATTTTGTTTGAAAGAGCCTCTCCTGTTTTACTGCCCGAAAGTATGGGTGAAATCAACAGTCTGGTAAAGCTGATGAAAGACGACCCTGCCATAAAATTTGAAATAGCCGGTCACACCAGTGCTGAAGCTGGCAGCAGCGCCGAAGCAAACATGCAACTGAGTGAAGCCCGGGCCAATACGGTTCGTGAAAAAATGATTGAGATGGGCATTGATGCCGCAAGACTTACCGCCAAAGGTTACGGCCAAACCAACCCTATTGGCAGCAACGATACCCCAGAAGGCAGAGCCACTAACCGCAGGGTAGCGTTTGTGAAACAATAAAGGTTTTTGAGTTAGCAAAATGCCTGCGGCTGTAACGGCCGCAGGCATTTTTTATACAGCATACGTGTATCTACGCTTGCAGGGCCCAAAGCATCGTTGTACATTAACGAAAACGAAATCCTCATTTGCTCACATCAAAATCGTTGCACACATGTATTACAAAGTAAAATCCGGCGACACCTTGTCGAAAATTGCCAAGCAATTTGGCCTGCCAACAGCATTGCTGCTCTCGTTCAATCCCAGTATCATTAATCCTTCTAAAATTTTTGTGGGGCAGCTCATTCACATACCCAATATTGACGATGTGCCCGAGCCCG
Source organism: Bacteroidota bacterium (assembly GCA_020161435.1). Lineage (GTDB taxonomy): Bacteria > Bacteroidota > Bacteroidia > Chitinophagales > Chitinophagaceae > Phnomibacter. Next base: position 3,865 of record JAIUNV010000005.1, on the reverse strand, counting down.
ACATTGAAGTGGTGAGTACAAAACAATCCGAGCTGATTGCACGGGCCAAAACGGCGATCAACAAAGGGATACGATACAAACTTGGCGCCGGTGGCATGAACCCCAACGCAGCTCTGCCCAGCAATGCCAATAAGCAATGCGATTGCAGTGGTTTTGTGTGTTGGGTTTTGGGCCTTTCCCGCAAAACAAACATTCCGTTTTATGGCCGCTATGGCGGTTGGATTTATACCGACAGTATGGTAGCGGATGTAAACAGCAGTGCCGGTATTTTTGAACGCATTACTACCCCCGAACCCGGCTGTATTGTAGTTTTTGGTGCAGGCAACGCTATTGGTCACGTTGGTCTTGTATCGAAAGTGAGCAACGGTCAAATGGACAAAGTGATTCATTGCAGCTCGGACAATGATCGAAATTTCAACGACTCCATTCAGGAGACAGGGCCGCAGGTATTCAACCGCCCCGATACAGTTTGGGGCCGTTTTGTTGGCTAAATGAAAAGAGCCGCCCCGGTTGGGAGCGGCTCTTTTGTTGTACGAACCTGCGTTGTGTATCAGGCATTCCACAGTGGATTGCGTTTCATGTTTTGCATGTAGCGCCGCATGTTCATCCAAAATACCAGAAAGAAATAAAAGATGACGGGGCTGCCAAACGTGAGAAACGACAGGTAAATAAAATACAACCGGATTTTGGAAGAGGCGATATTGAATTTTTCACCCAGATAACTGCACACCCCAAACAAGTTGTACTCCACCAACGAACGAAGCTTGTTCATATCGTTATGATTTTTGCGTAGGGGCAAGGTAGTGCAAATGTGTTTAACCTAACCCATAATTAACGCTGAGTTTATACAACAAACCGATGGAGCAAAAAGGAGGAGCAGCCGCTATTTTTTACTTATACCAAAGCGGATTTCGCTTGCTGTAAAAAATGTAGCGCTTCACATTCATCCAAAAAGCCACAAACAGATAAATAATCAGCGGGCTGCCGAATGTGAGAAAAGAGAGGTAAATGAAATACAGGCGAATGCGGGAAGTGGCTATGTTGAAGCGTTCGCCCAAATAAGTACAAACCCCGAATACATTGTATTCAATGGTTTGGCGTACGTTTTCCATTTGCGCTTTCATAGAGGTTAGTTTTGAAGTTGCCTTTGTAAGGTAAGTGAAATAAAGTGCTGGTATGGGGCCGCAAAAATGCAGGTTTTCTGCATTTTACAACCATATGTTATAGAATATGCATCTCATTAACAATGTAACCCACAAAAGGTTGAAAAAGCTTGCAAAGCCTTGATTTTCGTATCGGGCGGTATGCCTTCGCTTCGTAAATTCGCAGCACTTTTACAAAAGAGTAAATCATCAAACTTTCAATTAATACGCTATGTTCGATCTCTCCATGATCAAAGCGGTGTACGAACGGTTCCCCGGTCGTGTGGCCGCAGCCCGCAAAGCCGTTGGCCGTCCGCTTACGCTGACTGAAAAGATTTTGTATGCCCACCTGACGCAGGGCGATGCTACCACTGCTTTTGCCCGTGGCAAAGACTACGTAGATTTTGCTCCTGACCGTGTAGCCATGCAGGATGCCACCGCCCAAATGGCGCTGCTCCAGTTTATGCAGGCGGGTCGTGCCAAGGTAGCCGTGCCCAGCACCGTACACTGCGACCACCTGATTGTGGCCAAAGACAACAGCAAGGTAGACCTCGAACGTGCTGTAAACGAAAGCAAAGAAGTGTACGATTTTCTCGCTTCTGTTTCTAACAAATATGGCATTGGCTTCTGGAAGCCCGGCGCCGGTATCATTCACCAGGTGGTGTTGGAAAACTACGCTTTCCCCGGTGGTATGATGATTGGTACCGATAGCCACACTGTGAATGCTGGTGGCCTTGGTATGATTGCCATTGGTGTAGGCGGAGCCGATGCCTGCGACGTGATGGCCGGCCTGCCCTGGGAACTGAAAATGCCTAAGCTCATTGGTGTAAAACTGACAGGCAAGCTCAACGGTTGGACCGCTCCTAAAGATGTGATTTTGAAAGTAGCCGGTATCCTTACCGTAAAAGGTGGTACTGGTGCTGTGGTAGAATATTTTGGTGAAGGCGCCGTGGCCATGAGCTGTACCGGCAAAGGCACCATTTGTAACATGGGTGCCGAAATTGGTGCCACTACTTCAACTTTCGGCTACGACGAAAGCATGAGCCGCTACCTGAAAGCTACTGGCCGCGAAGCAGTAGCCGAACTGGCGGATGGCATTGCCGAACACCTGACTGCCGACCCCGAAGTGTATGCCAATCCTGAGCAATATTTCGATCAGGTAATTGAAATTAACCTGAGCGAACTGGAGCCGCACCTGAACGGACCTTTTACACCCGATTTGGCTACGCCTATCAGCAAAATGAAAGAAGCCGCGGCCGCCAACAATTGGCCTACCAAAGTAGAAGTAGGTCTCATTGGTAGCTGTACCAACTCCTCTTACGAAGACATTAGCCGTGCAGTAAGCCTGGCCAAGCAGGTAGCTGAAAAAGGCCTGAAAACAAAAGCAGAATTTACCATTACTCCCGGTTCCGAACAGGTTCGTTATACCATCGAAAGAGATGGCTTCCTCGATACTTTTGCCCAAATTGGTGCTACGGTATTTGCCAACGCCTGCGGTCCCTGCATTGGTATGTGGGAACGCATGGGCGCCGAAAAGCAGGAGCGCAACACCATTGTGCATAGCTTCAACCGCAACTTTGCCAAACGTGCCGATGGCAACCCCAACACCATGGCGTTTGTGGCCAGTCCAGAGTTGGTAACTGCCCTCGCTATTGCCGGCGACCTTACTTTCAACCCTATTACTGATACCCTCACCAACGAAAAAGGCGAGCAGGTAAAACTCGACCCGCCCAGTGGCGATGAGTTGCCTGTACGTGGATTTGCAGTGGAAGATGCCGGTTATCAGGCACCTGCCGAAGATGGCAGCGGTGTAAACGTAATTGTAGAACCCACCAGCAAGCGTTTGCAACTGCTCGATCCATTCCCAGCTTGGGAAGGTACCGACCTGAAAGGACTGAAGCTCCTCATCAAAGCCAAAGGCAAATGTACCACCGACCACATCAGTATGGCCGGCCCATGGCTGAAGTTCCGCGGTCACCTCGACAACATCAGCAACAACATGCTGATTGGTGCGGTCAACTTCTTCAATGAAAAAACAGACAACATTAAAAACCAACTGACAGGCGAATACGGCCCGGTACCTGCTACACAACGTGCTTACAAAGCCGCCGGTATTGGCAGTATTGTAGTGGGCGACGAAAACTATGGCGAAGGTTCTTCTCGTGAACATGCCGCTATGGAGCCTCGTCACCTCGGTGTACGTGCCGTGTTGGTAAAGAGCTTTGCCCGAATTCACGAAACAAACCTGAAAAAGCAGGGTATGCTGGCTCTCACTTTTGCCGACAAAGCAGACTACGAGAAAATTCAGGAAGACGACAGCATTGACATTGTTGGCCTCACTGAATTTGCGCCCGGCAAGCCATTGACATTGGTATTGAACCACGCCGATGGCAGCAAAGATGAAATCAGTGTAAACCACACTTACAACGACCAACAGATTGAGTGGTTTAAGGCAGGTGCAGCGCTGAACATCATCCGTAAGCAGTTTGGTGCGTAAGAAAAGTCGGGAAGTCTGAAGACCGGAGTCTGGAGATTTATTCCAGTTTTGGTGAAATGCTCTATAGGGCAGGCTGGGTTTGAAGACAGAAAGACAGGAAGTGTATAAAAGAAAAGCCCGCTACCAATATGGTGGCGGGATTTTTTTTATTGAGACTGTAAAATATTTTGTGTAAACGATTTCAGCTAGCTGTTATTCAGAGTCTGCATCGGGATTCAAAAATAGT
>JAIUNV010000004.1 GCA_020161435.1 Bacteroidota bacterium | reverse complement strand
TTCACTCCGCCGGCAAGGTTACTTACCTCTGAACACAGCTATAGAATACATTTACACAAAGTGTTTTATACTACCACAAAAATGTAAACAGCGGATTGAGCAACTGCGTAAATACACTCACCAAAAGTTGGAAAACTTCAACCAGCTACTCTCCTAGCCTATTCATTAACTCCATTGTTTCGTTTACTTTTTCGATGGATACCATCGCACGAAGATTTCCCGTCAACAATAAATGGCCTCCATCTGCTTTTACATAACGCACCACGTGATGTAAATTAACGATATAGGATTTATGACACCTGTAAAACATGGGCAACGGAGCCAACTGCTCTTCAAAGTGTTTCAGATTTTTACTTACGAGCACCTTAGTGCCGTTGCTTAAATGAAAATCGCTGTATGCAGCCTCCCCTTTTATGAGTACAATTTCGTTGGGTTTCAAAAAATGCAAACTATGCCCTGTTGGCAACGCAATGCGTTTCTCCTCCCAATTGGTGCGGGCTTCCAGGTTTTGCTGTAGCGCTTTCAACTGTTGCACCTGACTTTGCTTATCTGTTTGTACAAAACGTTCAACTGCTTCTATAAGTTGAGAGTGCTTGATGGGCTTCAGCAAATAGTCGATGGCAGAAAAGCGAAATGCCTGCAAAGCATACTCGCTGTATGCAGTGGTAAAGATGATGCGATAGTCAACCTCTTCGGGATTGAAAAAATCAAGAATTTCTAACCCGGAATGTCCCGGCATTTCTATGTCGAGAAAAACCAACGATGGTTTGTGCTTGTGAATGGCTTTTACCCCCGAAGGCAAATCTTCGCAAAGCGCCAACACTTGCAATTGCGGACAATACTGCTCAATCATGGCCTGCAATAAGGCTCTTGCTCTTGGCTCATCATCTATAATTATACATGTATGCATCTCTCTATATATTTTTATTTTGCCGCTGTGGCGAAGGCACATGCAGTTCTACTGTTGTACCTGCAGCCATACCCAGCGCATCGTACTTATCAATTATTTGTATGCTGATGACGTTTGTCAATCCTTTATTCAAAATCTCTAACCGCTTTGCATTTGCCGACATGGCAAACGATTCATGCTGCCTGTAGCGATGCGCATTCAACTGTTCGCTTTTCTTGCGCCCAACACCATTGTCATCTATTACTATTATTAATCCTTCAGCACCAAGGCTAAACTTCACCAATAACTCCCATCTGTTTTTGCTGTGCAGCAATCCATGCTTAATAGCATTTTCAACATAAGGCTGTATCAACATGGGCGGCAACCAATGAACATCCGTTTGTAAATTGGGTTCTACCTCAAGCTTGTAATGCAACTTATCTTCAAACCGAAGTGCTTCCAAATCAAGATACAACTGCAAAGCTCTTAACTCTTCACTTAATGTAATCAAATCCCTATTGCTCATATCCAACACCATGCGGGTAAGCTCCGAAAATTGATTGAGGTAATTGGCGGCTTGTAATTTATCGTTGGTGTATATGTAAGACTGAATTGTATTGAGTGCATTAAAAAAGAAATGCGGATTCATTTGGCTTTTAATACTTACCAACTTGCTGCGTTGTAACTCTTGCTCCAGTTGCATTTGCTGCGTTTTAAGGGCATTTTCCCTTTGCTCTCTACGCAGCTTTATTTTGAAATACACATACACTCCAGCGATTGATATAATACTTATTACCAACAAAAACCACCATTGCCGGTACAATGGTGCTTGAATTAAAAAGTTCAATGTTAATGGTTGTGCAGCAGGCAATCCATCTTCGTTGGCAGCTTGTATTTGCAAGGTGTATTTACCCGGTGCCAATGCAGACAGATTCAATGACCGTACACCCGTTTCCAACTGTTGCCACGGTTGATCATTGATGCGATATTCTACCTTTTGCTCATTGATATTTTTATACGATAAAACAGCAAAACCAATGGAAAGATTATTTTGATTACTCGCCAGTTGCATACCATCTTGCCATAATACTGAATTGCCATTTACCAACACCTGATGAATATCCATAATCGGAGCTACAGTATTTGCAGCACCCATAGTTGCATCAAACTGTACCAAGCCTTGCGTGGTAGCCACATACAGTTCACCGTTTAACCAACGCATGTCTTTGTATTCAGCCTTCGGCAATCCATCGGCTACGGAATACACTTGCATTGTTTTTTCCTTCCTGTTATATTTCAGCACTGCTTCATCCGAAAGCATCCAAACATCATCACCATGCACCTGCAGTTTGTAAATGCTGTTAGCAATTGGCTTGTCCGTAAGCGGACTTATCTGCATGTTGCTGTTCAATAGCAGCACACCCTGACTGTAAGTGGTAATAAACACTTCATCATTGGCTTGCAACAGGCTGGATGCATAAACTGGCAAACCTTTATACATTAAACTGCCAGAAGCAGTAGGCGTATAATAAAACAGACCACCACTGGTAGCTGCAAGAAGTGTTGCCGTAGCTGCATTATACAACACCCAACGGCCTCTGTTTCGAGGCACTTTTGCCTTTCCGGAAAATGCAATTTTTGCTGGCAATACCGTGTCTGCCGGAAATTGACTATTGAAAAAACCAATACCACTGGCATGGGTAAATGAATACCAGTTATCTCCCATCGGTACAACATTTTTACCCGCAAACATGTATTGCTGTTGCAACGAAAAGTTTTTCAAATAAGTAATTCGATCAGAGCATAAAAAAGTTCTGCTATTCAAATCGTCATGCAATATGTGCAACACCTCATGGTTAGTGGGTGCCTTATACAACGTTTGATATAAATGCGTTTTCGTATCGAAAGCAAGCAGCCTGTGCACACTTGTTCCTGCCAATAATATTTGTTCATTTTTTTCAGCAAGTGCAGTTATAGACTCATTATTGTAGCCGTACAATCTGGTTGCCATATTCGGCACCATAATCAATCCTTTATCCAAAGTTGCAAACCAATAACTTCCTTCCCTATCTTTTGCAATACGGCTAATGCTACTGTTTTCAAAAAAACAATGGCCATCATACATTGGCTTCAAATCTTCCGAAAAACAATAGGCCCCGGCAGTAGTACTTATCCAAAACTGAGCACCCAAACTGTTTACTTCCTGGATAAAAGTATTTGGCTTAAGAATAGACAAAGCTTGTACTCCATTCTTACCGATGACGTATACATTAGGAGATCCGGTTTTTGCAAAAGCCACAAAGCCAAAAGACGTTTTCCGCAGAAAAAAAACACCGTCCAACGAATGCCCCAATTCCAAATGCTTTTCTAAACGTTTTCCATCAAAGCGGTAAATGAAATTTCCGCTTATAAAAAACAATGTATTATCATCAAAACAAGCTGCCGAATAAAAAGTACCAGGATAGGACAAACTGCTGCGCTGCTTTGTAATTGTATTCAGCACCCTGATACTGTCATACTTCACCGATACCAACAAATTGCCTTGTATAATACCTGCCGTTGAATAAGTACCAGGGCTGTTGAAATTTTGTTGCCGTACAATAGAATCGTTATTGGTACAATAAAAATTGCCGGCAAAATCCTGCACCCAAATTACGCCCTCAGAATTTTCCATCAGATTACTCAAGCTATACCCTTGCAACATGCTGGATTTGTACTGCAAAAACTTTACACCATCGTAGCGGCTTAATCCACGATCATGGCCCAACCATAAGTACCCCTTCTGATCTTGCATTACAGAATACACTGTGTTGCTGGGCAATCCGTTTTGATTAGTAAGCATACGGTACACAGGGTCTTGCCCGTTTCCGGAAAGCCAGCATATCAGTATCATTAAAAAGAGTATTACCCGCATCATGGCAAAAGTAAACTGCCTTTCACCAACATCCACTTCAGCTATGTAAAAGGCAGTCTTTTGAATGTCAATAATACGCTGCTGCTAAATACTGCTGAATATTGTTTTGCCAAATCCTCAGCAGAATTCACGAAAAGGCTTTTTTTGTGTACAGATGTTTGCCGAATACGCAACTACAACAAGGTATTTGCCCATTACTTTGCGCAGCTATAACACATGAGCACAGTATCTTTTTTATCGGCCAGGGCATTGCACAAGGCTTACAACAATGTAGCCGTTGTGGCACCTATCAGCTTCAACCTGCACGGTGGTTGCAGGCTGGCCATTGCCGGCGAAACAGGCTCCGGTAAAAGCACTTTGCTCAAAATGATAGCCGGCCATGTGCAACCCGACGGCGGAGAGATCTTCTTCAACGGCGAACGCATTTTAGGGCCGAACGAGCAACTGCTGCCAGGTCACAAAGGCATTGCTTGTCTGAGCCAGCATTTTGAATTGCGCAATAATTACATCGTAGCCGATTTATTGGATTATGGAAGTGAGCTCAATGCGGAAGAACAACTGCAACTCTACCGGCTTTGTGAAATAGACCACCTGTTACAACGCAAAACCAACAGCGGCTTATCGGGCGGGGAAAGACAAAGAATAGCACTGGCCAAAATTTTAACCACACAGCCTGGGCTACTATTGCTCGATGAACCGTTTTCAAATTTGGACACACTACACAAGCAATCAATGCGACGAATAATAGCCAACTTACACGCTACCTTGAACATTGGCATCATCATGATTTCGCATGATACTACCGACATGCTGAGCTGGGCAGAAGAAATTTGGATTATGCAGCATGGTAAGCTGGTTCAACAAGGTTCAGCAAGGGAGATTTATTATCATCCCGTATCTGATTACGTGGCTGGTTTGTTTGGCGTGTACAACGCATTACCAACTGCACAAATACAAACATGGTTTCCGCATTTTTCAAACGGTACAGCGCAAACCATTCACATCAGCAGGCCAGAACAATGGCAGATAAGCCTTGTGCCTGTGCCGCATTTTCTGGAAGCACAGATTGAAACTATATCATTTGAGGGTCCTACTGTTTTGCTCGGCATTCGTGTGCAAGGGCAACTGTTGTTTTGCCGCAGCATGCAACATGCTGTGTCCGTTGGACAAACAATCTATGTGCATTTGCAACTTTGCTGATGCTTTTAGCATTTGCCCACCGTGTAGTTTATCAGTCAAGTATTTCATTAACAGAATACTCAGAAATCTTTAACCTGCTTTTGTATCATCATTGTTGTAGTAGTCCGTCATACAGGCATACTAAAGCAATCGTTATGAAACGACTACTACTCATTGCCATTCCCTTGCTACTGTTATTAACTGCTTGCAGCAAACAAGCTATTATTCGTCCGCCTGTAGATGAAAGTGAATGGTTGCGCAAAGAAAGAGGCATAGTGGTAGCCAGCAATTTTGGCTGTACCAGCTTTGTAATTGAAACCAGTCGTGGCTATGCGTTGCTACGTATGTGGGGCGGCTCGGCGCCATTTATGGGCACTACTTTGTACGGCAATTTTAGCAGCTGGGGTGTAAAAACAGTGTACAACAGAACCGAAGGATATTTAATGACAGTTGATGTACAAGATTACTGGCTCGGCTACTGGCAAGCCATGGATGGAATGGCCTGGAATTGCGGTGGCCTGTTTCCGGGAAAAGCAAATAATGGCAACACTCTAGGTGTAGATTCCACATCAACATCTTCGAAATAACCGACAACATTTTCCGATGCATACTTGATTTACCTTTATGCTATCAGCAACAGAATATCAGGTATGCATCATGTGTATTGTATCAGTGGTTTGGGTGCCGACTTTCGCATTTTTAAACAGTTGCAATTGCACAATGCAACATTGCATCCTATAGAATGGACGATGCCGGATGCAGGTGAAACACTGCCACAATATGCAGCACGACTGGCGGCACAAATCAAACATGCACAACCCATTTTATTGGGCGTTTCATTTGGAGGTATGCTGGCTACAGAAATCAGCCGCATCGTGCCGGTGCAGCAAACCATCATTATCAGTAGTTGCAAATGCAGACAAGAGCTACCAATATGGATGCGTACAGCCGGCAAATTGCAGCTACACAAAATGGTGCCTTATTGGATGGTGACGCAATTCAGCAGCCTCAACAAGTATATTTTTGATACACAAAGCAAGACCGAAGATTTGTACATCAAACAAATGATGCTGAAAGACACGCACCATCTATTTGTGAAAAGGGCTGTAAACATGATTCTTACCTGGCAGGGTCAAACGCCTACACAGAATATCATACACATTCATGGCAGGGCCGACAAATTGTTATTGCCCAAAAAAGTAAGCGCTAACTATTGGCTCAGTGATGCAGGTCATTTTATGATCTGGAACCGGGCAACAGAAGTAAGCCAATACATCAATGCTGTATTCGATGCATTGGCAAAATGATAAAACAACAATCGGCACCTGTATAATACAGGCACCGATTGAGTGATTGCTTGTTTAATAAATAAATTACTTACTTACTTCTTCAATTACTGTTGAAGAAAAAGTTTTTACCTGAACAGCGAGTTTCTTACGGAACACACCTTCAGCGGTTGTCAGTTCCAGTTCGATACGCTCCAGTTCTTCGGGGCGAAACTTCACGGTAACAGTGTGATTCTTTACGTTGATACGATCAACGAACAACAACTCTCCCATTTCGTCGGCAATGCGGAATACAGCGGGCTTGTCATTGTTTTGCTGCAGTTGAACCTGCAGGTAAATGAAGCGGTCGTCTGAACCGTAGTGACGAACAACGATATTTCCAGCGTTCTGGTTTTCAGTTTTGCGGGTGTTTGATTTGCGGGCAAATGTTTCGCCGGCAGGAAGCATAGCCATTACCATGGCTGCGATTGCAATAATAAACGTGTACTTTTTCATAACTCTTGCGATTTTTAATGGTTTAATAAATCCGTTTCGATCTATTCACTTCTTCATTTCATTCGGCTAACAATCGAAGAGTTGAAACCGTAAATAAAAACGTGCATGTGTGTTTTCATATACGGTGTTCCATGCATAGGGTTGTGTTGGTGTGTGTATCAATTGATAGTGCAAACATAGAACTCATTTTTAGCGAAGCACAACCCGATTTGGCTTTTCGGCATGATACCTAAACAGCCAACCAAACCCTAAAACCCTTGCCAGCATTGAGTTTTAGCTACACATCTCCATCATGCCCAACGGTAAATTACGAAAATGTTAATGCCCTTTTTACAGTGAAAAAGGGCATCATCCGGACAATTACATGACAGTTTACTGAAACAAAAAGGCCACATCTTCAATGCTTAATTCTTGCATCAGGCCATCTTCTGTAGTAATTAATGACTCGGCTAATTTCTTTTTCCGGTCTTTCAATTGCAATATCTTTTCTTCTACTGTATGCTTGCAAATCATACGGTACGCAAATACGGGCTGCGTTTGTCCAATGCGGTGCGTTCTGTCAATCGCCTGATTTTCTACCGCTGCATTCCACCACGGATCTACAAGAAATACATAATCTGCTGCGGTTAAATTCAATCCGGCATTGCCTGCTTTCAAACTAATCAACATCACCGAAGCATCGGTATCCGTTGATTGAAATGCATTCACTAACTCCTGCCGTTTGTGTGCAGGTGTACTGCCATCTATCCTGCTGAAAACAATGCGATGCTGCATCAACGCTTGCTCCAATACATCGAGCATGCCAGTGAATTGTGAAAACACCAGCACCTTGTGCTGCGGAATAATTTGTTTCAGCTCTTCCATCAACACATCGGTCTTTATGCTGTCTTCACAAAACAGATCGGCATCTTTCACCAGTGCCGGACTATTGCATAACTGGCGCAATTTGGTTAAGCCTGCCAACACCGATAGCTTGCCAGCCTGCAATCCTTTTTGTTCAATTTCCAACAATACACTGCCGCGTATTTCCTCTTTCAACGATTCGTAAGCCATGCGCTGATCATGCCCCATGTGGCACCACAATATCGATTCGGTTTTCTCCGGCAAATCAGCCGCCACTTGTTCTTTGGTTCGACGCAGAATAAATGGCGCAATCATTTTTTGCAATGCAACCGCTTTCTCTTCATCCTTTTGTTGCTCTATAGGGTACGCATATTCTCTTCGGAAAAATTCCTTGCTGCCCAACATGCCCGGCAACAAAAAGTTGAGCTGTGCATATAAATCAACTGTTCCATTCATCACCGGTGTACCGCTCAGCGCAATGCGAAACGGTGCCTGCAGTTGTGTAATGGCACGGGTAATTTGTGCCACCGGATTTTTGATGTAATGACTTTCATCTATCACCACTGTATTAAACGTAACGGCAGCAAACTGTTCTATATCCTGCCGCAACGTACCATAGCTGGTAATAAGTACCTGATACTGCTCGTCTGTTATCCAGTCAGCTTTGCGTTGTGCTCCGTGATAAGCGATGCTGCGCAACACCGGCGCAAATTTTTCCAACTCCTGCTGCCAGTTGTACATCAGCGAGGCGGGGCACACTACCAAAAAACGGGCGGTGCTGTCTTGCTCAAACCGATGCGCTAAAAATGCAATGGTCTGCAAGGTTTTACCTAAGCCCATATCATCGGCCAGGCAGCCGCTGCCACCTGCTTCGGCCAGCAGCCGCAACCATTCATATCCTTTCTGCTGATACGGTCGCAATGCTTGTACCTGCAGGGTTTGCGGCAATGCATACAACGCATCTTCCTGCTGATGCCACTGCGTCCATTGTTGCCACCACTGCTCTGGCAATACTTGCGTCAATTGGAGTGCGTTATCATCGGTGGCATCCAGGCTCATGGCCAACCATCGGGGCACTTGCAGCTGATCGCCCTGCACCCGGCTATGCTTTACCATGCCTGCGTATTGGCGCAACCATTCTTCGCCCAACACACCAAGGCTACCATCTTTCAGCATCACGGCTTTTTGCCCGTTGAGCAACATTTTTTGCAAATCGGACAATGGAATTTTTTCTTTTCCAAAACTCACCTGAATGCTCACCTGCAACACATCTACCAGCTCTTGCAGTATCTGCAGTTTTGTTTCGGGTTTGTAGGGCGCATATTTAAAATGCCTGAGCAAATCCATGCCCCGCAATTCAATATCCGCATCCAGCAACTGATGATAGACTTTCAGAAACCAGCCTTTCTTTTGCGCATCGGCAAAGCTGAGGTAGTAGTACCCGTTGTATTGGCGGCTGAAGTTGGGATGCAAGCCTTGTAAAAATTGCACCAACGATTGCTCTGCTGTTTCATCCCGGTGAATGTGCAGCGTTACCTCATCTTGTTTGTACTTGGTAATGGGTTCGTACGCCCCTTCTATCACACAGTCTTCATATACAAACTGTGGCGTAAGCATCAAAAAAGCATTGTTGAGTTCGCTGAGCAACACACGGCGGGCAGGCGCTGTGGTAATGGCGACGGCCTCTTCCAATGCATCGGCCTGCACCTCAAAACCCTGCTGACGAATGTGGTTGGCCACGCTCCTTGCATAGTCAATGGCCGGCATGGTTTGTTCATCCCATGTATGTTCATCCAGCCATTCCAACAATTCGTAGCAACGCAGCGGCAGGTGCAAATACTGGTGATTTTTTTCCAGTAAAAAATAAAACCGTCGGTATTCTGCCAGCAATGTTTTTTCCTTTCCCTTCTCTACCCAAACATCTATTTGCGGTATATCGTTTTTTACAATTATGCAAAACGATAACATCACGGCAAAGGGATGGTACACACAAGGTGCCGTTACAATTTTATTGGTAGCACCATGCGGCAGCCGGTGGTACCACGATAGCTGTTGGCCGTATTGCTTCAACTGACCCAGCACCTGCAAAAAATAACGGGCCATGGCTTTGTCGTAAAAAGCCGGCCAGCCGGTAGCAGTGCGTTGCAATTCAAACCGCTTTTCAATCAGCAGTTTCTCTTTTTGCAAGGCCGATTCACTCACCATCATCAGCGCCTTGCGGGCTTCTGCATCCAGCCCTTTGAGGTGCTGCGCCACAATGGCCTGCATCACGGGCAGCTCTTCCATTTCTACCATGCCATTGTCTTTCTTGCTCACCTGCAGCAATTGCAATACCGGATGCCGGTGCAATAGCCGCATGGGCTGTAGCAGTAGCACGGTTTTTACAGAAACAGTTTGAGGTTGACTGGCCATGTGTGTACACAAAAAGGGGCGCAAACATAGGGTGAGTGGCACAAAAAAATCCTGCCGAATTCAGCAGGATTTTTTGTATGGCTGCGGGTTTATTTTTTACCCGCTCTTTTCTTCAGTTCTTCTACCGAAATGGTCATCAATCTTCCCTTCGGTGTATCGCCGCGATAGCTCATCACCTTCAGTTGCACCGCATCTTTCGGCACTTTTACCGCCGTGGTATAGGCAGGATAAAACTGATCGGGGAAGGAGTTGTCGAAGGTGTAATGCACTTTGATGTTGTCGATTTCCGTTTGCATTTCTACCCACAACTGTCCGTCGGCATCGAGGCGGGCAGTAAAGCTGGGCTCGTACACACTGGGGGCGTATTTAATCTGACGCACATCCAGGCGTTCGAAATGTTTCTCTACCCGGTTGGCAAAGTTCGTCCAGTTCTTTTGCTCCACAGGCGTCCACACACTTTCGATGGTGGCAAAAGCCCGGGGCCAGGTCATGTATTGCGCATGACGCATGTTGTACACCTGCTCTGTCCACAGGTTGGCCTGTCCGCCCTTGATGTATTGGGCATCCACTCCGGCAGGTACGGGGTTGAACTGATACGCTTTGTTCAACCGCAGCGTAGCATACACCCGTGGCTCAATGGCCACATCGCCCTGCATGTAATCGATATAGCTGTAGGTAGTGGGGCTCATTACCACTTCGTGCTTCAGTTTGGCTGCTTCAATGCCGCCTTTTTCGCCACGCCAGCTCATTACGGCAGCACCATCTACCAGACCGCCTTCGAGTATTTCATCCCAACCAATTACTTTTTTGCCTTTGGCCGTGATAATGCCAGTAACCCGCTTGGTAAAATAACTTTGCAGTTCGTGCATGTCTTTCAGGTTTTCCTTTTTCATGAGGGCCAGAATCTGCTCGTTTTTCTCCCAAAAATTATGGGCACATTCATCGCCACCAATGTGGATGTAGTCGAAAGGAAACAGGGCCGCTACTTCGCCAAACACCTGATCTAAAAATGTGTACACTTTTTCGTTGGCAGGACACAGTGCGTTGTCTACAATGGCGGTAAACTTACCGTCGCCCAACCAGTTCATGATTTTTTCGCCGCTGCGTACCACATAGTTTTCGGCACCGGGTGTGCAGCTCAGTTCGGGGTACGAAGCAATGGCCGCCAGGCTATGGCCGGGCACATCTATTTCGGGTAAAATATTCACAAAACGTTCTTTGGCATAGGCAATAATTTCCTTCACATCTTCCTGCGTATAAAAGCCGCCATAGGTTTTGGGCTCGTTAGGTTCGGGCTTGCTCATATCACCGAAGTAACCCTCTTTGGGCACCCGCCACGCTCCTACTGATGTGAGCTTGGGCAGGCCTTTGATTTCGAGGCGCCAGCCTTCGTCGTCGGTGAGGTGCCAGTGAAACACATTGAACTTATACCGGGCCATCTGATCGATGTAATCTTTCACTTCCTGCTTGGTAAAAAAGTGACGGGAAACATCAAACATGAGTCCACGCCACGCAAAGCGGGGATAGTCTGTAATGTTGGCGCAGGGAGCTGTCCACTGTACATTTTTCTGCACTTGCTTCGCTTCTATTTCTTTGGGAAACAACTGCACCAAACTTTGTACGCCGTAGTAAAAACCGGCGGCCTCATTGGCTTTGATGATGATTTGTTTCTGGTTCACTTCCAGCTCATAGCCTTCTTTGCCCAACGTTGCATTGGCCGGTTGCAACTGCTGCAGCACAATGCTGGCGGTAGCAGGTTTCCCCTGTGTAAACAGCATGGTATAACCCGTAGCGGTAGTGAGTTTGTGCTGCAGCCATTTTTGGGTGTATTGCAGCGACGCCATGTTGGGTGCATCTACCACAATTTGCTTGGGCAACAGGTAGCTACCGGGATTTTCTTTTACCGAAACCGGTTGCGGAATAATGGCCACCCTGCTTTGCTGGGCGATGGTTTGTCCTATGCCTGTTGCCAGTGCCAGCAACATCATCAGTTTTTTCATGTATGGGCAATTTTAAATTCGGGAAGGGGCAAGATAGTTGATTGGCTTTTGCAGCCAATGCCGGAGCTATTGATAATGTTTTTTATTAACACATGCGCCATACTACTAAACAATCAATGGGCATACGCATTTAGGTCGCAATTTCCATGAAAAGGCAAGGAACATCCCAACTTTTCCCCATCCCTTATCAAGTGAATCAACATTACTTCCGGCCCCAACACTTTTTAGTGTATGCAATGAAGGAAAATGGATGAATCCATTTGTAAGCCTAACATGCCATCTATAGCCCACGGTTTTAACCGTGGGCTATAGCATATGAGCAATACACAAAACCGTTTGAACGGTTTAGAAGACTGCAACAATCTTGAACTGCAGTGGCGAGGGCTTTGTTCGCAACCTCCCATTACGCTTGCCTTTCTTTTTTCCAAGAGAAAGAAAGTGACATGCCGCTAACAGAACCGCTTAGTGTAGTGAAGCATTCAAAAAAACAGCTGTTCTTGGCGTTAACAGAAGCAATACGGGTTATTGAATAAAATTCCCTCCATTAACCCTCTTTTAATGGAATACATCCTGCTGTACATTGCGGGTATGAAACAATGGATTGTTTTGGTTTGTATGAGTGTGCTGTGGGCCCAATGCGGCCCCTCCGCCGGAGATGAAAAAGACGGCCATCCCCGCATTGTGATTGAAACACAATACGGCGATATTGAAGCCGAACTGTACCCCGACAAAGCGCCGCAAAGCGTAGCGGCATTTCTACGGTTTGTCGATTCCGGGTTTTACCAACGCAGCAGTTTTTACCGCATACTCAGCCAAGACAACCAACCCATGGGCAGCGCCCCCGCCGAACTAATTCAGGGCGGCCTGTGGGGCACGGGCAACAAACGGGAATACCTGAAAGGCATACCGCATGAAAACACACAGCAAACAGGGCTGAGGCATATCAACGGGGCCCTATCCCTGGCCCGGCAAGATACCGGCACCGCCAACACCGAATTCTTTATTTGCATCGGCAACCAACCGGGCTTCGACTTTGGTGGCGACAACAACGGCGATGGCCAGGGCTATGCCGTATTTGGACAGGTAACCAAAGGCATGGAGGTGGTACAAAAAATTTACCGCCGCCCCGAAGAAAACCAATACTTCACCCCGCAAGTGGATATTATAACGGTGAGGAGGAAGTGAGAGATGCTCATGTTGATTAGCAACTATAAACGGTTAGAAAATTGCACCTATGGCCAACAATACAACATGTATAACCGGGTGTATTGTACTAATAACAATACTAAATGTATAACGCTATAACATTGACCATCAATAATGTTTCATTAGGTGTTTTTGAAAACAGTATCATATATTTACGTGTTGTGTGCCATACTGCCAAACAGTTTTGCCAGCGTTGGGGGCGACAGTAAAAATGTTCTTTATCATTTAGATTTGACTTGACCTAAAGCCCACATCGGCTTGACCTTCATTGTTCAACTTTTGTACATAATTTGTTCTTTAGTTTTTCAATTTGGCATTTGTAACGGCTGGACTTTTGCTCAAGTCATAGGCAAGTGGACACAGTACGCAGTTTGACAATCACTGCAACCTTGACCAAGACTTTTGAGCAGCACGACACATAACGACAAGAAATTTTTGCTTTTTTCAGTAGTAGTTTTTGGGTGGACACAAATTATTTTTTATTGACACAGTTTCTAAACGCAGATGAAAAAAATCTAAACTGTATTCAATTTTTGTTGCAGCATTTGGGCGACACAAAGACGTTGAAATTGACAGCAGTATTTAATTTGGAAAAATAATTTGAGTAGTTTTTATTTTTCGTTGCAGTTTTCGGTGGACACATAAGCGAATGACTACTCAAAGAAACTTTGCGGCATTGAGCAACGACAGTTTTTAGAATAAAAAGTTCTTTTAAAATTTGAACAACCGATTCCTGAAGCGAAGACGTACGGCACACAACAAGGGGTTTTGTGCAAGTTGGGCTGACGGAATAAAAATGAGCATTTGTAATTCTATTTGGCTTTTGTTCGGGCGTGACGTTCATTGCTGAACTTTTGTACTTAACTTCAACATTAAATTTTTAATCAGCAGCGGTTATGGGCAGACGGAATGCTAATTCCCAACCTGCACAAAGCCCTGTTCGTTAGCGGGCAGCCTAAAAGACGACAACTAAATATAAAACGAACTGACAATTAAAGAGAAAATATGATTCCAGACTATCAATCCTTAATGCTTCCACTACTCAAACTCGTAGCGGACGGACAAGAGCACAAATACAGAGACTTGATTGAAAGTTTGGCGATTGAATTTCAAGTAACAGACGAAGAAAGAAAAGAACTTTTGGCAAGTGGAAATCAAGCCATTTTTGACAACAGAGTCGGTTGGGCAAAGACTTATCTAAAAAAAGCAGGACTGCTTGATTCACCAAAACGAGCAACTTTTGTAATTACCGAACTTGGCAGACAGACCTTAGCGAAAAATCCTGACCGAATTGATGCAAAGTATTTAAGACAGTTCCCTGCATTTTTAGAGTTTCAAAACGCATCGAGAAATAACAACGAAAGCGAAGAAGATGAAACGACAATAATCGAGAACAACGAACAGACACCCGAAGAGAGTTTAGATAAAGCATATCAACGAATAAGAAAATCATTAGCAGCCGAACTACTTAACAAAGTTGTTGACCTCTCTCCTGCTTTCTTTGAACGACTTGTAGTTGAACTATTAGTGAAAATGGGTTACGGTGGCTCAATCAAAGACGCAGGAAAAGCAATGGGAAAAAGCGGTGACGAAGGAATTGATGGAACAATAAAAGAAGACAAACTCGGACTTGACATAATCTACATTCAAGCTAAGCGGTGGAAACCAGGAAACGTAGTTGGACGACCGGAACTTCAAAAATTCGTTGGTGCACTTGCCGGACAAGGAGCCAAAAAAGGAATTTTCATTACGACTTCAAATTTCACTAAAGAAGCATTGGAATATACACCGAGAAATGAAACGAAAATTGTGCTCATAGACGGTGAACAGTTGGCTCAACTAATGATTGATTATAACCTTGGTTGCACGACACAGCAGACTTATGAACTTAAAAAAATTGACAGCGACTATTTTGGAGAAGAATAAAACATACGGACTGACAGAAGGCCGACCCGCTAACATGCGTTTGGCGTCATGCGGGGCGGAGTGCTTAAATTCAAGTTCAGTTTTTCAATTGGGCTTTAGTGCTGGGCTGACAGTTTTGTGCCCTGAAATCCCGCACGAACGCCAAGCGCAAAAACGTTGTGCGTCATTTTAAAAGACACCGTAAATATGGAGAAGAGACCGAATTTAGATAGAAATATTACACTTGCCGACTTCAATGATTTTTATTGGTTGAAAGAGGAACTTGCAGACTTTTGTAAACGAGTTGGTATTTCAACATCGGGTGGAAAAATCGAAATATCAGACAGAATTAGACATTATATTCTGACAGGTAAAACTGATAAAATTGAAGCGGCAAAGTCAAAAGGCAAATCGAAATTTGATTGGAGCAAAGAGAAATTAACTCTTAAAACTGAAATTACTGACAGCTATAAAAACGGAGAGAATGTTAGAAGTTTTTTTATACAGGAAATTGGTTCTCACTTTGCCTTTAATGTCATATTTATGAAATGGATAAAGGAAAATGTTGGTAAGACACTTGGTGACGCCATCATTGAATGGAACAGAATTAATGAGTTAAAAAAGGACAAAAATTATGTCAGCGAAATTGACCCCCAATTCGAATATAATCGATATATGCGAGCATTTTTGGCAGACAATCCTGAACTATCAAGCAAAGACGCAATGAGACATTGGAAATTGAAACGTTCACAGAGAGGGACAAATGAATATGAACGGACGGATTTAGAAATGAAATAAAAACGAACGCACAACAGCAGTTTGGCAAAATGGCGGGTTTAGTGCTAAATTGAATATTTGGTTTTCAAATGAACATTAGAGCTAAAATGAAAGTAAGTGCTTCAAAATCCGCCACTTCGCCAAGCTGCAAAACGTTGCCAGCAATAGCAAATGAAATTCGTAGCCACCATCATTTTGACACTTTTCCTCAGTGACACTTCTTTCGGACAGAAGTTTCCTCAGACACTTGTTGACAGCTTATGTAACGTGACCATTGAATATTACTACACTGACTTTGCTAAACCATTGGACAGCGTTGAAGCATTATCATATAAGCCAAGTAATGCTTTCATTCTTAAGAGCGAGTTGACACCGAACTTGCAAACGAAATTCAAAGATTTCACAGTTCTCTATGTGACACAGCGAGAAGCATTAGAAGAATTTGTAAAGACGAAAAATAGAACAGGTTCATTGGAGAAGCTATTCGTGACGCAGCTGCAGGACACAATTAATATTGACATTGGAGGATGGGCAGTTCGGGTGACAAAAGTTAAGTATAAGAACGGGAAAGCAATTCCTGTTAACTCAAACTTTGCTGCCAGTTGTGGTGGGACACTTGGCTATATTCCAACTTGTCGTTTTGTCTTTGACAGGACAACAAATTCGTGGACAAGACACACTTGGCAAGAGACTGCAGACGCAATCATGAAAGCCAGACAAAGAGCTGATGACGAATAGCTACATGCTGGCAACATCGGTTTGCTGCTATGCTGGCTGACGTAACGCAACATCAACTTTTTGTTCGCTTATCATCCACAGTTCCAGCCGACATTACGCTATTGAGCAACAAAATATATTTTGTACTTTGGTTTTTCAATCGGCTTCAGTTGCCAGCTGACAATTATAAAATACCAGCACAGCAGCAAGCCGTCAACGTTGGCACCCTTTCAAATACAAAGTGTGTAGCCACAGCTCCGGCCCAAAGGCCGGGTAGGGAGCTGGCAAAGCCTTGGTTGCTTCCTTCATTTTTCAAGCTTCCATCATTCCGTAATTCTTAATCGCTCACCAACAAAGGCATAAAGCATTTACGCAAACTCAATCTCCTGCGCCTTTGCAAAGGCATTCAGTTGTTGCACAAAAGAAAAGTCTTTGATGAGGCCGGCTACGGCATTGATATCATTGGCAAAAATCCGGTCTTCGTTGGCGAAGCCTACAAATTGCCGCACATAATCGTGGGCAAATTCCAACAGCACACTGCTCTTGAGTGGCCGCCTGAACTCAATGGCCTGGCAGGCACTCAGCAGTTCGATAGCGAGGATGTATTCGAGGTTATCGAGCACCTTGCTCAGCTTGCGGCCGCTGATGCTGCCCATGCTCACATGGTCTTCCTGCCCCAGCGAAGTGGGAATGCTATCGGCGCTGGCGGGGAAGCAGAGCGTTTTATTTTCAGTCACCAACGCCGCCGTGGTGTATTGCGGAATCATGAAACCACTGTTGAGGCCCACATCCTGCATCAGCAGCATGGGCAGGCCCCACTTGCCTTCGAGCAAGAGGTAGCAACGCCGGTCGCTGATGTTGCCAATTTCGGCAGCCGCCAGGCAGGCATAATCCAACGGCAACGCCAATGGCTGCCCGTGAAAATTGCCACCACTGATGGTATCGTGTGCATTAAAGATGATGGGGTTATCGGTCACGGCATTCAGCTCTGTTTCGGTGAGGGCTTTCAGGTGCAGCCACGCATTGCGGCTGGCACCATGCACCTGTGGCATGCAGCGCAAACTGTAAGGATCCTGCACCCGTCCACAGTCTACATGGCTGTCCATAATGTGAGAGCCGTGTAATAAAGTGCGAAGGCGTTTGGCCACCAGCAGATTGCCCTCAAAGGGCCGCAGCTGATGCAGGCGTTCGTCGAAGGGTGCTTTGGTACCTGTGAGAGCTTCGAGGCTCATGGCGCCAACGATGTCGGCGGCATCCAAACAATTGTGCATACGCTGCACGGCCTGTGTGGCAAAGGCCAAAATAAACTGTGTGCCATTGATGAGTGCCAGCCCTTCTTTCGGTCCTAAGGCAATGGGCTCCAGTTGCTCCCGCTGCAATACATGCGCCGTTACCACCCGTTGTCCTTTGTAATAACATTCGCCCAAGCCAATGAGTGGCAAAAACAAATGCGCCAATGGAGCTAAATCGCCACTGGCACCTACACTGCCCTTTTCGGGTACCACGGGTATCACATCATTGTCGATATGCCAGATGATGCGCTGCAAAGTGCTGAGCTGCACACCGCTATAGCCCTGCGCCAGTGCATGCACTTTGGTAATGAGCATGAGCTTGGCCACCAAGGCAGGTATGGGGTCGCCCACGCCTACACTATGGCTTTGTAAAATTTTGTACTGCAGGGTGCGGGTATCGGCGGCGGAAATGGGTGTATTGGCAAGGATTCCAAAGCCTGTATTGATACCGTACACCGTTTGGCCTTCGTCGACAATTTGTTGTACCGATTGGGTGCTGCGGGCAATGCGCTGCAGGGCTTCTTCCTGCAAGCTGGCGTGGCATTGGCCTTTGGCAATGGCCACGGCCACATCTACTGTAAGATGGCCGGTACCGTAATAAAATGGGGCAAGCATAGCATCGTCGTTGGTGAAGTGGGCAATGTATGAAATGCCGTTGAATAGGACACGGATTTTAGCGGATTGGGTAACGGATGTACACGGGTAAATGAGTAACCATCTGTCACAGGCCGGGAGGCCAGCGACAGCAAGAGAGATGGAGGACACGCATTATTGGGACACTGATTATTGGGACGCGGAGTTTGGCGGATTGAAAACGATTTTTACGGATATCATGATTTAGCCCTGAAAGGGCGTTTATCACCTAGCCCCGGGTTTCAACCCGGGGGAATGGGCAACGACAATCGCCAAGCCCTGTAGGGGCGACATCAATTGACCAGGCTGCAATCTTTTATCGAGTAACCATCTGTCACAGGCCGGGAGGCCTGCGACAGAAAGAGACGCGGAGTTTTCGGATGGGGAACGGATTGTCACGGATTTTTTTTGTTTCCTGTTTTCCCACCATCTGTCATCTATCAACAATTCTTAGAATGAGGATTTTATTACAAAAACATTTGGCACTCTGTGAGCTCAGTGCGAAACTCCAATGCCTCTGTGGTAAAAAACTTAGTGCTCCTTGTGCCTCCTTGGCGTCTTCGTGGTTCAAAAAAACACAGCATCCTCTCCTGCCGGCATCGTACATTTCCGGATATATTGACCGTATGAAAAATACATTTCTCTTGCTGCTATTGTGTGGCAGCCTGCTGGCCAACGGCCAGGCCAACTACGAGCCAAGTACTGACAACCTGCAAGCCAGAACGAACTTTCAGGATCATAAATACGGGATGTTTATACACTGGGGCTTGAGCAGTGTGCTGGGCGATGGCGAATGGGTGATGAACAACCGCAAGATTCGCAAGGAAGATTATCAACGTTATATCCGGGTGTTTAACCCGATTGATTTTGATGCGGAGCAATGGGTGCTGACAGCCAAAAATGCGGGCATGAAATACATCGTGTTCATTACCCGCCACCACGATGGTTTCAGCAACTGGGATACCCGCTACAGCGATTGGAAAATCACCAACACGCCTTATGGCAAAGATGCGTTGCAACAACTGGCAGCAGCCTGCAAAAAGCATGGCCTGCAGCTGGGCCTCTACTACTCTACTCTCGATTGGTATCGGGAAGATTATCCATGGCGCAGCGGCCGTACCGGCCAGCACAGTGGCCGCACCGGCAATGGCGATTATGCCAGCTACCTGCAGTTTATGAAAAACCAACTCACCGAACTGCTGACGAATTACGGCCCCATCATGAGCATTTGGTTTGATGGCCATTGGGACCAAACCAACCCCGAAGGTAGCCACGACCGGGCCTCCCGCATCGACTGGAAGTATGAGGAGATTTATAGCCTCATTCACCAATTGCAACCGGCTTGTATGATTGGTAACAACCACCACCTCGATCCCATTGCCGGCGAAGATTTTCAAATGTTTGAACGTGACCTGCCGGGTGAAAACAAATCGGGGCTGAGCTTCCAACAAGCCAGCAATGCCCTGCCGGTAGAAACCTGCGAAACCCTCAACAACAGCTGGGGCTACAACATTACCGACCGCAAGTTTAAATCGCCAGAGCAAGTGATACACTGGCTGGCGGGTGCTGCAGGGCGTAATGCCAACCTGCTGCTGAATGTAGGCCCCATGCCCACGGGTCCCATTCAACAAGAATTTGTAGATACACTGGCTGTGGCGGGCAAATGGCTGACCAAGTATGGCGAAAGTATTTATGGCACCCGTGGCAATGTACTACCACCACAACCTTGGGGCGTGGCTACGCAAAAAGGCAAACGCATCTTTCTGCATTTTTTGAAAGCCCCGGCTAACGACTTTGTATTGCTGCCGAACTTTATCGGCGAAGTAGCGGCCGTGCAAACCATGGGCAGCAACAAACCACTCAAATGGAGCAAGGTAAAAGAAGGCCTGTTTGTGTATCCGCAATACCAGGCAGGTACCTATGATTATGTGGTGGAAGTGTTGTTGAAATAAATTCCTACTTCAACAACATGGCAACAGCGCCAATCAACGTAAGTACAATCACTACCCTGCGGTAGTGGCTGTCTTGCAAATGCCGCACAATGCGCAGCCCCGTTACAAAGCCCAGCGCCAGGGCCGGCAGCAACACGATATCCGTAAGCAAGGTATCGGCATGTATGTTTTTCCAGAAGAAAACCTGAAAGGGCAACTTGAACAGATTGATGACAAGAAAGAGCCACGCAGCAGTGCCAATAAAATCATTCTTGGGCAGGCGCATGGCTAAAAAATAAAGGTTGGCAAAAGCACCGGCCAGGTTGCCCATCATGGTGGTAAAGCCCGCTGCCAAACCCGTGCTCACAGCAAACATGGGGTGCTTGGGAACGGACACCGATTTACGCAGTTCCATCCACAGCACAATGATGATGGTGCAGAGCACAATGCCCGCCATGAGCATGCGGAATGTTTTTTCTGGCATGTCTTGTCCGAGGTATACGCCGAGCAAAATACCTACGGCCATCCAGGGCATGAGTTTCCAGAAATGTTTCCATTGTGCATGGCGGTTGTAATAGATGACTGCCGCAATATCTGCTGCACACAGCAGCGGCAGCACAATGCCTGTAGACGATTTGCCGCCAAAGACCAGCGCCATAATGGTGACCGACAACATGTCGACACCTTTTAAGCCTGCCTTGCCCAAACCAATGATGAACGCTGCCAGCAAAATGAGCAGCCATTGCGACAATGGATACAGCGAAAAAACCGAGTACAACATGGGGCGCAAAGTAAAGGCAGTATCTCATGCCAACATGTGTCCCAAAAGGTTTAGCATTACTTTTCTTCCAATGTCAGTGCAATGGGCAAATGATCGCTGAAACCTTCTTTATTAAAAGTTGATGCCTCGGCAGGACGGCCGAATTTGACGGGTGCATTGTATTCACCTTTTACCATGCCGGGCACTACATCGTGGCAAATACGTACGGGTGCCGCCACACTAAACTTTGACAGTTTGGTTTTTACCGCAATGGCTTTCGACACCAAAAACTGATCTAGTACATTGATCTCATTGCCGAATACATAGGTGCCCAATTTGCCATTGATGCAAGCCGCACTCAGGTTGTAGAGATAATCGGTGGTGGTGCTGTTTTCTATTTGCTTAATGATGTGCGTACTCTTAGCATACTCCACCAAACTTCTGTCGAAAGGTTCATCGTTGAAATCGCCCATGGCGACAATGCTGGCGCCCTTGCCTTCTATTTCGTGTATGCGTTTCACCCAGTAGCTCAGTACTTCTCCAACCATCATGCGGAAGGGTTCGCTTTCATATTTGCCCTCGCTGCGGGCCGGCCAGTGATTGCCGAGCAACACGAGTAAGTTGCCTGCTTTTGTTTGCAATTGTACCTGCACAATATCCCGAGTGGCATTGCGGCGCATTACTTCTAATGAAAACAACTCGCCTTTTGGCGTGTATTTGCTGCTGTCGTAAATAAACGCCACATCAATGCCACGGGCATCTTTCGTATCCTGATGTAACACTTTGTATGGCCGGTTGAGGGCCGTACTCATTGCATCTACCAACTGCTGTAGCACCGGTAGATTTTCTACTTCGCATACGCCCAAAATATCGGGGTTGAGGGCAGTGATGACTTTATTGAGCTGCGCAATCTTTTTGCTGAGTATAGCTGCTGTCCAACCCTTCAATTCTTTGTTGAGGGTGCGTTGCAATTTTTCGGAGCGGTTGGTGGAGTTGACGGCATCAAACAGGTTTTCGAGGTTCCACCAAAACAAGCGGTGTGTGGTTGGCATATGTATTTTTTTAGTGTAGAAAGATGCACAAACAATATGGTTTGAGCAACAGGCGAACGGGTGTTTTTTATGGATAATGGGACGCGGAAAAATGGGACGCGGATTTTGGCGGAGAGAATGGATTTTCGCGGATGCGATTTGGGTAAAGCCCTGAAAGGGCGATTGCTTATAGCCACGGGTGTAACCCGTGGATGAAGATGCCCCACAAATGACGCAAGCCCTGACAGGGCGAAATTGTAAGCGTAATCATTCACGTGCTGGCATTAGTAACACATCGTCGCAGGCCGGGAGGCCTGCGACAGAAAGGATGAATGGGACGCGGATTTTGGCGGAGAGTGAGGATTTTCACGGATAAAATAGGATGAACCCCAACGGAGCGGAATATCCTTGCCCCGGGTTTCAACCCGGGGTATATGGGCATCAACAAAGAACCAAGCCCTGAAAGGGCGATATTATTGGGCTATGCTGCAAATTGTAAAAGAGTAACACACCGTCACAGGCCGGGAGGCCTGCGACAGAAAGAAGCTGTGTAAAATATTCAACTGAAAAGGATTGTGCAAAGCAGCGTAATGTTGCAGCATATGACAATAACTGCAGCACATGACTACCTGACCAAACAATTAACGGCACTGTACGATAGAGCCGAAGCAAGAGCCATTGCCCGGTTGGTGATGGAAGCCATCGCTGGCCAACCGGCTTCATCCGTCAACAGTGGCAGCAACTTACTGACGGATGCACAACAGTCCATTTTGGAAACGATGCTCATTGAGCTGCGTCAATACAAGCCCGTGCAATATGTAACCGGCAAAGCATGGTTTTACAATATGGAGTTGATGGTAAACAATGCGGTGCTCATTCCCCGCCCCGAAACGGAAGAACTGGTGCAGTGGATACTGGAAGAACAACCGCAGCGAAGCCACGCCAGCATGTTGGATATTGGTACCGGCAGTGGTTGCATCCCAATCGCCATCAAAAAAAACTGGCCTGCTGCAGATGTGTTTGGCTTAGATGTGAGTGCTGATGCTTTGGCAGTAGCGCAGCAAAATGCCACAACGCAGCAAACGCCCATACAGTGGCTGCAAGCCAGCATACTGGAACCGGCACAATGGCCGGCACAATCATTCGACATCATTGTATCGAACCCGCCATACATTCCACAGCAAGAAAACCAGCAGCTCGATAAAAACGTAACCGATTGGGAACCGCACCTGGCATTGTTTGTACCCGATAATGATCCGTTGTTGTTTTACAATGCCATTGCTGATTTCGCCAAAACGCACTTACAACCCGGCGGCAGTTTGTATTTCGAATGTCATCAGCTGTATGTAAAGCAAGTGCTGAAAGCCTTGCAGGAAAAGGGTTTTACGGCCGAGCAGAAAACGGATATGTTTGGGAATGAAAGGATGGTGAAAGCGGTGCTGAAGCAGTGACTTTGGACTACCGACGACAGACCACAGATGACCGACGATTGACGACCGAATCTTTTTTGAAATGTTGATGAATGCTGCGTTGCAGCTGAAGGGCTGCGGGATGGAAGCGGTACCCCACAGCCACGCCTTAGCGGGGCGAGGAGTACAAGCGTACAGCCCGAACAATTGATGAAGGGAGATTTGTAGATGACAGCCCCCTAGCCCCCAGAGGGGGAATATTTGCTTTTGTTGTTTTAATGCTACTGGCAGACTTCCGGTCTTTCGGACATTCCGACTAACAACCCACCCCGCCCTAAAGGGCACCCCTCCAAGGAGGGAAGAAACTCCGCACTATCGGACTTTCCGTCTTTCGGACTTTCGGACTTTCCGTCTCCCGACTCCTGACTCCCGACTATAAACTATCTTCGCGGCTCTTCAAATCAAACTATGGATTTACAACAACTCACGGCTATTTCTCCTGTAGATGGCCGCTACCGCCGGCAGGTGAGCCAGCTGGATGAATATTTTAGCGAATATGCCCTCATTAAATACCGGGTGCTGGTAGAAATGGAATACTTCTTTTTGCTGGCCGATAAGAAGTTTTTTAAGCTGAGTGCTAAGGCCCGAGCTGCACTGCGCAAAGTGCTGGAAGAGTTTAGCCTGGAAGATGCACAAGCCATTAAAGAGATTGAAAAAACAACCAACCACGATGTAAAAGCCGTGGAATATTTCATCAAACAAAAGCTGGAAACCACCGACGCCGGTGCCGATGCCAAAGAGTTTGTGCACTTTGGCCTCACCAGTCAGGATGTGAACAACACCTCTATTCCTTTGCTGTGGAAGAATGCGATGGAATATGAGTTTTTGCCAGCCATCATTAACCTGCAAACCAAACTGCATGAGCTGGCCAATAGCTGGAAAAATATTCCACTGCTGGCCCGCACCCATGGCCAACCTGCCAGCCCTACCCGGCTGGGGAAGGAAATAATGGTGTTTGTAGAACGCATCGACAATCAGGTGCAGCTGTTTAGCAACATACCGTATGCAGCCAAGTTTGGCGGCGCTACGGGCAACTTCAATGCGCATCATATTGCGTACCCCAAAACCGATTGGGTAGCCTTTGCCAACCACTTTGTAGATGAAGTGCTGGGCCTGCAACGCATGCAGTTTACCACGCAAATTGAGCACTACGATAGTTTGGCGACTCACTTCGATGCCATCAAACGCATCAACAATATTCTGATTGATTTGTGCCGCGATATCTGGACGTATATCAGCATGGATTACTTCAAACAAAAAACCAAAAAAGGTGAAGTGGGCAGCAGCGCCATGCCACACAAAGTGAACCCGATTGATTTTGAAAATGCGGAGGGCAACCTCGGCATTGCCAACAGTTTGCTGGAGCATCTGAGTGCCAAACTGCCCATCAGCCGCCTGCAACGCGACCTTACCGACAGCACCGTGCTGCGCAATATTGGTGTGCCGGTATCGCATACTATAATTGCTCTTTCGGCCATCAATAAAGGCCTGGAAAAGCTGGTGCTGAATGAAAAGAAAATGCAGGAAGACCTTGAAAATAACTGGGCTGTGGTGGCAGAAGCTATTCAAACCGTGCTGCGCCGCGAAAACTATCCCAACCCCTATGAGGCGCTGAAAGAACTGACCCGTGGTGCAGCCGGCATCAACAAACAAAGCATGCACCAATTCATCGACTCGCTGAAAGTGAGTGCCACACTGAAAAAAGAGCTGAAGAAAATAACGCCGCAGAATTATACGGGCATTATTCCCGATATGTAACAGAAGGCATAAAGCATAAAGCTGAAGGCTAAAAGCTTAATGCGCTGCAAGCAGCATAACTAACGTGTACAGACCTGTGCAAACAACCATACAAAAAAGACCTGCTTTTTGTGAGCAGGTCTTTTTAATGGGAGCCATGGTGAGCCTATCGGATAAACAACATTTCGCGGTACTTGGGTAACAGCCAGTATTGGTCGTCTACCAGCAGTTCCAGTTTATCTACATGGTACCGGATTTTATTGAAGTAGGCTTCTTTCACGGTATTGCAATAAGCAATGGCCCTTGCACGGGTGTTCGTCATGGCGTTGCAAGCCTTGCGTGCCTCAATCATTTGTTCTACACCATCGCTTACTTCGGCTATATGCTTGCTTATTTTTTCCAATATCTGCACCTGGTTGGCAAAGGCGTTGCCCATCATCCCCAGGTCTTTCAGGCCTTTAATGTTCTCAATTAAAATGTTTTGATACTTGATGGCGCTGGGCAAAATATGACTGGTGCAGAGTTCACCCATAATGCGGCTTTCAATCTGCACCCGTTTAATGTATTCTTCGAGCATAATTTCATGACGGGCTTCCAGCTCTGCATGGTTATACACTTCCAGCTGTTCAAACATTTCTTTAGACTTTGATGTCACAAAGGCATCCAACGCCAGTGGAGTTGTAGGTATGTTGGGGAGGCCACGACGTTCGGCTTCGGCATGCCATTCTTCGCTGTAACCATCGCCTTCAAACAGCACTTTTTCGGCACCAACAATGTACTTTTTGATGGTTTCCATAATGGCCACTTCCTTCTTCTCTCCTTTTTCTATCAGGCCGTCCACATCCTGCTTAAATGCATTGAGCGTTGCAGCCATAATAGAGTTGAGCACCGTCATTGAGTTGGCACAATTGGCACTGCTGCCTACGGCCCTAAACTCAAACTTGTTGCCGGTAAATGCAAAAGGAGAAGTTCGGTTGCGGTCTGTATTATCGAGCAGCAGTTCAGGTATGGTTTTGTGAATGTCGAGCTTGAGCAAAATTTCATCCTGCTCTGTAAAGTTTTCGCCTACCCGTTCTTTTACTTCGTTCAATACTTCGGTCAAAAACTTACCAATGAAAATAGAGATGATGGCAGGCGGCGCTTCGTTTGCACCAAGCCGGTGATCATTGCCTTCGCTGGCAATACTGGCCCGCAGCAAATCGGCATAATCATGCACGGCTTTTATCACGTTTACAAAAAACGTAAGGAACATGAGGTTGGTCTTTGGTGTTTTGCCCGGCGCCAACAGGTTTACACCCGTGTCGGTGCTCATGCTCCAGTTGTTGTGCTTGCCACTACCGTTGATACCGGCAAATGGTTTTTCGTGCAGCAATACCTTCAGGTTATGCCGCTTGGCTACGCGGCTCATGATATCCATGAGCAAAATATTGTGGTCTACTGCCAGATTGGCTTCTTCATAAATAGGAGCACATTCGTACTGGCATGGCGCTACTTCGTTGTGGCGGGTACGCAGCGGAATTCCAAGGCGGTAGGCTTCTTCTTCAAAGTCTCGCATGAAGGCATATACCCGCTCCGGAATAGAGCCAAAGTAGTGGTCTTCCAGCTGCTGGCCTTTGGCCGAAGAATGACCAAACACGGTACGACCGGTGAGTACCAAATCGGGGCGACTGTTGGCCATACCGGCATCTATCACAAAGTATTCCTGCTCCCAACCCAGTGTGGCTTTTACATGGCCCACATTGCGGTCGAAATAATGACAGACACTCACTGCTGCACGGTTCAGTGCATCCAAACTGCGCAGCAATGGCGTTTTGGTGTCGAGGCTTTCGCCGGTATAGCTTACATAAATGGTGGGGATACACAAGGTTTTGCCATTCCCCATTTCCATAATAAAGGCTGGCGAAGATGGATCCCATGCCGTGTAGCCTCGGGCTTCGAATGTGGCCCGCAAACCACCACTGGGAAACGAAGAAGCATCGGGTTCCTGCTGAATGAGCGTGTCACCTTCAAATTGCTCGATGGGAGTTCCATCGCCTTTGATGGTAAAAAAAGAATCGTGTTTTTCGGCAGTGGTGCCTGTGAGTGGTTGAAACCAATGTGAGTAGTGAGTTACGCCACGGCTTTCGGCCCAGGCCCGCATGCCATTGGCAATGTGGTTGCCCATAGAGCGGTCAATTTTCTTACCACTTTCAATACTGGCAATAAGGCTTTTATAAGCTTCATCGGCAAGGTAGTGCCGGGCCACATCGAGGGTAAATACATTTTCACCAAAAATGGCAGTTACTTTTTTAGAAGCAGCTACCGGCACTTCGGTTGGGTGGCTTTGCAGCGATTTCAGTGCATTAAAACGTAACGATTCCATATCTTCTTTTTTAGCGTTATTTTCTTGCGTAAAAGAAACGAAAAAGCGGCATCAGGCCTAATGAAAAAGCCAACCTCAGCAAGGAGATTGGCCCTTTCGATTGCTTGTGATTCGATTGCTTGTGATTCGATTGCTATAACAAAAATGTACTTATGCCTGAACAGCCTTTACTGTTTTGATAATACGGGCAGCTACTTTGTATGGGTCGGCGGCTGAGTTGGGGCGGCGGTCTTCGAGGTAACCTTTCCAACCCCACTTGGGCACGTTTACAGGAATACGGATAGAAGCACCACGGTCAGAAACGCCATAGCTGAAATCGAAGATGCTGGCTGTTTCGTGCTTGCCGGTAAGGCGCAGGTGGTTGTCGGCACCATATACATCAATGTGTTCTTTTACCACAGGGCGGAAAGCTTCGCACACTTTGTCGAAAATTTCTTTGCTGCCCGCTGTACGAAGCAAGGTGTTGCTAAAGTTGGCATGCATACCGCTACCGTTCCAATCGAGGTTGCCCAATGGCTTGCAATGCCAGTTAATGGCTACGCCGTATTTTTCACCGATGCGTTCGAGCAAATAACGGCCCAACCAGATTTGGTCGCCGGCTTCTTTGGCACCTTTGGCGAAAATCTGAAATTCCCACTGACCGGCGGCTACTTCGGCGTTAATGCCTTCAACATTCAAACCGGCTTCGAGGCATGCATCGAGGTGTTCTTCTACAATTTCGCGGCCGAAAGCATTGTATGCACCAACTGAGCAATAGTAAGGACCTTGCGGACGAGGGTATCCGTTGGAAGGGAAGCCCAGCGGCTTACTGGTAGAAGGATCCCACAGGAAATACTCTTGTTCAAAACCAAACCAGAAATCATTGTCATCGTCGTCGATATGTGCACGGCCATTGGTTTCGTGAGGGGTGCCGTCGGCGTTCAATACTTCGCACATTACGAGGTAGGCATTCTTACGCTGCGGATCGGGAGCAATGTACACAGGCTTCAACAAACAGTCGGAAGAACCACCGGGGGCCTGCTCTGTAGAAGAGCCATCAAAGCTCCACATGCTGCAATCTTCCAGTTTGCCACTAAAGTCTTTTTCAATTTTTGTTTTGCTACGAAGGCTCTGTGTTGGTTGACATCCATCGAGCCAAATGTACTCAAGCTTAGCTGCTGCCATACGAATTATATATTGGTTTAGTTGTGAAAGGCGAATTATTGTGTTGCAATGGTACGGAAAAGCCATTTACAGCGAATAGCCGTCCAAATTTTTTGAATAATTCTCAGAAAAAGCTACAGGTAACCCAGATTTTGATGAAAATATTTTACATGTTAGTTTTTCATAATTCATTTTAGTGCTTTGCTGTCGTTGGTCATGTTTAGCATGCTCCATTCGCTTTACCTTTAGCTTATAGGATTTATACACTTTTTTCAGCATGGGCTATTCCAAATACTTTTTCCGCATTTGCCTCGTGGTTGTTACAACCAGCCTTTGCCTGTTATCTATCTTGCCATCTTTAGCCCAGCCCTACCGCAATCCACGCATTTTTCTGCACCGCGACTCTGCCATACTGTACACTTTCGAAAATAATTTGTCCACCAGCGTCACCCGTCATGCGCTATCCTTGGCACATATTGCGGCTATCCCTGTATTGCTGGCAATTCAAAATGATAGTGTGGCTATGACAATTCCAATACCCTTTAGGCCAGGCATTGAAAAAGCTGAATGGAGAAAGCCTGCCCAAATGTTATTCATCAGTGATATTGAAGGCAATCCTGCAACCCTACTCAGTTTGCTGAAAGCTGCTGGAGTGGTAGATGCCCACTTAAACTGGACTTTTGGAAAAGGGCACGTAGCATTTATTGGCGACTTTGTAGACCGGGGGCCTGCTGTGCAGGAAACATTGCTGCTGGCCTATTATATAGAGCAACTGGCAGCAAAAGCAGGCGGCAAACTGCATTTTATTTTGGGCAATCATGAAATTATGCATTTAGCCGGCGATAGCAGCTACGCACACCCGCAATACCTGGAGCAGGCAAAAGCCATGGGCATGCATTATGCAGACGTGCTTGGCCAATCATCCATGCACGGGCAATGGCTGATGACTAAAAATGTGGCAGAAAAAATAGGCCCTTTTCTGGTGGTACACGGGGGCATTTCGCCGTATGTAAATTCCATGCAGCCATCATTAACTCAACTTAATGAACTGGCACGCCCACTCTACAGAGACACTACCGGCGAGGGCCCAGATTTGCCCAGCACTATTACCATCAGCGAATATGGCCCCTTTTGGTACAGGGGGTATTATACTGGTAACCTGAAAGCCTCAGTAGCCACTGTAGACAGTACGCTCCGGCTGTTTGGTGTAAAGCATATTATAACGGGGCACACCGTTGTTTCCAAACAAATCAGCAGTCATTTTTCGGGCAAGGTCATCAATATAGATGTGCCACATGCAGCAGGCCAATCTGAGGCGTTGTTATGGAAGGATGACCAGTTTTTCAGGGTTTTGCCCAACGGAGACCGGCAGCCGCTCTAATGCTGGTTGAAATGCCTGAAAAATGAGGGATTGATGACATATGTCACCAAATTCGACTCAATCTTGGCGGACCTTTATTCAGATTTTATAGCACTGTATAAGTGTAACATTCAAGCATCGCTATTGCCTGAATGGAGTTTTTAATACCATCAAGCCTTTGGGATGATTATTCACGTTAAACCTGAATAAAATGAATCCCATTATGCGCTCCCGTTTCAGAAAATGCGCCATTTTCCTGTTTGTGCTTTCGGTGACTTTCACCAGCACTGTTGTTGCCCAAAACATGGCCATTAATACCACAGGCAACAACCCTGATGTATCGGCCATGCTTGATGTGGTAAGCTCCAACAAAGGCATGCTATTACCAAGGGTGTCATTAGCATCTACTTCTGATGCCACAACCATACCCACGCCTGCAACCAGCCTGCTGGTGTACAACACCAATGCGGGTATTACAGGCACACATGCCGATGGAGTAGGCTACTACTATAACAACGGCACTTCAGGCTCGCCTGAATGGGTAAAGCTGAACACATTTGGCGTACGATGGGATGACCTGCGCATAACACTTGACCGGGGAAAGGATGCAACAGCAATCAGCTATTTTTCAGGCTCCACTGGTCCTGAAATATGGTATTTCAGAAACAACTCTCAGTTAGAGGCGATGTCATTCACGGTTCAGCTTCCACACACCTGGAAAGAAGGTTCTGATATTTTCCCACACTTGCACTGGTCGCCAAAAGCCAGCAAAGCAGGAAATGTGGAATGGAAACTTGAATATACATGGCAAAACTATGATCCGGTTACACCACAGGTTTTTCCGGCAATTACAACCAATACAGTTGTTTCAACCGGGCCTTTTACAGCCAAAACACACCTGATTACAAGTTTAACCCCGGGTAACGCAGGTATTGATGGAACAGGCAAAAAAATTTCGAGTATTCTCATTTGCAGATTGACAAGAAACAGTAGTAACACCGCAGATACCTACAATGATGATGCAGGCCTTTTGTTCCTGGATTTCCACATTATGGTAGATGCATTTGGCAGTAAAGGTGAATATGTGAAGTAAGTAAACAGGGTAAAACTCAACCGCTTTTCATGAAAAAGATTTTCATTTTTTCAATGAGCCTTCTTGCTGGCTACAACCTTTCAGCACAGGGTCTCCTTATAAAACCAGGGGCACAGCTGAAAGCCAATGGCAATGTACAGCTGGTGCTGAAGGATGCCGGGCTTACTTCAGAAGGTATTATTACCCCTTCTACCAGTACTGTTATATTTAGTGGGAGTACCGCTGGAGCCAGCTTTATAGCGGGCAGTATTACAAGCTCTTTTTACAACCTCACCATGAATAAAACAGCCAACGGGCTGCAACTAAATTCAGATATTGAAGTAAGTAACAAACTCACATTAGCCGGTGGCGATAGCATTTTTTTAAACAATCACACAATTGAATTAGGAACTACAGGCAGCTTATCCGGAGAAATAAATACCCGGAGAATAACAGGTTATAACGGTGGTTATATTGAAGCTATTGCTACGTTGAACGCACCAACACTTGCCAACCCCGGCAATCTCGGATTTGTCATTACCAGCGCAAGTAATTTAGGAAATACGACTATCAGAA
The DNA here is from genome assembly GCA_020161435.1 of Bacteroidota bacterium. GTDB lineage: Bacteria > Bacteroidota > Bacteroidia > Chitinophagales > Chitinophagaceae > Phnomibacter. The sequence continues at coordinate 461,860 of JAIUNV010000004.1, read as the reverse complement.
GAGGCCACGTAGTACAAGAAGAAGGAACCATTAAACGTTATTATGATGTCATTCCTACCAACAACAGCAACCTCAATGCCAGCATTATATTCAATTATTTTGACACAGAACTAAATGGTACTACCGAAGGAATGCTTGATTTTTTTTCGAGTACAGATACTGGTAATGCATGGACTTATGAAGGTAGTGATGGCATCAACACTACGCTCAATCAGTTGACGATTTCTGGTTTATCAAGCTTATCGAGAATTACTATAGGCAATTTGGGTTTCCAGGTTTTAACGCTACAAAATATTACACTTACAGGGACTCGCTTTCTTCATCAATCGGTACTCAACTGGCAAGCATCAGGCATTAGTACCAATGGAGTGTTTACCATTGAAAAATCAATCAGCCGACAACCGTTTACCGCATTTGCAACTATACCATACAGCGTAGCAAAAGGAGAACGGCAGCAATTTGTAATGAGTGATACAAAAGACCAAGACAAAGATGTGTTGTATAGAATTAAAGCCAAACAACACAATGGCCATGCATTATATTCAAATATTATATCCATTAATGGAATTAACCAATCCCCTATTGTTTGCAATATTTATCCCAACCCCGCTACTACGCAAGTATATTTGGCATTAAACAATTTACCGGCAGGTGCTTTTGATATCAGCCTCTATAGTATTTCTGGCAAGCTGATGATGCAACAAATGCATGTATCGGTGAATGGTTCATTACAAATTGCACTCGACATCAGCCGATTACCTGCAGGCAGTTATTGGATTCGGTCTGACAGGCTTAAAAAATCGTGGCAACTGCTCAATATTTTCTAAACAATTGCAGCAATAATTTTTCTCAACTCTTCTTCATCGGCCACATACATGCTGCCCGCATCGGTAATTTGCGGATTCTGATATGCCACATTATTGGGCCAGGCTATTCTTGCAGATGTGTGACATTCGTACGCACCGGTATACTGCAGCAATTCCTTTACGTTACCCGACTTTACACCTGCACCCGGCATAATGCTTATTCTTCCGGCCGCCTGCTCTACTAACTTTTTCAATACTTCTTTTCCTGCCGGTGCGGTTGCAGCCTGGCCGGATGTAAGTACCCGTTCGCAGCCAGCTTCAATCAATGCTTCCAAGGCTTCGTAAGGGTCTGGCGCCGCATCAATTACCCGGTTAGAAGTAACACCCATTGGATAAGCCACTTCTACCAATCGCTTCATACGGTCGGTATCTACCTGTCCGGTGATGAGTTGCACACCAACAGATATTCCATCGCAGCCCAGCTCCTTGCACATGCGTACATCATGCAGCATCATGGCAAATTCATCGTCATCGTAGTAATAGTTCATGCTACGGGGGCGAATGATGGGATATACTTCTATCGATAGTTTTTCCCGCACCTGCCGAATGGCTCCGTAGGATGGCGTTGTACCTCCTTCAATGGGATTGTCGCAGAGCTCTACCCTTTTGGCACCCACTCTTTCTGCTATCAAACTGGTTTGAATTCCAAACGAACACACTTCTAATACTGCCGCTGGCATACTGCTGATTTTAGGCCGCTAAGATATTTGATTCTCTCAGGCGGCAGCCTGCCTGATGAAAATCATAGGGCAGCAGTCAGGAGCCCAATATTTTCGCGGCTTCACAGCGTTTTATCCATCTATGTCAGCCAAGCCAATTGAACTCATGGCGCCTGCGGGCAGCTTTGAAAGTATGATGGCCGCCATTCAGGGCGGTGCCAACTCCGTGTATTTCGGAGTGGAGCAGCTCAACATGCGGGCCCGCTCCAGCATCAATTTCAGTATCAGCGATTTACCCGAAATAGCTGCCCTTTGCGAACGGTATCATGTACGGAGTTATCTCACCCTCAATACCATTATTTACGATCATGATGTACGCATGGTAAAATCGCTGCTCACGGCTGCAAAAGCTGCAGGTATCACTGCTGTGATTGCTGCCGACCATGCGGTTATTGCCATCGCCCGGCAATTGCAAATGGAAGTACATATTTCCACGCAGGTAAACATCACCAATCTGGAAACCATTCGGTTTTACAGCCTCTTTGCTGATGTGATGGTATTGTCACGTGAGTTGAGCATCAGACAAATAAAAGACATTTGTGAAGGCATACAACGGGAGCAAATTAAAGGCCCATCGGGAAAATTAGTAGAGATTGAAGTGTTTGCGCATGGGGCCTTGTGTATGGCAGTATCAGGCAAATGCTACCTGAGTTTACATACGCAAAACTCTTCGGCCAACCGCGGTGCATGCTTACAAAATTGCCGGCGTAAATACAAAGTCGTGGATATGGAAGAAGGACATGAACTGGAAATTGACAATGAGTATATCATGTCGCCGAAAGATTTGTGCACCATTCCATTCATTGACCAATTGCTAGAAGCTGGTGTACGGGTACTCAAAATTGAAGGCCGTGGCAAAGGCGCAGAATATGTAAAGACAGTAACCCAGTGCTATCGGGAAGCTATTGATGCCTATAACGCTCAGGCATTGACGCCTGAAAAAATTGATCGGTGGATGCAGGCTATGGAAAAAGTATACAACCGTGGTTTTTGGGGTGGCTATATGTTTGGGCAGCATTTGGGCGAATGGACAAACACTTCTGGCTCAACGGCAACACAGCGAAAAATTTATCTTGGTAAAGGCAACAATTACTATGCAAAATCAAATATTGCAGAGTTTAAAATTGAAAGTTATCCGCTACAAGTGGGCGATACAGTAATGGTTATAGGCAAACAAATTGGCGTAGTAGAAACAACCATTACATCGCTGCATGTAAATGATACAGGAGAAGCAACTATTGCCAACAAAGGAGACTTGTGCGCCTTTCCGTTGAATGTACCCATACACAAGTCGGATAAGCTGTACAAAATAATAGCTGCGGAGGAAATGGCATGATTAGCATTACCCAACAAAGAGACAAATGCATTGGCTGCAACTACTGCGTAGAAGTAGCACCCGACCGCTGGCGCATGAGCAAAAAAGATGGTCGCAGCACTTTGTTGGAAGCCAAAGAACGGAGAGGCTTTTGGCACATCAAAGTATCCGATCATGAGTGGGATGCCAATGATGCAGCTGCCAAATTGTGTCCTGTAAAAATTATTCAGGTAAAACAATTGTAGCAGCTGCCACAACATTTCTATTTAACTCTTACGGAAGAAAATTCGTACCGGCACTCCTTTGAAATTGAAGTTTTTCCGGAGCTGATTTTCGAGGTAGTTTTTGTAAGGCGTTTTAATATCATCAGGGTGGTTGCTGAAAAAGGCAAACGATGGCACTTTGGTAGGCAACTGTGTAATGTATTTAATACGGATAAGATTGCCCCTTGTCATGGGTGGCTTGTACGACTCAATGGCCTTCAGCATTATGTCGTTCAATTGTGAAGTAGGAATTTTCTGTTGCTTACAATCAAACACTTCCAGGCCAAGTTCGATGGCTTTAAAAATCCGCACTTTATCTTTTGCAGAAATAAACAAAATGGGCACGTCGTTAAACGGGGCCAGTTTTTCCTTCAGCACTCTTTCATAGTCACGGGCAGTGTTAGTGCTTTTTTCTGCCAAATCCCATTTGTTCACCAGTATCACCAAGCCTTTACCTTTATTGGCAGCAAGGCTGTAGATTTTCAAATCCTGAGCAGTGATGCCTTTTTCGGCATCCAACAAAAGCATGCATACATCGGCTTCGTCAATGGCTTTAATGGCCCGAATAACCGAGTAAAATTCCAGATCTTCGTTCACTTTGGTTTTGCGACGAATACCTGCAGTGTCAATCAAAATAAACTCTTTGTTGAAGAGGTTATAATGAGTGTGAATGGTATCTCGGGTGGTACCTGCAATATCACTAACAATGGTTCGCTCCTGCCCAACCAAGGCATTCAGCAGGCTACTCTTGCCTACATTGGGCTGACCTATGATGGCAAACTTTGGCAATGAGTCTACCTGTTCTACTTCATCAGAATCCTTTTCTGTGATAGGCGCCGTTACGGCATCCAGCAGTTCGCCGGTACCCGTACCACTCATGCTGCTGATAAAAAACACCTGATCAAATCCAAGGCTGTAAAATTCGTTGGCCATCAACTGGCGTTCGTAGTTGTCTACTTTATTTACCACCATGTACACAGGCTTGGTGCTACGGCGCAGCAAATCTGCCATGGCTTCATCCAAATCGGTTACGCCTGTGGCCACATCCGTCATAAATATGAGGGCGTTTGCTTCTTCTACCGCAATCTTCACTTGCCGGGCAATTTCCCTTTCAAACACATCTTCACTATCCGGCACAAAACCACCGGTATCAATAATGTTGAATGATTTACCGTTCCAATCGGCAACGCCATACTGGCGGTCGCGGGTTACACCGCTCAAATCATCTACAATGGCTTTTCGCTGTTCCAGCAAGCGATTGAAAAAGGTACTTTTTCCTACGTTCGGACGGCCTACTATGGCAACTGTATAACTCATAACTACTTTTCACTTTTCAATAATCAGCAGTTGTTGATGTGCTGCCAATCACGGTTTTCTTCAATTCGATTTTCCGGGTTGTGATCTCTGCTGTCGGGCTTTCAAATCTGGTTGCTGAAAGGTACAGCATTCGGGCAGAGATGATGGCTACTCATAACCATACTCCCGTAAAAACACATCCTGATCCCGCCATTTCGGACGCACTTTTACAAACAACTCCAAAAATACTTTCTGACCCAAAAATTGCTCTATATCTATCCGGGCTGCGGTGCCCAGCTTTTTTATCATGCTGCCTTTATCGCCAATCAGGATAATCTTTTGCATTTCCCGTTGTACAATAATATCGGCACGAATTTTTATTAGCGTCGACTTTTCGGTAAACTCTTGCACCAATACCGTTGAGTGATACGGCACTTCCTGATGGTATAGGTCGAAGATTTTTTCCCGTACTATTTCTCCTACAAAAAAGCGGGTAGGCAGGTCGCTCAGGTCTTCGGTGCTGTAAAACGGATCGCCCTGCGGAATAAACTGCAGCAAGGTTTTCTGCAGTTCTGGTATCCCTGTTCCTTTCAAAGCAGAAATAGGAATGACGGCTTTGTAAGCTCCACTTTCGGTAAAGTAGGACACCGTTTTTTTCCAAACCGATTCTTTTACACTATCAATTTTATTGACCAATAAAATGGCTGGTACTTTCAATTTCAGTTGCTGAAAAAAAGCATGGGCTTCTTCGTCCTGCAGTTCTCCTACATCATACACCAGTAAGCCAGCATCGGCATCTTCCATGGCGTTGCGCACCTGCTTCATCATGCGTTCGTGCAGCTTGTACTGCGGCTCTATGATGCCCGGTGTGTCGGAAAAAATGATTTGAAAATTATCGCCGTTCAAGAAAGCCTTGATGCGATGCCGGGTGGTTTGCACTTTGGGGCTGACAATGGCCATCTTCTCGCCTACCAATGCATTGAGGAGAGTGCTTTTGCCGGCGTTGGGTTTGCCTAATATGCTTACAAAGCCCGATTGAAAGTTCATTGAATAAAAAAAGGCTCCCGGGGAAGCCTTGATTTTTTTGTTGCGAAGGTAGGGATCGAACCTACGACCTTCGGGTTATGAGCCCGACGAGCTACCGCTGCTCTACTTCGCGTCGTTTTTTGGACTGCAAAGATAGGGGGATACACTTACCGAGCCAAAACTGTTATGATCTTTTTTTGATGTCGCTGGCACCAGATGCAGAAATGGATTTCACAACCCCTTCGCCTTTGTAATAAATATCGCTGGCTCCGGAAGCAGCTGCTTTCAATTCTTTATTCACCAAAATTTGAACATCGCTGGCACCACTTGCACTTACATCGCAATAGTCGGCAGAGAGTTCAAAAGCCTTTAAATCGCTGGCTCCACTCAGGCCTGCACGAAGGTTGGTGGCACTGCCAGAGATGACAAAATCGCTGCTGCCCGATGCAATCAGTTTCAAGTTGGTCACTTTTACAGTACCTTTAAAATCGCTGCTGCCACTCAATACAATTTCGAGATCATCCGTTTTAAATGTGCCTTCCGTTTTTACGTTGCAAGCACCCGATGCACCAATTTTCATAAGGGTGGGCACCGATACATAAGCCCGCATGTACTTAGCGCCCCAGCCCATATTGCTTTTGTAGCCAATGTACAAGGTATTGTTGCGCACCTCTGTGGTGATGCCATCTACATATTTGGCTTCGGAAGCACTTACGGCTACAGCGGTACTGTTGCTCTGAGAAATGATTACATCAATAGCACTGCTGATAACGATACTGTTGAAACTGCCCACGTTGCGCACCTCCACATTGGGATCGTTGATGGTGGTTTGTGCCATAGCGGGCAAAAAGCCAAGTTGGAATAACACGGCAGCAAGCAAGAAAAAACGTTTCATATCAAAAATCATTTTCAAGTGAAAGTAAGGGATTAGCCACCTTGGTGGGGTTGTTGTTTTGTTGTGACCGTTGTACGAAATCGGTAATAAAATGTTACAGTGCATGAAAAAGTTTTGTCAGAAAATTTTTCGTGACTATACATTTGCATATTAATCATCGCCCGGGGTGTTTCAGCACAAAGTGACTGAGACTGAGAAATCACCCGTTGAACCTGATCAGGATAATACCTGCGAAGGGAAGGCCGCTTCCTTCTTAGCCATGCGTGGCTGTGTGCAGAAGCATTCCGGGCAAATTCCGTGTAGTATGAAAAGGATTTGCTCGATTCTCTCCCTCCTTATTTCTTTCTCTGTAACGGCACAAAATACTGTTCGCATACAGGTAGTGCAACCCGATGGTACAGCACTCGATGGTGCCAGCATTAGTCTGCAGGCCGCCAGCAAAAAAACATTCATCACCAATGGCAATGGCCTGGCCGATGTAAATAGCAGCAGCGCCTCATTGGCACTACGCATCAGCTATGCCGGGTATTACGCCAAAGACACCAGCCTTACTGCCGGCAACAGCCTGCACAAAATTGTGCTCACTCCCCTGCCCGCGGCTTTGCAGCCTGTGGAAGTACGGGGCATACGGGCGGGCAACAATGCGCCGTTTACCAAAACAAACATTGCTAAATCGACTATTGAAAAAAACAACCTTGGTCAGGACATTCCTTTTTTGCTGAACCAAACGCCCAATGTGGTGGTGAACAGCGACGCTGGTAACGGCATTGGCTATACAGGCATACGTATACGGGGCAGCGATGCCAGCCGTATCAACATGACCATCAACGGCATTCCGTACAACGATGCCGAAAGTCAGGGGCTGTTTTTTGTAAACCTGCCCGACCTGCTCTCTTCTGTGAGCAGCATACAAGTGCAGCGGGGTGTTGGTACCAGCAGCAATGGTGCCGGAGCCTTTGGTGCCAGCATGAACTTCAGTACACACAGCTATCAGCCCCAGGCTTATGCCGAGGTAAACAACAGCGTTGGTAGTTTCAGTACGTTTAAAAACACCATCAAAGCAGGCAGTGGATTGATAGGCAAGCATTTTACCATCGATGCCCGAGTAAGCAACATCAGCAGCGAAGGCTTTGTAGACCGGGCTTGGAGCAGGCTGCAAAGTGGCCAGTTCACCGTCGGGTATTGGGGCAAAAAATCATCGCTCCGCTTCAACGCCATTTTGGGTAAAGAAAAAACCTACCAGGCATGGTACGGCATCAGCGAAGCGGACAAAAACAACAACCGCACCTTCAACAGTGCCGGCACAGAAAAGCCCGGCTCACCTTACGACAATGAAACCGATAACTACTGGCAAAACCACTACCAGTTGTTTTTCAACCATGAATTCAACAGCCACAGTGTTTTCAACACGGCACTGTACCTCACTACCGGCCGTGGCTACTATGAGCAGTACAAAGCCAATGCCCGTTTGTCATCGTACGGCATCAATCCGATAAATGATGCAAACGGCATTCCGCAAAGCCGCACCGATTTAATACGCAGGTTGTGGTTGAAGAATAAATTGTTTGGTCAGGTATTCTCTTGGCAGCATACCAAAAACCGCCATGAGTTTACGGTAGGTGGTGGCTGGAGTTTCTATCCCGGCCAGCATTTTGGCGATGTGATCTGGACGGCTGCGCAACCCAATTTCCGCCAGCGTTATTATGATTTTGATGCTTCTAAGTCGGACATCAATGTGTACAGCAAATACCAATACAGCCTGCCCAACAACCGCTGGAAATTGTTTGCCGATGTGCAATACCGTTTTGTGAATTATAGGATTGATGGCTTCCGCAACAACCCGGGTGTATCGGTGAATGAAAACTGGAACTTCATCAATCCAAAGGCCGGTATATCTTATCAGCACCAAAACTGGAGTGGCTTTCTCAGCTATGCGGTGGGCAACAAAGAACCCAACCGAGATGATTTTGAAGCAGGCCTTACACAACTACCCCGCCGCGAACAGCTGCATGATGTGGAACTGAACATCAGCAAAAAAGAACTGCTGCGCAATGTGCAGGCCAGCCTTACGCTCTACTACATGCGGTACAAAGACCAGCTGGTGCTTACTGGAAAAGTAAACGATGTGGGTGCCTACACCCGCACCAACATACCCAACAGCTACCGTGCCGGTGCCGAACTCGAACTCAACTACCGCTACAAAAAAGGTAATATCCGCTACTCTGGCGCCTTTAGCCAAAACAGGCTGATAGATTTTACAGAATACATAGACAACTACGACGACGGTACGCAACAGGCAGTTGTGCGGGGCAATACCGCCATAGCCTTTTCGCCCAAGTTTGTACAGTTTCTCTCAGTAAGCTACCAACCGGTGCGCCAGCTGGAACTGGAGTGGATGGCTAAGCATGTGAGCCGCCAGTACCTCGACAACAGCGAACTGCGTAGCCGCAGTCTCGATCCGTACATCAACAACGATATACGTGCCAGCTACTTGTTCTCCGTGGGCAAAGTGCTGAAAGAAGTACGCCTGGCACTGCAGGTAAACAATGTGCTCAACAGCATGTACGAACCCAACGGCTACACGTTCAGCTACATCGCCGGCGGTGCATTTACCACCGAAAATTTTTACTACCCCATGGCGGGCAGAAACTTTATGCTGGCCCTTAATATTAAACTCTAACGTACATAGCTTACAGACACCAAAACAAAAGCAGCCCGCATATTGCAGGCTGCTTTTTTGTTACCACTACAAAACAAATAACGAGGTTTACTTTCTGCCGAAACGGGCTTCCCAATCGAGCATGCCCCCTGCCAGGTTAATGACATTGGTAAAACCAGCCGATTGCATCACCAATCCGGCAATCTGGCTGCGGTTACCACTGCGACAGTAGATGATTACTTCTTCATCTTTCAGGTGCTCAATATCATCAAACTGCATAGCCGTAATGAGGCCCAGCTTATAATGTAACCCTCCGATGTTGAAATCGGCACGTTCGTGATCTTCTCTTACATCAATCAGGTGTACGGTTTCGCCGGCATCCATCCGGGTTTTCAGTTCTTCAACTGACATTTGTTTCATGGACATATAGACTGCTTTGATAGATTGATTGTGGAATGTACAATAACAACAGTGGCAAAATTATTCCTCTTCGAGTATGACTGAATCGGCCACGGGTGGTGCTACGGCTTCGGTACCCAACCATACGTCGAGGCTTTGGCCCGGCCGTATTTTATTGAACTGATAACCGCCGTCGGGCAATGCTGTTTTTACTTCGGGGCTTTGCTTAAAAATGTAGGCGGCACTGGTATCCTTTACATCGGGGTTGGTGAGTATGGCGCCAATATTGATGCCCATACCTGCCAGCAAGTTTTTTGCCTGGCCAAAAGTGAGGCCAATAAGCATGGGCACTTCTAATTCTTCATCGCCAAGGCCACTACCCAGTACAAAACTTACGGTACTACCCTGATAAATTTTGGTACCCGGCCGTATGGGCTGCCCGTTGTACAACTGTTGCAGCACGGCATCTTTGGCTATATCGGGCTGGCGGGTGGTATCGCCAAGGCGCAGGCCCATTTGCTTAATGTACAGCTCGGCATTGCGAAATGAAAGGCCCACCAGATTGGGCATATCTACCATGGGCGGCTGGCTGCGGTTAATGGTAAGGTAAATGGTACGTTTGGCTTTGACCATATCCTCGCCGGCTGGCTGCTGCTTAAGCACGGCACCTACAGGCTCCGATTCGAGCCAGATGCTGTCTTGTATTTCTACAGTAAAACCTTTGTCTTCCAACTGACGGATGGCTTCGGCGGATGGCTTACCAATCACAGAAGGCACTCTTTCGTACTGACCATGGCGGGTAATGAAACCCAGCATCCACAATACCAGAAACAACAAGCCTACCACAACGCCAATGGCTGCCAGCAGGTTTACCCAAAACGGTTGCTTGGTGATGAATCGAAACAAAATGAATCAAATTTATTGGGGGTGAAAATACCAATCCTTTCGAAGTGGCCGCTAAAATTAACGGAATACTCAGGCTTTTCGTCTGTGCAGGGCATCTTCTATTAAAGCGGAGTAAAAATCGCGGAGCGACCAGCCCATGGCTTTTACCTGCTGGGGTACAATGCTGGCGGCACTCTGCCCCGGCACGGTATTGATCTCCAGCATGTAAGGTTCACCCACCGCTTCGTTGAAAATAAAATCAATCCGCACCACACCGTTGCAGTTGAAAATGCTGTAAATCTTTTTGGCAGCAGCCCGTATTTTCTCTGCCTTCCACTCCTCTACTTCCGCAGGTGTTATCTCTTTGCTTTTGCCCTGGTACTTGGCTTCGAAGTCGAAGAAATAATTTTCGCTGATGACCTCCGTCATGGGTAGCGCTACTATTTCGCCATGCAGTCGGGCCACGCCAATGGTAAACTCCCTTCCGGCAATAAACTCTTCTACCAGTACCTGATCGTCTTCGGCAAAGGCTTTATCAATAGCGGCGGGCAAACCAGTGGCATCGGGCACTTTGCTCATGCCAATGCTGCTGCCACCGTTGGCCGGCTTTACAAATACCGGAAACTGCAATGCCGCCGCCAGCTGCTCCACATCAATGGCATCGCCCTTGAAGTAGTGGAAACTCTTGGCCACATGAATGCCGCTCATGCCGGCTACAGCCACGGTGTACCGCTTGTTGAAGGTGATGGCCGACGCCGTGGCATCGCAGCTGGTGTACGGTATACCCAGCATGTCGAAATAGCCCTGCAGCTTGCCATCTTCGCCGGGAGTGCCGTGTATGCCGATGAGTATCGCATCAAACCGGATGGTTTGGCCATTCAGCGGCACGGTAAAATTGGCCCGGTCTACCGGCAGCTCTGCCCCTTGATGCAGGCAAAACCAGCCATCCTTTCGGATGTCGATGGTATGGTACTCAAACTTATCGGTATCAATATTGGCCTGAATGGTGATGGCACTCTTGTAAGAGATTTGTGCCTCACCGCTGTATCCACCTGTAACAAAAGCTATCACCGGTCGCGACATAACTACAGTGTTTTGCGCAAAGAAAAGGAAAGAAGAAGTACGAGGAATGAAGTACGAGGAATGAAGTACGAGGAATGAAGTATGAGGTATGAAGTACGAGGTAAGAGGTTTGAAATGGTTTTTGGTTTTTGGCAATCGGATTATTTGATGAGTACCCATTACAACGCTGCCCTGCAAACTGCCATCCCGATAGCTATCGGGAGCAAACTGCAAACTGCCAATTGCCTTTTGTATCCAAAGCCTTAATTTAATAACCGGAAAAAAGTGTTTGGTTTTCCACTTGATACAAAATGGAGCAACAAAAAATTATAGTTGAGCTGAGTGGCTTTTACCATAAAGGAGCACACCGTATGGGCATTCATTTTGCCAATAATGGCAGCATCAACGGGCCACTGCACAAAGCTGGTGCCTTATGGAGCCGCACCCACAAATGCTGGCATGTGCCGCTTGGTAAAGATGCATTTGAAAAAGTGATGGCCATTCTTGCCCCTGTGGCCAATATTGACCGCAGTAAGCTGGATGCCTATATAAAACAACTGAAACAACCAGCCGCAACAAAAGCCCCAAAAGCCATTATAGTTCAAAAGCCTACCACAACAATTAAAAATATAGCCGCACCCGCAGCTACACCATATTTAAATGCAGCCAATGCAGCTGCACTGCAACAAACCCAACAGGCACTGATACTAAAAGGTTACAGCCAAAATACCCAACGAACTTACCTCAATGAGCTACGCCTGTTTTTTACCCAATTGGGCAAGCATGAAGCACACACATTTACCACCCAACGGCTGAAAGATTACCTGAGCTACTGCCATACCCAATTGCAACTGAGTGAAAACACGATACACAGCCGCATGAATGCCCTTAAGTTTTACTACGAACAGGTATTGGGCAAGGAAAAATTGTTTTGGGAAATACCCCGGCCTAAAAAGCATTTGCAATTGCCGAAACTGCTGAATGAAGAAGAACTGGCTAAATTGTTTAATGCCTTGGAAAATAAAAAACACAAAGCCATGCTATTTACTATCTATAGCGCAGGCCTCAGGGTAAGCGAACTAGCAGCTCTAAAAATATCGGCCATAGATAGCGAAAGGATGCAGATATTAATAGCTCGGGCAAAAGGCAAAAAAGACCGTTATGTAAACCTTAGCCCTTTATTGTTAGATATTTTAAGACAGTATTTAAAATACCACAAACCAACTCCCAAAGTATATTTGTTTGAATCGGACCAAACAGCAACCGCCTACCCAACCAGAACGATTCAGCAAATTTTTAGTAATGCGAAAAGTAAAGCAGGTATTACAAAAGAGGTAGGGGTGCACAGTTTACGTCACAGCTTTGCCACCCACTTGCTTGATAAGGGAACTGATATAAGGTACATAAAAGAACTGCTGGGCCATTTCGACATTAAAACCACAGAGCGGTATCTGCATGTAAGTAAAAAACAATTAGTAAACATTATAAGTCCTTTGGACGACCTTTGGAAAAACAAAAAAATCGACTGGTAGCACCAACAATACAACATGTATAACCGGGTGAATTGTACTAATAACAATACAAAATGTATAACGCTAGAACATTGAAAATCAATAATGTTTCATTAAGCTTTTTTTGAAATAGTATCATATATTTACGTGTTGGCAGCAAGCAAAAATGGACACAATCAAAACACTTATCAAGAGAATATTATCCTATTCCAAAACCGATTGGAATTTTGACGACTATCCGACAAAAACGTGTAAAAACCCAAACGCTGGTGAGGACAAGGTTGCTTATGGAGCAACAATTATCAACTGGACAAGGATGGTTGCACATGGTGAGACGGAAGAAAAAGCACTGACAGCATTACAAGATAGTTTCAAACTTTACAAGGAAAACAATAATGAGCTTCCCAGACCTGGTACAAAAGTTCCATTGAAGTTTGCATCAACGGTCAACATTGACAAATACGAACCTACCGCAGAAGACTTTTTCAAAAGAGTATTGAATATGGACTATCACGAAGGCTTTTACTCAGACGGAAGCGTCTTGGAGTTTCTTCGTGATAACGATACTGACAGTGAGGAGATGAAGAAAGAAGTTATTAAACGGACAATCACACTGTATAATGTGGACATTACTGACATCTACGATGAACCTCTCTGGACAATTTTTGAAAGAATTGACGACAAGAAATAAAACGTAACGGCTGAAACAAAAATGCCTGCTGCCAACAAGCGCGTTGGCAATAGCAGGGCTGACGTGCATTTCATCAGCTTTTTGTTCGCTATTGGGCTGTAGTCCGGGCTGAAAATTCTTTAATGAACTTTTGTACATATTCTGTACTTTTAGTTCTTTATTGAGCTTTGGTTCCGGGCTGAAAGAACATTGAATCCCCTGCCATCGCCAATGCGTACCGTTAGCGGTCATTGTAAAGGACGACACAACTTAAGAAACAGGCAGAAACAAAAGTAAATTTGACATTAAAATGGAAAAGAGAAACAAAATTATTTATTGGATAGCGACAATTTGGTTATCCCTTGGAATGCTATCAGGCGGGATTTTTCAACTGATGAGAATGGAAGATGCAGTTAAGAGTTTTACTCATTTGGGCTATCCTCTATATTTATTGACAATTTTGGGTATTTGGAAAATACTTGGAGTTATTGCTGTGCTAATTCCAAAATTCTCTTTACTTAAAGAATGGGCTTATGCAGGTTTTTTCTTTGCAATGACAGGTGCTATGATTTCACACATAATTATGGGAGACAGTTTTGGCGAAATATTTCCTTCGGTTTTGTCATTAGTTCTTGTAATTGTGTCTTGGTATTTTAGACCAAGCGACAGAAAAATTCAAATTAATCATTAACAACATAAAAAAATATGGCAACAAAAATTACAATATCAGCATTGGTAAATGCACCGATTAACAAAGTGTGGGACAACTGGACAAAACCTGAGCACATTACTAAATGGAACTTTGCTATTGACACTTGGCAATGTCCGACAGCCTCAAATGATTTGAAAGTCGGAGGCAAATACATAGCAAGAATGGAAGCAAAAGACGGGAGTTTCGGTTTTGACTTTGAAGCCATATATGACACAGTTATTGATAAGCAAGAATTAACTTACACAATGACAGATGGACGTAAGGCAACGACAATTTTTGTAGGTAACGGAAATGAAACTTCTGTTACTACTGTATTTGACGCAGAAAGTGAAAACCCTGTTGAAATGCAACAACAAGGATGGCAAGCAATTTTAGACAACTTCAAAAAATATACTGAAACTAACTGACGAAGAAAACAACGAACCGCTAACAAGGGTTTGGCAAAATGGGGGCAGAAGTGCTAAATTCAGCATTTGTACTACTATCAACATTGGTGGTTTATTGAACATTTGTACTTTGAATGCCCCCACTTCGCCAAGCCCCAAGCCGTTATCTGTAATTTCATAAAAAAACCGCATTAAATATGAGAATATCAATTTTGTTACTTTTATTTTTCTCTTTTTTTTCTTGTAACGCACAAAATTGGACAATTAAAGAGAAGGAACAATTAAAAATCAATAGAGAAAATCCTAAAACTTGGGATAATGAATTAATAAAAAATGATTTTGAAAGTAACAAATACTTTGACAGCATTAAAGTTGAGAAACAGCCTTTTAGATTAAGTGTTTTTCCTGTCCCAAATTATGATTTAATTGGAAAAAACTCATTTAAAGGTTTAAATAGTGGTGCGAATTTTAGTTATAAAATTGCAAACAAAAATCTGGTAAATGCATTTTTTTCAAGTGCCAAAAATGATTTTAACAAAAACTACTTAAATGAAAAAGATAACGAAGTCTTTTTCAATATAATTGTTTTGTCAAATTTTTACAATGACACCAATATAAATGCAGAAAATTTTCAAGTAAATGTTGTTTCTAGAAATCATCCTGATTACCTTGGACAAGGAATGATAAAAACAAAAAATGAAAAAATTGAATTCGTTGCTTTTATAACCGCTGAAAGAAAACAATTCGCAATTGTGAATTCAAGACTATTTGATTTAGAATTAGGAAGAACAATTTTAATAGCACCTCAAAAAGATGGTTCATTGCGTTCAATGCAAATTAAAAGTGAGGAGATAATTGACTTCAAAAACCTTAAAAATTACAATCAATCACTAATAAATGACAAAAAAATAATTGAATTTTTCAATAGTGAAAATACAATATAAAAAGAAACTACAGATAACATAGTATTTGCAAAAGGCGGGGTTGAATATATAATAGAAAAACCCGATGCATTTAGTCGCAACTTGCTTTTCATATTGTATTTTTTTGTAATTTAACAATCTGAAAAAGCAATTTGCTTCGTTCGGTCGAAATTGAACTTTTCGTTCTATTTAGCCCGCCCTTCGCAAATACTTTTTCCGTTATGTGCAACCCTAAACAGACAGCGTATAAATTATGAACAGAATAATAAACTTTTTACTTTTCATATTTCTGCTACAATTTTTGACAAGTTGTAACGGGCAGACAAAATCTAATGCAGTAACCCAACAAAATACCACCACCAAAAAAAGTGTCGGTGGTGGTTGTGAAGGTTGTGAATTGATGTATGTTGGAATACCCAAACAAATTCTATCCGAGCATATCAGTTTAGGTTGGACAGAAGGTAAACAAAAACTCATTTTGACAGGTAAAGTTTTCCAACTTGACGGAAAAACACCTGCATCTGATGTCATCATATATTATTGGCATACGGACGATAACGGTTTGTATTCATCAAATGACGAAACACCCAAACAAGCAAAGGAACACGGTAAATTGCGAGGTTGGGTAAAGACTGACAAGAGTGGAAACTATACAATAAAAACAAGTAGACCTACTGCTTATCCTAATGATAATATTCCGCAACACATTCACCTATCCGTAAAAGAACCAGACATCTCTAACGAATATTATGCTGACCTTTATTTTGATGATGACCCATTGTATCTAAACCATAAGAAAAAATATGGCAAACTTGACAGAGCAGGAACAGAACTACTAAGAATTGTTTTAGACAGTAATATTCAAATCGCAGAACACAATATTGTATTAGGATTGAATATTCCCGACTACCCTACTAAAAACAAGGCAGACATTCAATCGGTTTTAAAAATTGGTGAAGACCAACCTTCATTTATGCCATTTCACGCCTTTGGACCCGACAAAGGAACAAGGACTTGTCCAGTTTGTAAATATGGACGCTATCACGGAATTGTATATTTTGTTGGTGATAATCCAAATTGGGACGAAATCAAAAAATGGCTTAGACAATTAGACAACGAAAGTGTAATAAGAGAAAAATACCTTAAAGCATACTTTGTTTATGGAAATTCAAAAAATTATAATAAGCAGACACGCCAAACAGAATTAGAAAAAATCGGAAAAGAATTAAGGCTTCAAAAAATTGCTTTGACTTTTGTTCCATCATTTGCAGATACTGAAAGCGAAGCAAACCTTAATAAAGTAAATGCAAGTGTTGAAAATACATTTATCATTTACAGACACAGAACAATAGTTGACAAATATGTAAATCTAAAACCGACAGAACAAAACTTTAAACTTATTGCAGAAACACTTGACAAAACAAAAGGAAATTATTTTGACTTAAACGAGCCAAAACACGAATGATAAGGAGGGCTGCACATAACAAGGTATTGCCAAAAGCGGGGCGAAACGACTTCGATTGTTCATTTGTGCAAAATTCATCATTCGTTCTTCGATTGAACTTTTATGCTTAAAATCCCCGCCTTCGGCAATACCCAAACCGTTGTACGACATAGTAAAACCCACCTCGTAAAAATGAAAGTTCGTGACGAAAAACTAAAAGCAATAATTGATTGGTCTAAAAATAACCGAGACATAAGAGCAGTATTATTGACAAGTTCACTTGTAAATCCATTAGCACCTGTTGACGATTTTAGCGACTTAGACATTGAACTTATATTCGAAAATAACGCCAAATATATTTCAGACAATACTTGGACAGAAAATTTTGGAAATCCAATTGCAATGGTTGAAGAAGACGAAACCTATTTCGAAGGTAAACACGCTATGAAAATGGTTTTATATGCTGACTATGTCAAAGTAGATTTCAAATTATACAGCAAACCCGAATTTTTACTTGACGCAAAAAAAAATGAATTACACGAAGATTGGGATATTGGCTATAAAGTTTTGGTGGATAAAGAAGGGCTAACAAATAGTCTAAAAAAGCCTACTCACCAGATTTTTATAATAAAAAAACCTACAGAAAAAAAATTCAAACAAGTTTTAAATGACTTTTGGTGGGACATTGCTCATACCGCAAAATGTATTATTAGGGATGACTTGTTTTATACAAAGTTTATGACTGAAAATAATATCCGAACAGACTATTTAATCCCTTTAATCGAATGGTACATTTCAAGCGAACATAATTGGAATATTACAACCAATAAATACGGCAGACTTTTTAAAAAATACCTGACTACCGATTTGTGGGAAACAATAGAACAAACATTTTCAGGAAGTAAAAAAAATGATAATTGGGATGCTTTATTTGCAATGGCTGATTTAGTTTCAAAAATTGGAACTGAATTATCGAAAAAACTAAATTATGATTATCCCAAAAAATTAGAAAAAGACATACGAAAATATTTGGACGAATTAAAAACTAAATAAATAACTACGTCGTACAACAAGGTATTGCCAAAAGCGGGGCTGAACGACTTCGATTGGACATTTGTGCAAGGTTCAACATTCGTCCTTCGTTTGAACTTTTGCGCTAAAAATCCCCGCCTTCGGCAATACCCAAACCGTTGGTGGCAATATTAAAAAAGTGTTCATTCCAAAACCTATTTTTATAAACTCCATTACTTGACACAGACCTTTAGTAAGACAAAAACAAATCGCATGTTTCGCTTAGGTTATAAACTTGCCTTTGAAACAACAAAACCCAAAAAGAAAGATTGGGAAGACATTTTTGCTTTGTGGTGGTGTGCTGCCAAAGCCGGACACAAAAGAGCTCAATTTTATTTAGGCACCTGCTATGACAATGGCTATGGAACAGACAAGGATTTACACTTAGCTTTTGAGTGGTACTTAAAAGCCGCAAAAGCTGGACACCGAGACGCTCAATTTAATGTTGGGTTTTTCTATGCCACAGGAGAACTTGGTTTTAAGAACGACAAGAAAAAAGTGTTTTGGTATTCTAAAGCTGCAAAAGCTGGACTAATTGACGGGAAAAGAGATTTGGGTTATTCATATTTCTATGGTGAAGGAGTTAAGAAAGATCAAACAAAAGGGGTTTATTGGTATAAAAAAGCAGCAGCAAACAATGATAGCATGGCTCTTTATAATTTAGGCCTTTGTTACAAACACGGCGAAGGTGTAAAACAGTCAAATCGCTGGGCCAAACATTTTTTTACAAAAGCTCTTGAGTACGGACACATAAAGGCAAAAGGACAACTTAAAAAGCTACAGTAGACAAATACTGCCACCAACATGGGGTTTGCCGCAAGTGTGGCTGGACGCAAGTACAATCGGCAGTTTTACAAAGCCAAACTTCAGTTCGGGCAGGACAAGCAACTTTGATCATCAAATCTTAACTTCAACAAAATAATTTTAATCAGCAGCGGTTGTCGGCGGACGGAATACTAATCCCACACCTGACGGCAAGCCCTGATCGTTGTAGGCAATTTTACAAAACCCGTTCCCAACAGAAAAACCAATGAAATTTGACAAACATTTTCCGACTGAACAATTAAAATCCTACATCAAATATTTTGTAGTGTCGGAGAACGAATTGGAAAATGAATACAAAGTTTTTCCGTCTTCGGGACTTGTTATCGGGTTTCAGTATAAAGGACAACTTGCAGCTGTGAAAGACAACACCGAAAGCAAACTAACTACGGCAGGAATTACAGGTATTACTGATGGTTACAAAGTCTTCAAAAATTCGGCAGACATAGGAACCATTTTGGTTTACTTTACCGAAATTGGCTTTACTCATTTTGCTTCACATCCTGCCAACGAACTCTTTAATTTAAGTCTTTCACTTGAAGATATTTTTGACAAAAACAGTGTAACCGAAGTTGAAGAAAAATTAACAATTGCCACCACAGACAAACAACGCATAAAAATAGTTGAGCAGTTTTTACTATCTCAACTCAAAGACATTGAAACCGACAAATTAATTGTTGAAGCGGTTAAACTTATTTACCAAAGCAACGGAACAATCCGCATAAAAGAATTGAACGAAAAGCTATTTATCAGCCAAAGTCCATTTGAAAAGCGATTTAGAAAAGTGGTGGGAACGACAGCCAAAAAATTTGCTTCTATTGTTCGCTTCAACACAGTTCTTGACAATCTAAACGACAGTAAAACGCTGACCGAAATCTGCTACGAAAACAATTTTTTTGACCAAGCACATTTCATAAAAGACTTTAAACAATTTACAGGCGACACACCCGAAAATTTTAAACGATTTTTGTAGAAAAACGATTTTTTACAATGACAACGATTTTAAGAATTGCAATTTTGCATCGTAATCATAACGCAAAAAGACAAAATGAGAAAAGCAATCTTAAAATCAACAATCATTTTCGCAGGTCTAAGCATTATGATTTCATGTAATTCAAAAAATCGTTTAACAATTAAAAATCAAGAAAAAATGTTTACAGTAGAACAAATCAAAACGGCTCACAGCAAAGTAAAATCAGGTGCAGACTTTCCTTCGTATATCAAAGAAATTAAGGCGTTAGGTGTTACTCATTACGAAGCATATGTAACAGACGGACATATTGACTATCACGGAGGAAGCGATTATACAGCAACTGTTCCGGCAAAGTATGAACCATTAGAAATTGCAAACACGCCAAAAACAGAAGAGTTCAAAGCGGAATTATTGGCTCATCAACAAGGAAAAACAGATTACCTGACTTTCATTAAAATGTGTGCAGAAACAGGAGTAGAAAAATGGGAAATTTGTATGGACAAAATGACCTGCACCTATTACGACAAAGCAGGAAATGAAATTTTAGTGGAAGAAATTCCGCAATAAAAAACTGCCTACAACATCGGTTTGGCAAAAGCAGGGCTGAAGTGCAAACTTCAGCTTTTGTGCTTCTATTAAACTTTTGTACATTAGCCGAACGGAAGTGCTTCGATTGCCCTGCCTTCGCCAAGCCGCGGGACGTTGTATGTCACCCTAAACAGCATCCTACTTAAATTCAAACTAACATGACTTTGCCACCCGACCCCACGCTATTTTTAGCACATTGCAAGGGACACAAAGCCGACACACAAAAGCCAACCTTGCAAAGAGATAAAAATGCTAACGCACAGCCCACCCACCCCGGCTGACGAATATCTATCAACATTTGTTCGACACTTCAGTAATAAATCATCACTCAACACCAGGCCCACCCACCCCCCAGCGGACAGAATTCTTTTCATCTGCTGGGGAACTTGAGCGGGAATACTATAATCAACATCTTTTCAACAAGGCAACTTATAAGAGCATTAAAACTTCACATATTACCGTAAGTCAATTAATTTGCATAATATGCAATGAATATGAGTAAAAAAGCAATAAATCGATTAAAGGTTGTACTAGTTGAAAAAAATCTCAGCAGCAAATGGCTTGCAGAACAACTAGACAAAAATGAGGCGACGATTTCGAGATGGTGTACTAACGACGTACAACCGCCGCTTACTACACTGGTAAAAATTGCTGAAGTTTTAAAAGTTAATGTAACAGATTTATTAAATAATAAAGTAGAATCAAAAAATACAAAGAGTTAAATGGATAATGCAAATAAAATATCAGAATTAAAAGCAAGGCTTACTGAAGAAATTCAGAAAGAACCTTCTGATAACACTATCATTTTATCTCTTTCAAATGAAATTGCAAAACTTGACGAAAACCAAATTCGTTTTTCGGTGGATGCCGGAATAATAAATAGACTAGGGAAAGAATTAGTAGGAAGACACGAAACTGCCGTTTCAGAACTTGTTAAAAATGCCTATGATGCAGATGCAACCGAAGTTAAGCTTGTCTTTGAAAATGCGTGGCAACCAAATGGCAAATTACTAATTGAAGATAATGGTGTTGGAATGACAAGAGCCCAACTCATTAATGGTTTTATGAGATTGTCTTCATCTGAAAAAATACATAACCCTATTTCTGAAAAATATAATAGAACCAGAGCAGGGAAAAAAGGTATTGGAAGATTTGCAACACAGAGATTAGGAAACAAATTGACAATCATAACTCAAACTTCCGAGGCAGTAAATGCAATAAGAATTACAATTAATTGGGATGAGTTTGCTACTGACAAGGACTTATTAAGTATCACTAATCAAATTGAAATAATTCAAAAGTCAAAAGACGAGGGTACCGACTTAATAATCGAGGGTCTAAGAGAAGGTTGGTCTGATGCAATGATAAAAAGAGTGTTCAGGTATACATCTGACCTTTTACAACCCTTCCCACTTTCCAAAAAAAGAAAAAAAGAAGAAACACAAAGAACCGACCCGGGTTTCAAAAGTTCATACTACAGAAAACATGAAAATGATATAACGCCGATTATTGATGAGGATGAAGCTATTTATAAACATGCAGTTGCAGAAATTGAAGGTTATATTTTGGAAGATGGTCAAGGCTGCTGGTCTTTAAAAAGTAACAAACTCAATTTTCCGGAAGAAATATTTTTGATAGGCAAAAACAGAGAGAAAGAAGATTCAAAATTTCATTTCATCAAAGACGTACATTTTAAATGCTATTATTTTATATGGGACTCATCTCTTTTGCCACCCCAATCTTTATCATTCATTAGGGAAATTGCGAATGAAAGAGGCGGCATAAGATTATACAGAAACGGATTTAGAGTACTCCCTTATGGAGAAAGGGGAAATGACTGGATAGGATTAGATGAATCAGTTCGTAAGAGAGTTATATTAGCACCACATGCTAATAATAATTTCTTTGGATTTGTTGAAATTACCGATAAACAAGGGTTGCTTTTTGATGAAACATCAAGTAGAGAAGGGCTTATAGAGAACGATGCTTTACATGAATTAAGTGACTTTATATATCGTTCTGTTGTAAGTGCTACGCAAAAGGTCGCAGAAATAAGAGGGCGAAAAGGAACAACTTCACAAAAAGACTGGAAAAAGGAAGATGAAAATCCTTCTGAAAAGGTAGATGCAACAATAAAAGATTTAGAGACTATAGTCGATACTGAATCGAATAGTAATATTTCTGATTCAGAAAATACATCTTCAAAACTTAAGGATGTAGTAATTAAATTGAAGGATGAAAGAGAACGAGAGAAGCAGTATTATGAAGAAGACAGAAAAAGGCTTATTGATGAAAATAACATGCTACGCATTTTAGCTGGTCTTGGATTAGTCATTGGAGAATTTGTTCATGAAGTAAAAAGATTTTTACCTGCGTTTGATGCGGATACAACATTTCTTAAAGATGCAGTTAAAACTCATACGGAAGCATTAAAAAGAGCAGACAGATTAGATACAAATTTAAAATCCTTTACAGTTTACACTTCTTATTTTGACAAAGCTATTTCACAAAATGTATTAAGAGAACTAAAACCAATTGACTTGAGGGATGTAGTAAATGACTTTGAAGAAGTGATTCAGAATGATATTAAACGTTCGGGAATTACATTTCATAAACCAGTTTTCACTGCTTTTGATTTGTATACAACACCGATGCATCCCTCCGAGTGGGCATCAATACTTTTCAACTTTTATACTAACTCAAAAAAAGCAATAAAACGTAAACAAACGAAGGGAGAAATACTTATTAAATGTGGTGAAGATGATAAAAATGTTTTTTTGGAATTTTCTGACAATGGTGACGGAATTCCAAAAGAGAATGAGGAGTTAATTTTTAATGCCTTCTTTACCACATCCTCGGCAGCGGGTCATTCAACATCGGAATCAGAATCACTAACAGGTACTGGATTAGGGCTCAAAATAGTTAGAGATATTATAGAAAGTTACGGAGGTTCAATTTATGTAATGAATTCTGAAAAGAATTTCAATACAACACTGAGAATCGAAATACCATCAAATAAAAACAATCAAGACAATGGCTAAATATAAATTCTTATACCTTGATGATGAAAATGACGAAACCACTGCTGCAATCGCCGATGGTTTACAAATAGATGGACTAATTGAAGTTACGTATGAACAACCCAAGACTTTTGGGGAAGAAATAAAGGATTTAAAAGCAAGACTTAAAGATTTTGACGGTCTGATACTAGACCTGCGTTTAGATGGCAAAGCACTTGATATTGCATATAATGCTCCTTCAATTGCTCAGGAATTAAGAATGATTGCTGGAGAAGGGGGTGTTAAATCATGCCCAATTATTTTGTGTTCAACTGACGAAAAAATGAGAGCTACCTATGATGTTGAAAAAATTTGCCATGAACATTTTGATTACAAATTCACTAAACAAGTTTCCCCACCTTGGAAAAAATTTGCTGTCAAGCTATCCTCGCTAGCTAAGGGTTATCAATTTATTTCTGATTCAAATTTTGACATGCCTGTTATTTTGGGCAGAGAAGATTTATCAGCTCTAGATACAAGAGTTTTAGAACATTTTACTGATTTAGCGAAACCATTGCCTACTTATGATTATGCGTCCTTTGTTATAAAGGAATTGTTTCATCAACCAGGCGCATTAATTAAGGAAAAATTATTAGCTGCAAGGTTGGGAATTGATATCGATAAGTCATCAGATTGGCAGAATCTTTCGGAAGGCTTCTTTTCAAAAGCATTTTTTTCTGGAGTGTTTTCAGATGGTTGGAAAAGATGGTGGATGGATATTGTTCAGAATATTTTTAAAGAAACTACAAAAGGCAAGAGACTAACAATGCTGAATGCTTCGGAAAGAGTTAAACTTCTATCAGAAATTTCCGGGCTTAAAAATTTAGTTGCAGCATTACCTATGGAATACAATAAAAGTTCAAATTTCTGGACTATTTGCGAATTTTTTAAATGTCCAATCGACCCTTTGGAGGGTTTCAAAATTCATACAACAATAGAGCCCAAAGCATGGCAAGACGAGCGGTATGTTTCTTTAAAAGCAGTTTTAGAGAAAAGATATCCTCGTCCTCATTCTTCTGAAAGTAATCGTATCAAATTAATCAAAGAAGAACTTTCTAGCAAATGAGTATTCCAAAGAACATTATGCTTTTTCGAGAAAAAAGAGCTTCAGAGCTTCGAATGGTTGCGAAATCATTGGAAAAGACAATTGGTGGCAGCATAAACACATCTCCTATATTACAAGCCGCTAAACAATTAGAAGATATCAACTTCATTCCAACACTCAAAGATGGAACCAGAGACCCAAATTTTTGGGGCTATGAAATAGAAGACTTTATAATCCCTGTCGAAACCATTAAACATATTAGACCAAAAGGAATAAAGGATGTGAGTATTACTCTAAATATGAAGGTTATCGCTAATTCAAATGAGTGGCTTACATTAAGCGACCCTTTAGCCGATTTAAATTTTAATGTTCTAATTAGAGGTATTGGTACGGAAAGTTGTTATGCTGGCTTTCACATTGACCGGCATGACATGAATTTAGTAAGTACTGAACCGCATCCCATATATCACTTACAATACATGGTAAACCCGTTAGATAGCGATGACTTTAATTATGGCTCGGTTCTTCATTTAGATACACCTCGAATCATGCATTACCCAATGGATTTTATTTTAGGAATGGGTTTTTTAACATCTAATTTTTATCCAACAGCATTTGAAGTGTTACTTGATGATGGCATTTTTACCAGCCTATATAAAGAATATCAGGAAAGAATATGGAAACCATTTGCCCATACGATGGCAAATCATTGGGACTTTGATAAAGCAAATATTATTTGGAAACCAACTTCAACGCTTTGTCCGTACTTAATATGAAAAATCTGATTTTTAAATACCTTAGTTCTAACTGTTCAAGTAAGCCAACCGAAATTGACCGTCTTATTGTTTCTGCATTTCTTAAAGCCAATAATTTAACAGTTCAAAAAAATGAATTTTTAAAGGGTTATGTAATAAACGAACAACATGCAAAAGATTTTTCAAAACTTTTAGCTTTTACAAGTATAATTAAGAATGAAATAGGAAATTTTGACACAGAGCAACTTATCGAACTTTTTGAATTTGTTGTTTCTCCTGCAGACAGAATTATTAATGGGGCTATCTATACTCCTTTAAATATCCGTGACTACATTATTACACAAACCTTTACAGCAAAGAATAAATCAATTAGTAATTTAAAAATTGCTGATATCTCATGTGGATGCGGCGGATTTCTATATAATGCTGCAAAAGAAATTAAACGACTAACTAATAAAACCTATTTTGAAATTTATAGAAGCCACATATATGGCCTAGATATACAAACTTACTCTGTTACTAGAACGAAACTCCTTCTCTGCCTTTTAGCACTAATTGAAGGCGAAGACCGAAAAGAATTTAAGTTTAACTTATTTGTTGGAGATGCATTAAATTTCAGTTGGAGAAATATTTTGAAAAAATTTTCTGGCTTTGATATCATCTTAGGAAATCCTCCCTATGTGTGTTCTAGGCATCTTAGTGAAGAAACAAAAAAAAGCCTTACCAAATGGAAGGTATGCAACTCAGGGCATCCCGACCTTTACATCCCGTTTTTTCAAATCGGAATAGAAAGCCTCGCAATTGACGGTATTCTTGGGTTCATTACTATGAATAGCTTTTTTAAAAGCTTAAATGGAAGAGGCCTTAGAGAATATTTTCAAACAAACAGTTTAGAGTTTCGGATTATCGATTTTGGAACAGAGCAAATATTTAAATCAAGATACACTTACACTTGTATTTGCCTTATAGAAAACAGGAAGGAAAGTTCTATCAAATATTACAAATCAACTGGTGTAAACCAATTACCAAATAATCAAAATCTTTTTAGCATTATTAATTATTCAAAA
This sequence comes from Bacteroidota bacterium, assembly GCA_020161435.1. Taxonomy (GTDB): domain Bacteria; phylum Bacteroidota; class Bacteroidia; order Chitinophagales; family Chitinophagaceae; genus Phnomibacter. Next base: position 435,449 of record JAIUNV010000004.1, on the reverse strand, counting down.
TTAGATTTTAAGAAAGGTTGGAATTTGCAAAACCATGAAATAATTTCCAAAATTGAATCGACAGGTGTTTCATTAGGAGACTTGTATAAAACTCGAAATGGAATTGCAACCCTCAAAAATGATATCTACATTTTTAATCCAATCAAAGAAGATAAAGACTTTTACTATCTTCAAAATGGAAGTGTTTTTCCAATAGAAAAAGGAATTTGCAGAGATATTCTAAACTCAAATAGGCTAAATACTACAGATAGTTTTTCTAAATTAAAAGAAAAAGTAATTTTCCCTTATGATGATGGTATAAAACCTCAACTTTTAAAAGAAGCCTTTCTTAAAAGAAATTTTCCAAAAGCATATAAATATTTAGAAAATAAAAAAACTATTCTTGCTGCAAGAGATAATGGCGAAGGGGATTACGAAAGCTGGTTTGCTTTTGGTAGAACTCAGTCCTTAGAAAAAATGAAGCATAAACTTTTCTTCCCACATCTGGCTGCCAAAGTTCCCAATTACTTAATCAATTCAGATGAAAACTTATTATTTTATAACGGACTTGCGTTACTTGCTGAATCAAAAAGTGAATTGTTGGTAATGAAAAAAATAATGGAATCAAGACTTTTTTGGTTTTATATTAAAAATTCAAGTAAGCCATATACTTCGGGGTATTTTTCATTCAGCAGTAACTATATTAGAAACTTTGGTATCTGCAACTTAGACCAAGACGAAATAAAATTTGTGATTAATGAAAAGGACAAAGAGGTGCTTGACAGTTTTTTTGAAACTAAATATGACATTGAACTTCAAAAAGTAATTTAGCCGACGCACCAAGTCAGGCACATTTGCAAGGCGTACAAAGCCGCCACACAAAACCAACCTTGCAAAAGAGCCTGCCTTGTTCCTACGCTTCCGGGACACACCCTGCCACGGTAGACACAGACTAAACATTTGAAGAACCAAGACGAAGGGCGAACATACAACAGGGGGTTTGCTGCTATGCTGGCAGACGAATATATACTCAGCTTCATATCGCTATCAGCCCATATCCAGCCGACGGAATTCTATCATCTTTTGTTGTTATCTTCATCATCAGTTTTTCAATCGGCTGCGGCTCCGGGCTGGACATTATAAAATACCAGCACAGCAGCAAGCCCTGGCCGTTGTGCGTCATATTATGAAGAGTCTCATACTCCTAGCATTCTTTTTTTTAAGTACTAGTTTATTTGGACAAAATAAGCGACCGGAGGACTATGGCTTCAGACATTTGCAGACAATTTATAAAGACGACACTGTTGATATACTAATCAAATCAAAAAAGGGTGAAGAAAAGAAACCAAAACCTTTGTTTCTTTTTTGTCAAGGCAGCTTACCGCAACCATTAATTAAATATGATGAGCAAGGAATGTATGGAGTTTTTCCTTTCAACCCTGATAGCTTAACCAATCACTATCATTTGGCAATCATTAGTAAGCCTTTCACTCCGCTTATTGCCGACAAAAAATCCTTAGCAGAAGACTTTACTTATGTGGATAGCACAGGAAAATTTTCAAAAAAATATTTAGAGAGAAATTTGCTTGACTATTATGTGAATAGAAATATTTATGTCATTACTTTTTTACAACGGCAACCCTGGATTTCCAAAAGTAAATTGATTGTCGCAGGGCATTCGGAAGGAAGTACGGTTGCGGCAAAACTTGCTTTGAGTTTTCCGAAAGTGACAGAACTTATTTATTCAGGCGGTAACCCTTTAGGAAGAATTTTAACAATCGTTGAGCGACAAAGAGCTAACGAGACAGACACAACTAAATATGCAGAAGATGTAATAAAAAATTGGGAAAACATAGTGGCGGAGCCAACAAACACGGACGCATCGAATGGAGACACTTACAAAGCGACATATGAATTTTCAATTCCGCCAATTCAATATCTGCAGAGATTAAAAATCCCTGTTCTTGTTTGCTATGGTACAAAAGATTACAGCTCCCCATTCAACGACTATTTGAGAATTGAAATGATAAGACAAAAAAGAAAAAATTTTACATTCAAAGCATACGTTGGGACAGAGCACAATTATTTTCCGTTAAAAGCGAATGGCGAACCCAATTATGACATTTTTAATTGGGACAAGGTATCTAATGATTGGAAAGAATGGTTAATGCGACAATAAATACGAACGCACAACAGGCAGTTTTGCGTCAGCAGGGACGACTAATAAATCCTCATCGGCAGTATTACTATCAGCTACATATCCGGCTGACCGAACGCTAATGAACAATAAATTATATTCTCAGCTTTTGTATCTTACATCAGCAGCAGTTCCGGGCTGGACGTTTTTCCAATGCCCTGCCGAACGCAAAGCTGTTGACCGTTAGCAGCCATTTTAAATGACAACCCTCTTCAAATTTGTTGGACTTTTAGTTGGAGTCGCTTTGACTTTTTTAAGCTTTCTATTCTTCGGAAGACAACAAGGTACTTATCAAGGTTTACTTATTGGTGGACTTATCACAGCCTTGACTTTTTATCTTGTTATTTTGTTTTCGAAAACAAACTTTAAGACAAAAATATTTTGGACAGTCATTCTCATTCTTTTTGCTGTAATTCAACAGTTGACAGAGCCACTTTTAATTGACACGTCCTACAGAATATACATTAAGACAAATAAAGAAACCCTGGTTGAGATAAATAAAATCCTGACTGAAGTTCAAGGAGATATTACAATTTTAAATGACACAGTATCAAAGACAGAATCAATTAATTCTTTTGACATTGACAAATTAAGAGTAGGACAAAAAAAGTTGGGTGTTTATCTAATTTCGAAATCTGGCAATAGAATCTATTATGGACTCTGGGGCTTTCTTGACGTTAGACTGGGAATCACTTACTTCATAGACAAAACAAAACCAGACAACGAATATCGACATTTGACTAACAACTGGTATCATTGATAAACACAAAACGGCTGCTAACATGGGGTTGCTGCTATGCTGGCAGACGAATAAATCCTCAGCAGTTGTTCTCTATTCAGCAGCGGTTATGGGCAGACCTTCATCTAAAAATAATTCTCGGTATATTTATAAGTAAAACTTCTATTGGGCTTCAGTGGTTGGGCAGACGAGATTCAAATCCCAGCACAGCAGCAAGCCCTGAACGTTAGTGGCAATTTCAACTCAGCACCCAAACAAACTCAACAACAAACGCAATATTAACAAAATGAAAAGAACACTTTTAGCATTAGGAACAACATTGATTGGAGCAATCGCTTTTGCCCAAAACAACACTACGGTTATTGAACAAGCCATTGCAAAGGACAATGATAAATTTGTGGCTATCTTCAAAGACCTGCATCAAAATCCTGAATTGGGTTTTCATGAAACCCGAACTGCCGGCATCGCTGCCAAAGAATTGAAATCTTATGGCTATACCGTAACGGAACATATTGGAAAAACTGGCATTGCGGCAGTGATGAAAAACGGGAATGGCCCCATTGTAATGTACCGGGCAGATATGGACGCAAATGCTGTGAAAGAAACGACCAACCTCCCCTACAAGAGTACCAAAGTAGTGGAGCTGGCAGATGCGACAACTCCTGTCGGGCATATGTGCGGACACGATGCACATGTAACTTGGTTGCTGGCTACTGCCAAATTTTTTGCCGAACATAAAGACCTTTGGAAAGGAACAGTCATCTTCATTGGTCAACCTGCTGAAGAACTCATTGAAGGTGCGAGAGCAATGACAGAAGATGGACTCTATACCAAATATGGTATTCCCGAGCCAGACTATTTATTAGGGATGCACACCGCACCAATTGCAGTTGGAATGGTTATCGCTGGTTCGGGAGTTCGCAATGCAGGAACTGACCAGTTTGATGTTACTTTCTACGGAATAGGTGGACATGGCTCAACACCAAACTTAACCAAAGACCCTGTAGTAATGGCGGCAGCAGCCATAATGCAATACCAGGCCATTGTCAGTAGAGCAATTGACCCTAAACATGCAGCAGTAATAACCGTAGGTTCTGTGCAGGCTGGTATCGATAATAATGTTATTCCTGCATCCGCATTGTTAAAAGTCAATCTTCGTTGGTTTAACGAGAAAGACCGTAAAACGATGATTGAAGGCATCAAACGAATTAATGATGGTATCGCTTATGCGTACAATATGGACAAAGACAAATATCCAACCATCAAATTCAAAGGTTGGTCGTATCCACTTGTAAATGATGAGCAACTAACAAACACGGTAAGGAGTGCCTTAAAGCCAGTTATTAAAAATGATAAATTGTTATTAGATGAAACTATGATTCCTTCGTCTATGGGTTCAGAAGATTTTCATCATTTGGTTTTTGACAACACCAAAAAAGCGGCTTATTGCTTTATCAATGTTGGTGTGGCTGAACCAAAAAGGTTTGAAGAGGCCATTAAGAAAGGTGCTGTTCCTTTTGTAAACCACAATGGCAATTTTGAAGTGGATTTATCTGCAATTCCATTTGGCAGTAAAGTTGGAATTACTTCATTGCTTGCAGTTTTTAATAGAGCGAAATAACGCATATGTTTAAGTATGAGTATGGACATTCCTTTAAATAAGCTGAATCTTGCAAATGAAAATAAATCAAGTATATTATTGATAATTCGTAAGGAACTAAATCGACCATTCAGAGAAACTGCCACTAACACGGTATTGGCAAAAAAGGGGCTGAAGGAAGTAATTGAACAATTGTGCTACTATCAACTTTTGTACATAGATTCGGCTGACGGTTTTTAAATGCCCCTTCTTCGCCAATACCCAAACCGTTAGCGGTCATTGTAGAAAAACGCACCCCTAAAAATGACTGAATAAAAAAGATAAGTAAATTCTAAACCTAAAAATGTAAAAAATGAACGACATACTTAATACATACAAACCTGACAACTTTCATACAGTTACTCCATATCTTTTTGTTGACAAACCACAACTCTTAATTGACTTTCTGAAAAATGCCTTTTTTGCGAAAGAAATTAACCGTTCTGTAAACCCAACCAATGGAGATATAGCAAACTGTATTCTGCAAATAGGCGACACTTGCTTTATGATTAGTCAAGCCAGAGAACAATTTGAAGGAATGAGAACAGCACTTTATCTTTTCGTTGACGATGTAGAAGCTGTTCATCAAAGAGCCGTTGACAATGGAGCGAAAATTGAATTTGAACCAGCAGATATGCCATACGAAGACAGACAATCGGGTATAATTGACCCTTGTGGAAATTATTGGTGGATTTCAAAACGACAAGTAAAAAAGGGTTATCACGAATAAAAAAATACACGAAAACAACAACGAACCGCTAACATGGTATTTATAAAAGGCGGGCTGAACGTCATAATTTCAGCGACAGTAATTCTATTAAGCGGTAGTGCAAAGCTTAACTTTTGTACATCTAATCCCGCCCTTCATAAATACCAGAACCGTTGGGCGTCATTTTAAAGCGACAGTCCGTTAATTAAAGAGCATCCAAAAGACAAATTATTCGTATTTTTGAGGTATGACAAAAAAGCCACTTTATACTATCGGACACGGCAATAGAAAGTCAGAGGACTTTCTTGCTTTGCTGAAGGAATTTGGCATTGAATACCTTATTGATGTTCGTTCACAACCATATTCGAAATTCAACCCACAGTACAATCAGAATGACCTTAAATTTCTTTTGGAGCGTAATGGAATAAAGTATGTTTTTATGGGCGACAATATTGGTGGCAGACCCAAAGACACATCTTGTTACGACAGTGAAGGAAAAGTTGATTACGAAGTAGTAAAAACAAAGGAATTTTTCATTAGCGGAATTGAAAGATTAAAAACAGCTTACAATAAAGATATCAATGTTGTTATTATGTGTAGCGAAAGTAAGCCTTGTGAATGCCACAGAAGTAAATTAATTGGCAAGGTTTTAAACACAGACAATATTATTTTAAAACACATTGACGAAAACGGAAAAGTTAAAGACCAAGCAACTGTAATAAATGAACTTAATAAAGGGCTTTCTGCAATTGATTTGTTCGGTAACCCAATAAACGTTACATCAAGAAAAGCCTATCTATAAATATGGAGTTCTTCACAATTGGAGTTTACAACTCAACAGAAAACGAATTCTTCGATAAACTCACCCAAAATAATATTGATACATTTTGCGACATAAGGCAGCGTAGAGGTGTTAGAGGAGCAAAATACTCTTTTGTAAACAGCAATCGACTTCAAGAGAAATTAAATGACTTAGGCATTAAGTATGGTTATATTCAAGATTTAGCACCAACAACAGAAATTCGAGAATTACAAAAAGAAATAGACGCTGAAAGAGGCGAATTGAAAAGTGAAAGGCAAGAATTGGGGAAGGTTTTTGTAATTGAATATAAAAATAAAATATTGGGCAACTTTAACTTTGAAAAATTCTTTGAGAACCTTGATAATATTGGAGCAAACAAAATTGCACTCTTTTGTGTCGAAGAACATCCAGAGGCTTGTCATAGGTCAATTGTTGCTAATAAATTAGCAGATAATTTCAATTACAAAATAACCCATTTGTAAAATGGAGGTTTTAATAGTTTCTAAAACTCATATGTCACATAATGCTTGCGTTGGAGGACTTGTTCTTTCAAACAATCGCTATGTAAGGCTATTGAATAACGGAAACTATAATCAGCCAACAGACACGGATTTTGAAGTTGGTGATATTTGGGATTTAACCTTTACAAATAGAGCAATACTTCAACCACCACACATTGAAGATGTAATCATTTCTGCAAAATCATTTTTAAGAAGGGTTGACAATATGCCAAACTTCATTCGACAAAGGAATATCATTGATTGGAACGGGCATATCAACAATTTGTTTGGCAGACTTCTTCAATGGACAAATAGTGGGTCAGGCTATATTCCTTACGGTGGACAAATGCCAAACAAAAGTGTTGGTTTTTGGACTGCCGACCACGACCTTATACGAGTAACCTTTGACAGCAAAACACGTTTCAGGTATCCTAATGGAAATAATTATCGTAACATAAGTTATGTTGGTTATCAAGATACAATCGCAACAATTCCAGCAGGCACAATTTTAAGAGTTTCACTTTCAAGAATATTCCCACCTGAAAATTCAGAAATCACAGCACCAAGAGGTTATTATTTGCAACTGTCTGGCTGGTACATTAACGGGCAACAAAACAATCGACCAGTACCACCAATTGCTGACGATTTACCATTCTGACAAAAAACGAACGCCCAACAAAAGTATTTGCAAAAGCAGGGCTGGACATTGTACCATCAACTATGTGCAAGTATCAGCAGCGGTTCGGGCTCGACGTTCAATGTTCAGCTTTAGTTCATAACTTCAACAACATATTTTCAACTGGGCATTTGTTCCGGGCTGGACGTTCAATGAATTCCCTGCCTTCGCAAATACTCGAACGTTACCGGCAAGCATAAACAACGTCACAGCATACATTAAACAAACAAAAATATTTTTGGACAGATGACAGTAAAACCCAAAATCACAGAACTACTCAAACGACTAAATGACGGAGTGATTGAAAAGGAAGAAGTAATCGCTTTATCACTCCTATCTTCGGTTGCAGGAGAAAGTATTTTTCTTTTAGGTGCACCAGGAGTAGCAAAATCCTTAGTTGCAAGACGACTTAAATTCGCATACAAAGACGGCAGTTCATTTGAATATCTTATGAACCGTTTCAGCACGCCAGACGAAATATTTGGACCCGTTTCTATTTCTCAACTTAAAGACCACGACAAATACGAGAGAATTGTAAAAAATTACTTACCGACAGCAACGGTTGTTTTCCTTGACGAAATTTGGAAGGCAGGACCTTCAATACAAAACGCTTTATTGACTGTTCTTAACGAAAAGATTTACCGTAACGGAGAGCAAGAAATTCAAGTGCCAATGAAAGCACTTATTTCAGCTTCAAACGAATTGCCAAGCAAAGGCGAAGGACTTGAAGCCCTTTGGGACAGATTTCTTGTTCGCTTAATTGTTGATGGAATAAAGGACAAGCAGAGTTTCAATGACATGATTTCAAAGACATTGAACTCATACAGAGACACCGTTGGTGAAGCATTGAAAATCTCTGATGACGAATACAAAAAGTGGAACAAACAAATTGACGAAATAGAAATTCCTGAAAATGTGTTCAATGTAATTCACGTTATCAGGAGTTTTATAGACCAAAACAATCAGCGAGAAGAAAACAAACAAAATCCGATTTACATTTCAGACCGTAGGTGGAGAAAAATTGTTAGACTTCTTCGGACTTCTGCATTTCTCAATGACAGGAAAACAGTTGATTTAATGGATTGCTTTTTAATTAAAGATTGTCTTTGGAATGAGACAGAACAAATTCAAGCTGTTTCTCAGTTTGTTAGAGACGCTATCCAAAAACACGGATATAATCTTTCATTAAATATAAGTTCAATTTCAGACGAGTTGAAAGACTTTTGGAAAGAAGTGCTTGAAGAAACAAGTCACATGAAAAAGGTTCAAATACCCAAAATTTATTATCAGCATTTCTATTTCATTGAAGGCTTTAACCGACCTCTTATAAAAATTTCAGACTATAATCAATTAGGTGACGACTACACTAATGTAACATTCTATCAAAATTCAAGTGATGATTGGCAAAGAAGAAATTACCCGCAAAATTTCAGGATTAAATTAAGCAACAAGCCCAACAACATTGTTCATGATGGTCAACTACGAAAAATTGAAACAACAGACAGTGAAAAACCTGCAACTAAAAGACCACACCCTGCGGTTAAAAAAGATTGGGATAAACGAGTAAAAGTAGTTCTCACAACAGCAAGTAACCTCAAATCAAGAATAGATAGTTTTAAAAGTAATGACTTAAAGCATATTAGAACAAATCTGTTTGTAAATGAATCCTATGCAGAAATTGTCGAAGACAACTTAAGACAACTTCAAAATGAAATTGAAAAATTGGAAGTTGAAGTGAGTAGAATTCAGCATTTTTACGAAAATGTCGAACATGATGTTTTCATTGATTCTGCATTACTTAGTTTGTCAAATGGGAAAAGCGATTTTGCCCTTTCAGAGTTGACAGACGAATTTGAAGAATGGATTTTCGAACAATTGGAAAATCACGAGATTACAAACTCTCATGAATTTCTAAGTAACGACATGGATTACTACTTAAACAATACTGACATAGATGAAGACCTATATAATGAACTTAAAGAAGCTATCGAAAACCGCTTAGATAATGGACAATAAATTCGATAGGTTTGAAACATTCGGTTCAATTGCAGATGAAGTAACTAGAAGAAAGTTAGCTCAAAGCGTTTATTTTCAGTTGCAAAAGAAATCAGAAATCGGCATTGGCTTCGCCAATGCTGATACTGATAATTTTGCTACTGCTATTAATGAAATTCTCTCTAATCCCACAATGAAAGAATTGTGTTCAAAAGACCCTGAACTTGCTGAAAAGATAACACAGGATATTCTTGACTTCGTAAATAAGACCAAGAAACAATTAAATAAAACTGAGAATCCTTTTGAAAATGAAATAGAGCTAAAGCAAGAATTTGAACATAGCAAAAGGTCTGAATTCAAAAATAAATGGGAGAAAGTAAATCCAACGATTAAGAACAACTATGACAAAAAGGAGCTTGATGTTACTTTTTATGAAAAGGAGTTTGCCAAAAGTTTGGATGAAAAAAATAAAAACGATAAAGACAAGCCAAGTTTTGAAAGTGTAAAAGAACACTTCAATGAAAAGTGGGACGAATTACTTTACAAGAAACAAACAAAATGGGAACTTGACCAAATAGAAGAACAAAGGCAAAAATTCTGTGAAGAATTATACAAGCGTATTGAAGAACTGAAAAAATTGCAAGAAGCACTTGAGCCATTTACTAAAGAATTAGGACGGCTTTGGGATATGAGCAAAGGAAATTGGCAACGAGTAAATCTTGATATTTTAAAACGGTATGCTGAACTTTTGCAGAGAGACAAATCATTAAAAGAACTTGCCGAAATGCTTGGCAAAATGCGACAAGCTGAAAAAGAGTTTGAAGAAGAGCTTTTTGCAAACATTCAATTAAAACCAGAATGGAAAGTTGAACACGCAAGCAAAGCGGACTTAATCGGCATTCACGAAAGCGATGATTTAAGCAGTTTGCTACCGTCTGAAACAGCATTACTTGCTGACGAAACTATGCAATCTGTTTTCTTCAAAAAGTTTGCAGAAAAGAAACTGCAAACATTCGAGTATCAAGCAAAAATGCTCTCATACCGTGAAGAAGAATTTCAGGACAAACGACAAAAGGGAAAAGAAGAAGCTAAAGGGCCTTTTATCATTTGTGTTGATACGAGCGGTTCAATGCACGGAACACCTGAAACAGTTGCCAAGACACTTTGTTTCGCCATTTTGAAAATCGCCATTCGTGATAACCGAAAGTGTTATCTCATTTCGTTTTCGACAGGTATTGAAACGCTTAACCTGACAGATTTAAAAAACTCTTTGGATAAAATAATTTCTTTTCTTTCAATGAGTTTTCACGGTGGAACAGACGCAACTCCTGCTATGAGAGAAGCACTTAGAATGTTAACAACTCAGGACTTTAAAAAGGCAGACGTGATAATGGTTTCCGACTTTGTGATGTCTGCATTTGACAAAACAACACAAGACCAAGTAAAATCAGCGAAAGACAACAAAACAAAATTTCATAGTTTGGTAATTGGTAACAGCCAAAATCCAGCGACAATTAAGGACTTTGACAGTAATTGGTTTTACGACTTAAACAATCCAAACAGCGTATTGACACTCATTAAAAACATTAACGAACTATGACGACAGACAGAATGCCAGCCGGTAACAGCCGTTTGCCGCAATGGGGGCTGACGTGGTTAATTGAAGTGCAGTGCTTCTATCAAACTTTGTGCTTGGTTGATAGTGAAGTGCTCCGAAATCCCCCACTGCGCCAAGCGCCAAAACGTTATCGGCAATGGCAGGACAGAACGTGCTGAACAAACTGCAACATATCCCACCAATCAATTTCACACTTATCGTCATCATTCGTCAAGTCCATTAAAGGATATTTGACTTCAAAATATTGTCTTGCGACTTCTTCGATTTGCTCGATAGAAGCCACAGCCGATAACAAGTGTTTTGCGTCAGGCGGGGCGACTTGCCCTGCATCAGCATTTGTGGTTAATTCATCTTTCATACTTCTATTTTACTTTAGTGGTTAAAATCCCGCCCGAACGCCAAGCACCTTAACGTTAGCCTCTTCTCCAATACAAAGTTGGTAGCCACATTGCCGGCCCCATGGCCGGGTTGGGAGCCGTCGGCTTTTTTTTCTGCCCTGCACTTACATGAAGCCTCCCTTAAAAAATTAGTATCAAACAGCATGCCGCCCCCTCCTTTCCCAAATTTCCTTTCTTCCGAATGCCCAATTCCCTAATTTAGCCCTCCGGTCGCCTGCTGTTCTTGTTGCCCTGTTCTCCTCCTTTCGGGCAGCACCCACTGAATAGCCTTTTTTCAAAGACCGGATACGGAAAGGTGGATATTGTTTCACGAAATCCATTGTATGGCTAAAAAAGCTACAACACCACAATTGATGGTGACCTCAGAAATTGGCACATTGCGCCGTTTGCTGGTCCACAGTCCCGATAGCGGACTGGGCAAAGTTGTTCCGTCCAAAGCACAAGACTGGCTATTTGAAGACATTGTTCACCTCGACACCATTCGCAGAAAAGAGTACGACTACTACACCAAAGTGCTGCTCTATTTTCTCGACCCCGAAAAAGTAAAAGGCAAGCTCAGCGCCATTGATGCCCCACAGCGCAAACGCAACTTTTACAAACCCGGGCACAAAGATTTTTTCAAAAGTGACAAGGTGATTGAGCTGCAATGGCTGCTGGCCGACATCTTGAACAATCAGAAAACAAAACTAAAACTCGTGGCCTCTGTGTGTGCATTGGAAGGCGTGGCCTACGCTACGCAAATGCACATGATGGAACTCGATGCCGATGCGTTAGCTAAGCTCTTCATCAGCGGCACCAGCGACGACAATGAAATGCTCTTCGCTCCCATTCCCAATTTCATTTTCACCAGAGATATTGGCATCGTTATTAGCGACCATGTATTGCTGAATAAACCTGCCCGACAAGCCCGCACCCGTGAAGCATTGCTGGCCAAATACATTTTCTTCAACCATCCGTTGTTTGCCGCTTTTCAAAGCAAGATTTTAGAGATACCAGAAAAGCATCATCATTTTCTGAACCCCAAAGAAGGTGGCGAAAAAAAGGTAACGCTGGAAGGTGGCGATGTAATGGTGGTGAGCAAAGACCACCTGCTGATTGGAGTAAGTGAACGCACCAGTTGGGAAGCAGCACACCAGGCCATCAACCTGCTGTTTGAAGAAAAAGTAGTGAAGAAAGTAACCGTGGTACGCATTCCTAAAAAGCGGGACTACATGCACATCGACACGGTATTTACACAGGTAAAAAGAAACGTGTGGGTGATGCTCGGCAACTTCTCCAAAAAAGCAGTGAAGCGTTTGGACGAAGACCCCGTAGAACGCATATTGGAAAATGCCCCCAAGAAAGATGAAAAGATTTCGCTGATACAATTTCACCACAAGCAGCTGGACAAACCCGTGTATTTCGATAACCTCGAAGCCTTGCTGGAAGACATCAGCAAAAACGATTTGGGCTGCAAGGAAAAAGTAAAATTCATCTACAGCGGCAACAATGAATTTCCGTACGATGCCCGTGAGCAATGGACGGATAGCTGCAACCTGCTGGCCATAAAAGAAGGTGTGGTGCTGGGCTACGACCGCAACGACAAAACCGTGGATGCCTTTAAGCATGCGGGTTTCAATGTGGTGCATGTGGCCGATTTGCTGCAAGATTTTGAAGCCGGCAAAACCAGCCCCGAACAACTGAAAGACACATTCATCTTAATGCCTTCGGCAGAACTGAGCCGTGCTCGTGGAGGTTTCCATTGCATGAGCATGCCGTTGTTGCGGGATGAGATTGATTAACATTGTTTGTTGTTTTTAGTTTTTGGTTTGTGAATTGGGGTTTGTTGTTTGTGGTTCGCATTTTCAATCAGCTCCATTTTCAGTAGCTGATTTTTTATGCAAGCATTGTATACTACATGAACATCCTACATGTTAAATCAGCAAGCATCACTTACTGAACCAAAAACGAATAACCCCAAACCAAAAATTGTATTTGATGCAAACAACCAATCACTTACTCATGATACGCCCGGTTCGTTTTGGTTATAATGCTGAAACGGCCGTCAACAATGCTTTTCAGGTGGCGGATGCAGACCAGCAACGGGTACAACAGCAAGCCATTGCAGAGTTTGATGCTTTTGTAGATAAACTGCGTAATGCTGGTGTAGATGTAACGGTTATACAAGACACTGAAAGACCTCATACACCCGATTCTGTTTTTCCTAACAACTGGGTGTCTTTTCATGATGATGGCACTGTAGTGCTCTACCCTATGTTTGCAGAAAACAGAAGGCAAGAAAGAAAGCCCCATGTACTGGAAACTGTTGCAACTAAATTCAAAGTTGTGCAGCAAATAGACCTCACGGCTTACGAAGCGCAGCAACTGTTTTTAGAAGGTACAGGCAGCATGGTACTCGACAGAGAAAACCGTATTGCGTATGCCTGCCTCGCCCCCCGCACCGACCGTAGCGTGTTGCAAGATTTTTGCGACCGGCTGCAATACAAGCCCGTTGTATTTACTGCCGTCGATCAACATCATCAACCCATTTACCACACCAATGTGATGATGTGTGTGGCCGACAAATATGTAGTCATTTGCCTTGATAGCATTACCAACCACATCGAACAAAACGAAGTGGTGAAAACCATTGAAGCATCTGGCAAACAAGTCATCCCTATCACTTGGGAACAAATGAATCATTTTGCCGGCAACATGTTGCAGGTGCACAATGCAGCGGGTGAGAAAATACTGGTGATGTCGTCACAAGCATACGAAGCACTGACAGATGCGCAACGCCAACAACTGGAAGGCTACAACCGCATATTGCATTCTTCTTTACAAACCATTGAAACCAACGGTGGCGGTAGTGCCCGCTGCATGATAGCAGAAGTACATTTGCCGCTGCAATAATTTTTAAAACAGTAATGGTAAAACCTGCGAAAGCGAACGGGGTGCATAACCCAGCTCGCTTTTTGCTTTTGCTATGTGCAAGGTACTGCGAATGGGTCTTTTGGCAGGCTCCGCAAATTCCGCTCTGGTAACGGGTTGCACCAGTTGCGCATCAAAGCTGCCATGTGCTGCTACCAGCTGTGCAATGTCAAATGGTGTAAAGGTTTCTTCGCCACACAAGTGAAACACACCGGTGGCTTTTTGTACAACTATGCTGGTTATTCCTTCCGTCAAATCAGCTACATAAGTTGCTGTGCGATATTGATCGGTAAACACCCGAATGGTTTTGCCTTCTTTTAAATTGCCCCACACCCACAGCGGAAAAGTCGGGTTCAAACCGGGCAAATGCGGACCATACACCAGCACCGTTCTTACAATGCTCCATGGCAAGCCGGAGTTTTTTACCAACCCTTCTGCCAGCACTTTTGATTGGCCATAATAGTTGACAGCATTGTATGCATCGTCTTCAGCAAATGGGCCATCATCGCCAAACACAAAGTCGGTGCTCATAAAAAGCAGTCTACAGTTGCATACTTTACAGGCATCTACCACATGCTGCGTAGCCTGTACATTTACCGCATAGCAAAGTGCTTGTTGCTCTTCGCAATCGTTGGGCTTGCTCATGGCTGCACTATGGATGACGATGTCTGGTTGAAAAGCAGCAACCACATCGAGCACAGCTACGGGATGGAGCAAATCTAGCGGCAGGTATTGCACTTGCGCTGGCAAATGTTCGGGGCGTTTAGTTGCACGACCTGTACCGGCAACAACGGCATCATTTTGCTGCAACAACCGACTGACCAAATGTCGGCCTACAAAACCTGAAACGCCTGTAATGAGAATACGCATGCCCAACTTTTACTTTGTTTTTTCTTCAGTTATTTCTACCGTGTGAATGTCTTTGATTTTGTGCAGCACTGCGTCCAACCGGTTGAGCGGAATGCCTGCATGCACATCGCAAAACAAGGATTGCTCTACGTTATGAATAGTGCAACCTACTTGCTTTAAAATTGTCATTACATCGTTCAGCAAATCGTAGGTGCAATGAATGCGGTAGTTTTTTTCAACGGCTTTTTCTACTTCGGGTGTTACCTGCAACGCCAGTGATGCTGCGGTTTTATACGCATTAATAAGACCGGGAACACCAAGCAATGTGCCGCCAAAATACCGAACCACTACAATCATCACATTGGTCAGTCCTTTGCTGTCTATCTGCCCGAGTATGGGGCGGCCTGCAGAGCCGGATGGCTCACCATCGTCACTTACCCGAAACAGCAAATTGTCTAACCCAATGCGGTACGCAAAGCAATGATGCACTGCTTTGGGATGTCCTTTTTTGAGAGCTGCCAGGTTCTTTTTGAAATCGTCTGCCGTTTCAATGGGATAGGCATAAGCCAGAAAACGGCTACCCCTGTCTTTGAATTCTGCGAAGCCTTCTTTGGCAATGGTTTTGTAGTAAAAATTCATGCTCGTTTGCTGTTCCTGTTTTTGCGTATCTCCAATAAAAGCTATGCTGTTGTGTGCCGGTAAAATACCAGAATGCTATCCTGCTGAAGTTGAAGGGGTGATTCGCTGTGTGTTGCATTTTTCAGTGTTGGTGCCGCCACTCCGCTGCCCAGCAGCAATGCAGTGTTCGTGATGATGCGGGCTTCATCCCACAATTGTGCATCTATCAATGATTGCAACAATTGCCGGCCACCTTCTACCAATACACTTTGTATGCCGCGGCTATGCAATGCCTGCAGTAGCTGTGGCAAAAAATGAACATCATCTTTCAACTGAATCCATTCTTTGTTGCCGTGTATTTTTTGCAACAGACAATTGAACAGCAACGTGGGCTGCTCATCTTTCAGTAAATGATGCGTTGCAGGAATGCGCAGTTGTTTATCTATTACTACCCGCAGCGGAGAAAGCCCGGGCCAGTAGCGGTTATTGAGTTTTGGATTGTCGGTGATGGCCGTGTTGGTGCCCACCATAATAGCTGCTTCTTCGCTACGCCAGCGATGCACCATGCGGTTGCTGATGGCATTGGAAATAGCAATGTTTTTTTCTGTTTCACCAATGTATCCGTCGGCAGATTGAGCCCATTTCAACATGATGTATGGCCGCTGTTGCTGGTGATACGTGAAGAAACGCCGATTGAGTTGTAACGCTTCTTTTTCCAACACACCCCATGTAACATCAATGCCTGCTGCTTGCAGTTTCGCCATGCCCTTGCCATCCACTTCTGCATAGCTATCGCGGCAGGCTATCACTACGCGTTTTACTTTTTCAGTAATGAGCCGATCAGTGCAGGGTGGTGTTTTACCAAAATGAGCACAGGGCTCCAGGCTTACGTACATGGTGCTTTCTGCTATCAAATGCTGGTCATTCGGCTGCACCGATGCCAGGCAATTCACTTCGGCATGTGCCTGCCCGTATTGCTGATGGTAACCTTCACCAATAATGCGGCCATCATGCACCAGCACTGCGCCAACCATCGGATTGGGTGCTACATGGCCCGCTCCTACTACGGCCAGTTGCAAACAGCGATGCATGAATTGTTCGTCGATGGTCATTGCTGCAAATGTAGTCCTTCAAAGGGTTGCTCATCAGAAAGACAGGCAGGCAATTGGCCAACCTACACAGCAGCAGTGTGCAATGCCGCTTTTACAGCCGGCATAATTTCTGTGCCGAAAATTTCGATGGATTGCATCAATGCAAGATGCGATGGCCCGCCCACATCCATGTGTGCCGAAAAACGGGTAAGGCCAAACAGTTCCTGCATTTGTAAAATTTTATCAATGGCTTCTTGTGCATCACTAATAAGCAAATGCCCGTTGCTGCTGCGGCCTGCTTCAAACTGATTGCGCTGATAAGGCGCCCAACCACGATCGGCACCTACCCTGTTCATTTGCGCCGCATAATGCGGGTAATAGGCATCAGCAACCTGCTGACTATTTTTGCCAAAAAATGCATGCATGTGTACGCCTACCTGCAACTTGGCAGGGTCGTGACCAAAGTGCTGCCACGCCTCCCGATAGTATTGAAACAGCGGTTGAAAATGTTTCGGATTGCCACCAATAATGGCGAAGATGACTGGCAGTCCCAAACGGGCTGCACGTACCACCGATTCTGGCGTACCGCCCACTGCTACCCATATGGGCAAATGATTGTTGGTAGCCCTTGGTAAAATGAGTTGATTGTTCAAGGCCGGCCGCAATTTTCCTTTCCAGGTAATGCGTTCCTGCTGATTGATTTTTACCAGCAAATCCAGCTTTTCTTCAAACAAGGTTTCGTAATCTTTCAAATCATATCCATACACCGGAAAAGATTCGATGAAACTACCCCTGCCTGCACAAATCTCTGCTCGTCCGCCGGAGAGTAAATCAATGGTAGCAAACTGCTGATACACCCGCACCGGATCGGCAGAGCTGAGCACGGTAACGCCACTACCGAGCTTGATGCGTTTGGTAACACTGGCGGCGGCAGCTAAAATAATTTCAGGAACAGATACCGCATAGTCGGGCCGGTGATGCTCGCCAATACCGAAAAAGTCAACGCCTATTTCATCCATCAGCTTTACTTCTTCCAACAGCTCTTGCAACCGCTGACCAGTAGGCAATGCCTTGCCATCGGGAGTAAAATGATTGTCGCCAAACATGCCGATTCCGAGTTCCATCTGTACTTCAATTTGCTGCAAACATAGTTCAGCAATTGCGCTGCTCACAAAGCTTTGCATTCCTTTTCACAAAAAAGAAACCCCTTCTTGCGAAGGGGCTCTCCTTAACTAACAACCAACTGCGACCTCGGGTACCGGTAAGACTACCAGCCACCGCCGAGTGCTTTATACAAATTCACTGATGTTTGCCATTGTTGTTTTTTTGCAGCTATCACTTCCAGCCTTGCCTGTAACGCATTTTGCTGGTTGATGAGCAACTCCAGATATGTGGCTCTGCCGGAACGGAACAATGCAGAAGCTGTTTCAATAGAAGTCGTCAACACTTTGGCCTGTTCATTGCGCTGCTGATACAATTGCTCCAGGTTTTGCAAACGCTTCATTTCGTTGAACACTTCTGCCACACCTGTCAGTACCGTTTGCTGGTACTGATACAAGGCTTCAATCTGTCGGGCATTGGCCGAAGCAAATTCTGCTTTCAAGGCACCACGGTTGAGGATAGGCGCTACAATACTACCGGCTAAAGCATACGCCATAGACTCGGGTGTGCGAAACAATAAATTGGGTTGAAAGGCCTGATAACCGAAGGCAGCTGTGATGTTGAAGCCGGGCAAAAACGCAGCTCTGGCGGCTTGCACATCCATCTTTGTTGCTTCCAGCAAATACGTGGCCTGCCTGATATCGGGGCGCTGACGCAACAACATAGCAGGCACACCGGTTTGCATAGCAGGAATTGCAGAAGCCAAATAATTCGCAGTATCACGTACTACGGTACCGGGAAACTTACCTAAAAGCAACTGCATTGCCGTTTCATGATCTACCACCTGCTGCTGCAATTGGGTTTTCATGGCTCTTGTGTTAAGCAACTGCGCAGCAAACTGCTCAACCGCCAACTGATTGGCTGCAGCAGCTTCTTTTTGTACTTGCACAATATTCAACGCATTTTCCTGCAGCAAAATGGTTTCATCAACTATGCGCAGCATATTGTCCAAGGCTTGCAGCTCATAGTAGTGCAGCGCAATGTTGGATACCACTTGCGTGGTCATCCAGTTGCGGCCTTCATTGCTGGCCAGCCAGCGGGCTGTAGCTGCTTGTTTGCGGCTGCGCAGTTTGCCCCACACATCGGCCTCCCAAGATGATTGCAGGCCTACATAAATATCAGGCAGGTTAATCGGTACTATTTTACCCGGTTGAATAAACGTGCTGATGTTGCCCGCTCCATCCATCGTATACAAACCATAGCGGCGAATGGCCGGCGACAGGTTGGCATTGAGTGTCGGTATCATGGCCGCTTTGCTGCGCAATAAATCTGCATTGGCCATCAGCACACGTTGATTGGCTATTTGCAAATCGGGGTTGTACAGCATGGCGGTATCAATCAACGCATGCAAATGTTTATCGGTAAAAAAATTGCGCCAGCTGAGTATCCCACTATTGCTGGTGTCTGCATCTGTCCATTCACCGTAGGTTGTTGGCGCCTGTTCTACCTCAGGCATTTTAGGTAAAACCGGTGCACAAGCCCACAGAAAGAGTAGGCCCACTATCACCCATTGTGTATTGCTGTTTTTCAATTGCATGATGTTATATTTCTTCGGTAAATGGTTTTTCTTCCTTGCGTCCTGTTTTGGCAAACCGCTCGGCCAGCGTAGCGAAAATCACATACAGACCGGGGATAACGATGACACCAAACACAGTACCAAACAGCATACCGCCTGCAGCGGCAGTACCGATGGTTTTGTTGCCGATGGCGCCTGCACCCGATGCCAGCATGAGCGGAATAAGACCGGCAATGAATGCGAAAGAAGTCATGAGGATGGGGCGCAAACGAGCCGATGCACCTTCGATGGCTGCCTGCAAGGGCCGCAGTCCTTCACGGTGGCGCAGTGAAGCAAACTCTACAATGAGGATAGCGTTTTTACCCAGCAACCCAATCAACATGATCATAGCTACCTGTGCGTAAATGTTGTTTTCCAAACCGAGTGCCCACAGCAAAAGGAAGGCACCGAAAATGCCAGTAGGCAGTGAAAGAATAACCGGCATCGGCAGCAGGAAACTTTCGTATTGCGCTGCCAGCAGCAGGTACACAAACACCAAACAAATCAGGAAGATGATCACGGCTTCGTTGCCCGAGTTGGCCTGATCACGGCTGGAGCCAGCCCAGTCGTAAGAGAAGCCCTTCGGTAGTTTTTCGGCCGCTGCTTTTTTAATCGCATCCAATGCCTGACCACTACTGTAACCCGGCGCCGGTTCACCGTTAACCATTGCCGAAGGATACATGTTGTAGCGGGTTACCTGCTCAGGACCGTACACTTTGTTGATTTGCAGGAATGCTGATACTGGCACCATTTCTCCGTCCTTGTTTTTCACATACAACTTCATGATGTCCTCGGGCTTGGCACGGTATTCCGGCGAAGCCTGCACCATCACTTTATACATTTGTCCGAAGCGGATGAAGTTGGTGGCGTATTCACTACCCAAAAACACTTGCAGCGTACTGAGTACATCAGCGAGTATCACACCTTTCTGTGCCGCCTTCACATTGTCTACACTCACCATGTATTGCGGAAAGCTGGCATCAAACGTGGTAAAGGCGTTGGCTACTTCGGGCAGTTCGTTGAGCACTTTCACAAATTCAGCTGCCGTTTTTTCTAGGTACTTCAAATCGCCGAAACCGGTTTTATCCAACAGGCGCATTTCAAAACCACTCGAGTTGCCATAGCCCGGCACCGGTGGTGGCGAGAAGAATTCAATGCGGGCATCTTTGATGTGTTTGGTTCTTTCCCGCAGGGTATCCATCAGTTGTTTGTCGGTGAGTTTTCTTTCGTGCCATTTTTTCAAGCCAATCAGGTTCATACCATAGGTTGC
The DNA here is from genome assembly GCA_020161435.1 of Bacteroidota bacterium. GTDB lineage: Bacteria > Bacteroidota > Bacteroidia > Chitinophagales > Chitinophagaceae > Phnomibacter. The sequence continues at coordinate 414,743 of JAIUNV010000004.1, read as the reverse complement.
ACCCGTACCTTCTGAGAGCACACTGTAACCCGCCAGCGTACTCACGGCATCCACACCGTCTATCTGCTGTGCTGTTTGCTGAATGGCATCTACCACCTGCTCGGTACGCTCCAGGGTAGCACCGGCAGGCGTGGTTACGTTAGCATAAATCGTCGCCTGGTCTTCGTTGGGAATAAAACCTGTAGGCAATATCGAACCAAACAAGCCGGTGCCCATCGTAAATCCGATAATCGTTACCCAAGTAATTACCCTCCTGTTGGCAATGATTTCGATGAGGCGTTTGTATTTGCCCGACAATCCTTCATACCAGGTATTGAAGCCGCCGAAGAAACGCTGCAACCAATTACGCTTAGCTTTTGGATTGTGATGATGCCGCTTGAGCATGGTGGCACAGAGTGCCGGTGTCAACGTTAAGGCAACCACACCGGAGAGTACAATGGAGATAGCCATCGTCAATGAAAACTGGCGGTAGAACACACCCGTTGGTCCCGACATAAACGATACCGGAATGAACACCGCTGCCATTACCAACGTGATGGCAATGATGGCGCCGGTAATTTCCCGCATGGCTTTTTCGGTGGCTTTGCGGGGCCCGATTTTGGAATGTTCCATGTGGGCATGCACAGCTTCAATTACCACAATGGCATTGTCTACCACAATACCAATGGCCAGCACCAATGCAAACAACGTGATGAGGTTGATGGAGAAGCCCAGCAACTGCATGAAGAAGAATGTACCCACCAAGGAAACCGGTACCGCAATGGCCGGAATGATGGTAGAACGGAAATCTTGCAGGAAGATGAACACCACCAAGGCTACGAGTAAGAAGGCTTCCACCAACGTTTTGATTACTTCATCAATAGAGGCATCGAGAAAGGAAGACACGTCGTAGCTGATGGTGTATTCCATCCCCGCAGGGAAAGATGTTTTCAACTCGGCCATGCGGCTCTTGATGTTGGCAATCACCTCACTGGCATTACTACCAGGACGCTGCTTCAACATGATGGCTGCTGATGGCTTACCGTTTTCTTTGGAGATAACGTCGTATTCCAAAGAACCAAATTCTACATCGGCTACATCTTTCAGTTTTACTACTTCCCCGGTTACATTGCTTTTCAGCACTACATTTTCGTACTGCTCTTCGGTGTTGTACTTACCGGTATACTTCAGTACATACTGCAGTGCCTGTGGCGATCTGCCGGAAGCTTCACCAATTTTACCCGGTGCTGCTTCTACGTTTTGGCCTTTCAGGCTTTGTACAATGTCTTCGGTAGAAATATCGTAGGCTGTCATCTGGTCGGGCTTTAGCCACACCCGCATGGCGTATTCCCGCATGCCCATGATGTCGGCAAAACCCACACCATCAATCCGCTTCAGTTCGGGCAGCAGGTTGATATCGGTATAGTTGTACAAAAACTTTTCATCCATGGCCGAATCGGTGGAGAGTATGTTGAGGTACATCAACATACTGTTCTGCACTTTTTCTACCAGTACGCCGGCTTTAATTACTTCTTCGGGCAATTCATCCAGCGTAGATGACACACGGTTTTGCACGTTTACCGCTGCTACTTCGGGGTCGGTACCGGCTTTAAAAATGATTTGAATCACACTGGTACCATCGTTGCCAGACACCGATGACATGTACGCCATACCGGGCACACCGTTGATGGCTCTTTCGAGAGGTGTAACTACAGCCTTTACACAGGCTTCGGCGTTGGCACCGGTGTACTTGGTGGTTACGTTTACTTCGGGTGGTGCAATATCAGGAAACTGCGTAACCGGTAGTTGCGTCATGGCCAGCACACCCAACAACGTAATGATGAGGGATATGACAATAGACAACACCGGCCGGTGTATAAATTTTTCAGTCATGCCTTATGTAAGTTGAAATGTGTACTGCTTAGCGACGGGCCATGGCAGAAAATGATGTTTGCTGAGGTACAATTTTGTCACCTTCTTTTACCTGCTGAATGCCTTCGTAAATAATGCGGTCTTTTACTGAAAGACCACCACTGATGACATACATGTGCGGAAAGCGATGGCTCACTTCTACATTGCGCATCCGCACTGTGTTGTTGGCATCCACTACATACACAAATGTTTTTTCCTGAATTTCGAAACTCGATTTTTGCGGAATCACCAACGCATCGTTCAGCTCACTGTTGATGAGCACTTTGCCGGTAGAACCGTGGCGCAGCAAATGTTGTGGATTGGCAAACCGTGCACGAAAGGCAATATTGCCCGTGCTGATATCAATTTCGTTTTCGTTGGTTTCTATTTTACCCATGTGCGGAAAACGCTGCTGATCGGCCAGCACTAATCCCACCTCGTTGTGATGGGCATCGTCTTTCTTTTTTTGAAACTGCAGGTAGTCTTGCTCCGACATATTGAAGTAAGCAAACACTTCATCGTTGTTGGAAATAGTGGTGAGCAAATCACCTTCCTGCACCACACTACCCCGCTTGTTGGGAATGCGGTTGATAACGCCATTGAATGGTGCCCGTACCTCAGAAAATGAGAGGTACACACGGGCTATGGAGATGGAAGATTTCACTTCTTCAATCTTCGCTTCGATGGCTTCTACTTTGGCTTGTGCCATTTCCAGTTCGGAGTTGGACACAATGTTTTTGGCCACCAGCATTTTGGTGTTTTTCAATTCTACTTCTGCCACTTTCAGTTCGGCCTGCACACTCTTGAGTTGAGCATTGGCCTTCAATAATTCTTCGCGGTAGCGGCGGCTGGTAAGGGTAAATAAGAGTTGGCCTGCCTGCACAGGCTTGCCTTCATCTACATGAATTTTTTCAATGAATGCCGCATCCATCCGGGAGCGGATTTCTACGTTTTGTACCGATTGAATTTCGGCAATGTATTCACGGGCATACACCGTGTCGAGCAATTCGGGAGTAACTACTGTAAATTTTTGCGGAGCGGCAGTATCCTGTTCTTGCTTGGGCGAACAAGCGTTCAGCAATAACACGATAGCCATAGCCGGAAACCAGCTATTGCGCTGTATAAAATGCATGGTTGATTAGTTGTAAGTATCTGATGAAAAGGAATGCTGTAAAACATAAATACAGCACCGGAGTCACAACACTTGGCTGTGCATCCTTTAATAAAATCGAGGATAAATACAACTAAGCTTCCGGAGGAGGCGTATTGAGTTCGTAACTCATTTCTAATGCTCCAGCCGCATTGGCTTTGGCATTATGATTGCTGGTAAAAACCGATGGAGAATCGAGTTGCGCAATATAAAATAGGCTGCTGCAAAAGTCATCAGCAATGGCTGTTTCTATTTGCAAACCATCATCGACATCGTGATGATCTTGTGTAGATGAATCGTGATGATCGAGCAGTGTTTCATCTACCCATTCGTATACACTGTTCACCACATCGCAGGTACTACCTATGGTACCTGCCATGCCTTGGTCTTCTACCTGTGGCAGCAGCATGGCACTATTTACATGCACCAATAGTAAAAAGATGGTCAACAGTTGTTTCATAAAAAAGTGCGGCGAAGATAGCCAGAATTGATACTGTCGGTTTTGGACAGCCAACCATAAAGAAATTCTTAACATCTTTTGTCCGCCCTTGTTTGACGACAAATAAAAAAAGCCCTGCGGATGCAAGGCTATTTAAGGATGTATTAGCGTCTTATAACTTTTCGGGATGTTCGTTCCGAAACACCACCACACCATCAAACACATCTACTAATACCGGTTTTGTTTTATCAATATCACCGGCCAAAATGCGTTTGCTCAGCTGGTTGATGATTTCTTTTTGAATCAACCGTTTGAGTGGCCGTGCACCAAATTGTACATCGTAGCCATTCTCTGCCAGATAGTCGATAGCATACTCGCTGAAGTGCAATTCAATGCCGCTGTCGGCAATGAGTTGTTGCAGGTTTTTCAACTGTATGCGAATGATGCCACGGATTTCTTTACGCATCAGCGGCTGGAACATAATGATGTCATCTACCCGGTTTAAAAACTCGGGGCGAATGGTTTGCTTCAGCAGCTGCATTACTTCCAGCTTGGCTTTTTCGTTGGCCTCTTCCAAATGGTTTTCATCCACGCCATCAAAAGCATCTTGTATGAGGTGGCTGCCAATATTGCTGGTCATAATGATGATGGTGTTTTTAAAATTCACCATGCGGCCTTTGTTGTCGGTGAGGCGGCCATCATCCAGCACTTGCAGCAGCACGTTCCATACATCGGGGTGAGCTTTTTCTATTTCATCGAGCAGCACCACACTGTAAGGTTTGCGGCGCACCGCTTCGGTGAGCTGTCCACCTTCATCATACCCTACATAGCCCGGAGGCGCACCTACCAACCGGCTCACCGTGTGCTTCTCCTGGTACTCACTCATGTCGATGCGGGTCATCATGCTTTCGTCATCAAACAGGTATTCGGCCAGCGCTTTGGCCAGCTCTGTTTTACCCACACCCGTGGTACCCAAAAAGATAAATGAACCAATGGGCTTGCGTGGATCGCTGAGGCCTGCCCGGCTCCGGCGGATGGCATCGGCCACGGCCGTAATGGCTTCCTCCTGCCCCACTACTCTGTGGTGCAGTTCTGTTTCCAGATGCAGCAGTTTTTCCCTTTCGCTTTGCATCATTTTGCTCACGGGTATACCGGTGGCTTTTGCAATGTTTTCGGCAATGTCTTCGGCATCTACTTCTTCTTTCAGCAATCGCTTTTCGCTGATGGCATCCAGCTGTGCAGACAGTTGCACAATCAATTCTTCCTGCTCTTTTACCTTGCCGTAGCGTATTTCTGCCACACGGCCATAGTCGCCGTTGCGTTCGGCCTGCTCGGCTTCCTGCTTCAGTTGTTCAATAGCCGCTTTGGCGTTTTGTACTTTTTCTACAATTTCTTTTTCCTGCTGCCACTTGGCTTTAAACGTATCCCGCTCTACCGCCAGGTTGGCTATTTCGGTATTCAGTTCTTTCAGCTTGGCTTCATCATTTTCCCGCTTGATGGCTTCCCGCTCAATTTCCAGCTGGCGTATCTGCCGTTCGAGCTTGTCGAGCTCTTCGGGCATGCTGTTCATTTCGAGGCGCAGCTTGGCCGCACTTTCATCAATGAGGTCGATGGCTTTATCGGGTAAAAAACGATCGGTGATGTAGCGCTGCGACAGCTCCACTGCCGCAATAATGGCTTCGTCTTTGATGCGTACATGGTGGTGCGTTTCGTAGCGGTCTTTCAAACCCCGCAAAATAGAAATGGCATCTTCCACACTGGGCTCTTCAATCATTACTTTTTGAAAACGCCTTTCGAGTGCCTTGTCTTTTTCAAAAAACTTCTGGTACTCGTTGAGCGTGGTAGCTCCAATGGCACGGAGTTCGCCACGGGCCAGTGCGGGTTTTAAAATGTTGGCAGCATCCATGGCACCTTCACCACCGCCAGCCCCAACCAACGTATGTATTTCATCAATAAACAAAATGATTTCACCATCGCTGCTGGCTACTTCTTTCACCACCCCTTTCAGGCGTTCTTCAAATTCGCCTTTGTATTTGGCACCGGCTATCAGCTGGCCCATATCGAGGGCATATATGATTTTGCTCTTCAGGTTTTCGGGCACATCGCCATTTACAATGCGCATGGCCAGGCCTTCGGCAATGGCGGTTTTACCCACGCCGGGTTCGCCCACCAGTATGGGGTTGTTTTTGCTGCGCCGGCTGAGGATGTGCAGCGTTCTGCGAATTTCTTCATCGCGGCCAATCACCGGATCGAGCTTGCCCTGACGGGCCATTTCGTTGAGGTTTTTGGCATACTTGTTCAGCGCATTAAACTGTGTTTCCTGTGTTTGCGATTGAATGGTATCACCCTTGCGCAATTCTTTCACCGCTGCTACAAAACCCTTTTCGGTAAGGCCGGCTTCTTTCAGCATTTTGGCGGTGCTGTCGCTGCCTTGCAGCAGGGCCAGCAGCAGGTGTTCGGGTGCCACAAATTCATCGCCAAAAGTTTTGAGCACGGTGCCTGCCCGCAGTACTGCGGTGTTGGCATCGCGGCCAATGGATTGTGCCGGCGTAGCACCTGCCCCCGCTTTGGGCAATTTTTGGATGGCTTCGTCGAGCTTGCTTTGCAGCACGTTCACCGATACGTTGTTCTTTTTCAATAAGAACTCCACCGGCGATTCTTCCTGATCGAGCAGGGCTTTGAGGATATGTTCGGTTTCGATGTTGACGCTGCTGTGGTTGAAGGCCAACTGCTGACTGGCAGCCACCACTTCCTGCGCTTTAATCGTGAAATTGTTGAGGTTCATATGTAATATTTTGTATTGATACGGATGGACAAACCAAATGCATCAAACCTCAAACCAGCCTCTGTTTTGCTGCAATACTGGCAGCAGTAGTACACAAAAGCAGCCTGAACGGCAGAAGCAAATATGACGACCTGAAAAAAAGGCGGGAATGGTGGGTGGCGGGTAGTTGATGGTTAGTAGTTGGTGGTTGATGGGAGCAGCAGCCGGTTGCTGTTGGTTTGGCGGTTTAGGGATGGTAGCTGGGCGATGAAAAAGAGGGCTTTAAAAAGGTTGCAGTACTGCAACAATACAAAAGGTATAACCGGGTAGATTGTACTAATAACAATACAAAATGTATAACGCTATAACATTGAAAATCAATAATGTTTCATTAGGCGTTTTTTGAAATAGTATCATATATTTACGTGTTGTGCGTCATATTATGAAGAGTCTCATACTCCTAGCATTCTTTTTTTTAAGTACTAGTTTATTTGGACAAAATAAGCGACCGGAGGACTATGGCTTCAGACATTTGCAGACAATTTATAAAGACGACACTGTTGATATACTAATCAAATCAAAAAAGGGTGAAGAAAAGAAACCAAAACCTTTGTTTCTTTTTTGTCAAGGCAGCTTACCGCAACCATTAATTAAATATGATGAGCAAGGAATGTATGGAGTTTTTCCTTTCAACCCTGATAGCTTAACCAATCACTATCATTTGGCAATCATTAGTAAGCCTTTCACTCCGCTTATTGCCGACAAAAAATCCTTAGCAGAAGACTTTACTTATGTGGATAGCACAGGAAAATTTTCAAAAAAATATTTAGAGAGAAATTTGCTTGACTATTATGTGAATAGAAATATTTATGTCATTACTTTTTTACAACGGCAACCCTGGATTTCCAAAAGTAAATTGATTGTCGCAGGGCATTCGGAAGGAAGTACGGTTGCGGCAAAACTTGCTTTGAGTTTTCCGAAAGTGACAGAACTTATTTATTCAGGCGGTAACCCTTTAGGAAGAATTTTAACAATCGTTGAGCGACAAAGAGCTAACGAGACAGACACAACTAAATATGCAGAAGATGTAATAAAAAATTGGGAAAACATAGTGGCGGAGCCAACAAACACGGACGCATCGAATGGAGACACTTACAAAGCGACATATGAATTTTCAATTCCGCCAATTCAATATCTGCAGAGATTAAAAATCCCTGTTCTTGTTTGCTATGGTACAAAAGATTACAGCTCCCCATTCAACGACTATTTGAGAATTGAAATGATAAGACAAAAAAGAAAAAATTTTACATTCAAAGCATACGTTGGGACAGAGCACAATTATTTTCCGTTAAAAGCGAATGGCGAACCCAATTATGACATTTTTAATTGGGACAAGGTATCTAATGATTGGAAAGAATGGTTAATGCGACAATAAATACGAACGCACAACAGGCAGTTTTGCGTCAGCAGGGACGACTAATAAATCCTCATCGGCAGTATTACTATCAGCTACATATCCGGCTGACCGAACGCTAATGAACAATAAATTATATTCTCAGCTTTTGTATCTTACATCAGCAGCAGTTCCGGGCTGGACGTTTTTCCAATGCCCTGCCGAACGCAAAGCTGTTGACCGTTACCTGCTATGTTAGGACGACCGTTCACAACGACACAGTTTGACGGACTGACAAACGAAATTTGCAGAAAACGGGGAACGCTGAAAACCGAATAGAGTAAGCACAAACAAAAAAAACAAATTATTATGGCAAATTTTTATTGTAAATGGTGCGGACAGAAATTTTCGAGTGTATCAAGCTTGACTGCAAATTCTTGTTCAAGAAATCCTGACGGGAAAAAGCACGAATTGTATGAAGGAAGTGAAAAATCACAATACACCTGTAAGTGTTGCGGACAGAAATTTTCAAGTTTATCAAGCCTGACAGCAAATTCTTGCTCAAAAAGTTCATCCAAAAAGCATCAACCAGCGATGTAAAAACATTCATTGGTGGTGGCGAAGCCACCACCAATTTTTTTAACAACCAGAAAAATTTTAAATGGAAGCATCAACATCAATAAAACAAATGTTAGCAGGGAACAGAATATTTGTTCCGACTTATCAACGTGCATATTCTTGGGACACAGAATTTGAAAGTAGTAAAACGCCAAAACAAGTAAACACCTTTCTATCTGACTTGGAAGATTACAACCGAAGCACAACAAAATCAAAATACTATTTTGGACACTTTTTATTTGAAGAAAAAGAAGCCAATAAATTTGGAGTAATTGACGGTCAACAGCGACTTACAACAATTGTGATTTTTCTTTCGGCTCTGTTCTCTCGAATTAAACAAATCAGACCTTTAAATGAAACCGAACAAGAAACTTTTGAAGACATTATCAAAAGAAATTCAACATTTCGTTTTGCGACAGTTGATTATGATAACCAACTTTTCAAAGACTATGTAATTGACCAAACCAAAAAGGATAAAAACGGACTTGATACAGAATCTGCAAAACGAATCGTTAATGCTTATGATTTCTTTGCTCAAAAACTTTCAAATAAAGATGAAGCATATCTTTTAAAGATGCTTGAAACTGTTCAAAGTGCATCTTGCACAACACACCCAGTTACAGACGAATCAGAAGCAATTCAAATGTTTATCTTCCAAAACAACAGGGGTAAAAAACCTTCAAATTTGGAGATAATAAAAGCTCAATTTATGTTCAATGTTCATCTTTATGCTGGAGAAGAAAAAGAATCATTGATTGACGAAATTAAATCACGCTTTGAAAAAATCTACAAATCAATTTCTTCAATCGAATACAACATCAATGAAGATGATGTTTTGGTTTACACATTACGAGTTCATTTCAATTCTCTTTGGGAATCAAACGCAATTGAAAAAATCAATAAATTACTTTCAGAAGAAAATTCAATTTCATTTATAAAGGATTTTACTCGTTCACTTGCGATAAGTTTTGAGCATTTAACGTCATTCTTCGGCAAAGACCAAAGAGAAAATATTGAAATTCATTCACTCATTTCACTTGGTGGCATTGGTATTTCTATTCCATTTATTATTAAGGCTTACAAATTTGGACTTTCCAAAAATGACATATCACAACTTTGTTCAAGTCTTGAATCTTTAGTAATAAGACACAGACTAATAGGAACAAGAGCAGACATAACATCAAGACTTAATGACGTATACCAAAAATTCACTTCTGAGCATTCTGACATTTCACCAATAATTATTAGAATTGATTGGATGAAAACTACACAAGATTGGTGGTGGTCATATTGGGGTAACAATGAACTAGAAAAAGCATTACAAGGTGGTGTTAATCACTCGACCGCAAAATTCTTGCTTTGGAAATACGAGAATCATCTTGAATCACAAGGAAAAAGTGGTTACTCACCGACAAGATTTGATAAAATAACAAGTCCTGAATTAGAGCATATTGCACCACAGACAGAAAATCCAGAAACAGGTTACGACACTTATGATGAAGAGTTTATACATCAACACATCAACTGTTTAGGAAACTATTTGCTGCTTTCAAAATCTCATAATTGTTCAGTTGGTAACAAACCATTTGCTGACAAAAGAGCGAGTTACACCCACTTGGAACAACAAAGGGAAATACAAGAAATGACAAAGGACAATCCGTCTTGGACGAGAGATTTAATACAGAAAAGGAAAGAAAAAATTGTTCAGTATTTAATGTCAAACCTATGACGACAGAAGGAAACACAGCAGGTAACAGGCGTTTGGTTCAATGGCGGGTGATGTGGTTAATTGAACATTCTACCTCGCATCAACTTTTGTGGTGTATTGACAGTTTTGTGCTCCGAAATCCGCCACTGCGCCAAGCGCCAAACCGTTACAGGTAAGCGTAAAAAGACACTGCAAACCGACAACGGTGACGATAAAATGGTTATTCTGAAGTCCATTCAAAACTGACGGTGCGGATGCCGAAAAGCAAATTAAGAGTAGGCGTAACTTCTAAACTGTTGTGATTTATGAAAAACAAATCATCTAATCATCAGGCAGACATTAAGAACCCAAACAAGGGAACTAATGGAAGCAACACGACCTTTGACAAAAATCAAGGTAATCGTGGAAAACAGCTTAATCCGAACCAGCAAAAAGGTAAAAGATAAGTTGTGCATTAAGCAAGCGGGCTTCGCCCGCTTGCTTTTATATTTTTAATCCGACTAAAAATGCACATTTTAAAAATAATACACGGCTATCCGCCCAATTACAATGCAGGTTCAGAAGTTTATAGTCAATCCATTTGCAACGAACTTTCTAAGCGACACAAAATTTCCGTTTTTACACGGGAAGAGAATCCCTATGCAGCTTGTTTCAGTATTCGGGAACAAAAAGTCAACGACAACCTAACACTTTACTTCGTAAACAATCCGCAGGGCAAGGACGGTTATCGCCACAAACAAATGGACGACAACTTTTCTGAGTTACTAATGCAAATTAAACCCGACATTGCACACATAGGTCACGTTAATCACCTATCAACAGGTTTGATTGACGAGCTAAATAAACTCAAAATTCCCATTGTTTACACGCTTCACGACTTTTGGTTAATGTGTCCACGTGGACAATTTTTGACACGAAGCATTGGAAACGAAAACAACTTTCAGTTGTGCGAAAAACAAGACGATAAAAAATGTGCGACTGATTGCTACAAAGTGTATTTCAGCGGACGAGAGGAAATCGAAACCACAGAAATTGAAAATTGGAGCATTTGGATTCATCAGCGAATGATTGAAACAAAAGCAATCATCAAAAAAGTTGATTTGTTTATCGCCCCTTCAAATTATTTACGTGATAGATTTATCAATGACTATGGTGTTCCCGAAAACAAAATCTTATACTTAGATTATGGCTTTCCCACTGAATATCTAACCCAAACCGAAAAATCGAAAGAGAAAACGAATTACACTTTTGGTTACATCGGAACTCACATTCCTGCAAAAGGAGTAAACCTATTGATTGAAGCATTTAAGCAAATTGAAGAACCTGCAACGCTTAAAATATTTGGCAGAGCAAACGGACAAAGCACAAATGCTTTAAAATCATTAGCCGAAAATTCAAAAAACAAGATTGATTTTTCGGGAGAATACATCAATCATAATTTGGCGAATGATGTTTTTTCAAATGTTGACTGCATTGTGGTTCCGAGTATTTGGGGCGAAAATTCGCCTCTTGTAATTCACGAAGCGCAATCGTGTAAGGTTCCTGTAATCACAGCCGATTTTGGCGGAATGAAAGAATATGTTGAGCACAATGTAAACGGACTTTTGTTTGAACATCGCAACGCAAATTCTTTAGCAGAACGAATGAAATTTGCTGTTTCAAATCCTGACAAAATGAAGACGTTAGGCGAAAAAGGTTATTTGTATTCCGCAGACGGAAGCGTTCCAAATATCCAAGACCATTGCAAAGAATTAGAAAACATTTATAGCAAATTCATTTACAAACTTTGGCGTGTTACGCTTGACACAAATCCTGAAGATTGTAATTTGAGTTGCACAATGTGCGAAGAACACAGTCCGTTTTCAACTTACATCAAAGAAAAACTAAACGGTAAACATCGCAGAATGCCGAAAGAATGGTTAGAACCAATTTTTGAGCAAGCAAAAAAAATCGGTGTTATGGAAATGATACCGTCCACAATGGGCGAGCCGCTAATCTACAAGCATTTTGCCCACTTTATTGAGTTGTGTTACAAATACAACATCAAGATGAATTTGACAACTAACGGAACATTTCCGAGAACAACAGAGAAAACCGTTACCGAATGGGCGAAACTAATTGTTCCAATTACAACGGACGTAAAAATAAGTTGGAACGGTGCAACTACCGAAACTTCGCAAGAAGTAATGAAAGGAATTGACTTTGAACAAGCAGTTGCAAACGTGAAAGAGTTTATCCGTATTCGTGATGAACACTTTGCAAACACAGGTTATTACTGCCGTGTAACGTTTCAACTTACGTTTATGCAAAACAATATGCACGAATTGGCAGACATCGTAAAATTGGCTTCACAACTTGGTGTGGACAGAGTAAAGGGACATCAACTTTGGGCGCATTTTGATGAAATCAAACATTTATCAATGAAAGCAACGCCCGAAAGTATTTTGCAATGGAATGAGTATGTAAAACAAGCGAACGAAGCACAAGAAAAATTCCGCAAGCCAAATGGCGAAAAAGTGATTTTGGAAAACATTATTCCATTACAGAAAAACGAAAACAAAGAAATTCCCGACAGCTACGAATGTCCGTTTTTAGAAAAGGAACTTTGGATTTCAGCGACAGGAAATATTTCGCCTTGTTGTGCACCTGACGAAATGCGAAAAACTCTTGGACACTTTGGAAACATTGAAAACACAAGCATTGAAGAAGTGTTGCAAAACGACAATTACCAAAACCTTGTAAAGAATTACAAGACAATTGATTTGTGTAAAACCTGCAATATGCGTAAACCAAACTAAATGAAGGAAAACGAAAAAATATCGCTTTTGCTTCGCCACGCTGACAGAGATGACATTCCGCAAGGTTCTTTCGGAAATGAAATTTTATTGAACGAAAAAGGAAAACAAAACGCACAAAGGTTTGGCGAAATATTATCTGAAAGAAAAATCAATAGAATTTTCACAAGTCCTGTTGGTCGTTGTGTTCAGACGGCTGAATACATAACCAAAGGTTATGGAAATTCAATAGAAATAATTGAAACAACTTCGTTGGGTGCGCCCGGACTTCATATTTCAGACGAAAAAATTGCAGGGAAATTTTTTCTTCAACACGGTTTTGACGAAATGTATAAACGATTTATGCAAGGCGAAAAAATTCCAGGCATTCCGAACATTGACGAGTTAAATTTTAGAATTACGAATTTCATAAACGAAAACTCAACACAAAACGGAATGACAATTTTCATCACTCACGATATGTTAATTGCGTTTTATCATTTCAGCATAAACAAGAAAGTTTACACAAAAGATAATTGGATAAACTATTTAACAGGACTGACATTTAGGAACAATGAATTGGCAAGAAATTAAAGTATCAGCAGACAACACGCATTTTTTATTTGACGGAAAACCAATTTTCGGAAAAACATTTATTGAAGTTTTAAAATTTCATTCGCCAGCACTTGCTCCTGTTTTAGATAATTCGGGTGCTTATCACATTGACGTAAACGGAAACGAACTTTACAGAAATCGCTACTCACGAACTTTTGGTTTTTATTGTAATCGTGCTTCTGTAATTGACGGCAATCGTTGGTTTCACATTAATGAAAAAGGCGAAAGAGTTTATCAAACTTCGTTTTCGTGGACAGGAAATTTTCAAGAAAACATTTGCACCGTTCGCAATACAGACAACCAATATTTTCACATTGACATAAACGGAAACCGTATTTACGCAGACAATTTTGTTTACGCAGGCGACTACAAAGACGGAATTGCTTGTGTAAAATCTAAAGACGGTTTTTACAGACACATTGACAACAAAGGGAAACTCATAAACGACAAATCATTTCTTGACTTGGGAGTTTTCCATAAAAACTTTGCAACAGCTAAAGACAATAACGGTTGGTTTCACATTGACAAAAAAGGGAAGGAAGTTTATAAAAATCGCTACCTGACAATTGAACCATTTTATAACGGGTTTGCCTTGGTAACAACATTTGACAACGAAAAAATAATTATAGACGAAAAAGGACAGAAAATATTGACGGTTTGACGAATAAACATAAAGAACGCCTACCTGTAACAGCAGTTTGGCGCAAGCGGGGGTTTCGTGCTTCGTATGACAATTTTTCGTATAATTGAAGTGCAGTTCTTCGGTTTAAGTGTAGTGCTAAAAAGCCCCGCCTGCGCCAAGCTGCAAAACGTTAGTGGCAAGGCTATGACGACACAACCCGTCAGACAAAATCGGGTTCTTTTTGATGTTTCGTATTTTAGTAGTTGCTTAAATAAGCAAATTGACTACCTTTGTGCTATGGACAACAATTCTTGTATAAGACAACAAGCGGACATTAAACAAATAAACCGCTGTAAAGACCGAGTTTCAGAACTCAACGGCTCGTTTGACTATTTATCGAACGGACTTGAATTGGCAGGAAACAACGTAAGACTGAAAATTCTATTTCTGCTCTATGAAGAAAAACGACTTTGTGTTTGTGATATAAGCGACATTCTCGGTATGACAATTTCAGCAGTTTCACAACACTTGAGAAAACTCAAAGACAGAAAACTTATTGAAACCGAACGAGAAGCACAAACCATTTTTTACTCGTTGACAAAAGAGTATGAAAAAATGCTGAAACCGTTTTTCAAAATACTTGACGAAAACAAAATATTAGAAACATTATGAAAACAGACAACAAACTAATCGGAGCAGGACTTTTAACAGCAATTGCAGCTTCATTGTGTTGCATTACACCTGTCTTGGCTCTCATTGCAGGAACAAGCGGACTTGCTTCTACTTTTTCTTGGCTCGAACCTTTCAGACCGTATTTTATCGGTTTGACAATTTTGGTTCTTGGTTTTGCTTGGTATCAAAAGTTGAAACCTAAAAAGCAAATTGACTGCAACTGTGAGACAGAAGAAAAACCAAAATTCATTCAGTCAAAAATGTTTTTAGGAATAGTAACAGCATTTGCAATCGTTATGCTTGCCTTTCCATACTATTCAAGCATTTTCTACCCAAAGAAAGAAAAGCAAATCATAGTAGTGGACAAATCCAATATTCAAAAAGTAAAATTTACGATTAGCGGAATGACTTGTGCGAGTTGCGAAGAACACGTAAATCACGAAGTAAATAAATTGACAGGAATAATAAGTTCAAACGCTTCATATGAAAATGGAAATGCAATCATAGAATTTGACAACTCAAAAACAAATATTTCTGAAATCGAAAAAGCAATAAACTCAACAGGATATTCTGTAACCGACAAAAAAGAAAATTAAAATGGAAATCAAATTACAATCAACAATAACTTGCCCCAACTGCGGACATAAGAAAGAAGAAACAATGCCGACAGACGCTTGCCAATATTTTTACGAATGTGAAAAATGCAAACAAGTTCTAAAACCAAAACAAGGCGACTGCTGTGTTTATTGTAGCTACGGAAGTGTTGCTTGTCCACCAATTCAGCAGGACAAAAAATGTTGCTGACAGACGGAAAACAAAGAAGCCCAGCCACTAACAGCGGTTTGGCAAAAGTGGCGGTTCAGTGCTTCGTATGACAGTTTTTCGTAAATTTGAAGTGTGTGCTTCGTATGAACATTTGTGGTTAAATCGCCACCTTCGCCAAGCCGCAAAACGTTAGTCTCTTCTCTAATACAAAGTTGGTAGCCAGATTGCCGGCCCAAAGGCCGGGTTGGGAGCTTCATTCAAAATTACCCGCTTGCCGGTCTCCTTAGCTTACTACACATATTCTTTCAAGCACCTATCATTCTTCTTTCACCAGCACAATGCGGCTGCGGTCGGCCTTGGTGATGTTTTCAAAAAACTGCTCCAGTTCTTTCCATTGGCTGGCAGGAAAACGGCCTTCTTTGCGCTGCATACGGCGATAGTACAACACAGCGCCATCTTTATACTCGCAGCTCGACTGATAGCTACCAAAGGCCGTGGTAAAATGTACCGCTTTGGGCAGCGCTTCTACTTTGTAGCCCACTCCCACATCAATGGTTACAGTGTCTATATCGGTGTAAGGATATGTAAATACAATATCAGCCTTGCGAGATGAATCCTGATTGAGCCGCCAGTTACCCTTCGACATTACATTGGGTGCAAACATCAATCGCTTGCCGGTTACCTGTGCATAGTTGCTTACCTCAATATCAATGTTTTCTTCCAGCTCCGGCAATGTTTTCATGCGTTCGCTATAGGTGAAATTTTTGATTTCGTAAGTGCCCAATGCAAACCGCTGTTGCAAAACTTCTTTTTGCTTTTCGGCAGTCAGGGCATGTATCATGCCATGCAAATCATCTTGCTGAATGGCGGTATACATCGTATTGGCATTGATGATTAAATGACCATCACTGCTCAGCCGTGCTTTTACATGGCGCAGCTGTTGGTTTTGTTGTTCGTTGTAGTGTGGAGTACGCACCAGTTTGCTGCCGGTTTCCTTCACCAGCAATACCGGGCGGTTATTGGTAAAATCGCCGAGGTATCCTGCAGGCATCGTTTGGCTGGTACATTCCAGCCAAATGCTGTCGGTTGACTGTGGCACACACAATATCACATGGTTAAACTGAGAAGAAGGAAAGTCTTCAATAAAACGGGTGTTGCCCCTGCCGGCTTTTACCAGTGTGTAAATGGAAGGAATATTGGCCTCTTTCAGCAGGGAATGCATGTAGTTGGCAAGTGCTTTACAATCGCCATATTTTTTGTTGTACACAAAGGCTGCATCAAAAGGTTGCCAGCCGCCTATGCCCAGTTGTATGCTGATGTAGCGGGTATTTTGCTGCATGTATTGGTACAAGGCTGCTACTTTTTCGTATGTAGTATTTTTACCGGCAATCAATTCCTGCACTTTGCCTTTCAGCAAGGGGGGCAGTTCATCGCGGCCTTTAATGAGCTCATATACAAAGCTTCCAAACCGGGCCCAGCTTTCGTTGCTGCCCTGGTACTGATCCATTTGAAAATCTTTCATGGCGGTAAATACAGCCGGCGATATTTCGTGCCACGGTGGTGCGGCATACTCATGTTGTATGGCTGACAGCTGGCGTACTTCCCATTTTATTTTTTGCTGGCCGTTGTTGCTGGTTTGCATGGGCTGCCCGGGATAGTTAAAGACCTTGCTCAATACTGAAATGCCGGGTGCTGTAGTAATTTCAAAACTGCTTTGCTCTACAGCAAGCCCCTCTCCTTCTATAGCATACCAATTGGGTAAAAACATGAGGCCCTTCATACTCACCGACACAGTAAACTCTACCGTGAAAGGATAGGTTTTGTGGTAAAAGCCAAATGACTTTATTCTGTCGTCGGATATTTCGGTGCCGGCACCCATGCCACTCAAATCGTCGATTTCATTTTTTTTGAGCGACTTTATTTTGTTGCCCAAGGCATCGTACAAATGGGCTTCAATGTGGTTGATGGATTGAAACTTATGGTAGCGTTCGTAATGCGTGGCATAATTATCGCCCTGCGCATTGAGAATTGTGTAGGCCACGGTGTAGCGGTATTCGGCCCGCAGTTTGCTTTCTATGATTACTTCATGCACGTCGTTTCTTTTTACCACGTTCGCAGCTTTGCGCAGCGAATCGGGAATAAGCGCCACGGCATATTGCTGTGCTATGGCACAGGTATGCAGGAGTGCCGCCAGTGTGAGTATGCTCCAATATTTCATGTACTGTAATGGCTTGTTTATGCCTTCGGTTTTTTTCTGAATACGATGGACTCTGCCTGCTTTTTTACCACATAACTAAAAAACTCCCGCAGGCTTTCATAGTCTTCTGCCGGAAATTCTGCTTTGCGTAACACCAGCCTGCTGCGCAGCATGATGCGGTTGGCGTCTGCATGAATGATGTATTCATAAAATCCATCTTCATCAAACAAATTGATTTTTGCACTCTTGGGTATTTCTTCCACTGTATAGCCTGCCGGCACTTCTATGTTGGCTACAAACATTTCGTCAACGGTGCTGGGCATTTCCACCGGGTAGCGGCGGGTAGCACTGGCAAAAGGATTTTCTTTGTACTGCTCTCCCATCAATGGATTGATGTACAATAAGTCGGCATCTGTATCTAATTCCGGAGTAATATTGTACTGCACTTTTACTTGTTGTTCCGCTTTATCGAGGTGCTCAAATTTCAGTTCACTCATACTGCAATCTGCGGGTGCTCTTTTTTTCCATTGTGCCGCTACGGTGGCTATGCCGTCGGCCTTGGCAGACCGCCGTGTACGGAGGCTTTCAAACACGCCGAGGTTGCCCGTAACAATACCAGTCCATTTACCATTGTCATCATTGCTCATGTATAAAGTGGTCACTTTTCTTTCATTTGCCGAATCGGCCCTGATGTACAACGCTGGCCCTTCGCCGGCTATTTCACGGGCATGGCCATTGTAACATTGAGGCGGCAACTTGCCAAAAGGTAAGCCCGGCTCCGTGGCATCCAACAGGTAAGTAGTACCATCAATGTTGGCTTTGGCTATTACGTAGTTAAACCTGTCTGTAAGCGGATAAAATTCATGCGACCAGCCATTGGCACGGGTACTAAGTATTACCGGGTGCACCTTGATGCCGATGTGGTGCAACATGGCAGTAAGCAACAGATTGATATCGCCAACATTGCCGGCCTTTGCTTTCACAACTGCCTTTAAGTTACTGGTCAAAAATTCGCCGCCTGCATTGCACGAATATTTTTGTTGCAGGTAGTTGACTATTGCTTTTGCATTGTCCAGTTTGGATGCGCTTTTTGTAACAACCTTTGCTAATTCATCATCGAGCCAGCCATTGTTTTTGTACAAATCGGCACCAAAACTCCCCGACTCATTGTAGGCTTTTACTACCGCAGGCCAGTTGCCCATTACATCCTGATACGGCGAACCCTCAAACCGGTATTGCTTCAATTGAAATTCAATTTTAGCAATGTGATTTTTAAGTGAGGTGGTAAAATTTTCTTCGCGGAGTGCCGGTACATTTTTCATTACCCAGCGGGTAAATTGTACGTTGGCATCTTCACGCACCATTTGGCTGCGGCTACCAACGCCATCGGCAGATGGTACCATTATATTGAAGGTTTGCCTTACTTCGCTGCTGGTGCGCTGATAAAATTCCTGATAGCCCTGTGCCAGGGTTACATAGTTGAAGAAAAATGGAAAAGCCACTTCGTATTCGCTCCAGTAGCATGGGTACGAACCCTGAAAAGCCCAGGGTTGCAGGCTGTTTAAAAAGTCGCTTTCAATTACATACGTTACATCCACCACCGAACCGGCTTTTGCCCCCGGCACCGAAAACTTTTTGTACTGCAGCCGGTTGCTGTATTTATCTGTAAACACTTGATCGGCCGTCAGTTCGGTAGACACAATCTTACCGGCTTCTATATTAAAAGCCATGGCTTTTAAACCGGTCAACCGCTCTACGGCACTCCCACTCTGGTACAAGGGTATTTGAAAATCGGCGGCACTTACACCATTGGCATGGTTTATTTTTATTCGCACTTTTCGTTCGAACCGGAGCGTAAACCAGCCTTTGCTGTTCCCTTCAAATGAGGAGAAACCTTTATCGCACAGTATGTATGCTTCTGCATCATTTTCAATGGCATCAGCAGGTAGCTCAAAGGCTTCGGGAGTTATTTTCCCGAAGGTAAAATCTACCTTTTCCGCCTGTGTGGTGCCGGTTTGTGCCAGCCCAAAGCTCCAACTACAAACCACACTAATGATGAGCAATAAAACCTTTTGTTTCATGAAACCACTTTAGTCACTATCAATGAAATCTACAAATCCATTTTCTAAAACGAAACTTTGCGTAGCAGGATTATATTCAAACTATCAACAACAGTAGCAAGCAATATTATTAGTTTTATCCTTTCAAAAAACTGACATTATACAAGTTTGATACCATCACGTGAACATATCATTAAGCAATTGGCGCATCAATTCGGTTTCAACTACTGTGGTATTGCTGCCGCCATGCCATTAGACGATGACGCCCGGCGGCTAGAGCAGTGGTTGCAACAGGGCATGCATGGGCAAATGTACTACATGGAAAAGCATTTTGACCTGCGGGTAAATCCCACGAAACTGATGCCAGGTGCACGTTCTGTAATAACTGTGCTTAAAAATTACTATCCCGGGCACAAACAGAAAACAAGTGATTTAAAAATAAGTAAATACGCTTACGGAAAAGATTACCATGACATCATCAGAACGGAGTTAAATGCTTTTTTTGAAGCCCTGAAAAAACAATTTGGTAACATTAACGGTCGTGGATTTGTGGACAGTGCTCCTGTGCTGGAACGCAGCTGGGCACAACGCAGCGGCCTCGGCTGGATTGGCAAAAACGGCAACCTCATTCACAAGCAATCGGGGTCATTTTTTTTTATTGCTACGCTGATTACCGATTTGGTGCTGGAGCCCGATGCACCTATGGCCAAAGACTTTTGCGGCAGCTGCACCCGCTGTATTGACGCCTGCCCCACACAAGCCATTTTACCAAACAAAGTAGTGGATGGCAGCAAGTGCATTTCCTACTTCACCATTGAGCTAAAAGAAATGCTGATACCGGACAGCATGCAGGGCCGGTTTGACAACTGGATGTTTGGCTGCGACACCTGCCAGGATGTGTGCCCCTGGAACCGTTTTGTACAACCGCATCAGGAGCCGGGCTTCGCTCCTATTCCGGCCATCCTCAACTTTAGCAGCAAAGACTGGGAAGAGCTGACGGAAGAAGGTTTCAAAGAGATTTTCCGACACTCGCCGCTCAAGCGGTCGAAGTATGCCGGCATCCGGCGGAACATTCAGTTTTTGCAAAGCGCCCCGGATGAGCCATTTGAAAAATGACTGCCCGAAACTGAAGGGTAATTTTGCCGCTTCCCTTTTTGCCCGATATATTTGATGCAAGGCTCTCTTATCCAAACCACAAACATGCACTTATGAAAAAGATTGGCGTACTCTTTGGCAAAGAACGTTCGTTTCCTTACGGCGTAATCGAACGCATCAACAGCAAACAAATAAATGGCGTTGCTGCCGAACCGGTAAGCATCAGCAAAGTAATGCAGGGCGAACCCACAGAATATGCCGTCATCATCGACCGCATATCTCAGGATGTACCTTTTTACCGGGCTTATCTTAAAAATGCTGCGCTGCGGGGCACGGCCGTTATCAACAACCCATTTTGGTGGAGTGCCGACGAGAAGTTTTTCAACAACTGCCTGGCTACGCAAATAAATGTGCCCGTGCCTAAAACCGTGTTGCTCCCCTCTTACGAGCTCCCAACTGATACCAGCAACGAATCGTTTACTAACCTCGCCTACCCGATGGATTGGCAGGGCATTTTTGATTATGTGGGATTTCCGGCATACATGAAACCCTTTGCCGGCGGTGGCTGGAAGAATGTGTACCGCCTCGACAGCCTGGCCGACTTTTACCAAAAACACCCCGAAACAGAACAGCTGGTAATGCTGCTGCAAGAAGAAATAGTGTTTGATGAATACTACCGCTGCTATTGCATTGGCGGTAAGCATGTACGCATTATGCCTTACGAGCCCCGCAACCCGCATCACCTGCGGTATGTGGCCGATTTTAGCCCCAGCCCCGAACGCTACAAACTGATGGAAGACATTGTACTGCGTATTAACCAATACCTCGGCTACGATTTTAATACCGTTGAGTTGGCGCTTCGCGATGGTGTGCCGTACGCTATTGATTTTTGCAACCCCGCCCCCGATGCCGACATCAACAGCGTAGGTCAGGAAAACTTTGACTGGGTAATAGAAACCGCTGCCAATTTTGCCATTGAAAAAGCATTGGCACAAGTACCCGGCCAAGACAACCTTACCTGGGGTGCCTACATTAAAAACAGTGCCGCAGGCAAAGCTTTAATGTAAGTACCTCTTGTTTGAATTCATATCATCCGCCACGTATAACCAACGATGGCGGATTTTTTTGGCACTCCATTGAAACGTATATCGCAATTGTCACCTATTTTCAAGACCTGAGAATTTTATCATCCACAACTACACTTGCTATGGCCTTATCCTTCAAACAATTTACACTGGGTATTGAGGAAGAGTATATGGTGATTGACCCCAGCACCAAGGAGCTAATCAGCCACGATCAGCGCATTGTAACCGAAGGCCAAAAAGTAATTCGGGATAAAGTAAAAGCCGAAATGCACCAGGCCGTGGTAGAAGTTGGCACCGACATTTGCCATAACATAGAAGAGGCTTACAAAGACATTAGTACGCTGCGCAAAACCATTAAAACCATTGCCGGCGAATTGGGTTTATCAGTAGCAGCCAGCGGTACGCACCCCTTTAGCAGCTGGCAAATGCAGCTTATAACCGAGCATGCCCGCTACAGCCAGTTGATTGATGAATTGCAGGACGCTGCCCGCAGCAACCTCATTTTCGGACTGCATGTGCATGTGGGTATGGAAAACCGCGACATTGCGATGCACATCGCCAATAGTGCCCGTTACTTTTTGCCCCATGTGTATGCACTCAGCACCAACTCTCCTTTTTGGGAAGGCCGCCGCACCGGCTACAAATCGTACCGCACCAAGGTGTTCGACAAGTTTCCACGCACCGGCCTGCCAGAGTATTTTGAAAATGTAGAAAGCTATGACCGGTTTGTAAACCTGCTCATCAAAACCAATTGCATTGACAATGCCAAGAAAATTTGGTGGGACCTACGGGTGCATCCTTTCTTCAATACGGTAGAATTTCGCATTTGCGACATACCCATGACCGTGGATGAAACGATTGCTATTGCTGCTTTGTTTCAGGCGCTGTGTGCCAAGCTGTACAAACTGCGCAGCCAAAACATGAACTTTATTATTTACCCCCGCCCCCTCATCAACGAAAACAAATGGCGGGCCAGCCGCTATGGCATTGATGGTACGCTGATTGACTTTGGCAAAGAAGCCGAAGTAAACACACGGGCTTTGATTTATGAACTACTCGATTTTGTAGATGATGTGCTCGACCCGTTGGGCAGCCGCCATGCCGTAGGCTATATCCGACGTATGCTGGAGCAAGGCACAGGTGCCGACCGCCAAATAGCTGTGTACGAAGCCAACGGCGGCGATTTAAAAGCCGTAACCACATTTATAGAAGACTGCTTTTTGAAATAACAACATGTATTGATAGCAAAAAGAGTGCTCCAATAGCACTCTTTTTTTATGCCTAAAAACAAAAGGCCAACTCCGGAGAGTCAGCCTTTTGCATACATGTTGTTAGTAAAGCGCACCGGTTATTTCAACCACCACATTTTTCCATAGTTATCGTCTGTACCACCAATGGCAGTAACAGCCGCTTTGTAGTTATCGCCGTTCAGCGCAGACTCTGTTGGAGGATAACCCAAACGCAAAGGAATACCACGAGAATCTACTGCATCAACAGCAGGTGTAAGCACAGGGAAACCCGTACGGCGCCAGTCGTTCCATGACTCCCAGCTGTTCAGGTACAAGTGTACCCATTTTTCGGTAATGATTTGCTTGTGGCCATCAGCTGCTACGTATGCAACACCTGGCAGCGCCACGTAGGTATCGTATGCCGCCTGATTAAACACACCATATTGCTCCCATGAAGCTTTGATGGCAGCTTTGTATTTAGCTTCTGCCTCAGCTTCGCCACCGGCAGCCCAACCGAGTTTGGCAGCTTCTGCTTGCATAAACAGCACCTGTGCGTAGTTGAACACCGGCATAGCAGAAGACTGACTGCGGAAAGCATCACCAATGCGGCTATATGCTGCAGGAATATTTACTGCTACGTTACGACCGTAGGCTAAACCTTTTACCACACCGCCACTCAGCGATTCGCCATAGATTTTCAACCGTGGGTCGGCTTTTGGTTCCATGTAATCTGTCAGCGTTTTAGAAATAGCATAGTCATTACGATTGCTGATAGAATAGTTGTTGTACCAGGGGTTGTAGTTGTTTGGATCGCCGGCAATGAATTTGTAGGCAATATTTTGAGCATTGCTGGTAAGCACACCTGCGGCTACTGCTGCTGCATATTCCGCTTTACCCTTGGTTACATCGGCCTTTGTAAGGCGCAGTGCCATCGTCATACGAATGGTGTTGGCAAAACGCTTCCATGCATTCATGTCGCCATTGAGCAATACATCGCCTACTACACTCGACTCACCTGTATTGATTTGTGCAACGGCTTCTGTCAGCTCTTTAAAAAGAGCGGTGTAAATGTCCTGCTGCTTATCGTACACGGGTGAATAGGCCTTATTACCTTGCAATGCCTGGCTGTATGGAATATCGCCCCACTTATCGGTCATCAGCAAATAGTAGTAAGCCTTCATAATACGGGCTACCGCTATCTGGTTGTTTTTAGAACCGTTGCCATTGGCAGCTGCCAAACCTTCATTGTTGTAGTTGATGATCGTTTGCAAATCGTACAACGGACCGGTGTACCATGCAGTAAACGTGAGGTTTCTATCGCTGTACAATGATGAACCGGGGTATGGCCCTTCCGACAAATGCTGCACGTACAGTGCACCCAGGCGGGAAGCGGCTGTATTGCCCAACACCAAATCACTCATGGAGCGTTGCGCATTGGTAAGCAGTGCTTTGGTGGAAGCCTGCGTAAGCAAAGCCGGTGAAATGTTGGTATCATCAAACTTGTTGCAGCTGTACAGGCTGGTAGCCGCTGCAAAAAGTATTAGTAGTTTTTTCATTTCTTTTCTGTTTTAAATGCTTCAAAAGAGTGTTGATTAGAAAGTGATACGCAGGTTGCCACCAATTTGACGGCTGGCAGAGAGCTGTCCACCTTCGCGGTAGAACACTTCCAATTCTGAAGGATCGATGCCGTATTGCTTGGTAGTAGCCCAAATCAACCAGGCGTTTTGCACTATCAAACCAATGTTGGCCGACTTAGCAATTTTTACTTTTTTCAACAGGCTCGAAGGAATGGTATAACCAAAGCGGATTTCGCGGAGCTTCACATAAGAGCCATCCAGCAAAACCTCGCTACCCTGACGCTGACGGGCGGTGTACCAGTAAGCACGGGCACTGATGTAGCGGTTGTTTGGCTGGCCTACCAATGGACCATTGGCAAATACACCGGGGATACGGATACCACCATTGCCTGCGTTGCCGCCTGCGGCAGTGTAGGAACCGGGATAATCACGCCAGTCGAAACCTTTGTCATTTACACCTACTGTTTCTTGGCTCAAGCCAGCACCAGTGTTGAAGTTGCGTGTTTCTGAGTAGAACAAGCCGCCCTTCTGGAAGTCGATAGAGAAAGTAAGATCAAATGCTTTGTAGCGGAAAGAGTTGAACATACCACCAGTCCAATCGGGCAGTACATTACCAATTTTTACGTTGATATCATACAATGGCTGACCAGTTTGGTCGATGAGTGTCTGACCTGTTTTTTCATCAGTTCTCCACTTACGACCATAGTAGCTACCCCACTCACCACCAACACGGTGTTCGAGGCGGGTATCGTAGCGGTTGGTAGCATACAGATAAGTATTGATGCCGGGAGCCAGTTCTTTTACTTCGTTGCGGTTGCGGGCCCAGTTGAGGCTTACTTCCCACGTAAAGTTTTTAGACTGTACTGGAGTACCATTGATAGCTACTTCCACACCACGGCTTACAATATTACCCGCATTGATTTGTGCAGTTGAGAAACCACTGGAAGGTGAAACGTCTACAGGCAAAATCTGGTCGGTGTTGTTGTTTTCATACAAGGTTACATCCAAGCCAATCCGCTTGAAGAAACGCAGTTCGATACCGGTTTCCCAGGCCTTGGTAAGTGCCGGGCGAATGCCGCCACCACGAAACTGGTTGCCAATAGATACAGAAGGGTTAGCACCATAAAATGAACCGTTGCTGATAGCGATATCCAGTGAATGCGCATCCAAATCAGAACCAACAGAAGCATAAGAAGCACGGAGCTTACCAAAGCTCAACCAGCTTGTTTTCAGCAGTTCGGTAAAGATGAAGCTGCTGCTCAAAGATGGATAGAGGTAAGAATTGCTTTCGGCAGGCAGTGCAGAAGACCAGTCGTTGCGGAGTGTTCCTTCCACAAAAATCATGTCTCTCCAACCTACTGATGCCTTACCATACACACTGTTCACAATCTTCTTTTCGTAACCACGGCTAATGTCGGGACGACCAACTGAAGCTGCAATATTAAAATAGTTAGGAGAGCTTAAACCACCGGTAGTGGCTTCGCTCAACTGACTGTAATAGTTTTTACGAACGTTGCCACCGAGCAAACCATCTACAGAAAACTCACCAAACTTGTTTTTGTACATCAGGTTGGTTTCGTAGTTCATTTCGCGGTATTGGTTTTGTGCAATGGAATATCCATCAAGATTTAAACCACCGGAAGCAACACGCTGATCGTTTTCGTTGCTGTATTGGTTCATCCGTACATATGACTGAATGTTGAAGTGGTTGTTGATTTTGATATTCAAACCCACGTTACCAATCAAACGGCTCTGGCGCTGTGTGCCATAGTTTTCTTCCAATACAAAATATGGGTTGTCCCAATACTGCGGTTTGCTGTAAGAAGCATAATCGCCGGTACTGTTGGGGTCGCCTATGTTCCAGCTGTTCAGGTTTCCATCGGGCTGGCGGTAGGTCTTCATTTTTTCGATATCCAACTGGCGTTGAAACCATTGGTTAAAGTTTTGCGTCACGTTCAACCCATCCAGGCGATAGCCTTCGAGTGGCTTGCCCTTGGTGTAGTTGGTGGTATAAGTTACATCTGATGAAATGGTGAGGTACTTACCTACATCAAAAGAACTGTTGATACCCAGCTGATGCTGCTCACGGTTGGCATTGGGGATGATGAGACTGCGGCTTTGGTTGCCGTAGGTCATGCGGATGTTATGCGATTCGCTACCAGAGGTAAAGGCGATAGAGTTGTTGAGGTTAGTACCCGTACGGAAGAAGTTTTTGATGTTGTTTGGTTGAGGTGTCATGGGCACCATTTTGCCAAACTCATCGCCAGGATACCAGCTGTAGTATGGGCGGTACAGGTTGCCGTCAATCTTTGGACCCCAGCTTTCATCAGCACCATATTCCAGCATACGCTGGCCATCGAAAGATGCCCAAGAAGCAGGGTGTACAGATGGACGATACTTGAAAATGTAATAACCCTGAGCATCCAGATAACCGGCGCCCAAAGAGTTGATGTTGGTATAAGAAGAAGAATAACCGCCGGCATATTCGTTTTGATAAGGTGGAACGAGTGCCAGATTTTCAAAAGTCACACCGAGGTTTACTTCTACGCTGCTTGTTTTTTTACGGGTACCTTTTTTAGTAGTAATAACAACGGCTCCGTTGGCGGCACGCTGGCCATACAGCGCTGTGGCTGCAGGTCCTTTCAGTACGCTTACGTTTTCAACGTTGTCCATAATTACGGCACTCTGGTTGGTAATGGTACCATCTACCACAAAAATGGGGGCTTGAGGTCCAAGGCCAGTTACACCACGAATAAGGATGTCGGCATTGTCGAACGTAGAGCTGGGAGAACCAACCAGTTGCACACCGGCAACTTTACCAGCCAGGCTGGTGCTTACGTCCAGTGATTTGGCAATGGTCAGGTTTTCACCTTTTACTTCCTGCACCGCTTAACCGAGGGCTTTTTTCTCCCTTTTTACACCGAGGGCGGTGACTACTACTTCGCTCAGGTTGCTCTCAGCTGCTGACAGCTGTACAGAAAGATTTACGTTGGCGGCCAGTTCAATGCTTTGAAAACCTGTGGCAGAAATAACCAGTTTAGCGGTTGGCGCTACGGTCAGTTTAAATGAACCGTCACCTTCCGCCATTGTGGCGTTTCTGGTTCCTTTTTCGGTAATAGTGGCTCCCGCTACAGGAGCACCGTTTTTGTCGGTAACCTTACCAGCTACCTCTACCTTTTGTGCAATAGCTATGGCCCATGAGCTGACCAGAGCCACTACAAGTAGTAGCATTTTTCTCATACTGTTTTGTTTTTGGTTGAACAAGAAATTGGTTAGGATTGCAATATAACCCTTGGTTATGTAATTGTAAAAATTTTGTTAACAGATTTATTCCCAAACTATTGTCCTATGAGGTTGCTTAAACAATAGACAGAATAAAGAGAATTGGTATCTAAATAATTTTCAGGAACTCACTGGTTCATTCTTACTCATTCAACTACAAATTATTTGCCGATGTGCACTTGTTGTTTATTACCTACCTGCATGAACTAAATGCGGGATACCTACTTTTGCCGCTTTCCTAATTGAAAGGTTTAGCATGGTAAAACTGGCAATTCTCGATTTGTATGAAGGTTTCGAAAACCAGGGCATGCGGGGCATTCGTGAAATAGTCAACAGTTTTGCCGACCATCATGGGCTGGATATTACCATTACCGAGTTTGACGTTCGCCGCAAACTGGAAGTGCCCGATACCAGCTTCGATATTTTCATCAGCAGTGGTGGGCCGGGTAGCCCTCTCGAATCGGAAGGCAGCGAGTGGGAAGCCGCCTACTTTAGCTGGCTCCAACAAATTGAACAATGGAATGCCAACCCGGCCAATGTGCACAAGAAACATGTGTTTTTTATTTGCCACAGCTTTCAGCTGGCATGCCGGCACTATAGAGTGGGCAATGTTTGCAAAAGAAGATCCACTTCATTTGGTGTATTTCCTGTTCACATGATTAATACAGCCGAAGCAGAACCCGTTTTTGCTGGTTTAAAAGAGCCATTCTACGCTGTAGACAGCCGCGATTTTCAGGTGATTGAACCCAACCACCAACGACTCCGCGATATGGGTGCATCATTATTATGTATAGAAAAAGCCCGGCCGCATGTAGCTTTGGAAAGAGCCGTGATGGCCATTCGCTTTTCGCCTTATTTCTTCGGCACACAGTTTCATCCGGAAGCCGATGCCATTGGTATGACCATGTATTTATTGCGGGAAGACAAAAAGAAAACCGTGATTGAAAATCATGGCGAGGCTAAATTGCAAGATATGATTGATCACCTGAGTGACCCTGATAAAATTTTATATACTCACGATACTATTTTGCCCAACTTTTTACGCCTGGCAACCCATGCACATTCCAGCGTTGGTTTGGGATAACTTTAATACAAACTGAAGCCCCCTTTCATCCTATTTTTGCACACCACAAACGATGTCGAACATCAAATACGACATCCCAATTCATGAAGAAATCCTGGTGGAAAATACTGTCGGTAGCCTGCTTGTTGTACGCCTTTGTGGCTGGCCTTTTGCTGCCTGTTCCTGCACGGCCCATTGTCAATGAAAGTATCCGCAATTTGTACTACCACGTACCCATGTGGTTTGGCATGATGATTTTAATGTCGGTGTCTGTAGTGTATTCCATTGTATACCTGCGTCATTCCAAATTGTCGCACGATATAAAGGGTAGCCGTTTTGCCAGCACGGGTATGCTGTTTGGCGTGTTGGGTATTGTAACCGGCGCCATTTGGGCCAACTACACCTGGGGCCAGCCGTGGAGCAACGATATCAAGCAAATTTTGGCGGCTATTGCCTTGCTCATTTACGCAGCTTATTTCATTTTACGTTCTTCTATTGATGACATTGATAAACGAGCACGGGTAAGTGCAGTGTACAACATTTTTGCATACACCATGCTCTTTCCTACCCTTTTTATCATACCCAGAATGTACGAAAGCCTGCACCCCGGCGGCGAAGGCAACCCGGCCATCAACCAGAATGATATCGACCCTATGATGCGCATTATTTTCTGGCCTGCCATGTTGGGCTGGACGTTGCTGGGCGTTTGGATATCGCAGTTGTACATCCGCATTCAACTTATTAAAGACAGAAACATTCTCAATGGCTAAGTATATCAAAACAGCCTCGCTGTTCCTCGCTTTTTTTGTTGCTTCACTGGTAATGTTTGCACAAGTTCCTGCTGAAAATCAGCCGGTAGAAATGGCAGATACCATGCGCAGCAACGGTAAGATTTACGTAGTGGTAGCAGTACTTACCACCGTGTTGGCAGGTATTGTATTGTACCTCATTCGCCTAGAGAAAAAAGTAAAGGCATTGGAAAAAGAACACAGTGCCTGATTTCCTTGTTGCTTAAATATCCATGCGGCCATGCATGGACTGCTTGCTATAGAAATAACGATTGTTAAACCAAAAAACATTTTATGTCTGCCGAGTACAGTTTTTTTGAAAGTGTAGGCACTAGCTTCGACAAAGCTGCCAAATTCACCAAATGGGATCCGGGTATTCTCGAACAAATCAAAGCATGTAACTCAGTGCTGCGTATGCGATACCCTGTAAAAATGGATGATGGTCACATTGAAGTGATTGAAGCATACCGTGTACAACACAGCCACCACAAGGCTCCTTGCAAAGGAGGTATCCGTTTTTCAACCGAAGTAAACCAAGATGAAGTAATGGCACTGGCTGCATTGATGACCTACAAATGCGCCATTGTGAACGTACCTTTTGGTGGTGGTAAAGGTGGTATCAAAATTGACCCTCGTAAGCATAGTGCTTACGAGCTGGAAAAAATCACCCGCCGTTACACCTCTGAACTGGTGAAGAAAAACTTCATTGGCCCCGGTATTGATGTTCCCGCTCCTGACTATGGCACCGGCGAACGTGAAATGGCTTGGATTGTAGACACCTACACTACTCTGAAGCCAGGCGAAATTGATGGCTATGGTTGTGTAACGGGTAAGCCTATTTCACAAGGCGGCGTACGTGGTCGTAAAGAAGCCACGGGTCTCGGTGTATTCTTTGGTGTACGTGAAGTGTGCAGCATGCCTGAAGTAATGAATAAAATTGGTTTGCCATTAGGACTCGAAGGCAAAACAGTAGTGGTGCAAGGCCTCGGCAACGTGGGCTACCATAGTGCCAAATTTTTCCGTGAAAAAGGGGGTTGCAAAGTAATTGCCATTGCAGAATACGAAGGCGCAATCTACAATGAGAACGGCCTGAACGAAGAAGAAGTATTCCAACACCGCAAAGCAACCGGCAGCATTCTCAACTTCCCCGGAGCTACAAACATTACCAATAGCAAAGAAGCGCTGGAACTACCTTGCGATATCCTCATTCCTGCTGCATTGGAAAACGTGATAAATGGTGAAAATGCAGACCGCATCAAAGCCAAAATCATTGGAGAAGCAGCCAACGGCCCCTGTACGCCGGAAGCAGATGAAGTATTTGCTAAAAAAGGAATTGTATGCGTACCTGATATGTACCTGAACGCAGGTGGTGTAACGGTTTCCTACTTCGAATGGTTGAAAAACCTGAGCCACGTTCGGTATGGTCGCATGGAAAAACGCTTCACCGAAAACATGAATGCCCGCATCCTCAACCAAATGGAAGAACTGTCGGGTAAAAACATGGCCGAAGCCGAAAGAAAAGCCATCATGCACGGCCCCGATGAAGTAGATCTGGTTCATAGCGGCCTCGAAGAAACCATGGTGCAAGCCACCCGTGAAATCATCGAGTGCTGGCACAAAAATCCGGAGATTCCGGACATGCGTAGTGCTGCATACGTTGTAGCTATCAACAAGGTTGCAACAAGCTATTCAGAACTTGGAATTTTCCCATAATACAAGGCATATCGATTGATGCAAAAAGCGACTGTTTCTTAACAGTCGCTTTTTTTATGATAATGGAGGAAGCTGGTCTATCAATTGCAGGGTTCCCTCCTGCCGCTGCCAGCACAAATGTTGTTGCCCATTCGAAATTATGAGCAGTTGCGCCGGCACTTTGCTGAGGTAGCTGAGTGCCTGCTGCAATACTTTATCGTTCAATAAAATGTCAGGCGCCTTGCATTCAATCAGCAGCCAGGGTGCGTGTTGGCGGTCATATACCACAACATCGAAGCGACGCTTTCTGTCAGCAACCACAATCATTTTTTCCAATGCAATTAAGGCCGCAGGAATTTGTTGCACTTGTACCAGCCATTGCAACAGGTTTTGGCGCACCCATTCTTCAGGCGTAAGTACCAACCATCTTTTGCGCAGCGGATCAAATATTTCCCTCATCCCATCCGTCTCTCTCAATCGAAACGCTGGCTCAGGAAAGTTGATTTGTATCATCAGCCAAAAGTATTGATTACCTTTATCAATTATCCTGCAGTGATGAAACGCTGTAGCTCAAGTTGATATGAAGACAAAAACAGATATAGTAAACAACTGGCTGCCACGCTATACCGGCCAATCTCTCGAACAATTTGGTGAATATATTCTGCTCACCAATTTTAGTAATTATGTAGATCTCTTTGCCCAATGGCACAATGTAGCAGTAATTGGTAAAGACAGGCCCATGCAATGTGCCACTGCCGACAACATTACCATTATCAACTTTGGTATGGGCAGCCCAGGTGCTGCTACCATTATGGATTTGCTATCGGCCATAGAGCCAAAAGCGGTACTTTTTTTGGGCAAATGTGGGGGCCTCAAAAAGCGCAACAAAATTGGCGACCTGATTTTACCCATTGCTGCCATTCGTGGTGAAGGTACTTCCAACGACTACTTCCCGCCCGAGGTGCCTGCACTCCCTGCGTTTGCTTTGCAAAAAGCCGTGTCCACCACCATCCGCGATATGGGTGTAGACTACTGGACAGGTACTTGCTACACCACCAACCGCCGGGTGTGGGAGCACGATGATGAGTTTAAAGAATACCTGCAGAAAGTAAGGGCCTATGCCATCGACATGGAAACGGCCACCATTTTCACCGTAGGCTTTTACAACAAAATACCAACCGGCGCATTACTGCTGGTAAGCGATAGCCCCATGGTACCAGAGGGTGTAAAAACTGAAGCCAGCGATAAAAATGTGACCAGCAAATTTGTAGACCAACATATTAAAATTGGTATAGAGTCGCTGAAGCAACTACAGAATAACGGCCTCACAGTTAGGCATCTGAAATTTTAAATCATCAACGCCTCATCTAAATAATGAGGCGTTTGTTTTTTAACAGGCGCAAATTTCTGGCGGCTGGCTTTTTTAGTTCGGCTTCTTATTACCTTTGCCAACCCAATAATGGCAGATTATTGGAATATTTGATAACCAACTGGCGCCGTAAGGCCAATTGGATGTGTCCCTTCCACATGCTTCGCACAGAAGTATGTCCATCTTGTATCGTAGTCGTACAGGTGCTTGTAGGTTATCAGTTTTATTGACTTTAAAGCATTTTTCCTGTATGAAACTTTCGCAGTTTAAGTTCGACCTTCCGCTGAACCTCATTGCACAAAGCCCATTGAAGCGCCGCGAAGACAGCCGCCTCATGGTTATTGATCGTAAGACCGGTGAAATGAGAGACCATCATTTCTACGAAATCATGGATTTTTTCAACGACAAGGATGTATTTGTAGTAAACAACACCAAGGTTTTTCCCGCAAGAATGTATGGCAGAAAGGAAAAAACCGGTGCAAAAATTGAAGTGTTTTTGCTGCGTGAACTGAATCGCCCTAACCGCCTGTGGGATGTAATTGTTGATCCCGCGAGAAAGATTCGTGTGGGTAACAAATTGTACTTTGGCGACAATGACGAACTGGTAGCCGAAGTAATTGACAACACCACCAGCCGTGGCCGTACCATCAAGTTTTTGTGGGATGATACCGAAGAAGCTTTCCGCAAAATGCTTGACTTTTTGGGCGAAACACCATTGCCTAAGTACATCAAGCGTAAACCCGATGAAACAGATAAAGAACGCTACCAAACTGTATATGCCAAATACGAAGGTGCGGTAGCTGCTCCTACGGCCGGCCTGCATTTCAGCCGCGAATTGATTAAGCGTTGCGAAATTAAAGGGGTCCGTTTTGCAGAAGTAACGCTGCACACCGGCCTCGGCACTTTCCGCCCCATAGAAGTAGAAGACCTGAGCAAACACAAAATGGATGCTGAATACTATCGTATAGATGAAACAGCTTGCCGCATTGTAAACAAAGCTAAAACCGAGGGCCACCGCATCTGCTCTATTGGCACTACTACCATGCGTGGATTGGAAACATCTTTTACTGCCGAAAAATTGTTGAAACCATCTGAAGGCTGGACGAATATGTTCATTCATCCGCCATACGATTTCAATATTGCCGATTCATTGGTAACCAACTTCCACCTGCCCAAAACGAGCCTGCTTATTATGGCCTGCTCTTTTGCCGGTTATGATTTGGTAATGGAGGCATACAAAAAAGCCATCAAAGACAAGTATCGCTTCTTCACCTATGGTGATGCGATGCTGATTTTATAATCGCATTTGTATCAAAAAGCAAAGCTGCCCCCCAAAAGGAGGCAGCTTTTTTTACTTACTCACCCATTGAAATAATACTAAGATCGGTTTGATTTGAGTGAGTTTACCTGCTCTTGCAACGTATTCACTACGCTAGCCAGCTGATTTACATCCCACACGGGTTTTTCCATAGGGCGACTCAGAATCATTTGGGCCTGCCATACTTCTGCAATGTCTTCCGACTTAACGGTGTAAGGCGGGTATTGAGGATTGTCGCTTACCAGAGTGAGTGTTGTTTCCAACTTTGGCTCTTTTTGTATCCGTTTGTAAACGATTCCATCCGTACGGCTCACTACAATATATGCCTGGTTGGATTTTACATATTCCAGATTTTCAACCTTCTCTCCCACAATTACACTGCCACTGGGCGTAGGCAACATAGAATCGCCAATGATTTCAAAAGCACGGTATTCGCCGGGGCCCAGCATAGGTAGTGTAAATGTGTTGAGCTCATCAACAAATTCAGGATCGTTGTATCCAGCCAGGTAACCAGCCGCGGCCTTTACTGGTACAAACTGAATATTGGAACGCTCAGCACCCATTTTCAGCTTGCGGCGTTTGGCCATGTATGACTCTCCTTCATCGGCCAGTTCCTTCAGCAACACATCTTCCAGCGATAGCTTAAAAATGCTGCACACAGTTTCTACCACTTCGAGGCGGGGCTCGGCCCGCTCCTCTTCGTAGGCACCTACCAACGATCGCTTAATGCCCACTATATTGGCAAAGTCTTCTTGTGTCCATCCACGCAATTTGCGAAGGTACTTGAAGTTTTTTCCGGCGAAACTCATTGCTACTTGTTTTGGCAATATTACTAAATATTTTTGCAAAGCCAAAATATTTAGCTCCTCTTTTTTGCAAAAGATAAATAGCCTTTTGCCACTGCGGCATTGGCACCGGGTTTACTTTTACGCCAGCATTTACATTATGACAAACGAACGACCTATCATTCTGATAACCAACGACGACGGCATTACGGCTCCCGGTATCCGGAATCTGGTGGAAGCAGTAAAAGATTTGGGACAAATTGTAGTAGTAGCACCCGATAAACCTCAAAGCGGTATGGGCCATGCCATTACCATTGGTCACCCGCTGCGCATGAACCAGCTCGACCTTTTTGGCGGCATTGAAGCCTGGCAGGTAAGCGGCACCCCAGCCGACTGTGTGAAGCTGGCCGTTGACAAACTCATTCACCGCAAGCCCGATTTGTGTTTGAGCGGTATCAACCATGGTGCCAATCATGCCATTAATGTCATCTACAGTGGTACCATGAGTGCTGCCATGGAAGCAGCCATCGAAGGCATCCCTTCGGTAGGCTTCAGCCTGATGGATTACAGCATGGAAGCCGATTTTTCTGCAGCCAGAGAAGTTGTACGTTCAATAGTGATGAAACTGCTGGCCGAAAAACAGGACAATCATTTACTACTCAACGTCAATATTCCTAAAGTCAGCATGGAATTACTGGCAGGTATTAAAATTTGTCGTCAGGCTTATGCCAAATACCAGGAAGATTTTGACGAACGTACCGACCCGCATGGGCGCAAATACTACTGGCTTACCGGCGAGTTTGTAAACATGGATGAAGGCGATGACACAGACGTATGGGCACTCGAACATAACTACGTTAGCGTTGTACCCATCGCCATCGACTTTACCAATTACAAAATGAAACAGCAACTGGAGGAAAAGTGGTCATGAACATGCTGACGAAAGACAACTTCAAGCTCGGTTTGATACTTGGATTTTTTCTACCATTTGCAGGGGTTGTTATCTATTATTATTGGAAAATTTATCCTAACGAATTCAGCACTTTTCTTGAATACCTGACCTCTGAAAAACGCTTATTGTCGAGCCTTACAGTAGTGTGCTTGTTGTTGAATGTTGGCCTATTTACTGCATACATCAACACGCACCGCGATAAAACAGCCAAAGGCGTTTTCGCTATTAGTGTAGTGTACGCTGTAGTTTCTTTAATGATCAAATTTTTCGCCTGAGTTCATTTCATTTCAGCCTTTACGCATGAAGTATTACATCATAGCCGGCGAGGCTTCCGGCGATTTGCACGGAAGCAATCTCATTAAGCAAATTCACCTGCAGGATAAGCAGGCAGACATTCGCTGCTGGGGTGGCGATAAAATGGAAGCGGCCGGTGCAACCTTGGTGAAACACTACCGCCAGCTGGCTTTCATGGGTTTTGCAGAAGTGCTCATGAACCTACGTACCATTCTCAACAACCTGTCTTTTTGCAAAAAAGATATTGCAGCCTTCAAGCCGGATGTAATTGTATTGGTTGACTATCCGGGCTTTAATTTGCGCATAGCCAAATGGGCAAAACCACTCGGTTACAAAGTGGCCTATTACATTTCGCCACAGGTATGGGCATGGAAGGAAAACCGGGTAAAAATGATGAAACAGTGCATCGATTTGATGATGGTGATACTGCCTTTTGAAAAAGACTATTATAAAAACAAATGGCAATGGCACGTAGAGTACGTTGGACATCCATTGGTGCAAACTATTCAGGAGTTTCAGCCATGTATTGCCTCATTTTCTGAAAAACAAATTGTTGCAGTATTGCCCGGCAGCCGCAAACAAGAAATAAATGTAAAACTGCCGGTGATGCTGGAAGTATCCAAGCGTTTTCCGCAATATCAATTTATTGTGGCTATGGCGCCGGGCACCGATGAAAGTTTTTATCAGCAATTCGTTAGTCGCTATCCTAATGTGAGCTGTGTGGGCGGCCTTACTTATGAGCTATTAAAAACCGCCACTGCAGCCTTAGTAACCAGTGGAACTGCTACACTGGAAACGGCTTTGTTTGGGGTTCCACAAGTGGTATGTTATAAAGGCAGCCCCATCAGCTACGCCATTGCCAAGCGACTCATTACCATCAAATACATTTCGTTGGTAAATCTCATTATGGATAAACCTGTGGTAACCGAATTGATTCAGCACGACATGAATGTGGAAGCCATTTCGAAAGAGCTGGATGCTATTCTGAACGACAAATCCAATATTCATCGTATAAAGAAGGACTATGAGGAGCTTTTTGCGTTGCTGGCAGCCGGAGGTGATGCGTCGGCTACAGCAGCCGGCCATATTTCGAAGCTGCTGCTTGCCTAACCTTTCTTGACGATTAGCTTAACGGCCAGAATAACCAAGGCCAACAAAAACAGCAAAATGGAAATTCTGTTGATGCCGTGCATGTATTTTGTCCACTGAGTAGTAGGCTTGTTTGGATCTTTTTTCTTCAAATACAAATACTCACCGATTTGCTGTAGTACGCCCATAAATGCTTTTTGTGAATAACAAGGATCGCAACCGATTGGTTGATGCCCATGCAGAGAAGTGAAGAATTATTTATGACTAATCAGCAAGAAATAGCTTAGCGTATTAACTCAGGAGTATTGAATACCAGTTATTTCTATCTCTCTCCTATGTTTGGTTATTGATATTAATGAACAAACTTCAATGTTAAAACATTGATAATGCATTGTACTGCTGTGCATAATTGTTGTTTTTTGTTTACCGTCTTATAGGAAATACTTAAACAGCTTAATTTCTCAATAGACTTCAAAGTTTAAACATTGAAATTTTTCAGAAGAAATGTGGAAAACCTTGGTTCATTCGTTTTGCAAAACAGGTAGGTGCCAGTGATATGTGTCACAGTAGCCCGCCGCTACTGTTCTGACTTTTGTAAGGCCTTGATGAATCTCGTTTAGGTGAAAATTACAGCCGCATGCACATAGAAACAGTTCGGAACGAAGCGCTTTCTGAAAATGGATACTTTTTGTACGATGCCGGAGAGGCTGTAGTGATAGACCCGATGCGGGCTATTTCGCCCTATCTTGAAAAACTGGCGGCTACAAATATCCGTTTGAAATATGTATTGATGACCCATTTTCATGCTGATTTCATTAGCGGTCATCAGGAACTGGCAGCCAGAACCGGTGCCACAATCGTGTTTGGCCCTACGGCAAAGCCGCTTTACCGGGCACATATTGCAAAAGATAATGACCTGCTACATGTTGGTGAGTCAACTATCAAAGTGCTGCATACCCCGGGCCACTCATTAGAATCAACTTCGTTTCTGGTAAGTAACGCCTCCGGAAAAGATATTGCCATTTTTACAGGCGATACCTTGTTTGTGGGAGAAATTGGCCGCCCGGATATTGTGCAACAATTGAAATCTGAAATTACACCTGAATTTTTAGCAGGATTACTATACGATTCGTTACGCAATAAAATTTTACCCCTGTCAGACGATATC
The DNA here is from genome assembly GCA_020161435.1 of Bacteroidota bacterium. GTDB lineage: Bacteria > Bacteroidota > Bacteroidia > Chitinophagales > Chitinophagaceae > Phnomibacter. The sequence goes on along the minus strand of JAIUNV010000004.1, from coordinate 376,290 downwards.
ATGATTTACCCGGCACATGGTGCAGGCAGCGACTGTGGAAAAAATATTGGCAATAGCCCTGTGGATACAATTGGCCACCAGAAGAAAGTGAATTATGCTTTGAATCCGCAGTTGCAAAGGGATAGGTTTATTGCAATTGCTACAGAGGGCTTGCCTGTTCCGCCTGCCTACTACCCTTTTAATGTGTTGCTCAATCAAAGTGCCTGTACCACTACGCAGGAAGAAATGATGTGCAACGGACTTCACCCACTTACTGTAAATGCATTTGAAAAAGCAAGAGAAGAAAATGCTGCACTAATTATTGACACCCGAGCCGTATCGGCGTTCTCAACTGCATTCATTCCTGGTGCTGTTTATATTGCCCTCGACGATCAGTTTTCAAAACTGACAGGTGCATTGATAACAGACCTTCAGCAACCGATATTGTTGGTACTTGATGAAGGCACAGAACAAGCTGTCATTTCCCGTTTGGTAAACATTGGTTACAACAATACCATTGGCTACTTGCAGGGCGGTATTGAAGCATGGATTAAGGCAGAAAAACCTGTTGCGGCGTTGCTACATATAGAAGCATATGATTTTGAAAATAATTATCACCAGCAGCAAGGCATTTGCTTAATGGATGTCAGAAAAACTTGCGAGTACAATAGTCAGCACATCATTGGCAGTAAGCACTTTCCACTTGGCGAAATTTATAAGTGGAGCAAAACATTGAACCCGGACAATACGATTCATTTACTCTGCAGTTCGGGCAACCGTTCGGCCACTGCTGCCAGCATTTTGGCTGCCGGTGGGTTTGGCAACGTACTCAATATAACCGGCGGCATTCAGGCACTCTTAAACACAGACTTACCAAGATCAGCCTATCAGGAGCCGGTCAGCCAACTCTAAAATCCGGTGGTGACTATTATCACTTAACCCCGGTTGGCAACAATTTTTATTTGTACTTAACGAATCATTACTTCAACGATACAATACTATGCCCGACGAGCTGACGCTACGCAAATTATTCCCCAATCTTGAAGACGGGCTGTATGAAGAACTGTTGCAATATGGCAACGTAAGAAGCTTTGCAGCCGGGTCTGTGATTTTGAAAAAAGGGCACCCCATCCGATCAACCATGATGGTGATTGAGGGTGTTGTAAAACTGTATCAGGATGACGACGAAGGCGATGAGTTTTTTGTGTACCACTTAGAGCCCGGGCAGGCTTGTGCCTTGAGTATGGTATGCAATTTTGGTCATGAAAAAAGCGAAGCCATGGCAAAAGCTCTCACGGATGTAGTAGTACTTTCGGTGCCGTTACAATACATGGAAAAATGGTTAGGGCAATACAAGAGCTGGCACTACTTTGTTATCAAAACATACCGTTCACGTTATAATGATTTATTGCAAACAGTAAATGAAATTGCTTTCAGAAATATGGATGAACGCCTTGAATTTTATTTGCTGAAACAAGTAAAACAATTTGGCAACCATGTAAAACTGACGCACCAGGAAATAGCCAACGATCTCAACTCAAGCCGCGAAGTCATCAGCCGCCTGATGAAAAAAATGGAAAAGAACGGATGGATAAGTATTCATCGGAACTCTTTTGAATGGCTGCGAAAATGAACGTAAATGCTAAAAAGTACTCAGCTCATTTTTACATTCTATCTTGAGTGATTACAATCACAGAAGAACTAATAACAACCAGACAATTTTGTATTCTAAATCGAATTCATGGAAGTAGCAGGTTATCTCGCATCGCTGGTCATTGGTATTTCATTAGGCTTAATTGGCGGAGGTGGTTCTATACTCACGGTTCCTGTATTGGTGTACTTGTTTGGTGTAAACCCTGTAGCTGCCACAGCTTACTCATTATTTATTGTAGGAGCTACAAGTTTGGTTGGTGCTTTCCCAAAATATAAAGCCGGAGAAGTAAACCTGAAAACAGCACTCATTTTTGGTATCCCATCTATAGCAGCTGTGTATGCCACCCGTGCTTTTATAGTACCTGCCCTACCCAATGAAGTGTTTACCATAGGTGATTTCATTGTGACGAAGCCTTTACTAATGATGATGCTTTTCGCCATCCTGATGGTGTTTGCCTCCATCTCTATGATTAGAGAAAAGAAAAAATGCGTTGATTGTCCTGAAGAAAAACAAGTATTCAACTACCCATTGATTTTGCTGGAAGGTGCCATAGTAGGTGTGCTTACCGGACTGGTAGGTGCCGGCGGTGGTTTCTTAATTATTCCAGCATTGGTGCTGCTCAGCAAGCTCCCCATGAAACAAGCGGTGGGCACTTCACTCCTCATTATTGCAGCAAAGTCTTTACTCGGTTTTACCGGCGACTTGGGTAAAACAGTCATGGACTGGCCCCTTTTGCTTACCGTTACAGCTCTGGCCATAGCAGGTATTTTTGTAGGCAATTTGCTGAGTAAAAAAGTTTCTGCAGCAAGTTTAAAAAAAGGCTTCGGCTGGTTTGTGTTGGTAATGGGTATTTACATCATTATCAAAGAGCTTTTCCTCTCTGTTCCATCGGCTCACTAATAGTGATACTCCATCATTACAAGTTTATCCATTACACCATCATTTTTGTAACCAATCAATTTAATCCATATGTTTTTTCAACACGTGTACGACAAAACGCTTGCACAAGCCAGCTATTTTATCGGCTGTCAAAAAGCAGGTGTAGCCGCAGTTATTGACCCCAAAAGAGATGTAGACACCTACCTCGAGATAGCTGTGCAAAACAATATGAAGATCACCCACATCTTCGAAACACATATACATGCCGACTTCTTGGCGGGCTCACGTGAATTGGCTGCTCTTACTGGTGCAGAAATGTATTTGAGTGGCGAAGGCGGCCCCGGTTGGGAATATGAATTTGCACACAACGCATTGAAGCATGGCGACATTGTAAAAGTGGGCAACCTGAAAATTGAAGTGCTGCATACACCCGGGCACACTCCTGAAAGCATCAGCTTTTTGCTGACAGATGTGTCGGCCAGCGAAGAGCCTGTGATGATTTTTACAGGTGACTTTGTATTTGTAGGTGATATTGGCCGCCCCGACTTACTGGAAAAAGCCGCAGGTTTGGTTGGCACTCAGGACAAAGGTGCACACCAAATGTTTGAATCTATTCAGAAGTTTACCGCACTGGCAGACTACATACAAGTATGGCCCGGCCATGGTGCCGGTTCGGCCTGTGGAAAGGCTTTGGGCGCAGTGCCCAGCTCTACTGTGGGTTATGAAAAAGTACGTAACTGGGCATTCCGTTTTCAGCAGGATGAAGCCGGGTTCATCAACTTTTTGCTGGCAGACCAGCCCGAGCCGCCCAAGTACTTTGCTATGATGAAAAAGCTGAATAAAGTGGACCGCCCCTTGCTCACAAGCGTTCCAAAACTGAAGCAGCTGAATACCGAAGAACTGATGGCTGCTATGAAGCAAGGCATTAAAGTAATTGACACCCGTTTGAAAATGGACTTTGCCGCTGGCTACATTCCCGGCACACTCAATATTCAGGGCAACAACGCATTTGCTACATGGGCTGGCTGGTTCCTCAATTATGATGAATCTTTTATCCTGTTGGCAGACCCTGAGCAACTCGATGATCTTACCAGAAAGTTGATGCGGATTGGTCTGGATAATATCCTGGGCTTTATTCCCTCTACAAAAACATGGGAAGCTGCCGGTGGCAAACTGGAAACAGCAGCACTGGTAGACGAAAATGTAGTGAAAGAAAAAATGGCAGACAATAGCGACACACGCATCATTGACCTGCGTGGTGTGGCAGAATACAAAGCTGGCCACATTAAAAACGCCGCAAACGTTTTTGTAGGAACCATTGAAAAAAACATGGATAAAATTCCTACAGAATCACCTGTAATACTGCATTGCCAGGGTGGCGACAGAACAGCTATTGCATATTCGGTTTTGGCGAAAGCCGGTTATAAAAATATTGCCAGCTATATGGGTGGCATTAATGAATGGACAGCTAATGGCAATACACTGGTGAGTGAGTAAAAGTGTGCTGCTTAATGACAAGATTGGCCTTCGCTATGCGGAGGTCTTTCTTTTGTAACAGTAGCATGTAACAGTAGCACAAATTGCCAAAGATGCTTGTGTAACTTGAGTCATACATAGGCCTGACGACCCTATGCAATTTTGTACAATCATCACCAATGAAAAACAACGAATATGCAATACCAACAAATTGTTCAACTCCCCGACACACTGTTTGTAGATGTACGAACAGCAATGGAATTCAACATGTACAAAGCTGAAGGCAGTATCAACATTCCCATGGATCAAATACCTGCACAATGGAAAAGCATTGAAGGTATTGGTCAAAGAAACATTGTGTTCTTTTGCCGGAGCGGCAACCGCAGCGGCCAGGTAGTGAGCTACCTGAAACAATTAGGCGTAGCCAATATTTACAATGGTGGTAGTGTAGAAGATGTCATTAATATACTGGTACGCAAATCAGCTTAATTATTATTTGAAACAACGGGCACTCACCGGCATTTAACACAATGCCAGTGGGTGCTTCCTTATTTTTGAACCATCTCAATGTTCATTATGCAACGTATTCTCTTCTCTGCTTTTGCACTCGTTTTGCTACTATCAGCAGGGGTAATGGCCTGTCAAAATAAGCCTGCTGCAACAGCAATTGCTCCTGCTGAAAATAGTAAAACATTGCCCGAACTAAGCATGAAAACGCTCAGTGGCAAAACCGTTTCGCTGGCTTCATTTAAAGGAAAAAAAATATTGCTCAATTTGTGGGCATCGTGGTGCGGACCATGCCGGGAAGAAATGCCAGGCATTGAACAGCTTGCCGCATCTATCGACACCAGTAAAGCAGCCATTATCTTATTATCGCTTGATGAAGACGCAGCTGATGCCATCAAGTTTATGCAAGGCAAAAACCTGTTTGCACATAGTTACATGCCTGCTGGCGACCTCCCCGATTTGCTGAATGTTCCCGGCATTCCGGCCAGCTTTTTCTTTGATGAGAACGGACAACTGGTAAAAGAGATTTCAGGCAAGGAAGAATACAATACCGATGCCATAAAGGCGCTATTGAAATAGCAGGTAGTGTATTTAAAAAAAGCGGCCAACACATAAGTATTGGCCGCTTTTTTGTTTGTTATTGATTTACGCAATCCATGCACCGGTCATTACACCATCCGCCACTTCTACATCAATATAATCTTGCAGCGTAGTGGCCAGGCTGAACCCAACAATATCAGGCTGTATCGGAAACTTACGATGGGTACGTGCTACCAGAACTGCAGTCTGAATTTTATTGGGATGATGCTCTAAAAATGGCTTCAAAGCATAGGTGAGCGTTTTGCCGCTATTGGCCACATCGTCGAGCAACAGCAGTACAGCACCATTCAAATCGGGCTGATTGCTCAGCGATATTTCACCGGGATGACGTTTATCCAGATCAATGGTCAGTTCTTCAATAACACCATCGAAATATTTAGCCAACTCTTTTTTGATAATGTCGCTCATGATGGCGCCATTGGGCAAAATACTGGCAATTACAATGCGTTGCTCATCCATATTTTGCTCGGCTATTTCCAAGGCCATCCGCTGCAACCGCAAGTCGATGCCTGCCTTATCCAGTATGTAATTTTTAACCACTTTGTAAACGCTTTGTGGCAAATTAACCACAAAACAAACAATATAGCAGCAGGGCACTTAATTTAGTGCCATCGATTTATTGTGCTTGCTAAACTTATTTGTATGCAATATCTGGCTCAGGCGTTGTTTGTAAGTGTTGTTGCCGCAGCTGTTTGGTTGTTTTCCCGCAACATTGGGCGTATCCGTAAGGTCATTTTAATGGGTAAGGACGAGACCATTGAAACCGACCGCAACAAGCGGATGAGCAACTTATTATTGCTGGCGCTGGGCCAAAAAAAGATGTTCAAAAATCCGCTGGTGGCCATCATGCACTTTGTGCTGTATGCGGGTTTCGTTATCATCAATATTGAGGTATTGGAAATAGTGCTGGATGGTGTGTTGGGCACCCATCGTTTGTTTGCTCCCATGCTGGGCAGTTTTTACAGTTTTCTCATCAATGCTTTTGAAATACTGGCCTTTGCCGTACTCGTTTTTTGCGTAGTGTTTTTGGTGCGTAGAAACGTGCTGAAACTACGTCGTTTTATCAGCAATGATTTGAATGGCTGGCCCCGCAGCGATGCTAATTACATTCTCTTCACGGAGATTGTATTGATGTCGTTGTTCTTGCTCATGAATGCCACCGAAGGCGTACTGATTGCCAACAACGTGGCGCCGTATGCTGAACATGCAGTTGGCCCGTTTGCCATTAGTCAGTACATCTCCCCTTTGTTAAGCGGCTTGTCCAACGCAACACTGGCAGGCATTGAAAGAACAGCGTGGTGGTTGCACATCATCGGCATTCTGGCCTTCCTGAACTACTTGCCGTACAGCAAGCATTTGCACATTTTGTTTGCCTTTCCCAATGCGTGGTTTGCCCGCCCCGAAACCTATGGCAAAATGCAGAACATGCCAGAGATTCAGAAGGAAGTGGCACTGGCCATGGGGCAGGATATTGCTACACATCCTGTGCTCAGTCAACTGCCCGAGGCGCCGCCCAATCAGTTTGGTGCCAAAGATATTTTTGACCTCAGCTGGAAGAATTTGCTGGATGCTTACAGCTGCACCGAATGTGGCCGTTGTAGTACCGCCTGCCCGGCCAACAGCACCGGAAAAGTACTCAGCCCCCGGGCTATCATGATGAAAACCCGTGACCGTGCCGAAGCAGTAAGCAAAGTGCTGGCGGCCAACAATGGCCAATGGGTAGACGATGGTAAAAGCTTGTTGCATGATTACATTACGGTGGAGGAACTGCGGGCCTGTACCACTTGCAATGCCTGTGTGGAAGAGTGCCCTGTAAGCATTTCTCCGCTGGATATTATTTTGAAACAACGCCGCTACCTCATCCTCGACGAGAGCAACAGCCCCGGCGAGTGGAATGCCATGTTTGGTAATATTGAAAACAACTTTGCCCCCTGGAAATTTAATCCGGAAGAAAGGGAAGCCTGGGTAAATGGATGATTTTTCTTTCAACGCCAAGTAGCTAAGACACAAAGATTTTAATGGAACTGAGTGAATGCTCAGTTCCATTTTTTATGACAGCAACTCAAAAGCATGCTTACATCGGTACCACTGAGAAACGGAGGAAAGAAAGAACTCAACAGCTCCCATCAACCAAACCCGAACCTGCAAACCACCAACTAAAAACCCGAAACATTCTTCTCTCAAAATCTTACCGGCTTTGCGCCTTTGCGTTGAAAAAACGCAACAGTCGGACAAAACCCAAAACATCGTCCTATCTTTCTCAAAACACAATAAAGCATGATGACGAAAAAGAAATTCCTTGGCCTCCTGCTCTTCGCCTTTTCGCTGCAGGGCATGGCACAAGACGACATTCAGTATCAGCGACCACCTCAAGCCATTGCCGATATTTTGCTGGCAGCCGGCACGCCTTCTGTCATCATCGACGACAAAGGCACGTACATGCTGCTCAGTGAACGTAGCTCTTACCCCAAAATTGAAGAACTGGCACAGCCCGAACTCCGCATTGCAGGCATGCGCCTCAACCCAAATAATTTTGGCCCCAGCCGCAGCACCTACATCACCAATTTTAAAATCAAAACCGTAGCCACCGGCAAAGAAATGCAGGTAACTGGCCTGCCCGCCAACCTGAAAGCTGGCAGCCCCGTTTGGAATCCTTCGCAGACAAAATTTGCCTTCAGCCATACCACCGCCAACACCATTGATTTGTACGAGGCAGATATCAAAACCGGCGTAGCCAAAAAAGTAAACAAGAAGAGCCTGAACCTGGTACTGGGCGACTACAGCTATGTAGACGATGCTACTTTGTTGTACTACGTGGCATTGAAACCAGCTTCGCAGGCACCACCAAAGCCATTAGCACCCAAGGGTCCTGTGGTACAGCAAAACCTCGGCAAAGCCGCTCCCAGCCGTACCTATCAGGATTTGATCAAGAATCCTTACGACGAGCAACTGTTTGAATTTTATGCCACCAGTCAGTTGGTAGAAAACAAAGGCGGTTTAGAAACAGCCATTGGCACTCCGGCCATTTACAGCCGTGCCTCAGTAAGCCCCGACAAAAAATATTACCTCATCGAAACCATCAAAAAGCCATTCAGCTATCTGGTGCAGGTAAATGGTTTTCCCAGCACCATGAAAATAACCGATCGTAAAGGTGCAACCGTGAAAGTGCTGGCCGAATTGCCGTCGGCAGAAAGTTCACCCACAGGTTTCGACAACGTGCAAGACATTACCCGTGGCCACAACTGGCGGGCCGATGAGCCAGCCACTGTGTATTGGGCCAAGCCACTCGATGGCGGTATCATGAAAAACAATGTACCCTTTCATGATGCAGTATACATGTTGAGTGCTCCATTTACCGGCGCCGAAAAAGAACTCACCAAAACTGAAATGCGTTACCGCGGCATGGTGTGGGGCGATGCCAACATGGCCTTGTTGAATGAAGGTCTGCAAGGCAAGCAGCGGGCAAAATTGTCGATGCTCAACCCAAGCACCGGTGCTAAAGAAGTACTCTTCGACCGCAGCACCAACGACCGCTACAGCGATCCGGGTTCTCCCGTATTACATCGCAATCAGTATGGCCGCAATGTGCTGCAAACGGTGAACAATGGCACTGGCATTCCCATGATTGGTGCCGGCGCATCTCCTGATGGCGATTTGCCTTTCTATGCCATTTTCGATTTGGCCAGCAAAAAGAACAACATCGTTTGGCGCTGCGAAAAAGGCTACTACGAAAGCGTAACTGATGTTTTGGATGCTGAAAAAGGATGGGTAATTACCAGCCGTCAAAGCCCGACAGAAGCACCCAATTATTTCATGCGTGACATCAAGGCCAATACCGTAAAAGCGTTGACTAGCTTCCCCGATCCTCAGCCTGCCTTGCGACAGATTAGCAAGCAAAAAATCACTTACAAACGTGTAGATGGTATCGACCTTACAGCAACTGTTTACCTGCCTGCCGGTTATGATGCAAAGAAAGATGGCCGTTTGCCCATTGTGATGTGGGCTTACCCACGTGAGTTTAAAAGCGCCAGCGATGCTGCACAGGTACGAGGTAGCAAATACACCTTTACACGCCTCAACTGGGGCTCACCCATTTTTTATGCTACACAAGGCTATGCGGTAATGGATGAGTCGGAGTTTCCGATTGTGGGCGAAGGCGACAAGCAACCCAACGACAACTTTGTAGAGCAACTCATTTGGAATGCTGAAGCAGGCCTGAAAGCAGCACACGATTTGGGCTTTGGCGATACCAGCCGTGCAGCAGTGGGTGGCCACAGCTATGGCGCCTTTATGACGGCCAACCTGATGGCCCACAGCCGCCTGTTTAAGGCCGGTATTGCCCGCAGTGGAGCTTATATGCGTACGTTGACGCCGTTTGGTTTCCAAAATGAAGAACGCACTTACTGGCAGGCACCCGACTTGTATTACAAAATGAGTCCGTTTAGCTATGCCGATAAAATTAAAGATGCCATTCTGTTGGTGCATGGCGATGCCGACAACAACCCCGGCACCTTCCCCATCAACAGCGAACGTTTGTACAATGCCATCAAAGGCCACGGCGGTACAGTACGTTTTGTAAGCCTGCCATATGAAAGCCATGGCTACGCTGCCGAAGAAAACCTGCTGCACCTGCTGTGGGAGCAATACAGCTGGCTGGAGAAATACGTGAAGAAAGCGGGTAAATAATCTTGCTGCTTTCTTTTACCAACAACCCGTAGCTGTGATGGTTACGGGTTGTTTTGTTTTGGTGAAACCCATTTTTTTACTCAGAACAAACAAGTAATGCCAAAGGCCTATTTTTATCGAAGTGAAACAAACTCAAATAAGAGAAATGAAATTCGAAGAGTTTAAAAATCAGCTAGAGAGATCCACACAGGAAGATGAAGTAAGAGGCATTTATGCCAATTTCTTCAATATCAAATACAACACTTCCAGCAGAAATGACTTATACACTCCGCAGGTTCTTTTTGAATTTAAGGCCGATAAGAACTTCCATAATCTTAAAGCTCTTGCGACCATACTGGCTCAATCGCTTTACTACATCCGTAGGCTCAAATACGTTCAAATTAGCAAAGCCATTCCTTTTTTCATTTGCCTTGCCGATAAGAACGAAGCAACACTTACCGAAACAAGAAAATGGAGCACATACTACACAAGTGATGCCTATGATTGGGAAAGGCCTGCCAGTAAACCCGACCCAAAACTGATTGACCACTTAGTAAAAGAACCCGAGACAGGAAAGATTCATATTTACGCTATTACGAAAAGGCAGGAGCTGGATGCTTTTAAAAAGAACCTTGACAATGCACTGAATCCGCAACTGATATTTGACTTTGGCGATAAGAAAGTAATCAACGAAGAAAACTTTGAAGCAGTTTTTGACCACTGGAAATCAGTCATTGGACCTTACATCGTGAATGGATACAAGCCTTCATTTTACTTTCTGGCTAATATTCAACGAGACAAAGTCATTATTGATAAGGATAACAGCCGGGTGGTTTTCACTTTCGAAGACAAAAACTCTAAAACACAAAAAGTCCTGATGAAGGACTACGATTATTTTTGGAGTGTTTATGATTATGTAGAAAATGCTGAAACCATCAATGGTATTCATGCAAAACTGGACCGACTTACCGATGAAAGCCAAAGAAGATTTGAAGGTGAATTTTACACCCCGTTACATTTCGGTAAAAAAGCTGTTCATTATTGGAACGAGGTGTTGGGTAAAAACTGGTATAAATCAGGCAAGTTCAGAATATGGGATATGGCTGCCGGAACCGGTAATCTCGAATACCACCTGCCCGCAGAAGCATACAAGTATTTATACATGTCTACCTTGCACGGCAGTGAAGCAGACCATTTGAAAAAAGTATTTCCCAATGCTACCTGCTTTCAATATGACTACCTGAATGATGATGTTGAATACGTGTTTAACAAAGGTAATTTGCCGTTTGAGCCTAACTGGAAGCTCCCCAAAAAGCTAAAAGATGAATTAGCTGACCCCAATATTACATGGATTGTTTACATCAATCCGCCATTTGCTACTGCTCAAGATGCAAAATCAGACGGTAGTTCAAAAAAAGGTGTAAGCAAAACAAAAGTTGAATCTGCAATGGATAAAGTTGATGCAGGCCATGCTAAACGTGAACTCTTTGCTCAATTCATGTTTAGAATAGTTAAGGAATTACCCAAGAAGTCTTATTTAGGCATGTTTTCGACTTTGAAATATTTAAATGCCCCTGATAGTGTTGAATATAGAGATAGGCATTTTAATTTTAAGTTTGAGAAAGGCTTTTTATTTCACTCTAAATGTTTTCATGGAGTGACTGGTGACTTTCCAATTTCATTTATGATTTGGAATTTATCTGAGTCAGGCAAGAAGAGATCAGTTGAAATTGACATCGCCAATAGTGAAGGGGCGACTATTGGAGTAAAACATTTACAGTTAATCAAGAAAAAAGACGTTTTAAATAATTGGTTTCCGAGACCACAAAATTCAAATGATTTCATTCTCCCTGCATTGAGTAACGGTATTACTGTTAAGGATGGAAACACAGATACAAGACATAGAGCAAGACCTGATTTTTTAGCTTCTATTTGTAGTAAAGGCAATGATTTTCAGAATGCTAAATACGTTTCAATTCTTTCATCCCCAAGTGTTAGTGCTGGTGCATTTACAGTTATAAAAGAGAATTTTGAAAAAGCGTTGACACTCCATGCAGTTAGGAAAATCCCGAAACCAACCTGGCTCAATGATCGAAATCAATTTTTAGTACCACATACTGAACCCTCAAACGAGTTTTATAATGACTGTATCGTTTGGAGTTTGTTTTCAAATTCGAATCAAACATCGGCTTTAAGAAATGTGCTATACTTAGACAAGATATATCATGTTAAAAACAATTTCTACCCCTTTAAAATTGAACTAATCAAACATTGGGAAATTAAAGACCCGGACTTTAAACTTCAACTTGTAAACGACCAAAATCGTTTTGTGGCAGAATGGCTTTCTAAAAATGAGCTGTCAGCAGAAGCTAAACAAGTGATTGAGCAGGCAAAAATTGTGTACCAACTGTTCTACTCAAACCTGAACCAAATGGCCACCAACAAATGGAAAATTGAAACATGGGATGCCGGATGGTACCAGATCAGACGTTGCTTAACCGAGCATAATATAGCAACCTACGAATTGAAAGCATTGAGCAAAGCCAATGAAGAACTTGCAAACAAGATTTTACCTCAAATAGAAGAATTCGGCTTCTTGGATAAAGACGAAGTGTTTGAATAGCGAAGTAATTTTACTCAGCAAAGAAGAATTTTATGCGGTCAAATAAAAACATCACGACTTTGGAGCAAATCAAAAACAGGCATTTTGGAAAGCCTGCCACCCCAAAAAGGGATTCTTTAGAGGCTGGCTACGAAGAATTTATAGTGACCGCACTTCAAGTTGAAACAAAGCCTGGGAAAAGAAAAATAGCTTCAAGAGATAGGCCTCGGCGGAAAAGTTGAGTTATCGATTAAGCTCTGATTATTTATTCTACCTGCGGAAAACTATTTCCTGAAAACTTGACCAAATAAAAAGTCCCCGCATTGCTGCGAGGACTTTCTTCGTGATCCGGCTGGGACTCGAACCCAGGGCCCATACATTAAAAGTGTATTGCTCTACCAACTGAGCTACCAGATCTCCCGTTCCAGTAACAGAATTCGCTGTGCGTATTCCGTTTTTGGGAGTGCAAAAATAGGAGTCGACTCCATTGCAACCAAAAAAAATATTTTCCCTTTATCAACAGGCTGTTTGCAAATTCATTAACAACACCGCCTCTCCGATTGACCAACTTTGCATACACTATGGCAATATTGGTACACAACCCCGCATATTTTCAAAACAAGACAGTTGTAGTAACAGGTGGCAGCGACGGCATTGGCCGTGCCATGGTAGAAGAATTGCTGAAAGCAGGCGCCAATGTGGCTACCTGCAGCCGCAACAGTGATAAACTGTACCAACTGCAAGTACAAAACCCTGGCAGTAAGTTGTTTACCATGGTGGCCGATGTAAGCAACGAAACCGATTGCCGCAATTTCATCAACGCCGTTATCCGCAACTTTTCGACCGTTGATATTTTGGTCAACAATGCGGGCATCAGCATGCGGGCCGAGTTTCACGAAGCTTCGCTGGATACCATCCGCAAAGTGATGGACATTAATTTTTGGGGCGTGGTGTATTGCACCAAGTATGCCCTGCCCTACATACAGCAGCAAAAAGGCGACATCATTGGCGTAAGTTCCATTGCCGGCTACCGTGGCCTGCCCGGCCGCAGTGGCTACAGCGCCAGCAAGTGGGCCCTGCAAGGTTGGATGGAAGCCTTGCGTACCGAACTGTTGGAGAGTGGCGTGAATGTAATGTGGGTGTGCCCCGGCTTTACCAGCAGCAACATTCGCAATGCGGCACTCAACAAAGATGCAAAGGCACAGGGCGAAAGCCCCATGGATGAAAAAGCCATGATGACTTCGGAAGAATGTGCGGTCCATATCATGAATGCCATTGCCAAAAGAAAACGTACCCTGGTGATGACATTCCAGGGAAAACAAACTGTATTTATGAACAAGTTTTTTCCGGCACTGGCCGATAAACTTGTCCGTAAATTTTTCTATAAAGACAATGTTTTGGTGAAGTAAACTCACCTTGCTGTTTGCATTTTGAAATATGCCCAGCAGTACTGACATTGCAGCCGCTTTTATCCGCACCCATTATACACCAAACGAACTGCTGCATTCATTGTGCCAATACTTACGCTAACATCCGATATCGGTTACAAAGACTATATAACCGGCGCCATTAAAGGCAGGCTGTGGCAAAACAACCCCGCTTGGCAAATAGCAGATATTTCGCACAATATCACGCCGTTCAACTACAACGAAGCGGCCTACTTTGTACGCAGTGCCTATCCGCATTTTCCCATGTACAGCTGGCATATTGTGTTGGTGAATTTGTTTCACTCGCCATCGCCCCGCTGTTTGATTGCTTTTCAAAACGGACATTTTTTTGCCTGTGCCGACAATGGCTTGCTTCCCATGATTTTGGATGAAGGCCCTTACGAATGCATAGTATTACCCATTGATGCAGCAAATATTGCTAACAGTATGGCCTGGATGAATGCCATTGGTGCCGCCATTCAAGCCGTTGACAATGGCACATCGCTGCACCTGCTGGGCGAAGAACCAGAGCAAATTGTAACCCGTAGTGCCGTACAACCTTTGCTGTACGACGATTACATTGAAAGCCGCATCATTTTTGTAGATCGCTTTGAAAATGTGGTGGTGAATGTTATGAAATCCGATTTCGACAAAGTAGGCCGCGGCCGCCGCTTCGAAATCAGTTTCAAAAACGATGACCGCATCACCACTATTTCTGAGCATTATGGCAGTGTGCCCGAAGGCGATAAACTGGCTTTCTTCAATACTGCCGGCTATCTGGAAATAGCAGTGAACAAGGGCAATGCCGCCGGTTTGTTTGGTCTGCAGGCTTTTACAGCAAATGCCAGCGATCAGTTCATGAATTCACGACTGTTTTACCAAACAGTCCGTATCCGTTTTGTAGATTAAGTGTACGCCACCCTTCGTACCTCGTACTTCTTCCTTTGTATTTTTACGCTATGCAACCATTAACCCGTGTGGTAAAACTCACGTTGATGCCACAACACATCGAAGAGTTTCGCCAAATATTTCAAGAACACAAACAACACATTGCAGCATTTGAAGGCTGCCTCGAGTTGAATGCATACCAAGACCATCAGGAGCCGCATGTATTTTTTACCATCAGTCGCTGGAGCCATACACAAGCCCTCGATAATTACCGGTACAGTGAATTTTTCAAATTGCTGTGGAGCCGTGTAAAGCCTATGTTTGCGGCCAAAGCCGTTGCCCATTCCATGACGGTAGTGTAATGATAGCTATGCAAAAGTTGCTCAGCATTTTCTGGATTCCCTATTGCATTTACGCCTTCGCGGTGTTTGCTGGAGGCCTGTTTCTTGTAACGCCGGGTATCATCATTGCCATGCTGCTTGGCCAACCGTTGGGCGGCAATCTCGTTATTCATCTCTCCCGTATTTGGAGTCATTTGTGGTTTGCACTTATAGGCATTTGGCATGTAAATATTTGGGAAGAACCACTCGACCGCAAACGCCATTTTGTGTTTGTAGCCAACCATATTTCTTACCTCGATATTCCGTTGATTTTTCAAGCATTGCGCCATACCAACATTCGGGTGTTGGGCAAATATGAAATGGCGAAAATTCCGGTGTTTGGTATTTTATATCGATTAGCAGTTGTATTGGTAGACCGCAGCAGCCCCGAACGCCGTGCCCGTAGTGTAGCCATGCTCAAAGAAGTGCTGGCACACAACCGCTCCATCTTTATTTTTCCAGAAGGCACGTTTAATGAAACAGGGGCGCCGCTCAAATCGTTTTATGATGGCGCCTTTCGTATTGCCATCGAAACCAATACTGCCATCAAACCCATTGTGTTTCTGGATGCTAAAACGAGGATGCACTATGCGTCTATCTGGCGCTTACGGCCGGGTAAAAGCAGAGCCGTAATTTTAAAAGAAGTACCTACTGAAGGACTAACCATGCAAGACCTGCCCCTGCTAAAAAAACGGGTGTATGATTTGATGGAATCCATTATTATTGACTACAACAATCGGGATGCACAAAAACGGTAACCATAGCAACCAGCTTTTATTTCAGCAAGAAAAACCTTCGCTGTTTGCCGATGTGATTGTGCCCATTTATTTACCCAAAATTCTTACCTGGAGCATACCCGCCGAATGGAACAACCGGGTGCAGCAAGGCAGCCGTGTGATAGTACAGGTAGGAAAAAGCAAACGTTATGCGGGCATCATCAAACGCCTGCACACCGATGTGCCTGGCCTGTATGAAACCAAACCCATTCTAGAAGTATTAGATGAAGCTCCCGTAGTAATGCCCGAGCAATTGCGCCTGTGGGAATGGATAGCACAATACTACTGCAGCACCGAAGGCGAAGTGATGATGGCGGCCTTGCCAGCGCATCTCAAACTCAGCAGCGAAAGCGTTATTCAATACAACGACGGACACACAGTGGCCATTCAAGAATTGAGTGATAAAGAATACATCCTCACCGAGGCATTGGAAATAAAACAACAACTCAACCTAGGCGAAATACAGTCTTTGCTCGATAGCAACAATGTGTATCCCGTTGTAAAAAAATTAGTGGAAAAAGGCATAGCCACGGTGTGGGAATCCATTCAGGAAACCTACAAGGAAAAAACAGAAACCTACGTGTTACTGGCGCCTGTGTACCGCAACGAAGCGGCATTGGAAAAGCTCATCAACGAATGGCAGAAAGCACCCAAGCAATTGGATTTACTCCTCTCCTTTTTGCACTACGACCGCACCGAAGGACAGGTAACGAAACCTGCATTGCTGAAAAAATCTGGTGTCACCCCTTCGGTGTTAGATGGGCTGGTAAGCAAGGGTGTGTTGCAATTGGAAAAACGAAGCGTAGACCGCCTGCCACAGGTAGCCAAAGCGTTGAATGTAGACATTCAATTTTCTGCAGCACAACAAACAGCGCTGCAGCAACTAAAAGACAGCATGCAACAACATGCTGTGACTTTACTACATGGTGTAACGGGCAGTGGTAAAACACAATTGTACATTCAGCTGATGGCAGAAGCCATACAACGGGGTGAGCAATGTTTGTACCTGTTGCCGGAAATTGCATTGACTTCTCAAATTGTTCGCAAACTGCGCCAGCACCTCGGTGGATTTGTAGGCATTTACCATTCTAAGTTCAATGCCAACGAACGACTGGAATTGTGGAACAAAGTAAAGTCGGGCGAAATACAGGTAGTATTGGGTGCACGGTCGGCGTTGTTCTTGCCCTTTTGCAATCTCAAATTGATGGTAGTGGATGAAGAGCACGACAGTTCTTTCAAACAATACGATCCACCACCACGCTACCATGCAAGAGATGCTGCTATTTTTTATGCCTCCGTTTGCAATGCCAAAGTATTGCTCGGCAGCGCCACCCCTTCGCTGGAAAGCTATCACAATTGCTTACAGCATAAATACGGTCTCGTAACACTCACCGAACGATACGGCGATTTGCAATTGCCCGATATAGAAATCATCGACCTGAAACAGGTGCCGGAAAGTCGTAAACAAAAAGTGATTTTAACGGAGGCGATGAAAGAACGCATCAACCAAACCTTGCAGCAAAATAAGCAGGTGATTGTGTTTCAAAATCGTCGTGGTTATGCACCCTACCAATTGTGCGGCACCTGTGGTTGGATACCCAAATGCGATCAATGCGATGTGTCACTCACCTACCACAAGAGCACACAAAAATTGCATTGCCATTATTGCGGCACTACTTATCCATTGGCGAAAACCTGTGGTGCTTGCGGCAGTCAGGATTTTCGGCAGAAAAACTTTGGCACAGAACAACTGGAAGAATTGCTCGATCAAACCTTTGAGCAGGCGGTTGTGGCCCGTATGGATACTGACAGTGTGCGGGGCAAACACAGTCATGAAAACCTCATCCGACAGTTTGAAGACCAACGCATACAAATACTGGCCGGCACACAAATGGTGGTAAAAGGCCTCGACTTTGACCACGTAGGTTTGGTGTGCATTCCCGATGCAGATGGCATTATGCGGTTTGCAGATTTCAGAGCAGCGGAGCGGGCTTTCCAACTGATAGAACAAGTAAGTGGACGTGCCGGCAGAAAAGGTGAAAAAGGAAAAGTGGTGGTACAATTGTTCGACACCGCCAACCCCATCATTCCGTTTTTACAACAGCACGACTTCCCTGCTTTTTACCAATACGAAGTAGCGCAGCGGCAATTGTTTTTTTATCCGCCATTCAGCAGGCTCATTATGCTGCAATGCAAGCACAAAGATCAAACCACTTCATGGATGGCCTGCGATGCATTGGGTGCATGGTTGCGCACCAAATACGACAAGTACATCAGCGGACCAGCCGAGCCACCCATCAACCGCATCCGCAACGAATACATTACCGAACTGTTGCTGAAGCTCCCCCGCAATGCGGCGTTTTTAGAACAAGCAAAAGCAGACATCAAAACAGCTATTGTAGAAATGCAACATCAGGAAGCTTTTAAAAGAGTACGGGTGTCGATTGATGTAGATCCGCAGTAGGAATGATGAATTAAGCAATAAGCTCGTAGCATGACGATACAAACCAACTATAACCTGCAACCACTCACCAGCTTTGGCGTGCCTGCTTTGGTGAAAGGCTTTGCGGCTTTTGATTCACTTGATTCCTTGCAAGAATTACAAGCAGCGGCTACGGGCTACGCTCAAACATTGATACTCGGTGGTGGTAGCAACATGCTGTTTACAAAACCCTTTGATGGTTTGGTTTTGCACAATCAAATCAAAGGCATTCAATTGTTGGAGGAAGATGATGAGCACTACTATGTACAAGCCAATGCCGGAGAGAACTGGCATGCATTTGTGCAGTATTGCATTGCACATAACTATGCAGGCATCGAAAATTTATCCTTGATACCCGGCAATGTAGGTGCATCGCCCATTCAAAACATTGGAGCGTATGGTGTGGAAATAAAAGATGTACTGCATGAAGTAACAGCCTGGCATTTACAAGACAAATGCCTGTTGCATTTTGCCGCTGCCGATTGTGCCTTTGGCTACAGAGAAAGTATTTTCAAAAAACAATACAAGCAGCAACTCGCCATTGTGTCGGTGATATTTCGGCTCAACAAAAAAGTAACACTACACACCAGCTATGGTGCCATTGCTGCCGAGCTGGAGCAGATGGGTGTGCACAACCCCGGCATACGTGAGGTGAGTGAAGCCGTTATCCGCATACGCCAGTCAAAACTGCCCGACCCGGCGGTGTTGGGCAACGCCGGCAGCTTCTTTAAAAATCCGGTGATTGAAACTGCGCATTACCAACAGCTGCAACAAACTTTTGCAACCATACCCGGCTATGCGGCTGGCGAAGGCCACACCAAAGTACCCGCTGGTTGGCTGATTGAACAAGCGGGCTGGAAAGGCCACCGACAAGGACAATGCGGCGTACACAGCAAGCAGGCCTTGGTATTGGTGAATTATGGCGGCGCCAGTGGTGCAGATATCTATCAACTTTCTCAGCAAATCATCGACGACATTCAGCAAAAATTCGGAATCGAACTAGAGAGAGAGGTGAATATATTGTGAGTGCAAAAATCAAAAGCCTTCACATGTGAAGGCTTTTGATTTTGATACTAAACCAGATGATTTAACTCCACAAAGCCGGAGGATACGCACCTGCATTCACCAATGCACTAATGCTGGCTTCTACGGTTGGTGCATCTTCGGGATAGGTAACACCAAACCACTCTGCATCGGTGCCTACAATTTGAATGGTACCCTTACCAGTGTTGATGAAATGATCAGCTACAATAGGAATGAAAAATTCTGCCTTGGGTTCCATGCCCCGTTCTTTGATGAACTGGCTGAACAAGCTTTCTGACAACGCAAACACACCGGGTGAAAAACACCAGAAATTCATGCTCACAGGTGATGCCGGATCTTCTTCAAACTCCTGTCCGTTTTCTTCAAAAAACACCTGCTCTCCTTTCCAGTAAATTTTGGTGCGTTCGTTGATGCTCACCAGTTTGCCATTGGCATCGGCCTTGCACACACCACGGCTCACACTACCGTTTTTGCTCAGCGTTTTTGATAAGGTATAACCAATAATGCCGTAGTTGGTATCGCTGCAAGCTGTGGTACAAAATTCATAGGCTTTGCGGAAACCATCTTCGCCATAAAAATCGTCGGCATTAATTACCACAAAGTTTTCTTTCACTTCATCTTTGGCGCAAAGCACTGCATGTGCTGTACCCCAAGGCTTGGTACGTTCTGGTGAAACGGCAGCATCGGCAGGTACAAAATCGGTGAGGTGCTGATACACATACGCCGTTTTTATTTTGCCGGCCAGCTTGGGCTCCATGATGGATTTGAATGTTTCTTCAAATTCTTCGCGGATGATGAATACTACTTTTTCGAAGCCTGCACGGATGGCATCGAAAATCGAATAATCCATGATGGTTTCTTTATTCGGACCAAAGCCTTCAATCTGTTTCATTTTGCCGTAACGGCTGGCCATACCTGCGGCCAGAATTACGAGTGTTGGTTTTTGCATGGGGTTGATTTATTAAACTTTGCGAAGATAAGTCATCCCTATGTTGCAAAACCAATGGTCAGCCCCTCCACTCCTTTCGCCGCAGCAATTGCAGGGGCATCCGTTGGATGTTGGTATTGAAGTGTATGCATTGCGCCTCGACACATTGCATCCGCAGGTATCGGGCAACAAATGGTTGAAGTTGTATGGTTGGTTGCAAACCAATCCTTCGCTGGTGAGAAATGGTATCATCAGCAAAGGCGGTGCATGGAGCAATCATGTGCATGCCACTGCGGCCTGGTGCCACTTACATCAACTGCCTTTTACAGCCATTATAAAAGCAGCAGCGCATACCCGCTCTGCTATGCTGGATGATGTGCAGCAATGGGGCGGCAACATCATCTATGCACACCGCAGCGAATTTTACAACGATGCACACTGGCAGGCGATGGCCGATGTACAACAACGATTGTACATACCCATGGGTGGCGATGGGCATCCCGGTGTAAAAGGCGTACAAGATTATTTTAATCAACTGACTGACTTTGCTGTAGATGCTGTGTGGTGTGCCACTGGCACAGGCACAACTGCAGCAGGTATTTTGCAATCCTCCATGCCCTTTACGCATTTACATGCGGTAAACCCCGGCATACAAGATGCAACGGTGGATGCATTGCTGCTTACAACTGCTGCAACACATCAAAAACAATTACAGCTTCATCATTTACCCAACGACCGGTTTGGCCGCTGCAGCGATGCAACCATTGACTGCATGCTGCAATGGCAATCCAACACAGGCCTCGCTACAGACATCATGTACACAGGCAAACTACTGCATGCCATGCAACGGCATTATGCGCAGACGGCATACAGTTCACCACAAAAAATACTGCTCATTCATACCGGTGGCTTGCAGGGCAATCGTTCACACCCGTTATTAAGCTTGCAATCTACAGGTGGGTAGCAGCGTTATATTTGCCACGCCTTAGCGCCTTGTGATAGCATGAAATGGATTAGCCGACTTGTATTGTTTACCGGATGGATGCTGGCTGCAACTGCAGCCATGGCACAGGATACTTTGCCCAAATTTTCAGTAGAAGACCGGGGCGGTGGCCGTGTGGTGGTGAGCTGGCGCAATCTTTATCCCAACCTTATACAGCTGGCGGTGCAGCGCAGTTACGACAGCACCAAAAAGTTCACTACGGTGTATTCTTCTACCAGTCCTGAGTTGCCGGTAAATGGCTACAGCGATAAAATTATTCCCGGCATCAAATACTACTACCGGGTGTTTTATGTAATGGAAGGTGGTGCTTATTTTTTCACCAAAAGCATGCGCCCCACAGCTCCCCTCATTGTACCCAGAGACAGCGCCAGCAGCAATACCAACAACGGTAAAAAAGATAGCGTGGTGGTGGTGGATAACAAAAGGGACCAGCTGGATGAAGAGCTGGTAAAAAAACTGCAGAAAGGCAATAAGAAAGAAGATGAGGAAGAAGTGATTCCGCCCGACAAGCCGTTTTACATTAAGGTAAAAGATACATTGTACACCACCCTGATTACAGCGGAGTTCTTTCGTTTTCGCGACAGCATCATGAAAAAAACGAAAGACACTTTGTTTCAATTGACAGACGACACGATTTTACTGGGTATTTATGTGCCGCCGTTTTTGCAACGGACCAGTGAGTTTGTATTTACCGACCGTGATGGTTACATCGTAATTAAACTGCCGGATGCAGCTATCAAGCGCTACGACATCAAGTTTATGGAAGAAGATGAAACGCTGGTGTTGGAATTAAAAGCCTTGAAAGAACCTTTCCTTATTTTGGATAAAACGAATTTTTACCACGGTGGCTGGTACAAATTTGAGCTACTGGAAAATGGAAAAATCAAGGAGCGAAATCGCATTTTCCTTGCCAGAGATTTTAGCCCATAGGTCGCAGTTCTACCTCAAACACTTCTGCAAATTTATTGAGCAATACTTGCTTGCTTTCTTCAAAATCTATTGCATGGCCCAGCTCTTTGGCAATGGAAGTAACCTGCTTGCCCACAATGCCGCAGGGAATGATATTATCGAAATAAGTGAGGTCGGTATTCACGTTGAGTGCCCAACCGTGCATGGTAATCCAACGGCTGCAACGTACGCCCATGGCGCAAATTTTGCGTTCATGGCCGGGCTTGTCCGGATCGAGCCACACACCGGTTTCGCCGGCCGAACGTTCGCCCTTCAAACCATAATGTGCAATGGTTTTGATGATGACTTCTTCGAGGTTGCGCAGATACCGGCCAATATCGGTATACATTTTTTCTAAATCGAGAATGGGATAACCTACCAGCTGCTGCGGCCCGTGAAAAGTAATATCGCCGCCACGGTTGATTTTGAAATAATCAATATCCTGCGCTGCCATCTCTGCTTCGGAAATGAGGATGTTTTCGATATGGCCGCTTTTGCCCAAGGTATACACGGGCGGATGCTCCACCAACAGCAAATGATGTTGCGTACTTCGCTCTGCTGCTGGCTGTTCAAATTCGGCCCGCTTAATGTCGGTTGCCAGTTGCATCAGCCGCTCCTGTTCGTCCCACACGGGCTTGTAGCGTTGCAGCCCCAAATCTTTCCACCAAACTATTTGTTGTGTACCCATTTACTTTGCGAAAATAAGGAACCTGCCCTCTGAAGCTGTTTAAACTCCATACACTGTCATTCCCATGGGTCTTTTTGGCTGCAACTGCGTTGGATTTTTCGCCGTAGGCTACCCGCTACGGCTGCAAAATCCGCTTGTTTCGCTCAAAAATTACCCGATGGGTATTTCCAGTAATGAAATCTAAACAGCTTCTTAGACAAAAATTTCCTGCAACAGCAACCATGCTCGACGAAGAATTGCAACTGCCCGACGAGGGCACCGAGAGTGATGAACTCTATAAAAGACTGGTGGTAAAAGCCGACAAAGGCCAGGAGCCCTTGCGCATCGATAAGTTTTTGATGAACCGCATTGAAGGCGCTACCCGCAATAAAATTCAGCAGGCCCTGCATGCCGGATTGATAACCGTGGATGGCCAAATGGTGAAGCCCAACTTTAAAGTGAAGGCCGGCCATGAGGTGATTGTATTTAGCGAAGACCACCCCGACAGCAACGACATCATTCCCGAACCAATGGACCTCAACATTGTGTTTGAAGATGATGATGTGTTGCTCATCAACAAGCCCGCCGGCATGGTGGTGCACCCAGGTAGCGGCAACCCCAACGGTACGTTAGTGAATGGTGTGGCGCATTACCTGATGCAGCAAAACCCGGAACTGACAGAGTTTAACCTGCCCCGCTTTGGTTTGGTACACCGCATTGACAAGAACACCAGCGGCTTGCTGTTGCTGGCCAAAACCGACCGTGCTCTGCAACACCTCGCCAAGCAATTTTTCAACCATACCATCGACCGCAAATACGTGGCGCTGGTGTGGGGCGATGTGGAAGAAGAGAGCGGCACCATTGAAGCCCACGTAGGCCGAAGCCCCCGCTACCGCAAGCAGTTTGAGGCTTTTCCGGAGGGTGAATATGGCAAGCATGCCATTACGCATTACAATGTGCTGGAAAGGTTTCACTACGTAACGCTGGTGGAATGTGTGCTGGAAACCGGCCGTACCCACCAGATAAGGGTACACATGAAACACATTGGCCATACGCTTTTTGCCGACGATCACTACGGTGGCGACCGCATTTTGAAGGGCACCATTTACACCAAGTACAAACAGTTTGTAGAAAATTGTTTTGCCCTCTGCCCCCGCCAGGCACTGCATGCCAAAACCCTGGGCTTTGTGCATCCCGTTACCAACGAACGCCTATTCTTTGAAGCACCAATTCCACCCGATATGACTGCCGTGATTGAAAAATGGCGGAAGTATTTTCAAACGAAAGGAAAAGTTGAAGATTAGTTGGTGGTTTGTAGTTTGTGGTTTATTGCTAATAGGATAACAGTCAACTCATTTAATAAAAAACCGGCACAATGTTTTGAAAACGTTGTGCCGGTTGACTTTTACGGAGATTGGGCTTACGACTTCGGATAAGTCATGCGGTAGTCCATCCGCACTTTGCCGTTGGAAATATCAAGTAGTTTGCCTTTGAGCAGTTTTCTTTTCAGCGGCGACAGGTAATCAATGAACAACTTGCCTTCAATGTGGTCGTATTCGTGTTGGATAACCCGTGCGGTAATACCACTGAAAGTTTTGCGCTGGGGCTCAAACTTTTCATTCACATATTCAATAGTCACGGTTTCGGGGCGCATCACATCTTCCCGCACTTTCGGAATGCTGAGGCAACCTTCGTTGTACGGCCATTCATCGCCGGCAAACGCTACTATGTGTGCATTGATAAACGTTTCTTTGATGCCTTCATCCCCTTCATACTCCTGACGTTCTTCCTCGTCGAGGTTTTCGATGATTTGCTCACTATCGACGGTAAAAATGCGAATGCAGCGGTTGATTTGAGGAGCGGCCAAACCCACGCCATTGCTGGCATACATGGTTTCCCACATATCGGCGATGAGTTGAGTAAGATTGGGATAATCCGGCGTGATATCTACCGCTACCCGGCGCAAAATGGGCGATCCGTACGCTACAATTGGAAGAATCATAATGGTTAAATGGTCAGTTCGATGAAGGAAAGCCCTTCTACTTTTTTGAAAATTTTATCTGCTGATACTAAAGGTGCTTCTACGAATAATGCAGTTGCAGCTACCAAGGCATCGGGTGTTTTGATTTTTTCCTTTCGACGTAAAGATGCTCCCTCACGAACGATGAAATCATTTGTATGAACTACGTAAACATCCTCGATAAAAAGATTTATTAACTTTTCTTCTGTTGTTTTTAACTGCTTCGATAGGAGTTCAGTGACTGT
The DNA here is from genome assembly GCA_020161435.1 of Bacteroidota bacterium. Lineage (GTDB taxonomy): Bacteria > Bacteroidota > Bacteroidia > Chitinophagales > Chitinophagaceae > Phnomibacter. The sequence continues at coordinate 351,120 of JAIUNV010000004.1, read as the reverse complement.
TATTGCCGAAACGTAAATACTGGCATTATTGACCAAATCTGTTACGTTTTTGTTTCCTTGTAACAAATAGATAACTGCGTTTGTATCCAACAAAAGTCTAATCCCATTCATTTCTCAGTGTTTTCTGAAAAACCATCGGATCACCATAACCCTTGATTTTTCCAGCATACTTCTTCGCATCAAATGGTTTTTTCCCTTTTGTTGCATCCACCTTTTTGAGCTTTTCTTCAAGGGTAGCTTTTGTATCCTTTGCTGTAATTACAATCCTTGTCATGCGCCAAAATTAGCCTTTTTGCTGCAAGTATTCCTGTAGCATGAGGGTGGCGGCCATTTCATCAATACGGCCTTTTTCGCGGCGGTCCTTTTTTTTCACCCCGGTGTCAATGAGGGCTTGCGCCGCCATTTTGCTGGTGTAGCGTTCATCCACCGTTTCAATGGGGATGGTGGGATGGTCTTTTTTAAAGAGGCGGATAAAGTCTTTCACGGGCTTGGTACCATCGGTAGCTTCACCATCCAGCGACAGTGGCAGCCCGATAATTACCCGCTCCACTGCTTCGGTAGCAAAATAGGTTTTGAGCCATGGCCGCAGCCCATGCGAATCGACAGTAGTGAGGCCACTGGCAATAATCTGCAACGGATCTGTAACGGCGACACCGGTGCGTTTTTTACCATAATCGAGGGCCATGATTCGAGCCATATACACGAATTAAACAAATTGGACTGATTGCACGAAAGGAATCAACCCGAATGATGCGAATATTACGAATTACACGAATTATTTTAGGGTACGCAACAACACTTACACTTTTAAAAGCCTTACACCACACATGACTGAATTATTGTACAAAGATGAATCCTATTTAATCATTGGCAAATGCATGGAAATTCACCGGTTACTTGGTTTTGGTTTTAAAGAAGCCGTGTACAAAGATGCGTTGGAATTAGAGTTACAGGCAGAAGGCATTTCATTTCAAAGAGAAAAACGTTTTGAGGTAGTGTATAAAAATGTGGTGTTGCGTCATCACTACGTAGCCGATTTTGTAGTGTTTGATCGCATTATTCTGGAGATAAAAGCCACTGCAGCAGTGCATGAAGCATTTACTTTTCAAACTGTCAATTATCTGAAAGCAAGTGGGCTTCGACTTGGTATGATTATCAATTTCGGTGAAAAGTCATTGCGACATCAACGGGTAATTCTGTAAACACTAATTCGGCTAATTGACACTGATGACACGGATTGAATCCAGTAGATCAATTAATCACCATTAAACTTATATCCAATAAAGAATTTCGTGTCATTCGTGATTCTCCGACTTCATCCTAATAAAACCATTCGTGTAATTCGTAATCATTCGTTCCAATCCGTGTTTAAAGCAATAAATCCGCTATCACAAACACCGCAAACACCACGCTGGCAATGCCGTTGGCCGTCATGAAAGCGATGTTGACGCGGCAGAGGTCGCTGGGCTTCACGATGCTGTGTTGGTAAATGAGCATGCCACAAAAGCCTGCTGTACCCACCCAATACAACCAACCAAATGACCCATAAAAACCGGCCGCAATTACACAGGCAGCACTCAACAGGTGCAGCAGTTCACTTACCCGCAACGCCTTGGCAGTACCCAAAGCAGCAGGTATGCTGTGCAGCCCCTGGCTGCGGTCGAAGGCTTCATCCTGCAAAGCAAAAATGATGTCGAAACCGCTTACCCAAAACAACACGGTGAACGAAAACAACACCGGCAACACGGCAAATGCACCCGTTACCGCCAGATAAGCACCAATGGGTGCCAAACTCAACCCAAGCCCCAACACGAGGTGACATAAAGCTGTGAACCGTTTGGTATAGCTGTAAAACAAAATCACAAACAATGCCACCGGACTCAGGTAAAAACAAATGGGATTGATGAAGTAAGTGGCAGCAATAAACAACAGGCAATTGAGGACGGTAAAACGCAGGGCACTGCTGGCGCCAATAATACCCGCCGGTATTTCGCGGATGGCGGTACGTGGGTTTTGGGCATCAAAGTTTCGATCGAGATAGCGGTTGAACGCCATGGCTGCACTGCGGGCTGTGACCATGCAGATGATGACGAGCATGAATTTGAAAAAATGATTTCCCCAAAAGTCGAAATTGGTTGCATCATTGCCCCTGCCAATAGTATTATTTATATTCCAAGTAAAATACTTTGGTTGCAAAACAGCCAGAAAAAAACCAATCAACGCAAAGGGCATGGCGAAGATGGTATGCGAAAACTTTACTAACGAGAGGTAATTCTTGATGGTCGTCATAGTGTAAACAGGCGTTGCAGCGCAGGCCTGCAAGTTGCATTTTTTACCACAATTGCGGGCTGTTGCTGCTCATTTGTTGAAAACGAAAACAGTTGAAGCTTCATGCTTGTTTGTACCCCTTGGTAAATAATTCGTACAACACAATGCCGGCTGCCACGCTGATGTTGAGCGAATGTTTGGTGCCAGCCTGCGGTATTTCAATGGCGCCGTGGCAGGCATCTATCACTGCTTGGTCTACGCCTTCCACTTCGTTGCCCAGCACCACTGCAAGTGGTTGCTTGCCCTCCCACTCCACCGCCGACAATAGTTTGGACTGACTGGTTTGCTCCACCGCCAGCACTTGAAAGCCACGGGTTTTCAACGCTTCCACAGCGGTTACAGTATCCGCAGCGTATTCCCATGCAACCGTCTCTGTTGCCCCCAATGCTGTTTTGTGGATGTCGCGGTGAGGCGGCTGCGGCGTGTACCCGCAGAGGATGATTTGCTCAATTAAAAAAGCATCGGCCGTACGAAAAACGCTACCCACATTGTGCATGCTCCGCACATTATCCAGCACCACCACCAGCGGTAGTTTCGGCACTTCTTTAAACTCATCGGCCGACAAACGACCGAGTTCATCCATGGAGAGTTTTTTCATACACACGAATGGTTATAACAGGAATTAAATGAGATGGTCACGGATACCACGAATGAAAATTATTGGCGACTTATAGCCATTGCATTATGCATCACTTTTCATACACCTGATAACCGAATGGTGGCAATACAATCTTTCTATCTTTTGGCAACAATTGTTGCGTAAAAATTTCTTTTATGCCTTCAGCAATACGTTCGTCATTCATGTAAAACGATTGTGTTTCATTGGTAAAATTGAGCAGCACCAATACCTGCTGGTTGTGGTGCTGGCGCAAAAAACAAAACACTCTTTCGTTGCTTACCGGCAATCGAAAAGTAGCACCCGATCCATTGGGTCCACCAGCGGCTTTGTTGCGTTTGCGCAGTTGTAGCAATGCAGTGTAAAATGATGCAAACTGTAGTTCGTTGGTCCAGGCAATTTCATCCTTATCAAAAAAAGACAAGCGTTTGGTACTCGGCAATTCCTGTCCGGAGTAAATGAGCGGAATGCCTGACCACGTAGCACCAAGCACAAACAATGGCAATGCGGCTGCACCATACTTTTCCCACTCGGTTCCGTTCCAGCTGTTTTCATCGTGGTTGCTGGTGAAGAACATTTTGAAAGATAGCTTGGGATAACGGTCCTCGTATTTACTCAGCACCGCATCGAGTATGGTGTTGGTTTGTGTGGATGTAAAAAACTTTTCGGTGGTATGCATCCACTCCCATGCATAGCTGGCATCGAATGCCGCATGATAGGCTTCGTTTTCTGTTTCGGCCAACCAAAACAGCGGTTTTACCGCATCGCAATGATGGCGGGCTTCGAGCCAAAAATCGAGTGGCACCAAATGCGCCATATCGCAGCGAAAGCCATCGATGTCACAAGTTTTCACCCAAAACTGCATGCTCTCCATCATTTCGCGGCGCATGTCGTTGTTGCCATAGTCGAGGTCGGCTACATCTTCCCAACCGTTACGCTCCTGAAAATTGCCACTCGGGCTGAGGTCGTAATAATCTCGTCTGCGGCCATCCATCCACTCATGGCCGTAGCCAGTGTGGTTGGCCACCCAATCGATAATCACTTTCATGCCCAATGCATGCGCCTGATGGACCAATGTTTTGAAATCATCAATGGTACCAAACTCGGGGTTGGTTTGCACATAACTGCTGCATGCGTAGTAACTGCCCAATGTGCCCAACCGCTTGGGTACACCAATGGGTGTAATGGGCATGAACCAAAGTGTTTCTACTCCCATAGCAGCAAGCCTTGGCAGGTGTTGGCCAAAAGCAGCAAAGGTTCCTTCGGCAGTGTATTGCCGCACGTTGACCTCGTAAATATTGGTATGCTGACACCAGTCGACTGGTGAAAAATTGCTTGTAGACATAGTGATTCAAAGAAACGATTTTATGGGACGCGGATTTTCAGGCTGAAACGGATTATCACAGATAATTCTAACGAAAGAAAAATAGCCACAGATTCACAGATTGCATTTTTCAGTATTAATCTGCGAATTTGTGGCACCCTATTTATGCCTGATGTGGATGTGCTGTATTGAAGCTTAGTAAAGAACAGGACGATGAAGTGTGCGACGCAACGAAGCTTCATAGTAGCACTACTGCCGGGCCCATAAGTGTATTAATTTCCTTGCTCAAACTTGCAGCATGCCGGCGGGTATCAACCCCTATTTTTGCAGGGCTTATGCTGAAAGGTCCGTTACTCAACAAGTATCCGCAACTCCGTACATTTTTGGTCGCCCGTTTTGCGTTCATTTTTGCCATGCAAATGGTGAATACCGGCATTGCATGGTACCTGTACGAACTTACCCGAGATGTATTGTCGCAGGGTTTGCTGGGCCTGAGCGAAGTGGTGCCTGCCATCAGTCTAGCCTTGTATGCCGGTCATGTCATCGACATCAGTGACAAACGCAACATGCTGCTGCGGGGCATGCTGCTCTACCTCACCGCCAGCATTGGATTGGGTATTGTATCGAGCCAATGGGTTTCGTCATCGCTGGGTGTACAAGCTACCGCTGTTTGTATTTATGTACTCGTATTTTTCACGGGTGTATTTCGTGCTTTTACAGGCCCAACTTTTCACAGCATTGTAGCACAACTGATCAATGATAAAGCTGATTTACCCAAAGCCGTTACGCTCAGCAGCACTGCATGGACCATGGCTGCAGTTGGCGGGCCAGTGATAGCAGGATTACTGATTGCACAAATCAGCCTTACGTTCATGTTTGCCATTTCTGTTTCGTTGCTCATACTGGCTGCTGCATTGGTAAGCAAACTACCGAACCTGCCGGCACAGCACAGCAATATGCAACAACGTACCTGGGAAAGTGTGAAAGACGGCTTGCGTTATGTGTGGAAAACCAAAGAAGTATTGAGTGCTTTAAGTGTAGATATGTTTGCTGTGTTGTTTGGTGGTGCCGTGGCTATGCTGCCCGTATTTGCCAAAGATATTTTACATGTAGATGCTACGGGCATGGGATTGCTGAAAGCCGCACAGGGCATGGGTACCGTAATGGTGTTGTTTGTAATGGCCCGTATGCCGCTCACCAAAAATCAGGGCCGCATTATGCTGATGTGTGTGGCAGGTTTTGGTCTCTGCATGATTGCTTTTGCCCTTAGCCGAAACTACTGGTTATCGTTTTTCATTTTGCTCATCAGTGGTGTGTTTGATGGCATTAGTGTGGTCATCCGGAGTACTATTTTGCAACTCTATGTACCCGATGATATGCGGGGCAGAGTTAGTTCTGTCAACAGTATGTTCATCAACAGCAGTAATGAGTTGGGCCAGTTTGAAAGCGGCATTGCAGCCCGATTGATGGGCACTGTTACCTCCGTTATTTTCGGCGGTTGTATGACACTGCTGGTAGTGGGCGTAAGCTGGGTAAAAGCCCCAAAGCTGCGAAAGCTGAAATACTAAAATGGATTGCTGATGTACGATTTCTGATTTCTGATTTGAATACAGGAAATACGTGTTTTCAACCTAGCAACTTTCCAACCTACCAACTTTTGAACTCTGGAACTTGTGAACTCGTAAACTCGTTCCCTACTCCTTCACCTCATCCAGCAAATACACGATGTGCTTGTAATCGATATCGCTGTGGTGCGACAAAGCCAGTTCACAGGTGGTAGAAGATGAATAGCCTTCACGGCTTTGTATTTGCGCAGCGGATTTGAGTTCTTGTGCGGTGGCGCCTTCTACTAATTCGGGCACCAGAAAACCACGGTCGCCGGCCATGCCGCAGCAGCCCGCACCGGCAGGCACTTCCGCTTTTGGCGCACAGGCTTTGGCCAATTGCACGAATGCATCATTCAATCCCAACTTGGTAACTGCACAGGCTGGATGCAGCACTACGGGTTCTTGCTTGGGATTGAGCTGTAGCTTGGGCAAAACCGTCTGTTGCAAAAAAGCCACACTATCCAGCATTTGTAGCTGTCGCCACTGTTGTAAATACGGTTCGGGCAAGTGCTTGCCGTTTTGCAAAAACGTATAGGTGCATGAAGAGAAATCACACACAACAGGAAGCCGTCCTTTATCAGTCCATTGCCACAAAGCAGTTACCGCCTCTTGCAACAATTGCTGACTGGCTCCTACGTACCCCTTGCTGCTAAAGGGCTGACCGCAACATTGACTGCTTAACCCTTCCGGCATCAACAACTGTACACCAGCCTGCCGGCATACATCGAGCATCGATTGCTGCAAAGATTTTGGTTCATCGCCATGCGCCATCACCCGGTTGATGCAGGAAGAAAAATACACCGCATCGGGTTGCGCCGGATTCGCTTTCGGTAATCGTTTGGCGGCTTTCAAGCCATGCATCCACACGGGCATTATGGGAATGATTTTCCGTATACCACGACTGATACCACTGACCAATTTCACTTTATCCAACAATGAAAGAGCAGCAATAATAAACCGTGCCGATGTAGCAACGAATCCGAAATGACGAGCCATCCAACCGGCGATGGCATTGCCCATGCGACCATGCTGCTCATGCCGCAAGCGTTTCACCAGCTCACCGGTATTGATATCCACCGGACAATCGGTAGCACACAAACCATCCGTGGCGCAGGTATCCAAACCATCGTACTGAAAAGATGACTGCAGCTCTTTCAGTAATTGTTGTTGGTCTTGATGTTGCAACCGCTGTAAAGCCCTGCGGGCTACAATGCGTCGGCGTGGCGTCATGGTTACATCGCGGCTGGGGCAGTTTACTTCGCAAAAACCACACTCAATGCATTTGTCTACTTCCTGTTCTACCTGTGGCAAATCTTTCAGGTGTTCGATATGTGCCTGCTTACTGGCATTGATAATAACACCGGGATTGAGTAACCCTTTTGGATCGGCAGCATGTTTGATTTGCTGCATGATGCGATATGCTTCGCCACCCCACTCTGCTTCAATAAAAGGTGCCATATTGCGGCCCGTGCCATGTTCGCCTTTTAATGCGCCATCGTATTTATTGACCACCAGCGAAACTACTTCCCGCATAAACGCATCATAGCGTTTTACTTCGCTTTCGGTATCGAGGAGTTGTGTAATCACAAAGTGAATATTGCCATCTTTTGCATGACCGAAAATGATGGCATTGTGATAGCCATACTTTGTAAACAACTGTTGTACATCCACCAATCCATCGGCCAGTTTAGCCACTGGGAAAGTGATGTCTTCGAGAATAACCGTGGTGCCACGCTGCCTTACAGCCCCCACACTCGGGAACATACCTTTGCGCAGCTTCCAGTAAAAATTGCGTTCTTTTTCTTGTGTGGTAAATGCTGCGGGATGCAGTAATGGCAACTGTTGCAATACCATATTGGCATTAGCCAGCAAGCCTTCCAATGCAGCTGCATCCTCAGTTTGATACTCGCAGAGTAAGGCTGCCGCACCATCTGGTAACTGGGTAAAAAAATCGGGTAATCCAGGTAAGTGTTCTACTGATTTCAGCGAAGCCCTGTCCATGAGTTCCAACGCTTCGGCGCCGGTTTCTTTCAGGGGTACAATAGCCGAGCATGCTTCGTACAAATTGGGAAAATATAGCATGGCTGCTGCCTTGTAGGGCTTATCAGCAATGGTACGTAGCGTTGCTTCTGCAATGAATGCCAGTGTGCCTTCACCACCCACCAACAGGTGCGCAAATATGTCGAGCGGATGCTCATAATCTACCAAGGCATTGAGTGAATAACCAACGGTATTCTTTGTGAGATACTTGTGCCGGATACGCTGCAGCAATGCATCATTGTTCAGTATTTGCTGCCGTAGTTCGGTAAGTGTTGTAGCAAGTGTTGATTGCTCTTGCTGAAACCTTTCATAATCGCTGGCATCTGCGGTATGGTATCGCTGTCCATCGGGCAATACAAAATGAACGTGCTCGATGGTGTGATAAGAATTATCCTTTACACCACAGCACATACCCGATGCATTGTTGCTGATGATGCCGCCCATCATAGCCGCATTGATACTCGCCGGATCGGGACCAATTTTTTGGCTGTGCTTTTTCAGGTAATGATTCACCATACCTCCGGTGATGCCCGGCTGTACAGTTACTGCTTGTTTGGAAGCATGCACCTGTATCCCCCGCCAATGCTTGCTGATGTCGACCAGCCAACCATCCGTAATAGCCTGTCCGCTGAGGCTGGTGCCACCTGCCCGAAACACAACGGGCACCAATTGCTGCTGTGCCAATTCGAAAATATGTTGTACATCTTCCACCGTTGCCGGAAACAATACTGCCTGCGGAATGAGCTGATAAAACCCGGCATCAGAAGCATAAGAAATGCGATCGATGAGCCTGGTAGAAAACTGAGTAGCCGGTAATATTTGAAGCAGTATCTGATCGGTGGTTGGCATGATAGTAAATGAGCCATGAAGGTACTTTATCGTAGCTGAATGAATGGGCCGACACATGTATTTTTGAGCATGCAATTATCAGACGTCATCATCCGCGACATAGCCCCTGCAGACAATGCTGCCATTGCCCGCATCATTCGTACTTCATTGGAAGAGTTTGGTGCCAACCATCCGGGCACGGTGTATTACGATAAAGAGACTGATCACTTGTATGAACTGTTTCAATCAACGCCGGGCTCATGGTATTTCATTGCCACACACAACGAACAACTATTGGGTGGCGCCGGTATCTTTCCCACCAAAGGTTTGCCAGAAGGCACCTGCGAGTTAGTAAAAATGTATTTGCATGCCAATGCCCGTGGACTCGGATTAGGCCAGCGATTGCTGCATACCTGTTTTGCAAAAGCGAAAGAGCTCGGCTATACGCACATGTATCTCGAAACCATGCCAGAGCTTAACCGGGCTATACCTATGTACGAAAAAAATGGCTTCCATTATCTGGATGGACCGATGGGCCAAACGGGCCATTTCGGTTGTGCCATCCAAATGATGAAAGCCTTATAATCGCAGTGCGTTATTTCTTCGATTAGTTAACAGTCAACGCTGCGCCGAGATACTCCTGATTGAGGCGGGCAATGTTGGTGAGGCTGATGCCTTTGGGGCAAACAGCTTCGCAGGCACCGGTATTGGTACATGCACCAAAGCCTTCCTTATCCATTTGTGCAATCATGTTGAGGGCACGTGATTTACGTTCGGGAGCACCCTGTGGCAGCAATGCGAGTTGCGTTACTTTGGCAGAAGTAAACAGCATAGCAGAACTGTTTTTACAAGCAGCTACACAAGCACCACAACCAATACAAGCTGCTGCGGCAAATGATGCGTCAGCTTTATCTTTTTCAATGGGCAGTGCGTTGGCATCCACAGCATTACCGGTGTTTACGCTAATGAAACCACCAGCCTGAATAATGCGGTCGAATGCGCTACGGTCTACCATCAAATCCTTCAGCACCGGGAAAGCACCGGCTCTCCAGGGCTCAATGGTGATGGTGTCGCCATCTTTGTAGGCACGCATGTGCAGCTGGCAGGTAGTGTTTTGCTCCCAAGGGCCGTGCGGACGACCATCGATGTACAAAGAGCACATACCACAGATGCCTTCGCGGCAATCGTGGTCGAATGCAATCGGGTCTTTGCCCTCAGCAATCAACTCTTCGTTGAGCACATCAATCATTTCCAGAAAGCTCATTTCTGAAGAAATGTTTTTTACCTGATATGTTTCAAAACCACCCTGAGTTTGCGCATTCTTTTGACGCCATACTTTCAGGTTGAGATTCATATTATAATGTTCCATAAGCTAACAATGAATGTGACAATTTGAAGATTTGAAAATTTGAAAATGTTGCTTCGAGCATTTTGAATTAGCTCTTTACCACATTTCCAAATTGTTTACTTGTAGCTTCTTTGGCTTGGTTTAACCACTTCGTAGTCCAGCACTTCTTTGTGCAGTTCCCACTGGTGGTCTCCTTTGTATTCCCAGGCGGCTACGTACATGTAGTTGGCATCGTCGCGTTGTGCTTCACCTTCTGGGGTCTGGCTTTCTTCGCGGAAGTGACCACCACAGCTTTCGTTGCGGTTGAGTGCATCAATACACATCAGTTCACCCAGCTCTATAAAGTCGGCTACACGGTTGGCCTTGTCCAGTTCAGGGTTCAGCTCGTTGATTTCACCGGGGATTTTTACATCGCTCCAGAATTCTTTTTTCAGCTGTTGAATTTCTGCAATCGCTTGCTTCAATCCCTCAGCGTTACGAGCCATACCGCACTTGTCCCACATGATTTTACCCAAACGCTTGTGGAAGCTTTCCACAGTTTTGGTTCCCTTGATACTCATCAGTTGTTGAATGCGATCGGCTACGGCTTTCTCAGCTTCCACAAATGCCGGATGATCTTCGGGCAGCGGCTTGGTATGAATATCGTCAGCCAGGTAGTTGCCCAAAGTGTAAGGAATTACGAAGTAACCATCGGCCAGGCCCTGCATCAGCGCCGATGCACCGAGGCGGTTGGCACCGTGGTCGCTAAAGTTGGCTTCACCCAAAGCATACAAACCGGGCACGTTGGTCATCAGTTCGTAGTCTACCCACAGGCCACCCATGGTGTAGTGTACCGCGGGGTAAATGCGCATTGGTGTTTCGTAAGGGTTTTCACCGGTAATCTTTTCATACATATCGAAGAGGTTACCGTATTTCTCTTTCACCACTTCTTTACCGAGGGCAATAATTTCGGCTTCGCTGGCATGGTCGAGACCTTTTTTACCAGCTTCAATTTTACCGTAGCGCTTAATGGCATCGGCATAATCGAGGTACACCGCCTGCTTGCTGCTACCTACACCATAGCCGGCATCGCAACGCTCTTTGGCAGCACGGCTGGCCACATCACGTGGTACCAGGTTACCAAAAGCAGGATAGCGACGCTCCAGGTAGTAGTCACGCTCCTCTTCAGGAATATCGGAAGCCTTGCGGGTATCGTTTTGCTTTTTGGGCACCCAGATACGACCGTCGTTGCGGAGCGATTCACTCATCAGGGTGAGTTTGCTCTGGTGGTCGCCACTTACAGGAATACAAGTGGGGTGAATTTGTGTAAAGCAGGGATTGCCAAAGAAGGCACCTTTTTTATGCGCTTTCCAGGCGGCAGTTACGTTGCTGCCCATGGCGTTTGTGCTCAAATAAAATACGTTGCCATAGCCACCGCTGCACAGCAGTACGGCATGGCCAAAGTGGCGTTCCAGTTTGCCACTCACCAGGTCACGGGCAATGATACCACGGGCTTTGCCGTCTACCACAACCACATCCAGCATTTCGTGGCGGTTGTACATAGTTACATTACCCAGTGCTACCTGGCGTTCCAACGCACTGTAGGCACCCAGCAACAACTGCTGACCCGTTTGGCCGGCTGCATAAAACGTACGTTGTACCTGTGTACCACCAAACGAACGGTTGCTCAGCAAGCCGCCATATTCACGGGCAAAAGGCACACCCTGCGCCACGCACTGGTCAATGATGGCACCACTCACTTCGGCCAGGCGATGCACATTGCCTTCACGGGCACGGTAGTCGCCACCCTTAATGGTATCGTAAAACAAGCGGTACACACTGTCGCCATCGTTTTGGTAGTTTTTGGCAGCGTTGATACCACCCTGTGCCGCAATACTGTGGGCACGGCGGGGGCTATCCTGAAAGCAGAAAGCCTTCACTTTGTAGCCCAGTTCGCCAAGGGCAGCAGCAGCACTGGCACCAGCCAGGCCGGTACCTACCACTACAATTTCCAGTTTGCGTTTGTTAGCCGGGTTTACCAGCTTACAAGTGCTTTTATACGATGTCCACTTTTTGTCGAGCGGTCCGGCAGGAATTTTTGCGTTCAGCATATCGTTCGTATAAATGATTTGTGTTCTAAATTGTTTCTATTCTTTTTTGAAACCAGCAGTTGTGCTACTATGTAGCTCCGGTTGTGTCACTCACTTCAACAGCATTGCACATCCCGGCATTAGCCTACCCAACCCAAATACATGGCAATGGGCATGAGGGCAAACAACAACGGCACCAGAATGGAGTAACCCACACCAATGCTTTGTACAATCGTCATCCACTTGTTGTTGTGTACACCCAATGTGCGGAAAGCACTCTGGAAACCATGCTGCAGGTGATACGCCAGCGAAATACAAGCCAGCACATATACAATCACTACCCACAGTTCACTAAAGGTTACTTTCATCAGGTTAAACATGTTGTGCATGCCTTCTACTTCGGGCATGTCGTCGCTTCCGGTAATGCGGGCCTTTACCCAAAAATGAGCCAGGTGCAAAATCAGGAAAATCATGATGAGGGTACCCAGCAAACCCATGGCACGGCTGTACCATTTGCTGCCGCGGCCACCCAACTGTACTGCGTAGCCCTGTTTCCGCTTGCTGCGGTTGCTGGCTTCCAGCATCAGGCCCTGCACAATGTGCAGAATGATACCGGCAAACAATCCCACTTCGAGTATGCGGATTAAAATGGTGCTGCCCATAAAATGCGCTGCCTTGTTGAAAATAGCGCCGTCATCACTGGGGTCGAAAGGCCACACGGGCACATTAAGGTCGGCAAAAATGCAGGCGTTGATACCTACGTGTACAATCAAAAAAACAATCAGGAAAAGTCCCGTGAGTCCCATCACGAGTTTCTTGCCAATCGAAGAAGTAAACGCTTGTTTCCAGGTCATATCGTAAGCTTGTAGTTCGGCAATACTTGCAATGTTGCAAGGCGCCGCAAAAGTAGGGATGTATCTTCATTGCCCGCCGATAAAATCGGCCCGTTTACGAAGTTTATACCCTTTCTTTTTTATGCAAACGTTGAAGCATGACATAAATCAGGATTTTCAACGTTATACATTTCAACTCAACAACTTGTCTTAAAAGAGGTTCTCCGTTGTTTAATAGAATCACATGTATTTTTTACTGCAATTGAACAACCGTTGCGCCCCTATCTTTACCACCTCAACGCTAATCCTTTTATCATGAAGAAAACTTTGCAACTGATGTTGCTTTCAGCTGGCCTGATGTTGGGCAGCGCTGCAATGGCACAAGAAGAAGAATCTGGCCGGGTATTCAAACCTTTTAAAGTTGACGTAAGCCTTGGCTACGCATTGCCCATGGGCAGTGGCACAGGTAGCAGAGGCGGTGCCTTGTTTGTGATAGAACCCAAATATGCCATCGTAGATCAATTTGCACTGGGCCTTCGCCTGGAAGGCGCCGCCATGGCCCGGGGCGTAGTGGTAAACGGAGACCAGTTTGAAGGCGATGTGCAGGTAAACGGCTCTTACCTCATTACCGGCGACTTTTACCTGAGCAACCGCGGATTCCGGCCATTCATTGGCGCAGGTACGGGTTTGTATTCTGTTGCTGGTGCGTATGTGTCCAGCTCTACCACTACCACCGATGCCGATGTGCTCACCGACAACAATTTTGGTGGCATGTTTCGGGCAGGTTTCGAAGCAGGCCATTTTCGCCTGGGTGTAGAATACAATCTGGTGGGCAAAACCGATTTCAGCCTCAAGAATAATTACCTCGGTGTAAAACTCGGCATATGCATTGGCGGCGGCCGGTACAACAAAGACTAATCTTCACATAACTGCTTTTACAAAACAGCTTCCCTCATCGGAAGCTGTTTTTTTATCCGCTGCATGAGTCCACAAGCCGTTCATATAAATAGCGGATACAAAGGGCTGAATGCCGCTACATTTGACCTATGCGCAAAGTGGTAAACATTGTATGGAACAGCCTTAAAATGGCCATCGAAGAACTTCGCACCAATAAAATGCGGACTTTTCTTTCCCTGTTTGGTGTCACCATCGGCATCTTTTGCATCATTGGTGTACTGGCCACGGTACAAAGCCTGAAGCAAAATATTAAGGACGGTTTGAAAGACCTTGGCACCAACACTGTATACGTACAAAAGTGGCCCTGGGGCGGCGGCGGCGATTATCCGTGGTGGAAATATGTAAAACGCCCCGAGCCCAAGTTTGAAGAAATGCGCCCCATAAAAACCCGCAGCCAGTATGCCGATGCGGTGGCGTTTATGCTCTTCAATAGCAGCAATGTAGAATACAAAGACAACCTGCTGACGAATGTGAGCTGGTATGGCGCTACTGAAGAGTTTAACCGCATTCAAGAAATAAAACTCGGTGATGGCCGCTACCTCTCTTCCAGCGAATTTGCCAATGGCTCTCCGGTAATTGTAATGGGCTACGAAAATGCTGTGAAGCTGTTTGACGAGCCCCAAAAAGCCGTGGGCAAACAGGTGACCATTGCCGGCCGTACCGCCACCATTGTTGGCGTAATGAAAAAGGCCGGCCAAAGCATGGTGGGTGCATGGGATTTCGACAACATTATTATCGTGCCTTTCAATTTTTGCCGCCAGGTGGTTGATGAAAGAAATGCCGGCCGTTTTTTGCTCGTAAAAGGCAAAGAAGGTGTAGCGGTGGATGTGCTCAAAGATGAGCTGAAAGGCATTATGCGCAGTGTACGCAAACTGCGCCCTACCGAAGACGACAACTTTGCCCTGAACGATGTAACAGCCAGTAGCCAAAGCCTAGATGCATTGTTTACCAACCTCAATATTGGCGGCTTGGTTATTGGAGGTTTCAGCCTTATTGTAGGTTTGTTTGGGATCGCCAATATCATGTTTGTAACGGTGAAAGAACGAACCTCACAAATAGGATTGAAGAAAGCCGTAGGTGCCCAAAAAGCCTACATCATGACAGAGTTCTTGTTAGAGTCTTCGTTCCTCTGCATCATTGGTGGGTTCATTGGTTTACTGCTGGTGTTTCTTATTACGCTGGCACTAAGTGCGGCCCTGCCGTTTAAAGTATTTATTTCCGCAGGCATAGTGGCACTGGCCATGGGTATCAGCATTGGCGTGGGTTTACTGGCAGGTATCATTCCTGCCTGGAATGCAGCCCGGCTCGATCCGGTAGTAGCTATTAGAAGTAAGTAGAAAGGACGAGGTACGAAGTAAGAATTACGGAAGAAGGAAGTTGGAATTGATGATTGCGATATTCCATTGGCACATTTAGATACTTTTGTGCCATAACACATGGGCACATTCACGGCTTCTGCTACCATACTCGCTATCGAATCATCCTGCGATGAAACCTCTGCTGCTGTTTGCCGCAATGGTGACATTTTATCCAACATCATTGCCACCCAAACGGTGCATCAGCAATACGGCGGAGTGGTACCCGAGCTGGCCAGCAGGGCACACATGCAAAACATTGTGCCTGTAGTGCAGCAGGCTTTGCAAGCGGCACAATGCGATTTACAAAGTGTTGATGCCATTGCATACACCCAAGCGCCGGGCCTTATTGGTGCGTTGCTGGTGGGCAGTGGTTTTGCTAAAAGCCTTGCATTGGCGCTGGATAAACCACTTATTGCAGTGCACCACATGCAGGCACACGTGCTGGCCAATCTCATTGGCAACCGCCGTCCTTCGTTTCCTTTTTTGTGCCTTACTGTGAGCGGTGGCCACACCCAAATTGTACGTTGCGACAGCCCTTTGCAAATGACCGTGATTGGTGAAACACTGGACGATGCCGCTGGCGAAGCCTTCGATAAAAGTGCCAAACTCATTGGCCTGCCCTACCCCGGCGGCCCGCTGATTGACAAGTATGCACAGCAAGGACAAGCCATCTACAAATTTGCCGAACCTCAAATACAAGGACTTGATTTCAGCTTCAGTGGATTGAAAACATCCATTCTTTATTTTTTGCAAAAAGCACAGAAAGAGAACCCTGATTTTGTACAGCAAGAACTGGCCAATATCTGTGCGTCTGTTCAGCAAAGCATCATTCAAATTCTGATAAAGAAGCTGATGAAGGCAGCGAAAGAAACGGGCATCAAAGAAATATGTGTGGCAGGTGGTGTAAGCGCCAACAGCGGCCTGCGTAAAGCCTTACAAGCAACGGGCGAACGTTTTCACTGGAACACGTATATGCCAGCTTTTGAATACTGCACCGACAATGCAGGTATGATTGCCATTGCGGCTTACTATAAATTTCTCGACGGGCAATTCAGTAGTTTAGATGCATCGCCATCGGCAAGAGCCAGTTGGTAACAATTGTGTATTTATGCCAAACACCTGGTTTCAATTCAAACAATTCACCATCCATCAGGACAAGTGCGCCATGAAAGTGACCACCGATGCCTGCTTGTTTGGGGCATGGGTGGCGGCACAGGTACAGGCTACTAATGCTACAACAGCATACGATTTAGGAACCGGTACTGGCTTGCTAAGCCTGATGCTGGCACAAGCAAAAAACAACCTGCGTATTACTGCAGTAGATATTGAAGGCGATGCTGTAGCACAAGCCAGCGAAAATGTAGCAGCGTCGCCATTTGCTGCTCAAATTGCAGTGCTACAACAAGACATCCGCTGGATGCCTGCCGAACCGAAAGCCGATTTTATCATCAGCAATCCGCCTTTTCATGAGCTGCAACTCAGCTCCTTTTTTGATGCCAAAAACATTGCCCATCATTCCGATGCTTTGCTACTGGAAGAATTATTCCTGAAAGCAAAATCGTTGTTGGCTGCAAATGGGCAATTTGCAGTGCTGCTGCCATTTTACCGAAAGCAAGCGATGCTCACTTTAGCCGCAGAACTTCACCTCACAGTTGTGCATGGTTGCGATGTGCGGCAAACTCCCACGCATGACTTGTTCAGAACCATGGCCATTTTTAGTCAAGAACAAAATGCTCATTCAACATTTGAAACAATCAGCATTGCCGGCAATCAAGAACAATACGACCCCGCATTTGTACAACTATTGAAACCTTACTACCTGAAATTGTAACCACTCATGAACTATTTTGAATTGTTTGATATCCCGGTTTCTTTTACTGTGAATAAAGCTGCGCTTACCCGTATCTATGTGCGTTTACAAAAGCAATACCACCCCGATTTTTTTGGTCAGGAGTCTGTCGAAGCGCAGGATAAAGCCATGGAAATGTCGTCGCTCATTAACCAGGCCTGGAAGACATTTCAAACAGAAGATGCCACTGTGAAATATGTGCTGCAATTGCATGGCATGCTGGAGGAAGAAGAAAAGTTTACGCTGCCCCCAGCCTTTTTAATGGAGGTTATGGAGCTAAATGAAATGCGCATGGATGGAGCCGATGCCGCCAGTATTAGAGCCCGGGTGGATGAATTACAAGCGGAAATTAAAGCTCCCATCGCTGGCATTTTGGCCAATGAAAATACCGCTTCATTAAGCGAAAAGGATTTGCATGGGGTAAAGACCTGGTATTATCAAAAAAAATATTTGGACCGATTGTTGGCTGAATAGCTAAACGCTGTAATATTGCAACCCGTTGCGAAACAAGCTGCCCAGATGGCGGAATTGGTAGACGCGCTAGACTCAAAATCTGGTTCTCGCAAGGGAGTGCAGGTTCGATTCCTGTTCTGGGCACAACCCTAGTCAAGGCACTTCAGTGAAGAAGTGCCTTTTCTTTTGCCCCTGACTGAACAGGCGGTATACATTTTACTTCAACATTTTATGCTATGGTCTTGGATGCAAACAATTTGCCTCCAATAGGCAACAAGGTTTTTCCGAACTGCGCTTTGAAAATGTAGGCTGCAGACAAATAAAAGGATGCAAGGCTGATGAGTAATTCAGCATACGCAGCCAATTGATGTGCCGCTTCTTTCAATGCTTCATTGGTAGACAACACAGAAATGCTCAGCCCAATAAAAAGCAAATCAATCAAAGCAAAGATGGCGAACAACACAGTGTTGGTTTGTGTAGCGCCAATGGTCATGTACAGGGTAAAAATGAGATACCCAATGAAAGCGACGCCCAACTGACGGGAGTCTGCAGCGGTTTTCAATGCATCGCCTAATGCGCCCATACTAATGAGCCACGACATACCCACCGCCAGCCAGAAAAATCCATAAGCGATGAATGCAGTGCCACCAAATGCATTGCCTTTTTTAAAATCATATACACCCGCTACCAACTGCACCATGGCACCCAAAAAAACAGCCCATGGCAATACCATGGATGTGCCTTGTGTAAGCCCCAGTTTTTGTGAAGAAGCTACCAGTGTAACCATGGCCAAACCAAATAAACCCAGTGCTGTAGGATCGGGATGCGATGTATGCTGTTGTTGTTGCATGATTCGTACTTTTTTCACCCGAAAAGTAAAGGCTTGCAACAGACCACTACATGACATTACTCAACACATGTTATGATTTACCCAAGTTAAAATCTCCTTCAATCAGCATGGAAAGCTGAAGAATGTAAAAACAATAATCATTTACAAAGCCAGCAATGGCAGCAGCGTTGCCCTGCTGATGCGCAACACCGTACCATGCCTGATACCCTTTGGAAAATGCACTTTGTCTGAAATGTCTTCCCAATGAATGAGGTCTTTGGAAGCAACCGCACCGTAGGTATGGCTGGTGTATTTATCAAAGTAAACCACCCACAGGTCTCCTACTTTAGCAACCGTAGGGCCTTCTGCCCAATACCTACCCGTAATAGGTGCAGAAGGTTTGCTGAAACCTTTGTGTGCATGCTTACTAAATGCAATCCTCAGATTTTTTTGAGGCGGTGCTTTGGTTTCATCTTTCAACAGCATAGCGTAGCGATTTCCTACCCGAAAAATGCTGGCATCAATCACACTGAAATCATAATCATACAACAACCGGGCTTGGCTAAAGCTGCGAAAATCTTTTGTGCTCACATAATACATGCGGTGATTGTAGCGTCCGTCCCCAGACTGACTACCTGCAGCAAAACGACCCGGAATAGTGGTAGCCCAATAAATAATGTACTGTTGCTTTTTAGCATCATACGTTATTTCTGGAGCCCAGCAGTTAAGTGCACTGTCTTCATGCGCCATCACGGGAATGTATTGCTGCTCACTCCAATGAATAAGATCTGATGAGGACGCATAACCAATGCCGCGGTCATTCCAACTCACTGTCCACACCATGTGAAAGCGGCCATCTACGCCTTGAATAATGCATGGGTCACGCATCAGGCTGTCTTTGCTCAACACAGGTCGCAGCAATGATTTATCGTTTTTGATAGCCTTGTAGGTATAGCCATCTTCGCTATATGCCAAGTGAAGACCGTCTTTGCCATTGTTGTTGAAATAAGCAAAGAGGTACACACTATCCTGAGCAATTGAAACATGCATACAGGCAAAGCAAAAGAGCAATAAGAAAAATGAAAACCGCCGTTTCATTACAACAAATCATTTACTGAAGGCATGGTGAACTGCTGCCGCTGATCTTCGGGCGAAGGCAGGCCAAAATAAAACCACAATGTATGTTTGATAGGTTTGCCATCGAATACCTTGGGTTCACTTTGCGGACCTAACACTTTTGTATTGGTGTTTAAACCCAACGCTAACTTGGTACCAACGGGCGGTATTGCATCAAGCCACGAAATATCGCCAGAAGGTAGCACCGGATGTGGTTTAGGACCACTCAATCCGTAGAAATTAAACAGCCGGACAAACAAACTATCATCTTCACTGGCCATTAAAAATTTACCTTCCACCGTATTCATTTCCATCCAGGCAATGTTGGCATAATAACCTTTAAACTCTGGAAAATTCCATGGATAACTGCCGGTCATGGTATTGTTGTTCATGTTCTCATGTACATTAAACCGACCGCCCAACATTCTGTTTTTCCAAACCCTGTAAGGCCCGTTGCCCAACCAGCGGGCACCCAGCATAAAGTTTTCAGGATAGCTGAAGCTAATGCCTGCAAATTGTTGCGTTCCTACGGGTGCATATTGGTATTCCAGCTTCACCCAACCACCGGGCTGCATGGTCCACACGGCTTGTTGCATAGTGCCCGTATACGTAATCGTTATTACCGCATTGGCCCCTTGCTTACCGGCAACAACCGACTGCACTTTGGCATCACCACCTACCAGCACAGGGCCATTGGCAAACGACAATGGGCCACGGTCTGCATTAGCCACTTTTTCAAGCAATCCGGTAGATTTATTGATGGCAATACTTACCGGGCCTGATTTCAGCGTAATCAATGTATCGTTGTCTGCAATTGTGACGCTGTCTTTTCCGATACGGCTAATGGCCGCAGTCAACAAGGCCTGATTGTTTTTTATGCGCCGGATATCACGAATCACTTCTGCTCCGTGCTGGTCAACAACAATCAATTCCAACGCATCGTAGTTGCGCCAATCAGTGGGTAGTGTCAGCGACAAATTGCCAGTTTTCAACGGAGCAATATCAGGTGATGCAACTGTACCT
Organism: Bacteroidota bacterium; assembly: GCA_020161435.1. Taxonomy (GTDB): domain Bacteria; phylum Bacteroidota; class Bacteroidia; order Chitinophagales; family Chitinophagaceae; genus Phnomibacter. The sequence continues at coordinate 330,542 of JAIUNV010000004.1, read as the reverse complement.
TTTTTCAACACACTGGCACCTTTTTGCCCGCTGTATGGCTTGGTATAATTCAACAATTGCCATTTGAATACACAACTATTGAGGTTGCTATAATGATACCGGTTTTCAAGAGCCACTGTTCCGTCGAAACTGGCAGGCAGCAAATCGGGCCAGCTGATTTTTACAGGTGAAAAAATATCACGGATGGCAAAAAAACTACCCTCCTTTTCCCGATGCGGCCCCAACACGCCATCCGGTGCATTCACGCCATTTACATCTATGAGGTTGTTCATGTCGGTTCTTACCAATCCTTCATCTACCAATGCCCACAAAAATCCACCGGCACTTTTTTTCGCTTTCCAATGCAGCTCCCAAAAGTCGTACAAAGCAGCACCGCCACCACCATCATCCTGACTGTGCAAAAATTCAGTTGGCATGTAAATGTGTGGTTCGTCTTCCAGTATTTTCTTGCTGCTGTAATAATCTTCGTAATGATTACAATCAATGCCATTGAACTCATTGCCGGGGCGATGATGTGCATGTATCACCGGACGTTTACTAAAATCATACATACCATAATCATCATCCAATTCTTTGTTGTGCCCACCTTCATTGCCATTGCTCCAGATGATGATGCTCGGATGATTGGCATCCCTTTCCACCATTTCTTTTACCAGGGGTGCACCGGCTTTGGTACTGTATGCCTTTTGCCAGCCGGCCAACTCATCCAACACATACAAGCCCAATGAATCGCAGATATCCAGAAAAGATTGATCGGGTGGGTAATGCGAACAACGAACAGCATTCATGTTCATTTGCTTCATCAGCTGCACATCCATTAAATCAATTTTTGCATTTACAGCTCGGCCTGTTTCGGGCCACCACACATGCCTGTTCACTCCTTTCATTTTTACCTGCGTGCCATTGATAAAAATGCCTTCCCCTTTACGAATCTCAATGGTTCTGAAACCGAATTTCTGTGTAATGCTGTGTAGCTTTTTGGAGCCTTGTACCCACTCTAATTGCAACTTGTACAAGTTGGGTGTTTCCGCATTCCATGTTTGTATGCCTGCCAGCTGATGGCGCAAAACCAACACAGAGTCTTTGCCTGAAACTGACTGCTGAAAACTTGATACCAGCTTTCCTTTGCTATCGAATATGCTGGCTTTAAGTTGCGAAGTCTGTACCGGTTTTTGCAAAAAAACTTGTGCTGCAAAACTGCCATCTGCTTTTGCATCAATAGAAGTACGTGTAATATGCGAAGCAGGCAAAGCCATCAAATACACCGGACGAAAAATGCCGCCTAATATCCAGTAGTCGGCCAAGCGTTCAGCGTTGTTTACACTGGCATCGGCACTCATTTTACTCACGGTTACTTCCAGCAAGTTTTCCTTGCCCCACAAGAGTTTATCAGCAATATTGTATTTGAATTGATAGAAGGCACCTTGATGAACCGGACCAGCCAACTTATCATTGATCTTTACTTCGGTGTCTGTCATCGATCCTTCGAATACAATGAAAATATCTTTGCCTTTCCAGCTGTCGGGTACTTTGAAGCGATGCTTGTATTGTCCCTGTTCATCATGAAAGCGAAAGTTTTTACCATAGGTCACATAATCACGGCCATAATCATAGCCACCAAAGCCATGCTGCTCCCAATGCGATGGCACAGGAATGGTTGTCCACTTACCGCTATTACGGCCTTTGGTGCATAAAAAATCCCATTGTACAGTGTGCTCATTATCTGTTCCCGAGAGGTAACGCACTTCTGTTTTTTGCGCAATTACATTGCTACAACAAATAATGAGTTGCAACAACAATCCAGCCAATACATACCGTTTCATACACATGTTCATTTATAATTTCTGCAAGGCAGTCAGGGTTACTTCACTCAGCAGGCCAGAAGGTTTGGGCGTCCATTTGATGGGCGTAAACAATCCATCGGCACCACGATTCTCCGCCAGCTTCGCAGGAAAATTGGTGTTATAAAATTTCTTCCAAGGCTCTCCGTTTTTCTCCAGTAAAATCATTTGGTTGGCCATGCTGTTGCTCACTTCAATTTGTATGCTGTTGGTTGGCTTCAACCAAGCTGCATCCACTATCAATGTATAATCAGGACCCAACACAGTGCCAGCTTTTTTACCATTGATCCACACGTTGGCACTCTCGCCTACTTTGCCCAAATTGAGGCGGTACCACTTGGCATTGCCTGCAGGCCGTGCAAAACTGCTGCGATAAGTAGCCACCCCACTGTAATAGGTAAACGCATTACCCCATTCACTCCAAGATGTTAGTGATGAAACAGTAGTAGCTGCCGGTGCATTGGGAAAACGATCATCGAAACCGACAGCCCATGTTTTGCCAATAGCGACGGGCTTAGCAATTGTCTGATACAACGGATATTTTGTTGCCGCATTTACAGCACCCACTTGTACAATGAGTGAACCTGCAGCGGGCAATTGCACATGCACCAATAACTGCCCGTTACTATTTCGTTTTGTTTGTGCCAAACCCGTTTCGCCCGTCATGGGGTTATAAATACCGACAGCTGCAGCAACCACATTCAACGGAACCCAGGCATCAACAGCACTGTCTTTGGCATTGCAAATGAAATACACTTTGCTACCATTGTAGTTGCGGCGGATAAACTGCAAACCCATATCTACCAAGGCTTCCCGCTGAAAGCCCGCTGCATCCAGCAATTGCTGCTCATTAGCACTCATGCTTATGCTGCCGTTGCCATGCTGCGCTGTTTTTACTGCACCATTTTCATTCCATTGAATACCAGACAATAATTGTTTCAACGCTGCGGCATTCGCATCATAGTTGGCTAAGCCAGGCACATCGTTGGGCATGGCATGATACACCAGTAGTTTTGCACCTTGGGCTACCAGTTGCAACAGCTGTTGCATGCTAGCCAACGGAATGTATTGATTGCCCGGAAGCAAAATTGTTTTATATGAAGTGCCCCCAGTATGCAACACCCCATTGCGTACACTCACCTGTTTCAATTGCTTGTCCGAAATAAAATCGAATCCGTAGCCTTTTGCCTGCATCCATTCGCTGATGTGGGCAAAGCGGGTGCCATTGAATTCGGGCCGCATAGCATCGTAATGTTTTAGTAAGTCGCGGCCATGTTCCATTTGCGCATCTGCAAAAGGATAATATACCAACACATCATTATCAATGCTGCCTGCCTGCAAAAATGATTGGCTGCGTTCTACATATTTATTCAAGGCCGGAAACTGCTGCCAAAAAGGATTGTTTTGATTGAAATGTACCGCGGCATAAAACATCCAGCCTGGCCAACCAGCACTAGCCGGCGAGTAGTTGGTGCCATGATATACAATGTGATTGACACCACCGATAAAGTATTGATCAATGGCTTTTTTGACGCCACCCAATGTGCTTACAAAATGATCATCGAGCCAGGTAGCCGCTTCGGCTGCTGCTAATTTTTTTCCGGCCACATGCGCTGTAGAAGTAGCAAACTTAAAGCGTAACAACTCCGTCCCTTCTGTTTCTGGAATATCAACTGCTGCATACAAATCCATGGTATTGCCCGGCGATCCATGACTTTGATTTCGTACGATGGCGCCATTCTTTTTGGCCCATGCTGCCCAAGGTTGTGTAAAGTTTTCCAAGATTAATTCGGCAATCACTTCGCGGTAATCAAACAACACTCTTGCATTGCTGTTGGCGTCTGCCTTACCAAATAAAGCGGGCAAATAATTTTCCAACCTATACCCTTTGCGCCGTGCAAATTCATCGAGTAAACGTGGCGTCCAATTGGCCTGACCACGGGCATCATCTACCTCATAGGAGTCGTTGAAAAAACCCCGCAAAGCACTGATGTCTTTACCCGCAAAGGCTGCATCAAATTTGCTGAAATACGTATCGATAGCAGGTTTGCTAAAATGATCGATGGCATTGCCTTCGCCACCGGGTGCGGCTCTTTCTACCAGCTTGCCATGCCAGCCCAAAAACAACGCATACACTTTGCAATCATCGGTTGGCGCTACCCAGTCAATGCTGCCATCTGCTTTTACCAAAGCGGTGATGTCAATGGGTGAAGCATTTGCGGGATAAGCCATCAATGTAATCAAAGGCAAAGGCTTTGCAAACTTCACCTGATCGATGGCTAACTGTTGCAGATTAATGTTACTCTCTACAGGATCTTTTACGGCTTCCAATTTTGGCGGCGTAGTACTTGTGCCCTTGATAAAAGGTTGTTGTGTGGCCACAATTTTATCAGGTATGGTGTTGCCTTTTTGCAGAGTCCAATTTTTACTGATGACTTGCTTGCAAGCATGCTCGTAGCTAATCCACGGACCGCCAAAAGGCCAGCCCGTTCCTGTGGCCATGTCCACCTGCATGCCATTGGCGGTAGCCTGTTGCAAAGTATGTTGCAGCATGTCTACCCATTGTGCAGAGAGGTACTGAATGAAGTTGGCTTCTTCGCCTTTTACTCCGTAGATGGGCGTAATTTCTACACCGCCCAATCCCGCATCGCTGTACATTTCCAACAGGCGGCTAATGTCAGTTTTATTTACTGCACTACCCTGCCACCACCAGCGTGTCCACGGTTTGGTTTCAGCAGTACTCACTGGCCACTGCAGTGATTGTGCTGAAACACTTAACTGAAAAACAACGGCACAAAAGAGAATAAGAATCTTATTTTTCATCATAAACATGCGTTAGTTACCATCGGGCTTTGCCTTGGCAATCACCGGGCTCAGTGGCCAATAAAATTGCGCTGCTTTATCTGGCTGCGAAGGATTGTATGCGGGTAATGCCGGCAAGAGATACTGCGCCAATGGCAATTGAATATCTCTCATACCCTGCGCAATACAGCGGGCAATTTCGTAAGCGCCATACGGGTTAAAATGCGTGTTGTCGAGCAAGGCTTTTTCCTGACCGGGAAAGCTGTTGGCCGGATAAATTACAAATCCTTTTTCCGAAGCTTTTGGGCCCCATGCTTCGTAGAGTTGAGCACTCATGTTGTTGAGATCAATCAATGGCACTTTCAAATCGGCCGCTACTTTACGCATGGCCGCTGGATAATCGCCCAGAGTGTTGATGACATGCCCGCTGCTGTCAAAGTTGCGGCGGTGCATAGAAGTCACCAACACCGGATGCCCCCCTTTTTGACGACAACTCTCAATGTATTGGTGCAGCAGCTTGGTATAGCTTTCCCATGGGCCAATACCAGCACCTTTTTGCTTTTGATCGTTGTGGGCAAACTCTATGAACAAATAGTCGCCGGGCTTCATGAGACTCAGTATTTTTTCCAACCGCTTTGCACTCAAAAAACTGTTCAGTGCTTCGCCCGACTCTGCATAATTCGCCACCACAACTTTATCAGATTGAAATAGCTGCGGTATCATTTGCCCCCAAGCTGCGTAAGGTTCAGATGCCTGATCGACTACTGTAGAATTGCCAGCCAAAAAAATAACGGGTACATTGTGAACCGGCGTTATTTCCAAAGCACACAGTTTGGGTAAGCTATCATTTATCTCCAGCGTCAGTTTGTTATCCCAATGCCAGTATTCTCTTTCCCGGGCTTTGATTTTTACCTGCGTATTCGTGCCTGCAATCATAGTATCACGCACATGCACCAGAAAGGATACTTCTTTCACTTCCTTTGTATTGGTGATGACTTGCGGCAATACTGCTCTGCGGCATTCGGCACGAACAATAGTGGAAGAAGTGCCTGCTACATCGCCCAACCACAGTTTCACCCGATAGTTGCCTTCAGGCAAGCGTACACTAAAAAAGAAAGGCTTATTGGCGGTTACAAAATCATTGGTTCTTTGATCTTTTCCTTTTCGCAGTACGGCTGTAATAACAGCGCCAGGCTCAAAGCCGAAACCTGCAGCATCGCTATACATCGCATTGGCTGTAACTGCAGTAAATCCTTTCGCGGCTTTTCCATTACCAAAATCGAAGCGCAAGGTTTGTGCCGAAATATGGCTGCTGCAAAAAGACAGTATCAACAACAACAACCAATATCGTCCAACTTTTTTCATGAGATTATTTTCAACGCTGTTCACTACTGTTCTGTAAACATGAGTGCACTGTCGTTTAGTTTGAAATGCTTTTGCTGTGTCAAAATCATTACTTCAGCACAGGCCAGCAAAACCGGACCATAGCCATGCGCTGCAAACACATTTACAGGACGATGATAATAGAACGCAGGTTCGAAACCCATGCCTGTACCCACACATGTACCTTCTACTTGTCCCTTGTCGTTTACCTTGGTGCTAACGGCATTCCATGCCAGCAGTACAGCAGGACCAAACGCCTTTGCATCAAGCCATCCTTTGTTGATGCCATGCGCCATGCAATAGGCATAAATAGCAGTAGCCGATGTTTCAAGATAAGAGTCGCTGCGGTCGAGCAACTGATGCCAGAAACCACTACCCGACTGATACGCTGCCAGGCCAGCAGCATGTTGTTGAAACTGCTTCAATACCTTGGCATAGCCGGGATGTGTAGCTGGCAATACATCCAGCAACTCACTCATAGCCATGAGGGCCCAGCCATTGGCACGCCCCCAGTGAAACTGTGGATGTGGCTCCATGCCCTGAATCCATCCGTGCATGTATAATCCTTTGCCCGTATTAAACATACGTTCACTAAACTGCAATATCTGGCGCACTGCATCATCGTAATATGCGTTATTACCTGTGAACTTGCCCATTTGTGCCAATGCTGGTACACTCATGTATAAGTCATCGAGCCAAATGCTGTTGGGCAATGGCCTGTTGCGGGCCAGGGTTTTATCTGCCAACCGAAATTCTTTATTGCTGATAAAATCCATGTAGCGATCAATTAAGGGCCGCATGGGCGTTTGCAAATTGCCATTGGCCGACTTAATCATGGCGGCACACACAGCACCGGCATCATCCAATGCATGTGGCTCCAGTACCTGCTTGAGCGGATTGCGGTATTGCGGAAACGCTTTGCTCATCTGGCTAAAGTAGGGCGCCACTTTAGCCAGAAACTGTACCCTGTTGTGTGTATAGTCTGCATACTTTTTATCGCCGCTGGCTTCACTCATCCGCAACATGGCCGAATAGGTAACACCCCATTCATAACTGGTAAGCCGGTAATCACCGGTTTGCAGCACAATATTCGTATCAGGCTTCGACAAATCGGTAGTAACCTGACCTGTTCGCTTATCGAGCAATGCATACGGCGTGGTAGCATCGAGATAGGCAAATACTTTATCGGCAACCGCTTTAATTTTTTGCTGAGAAGGCGTTTCGTATGGCACCGGATAATCGGGCTTCAACAAGTGCAATGGCGAAGTAGCATCGCTGCCGCCGGTTTTTACATACTGTGCTTGCAGGCTACCTGCAGTAGTGCAAATACATGCTGCTGCCAGCATGCTCATTTTTCCCAATGATTTCATAGGCTTCATTCAATCGTTATTGAAAAATCGGTTTTGCTGCAATGTTGTGTGTGGCTTTTCAAGCACAAAAAACAGTTGCGCAATAACTACTTATTTGGTGAAGCAATTATTGCGCAAACAAAATACGGAACAGCAGTGGTCAATCGTCCTGTTGCGTCCTGAAAAAACCGATTATGGTAATAAAAAAACGGTCATGGTTTTGGGGCCATGAGCACCCAACACCAGCGACTGTTCGATATCGGCAGTTTTGGATGGTCCGGCAATGAAAACACCAAAATCGTACTGCCCCATGGCTTGTACTTGTTGATAGGCAGCATGCATGTTGGGTAGCAACGACTGCAGTGGCAGCAACACCGCCAAATGCTGACAAATAAAAGGCAGAGCACGAAGCTTGTATTGTGCTTCCATTACCCACACAGCGCCATTTTCGGCTACGCCAAATGCAGCATCCATCAGGGCAATGTCCACATTTTGCAACATTGCTGGTTCTTCAAACGCTGCATCAGGCAAAGCCTGAAAACCTTGTACAGTAGCCGATACATTGAGAATATTGCTGTTGTCATCAAATGCCTGCAATATGGTAGCCGTTGCATCTTCGCCAGGTAAAATGCGGATGACACGCCCACCAATGCCCGACAAGGTTTCGACAAACTTTTGCAGCGCATCCCACTGTGCGGCATGTGCAGGCAATTCCAAATCGGGCAATGCAACAGTGGCCGGTTGATTGGCTTTTACTTGTGCTAATATTTTTGATCTGGATGACATCAGGCTTTCTTGTTTTTGGCGTACCACTCACTAAACGATTGCTTTGGCGGCGCAGGCATTTCCCGCTGTTTGTACCATGGGTTCAAACTGTTTTTCACCACAAACGGCGACAGGCGCAGCACGGTTCTGGCAGCTTTGCCCGCAAGGCGGTACAACGCAGGCTTACCCAGCAACCATCCGGCCATTTTCATCGACACTGCTTTGCCTTTCGGGGCAAGTCCTTCTTTGTACAATTCCTGTCGCCATTGATACAACTGTTCGTGAATATCAATTTTTACCGGACATACATTTGTGCAAGAGCCGCACAGGGTACTTGCAAAAGGCAAATCGGCATGTTTACGCATATCGAGATTGGGCGCCAGTATAGAACCGATGGGACCACTGATGGCATACTTGTAACTATGACCACCACTGCGCCGATACACCGGGCATGTATTCATACACGCACCGCAACGAATGCATTTCAGTGAATTGCGAAATGCTTCTCTCCCCAACTGACGGCTCCTGCCGTTATCTACCAGCACTATGTGCAACTGCCTGCCGGGTGCGGGTTTGCGAAAATGACTGGTGTAGGTTGTAATGGGCTGCCCGGTAGCACTGCGGGCCAGCAAGCGGGTAAATACGCCGAGGTGCTGCCGCTGCGGAATCAGTTTTTCGATGCCCATGCAAGCGATGTGTACATCAGCTAAATGGGTTCCCATGTCGGCGTTGCCTTCATTGGTACACACTACCACTTCGCCGGTTTCCGCTATGGCAAAATTGACACCGGTGATGGCCACATTACGGGTCAGAAATTTTTCACGTAAATGAATACGGGCTGCACCAGTGAGGTATTGCGGATCAGCATTGCCTTTTGGTGTGTGCAAATGCTGATGAAACAATTCACCGATTTCTTCTTTTTTCCAGTGAATGCAAGGTAACACAATATGGCTGGGTGTTTCGCCGGCCAATTGCACAATGCGTTCGCCCAAATCGGTATCTACCACATCAATGCCATGCTCATGCAGGTATTCATTCAGCCCACACTCTTCGGTGAGCATGCTTTTGCTTTTTACAATTTGCTGCACTTTGTTTTCCTGCAAAATGCGGTGCACAATGGCATTGTGCTCTGCAGCATCAGCAGCCCAGTGCACACTGGCGCCATTGGCCAATGCCTGTGCTTCAAACTGCGTCAGCAGGTCGTGCATATTGCTCAGTACATGTGCTTTGATGTCGGAAGCTGTTTGGCGCAACCATTCCCACTCAGGTACAGACCACGCAGCCTTATCCCGCTTTTGCCGAATCCACCACAGGGTTTCATCGTGCCAGTTTACACGATCTTCATCCTTGTTGAATTGTTGGGCCAATTCAGCATGCGGTTGTGAAGCTTTATTTGGATGTACACTCATGAATAGTTATTCAATTTTACTCAGGCACCATTCAATATTTCTGCAATGTGCATCACTTTAATGGGGCTTTGCTGTCGTTTCAAAATGCCTTCCAAATGCATGAGGCAACTCATGTCTGCACCGGTAATCACTTCTACACCTTGCCGCTCATGATCGGCCACTCTGTCTTTGCCCATTTTGGCACTCACCGATTCTTCAAATACACAAAAGGTACCGCCAAAACCACAGCATTCATCTTTGCGGTCAAGCCTGGCCAATTGCAATCCTTCTACCATGTGCAGGAGTTGCTCTGGCTTTGAAAATGGTTCCGCTACCAACTCACTCATTTGCGACAAATGCAAACCGCGTTGCCCATGGCAGCTTTGATGCAAACCTACCCTGTGCGGAAATCTGGCGTCAATGGTTTTTACCTTCAGTACATCCGTTAAAAACTCGGTGAACTCATACACACGACTGCGTATTTGTGCAGCAGTTGTTTCATCTTCATGGTTCAAGTGCTGTTTGATGTGCAACACGCAACTACCCGACGGACCAACAATGTAATCGTAGCCACGAAATGCATCCACTATTACCCGGTTGCAGCCCGCTTGCTGGTCTTCAAAACCAGAGTTGGCCATGGGTTGTCCGCAGCAGGTTTGGTTCGGCGGAAACTCAACAGTACAACCCAATTTCTCTAACACCTGCATGGTGGCGATAGCTACCTGCGGATAAAACTGATCTACATAACAAGGCACAAACAAGGCCACCCGCATATGCTATTCTTTTATAAATGCTTTTCGTAAATCTTCTACCTGTTCATCGCTAATGGGTACCATTTCTCCCAACGATGCAGCCAGCACCAAACTCTTGGCACTAAACTCTGCTACTTCAAGATAATCGAATGTTTGCAGCAATTTGTCGCCCGTCACCAATATGCAGTCGTTCTCAATCAGCAATGCCGGACATGATTTTGACAACTGACCTATGATGGCTTCTGATTCACCAAATTGTTGTCCAAATGGAATCTTATGTACATCCTGCAAAAAAATCCAGCTTTCAGGAATCGTCCGCACATTGAAGTTGGCTTTGCTGCTGGCAAATGCCATGAGGTACGTAGACTGTGTGTGAATGATGCTGTTGATGTGCGGATGTGTTGCGTAAATTTTTTGGTGCATGAGCGCACTGCGACTGGCTACTTTGCCCGGCTCGGCGCAACCGTCTTTTATTTGTACCACATCGCTGGCTTGCAAATCCCAACGAGGCACGTCGGTTGGTGTAATCAAAAAATCATTGCCCCGCCAGCGAACGGAAACCGTACCGTAAGAACTCGTCATGAGGCCTTGTGTGCAAGCCCTGCGTACAATGTTGCAGATTTGATGACGGATAGCCCGTTCATCACTCGGATGTTCGGCTTTTTCCATCACCGGGAGCTGCACCAAATGGTCATCAAAATCATTGATTTGCTCGTTGGTTAAAAAATTGGGTGTACCCACCATGCTGGCATACAAAATGGTGCGGGCACTAAACTCCAGTGTTTCAAAACGCAGGAAGGCATCTGCCAAATCGCTGCCCCCTACTACGGTGCCATGGTTTTCCATTATCACTGCGGAAAATCCTTTCTTGAATTCGTCTGCAATCACATCGCCCAACGCCGCACTTCCGGGCAGGCGGTAATCGGCGTAGCCAATAGGACCACACACTTTTCTGGCTTGCAAAATGATGTTGGTATTGGGAATTTGCCGCACAATACTAAACGACACCAATGCCGGCGGATGTGCATGTATAATGGCTTTTACATCGGGCCTTGCCTCGTAAATAGCTTTATGAAAAGGAAATTCGGAAGAAGGTTTGTGACGGCCAATAATGCTGCCATCCACTTTTACACACACAATGTCATCAATGGTCAGCGAGCCTTTATCTATGCCGGACGGCGTTACCCAAATATCACCCTGCTCATCTATCACCGAAATATTGCCACCAGAAGTTGTTGTCAATCCGCGGCGGTAAATGCGGCTGATGACCATGGCGACTTGTTCACGGGGGTGTTGCCAGCTGGTATTTAAAATGTTGTCCATATTAAAAAAGAGTTGCCGGCATGAAGATGATACAGGCTGCTATGCTGCCGACGATACACATAGCAGCATGCAGAATTATGGTAAAAAATCAGTGGTCATAATGTGTCAGTTTCAACAAATTGTGTGGAATGGGTTGTGTGTTCCAATGTGTGTGAATGGCCAGTGCCGCACCAATGGCAGAAGCTTGTGCCACCTGCGAAGCATACACTTGCACCTGCGGATAAGCTTTAGCCAACAACTGCATGAACAGCGGATTGTTGCTAAAGCCACCATCAACAAACAATTTGCTAACCGGCTCACTGCCTCGCAACACAAATTGTAGTGCATGCACTTGCTGTGCTACCATATCGAGCATCAATTGATGATAGGCTTCGGTTGCAGTAGCAAACAAGGATAATTCCCGGTGAGCAAATGCAGCAACACTTACATTATTGAGTACGTCATTGCTTGCTGGTGCTATGCGTTGGCGTAATGCTTCCAGCAAATGGTCGTCAGCATTGATGTGTTTGTAAAAATCATCGGCTTCGCCAAAATGAGCAGCAATGCGTTTGGCTTCCTGCTCATGAAAATGCCCTGCAAAAAGGCGGGAGGCTTTTACAGGCTTACCCTGATAGCTGAGGTAGCACAAACAATCATGCTGCAATTGCTCATCGGTCAGCGGTGATGCGTTAAAGGGATTCAATGCAATACACCAAGTGCCGGTAGACAACAATACAAATGGTTCTTGCTCACAAGCCAGGTAAGGAATCAATGCGGCAGAACTATCGTGCAAACCAACGCCACAAACAAGGGTATGCGAATGCACATCACAGGTATACACGGCATCAGATGGTACGATAGCGGGCAATTTCTCAAGCATCCCTTCCTGTGCCACCCATTGCTGATAGGTTTGAGTATCAAAATTCCACAGGTTGGTATGGCAGCCAATGCTGGTCATTTCCGACACCGGCACTTTGCTGATGGCATACGCCAGGTATTGAGGTAAATGCAACGCATATTGCACTTGTGCAAACCGATCGGGCTGTTCGTATTTCAACCGGTACAATTGCATGCCTGAATTGAGGTTGCCCAACACAGGTGATGCAGCCGAACGGGAAAAAGCCACTTCGCCACCATAGCTATTGTAAAATTGTTGCTGCAAAACAGGATTGTATGGCTTCAGGTAGTTGTACAGCGGAAAGACCGGCTCTCCAGCAGCATTGATGTATACAAAACTGGCACCGTATGCCGACACGTTCACCGCTTTTACCTCGTAATCGGTCAGCTGAATAATTTGCTGCAAAAAATCGCCCAGCAATTGCTGGAGCTTGGGCAAATCATCGCAAGGAAAACCATCCTCGTCGGTTACTTCTGCCAGCTGTTGCGCATACTCGGCTACAATGTTGTAGCCTTCATCTATCAGAAAAAGTTTTTTGTTGGTTTTACCAACGTCCAGTATTGCTATAACAGGTTGTCGATTCATTGTACACGGCCTTGTTGAAGAAAGGCTTCATTCAAAAACTTACAAACCGGTAGCAACTGTGTTGCTGCCACGTTCGTCTACCAATGCTTTCCGTACGCCTGCATTTCTATACAGCTGCAAAGGTTGCAATGCGGCACCTGCCCGCAAACGAGCTTCTGCTACCAGCGGCCGCACATCGGTACGATAGGCTTGTTGCAAAATTTCCTGTGCCTGCGTTACGTCGTTGTTGAGCTGTGCTACTTTCAGTGCAGCAGCATCTACCAGCAAAGCCTGCGCATATGCCAGCATAATGGCTTCCACACTTTGCAGCAAATCTTCCAGCGGATCTTTCAGGTTGTGGCTGGCATCAATCATCCATCCTAAATCGGTGGCGTGGTTCATGCCCCGGGCATCCATGCCTTCTACCAGTTCTTTAAAAATGAGGAATAACTGATACGGATTGATGCTGCCCACTGTCAGGTCATCATCACCATATTTCGAATCGTTGAAATGGAAACCGGCCAGTTTGCCTTCCATCAACAACAGCGATACAATTTGTTCAATGTTGGCATTGGGTAAATGGTGTCCCAAATCAACCAGCGTGTAGGCTTGCGGCCCCAGCTTGTTGGCGTAGAGCAGGCTTTGGCCCCAATCGCCAACCGTCCTGCTGTAAAAATTGGGTTCAAATGCTTTGTACTCTACAAACATTTTCCAATCGGAAGGCAATGCTTTGTAAATCACCTCGAGGCTTTCAAGCGTGTTTTCAAATGCATTGCGAAAATTGAGTTGCCCCGGAAAACTGGAACCATCGGCCAACCAAACCGTGAGTGCTTTTGAGCCCAGCGCATCACCATGTTGAATCACATCAATATTGTGTGCAATGGCTTGCTCCCGAACGGCTTTGTTGACATGCTGCAACGAGCCAAACTTGTAGCTGAGTGGTTGCCCCGGCTGATCCTGAAAAGTGTTGGAGTTGACAGCATCGAATGACAAACCAAAACTGCCAGCCAGTTCACGAATGGCGGTGTAATCTTTTGGAATATCCCATGGAATATGCAATGAAATAGAACCGCTGCTGTTGTTGAGTGCATGCAGCAATCCTACGTCTTCAATTTTTTCTTCGAGATTGCGGGGCTCGCCGGCGCCTGCAAAACGACCAAAGCGGGTGCCGCCAGTGCCCAAGGCCCAACTGGGAATGGCCACATTGAACGCCATCAGTTTTTGTATAATGGCTTCTGCCTGATCTGTTTCTTGCAATACTGCATGCAGGCGGGCCCGATGTTTTGCCTGCAGGCTTTCGTTGTGTTGTGCTATGTGGTTGGCGGCGATACGCATGATAGTTGTTTTAAAAAATGAATCGAATCAGCGGGCTGGCTGATGTGCATCCGCAAGGGCTTGCATCAGGGAAGATAAAATACTTCCGGCAAGGGAGTGCTGACGGGAGAATTGTCGGGGTTGCTTTGCATGATGTCTTTCATGTAAGCCCACCAACGTTGCATAATAGCTTGTTGTGGCAATGCATCGAGTGCTGCAGGGTCGCTGGCTTCGAGAACGCCAAACAATGTGCGTGTTTCTGTATCAAGAAAAATGCTGTAGTTGCTTACACCAACCTGCTTGAGCAAATCGGCCAGCTCTGGCCATATCTCATCGTGTCTGCGTTTGTACTCTGCTTCCTGTCCGGGATGCAACTGCATCTTAAATGCTCTCCTTGCCATCACACTCTTCGGTTTAAATGGTAGTTAAAGGGAGCCGGGCAAAAGCGCCAGCCCGGTTAACTATCGATGCTTGCTTATGAAAAAAAGTTCTGTTCTTATCTGTAAAAGCCCATGGCCACCCCACCATCTACATTGATGGCATTGCCCGTGCTTTTGTTGAGCAATCCGCCCACCAATGCAAAGCAGGCATTGGCAATGTCTTCGGGCAAAATCACTTCGTTGAGCAACGTACGCTTGGCGTAGTATGCAGGCAATTCTTCTACAGTAATGCCATACGCTTTGGCACGACCTTCAGCCCAACCACCAGCCCAAATATTGCTGTCCGCAATGACGGCATCAGGGTTCACCATGTTTACCCGAATCTTATCGCCGCCCAGCTCTGCAGCCAGCAAGCGTGTAAGGTGTGCCTGACCTGCTTTGGCAGTACCATAGCCTGCATTGTTGGGGCCTGCCACCACCGCATTCTTCGAAACGATGTTGACAATATCGCCACCAAAACCTTGCTTCCGCATGATAGCTAATGCTGCTTTGGATACGAGGAATTGACCTTTTACCAAAATATCGTAGAGGCGATCAAACTCTTCTTCGCTGTGGTCGGCAATGGCTCTTGAAATACTGATGCCTGCATTGTTGACAATGATGTCAACACCACCAAAAGCAAGGCTCGCATTTTGCATGGCTTGTGCTGCAGATGCAGCATTGGTTACATCAAGCAGGGTAACAGCCACCACATCTTTACCAAACAGTTTTTGAAATTCTTTGCTGGTTTCTTCAAGGCGTTCTGCATTCACGTCGTTCAGCACTACGCAGGCACCTTCTTCCGCATATTTTTTGGCAATGGCTTTACCAATACCACCACCACTGCCGGTTACCATGGCCACACGTCCGCTCAATGCTTTGGGCTTGGGCATGCGTTGCAACTTGGCTTCTTCGAGCAACCAGTATTCAATATCAAAAGCTTCCTGACGGGGCAACGACGTGTATTCGCTGATGGCTTCAGCACCACGCATCACGTTGATGGCATTGATGTAAAACTCTGCTGCTACACGGGCTGTTTGTTTGTCTTTGCTAAAAGTGAACATACCAACGCCGGGATAGAGAATCACCACCGGATTGGGGTCACGCATGGCAGGACTATTGGCATGCTTGCAGGTATTGTAATACTCTGCATACATGTTGCGGTAAGCTTCAAAAGCCGGCGCCAGTTGAGCTTGAATACTTTTTACATCTGTGAGGTCGGCATCGGGCGACAGCTCCAGTACCAGCGGACTGATTTTGGTACGCAGGAAGTGGTCGGGGCAACTGGTACCAAGTGGTGCCAGGCGATCCAGATCGTTGCTGTTGATGAATTGCAACACTCTTTCGTCATCTGTAAAATGACCAATCATTTTTTGGTAGCTGCTGCAAAAGCCACGCAGAATGGGTGCAATAGCAGCGGCTTGCTGTTGGCTATTTTCCGCAGGCAATGAATCGATTTTCTGACCACCAAACACAGGTGCATCTTGTCCTACTTTCGACTCAATGTATTCTGCACAACGCTCTACCACTTCCAATGTATTGATGTAACATTCGTAAGCAGTATCGCCCCAGGTAAACAAACCATGCGAACCCAGCATGATACCGCGGATGCCGGGGTTGGCATCGAGGCAGGCTTTCAACTGCAAGCCCAAATCGAAACCGGGACGCTGCCATGGTACCCAACCAATGCTGCCGCCAAATAATTCCTGCGTGATTTGCTCTCCATCTTTTGCAGCAGCTATGGCAATGGCTGCATCGGGATGCAGGTGATCGATATGCTTGAATGGCAGAAAGCCGTGCAGCGGTGTATCAATAGAAGGCGCTTTGCTATCGAGATCGTAAATGCAATGGTTGAAAAGGCCGACCATTTCATCTTCCATTTCCAAACCAGTGTATATGTTTTGCAGGCTGCGCAAACGGTCTACATACAGCGCTGCCAAACCACTCTTTTTGAGGGTACCAATATCGCCACCACTACCCTTTACCCACATCACTTCGGTTTCGGTACCGGTGAGAGGATCTTTGGCCATGGCCTTGCAAGAGGTGTTGCCACCGCCATAGTTGGTGAGGCGCAAATCGGCCCCCAGCATATTGGAACGGTAAATGAGTAATGCTACTTCATCGCCTTCCATGCTGGCCGCTTTGGCTTCATCCCACAGGTAGCTTACGTGTTTAAATTCAGTTGTAACTGTTGACATATTCAATGTGTTTCGAAAAAACTAGATTATGGTTTCATGCTATTACCCCAGCCCACCACCAGTACAGATGCAATGATGATGAGGATACCGGCTATTACTGTAGCAAATGTTTTTTTGTTGACGCCTTTCCATTCTTTCAGCACCAAGCCCCATGTATTGGCAATGAGGATGATGAAGGCCATGTGCAAAATCCATGAGCTGGCACCGTTGCCCATTTTGCTTTCGCCCATGCCATAAAAGAAAAATTGTAAAAACCAAGTGGTACCTGCCAATGCTGAAAAAAGAAAATTGCGCAGCAATGGTGTTTTGGTATCGGTGTAGTTGCCAAAAGTTTTGTTGCGGGCATTGAGGGCCATGCACCAAATAAAATTGGTGGTGAGTCCGCCCCACAGCAGCACTACGTAAATCACGTTGTTGAGGTAGAGAAAGTTTCCGGTTTCGTTGGGGTTGGCGGCTTTCCATGCTGCGTTGGCTACATCGGCCATGGGCTTTCCTGCTTCAATACCAAAATTGAAACAGGCACTGAGCACACCAGATACAATGGCCACAAACATGCCAAGGCCAAACTTGTATTCCGTTTTTACTTCCATGCCATGCGGGTCGGTAGCTTCGGCCTGTAGTTGTTTTTCTTTCATGGTACCGGCCTTGCCACTTACAATGATACCAATCACACAAAGCAGCAAACCCGCCAACACGGTTTGTCCCCAACTTTCTGCAAGCATCATACTGAATGTGTCTTTGCCTTCGGCAGGAAACAGGTCGTAGTAAATGGAAGGAATGAGCGAACCAAAAACCATACACAAACCAAGGATAACGCTGCTTCCCAACGACACTCCAAGGTAGCGAACACCCAAACCATAGGTAAGGCCGCCAATGCCCCAGAGTATGCCAAAGAAATAGGTATAGCCCAGCACCGAACTATCGGCCTGTGCAATGATGTCTGAAAAATCTGGAATGGTTAAATACGCAGCAATAGGTGGCACAATGAGCCAGCTAAACAAGCCGCCAACAATCCAGAAACTCTCCCACGCCCAGCCTTTCACCCGCTTAAACGGTATGTAAAAACTACCCGACGCAAAGCCGCCTAAAAAATGAAATAAAACACCTAGAAAAACCTGCATGAGAACAATCGCTTTTTTACAAATGGCCAATCAATCAATCTGATGTCAAAATAAACACTTGTACAAAATGGCCTATCATGCACTGTCATGATAGCGTTTGCGTAGTTCCATTCTTTTCGGTAGGCTGGCTTTGCCTACCTTTACGCTTCGCATTTAAGTTGCCCATTAACGATTCTATTCATGTACCGCCTATGAAAAAACCGGTCATTTATCAGTACCTGCATTTTGATTACTATTCTGCTACGCCCAAGTATTTGCAGCTGGCCAATTGTATCATTAATGCCATCAATGAAGGCAAGATTAAAAAAGACGACCCGCTGCCTTCGATCAACGAGTTGAGTTTTGAATTCGAGATATCGAGAGACACAGCCGAAAAAGGCTACAAACATTTAAAGGCACTCGGAGTGCTGGGCTCTGTACCTGGCAAAGGCTATTTTATTAAGTGTACAGAAGTAGACCAGGAGTTGAAGATTTTTCTGCTCTTCAACAAGTTGAGTTTTCATAAGAAAATTATTTACGATGCCTTCAGCCAATCATTGCCAGCAAAAGCATTGATTGATCTGTACATCTACAACAATGATTTTTCGCTGTTCAAAAAACTCATTTACAACCGCAAAGAAGATTATACCCATTTTGTAATAGTGCCCCACTATACCGATGGCGAAGACAATACGGCTGAAGTGCTGAGTGTGTTGCCCAAAGACAAACTCATTTTAATGGACAAGTTGCTGCCCGGTTTTACCGGCGACTACGGTGCCGTGTACGAACAATTTGATAAAGACCTGCAAGCCACACTGGAGCAGGCCTTGCCACAGTTGGAAAAATACCAAACTATCAAGCTCATTTTTCCGGAAGATTCTTATCACCCGAGAGAAATTATCCGTGGCTTTACGATGTTTTGCCGGCAGTATGCATTTAACTACAAAGTAGTACACCATATAGAAGAAGAAGCTATAGAAAAAGGTGATGTGTTCATTAACCTCATGGAAAATGATTTGGTGACACTCATCGAACGCATTATGGAAAAGAAACTAAAGCTGGGCAAAGAAGTGGGTGTGATTTCATACAACGAAACGCCGTTGAAGAAAATCATTCTTAATGGCATCACGACCATTTCAACCGATTTTCAGAAGATGGGCGAAACCGCTGCGCAAATGATTTTAAATCACAACCGCCAGCATGTACACAATCCGTTTTACCTCACCCTGCGCCAATCGCTGTAAGTTGTTCAACTATGCTGTGGCGCTTCATGGTTATACTGCTGGCAAGTATTACAGTTGCACTAACCGCTGCAGCACAGCCGGCAAAAGGCAAACTTGTAGCAGCCATATCTTTTGGCAATAGCTTAGACAGCAACCTGTGGCAGGCAGACATACTACGCAATAGTCACAATCGTGTATTTACGCAGCAGGATACGCTGTGGCTCGACTGTGCAGATGGTGTAACGCTATGGTTAAAAAAATCATTGCCCCACTCTTACATCATCAGTTTTGACCGTGGCTTTCCTTCAGATACATCCGGTGCCAACTATCGCCTCAGTGATGTGAATCTGTTTTGGCAAGCCACACCAACCGATACAGCCAACCCCAGTGGTAAACTGGAAGGCTACGACCGTTGGCGGTTGTATTACGCCGGCATTGGCGGCAATTACAACAGCACTACCCGTTTCAGAAAATACGATGGCAGTGGTAACCGCTTACTGTTGCAAGAATATACACAACCCAACTACCTGCTACAACCCAACACCGTGTATCATTGTACGTTGCTTGTACAACCACCGCTTACACAATTGTGGGTGAATGATCAATTGTGGTTCAGCTATACCGATGCACAACCGTTGCGGTACGGGCTGTTTGGCATACGCAGCACCAAATCACATCAATGGATCACTAATTTCAATATATGGTTGCCAAAATAATTGCCACTGCATTGTTGAGCATCAGTTGCTGTGCAAGCCATGCACAAACGTTCAGCATACAGCAACATGCCAACAACAAACGTTACAATATTCAGTTTGGCCGCGATAGTGTAGCGCAGTTTTGGTTCGATGATACATTGCGTCGCCCCTATCTGCATCGCATATTTGCACCAAACCAAGTACTCATCAGCCGTGGCTATCCGTTGATGCCCTTGCCAAACGATACTACAGACCATCCGCATCAGGTAGGTGTGTGGTTTACCTATGAAGATGTAAATGGCAGCGACTTTTGGAACAACTCTCCCTGGCCTGCTGCCGACCGCAAAGGGAAACTGGGCAGCATTGTGGTAGATAATCTGTTGTCGCAAACAAAAGGCGCAGCAGCCATATTGCAATTTCATGCCCGTTGGAAAGACAATCACCAACAAGCCATTTTATTAGATACAACGACCTTGCATTTCAGCAAACAAGCCAACTACTACATCATCGACTGGACAACAAAACTTACAGCACTCAAGCCCGTAACCTTTGGCGATGTAAAAGATGGAACCTTTGGCATAAGGCTTCGCCGCGAATTACAAATGCCGTGGAAAGGTGAACAATCCGGCGCCAATGGCAACTACCTTTCTTCATCCGAATTTACAGGCCACGAAGTATGGGGCAAGCGGGCCAATTGGGTAATGCTGCACGGACAAGTACAGCAGCAATCTATCAGCGTGGTGATTATAGATCATCCCAAAAATGCACACTACCCTGCATACTGGCATGCCAGAGGTTATGGTTTGTTTGCCATCAATTCGCTGGCGCAAAAAAGTTTTGATGCCGGCAAACCTGCATACTCAACCAGATTACAACAAGGGCAAAGTTTACAACTGCAATACAGGCTCGTGATAGCAACAGGTACTACGCCCCTACACAAAGCTACCGTGGAGCAATTGGAAAAAGATTTTAGCCGTCAATAGCTTAGAAGAAAGGCTGTAACCCTTCCCATTTTACTTGCCAATTGGCATTTTTAGGAATGCCGGGTTGAGTTTCGGTATTGCCCTCAAAGCCAGCCAGCATCAATGCTACGGCCGTAAGTACTCCACCATTGCCCGGCAGGTACAAGCGTAGTCTTTCATCCTGATAATTGTGGCCATTGGGTAAGTATCGATTTGTACGAATGGGCATGAGCAATGCATCTACCGCTTTATCGGGCATGTTCAGTCGTGTAGCCGTCATAGCCGCCATTGGAAAATCCCAGCCCCAGGTATCGTCCCATGTCCATACGTTCCAAACATGATTGAATGTGCGGCGCATGGTTTCTTTGTTCAGCATGCTGCTGGCGGGCAACATACCGAGTGTACCATATACCGCCGGATGATCGGTTAAATAGCGTGGATTTGTGTAGCTATCCGGAGCACTTTCTGTAGCGAGGTAAATGCTATCCTGCACGGGCAGCGGCGACAATTTATGGAGCACATCATCCCATTTTGTATGACGTGGCAAACCCAAGCGAACCCGCCATGCCTGTGCCGTGGTCAATGCCCAATGCCAGTAATGCAATTCATAGGTGGGGTTGAAAGTTTGTACAGCTTCAAAACGTTCTTGTGCAGGTATTAATCCCGGGCCTAAAATATACCGACCCTTGCTGCTATCGTACCACGCATAGCTGGCCATGAAATCGGCAGTGGCAAAAACCAAATCGCTATAGC
Organism: Bacteroidota bacterium; assembly: GCA_020161435.1. Classification (GTDB taxonomy): domain Bacteria; phylum Bacteroidota; class Bacteroidia; order Chitinophagales; family Chitinophagaceae; genus Phnomibacter. Next base: position 308,834 of record JAIUNV010000004.1, on the reverse strand, counting down.
GTTTGAGTACGGCTTTATCATTTTTGCTTTTGTACAACAACTCTGCAAACGTGATAAAATGTGGTTGTTGCCAAATGAGAAATGCGCCTACAGAAGATGGACTTTCATTGCCTGCATGATCAACCATTTTCTGCCAACGTACGCCTTCATACCCCTGACGAACAGCAATGGCTTTTGCTTCATCATACACGGTCCGGTACCACTGCATGCTCTTTTCCAGCAACTCAGGCCGGCCCCACAAAGCAAAGTGAACACCATGCCACCAATGCATTTCCAAATGTGGTTTTCCAAACCAACTATTGTAAGTCAGACCGGTTTCTTGTGGCGGAAAATTGCCGGCACACTGTACTTTGGTAAGGTATTGCGACAACACTACCCTACGTTCTATTTCAAATGCCCGTGGATCTTTACTATTGCCAAAATCTACAGCACCACCGCTTTGCCAAAATACCTGCCAGCCCTTGGTACTACTAGCTTGTACTTCATGCCATTTGCAGACTGATGTGGGTAATGCCTGTGCAAATTCCAACGACATGCCAAATGTGGCGCCATCGGTGGGTGAGATAGAAAAATGATGTGGTGCTGTATTATTGACTATTGCCTTGCCTGCAAAAGTGGCTTGCGCAAAATAGCGGGTGCTATCCAATTGATGCTGCCAAACCGCCTGCTGATTGCTGCTTTGAATCAACTCGCTGCGGTGTTTATCGTTGTGCTGGTAAACAGCACCGCCATCGGCCCATTCACCCGTTGGATAAGGAAATGACAAAATGAAACGAAGTCGTTTTTGGTGTATCAATGCGGAAGTTACCTGCACCGCAATGGCATCCTTTTCCTGATGACTCATGGTTTGAACATACACGGGCACACCCTCCAATTCAAAGCTGCTGTGTATAATGCCTGTCCACAAGTGGAGCGTCTGCTTTATGTTGCGTAAATCTGCGGACGTGGCAATGCTGCCATCTTTTTTGATGAGTTCAAAACCCAGGTGACCTAAGTGCAACCGATGTGGATTTTGCCGAAAATAATCGCCAGCTTGTTTGTTGCGAATGGGCTCTTTTATTTGTACACCATAGCTCACTTTTCTGCCATGCAAATTGTACTCCCGCAATGATTCTTCGAACCGGTATTGCTGTTCGTTGGAAAAACTATGCCAGCCCCATTCGCTTTGTGTACCCAGTGGCACGCCTTTTTGATAGCGTTGCGGAAATGTTTGCAATCCGGTAGCATCCACGGTAAAAGCAAAAGCGCCATTACCAACCGTCAGCGATTGCAATGAATCGAATGACGACACCTGCACATTGTGCCTGCTGACAACCGCTTTCCGGTTGATGGGTTGTGCTACTGCCATCAGCGACAACAAACAGCAACCAATCATTACCCACACATGACGATGACGCTTCATAAAATGATGACTGAAGTGATTATGGTTTCAGAAATGCTTGCAAGGGCATCTTCGGCAACGCTTTGATACCAGCAGCTACTTTGGCTGCATTCAACTCAGCACCCGGCAAACTGGTGTGGGTATGATCACCAAAGAATAAAGTATTGACAGTAGCTGTATCCATCTTTTCATAAGCAGCGGCTACCAATTCGTTCAGGTCAATAAAGTAAGCACCATTTTGCTCAGCAATTTGTTTGGCCCACAAACCATAATCCTGGTTGGAGCGACGGATTTTTCCTTGCTGCCAATTGTTGCGTGGCACTGGCGAGCACACAATAGCGGTAGCGCCTTTTGCTTTAGCATCGGTCACGTATTTACGCATGTACCAACCGTAAGTGTGCACCACTTCCTGCACTTTCCGTATGGGATTGTAAATCTCCTGTTCTTCATCACCAATGCCACGTATCGTACCACGGGCACGGGAAGTATCATCCAGGGGGCCGGCATCGTTGTGGCCAAACTGCATGATGACAAAATCGCCAGGTTGTAAATTATTCATGATGCGATCCCACCGGCCTTCTGTCATGAATGTGCGGCTGCTACGGCCACCAATGGCATGGTTCTGTATTTGAATACGGGTTGTATCGAAGTATGGATGCAGCACCGTACCCCAACCCCACTGTTTATTTTTTCCTGTACCATCTCCATTGCGAACGGTAGAGTCGCCAATGATGTACAACACAGGCTTGCGTTCTGTTTGTACCCAAAAAGCTTGTAGTACTATAGCCGTTGCCAGCAACAAGGTTGTTCTCCAGATAAAATTGCGTCGTTGTATCATATTGTCTTTTTTAAATCCTCTGTAAATGATTCTGCTGTGTTGTGCATCAGTCTAATGACTTCCGCAACGATTGTAGTTCTTTTCCTAAAGCACCAACACGCATTTCTTGAGGATGATGATTGCTGTTTCAGCTTACGCTTAACAATGGCAGTTACTTATTTGCAAGTGTAGTATTTGAAGCCAAAGCTTTTACTTTTTCTGCCACAGAAAAGCTGGTGTGTGGCGGTTGGTTGTAGGCCACATTTTGCCAAACAATGCTCAATCGATACTGACGGTCTTGCAAAAATGTAGTGAGTTTATGTGGCGTTGGAATGGGTGTTGAAAAAATGCGTAGCTCATTATTGTCAGCAGTTCGATATATCAATTCTTCCCGCCAATCGCCCCATATATCTGCACTTAAAACGGGGTTTGCCTTGGTGCCATTGTTACTAACGCAATTGTATTGACGAGCATCAAATATGCGGACGGCTTTATTGCTGGCAGTGTCCCATCGTTCGATGCTTGTGCCATTCAATATTTCGCTGTAGGCATCGCCATCCCAAAACATGCCCATGTTGCAAGCAGGTGCTCTGTCAGCAATTTTATTGCCCTTAATATCGAACACACCTGTGATACCAGCACCTGCCACCCAACACTCTGCACCTTCATAGCGAGGGTCCATATCTATTGCCAAACCACGGCCCGGGCCTTCGCCATCTTCACCAGCTTTTACAGAGGCTTTCTTCCAAATAATTTCACCCGTTTTTGCATCCCGCAGATTTGCGCCGGCATCACCAAAACGTTCCTGAATGTGAAACACTTCCAGCCCCGGACGTGATGGATCGAGATCGCTTACATGCAATGCATCGCCATGGCCAATGCCTGTTGTGTACAAACCTTTACCGTCATCATCCACAGTCATAGCACCATATACAATTTCATCTTTACCATCATTGTCTACATCGGTTACTGTAAGATTGTGGTTGCCCTGTCCGGCAAAGTTTTTCATGCCGTTATCAGTATCAAACACCCAACGAGATTGCAGTTTTTTATTGCTGAAATCCCATGCAGCAATTACTGTTCTTGTGTAATAACCCCGACACATAATCACACTCGGATGCTTACCATCGAGGTAAGCAACTGCTGCCAAAAAACGATCCATGCGATTCCCGTATCCATCTCCCCAAACAGCTTTCAACTCTTGCTCGGTTGGTTGAGCGTTGGAAGGATGTCTTGCAGGAATATAATCAACCGTGTGTATTACTTCGCCAGTCAAACCATTAAAAACCGATAAGAATTCGGGGCCGGCTAAAATATAACCCCGTTCATTGCGCCAGTCTTTTGATGAATCGCCAATGATATTGCCTTTGCCATCCATACTGCCATCAGCAGTTTTCATGGTCACTTCGGCTTTGCCATCGCCATCCAAATCGTACACCATAAATTGTGTGTAGTGTGCACCCTCCCGAATGTTTTTACCGAGATTAATGCTCCACAACAAAGTGCCATCCATTTTAAATGCCTGAATAATTGGCGGATCTGTAATACCCGCTTGTGAGTTGTCTTTGGCCCGGCCTGTTTGGTGCAGAATAATTTCATACACACCATCGCCATCCAAATCGGCGACGCTACCATCGTTGGGGGTGTAGCCTTGCGGCGTTTGTAACGGAATAGAGAAATACGGTTGCGCTTTTGCAGGCAAGGTAAAAGCTGCAGATGCCTGAGCCTCTTTTCCTTTCGAAACGGCTTTTACAAAATAGTTTTGTGTTTGTGTGGAGTCTGCTTGTTCATCTACAAATCCTGTTGTAGCAGTTACCAATGTGGTATTCAATTTTTTCGCTTTTCCCTTGCCTGTTGCTTTGTACACGTTAAAGCCTTCTACGGTTGCATCTTCCAGCATCCAGCGCCAGCTTACAAATACTTTTCCATCGGGCATGGGCACGGCACTTACTGCACGGTCAAGCTTTTCAGCAATGCGTTGTGCCTGGTGTTTTTTTGCCAGCAGCAAACACAACAACAACATGAAAGTGTGAGTTAATTTTTGCATGGCATTATTTTTTTGAAACAGATAATTGAATTTTCGCAGGTGCGTTTCTATCGCAAGTAATCCATCCGTTGGTAAGCGATAACTCGGCTACCTGAATTAGACTTCTTCGCTTTTCATATCCGTCTGTCGGATGATTTTTTCCCGGATGAATAAAGTAGTACACATAGGCACGGTCACCATTTACCAATACATCTGCATGGCCACCAATGGCTCCATCTTCTGCACCAGTACCGGGCTGTTCTAAAATTCGCTCCGGTTGTTTTTCCCATTGTGTTACATCTTTACTGCGGTACAAACTCATGCCGGCCCAATTGTCTACCAGCATCCAGTAATATTCTTTCCAGTAAAAAACTTTGGGGCCCTCACCACCTCTATCGCCCACCGCTTTGCCTTTGTCTGTCCAATGATACAAGTCGTCGCTGTCGGCATAGTAAATACTTTTTTTATCCAGCTCATTGTTGTACCACATTCGCCATCCGCCACCGGGCCGGGCTATTACACAAGCATCAATCACTCTTTCGCTGGCCAGCTTTACCACCGATTCAAATTTCCAGTGGCGCAAATCTGTGCTCGTTAGATGTACAATATCTCTGGGATGCTTCCAGTCGGTAAACACACCCGGCACGTAAGTGAGGTACATATGGTAAAGACCATTGTGCTCCATCACCTCCGGTGCCCAATGCGTGTAATCAGCTACCGGACGATATTGAATATCAGCAGTGTCAAGGTATTTCCAGTTGGCACCGTCTTTACTGGTGGCTATTCCAATGCGGGTGCCATGCACCCAGGTTACGCCATCCAGCTGAGGTTGATTGGCCCTTCGGTTGGTGTAAAACATATACCATGTTTGCTGTTGCTTATTCCAAACAATTACAGGGTCTGCAGCGCCGTCATACAAACTGTCTCTGTACAATGGCTTTGGTGCAGAAGCGGTAGTGGTATACAACGATTTGCACCCGCCCAGCGCAGCGCATACAACAAATACAATGAGTGTAATCTTTTTCATGATGGTTACTAAAAAAATAAGGCTATGGAATGTTATACCATTCATAGCCCTATTTATCTGTATCAACAAAAACTACTATAATTTAAAAGGAAGGTACCAGTTGTTTTTATCCATCAACCTTGCTCTTGTACCAGCAGCATCCGGAGTGCCATCTTTCAGCATTTTTTGATAGATTTTATCTGCCAGAAATGCAGGATCGTTTCTACGTAATGCTATCCGTAACAAGTCTGCCCAACGAGTTCCTTCAAAACCGTTTTCCAAAGCAGCTTCTTGTATCAAGCCATCTTCTATTTGCAATAAACTATCTGTACCGTTGATCGTATAATCCTGTACGTTGGCACGACCACGAATACCAAGGTTACGGTACCAATCGGCACGATAATAAGGCACACCGGTACCACCACTGTTACGGGCATCAAAGTTGAACGGATAGGGTTCCCACAAAGTGTTGTGGTATAGTGTAACATCCGTTACGCCAGATGGCGGCGGAAAGGCTGCAGCAAAACCGGAGTTGAACAATGCATAGGCAATCTTGTGTTTGCCAGCACGGTTGGCTGCTTCGGCAAAACGTAAATGCAAGTGCGTCTGCCGATATAAAAACCATTTGCCATTTTTTTGCAACGGGTTAACGGCTGTATTGGTCGCATAGTTGATGTAGTTGTAGAGGTATTTCATCACCACAGGCTTTCCGCCAATTTCTCTCCAAGAAAAAATACCACGGGCATCATAAGGCAAGAAACCAGTTTGACCAGAAATAGGACGCTGTGGAGTATTGCTCCAATAATCCATGGCTTGTTTGGAAGGCTTCACCAGATAATCGCCACCTACCGGAGAGAATAATTTAATCAATGGATTCTCTGGTTGAAACTTACTATCGAAAGGCAATACCCAAATCCATTCGTAATCGAATCCGTTATCTTGTCCACGCTGGAACATGTGTCGCCATTGTGGTTCCCACACCAGGCTAGTTGCATCGCCAGCTCTTGAGTAAGAGATGTAGTGATCTTCTGCACTACCATTCCAACCCAATTTGTATTGCATATAGTATCGGGCACCTTGCGTACCATTGGTTGATGTTTCCATCACTTCACGGTACTTAGTAGCTGCTGCAGTGTAGTTTCCTTTCCACAAATACAAATCGCCCAACAAGCATTTTTTATTCACGTAAAATTTAGCCGTCTGATATCCATCAGATGTAATATTCAACGTAGTACCTGCGGGATAAGGATCTTTAAATGGCAAGGCTTCTGTAAAAAGAATCAAGCTATCAATCAGCGCATCAAACGTGAGCTCAGGAAAGTTTGCTTTGTTTTTTACTTCATCTACAGTAGCTAAAGCACTGGTTACATAAGGCACTTTACCATAGTGTATACCTAACTGTAAATACAAAAATGAACGAAGGGCACCAACATCACTATACCGCTGATTATACTCTGCCTCTTTCATTTTGTTATCTCTCTTCATGAGCTGAAAATTCTTCAGCACATCGTTGCAATTCAGAATGAGCTCATAAAACGGACGTGGATTAGTGTAAGGATTATCGGCAGTTACATTGTGCGAACTTAGCTGACGCAGATACATATCTGCATTATCGGTATAGTTAAGCATATCACCTCTCAACTCATTCAACAAAACGTATTTGTCGGCCAAGCTTACAAACTTTCCATACAAGCCTATAATGGCGGCATCAGCATCATATACATCGCGGTACATGTTCACTTCATCCAGTACTTGCTGAGGTTCTTTGTCGAATGTTTTTTTACAACCAACAGCACCTGCCAGCAGCAAAGCCAACAGTACAATTGAATGACAGGATATTTTAAACGCTTTCATTTCAGATTTCTTTTTTGCTGTCAATTAATTACAAACCAAGTTTGAGGCCAAACATAGCACTGGCGAACTGAGGCGTAAGGCCCGTGTCGATACCTTGTGCAAAAACACTCGGGTTGGCACTAAACTCAGGATCGTAGCCGAGATACTTCGTAAATGTGAGCAGGTTGTTACCATTCAGATATACGTTCATATCCTTCACCATGCCCTTACCACTCATAGGTATATTGTATGCAATACTCAGTGTACGCAATCTCAGGTAAGCACCATTTTCAATCCATCGGCTACTGAAATCGGCATTACCCATTGGATCGCCATAGGTAGCTTTTGGCATGTTGGTGATTTGGCCATTGCTTTTCCAGCGGTTGTTGGCACTTTGCAGCTGATTGTTGGTGCCATTCATCGATTCCAGTTGATGACGCAAATAATTATACACATCATTGCCCGCACTGAATGTAAACAACGCTTCTACAGTGAAACGCTTCCACGAAAGTCGATTTGAAAAACCACCAATCCATGAAGCATTGGGGTTGCCAATTACAATCCGGTCATTCGCATCAATAATCTTATCCGCATTCAGGTCAGTGTATATCACATCGCCTCCGGTAAATGGACGAAGCGAACCATCAGCCATTCTTCTCTGCAAACCGGCAGTTGCTGCAGCAGCATCGGTAGCATACACACCATTTGCCTGCAAGCCAAAAAACTGATTGGCAGCAGCGCCTTCCTTGGTTATGATATCTGCACCAGCAAAACTTGTTTCAAAACTTCCTCCAGGCACGGTGGTTACCTTGTTTTTGTAGGTTGTTGCATTAAAGCCAATATCCCATTTCAGGTGTGCCTTATTTATGGCCCTGAAATTTACAGAGAGGTCAATGCCACGGGTTTGCATAGCACCGTTATTCGTGAGTACCGAACGCATGCCTGCGGTAGTAGGCAATTGCTCATACACCAGCATTTTGGTGGTTTTGTTTTGCCATACATCCGCAAAAAGTTGTAGCCTGTCGTTGAGTAATCCTACATCTACACCCAAGTTGGTGCGTTGTACATTCTCCCATTGCAAAGCAGGATTGCCAATACCGGTTCTTACCAAACCTTGCATGCCCAGCAAACTTTGCACAGTATATGTTTGACGGCTGCTATAATTACCAATATCATCATTACCGGTTTTGCTCCAGCTGGCCCGCAAACGCAGCAATGAAATAGCCGAATTGGCCATAAACTTTTCTGACGACAACAACCATGCTGCTGTTACAGATGGCATTACTGCAAATGGAATGTCATTAATCATGATTCCTTCAGTGGCTTGCTTGCCAAAACGAGATGATGCATCCATAGCCGCATTCAACGACAAGAAAAACCGTTGACGATAGTTGTACTCAGCATTCGCATAAATATTCATCCAGTTCCACTCGCCTACACTACCGCCCACCTGGCGCAACAGACTTACACCATTTTGAACACTTACCAATTCATCGGTAGCACTGTTAAACGTACGGGCAATGTCTTGCTCGGCTGAATTATTTTGATACCGCAAGCCGAGGTTAAGCTTCAGGTTATTTTTGGTGTTTTTATTATCGAACGAAATACGGCTGTCGGTATACAATGTAAATAGTCTTTTTACTTGTGCCCCAAGTCTACTTTCCAAAATGGCATTGCTCGTAGTATCGTCTTTCACCCCTTTTCTGGGTATGAAAATATTTTCCCGAACCTTATCATAAGTAACACCAAACAATGTACTGGCTGATACTTTATTACTGATTTGATACTTAAAACCAAAGGAACCATAGAAGCGATAATATTTATTGTAGCCCTGCATCAAATCAATTAATGCAGTTGGGTTACCAATACCCAAAGCATCTACATCAGCAGGGTTGGGAGAAACGTCTCCCACTGCATTTACCTCACGGTCTGTGTAAAAAGGTGCTTTTGTAAGCGCCAGAAATAAAGGGTTTGTATTGTTAGCAATGCCCTGATCTTTCAGGTTTTGCTCATTGTAAGTAAAAGACAAATTAGCCGAACCAGAGAAGCGTTGAGAAAAATTCATCTCCGCATTGAAACGGGTGTTATACCGTTTCATATCAGTTCCTTTTATGATGCCTTTATTATCCATAAAACCCATGCTCAGGGCATACGTTGCAATGTTATCACCACCTGTTACTTTCAAAAAGTAGTTTTGGTTGATGCTGTTTTGCAGCACTTTCTTTTGCCAATTGGTATTGTTGTGTGTTGCATAATATTCAGGATGCGATTTATCATCAATCATAAAAGGCATGGCTGCTACAGCGGCACTGCTCAAGCCTTTGCTTTGCAACATGTCTGCCAAATAGCTACGGTATTCTGTAGCATTCAATACCGGCAAAGCAGTGGGAGCAGCATTAGCACCAGCATACATACCAAAGTCGATTTTTGTAGCCTGCTGCTTGGCCCGGCTGGTAGTAATAATTATGGCACCATTTGCACCTTTGGTACCATAAACAGAAGATGCATCTTTGAGTACTGTAACGTTGGCAATGTCTTTTGCTTCGATGAACGCTAAGGGATTGGTGTAGTTATTGGCAATGATGGATTCGCCATAATCGTTGTAATCATAAATCATGTTGTCTACAATCAACAACGGCTTATTAGTGCCGTACAAAGAATTGAAACCACGCAAAAATAAATTGGCTCCTGCACCTGGCGCACCGCTACGGCGAACAGCATTGAGTCCTGACACACGACCTTGCAGCAAAGCATCAGGTATTTCCAACGGCTGATCCCATGTACCGTTCGTATTTACCTGTGCAGCGGCTGCACTCACTTCACTGCGCATTGGATTACCTCCCGGCATATTGATATTTTCATACACCGATTCTATTGACTCGGAATGCAAATCGACAGAAAGTTTCTTTCTGCCCTTCAATGGAACCAAGCGGGTTTGATAACCTTCTCCTGCAACCACTAGCTGTGCCTGCAAGTCGGGCACTTTTACTGAAAAGCTACCATCATTGTCTGTAATGTCGGCGGAAAAGCCAGCCACAGAAACCCGAACACCGGCGGCAGGTTTGCCTGTAGCAGCATCTTTTATGATACCAGTAACCAGTACACTCTGAGGTGCCGTTTTTACGGAATCTGCTTTTGCATTGCCCTGGCTTTGAGCCTGTGCCATGCAGCAACTTAGTGCCAGCAATGAGGTGGTTAAAAACTTACGCATTTCACTTATGTATTAAAAACTACGTTCACAATTGTATTCTACGAGGTTGGCTTGCTGTTATAATGATGGCACCAGTTTTATATAATCACACACCACCGGATTTGCCGCTGCAGTTGTACTGTTTGCCCCTACCAAAAAGATATCGTACACCTGCTGAAAACTAGCAATGGTAAACTCGCCAATCAACACTTCAGTTTGATTGTTGACAGCTACTGTTGTGTATGGAAATACTGTACTAGTAGCAACACCAGGCGCAAGGCGCTGTGTGAAAGTAGCTGTTTGAAAATCATTGACTGCTACCCAGTATGCTTTGAATTTCATAGAAGGCATTTCGGATAACCGATAGCGCAAATTGAATAATGCAACCCCGTGGCCACTCACCAATACATCGCGGTAAGGCAAGCCTGTGGTACTATTAATACGATCACGAAAGAAGGTATTGGAACGACGATCGTGACTGCTGCCTGAATAGTTTTCGCCCTCCAGTACAATGGGCATAAACTTATTTACCGGTGCAATGGATAAATTACTCAGTACATAAACGATACCGTTGCTTGCCTTTACTGTTTTTACAATATTGGCTTTGTTTACCGGCACCTTCACACCAAACTTAGACAGCAAAGTATCTGGGAGTTGTGCTTGCGTATACAAACCGGGCATAGTAAAATCTTTTACAATCGTATAGCCCGCCAAGTCGTTAGTGCTATCGGCATTGCCCGTTACAAAAAATGGTTTGTACGTATTGAGCTGTGTGGTGTACGCATCATCTGCAATAGCGAAAAATGTGTATTGATTTTTTTCGTTGCGCAAGTCATACACTCTATCCCAGTATTTGTTGCGAGGAACAATACCTGTACCGGGCTTATATACCGGCAACCCTGTCATGGGGTCTACACCTGTTTGCTCGGCTTTGGAAGGATCGAACCCTTGGTAATTTAGCTTGAGCAACAAGGCTTGTTGCAACGCTGGAATTTCATTGGTAGTTGAAATAATTTCCCAGATATTAAGTCTATTGGGCACCATCTTGTCTATCACATGAATAACGCCATTGCTACCCACCACATCAGCTGTTGTAATGTTAGCCTCCTCTACTTTTTTTCCGAAGAAGTTATTGTACTTACCATTCAGCATTAATACACGAAGCGTGTCTGTTGCATCGGTAGTAAGGAAACGCAAATCAGCAATATGATTTGCCAGAAATTTATTTAACCGTGAGGTATCATTCGTGATAGTTGGATCAAGTGCTATTAATGCCTCATTGGTAGGCGCAAATACTGTGAAGCTTTTTGAAGAGCCCAGAATATTAGCATACGATGATTGGGCCAACAGTTGTTCAAACTTGCTCAGGTTGTTGATGCCACTCATGAGCGTTTTCAAACTTTTACCGCTATTGACATCAGACACCGTATTGTGCTGGTCCCAATCTTTTTTACAACCAATAGTTACAGCCAATGTTGCTATCAGCAGCCATTGATATATTCGAAATTTCATCATTGTTGTTCTTTTTTATCGTACTACGGGCTAAAGCGTTTTACTACTACTACTGATACACCAGCGTTCCATCGGGTGCAAAACGGGGCAGAATCTGGTTGTCATCTACCGGTATGAAATGAATCATATCGAGGTTGTTGGTATTTTGAGTACCGGTTACAGCTTCAAAGCGAAGCGTTTGACGGCCGGTGGTTTTAATATCTACAGTACCAACCAGGCGTGATGCAAAGTTGTTATCCACCACAGATGTGTACCGCTTCCATCCAATGGCTTCTCTTTCAGCATCTGTACCAGATGGTATAAACTCTGTGAAGATTAACTGGCGTTGCATGAGATCGCCATTGATGCGAATATTATTTACACATTGTGATGATGAACTTTGCCTTTGTGTACGGTAGCAAATCCACACCTTGTAGCGGCCTTTTACTACTACAGGTGTTACATACTCCCACCAAAGTGCACGAAGTGGCGGGCCGAGCGGCAAAATATTTACATCATAATTTAGTGCATTCCGTGTGATAGAAGATGTTGTGCTATAGCTATAGGTCATGGTTGTACCTGCAGTATTGTAGCCCCAGTTAATGTCTTTGATCGGCCTGTCCAAATCATTTGCTTTTACGAAATTGTAATTGGCCTTTTTGTAAAACTGTGGCAGCTTGCGTATTTCATCAAATGCACTTACATCCCAATACACTGCTTGAGGAGCTCTGTACTTTGCAACAAAATGCCCGGTAACCCGATGCCACACACCATTAGATGCAGAGTTGTCGCCAAAAGGACGTTCCAGCTCAGAACCTTTTTCATACACACCATTAAAAATATCATCGTTGATGAGTATGCGTTGTTCATCTTGCTTAATGCTTACTACTTCTTGTGGCAATAGCGTAAGATGAGAGTTTGTCAAAATCACATCAGCCAGGTATTTCAAACCGGGTAAAATGTGGTATTGTACATACATGTTCAAACTATCCTTCGTATCTGCAGGATTTCCAGTTTGTGAATAGCGGGCTTTTAATGCAGCATAGCTGAGAATACCACTATCTGCCAGCGACTGATTGGTTTCTACCAATAAAGTAATCCAATCACGGTTGGTGCCGGTTTGCACCGTATTCACCAAATTGTAATACCCTGTTTCTTTCAATGCTTGTACAAAAATGCTAAACTCAGGACGACCTTCTATCTGGCTGGCGATGCTGTTTTTAGCAGCACGAAGTACATTGTCGATTTCATGTATCAATCCATTACCTACCCTCACGTTGCTTCTGGTCACAAACGCCTGTCTGTTGATAAAGTAACTTGACTGATTATTTTTGGTACCCACACCTGTAATTAAATACTGACCCAGCATGGTAGGCACGGGCATTTTCCCATCGGTAAAAGAACCAGTAGAAATGGTGTCTTCCAGTAGGTGGAAACGCACCATGTCTTTGAGTGTATCTATATTGGCCGCATCTACAGTTGCTGCGCCAATATCGGACAGGTATTTACGCACACCACTATTGGTGGGCGCAAAGCAGGTATAACTACCGTAGGCATTTAAAAAAGAGGCCGTACCTGTGCGGTCAAGTATTTGGCGAAACAAAGAGAAACTATCCGGCTGCTTATCCAGATACCCTACAATGTTTACATCGTTGGTAGTAGCAATTGTGTACTCCTCTTTTTTACAGCCCTGCATGTATACTATGCTAAAGCCGGCAAAAGCCAACACAATGAATGCAAATAGGTTTCTTTTCATAGCAGGCGTTTCTTATTTGTAGAAAGGATTCTGTTCGAGTAGTTTATTTGTTTGCAGTTCGTACAAATAAATAGGCAGGTAATGACTGTTCTTATCTTTCAGTTTTGCAAAAGCAGATTGCTGCTTGTCTGGCGGCACACTAATGCCAGCCATTTCCATCAGCAAGTCCATCCGCTCATAGTTATTCCGTTTGGCTACCCGCAACACATCGTACCAACGTTTGCCTTCAAATGCAAATTCCCGCTGACGTTCTTCCAAGATAAATGATTGCATTTCTTGCTTGCTGGTGCTATCGGGCAGGCCTTTGAAGTCGAAAGCGCTGGCACGTTCACGAATGCGTTTGGTAAGTTCCCAGGCTTGCTCTGGTTGGTTTTGCTCGTTGAGTGCTTCAGCTTTCATCAACAGTATGTCAGCGTATCTGAAAAAAGTCCATGGAGCATTTGATTGCTCAGCACTACGCAGTGTGTTGCTACTGTTAGCACCAACATATTTCCAGATAGTGAGGTCGCCTGCACGAAGCGAACTACCATCGCCACGAATATCAACTTTGGGTGGCGTATTGGTAATATCGATGCCGTAAACAGATTCCATCAAATGCGATGCAGCTGTCCACCTGCGCTGAGTGGTGGCATGCATAAAGTAAAAAGAGTTCAACTTTTGCGCATCAAACTGAATGGCAAAAATGTGCTCAGGCGAGGCAGCGGTTACATATAGTTTTTCAAACCAGCTGGCATCGCCTGCAACCAATCCAAACTGACCAGAGTTGATGACTTTATCACATTCTGCTGCGGCCTTTGCATAGTCATCCATCCACAGGTAAACATCAGCAAGAATAGCATTGACAGCATAGCGGGTAATACGTCCTTTGTCGATAGAAATATTACCGTAAGTAGTGGGTACGCCCGTTTCCGCTTTTTGCAAATCCACCACTATTTGTTTCAATACCGAATCGGCTGGCGACTTGGCCATTGGCTTCAAATTCAAATCGCTGGTTGTAGCATCTAGTTTCAGCGGTACATCTCTAAATGTGCGAACCAGATAAAAGTACATAAGCCCCCGAATGGCCAATGCCTGCCCCACAGCTCTGTCTAATTGTGCTTGTGTAAATGTTGGGTCTGCTTTTAAAACATCAGGTGCCAGTTCAATTACCGTATTGCAATAGTTGATGGTTTGATACACAAAACGCCAGTTCACAATATTGTTTTGTGACAAAACATTCATGGTAGTGAAATCAATTTCCTCTACAGCAGCACGGGCTGTGGGGGCAATCATATCGGCACGGGCTTCACCCCACAAAAAGAAGTACTCAGGCAAAGCTCTTTCTACAGCAAGGTTTCCGCTTACTGTACCACCCATCATACTGGAGTAAATACCGGTAACAGCAGCATCTACCTGCTCCTTCGTTTTCCAGAATTCTTCACGAATGATGCCATCCTGTGGTTTTAGCTCCAGCCACTTTTTACAAGAAGATGAAGCAACAACTACCAACAGCAGCAGCGAATATTTTAAGATAAGTTTCATGGCAGAATATTGATAAAAGATCCAGACAATCGAGATTAGAAACCAGCTTGCAAGCCAATGGTGAAAATGCGGGCAGGCGGCGTCATGGTATAATCAATGGCAACCCTGAACGGATCGGCACCACGCATACTTACTTCAGGATCTTGCCCTTTGTATTTGGTGAGTGTGAAAAGGTTTTCGCCGGTTACAAATGCGCTGAGTGATTTCATTTTCAACTGGCTCAAAACTTTCTTGTTGAAAGTGTAACGAACCGTCAACGTACGGAAACGAACGAAAGATGCATCTTCTACATAACGGCTACTGCCCAACCAATTGTAACCTGCATTAATAACTGCACGTGGTATATCCGTTACATCACCATCTTTTCTCCAGCGGCGTAGCGTAGCTGTACTCTGATTGTCGAAGTTGAACATGTTTGTCGTTACCATTTGTGTGCCGTTTACAATATCATAATCGTAACGGAAGTTGAAGAATGCAGAAATTTTTAGAGAGCTACCAAATGCGAATGAAGGACCGAAACCACCTGATAATGTAGGGTTGCTGTTTCCGAGGTACACCACATCCATATAATTGATGTTGCCATCATTGTTGATGTCTTCATACATGGCATCGCCAGGTTGAAAAACATAATCAATGGAAGGATAATTGAAACGCATGTACACGGTTTGACCGTTTGGCCCGATGATTTGCTTACCATCTGCACCACGGGCTATGGTAGCATCAGCATCTGTATACACTCCCTTGTAACGGAAACCATAGAAGGCCCCAAATGGATTGTTTACCTGCAGCAGGCGGAGGTATTCCCCATTCACTGAAAGGTTGCCTCGTTGGCTGGGATAAAATTCAGAGATGTCACGAATGATATTTACGTTGCGACTGATGTTGAAATCGAAACCAAACGTAAACTGTTTCGATTTGTAAGGCTGCGTCCAAACGGCTACTTCCCAACCCTGGTTGTCGAGTGTACCCACGTTCATGTTTACACTGTTAAAACCATAGCTCGAAGCTATTTGTAACCCATCGAAATACAGGTTTTCTGTGCGGTTGCGGTATACTTCAATATCGCTGCGAATACGGCCTTTAAACAAGCTGATGTTAGCACCAACGTTGCTGCCATGCACAGTTTCCCAACGCAGATTGCGCAGTTCCATGCTCGAAGGCACTACCCCACTTTGTCCCTGGTAGTTCCAGCTGTACGTGTTGTAAGTATTGTAAAAAGAATAATCACGGCGTGGTGCATTTCCACTCTGGCCATAGCTGGCACGAAGACTGAGTTCATCGAGTGGTTTCCAGTTTTTCAAACCAAACTCTTCCGACAAACGCCAGCGGATGGACACTGAAGGAAACAAGCCATATCTGTAATCGGGTCCGAAGCGGGAGTTGCCCTCACCACGTGCCGTTACGTTTATCAGGTATTTGTCTTTGTAACCATATTGTGCACTCAATACACCAGCAATGCTGCGGGTTTGGCTAATGCCAGATACAGCCCTAAGTTCCTGGTTTTGTGTGCGGCCACCCACACTTGGGTCAGTGAGCAATGAGGAAGGTGTATTAGACACCATCACTTCCTGATTCACCGATTTGAAATCGTTTGTCAACAAGGTCATAAACGCTATCACGTTGTGATCCCTGTTTTTAATTTGTGGTGTATAAATTAAATTCGTTTTGGTAGCTACGCTAAACAAATCAATGTCGCCATCGTACGCACGGTTTACCACAGTTTCGGTAGATGGCCGGCCGGTAGCTATTTGTGGCAAGAAGCTGCTGTTCTTCGTGTTATTGATATCGAACTGTACGTCGAAAGTAGCTTTCAATACACGTTTTACAATGTCGTAATCAATTTGAAAACGAGGTACAATACGTTCGCCCAGCACACTAAAGATTGCTTTATCGGCCATGGCTACCGGGTTGTAAATACGGCTGTACTGTCCTTGAATGTTGGATGCAGGCGAAAAATAGTTGGGGGTAACATTACCCAGCTCATCATATTCAAACACACTCATGTTCGGCATTTTCAAATAGGCCACGTTACGTATGGCACCTTCATTGGAACTGAGGTAGTTTCTGTTTTGATCAGTATGCGTAAAAGCAACGCTGGTGAAGAATTTGATTTTATCAGACACCGTATAATCAAGGTTGATACGGGTATTGATTCTTTTCAAATCTGTACCGATGGTAGTACCCGTTTGCCCAAAATACCCAACCGAAGCAAAGTATTTGGCTTTATCACCACCACCCGTCATAGAAACTGTATGATCTTGTAGCATACCGGTTCTGGAAATTTCATTTACCCAGTTGGTATTGTTGCTATAATTGTAATACCAGTATGGGTCATTGGGATCGTAGTTAAACTCACGAACGGCCTGGCTGTTGAGTGTACTACCATTGCGGTTCATAAAGGCTTCGGGGATAAGTGTAGTGTACTGTCCGCCATCCAGCATAGGAATGGGTTCTGGCAACACACTCATAGATCCTTTAAAATTGTAGGTAATGCTGGGCTTGCCTTTGTTGCCCCGTTTGGTAGAAATAATGAGTACTCCATTGGCAGCTCTCGAGCCCCAAATGGCTGTTGCCGCAGCATCTTTCAACACGGTAATTTCACGAATGTCGGCAGGAGAAATATTCAAGAGTTGTGCATAGCCTTGTTCATCGGCATTACCAAAGTTGAAGTCGCCGGGTATTTCAGTTTCGTAAGGCATACCATCTACAACTATCAGCGGATTGCCCGAGCCATTGATGGTAGATGTACCACGGATACGAATGTTCATGGCGGCACCAGGGTCGCCGCTTGATGCTGTAATATCCACACCAGCCAAACGGCCCTGCAATGCCTGGTCAATACTGGCGGCCTGCATTTCTTCCAAATCTTTGGCACTCACTTTAGATACTGCGGTGGTGAGGTTTCTTTCTGCAATAGGCACCATACCGTTATCCGAACGGCGAGTAGCAATTACCACTGCTTCACCTAAATCTACCGACTCGCCTTCTTGCAATGAAATATTGATGGTAGTGCGGCCCGCAATATTTTCCGTGATGGATTTATATCCGATGTAAGAGATGCTGATTTTGTTTTTGAGGCTCGTTACTTTTACTACATAGTTGCCTTCAATATCAGTTACACCGCCTTTAATAAAACGGCCATCGGCATCTACTTCGGTAATAGAAACACCCTGAATGGGCTTCTTGGTTTTGGCATCTACCACCTTCCCTTTGATCATGTTGGATGGTGCGGCGGCAGGCTCTTGCGCCAAGCTGGTGCTGGTGGCTAAAACTGCCAAACACAAGGGCAGCAATAGGTTCAAAATTCTCTTGCACATATGCATATTCGTTTGGCGGTTGGCTTATAAATTAAACTTCAGGTAATTGTCGATGAGATGAATAACACAACGGTTGCTGAGGTAGTTACTGTTGGCCAAAATCACATTTCCGTATTCATTATTCATATCCGTAAGGCGCATTACATTGGGTGCACTGTTGCTCACAAATATGGTGGTGGGATCTCCGTTATTTCTGCGCAACAGTGTTTCGTAGGAGCCACTTTCATTGCCATCAGTTGCTACCGATTTTTTGTTGAGTATATGGTATTGGATGAACTGCGCTACTTTCTGAATATCTAACGGAGCAGTTGGTGCATAATTGGGCACTTTATTGGGCGCAGTTCCAGTACCCGGCAGCAATCCATCATTTACAGCTTTTAAAATAGCCGCATTATTTGGAATAAATACGCTATAGAAAACACCTGCAGCAATACCATTAATTTCGCCTGTTGTTTTATTGTAAATGGCTGAATTATCAAGGTAGCGCCAAAAAGAATTAAACGGCGAAGATGTAGGTGTGCCCAACTTTGCAATGTGCAAACCAATGTTAGTTTCTGTATAAGTCAATAGCTTATCAATGTAATGCACAACGCCATTAGAAGCCGTTTTAGATGCACTGCTATTGGCTACAAAAACAACCGTAGAATCCATGTTGCCAGAAGTATACAATTTGTTGTTATCCCAACGCACATATTCACCGCCAATTGATTGCGCAACGCCGCTTCCGGTAAGGGTTTTCAGGTTGTTGCTTGGTGCGGGTATTACCAGTTGATTGATTAAGCGCAGCATACGTATCAGTGCAGATGAACCTACTACGTGTGCACCTCCATTTTTAGGAATGTAACGCCACTGAAAGTTTTGATTGTTATCCACTGTTGCATCGGCAAAATAGCCGGCATCGTTCCAGGCCTGATTACTTACCATCAGCATTACGTATTGCTGGTTCGGATTGGTAATGGTTGATTTCAAATCCTGATCCAGCAAACGGTTCATGTAGCTGTAGTTCGGATCGAGGTACACTTTGGAATAAACAGTGCTAAACACATTGGCTTCCTGCACCTTATTGGTACCATAAAAAAAGCCGTTGCTCAGTATCTGCTTGTCAATGATGTCAGCAGTGGCGTTAAACCTTGCAGGTTCTCCCAAATAGCTAAACGTATTGTTGAATTTACTTGGCCACACAGATGATTGCCACATGTGAGCATTGATGAAATCGTACAGAATATTTACCGGTATCTGATCGAGATTTTGATAGTGCTCCAGCAAAACATTTTGAATGTAATTGAGCAGTACATCATTTTTTGGTACAAACAAGGTGTACCCATCCCGCTGTGCATCGTTGTCCTGCACTTTCAGGTAATTTTCGTTGTTGGGCGAAAACGCCAGCAAACCGTTGTACACTTTAGTGTATACATCATCTGATTTGCCAGTGAGGTTTTTATAGCGCTGCGTCATTACCGGGTTTAACACATAGTTCACCAGGTATTTATCAAACAATTTTTTAAACTCACTGTAGTCTGGTTTTGATGATAAGTACTCATCAATACTGGCCAGTGGCGTAATCACTTTATTAATTACATGAATCACACCATTTTCTGCAGGAATGTCCTGCATCACTACACTACCATCTGCCACATTAAAACCTTTGAATGAAGCAGCAGGGTAGAAATAGCTGTAGTCAGCTGCGGGTATAGCTCTTGCGTTGAAAAACGTATCTGTAAAAATGGGCAGGTGCTTGTTGTTATTATCCGCTTCTACCCAAAAAATACCCCCTAGATTATTGCGGTTGCTGGATATAGCTTTAACCGGAGCACCTGCTGTATTGGTACCTTCATAAATACCTTTGTAGTTAGCGGTGCGACGCTTAAATGTCGTATTGGGTACCCATCCGGAATTGCTCTGGTAATCATCCACTCTATCTTTTTTGAATGCATTAAATACCAGACAATAGGTCACAATTTTTTGACATGTAATGGAATCCATCTGTGCCACACCTGCAATACCTGCTTCTTTGAAATACACCTGAAAGGCAGAATCGTGAGGTGCAAACAACGTCCAGTAGCCGGCGCCGGATAAGGTGTTTTTATATCCTGCTTTATCAATGGCGGCCAGCAGGTGAGTGAAATTGCCCTTGCTCTGAAGCACCTGATAGATGGGCGACTCCAGCGTATCAGGTCGTCCGTAATATTCATCCCAAGCCTCTTTTCTACAAGCCGTAATGCCTGTAATGAGTAACATGGCTATGAGGGAACCTGTAACGAGTTTTCTACACATGATACATTTGGTATTTATCGGGAAACAGAAATATTCATATATGTACACAGGCATATAGATGCCGCTACTGTGTAGCAGTTCCGTTGTCTATGTCAATGAAAAAAAAGTTCAGTTGGTTGTTGCAGCAGAGCAATAAATGATATGGTATTTACAACTCAGCTATGGCAGATTTACTTAGTAATGGCAATCGTTTTTTCTGGCAGTAGTTATGAAATCAATCGTTTTGGTTTTTACAATTTTTACAAGCAGCATAAAAGTACTTCCACCCACCCCCTTTAACTATCCTGTTGCATCCTGAAAAAGTTACCGGTAAGTTGATTTTTTGTGTATAACCCCTGCATTTTCAGGCATTTCATGATGTACATCATGCTTTACAATAGTAAATACGACAATTATTTTCAATTACTTCAATTTATACACTTCTGTACCTGCCAGCAAAAAGCAACCCAACCCGTAATCTTCAAAATCGGGGGTACTGGTGTAGGTCACAGGCTGACCATCTTTGGGTTCCTTTCCGGTGCCTTGTACGTAGCCGAGTTTACCATCTTTGTGCAGGCATTCGGCCGCCATGGCATTCCATGCTTTTATTACCGCGGGCAAATACGTTTTTCTGTCTATCAATCCTTTGTTGATACCATAGGCCATACCATACACAAAAAGTGCAGTACCGCTCAGTTCTTTGCCACCAAAATGAGTATGGTCTTTCAGGCTTACATTCCAGTAGCCATCCAGCCGCTGCTGAGGCAGTACGCCAGTCAGCAGGTCTTTGTAATCCTGCAGGTATTCAGGATAAGCAGGATCTGTTTTAGGCAGTTCATCCAGCGTACGTACCAGTGCAGCTACCACCCAACCGTTGCCGCGGCTCCAGTAGCAATTGGCACCGTTGGGTTCTTTATACGGTGGTACAAAATCTTTATCCCTCCACCACAGTTTTTCTACAGGGTTGTACAATCCATTTCCTCCATGCCGGTACTTAGTGTA
This sequence comes from Bacteroidota bacterium, assembly GCA_020161435.1. Classification (GTDB taxonomy): domain Bacteria; phylum Bacteroidota; class Bacteroidia; order Chitinophagales; family Chitinophagaceae; genus Phnomibacter. The sequence goes on along the minus strand of JAIUNV010000004.1, from coordinate 287,241 downwards.
GGCATACATCTCGTACATTTTGCGGGCATAGCTGGTATCTCCTGTTATGTTTCCCAGTTTTACAAATACCGGCATGGCCATTTGCAAAGCATCAATCCAGTTCCAGTCATCCCGCTTGTCTGTTTGCAACATCAAATCCATTGATGCTTTGATGTGCTGTAACTGCTCCGGCTTCTTATCTATCAAATACAAATCGAGATAGGTTTGTCCGCAAGCCTGATTATCCGCATTACGGGTTTGAATGCCACCACGCAGGCCCCACTGGTGCTTTTGGCCCCATTGTGTAGCATAGTCGTAGTAAGCCTTGTCGGGCTTTATTTTATAAAGTGCCATCAGCCCTTCGTAATACACGGCACGTGTCCATATATTGCTGGGCCGTTCGATATTCGTAAAAATCGGTTTGCCCGCATCGGGCCATTTTTGCATGAAGTATTGATTGGCTTTTACCATGGCTTGTAGCACCGCCGTTTTATTGGGCAATACCTGAGCCAATAATGCATTCGAAAAAAAAGACATCAACAGGGCTGCAAAAGCCACACGTAATCTACAATGGGAAGTGTATATCATAAGGCAATAAGGATAGCGGCCGACAGCCGTTTAGCAATTCATGCACCAAATTACCCGCTTCAATAAGATAAACAAACCTGCACCGTCCTGAATGATAAGCCATTCATTATTAACTGAAGGAGTAATTCAATTTTTGCGTAGCAATTGAAGATTGATATCTGCTGATAAAAAAGCGGAGGCTGAGCAATGATGCCAGCCTCCGCTTGTTAGACTACTTTTTTTTTTTATAAATCCATTGAGGCGAACTATTCATACACATATACCGCATAGCCCCAGGGCTCAATGCCCCACTGTTTTGCCGAAGGGTTTTCTTTGCTGCCACTAAAGAGATTGACTGCTTCTGCATTCACTGCAGCATCAGTGAGTTTTACAGTGGCGGCTTTTGCACTCAGGTTCAACACCACCAATACTTTCTTACCGTCTTTTTCACGTACATACGCATACAATTGTGCAGGCGTTCCTGCATCTACTTTGCGCATGCTGGCATTGGCAGCCAATGCCGGATTGCTTTTGCGCAGGTTCAGCAGCTTTTGGTAAAATGCAGCCCGTTCATATTTGCCAAATGTGATGGTGTCTTTGTAGAAGAAACGAATGCTGTCTAAGAAGGGCTCTTCCTGTCCGCTGTAAATAAGCGGTACACTGCGGCCCCATGTTTGCGTCAGCACGGCAAACGGTGCATGCACCGCACCGGGCATGGTGGCGTAGTCCGCTTGGTTCCAGCTGTTCTCATCATGGTTGCTGGTAAAATACATACGCAGCGCATTGGCCGGGTAAGCCGCTAGTTTTGCCTGCGAACTATCGAGTAAAGTAGCTGGGCCTTTGCCGCTTGCCACCTTTTTCATAGTGCTGAATTCTTCCCATGTATACGTGGCATCAAAACCAGCTTCGTGCAACCATGCATCGTTGCTTTCGGCCAGCATAAATATGCCTGGGTTATTGGCTTTTAAAGCAGTGATAGCCTTTTGCCAGAAAGGCTTTGGCACTTCACCTGCTACATCGCAACGGAAACCATCTATACGGGTGGTCAGCCAAAACTTCATGGCATTAATCATGCTGTCTTGCAGGGCTACATTATCGTAGTTGAGCGAACGGGTATCACTCCAGTCGAAAGCATATTTGGCTTTGCCAGTGGAGCTGTCTATTTCATAAAAATCGGGATACTTTTCGAGCCAGTAATGATCGGCGCCGGTATGGTTGGGCACCCAATCAATAATCACTTTCAAACCCTTTGCATGAGCACTGTCTACCAGCGCCTGCCAATCGGCCAATGTACCATACTCGGGGTTGATAGCGGTGTAATTGGCAATTGCATAATAGCTACCCAATTCACCTTTGCGGTCTACTTTACTTATGGGCTGTATAGGCATAAACCACAGGGTTTCTACACCCATTTCTTTCAGGCGATCGAGGTGTTTGGCAAAGGCATTGAAAGTGCCCTCAGGCGTGTACTGGCGAACATTTACTTCGTAAATATTGCTCTGCAAAATCCAGGCAGGATGGCCATCTACACGTGTAGTATCAGTTGTATAAGCGGTGGGGTCGGCTTGTTTTTCAGCAGGAGCCGAACAGGATGCCAGCAGCGCAACAAGCGCCAGCATTCCAAGCAATCGTGCAATCATACGGTTGAATTTTAATGTGTCAAATGTACACATTTGAAAACAATAAGCCTATTTTTCCAGCAGGTTTTGGTTGGCCCGAATTTGTTTACTTGCAGCCGTCTGTCATTGACCTCAAAAACACGATTGTATGCCTGCACAACCTCAGTACTATGCCGATTATCTGGCACTCGACCATATTCTTCAAGCCCAACACCCGGTAAGCTATCAACCTGGTAATGATCCGGCGCATGATGAAATGCTGTTCATCATCATTCATCAGGCGTATGAATTGTGGTTTAAGCAAATACTGCACGAAGTAGAATCGGTAGCGGGCATACTTGAGCAACCGGCCATCAACGACAACTCGCCAGAACTGCAAACCATTGTACATCGCCTGCAGCGGGTAAACACGATTATGAAAGTGCTGGTGCAGCAAATGGATATTATGGAAACCATGACGCCGATGGATTTTCTGGACTTCCGCGATTTGCTGCGGCCTGCTTCGGGCTTTCAAAGCTGGCAGTTTAAAGTACTGGAAGCAAGACTGGGCCTGCCTTTTGAGCAACGCCACGGACAACACTACTACACCAGTGCATTGCGCCCCGAGTATGTGGCCATGGTAAAAGATGCCGAAAGCAAACCTACCTTGCTGCAATTGCTGAATAAATGGCTGGAACGCATTCCTTTTTTTGAGCAGGCCTCTTTGTGGCAAGACATGGCCGCAACTACCGATGCTATGGCGGCACCAGCCGGAAAATTTTGGGAAGCCTACCGTCAGTTGCTGGTACAAAGTTTATCGGAAGCGGAGCAGGGCAACCTGCAGGTGTTTGATAATGTGATGGGCTTTGAAGATAGCCTTTCACTCAACCGGCTTTTATCGCCGAAAGCCAGCAGGGCGGCGTTGTTCATTATGCTATACAGAGGTTACCCTTTGTTGCAATTGCCGTTTCAGGTAATGAATGCAGTGTTGGAGTTAGATGAACAATTGAGCAGCTGGCGCTACCGCCACATGAATATGGTACACCGCATGATTGGCAGCCGCATAGGCACCGGCGGCAGTACCGGCAAAGATTACCTGAAAGGTGCCGCCGATAAGCATTACATTTTCAAAGATTTTGCCCAGCTCACCAGCTTTTTAATTGAACGAAGAAAGCTGCCCCAATTGCCAGCTGCGGTAGAGCAGCGGATTGGTTTTGTGCATGGCTGAGGTCTGCACTACTGCTGATGGGCTGCCTGACCAACGACACTACACCGCAGCGTAGCGAGGAGTAGTGAGGCGGGCAGGAACAACTGACTGGATTTGTACTACAGCTGACAGCCCCAAAACATCCAAACACAACAAAGCCATGCATGTATCGTGCATGGCTTTGTGCTATAAAAATGGCCGGGTTAAATCAACTCTTTCAGCTTGGCTACCACCGCATCAATTTCTTCGCGGGTGTTGTGCTTGCAAAAGCTAAACCGCACGGCTACCTGATTGGGATTGTTGTTGATGGCCCGGATGACATGGCTACCCGCATCGGCACCGCTGGTGCAGGCACTACCGCCGCTGGCGCAAATATTATTGATGTCGAGATTGAACAGAATCATCTCACTCTTTTCGGTTTTGGGAAAGCTCACATTGAGCACGGTGTACAAGCTATGCCCGGTAGGGTCGCCATTGAAATGAACGCCTTTTACCTGTTTGCGCAGCTGCTCCATCATGTGCATTTTTAATGCATTGATGTAAGCACTTTCTTCATCGTAACCGGCGGTGGCCAATTCGAGTGCTTTGGCAAAACCTACTATACCGTAGAGGTTTTCGGTGCCGGCCCGCATGTTGCGTTCCTGACTGCCGCCGTGTATGTATGGTTGAATTTTTACATTCTCGTTGATGTACAACATGCCCACACCTTTTGGCCCGTGAAACTTGTGCCCGCCACCGGTGATAAAATGAACGGGGGTATTGCGCAAATCGAATGGAAAATGGCCAACGGTTTGCACTGTATCGCTGTGAAAAATGGCGCCATACAATTTGCACAACTCTCCTACTGCATGTATGTCGAGCATATTGCCAATTTCATTGTTAGCATGCATGAGCGTTACCAAACATTTGTCTTCGCTTTGCGCCAGCAGTTGCTCCAAATGTTCCATATCAATATGGCCATCGGTTAAGAGTTTTACAAAGCTGAGGGCGGCTTCGCCTTGCTTGTGTAAATATTCAACAGTATGCAGCGTAGCATGGTGCTCAATGGCAGAAGTGATAATGTGGGTGCAACCCAAATCACGAACCGCAGCGGTAATGGCTGTGTTGCTGGCTTCGGTACCACCACTGGTAAAAAAGATTTCGGCAGGATGTGCCCCCAGAATTTTGGCCACCGACTTGCGGGCATTTTCTATAGCCAGTCGGCTTTCGCGGCCATAGCTGTAAATGGAAGACGGATTGCCGAACTTTTCGGTGAGGTAAGGCATCATGGCTTCGAGTACCTGTGGGTCGAGTGCAGTGGTAGCAGCGTTGTCGAGATAAATACGATTCATGCAAGATTTTTTCTTGTGGGCCAAAGCGCAAAAATAAGGCAGGCCTGCGGTGTACAGGCCTGCCTTTTGGTGTATCAAAGAATATTCAACAACGTCAAAGCATCTTGCAAATGGATTGATGAATTGTTGAGGTTGGCAGTGAATTGTTGAACAATACTGCACTACACAGCAGCTTATTGACTGTCTTTAATGAGGTGTGTCATAAAGGCAATCATGCGGCGGTATTCGCTAACGGGTAGGCGTTCATCAATGCCATGATATCCTTCTAAAAAAGTTGTGGCAGAAAAATTCATGACTTCAGAAGAGATGGGCCGGAAGTAACGGCTATCGGTAGCACCAATCACCAAATAGGGTGCTGGTACAGGATTGTCGATTACTTTTTTGAGCGAACCCGTTACTGCTTTGTACGCCACACCATTGGTATTGGTTTTGCCGCTGGGTGCCCACCAGTTTTCATCGTAGCTACTTATCTGCACCCGATCATCGTTGATGGTTTTGCGGATGTATTCTTTCACTGTTTCGGGTGTTTCACCAGGGATAATACGGCTGTTGACTACAGCAGTAGCCACTGTTGGAATCACATTGTCTTTTACACCGGCATCTACAATAGTTGGTACCAGTGTAGTACGAATCATGGCGCTTGTTTGGCGGTCTTTGCTCAGCTGACTGCTGAGTACCGAACCCAGCAACCATTGATTGGCCACCGCCATGCGGGTTGCAAACGAATTGCTGGCGGTAGCGGTAGCATGCAAAAATTCTTGCGTGGCTTCGGGCATGTTTACAGGCGTTGGTTTTTCGCGGAGCTTGGCCAATGCCTTGGCTAAAATATCGATGGCAGTTTCGGGAGCTGGCTGCGAAGAATGGCCGCCAGGAATTTCAACATATAACTTATAAGAAGCATAGCCTTTTTCCTGAATACCAATCACACCTAAAGGTTGACTGGCAATCTTTTCATCTACCTTAATCATGCCGCCTTCATCGAGTACAAAATGCGCTTTGATGTTTTGTGCTTTCATCCACGCAGCAATGTTGGAAGCACCACGGGTGCCGCCAATTTCTTCATCGTGACCAAAGCATAAATACAAACTACGTTTGGGCACAAAACCATTGCGCAGCAAGTTTTCAACTGATTCTAAAATGGCAATGACGGCGCCTTTGTCATCTACTGCACCACGGCCCCACACAGTATCGCCCACCAATGCGCCGCTGAAAGGTTTTTGCCGCCACATTTTTTCGGCCACGGCTTCTACCGGCACTACATCGTAGTGGCCCATGAGTACAATGGGTGGCAATGTGCTGTCGCTGCCTTTCCAATGGTAGAGGTAAGAAAACTCGCCAAACGCCTGACGGCTCAGCTGGCTGCTGATGCGTGGATAGGCCGTTTGCAAAAACTGATTGAAACCCCGGAAAGCAGCGGTATCAATGGGTTTATCGAGCCCCCACGAAATGGTGGGCAGCTGCAACGCCTGTTGAAAATGCTGCACCGCACTATCGGGTAGGGCAGGCAGTGGCTCCGATTTGGATTGCGTGGCTGTGGGGAAACGAAGGGTATTCACTACCACTATAGCAGCCAATGCAAGTACCACAACGCCCAGTACCAATACTATTTTCTTCATATCTGTTTTGGTTAAGTAAAAACTACGGCAACAAGTTAAGTGCATACACCATACAAAAAAAGCCACTCTGGTGAGTGGCTTCTATCATCTGGTAAAATGATTACATGAGTTCTTTAATATCAGCAATGATGCGATGCGCAATGTTGTTGGCCTTGCTTTCCAAATCGCTTTCGCTGTAAATGCGAATGATGGGCTCGGTATTGCTGGTACGCAAATGCACCCAATCATTGTCGAATTCAATTTTCAAACCGTCTTCGGTATTGATGGGATGAGCTTTGTATTTGTCTTTTATCTTTTCGAAAATCTCCCGCACATTCAGTGTTGGGTCGAGTTCAATTTTGTTTTTGCTGATGAAATAATCGGGATAGGTTTTGCGCAAACCACTGATGGGCTTTTTGCTGTGCGCCAAATGGCTGAGGAAAAGCGCAATACCAATCAATGCATCCCGGCCATAGTGAAAATCGGGTACAATAATGCCACCGTTGCCTTCGCCACCAATCACCGCATTTTCGGCTTTCATTTTCTTCACCACATTTACTTCGCCCACCGCACTGGGAAAGTACTGGCCACCATGTTTCAGTGTCAATTCTTTCAAGGCCTTGGTGCTGCTCATGTTGCTCACCGTGTTGCCTTTGCGTTTGCTCAGGATGTAATCGGCCACCGCAACCAGCGTGTACTCTTCGCCAAACATGCTGCCATCTTCGCACACAAAACAAAGTCGGTCTACATCGGGGTCAACCACAATACCGAGGTCGGCTTTTTGTTTTACCACCGTGGTGCTGATTTCGTTGAGGTGTTCGGGCAAAGGCTCAGGGTTATGTGCAAATTGTCCGTTCACTTCTCCATTCAACACAACAATATCTTCTACACCCAGCGCTTTCAGCAAGGCTGGCACATACACAGCGCCACTGCTGTTGATGGCGTCTACCACCACTTTGAAACCACGGGCTTTAATCGCTTCCACATCTACCAAATCGTACGCAAGAATGGCATCAATATGCTTTTGTAAATATTCGTCGGTGCTGAGGGTGCTGCCCAACTTTGTAACAGGCACGAACTGAAATGATTCCTGTTCTGCAATGGCCAGCAAGGCTGCTCCATCGTCACCAGAAATAAACTCTCCTTTTTCGTTCAGTAGTTTCAACGCATTCCATTCTTTGGGGTTGTGGCTGGCAGTTAAAATGATGCCACCGGCAGCGCCTTCCATAGGCACTGCCATTTCTACAGTGGGCGTAGTGGTCAGTCCGAGATCAATTACATCAATACCCAGTGCGTTAAGGGTGTTTACCACCAGGCCATGCACCAAGGGTCCGCTAATGCGGCCATCTCTTCCAATCACTACTTTGTTACTGCTACCCTGCTGCAAGAGCCAGGTACCGTATGCTGCTGCAAACTTTACCACATCTACCGGCGACAAACCTTCGCCCGGTTTTCCTCCTATCGTTCCTCTGATTCCTGAAATCGACTTGATCAGTGCCATATGAATTAAATATGCGGCAAATATAAAACGGGGAGCATCACCTCCCCGTTTTACCTTGTGTGCAATCGATGAAGGACCTGTTATTGTCCTGTAAATAATCCATTAAACCCTAAGACAATACCAGTGGTGGGCTTTTTATTGAAGCCATCGTAGCCAGCCACCACATCTACCCGCAGGGTTTTAAAGATGTTTTCCAGTCCTACAAAAATTTCCATGTAATTGCGGCTGGCATCCACCAAAAAGGCGTTGCTACCGGTTACCAGATTCCAGTTGAGCCGGCGGAACAAGGGGATTTTATTGGTGAGCAAACCGTTTAGATGCCACTCCACATGAGCAGTGGCAAAAAATTTATCCCGTGTACTATTGGCGTAATAGGGGGCCAGTTGAAAGCTTCGGACAAATGGACTGGCCACAATGGTTTGGTTACCGTTGAAATGGCGCCAATCGGGCAGCTGCACATTGCTGTTGTTGATGAAACCGCCTACTTCAGCAAAGTATTTTACTGTACCGCCGAGCTTCATGTTGAGGTCGTCTTCCACACTCAGCAGCCATTTGCCAAAATCAACATCGGAGCCAAAGAGATTCTTCCACCCCTTGGTTAGAGTCAGGTTAAACACCGGTTGCTCACTCGGCACCACAAAACGACGTTTGGGGTATTCTACAAATTTTACACCCGGCTGCCAACGCAATGACACCGTGGTGAGCAATGCCTGATGCCTGTCGAAAAACCCTGCCGGCAGCTCTTCGGGATAGTTGCTGGTAAAGCGGCGGTCGCGGTATTGCTTCCACTTGTATGTAGTGTCTGTATTTTGCAAAGGCATCCGGTCTTCGTAGCTCATGCGGAGGGTTAACCGCATGCCGTTGTTCAAGGTTTTACTGCCAGCGATTTCTCCAAATGCTTTCTCATAAATCTTCATGTAATTGGCCGTGTACAAGAGTGTGGCTACACTGTTGTTAAGCCCTTGTATCGGTGACGATGGATTGAATTGATATACATTTTTACCACCAGCTACTGATACATTCCATCGCTTTTTGTATTGCTTGCCAATTTGCTTGGTAATGCTGGCACTGGCGTTGAAATGCTGATTGCCAAAACCATAGCGTAACCGTGCATTGATACTGTACGCACCGGTATCGCCCCACTTACGGAAAGAGGGCTCAATTTGATACGCCCACTGCTCCACCGTGTTGTATTGGATACCCAACGCTACTGCCGGAATGTCGAACACAGTTTTGTTTTTCCGGCTGATAAAACTTTGCCCCCGCAGCAGCAACTTGCCTACACCAAACTTGTTGCGTTCAGCATCGAGTGAGTCGAGGTATTTCGGGTCTTTCAACTTTTGCTCCAACGTGTCTTTGCGTAGATAATCTTGCCGCTCTTCTCCCGTGAGTGGTGTGGGGCGAATGCTGTCCCAAAACTGCACCGACTTTTTATTGGCAGCCGTGTCAATGCTTTTGATGACGCGGTTATCAAACACATGGCTGATATCTGTTTGCAAATCGTAATCGCTATACACGGCTACAAAACTGGCACCGGCCCTGATGCCGAAGATGCCGAACGTGGCATCAATCTCTGTGTTTTGTGGCATCCATACCTTGCCATTCACCGGAAAGAATTGTTGCCGAATAAGCAGGCTGTCCACTAGTTCAATTTGTGACTCTTTGTTGAGCCCCAAATTAACGCCGTGCAATCGCCAGCTACCATCCATAATTTCAATAAAACCGCCGGCAAACAAAGGTTCGTACTTGCGTTTGGGCATCACTTTTACCCGCAGTACTTCTTTACCATCTTCAAAATAAGAGCCCTCGTATTTGTAACGGTAAAAGTGTAATGCATTGTCGCTGATGGGCGACACAAACCCACGGTTGTTGAGTCCTTCAATCTGTATGTTGTTTTCATACAAATTCACTTCTACATCTTTCGGGCTATTGAAACCAAAGCCATTGCTGTTGCCACTCACTTTGGCAGATATCACTTCTTCTTTGTACTCCTTGGGCAGGCGGCGATAATATTGCGTCAATGATTCACTGAAATATACAATGCCTTTACCGGCGCTGTCTATCACGTCGCGGTTGGGTTTGAGCTTTACGCCCAAAATACTGTTGGGCATGGCATAGGTGCGAATCAAGCCTTTCATGTACACACGGGTTTGCCATTGCTTTACTTCATTCAAATAGTCTTTACGCTTTTTGATGGTATTGCGAATGATTTCATAGGCGGGATCTTCTGCATTGGCTTTTACCACTACATCGCCCAGTTCTGTTTGCTGAAAATTCAGCTGAAAGTCAAGCTCGTTATTCCCTGACTTAATGGTGATTTTTTTCTCCGACCGTTGATAGCCCACGTAAGCACAAACGATGCTGTATTCACCGGGTTTCAAGTCTAGTACATAGCGGCCTTCGGTATTGGCCACCGTGCCTTTGGTATTGCCTTTTACATACACAGAGGCATAGGGCAAAGGAGCACCAAACTGGTTGGTGATTTTACCTTGTAGTGTTGCTTGCGCCGAAACGGTGAAGCAAATACCAACGACAAACAGAACAACTAAAAAATAGCGGGTGGTTTTGGTGTGCAGCAAATTCATAGCTGGCAAATTAACGGCTGCACATGGCAAAGAATTGTGAAATACTTTAAGCGGTTTTTTTTCTGGTAAACGAACCTGTTAATGCTGCCAGGCCTCCTACCAAACCTCCCACTACGCCGGTAATGATGATGAGCAACATTTTATTGCCTTCCAGTGGCAACACTTCTGCCATACGCATGGCCATTACACCAGCATTGGCATTATCGATAACCGCTGCCAATACCCACCACAACAATGCGACACCCAAAAAGCCTGCCAAAAAACTGGCCCAGGGTTTGAGTGGCACAATGGCTGCTGCAATAAAAGCGGCTACAGCTACAGTCCACCAGGGCAATACATCGTTGAGTACATATACAACGTAGCCCAGCATAATCGTCAATATAAAAGTGGCAATGAATTTCATGAGTCGTGTTTTAGAACAATCAAGATTTGCTGAAGGTGATTTTCCATTTGGCCTTGGGCGACTGCTTGTCGTTGGCTGTCATCAACCAAAGTGCGTTGTATCCTCCTTTGGCCCACTGGTCTACAAACTGGTCGTAGTACTTGCTGCCGGGGTTGCCGCTCTGGCCGCCGGGATACACACCCCAGGCTTCGGTTTTATCGGTCATGTGTACAATCACCCGCCAGCTGGGGCCATGTGTTTCTTTGGTAGCGTTGATGATTTTAGCACCACCACCAATGGGCAAATGCATGCGGCTGAAGCCCGGCAAACCCGATAACAAATGACTGATACGAACATTTCTAAAAGCCGACCAGCTTAGGTCTTTGGCGGTTTTTAAATCTTCGGCTGTTTTATTCAACGCAGCGGTCAGCATTTGCGGTAGTGTTTCTATCGCAGGCGTATTGATGTTGTCGACAAATACAAACGCCGAATCTCTGATGATGCCTTCCAGCAAGGTATTGTCATGCGGAAAAGGAACGGGCAAACCGTCTTTCCGGGTAATGTTATCCGTCCAAACAGTATCTGCAAAATTGTTCCACCAGGTATAAAAAATGGTCATGCCTTTTTCACCGGCATCGGCCCGCATGTTCCAGCGACGGTAATCATCCAGCAACAATTTAGCCGCACTGCTCAGCTCGTTCTCCTGCACATTGTTCAGCAGCACCGTTCTGGCCATTTCAGCAAAAATGTTGTAGTTATCTGTTTGCATTTGCTTCATGCTATCCACCGTTACACCGGTTTTGGCAGACAACAAACGGTTGATGATAACACCACGGTACACATCATGCACACCACCGAGGTAGAAAGGATACGCAGAGTCTGCAGGCAATTGGTTGGCGCTGCTTACAAACCCACGGGGAGGATTTTTCATGTGCACATTGTCATCATCGGCAATGATGCCCTGCCAGCGGAAAGTAGAATCCCAACCTGGCATCACAAAATCGCCCTGGCCACGCCACTTGGCCGGAAACTTGGCTTGCTGCCACCACGCAATGGTGTCGGTTTTGCTGGCAAACACAAAGTTTTGTCCGGGGCATTTAAACAGCCGGATGGCTGCCAGATAATCTTCATAATTCTTGGCTCTGTTGAGGCCTTTGAAAGCACCGAGCTCCAAACTATTGTCGATGGCTTTCCAGCGGATGGCGTAGGCTTTACCATTTTTCAATTCGCTTTGGAATGTGCCATCATACATCACGGGGCCCCAAACGGTCAACGGAATTTTATCAATATAATCAGCCTTGCCACGAATGCGAATGGTTTCTGTTCTCCATTCCGTTTTTACCCATTCGCCGTTGTACAGGTATTCATTCATGCTGCTGTCGCGAAACTTCACTTCGTAAAAGTCCATCACATCCCGCATGGCGTTGGTTACACCCCAGGCAATGCTGTCGTTGAAACCAATCACTACGGAAGGTGCACCGGGAAAGCTTACACCATAGGTATTGTACTCCGGCGTTACCAGCTGAATTTCGAACCATAACGAAGGCAGATTTAAGCCAAGGTGCGGATCATTACACAAAATAGGGCGACCACTGGCAGTGCGGCTGCCACCTACTACCCAGTTGTTGCTGCCATTGTCGGGGTCTGGTTTATCTACTTCATACGCAATGCCCGTAGGTTCGGCCGTTTCCAAAGAATCAACATTGGCAGGCTTCACCGGCAGTGGCGTTTGCACATTGTACACCGTGCCTTTGGGAGAAATGGGATCCAGTGAATCGGCTTGTGCAGGAAAAGCTTTGCCAAACATTTCTTTACCCAAATGATCCCGCAGGTTGGTCATGGCAAAATCATCGAGGTCGCTGGCCAAATCGTAGCTCATGTATTTCAAAAACAACGCAGAATGAAAGGGCGTCCATTCTTCAGGCGCATAATCGAGCAGCTTGAATTCAATGGGATATTGCGCCGGCGATAATTGATGAATGTAATGATTGACACCAGCAGCATACGCTTCCATAGCGGCTTTGTCTTCGGGCACTTCATTCATGGCTTTCACCGAATTTTCGGCAGCCAGCATCATGCCCATTCTTCTAAACTTGCGGTCGTGTTTTTCGAGCACACTGTTGTCGCCCACTTTTTCGCCCAGCACTTCGCACAATCGGCCACCGGCAGCCAACACCTGAAACTGCATTTGCCACAACCGAAACTTGGCGTGTAAATAACCCTGTGCGAAATAGGCATCGGGATCGTTTTGGGCAAAAACATGCGGCACCAACCGATCATCGAGATACACTTCTACCGGTGCTTTTAAGTAAGGCGATTGAATGTCGAGGCTAAAGTCGGCATCGGCCGCTTCGGCATTTTGCCACAGGCCATGCGAAGGGCTCAGCATTTTGCCCAGTGGCGGTACGGTTCCCAGTTTGGAGTTTAGCGCTACCACCAGGCCGGTGGTGAGTATGGCACAAATGGTAAAGGGCAGTATCCTCATAGCAACCTTGGTTTGAAGGTGGTGAAAATAAGGACAAAACAGCCAACTTGATGGGCAGGCTGGCGGCTGTTCAAAACAACAATCCGATTGTCAATTATTTTTGCGGCATGAGTGACAATAGTGCGTATCAAAAGAACATTTTGGGCTTGCAATTGCCCACCGATCCACGCTGGGTAAACCTGGCTGAAATTTCGCTGGAAGAAATACTGACCGACCATGCCTATTGCGAACAAAAAGCCGCCATCAGTTGCATGAGCCTCATACAACGCTACAGCGATAAAGATGATTTGGTAGATGAACTCTCTCCCATCGTTACCGAAGAATGGGGGCACTTTCGATTGGTGCTGCACGAAATACGCAAACGGGGTTTGCAACTGGGCAAGCAGCGCAAAGATGATTATGTAAATGCCTTGCTGGCTTTTGAAAAAAAAGGCGGCAAAGAGGAAGACCGCCTGCTGGACAAACTACTCATTTGTGCACTGATAGAAGCCCGTAGCTGCGAACGTTTCAAACGCCTGAGCGAAGGATTGGATGATGAATACCTGAGCCAGTTTTACCGCCGGTTTATGGAAAGCGAAGCCGGCCACTACCGCACTTTCATCGATTTGGCCCGACAATACCTCCCCGAAGAAAAAGTATGGCAGCGCTGGGAAGAATGGTTGCAATACGAAGCCGATGTGATGTTGAGTTTGGATGTGAGGGGCGACAGAATGCACTAGGAGATGGTAGTTGGTGGTTGGTGGTTGGTAGGTGATAGAAAAATCCGTGAACATCCGTTTCATCCCAAAAAATCCGCGTCCCAAAAATCCATACATGCCCAGCTATCCCTATTAGCCCTGTTGAGGCAAATACTGCTTCATTTCTTCGTGGTATTCTTGTGCAATTTGCTGGGCGGCTATGGCAAAGTCTTCGCCGGATGATGCATAGATAACGGCCCGGCTGGCATTCACCAGCAATCCGCATTCGTTATGCATGCCATACTTCGATACATCCCGAAGACTACCTCCCTGTGCACCCACACCGGGCACCAGCAAAAACTGCTGCGGTACAATGCTGCGCAAGTGTTCAAATTCATGTGCCTGTGTGGCACCGGCTACAAACATCAGGTTGCCGGGTGTGCCCCAGGTGGACACTGTTTCCAATACTTTTTCAAACAGCAATTCACTGCGGTCGCCACTTATAACTGATGGCACCAACGGTAGTTCTTCTTTGTTAGGCGCCAACTTCAATCGTTGAAAGTTTTCGCTGCCTTTGTTGCTGGTGAGGCCCAGCACAATGGTCCACTTGCCATCGTATTCCAGAAATGGCCGCACACTGTCTTCGCCCATGTAAGGTGCCACAGTGATGGCATCCACATTCATGTGCTCAAAAAAAGCACGGGCATATTGGTGCGATGTATTGCCGATATCGCCCCGCTTGGCATCGGCAATGGTGAGGTGCGTGTTGGGGATGTAGGCAAAAGTTTCCTGCATAATTTCCCAACCACGGGCACCCATGGCTTCGTAAAAAGCGGTGTTGATTTTGTACGACACGCAATGCGCCAAGGTAGCATCAATGATGGCTTTGTTGAAGTCGAGTACCGCATTGGGCTTGCCTTTGAGGTGAGCAGGCAGTTTGGTATCGTCGGTATCGAGGCCCACACAGAGATAGGTTTGCTTCGTAAAAATTTGTTCTACCAATTGCTGTCTGGTCATGCGGAAAAAATTTCGGCAAATGTAAAGGGCTGCTTCGAAGGGTTGCTGCAGAAAATTAGCAGATCTGGGATTGAAAGATTCGCATTTACCCACAGATGAATGGTTTGGTAAAAAACAAAGCGAAGCACTGCTGCCTCGCTTTGAAATCTGAATTAGAAAGAACTAAAATTGATTGTTTACTCCACCATTTGTACCACGGCGGTTGGCGCCATGTTGGCATTGCGCATGGCAATGTTGCGTACTGCTTTGCTGGCAAATTCCATAAAGGCTTGTTTGCTGATGGGATCATCGCCCACCAGTGCCGGCACACCGGCATCGCCACCTTCGCGGATGCTTTGTACCAGCGGAATATGACCGAGGAAAGGCAGGTCGTATTCTTCGGCGAGGTTCTTGCCGCCTTCTTTGCCGAAAAGATAGTATTTGTTGTTGGGCAGTTCGGCAGGTGTAAACCAGGCCATGTTTTCTACCAAACCAATAATGGGCACTTTAATTTGCGCCTGACCAAACATGGCAATGCCTTTTTTGGCATCGGCCAGTGCTACCGCCTGTGGCGTGGTTACCACCACAACGCCGGTTACGGGTACGGTTTGTACCATGGTTAGGTGAATATCGCCGGTACCGGGAGGCATATCAATCACGAGGTAATCGAGTTCGCCCCACTCCACATCGGTGATGAATTGGCGGATGGCACTGCTGGCCATGGGGCCACGCCATACCACGGCATTCTTGTCATCTACCAGCAAACCAATGCTCATGAGTTTGATGCCGAATTTTTCCAGCGGGACAATTACCGCTTTACCATTGCCGGCATCTTTCATCATAGGGCGTTCGCCACGCACACCAAACATAATGGGTACAGAAGGACCGTAAATATCGGCATCCATGAGGCCCACTTTGGCACCACCGGCAGCCAGTGCCAGCGCCAGGTTGGCCGATACGGTGCTCTTACCCACGCCACCCTTGCCGCTTACTACAGCAATAATGTTTTTCACACCCGGCAGTTGGTTTTGGCCATCGCCACGGGCAGTGGTTGTGTTCGACGTGAAGTTTACTTTCACATTGGCTTCCTTATTTACCAGAAATTTTACCGCATTGGTACTGGCGGTAGCCATCATATCTTTCATGGGGCAGGCAGGCGTTGTGAGCACAATCGTAAACGATACGTTGTTGCCATCAATCACTATGTCTTTTACCATGTTCAACGTTACCAGATCTTTGCCCAAATCGGGCTCCTGCACGTTACTCAGCGCCTTTAAAATGTCCTGCTCCGTCATTCTCCAAGTTTTTGTTAAAGCAAAATTGATGGCGCAAATTTAAACCTGCACCGGTTTACTTTGTTGAAGAACCTTGTTACCAATTCAGGTATTTTCGCTTCATCCGGAATGAATACATGAAGAGATTTTTTACATATACGTTTGTTTGCCTGCTGGTGCTGAGTGCACCGGCCAAATTGTTTGCTCAGGAAGTTGAAGACAGTGTGGTGCAACTGTACGGTGTGGTAATGACCGCTGACAGCCTGCGTGGCCTCGACGGCGTAAGTGTTTCGGTAAAAGGCAAGGGCCGCGGTACCATTACCAACTATCAGGGTGTATTCAGCATTGCTGTATTGAAAGGCGATGTAATTGAGTTCAGCTTTATTGGTTTTAAATCGAAGCAGGTCAACATTCCGAAAAACCTGCAGGGTTCTGAGTACAGCATTATTCAACTGCTCACCAGCGATACCAATTATTTGCCCGGTACAGTTATTCGCCCAAGGCCTACCCGCCCCCAATTTGAACGTGATTTTGTAAATACCGACATACCGGCCGATGAATATGAAGTAGCCCGCCAAAACCTGGAAGAGCAAAAACGGGCAGCCCTAATGGCCAGCCTGCCCAATGATGGCCGCGAAGCCATCAACTACACGTTGCGGCAGCGGGCCAATGCCTCTTACTACACAGGGCAGCTACCACCGCAAAACATTTTCAACCCCTTTGCCTGGAGTCAGTTCATCAAAGCCTGGAAGCGGGGCGATTTTAAAAAGAAGAAATAACCGAGATTTAGTACAACATAGCCATGCAGCCAACTGCGTGGCTTTTTTTGTAAAAGCATTGCCTGCTTACAATCAACTTTTTGCCTGGATGTAATTGGTGACGCTTACCATAGCACTCCTAATGCCTAAATACTAATTCCTCAATCCTCATTCCCCCAAATCCAGTACCAGCCTTTTGCGTAGCATGTTCAACGCATAGGTAGCGGTGAGTTCAATATTGCGGCGTCGATCGAAGCGGAACTGCATCAGCTGCGTATCAACGCCGTTGGGGCCTGCCACAGCCATCCACACGGTGCCCACAGGTTTATCGGGCGTAGCGCCACCCGGTCCCATAATGCCACTCACAGCAATGGCGTAATCGGCTTCGGTATTTTGAAGTGCCCCCAATGCCATTTCTGTTACCACGGCTTCGCTTACAGCACCTTGTTGTTTCAAGGTATTGGGCTTCACTCCCAGCAATTGCTGCTTTAAGTAATAGCTGTAGCTCACAATGCTACCCGCATAATAATCGGAAGAACCGGCATGGCTGGTAATGAGGTGCGAAATGTATCCGCCAGTGCAACTTTCTGCCGTTACCAGCACTTTGGTATGTGCTTTCAGCAAGCGGGCACATACCAGTTCCAAAGGTTCGTCGCGGTCGGTTACCATGTATTCTTTTACCAACAATTGTAGTTGCGTAAACTGCTCATCAAGGGCTTTTTCCAACATCATTTTTTCTGGACCGGTGGCGGTAAGGCGAAGCCGCACCATACCATAATTGGGCAGGTAAGCCAGTTTAATATTGGCGGGTAGTTTCACTTCCCATGCTTCGATCAAATCGGCCAAAAAGCTTTCACCGATACCTGCCGTAAGCAAAGTGCGGTGCAAAACAGCGGGCAGTTGCATGTGCTGTGCCAACCGGGGCAACACATCGTTGGTCATCATGCCTTTCATTTCATGCGGTACACCAGGCATGCTCACAAATACAATGTCGTTTTGCTCAAACCACATGCCGGGTGCTGTGCCACGGGCATTTTGCAATACCGTACAGCTGGCCGGCACTTCTGCCTGCTTAATGTTGCGTTCGGTAAGAGGCCGGTTGAGCTTGGCAAAAATCGTTTGTATGTTTTGCAAAGCAGCTTCGTTCATTACCAACTCCGTACCGAAGTATTTGCAGAGCACAGGCTTGGTAATATCGTCGGCAGTGGGGCCAAGTCCGCCTGTAATGAGCACAATGGATGAAGAGGCAGCGGCTTTGTTCAATGCATCTATAATGTCGGCGGCATTGTCGCCCACACTAATGCGTTTTTTCACCAAAATGCCGGTTTCATTTAATTGTTGTGCCATCCAGGCACTATTGGTATCTACCACCTGGCCTATGAGCAGCTCATCGCCAATGGTAATAATGGTGGCAAAAACAGTAGTCATGTGTATGAAATAAATCTTGAAAAAGAAAGGGTGGGCAAGATAGCTCATTTGGCTGCTTCCAAACTGTTTCGTTAAGGGCAAATGAATGAATGCAAAAAGGCCAGCACACTGTAAAATGTGCTGGCCTTTTCTGAAGCTAAACCCTAAGATGTCTTAAGCATTGGACCCCTAAGTTTCTGAAACAAACTCCTAAAAAAATGGTTAGTAAGCCATTCAAATTGAACTGTGTTTTTGTTAAATACTGTTGCTTTTACTATGTGACGGCAGATTGTATTTCGGTAAGCCTTTGGTGTAAGGGAATGCGTCCAGCCCGCATATCCAATACTCAATCATTGATGACTTGTAGAAAACGGCTATTATGTGTTTTCACCCCTTTTGCAGCCGTTGCCTGCAAGTCATGTTTTGTAGAAAAAACTTTCAGTAATAATCAAAGAACTCAGTTGCTTTTTGTTACACAAAGATGGCAGCTTTAGGCGGGCTGCAACATAGAACGGGATGTGGAATAATTGTCGTAGAAAATTGACAGATTGCCTGTTTGTAGTATATACAAAGTAGTGCCACCCGAGGCTTAGTATGGAATAAAAAAACCCGGCCGAAGCCGGGCTAACCCAAAATATCTCACGTATGAAAATAAGTTAGTAAGTACAACAAAAAGAAGGTAGAAAATGGATTCGGTTTCTTGGCGGTTAGTCCGAGTGCTGAAGTTTTTATAACCGGCTGTTTGTATCCAGCATACAACCAGCCAGGCTACTTGTCGCATCATCATCATTATCTCGAGTGTCCTAAAAATTCAGATCAAAAGAATTTCACGTTCATGAGCACAGTAAAAACTGCAGCCATCCGTTTTTCTACCTTCAAAGAACATTTTCTTTTACCATATAAAGATCTACAACACAATACTGCAGAAAAATAGAACCAACATGGCAAATATTGTAGCAACGGTTGATGCAGATATGTAGTAGAAACTCGTACAGTTGTATAGTAAAGGGGGATATAAAAAAAGGAGCCCTCCTGAGAACAGGAGGGCATGTTTAATACCCTTAAACCCTTGGAAAGAAAATCTTTATAACGATGTATGCACTTTCGAAAACTGCATCCAGCCTTGTTACAGCTTCCGGAAGTGCCATACAATTATGACTTGGTGTCGAAAAAGAACTTGTCAATCAGTGCGGTTGTTTTCCTCTCCGTAGACCATACAAAGATGAGCAGGTTGCAGGCCCCCCGAAATAGAACCAGCAAGGGAAATGATGTAGTAAGGATGAACAGTAGTATGTAGTAGTAATCATTACCAACGAAATGGATAAATGCCTTAAAAAAAGGAGCCCTCCTGAGAACAGGAGGGCGTGTTTAATACCCTTAAACCCTTGGAAAGAAAATCTTTATAACGATGCAGGCAAGAAGCACTGCGGTTAAGTTTTTGTTTGGTTTTCACCCGTCAATGAGTGGAGTTTGTTTCCCGCTGAAAACAATACAAAGAGAACACTTTCTGGTTCCGCCGGAAATAGAACAACCACAAAATGATGTGTCGTTATTGAACAGCATTGCCTTGTAGATTTTTTACTACAAGCAGCCTCACTCAATCCATTGTACTGGAAAGAAAAATCCCCCTGCGAACAGGGGGAAGATTATAATACCCTAAACCCTAGAAAAAAATCCGAATTACAGGAAACAAACAAGTAACAAAAGTTAGCTTTTACTCATTTGCTTCTATACAAAGTGACGTGAATGACAAGTAGAGAGCAATAGCAATTCAAACGAAATAAACGTAGCAGCAGCACAAGCTGGCATTGTAGTAACGGAGCTACATAGTGGCAAAGCTCCAACTGTGGTTTACATATATAAAAAAAGCGAAACCCTTGTGAGGCTTCGCTTGTAGCTTATAATGACCGACCAATCAGATCAATTTGTTTTCCACTGCGTACAATGTAAGATCGGCGTTCGTTTTCATATTCATTTTTACCAAAATACGGGACCGATAAGTACTGATGGTAGTAACCCCCAGATTCATGGTTTGTGCAATGTCGGACACAGCCTTACCCATGGCCAGCAATTTAAATACTTCATATTCTCTATCGCTCAGGTATTCGTGCAATGGTTTATCGGCTTCGGTATCAAACACCGATGCCAGCTTTTCTGCCAGCAATGGCGTAATGTATTTTTTTCCCAGCAACACAGTACGAATGGCTTTTACTAATTCATCCGGGGCACTGTCTTTAGTAAGATAGCCAGATGCTCCTGCTTTTAATGCCCGTATGCCGTATTGATCTGCCGGATATACACTGAGCACTACCACAGGCAGCTTGGGATACATTTGCCGAATTTGCGTCAGCGCATCCAACCCGCTACGGCCGGGCATTGATATATCTGTAAGTACCACATCCCACTCGTCTTTCATTACATGTTTAATCAAATCTTCGGCATCGCCTACTTCTTCTACATGTGCAGACGGATATTCTTCCTTCAATATTTCCTTAATTCCACGACGCACAATGTTGTGGTCGTCGGCAATGATGATTCTTAACATGTAAAAAAAATTAGGGCAAGCTTATTAAAAGAAGTTTGAGTTAATTACCAGCACATTTTACGACATTCTACTAACACAAACAATGATCTTCGGTGTCAACACAAATTTAGTCCATTGATGGTACCCGAAGATTCGCAGTCCACTACACTTTATAAGATTTCGACATTTTATACAACGGCACCGCTCCTGTCAAGTTTCACTGCACATTTGTAGGCTAAGTACGCTAAACCTCTCTTTTCTTTATGAAGAAAATACCTACTACTATAATACCAACACTTGCATGCCTGCTGATGGTGCTGCAAATGCAGGCACAATCAACCGCTCTTACCGCACAACTGCAACAGGCATACAACCGCTTTACCAAAAGTGATAATATGCAATATGCATTGGTTGGTTTTACAGTAACCAATGCCGAGGGCAAAACGATTTTTTCCAACCTGGGCAATGCCGGCCTGGCACCTGCCAGCTGTCAAAAAATTGTAACGGCAGCAGCAGCATTTGACCAGCTGGGTAGCAATTTTAGGTACAGCACCAATGTAAGCCTGAGTGGCAGCGCCAATGGCAATATTTGGAAAGGCGATTTACTGGTGCAAGGCAGCGGCGATCCCACCCTCGCCAGCTGGCGCTACAAATCGGTACCTGATACTGCTTTCTTTTTTCAAACCCTGCAAGCCCTTCAGCAAAAAGGCATTCAACGCATCAGCGGCCACATCATTGGCAGCAACATGCAATTCAGCACACAACCCATTCCCGGTGGCTGGATTTATGATGACATTGGTAACTACTATGGCGCCGGCAGCTGGGCCCTCAACTATCACGAAAACCAGTTTGATGCCAGCTTTAGCGCCACCGGCAATGTGGGCGACCGCCTGCCGCTGAAACGCACCGCACCCGCCAGTGGCTACGACGAAATTGACAGTTATGTAACCCTCAGCCAGCCCGGCACCGGCGACAACAGCATTATCTACGCATCGCCCTACAGCCCCAAAGCCTACATCAGCGGAACCTTGGGCAAAACCAACCAAACCTTCACCATCAGCGGGGCCATCAGCGATGGCGAAACGGCACTATTGCAAGCCTTGGCCGATTACCTGCAGCGCAATGGCATTCAAATAGACGGCGATGTGCGGCCCGCAAGATTGTATGCCGCCAAGCAATGGAAAATACCTGCGGCAACGCAGACACTCACCAGCTTTCAATCGGTGGGGCTCGATAGCATTGCGTATTGGTTTTTGCAAAAAAGCATCAACTTGTATGGCGAAGCATTGCTGAAAACCTTGGCCGTAAATGCCGGCAAACCTGGCGATACCGATGCCGGCGCCGAATGGATCCGCAACTTTTGGGCAGGCAAAGGCATCGACCGCAATGCCCTGCGGGTAAAAGATGGCAGTGGTCTCTCGCCACAAAACCGGGTAACTGCCAATTCACTGGTATCCGTGTTGCAATACGCTAAAAAGCAACCCTGGTTTGCGGCCTATTACGAAGGCTTCCCGCTCATTCACAACATCAAAATGAAGAGCGGCACCATTGGTGGCGCCAAAGGATACACAGGCTACATCAGCGATAAAAATGGCAAGGAATATTGTTTTGCCCTGCTGGTAAACAACTACAGCGGCAATGCAAACACCGTGGTACAACAAATGTGGCAATTGCTCGATGTAATTACACAATACAAATAACGCTTTCACCCTAAATTGCCACCCGAACATTGCTAACTCAGAACTATGGAAAATCAAGATTATAAAAACCACCGCCAAATGGTACCCGGCTACCACTATGTGTTGTCGCTCATCATTCTTTGCTGCATCGTTATTTCTTCTGTGGTGTTGGTAGAAAAATTACTCAATCCGCAGGAGCGAAATGTAGAAGCCATCTTTGCCTTTTTTGTATCGCTGGCGCTGGCGGGTTTGTTTTGGTTTGCCCGTGTGTTTGCCCTCAAGGCCCAAGACAGAGCCATTCGTGCCGAAGAAAATTTCCGTCATTATATCCTCACCGGTAAGCCTTTGCCTGCACAGCTTCGGCTGGGCCAGATCATTGCGTTGCGTTTTGCCAGCGATGCCGAGTTTCCGGCACTGGTGCAAAAAGCCGTAGCCGAAAAGCTCCGCAGCAACGATATCAAGAAAATGATTGTGAACTGGCGGGCCGATCATCATCGGGTGTAATTCAAATGCTGCCATGCCTGCGGCAAATGTTTTGCAATATCCATCGCCGTCATGGCTTCTGTGCCCATTGCTTTTGCAGCCGCATCACCAGCACTGCCATGCAGCCATACCGCCAGTATCGCCGCATCTTGCACGGCATAACCTTGCGCCAGTAAGCCCGTCATGAGTCCGGCCAATACATCGCCGCTGCCTGCTTTGGCCATGCCATGGTTGCCCGTGCTGTTGAAATACACATGCCCGTCGGGCAATACAATGCGGGTGTAAGCTCCTTTCAGCACAATGCACAAGCGATAATGTTTCGCCATGTGTATGGCTTTTTCTAAGCGCAACGCATGGTTGCCACTGTAGCCAAACAACCGGTCGAACTCACCCACATGCGGAGTGAGCACAATGGGAATGCGCAAAGCCGCCAGCTCCAAAATGGGCAACATATCTGCCAGCAACGACAAAGCAGTAGCATCTATCAGCAAAGGCACAGAGCTGTTTTCGAGCAGCCATGCCAGCAGTTGAATGTGTTCTTCATCGGCTACCCAACCTGATCCTACCCCAATGGCCTTGATGCGCCGTTGCAACTGAAAACTTTCATTGGCCAAAGCGCCTTTCGCTGCACAAATGGCTTCAGGATTTGTTTGTTGAATCAACGGCCAGGCACTGGCTTCGGTAGCCACGGTTATCAGGCCGGCACCGCTGCGCAAAGCTGCATGTGTAGCCATTACTGCAGCCCCCATCATAGCGGCACTGCCCGCACCCAGCAATGCATGGCCACGGGTACCCTTGTGGGTAAACCGATCGTATTGTATCGGTTGCAACACTTCCAAAGGATGCGTAACAAAACCGGCTTTGGGTGGCTGCTGCTGCACAAAACCCGGATGCAGCCCAATGTCCAGCACTTCCCATTCGCCCACATAGCCGGCATTTTCCGGCAGCATAAAGGCAAGCTTGATACATTGAAACGTAAAACAATAATC
The DNA here is from genome assembly GCA_020161435.1 of Bacteroidota bacterium. Lineage (GTDB taxonomy): Bacteria > Bacteroidota > Bacteroidia > Chitinophagales > Chitinophagaceae > Phnomibacter. Next base: position 263,224 of record JAIUNV010000004.1, on the reverse strand, counting down.
AGCTTCGATAACTGCTCCGCCATCGGTGAGTCCATCGCACCACAAACCCGAAGGCACATCTACCGCCACCACCGTATTGGGCAGGCTGTTGATATGTGCTACAATAGCGGCCATCCAGCCTGTGAGCAACCGGCTGAGTCCCGTGCCAAATAAGGCATCAATCAAAATAGCTTCTGCAGGAATGTTGGGAAACTGAAAGTTGGTTTCATCAATCTGAAGAACAGTACCACCCAAATCCAGCCAGCGCTGGTAATTCAAGGCGCAATCATGCGACAGCGGATGCACCGATGGCATAATGACCTGCACATCAAAACCATGCTGGCGCAGCATGCGGGCAATGGCAAGCCCATCGCCACCATTGTTGCCCTTGCCGGCCAGCACATACACGGGCTGCTCCGGCGAAAACTGCGCTACAAATCGTTGGGTAAAAGTTTGCGAAGCCCTTTCCATCAAATCGATGGAGGCAATGGGTTCGTGTTGGATGCTAAAGGCATCCCATTGTTTGATTTCGTTGGCACTGTAAATGGGTATCATGCCGGGGTGCCGTATCAGCGTTTTTTACCGCTGCGGCGCTTTGAAGTTACGGCAGTTTTGCGGGCAGGCACCACCTGTTTTTTGGTGCCCGACTGGCCCTGCTCCACTTCTTCTTCATCGGTACTGGTATAGAAGTACGGCCGGAAAACATTGGCGGCCCTCGAAGAAGAATAAATGCGGTTGGTAAAGCGGTTGCCCGTTACAATAATCACCGCCGTATCGGCTATCACCCGTTGAAACACGGCATTGTTGCCATGCCACCAACCGTTGTGGTACGGAATCTTCAGGCTGTCGTTGAAAATTTTGAGGCGCCAGCCCAAGCCATACTGCTCAATTGGGTCGTTGTATTTTTTATCGGTGTAGCTAGGTGTCCACGCACTATCGAGCCATGCCTTCGACAGCAGCACTTCGTGGCGGATGGCACTGTCGTATTTCAGCAAATCGCGGCAGTTGGTGTACACGTTTTTATCGCCATAAATGGCATCCAAAAAGTTGAACGGGTAAGGCCTGCCTGCGGCATCCCAACTGGTGAGGTAATCGCCAGGGTTTTGATAGCTGAGCACATAGCTGTGCTGCATGCCCGCCTTGGCAAAAATGGAATCCTGCACATATTTGGGAAAGAACTGCCCGCTGGCTTTTTCTACAATCAGTGCCAGCAGCGCAAAGTTGGTATTGCAATACCTAAAGCGGCTGCCGGGCGTAAACTCCAGCCCGGGGCGGTTGGCATAAAACAAATACAACACATCGGTATTGCTGGCAACCCGCTTGGGGTCCCATTTGTACTGCGGAAAAAGATTGGCATAGTTGGGCAAACCGCTGCTGTGGTTGAGCAGGTTGCGTACCGTTATGCCCTTGTACGGAAAAAGCGGAAAATATACCTGCAAGGAGTCGTCGAGCTTTACCCGGCCGGCCTGTACCTGCTGCATGAGGGCAATACTGGTAAAGGTTTTAGAGGTGGATGCCACATGAAAACGGGTATCCATATCTATGCTGTCGGTTTTATCCTGATCGGCGTAGCCGGTATAGTGTTCGTATAGAATCTGTCCGTTTTTGGCCACCAGAATGCCCCCCGAAAAACGTTCGTTGCGCAGCAAAATAGAATCGAAAAAATGAGCCAGTGCAGCCTGGTATTGATTGATTTCAGTCGTGTCCAGCTTTCGCTCCGATACCCGTGGCAGCGGATTGCCCATGCTGTTGTTGTTGCAGCTCCAAAAGGTAGCCAGCAACATGCACAGCAGCATCACCCCCATTATTCTTACACGCTTCATGCCTGCAAAAATGTTGGTTGAGGCGGAAACGACCAATTGGCCGGGGCAATTTTGGCTTGCTTTTTTTACACAGCTGTTGGTGGGTGGATGAACGCAACCCAATGCAGCCACAAATTGAAGTCCTCACAGCCTTGAAATCAGTATAGCATAGACAGCTAACTACATGCTTTCATTTGCCATAGCTTGCCAAGTCTCTTGCTTTTAAAATCTTATCTTTAATCCATGAATCTTTCAGCAGCAGAAATAGAAACCATCAAAAAATACTTTCAGGACAAGCCGGTACTGAAAGCATTTCTGTTTGGTTCCTCCTCGAGGGGTGAAGCGCTGCCCGAAAGTGATGTAGACATTTTAGTGGAGCTGGACTACGCTGAGCATATTGGCCTTGGCTTTGTAAACATGCAACTGGAACTGGAAGAAAAGCTGCATAAAAAAGTAGATTTAGTTTCTAGCAACGGCATTTCAAAACACATTCTCCCTTTCATCAATGCAGATAAAGAACTGATTTATGAAAGGTAAACAGGGCGATAAGCAAAGGATACAACACATGCTTGACGCTATCGCCGAAATTGAGCATTACACTTTTCAGACAAACTTCCCTACGTTTATTGAAAACTCCATGATGCGTTTTGCATGCATCAAACAAATGGAAATTATTGGCGAAGCGGCCAATTACCTTACAGCTGAAACAATAGATGCTTTTCCAGACATTCCATGGCGACAAATCATAGGGCTGAGACATATTTTGGTACATGAATAATTTGGCGTTGACAACAACCTGATTTGGCAAATCATCAGCAAAGATTTACCTCCTTTGAAACTGGGCCTGCAAAAAGTTATCGCCACCTTCAATCTATAACTCTTTCCCAGAAACGTCTCCAGCAGAGTACGTTGCATATAACATAGCCCAAACGCCATTCCATCCCCCATCTCCAAAACGCAACGTTCTTTTCAAGAGACAGTGCTGGCAACAACATACCTCCTCCACCAAGTTTTCCCCCTTCCACCGCCACTCAGTAAGTGCAGGTTGGGCCAATCGGCAGGGTTCGTTATTTTTGAGCATCATGAGCGACAAAACAACCAGCTATCCCAAAGAGAAAATCAAGATTCTCCTCTTAGAAAATATCAGTGAAACGGCCATCGCCAATATCCATCAGCATGGCTACGCCAGCATCAAAAAAGTGGCCGGTGCCCTCGACGAAGAAGCCCTCATCAAAGAACTGAAAGATGTGCATTTGCTGGGCATTCGCAGCAAAACAAGGGTGACCCGAAAAGTGCTCGAAAATGCACCCAAGCTGCAGGCCATTGGTGCGTTTTGTATTGGCGTCAATCAAATTGATTTGACTGCTGCTACACAGCAGGGCGTGTCGGTTTTTAATGCCCCCTACAGCAACACCCGCAGTGTGGCCGAATTGGTGATTGGTGCCGCCATCATGCTCATTCGCCGCATCCCCGATAAAAACAATGCAGCCCATGCCGGCATTTGGCAAAAAGATGCCACCGGAAGTTTTGAACTGCGGGGCAAAACCATTGGCCTGGTGGGCTATGGCAATATTGGCAGCCAGGTAAGTGTGCTGGCCGAAGCCATGGGCCTGAAAGTGATTTTTTATGATGTGCTCACCAAACTGCCGCTGGGCAATGCCGTGGCTTGCAAAAGCCTGAAAGAAGTGGTGAGTAAGGCAGATATCGTAAGCCTGCATGTGCCGGAAACCAACAGCACCAAAAACCTCATCAGCAAGCAGGTAATTAAGCAAATGAAAAAAGGCAGCATCCTCATCAACTATGCCCGTGGCGAAGTTGTAGATCTGGATGCACTGGCTGCTGCGCTGAAAGCCGGCGACCTCTCGGGTGCCGCTATTGATGTATTTCCGGTAGAGCCCGAAAAGAACGGCGAACAATTTGCTTCGCCGCTGCAGGGCCTCAGCAATGTGTTGCTCACTCCACACATTGGCGGCAGCACCCTCGAAGCACAAGAAAACATTGGTGTAGATGTGAGTGCCAAACTCCTCGGCTATCTCGAAAAAGGCATCACCTATGGCAGCCATACCGTACCTGCCCTCAGCCTGCCCATGCTCGAAGGTGCCCACCGCATTTTGCACATTCATAAAAATGTGCCGGGTGTACTCAGCGAAATCAACACCGCATTGAGCAAGGCCCACATCAACATTTTGGGGCAGTACCTCAGCACCAATGAACACATTGGTTATGTGGTGCTCGATGTAGACAAGAAGCTGAGCAAGCAAGCTTTTTCATTGCTGAAAGAAGTGAAGCACACCATCCGTGCCCGCATGTTGTATTGAGCCAACTGTTAGCAGCGATATAAAAGCAGTGTTCAACAGCGCTGCTTTTTTTATTGCGTGTGCAAACACTGTGGCTGCTGCATCTTTCCACAAACAATACACGAAACATTAGTCGGACTTTAAGCATGATAAAATGCTGTAACATTGGCACACTTCTACCCACCAACAGAAAGAACCGTATGAGAAAAACAACATTCCTCCTGCTGCTGTCGGCCCTGTTGTACCAAAGCGGCCGTGCCCAGCAAGCAGCTATCGACAGCATACTGAAACTACTGCCCAAGCAACAAGATTCTACTTTGTGCATGAGTTACAACGAGCTCACCTGGCTGTACCGTGCCAGCGATAAACAAGCCGCCATTGCATATGGCGAAAAAGCCGTGGCATTGGCCAAACAAATCAAGTTTCCAAAAGGCGAAGCACAGGCCTACAACGACCTCGGCATTATTCAACTCGACCTGCAAAACATGACGCTGGCCAAGCAATTGTTTCGGCAGAGCATGGCCATTCGTACCCAACTGAAAGACGATAAAGGCCTGGCAGGCTTGCATTTGAAAATGGGCATCGTGTACAACAAAGAAGCCCATTACGATTCGGCATTGGATGCAGGATTGAAAGCATTGGCATTGTATGAAAAACTGAAAGACGATTATGGCATTGCCACCGCTCTCAACAATGTGGGCAGTGCCAACAACCATGTAGGCAATGTTGAAAGTGCATTGGATTATCACCGCAGGGCACTGGCCATTCGGGAGAAAATAAACGATGTGCCGGGCATGGGTGCCAGCTATGTAAATGTGGGTAACGCTTATGTATTGCTGTCGCAGTTCGACACCGCTATTCCTTACCTCATAAAAGCAGAAGAATACACCCGTGCTACCAATAGCTGGGAGTATCTGGCGAGTGCCCTCAACAACCTCGGTATTTGTTATCTCTACAAAAAAGAATACGCAACAGCCAAACCCTACGCCGAAGAAGCATACGACATCCGCAAGCAGTTGGGCGATATTCGTTCGCAGGCCATTTCGGCCAATGTGTGTGGCCGCATATTGCACGGGCTGGGCCAGCATACCCAAGCAGAAGCCTTGCTCACAGAGGCTTTGCAAGCAGCGGATACGTTGGAAAGTTCACTCACAGAAAAAATGCGTTTGTATGAAGCATTGGCGATGGCCTATGAAGGACAGGGCAAATGGAAACAAGCTTTGGCTTCGGAAAGAACCCGCATTCAACTGATGGATTCGCTGAAAGTAACCGACATGAATGCCCGTTTTAGCGAAATGGAAACGCAATATCAAACCCTACGCAAAGAGCAACAGATAACTGAGCAACAATATGAACTCAGCCGCAAAAACTGGATGATTGCCATTGCTGCTGCAGTATTGGTGTTGGGTTCTTTACTTGCCTATAGTTACTACCGCAGATTTAAGCTGAAAAAAGAACAGCAATTGCAGGCTGAAGTAATGCGTCAACAGGAGCTGGCAACCAAAGCCGTGATGGAAGCAGAAGAAAACGAACGCAAACGCATTGCTACCGAACTGCACGATGGTGTGGGCCAAATGATGAGTGCTGCCCGCATGAACCTGAGTGCTTTTGAAAATGATTTGCTGCAACAAGATGCAGATGCCCGTGCCCGCTTCGACCGTATCATTAGTCTTGTAGATGAAAGCTGTAAAGAAGTACGCAGCGTAAGCCACAACATGATGCCGAACGCCTTGCTGAAAAAAGGATTAGCTGCTGCTGTGAGAGAGTTTGTTGACAAAATTGACAACCGCATTTTGAAAGTAGCCCTACATGCCGAAGGCCTGAACGAACGGCTGGATGCCAACACCGAATCGATGGTGTACCGGGTGGTGCAAGAGTGCATCAACAACGTCATTAAACACAGTGGTGCCAACCAGCTCGATCTCTCCCTCATCAACGACAATGACGGGCTGAGCATTACCATTGAAGACAATGGCCGCGGCTTTGATGCCAGCCAGCAAAGCGAAGGCATTGGCCTCAAAAACATTCGTAGCCGGGTGGCGTATTTAAAAGGTGAAGTAGAATGGGACAGCCGCCCCGGACATGGAACCGCTGTTACCATTTTTGTACCTCAGGCTGGTGTCGAAAAATAAAATACATTGCCATGCGAAAAATGGGGAAGCCAATCAACATATTCATTGTAGACGATCACCAGATTGTCATCGACGGTTTGCGTTCGTTGCTCACCGGTGTTGATGACTTCAATATTGTAGGCTACACCACCACGCCTACCGAAGCCGTGGCAGCCATGGCCCAATTGCAACCCGATATTTTACTGACCGATGTAATGATGCCCGGCATGACCGGCCAGCAATTGAGCAAGCAGGTGCGGGCCCGTTTTCCGCACATGAAAATACTGGCGCTAAGCATGAGTGGCCAGGGCGACATTGTAGATGAAATGATCAACGATGCCGACATCAATGGCTATGTGCTCAAGAATATTGGCAAAGAAGAATTGCAAAAAGCCATTCTGAAAATTGCAGCCGGCGGCATTTATTTCAGCGAGGAAGTGCTGAAAGAACTGGAGAAACAAAGCCACATAAAAAAGGAAACAGAAGAAGCACAGCTCACCCAACGGGAAATAGAAATTGTACGCTTGATAGAAAAAGAAATGGGCAACAAAGAAATTGCCGAAGCCCTCTTTATTTCTGAACGCACCGTAGAAACGCACCGCAAAAACATCTTCCGCAAAACCCAAACCAACAGTGTGATTGGCTTGGTGAAGTATGCCTACGAGCATAAATTAATATAGGCACCACATTGCTGCAGTGCCTATACTTATTACTACGTTAATCTGTGGTCGTTACTTTTTCAAGTTGGCAAACATGTCTGCTGTCATGGCTGCTAAATCGAATTCAGGCTTCCAGCCCCAATCTCTGGTGGCCACTGAATCATCAATACTTTGTGGCCAGCTATCTGCAATGGTTTGGCGATAGTCGGGCTTGTACGACATGGTAAAACCATCAATGTGTTTGGCAACTTCAGCACCGATTTCTTTGGGTGAAAAACTCATGCCGCTCAGGTTGTACGAATGCCGCACATTGATTTTTTCTGCCGGTGCTTCCATGAGTTCAATAGTACCTCTGATGGCGTCGGGCATGTACATCATGGGCAGATAAGTATCTTCTTTCAAAAAGCAATCGTAATGCTTGTGCTCTAGAGCTTCATGAAAAATTTCTACGGCATAATCGGTGGTACCACCGCCCGGAGCACTCTTGTAACTGATGAGGCCGGGATAGCGGATGCTACGCACATCTACACCATAACGCTGGAAATAATAATCGCACCAAAACTCGCCGGCATACTTGCTGATGCCATACACTGTGGTTGGTTCTATAATGGTTTGCTGCGGGCAGTTTTGCCGGGGCGATGTAGGGCCAAACACGGCGATGGAAGAAGGCCAGTACACTTTGTGCAATTTTTCTTCCCGTGCAATGTCGAGCACATTGAGCAGGCCCTGCATGTTTAAATGCCAGGCCAGTCCGGGATTTTTTTCGCCGGTAGCACTCAGGATCGCCGCCAGCAAATAAATCTGTGTAATGCCCTGGCGAATCACCTGCACATGCAGCATTTCTTTGTTCATTACATCCAGCGCCACATATGGGCCGGTGCCTTCCAGTAGTGGGTTTTGCTCCCGCAAATCGCTGGCTATTACGTTGGCATTCCCATATATATTACGCAGGGCCAACGTGAGTTCAACCCCAATTTGGCCAGAGGCCCCTATCACTAAAATTTTTTCTTTCGACATAGCAGGCAAGCTATAGGTGAATAAATGATTGCGGGCAAAAGTAGTGCCTTCGGGGCATGGCCGTTGCAAACAAAAGTGAATGGAATGTAAATGCATTTTCCACCGTCTGCATCTTCGGTAGCTTTCATGGAGTGGCCGCTTATCTTTGCCACATGGAAAAATTTTTGCAGCAGCTGTTTGCACAGCAATCCTACAATCCCAAAAATTTCTTTTTGATAGCCGGCCCCTGCGTGGTAGAAAGTGAAGACCTGGTAATGGAAGTGGCCGAAACCGTGAGTGGCATTTGCAAAAAACTGGAAATACCTTACGTGTTTAAAGCCAGCTACCGCAAGGCCAACCGTACGAGTGCCAGCAGTTTTACCGGCTTGGGAGATGAAGTAGGCTTGCGCCTCATAAAAAAAGTGGGTGACAAATTTCAGCTGCCCACCACCAGCGATGTACATGCCCATGATGAATGTGCCGAAGCAGCCAAATACATAGACATTTTACAAATACCTGCTTTCTTGTGCCGTCAGACAGATTTGCTGTTGGCCGCCGCCGACACCGCCAAAATTGTAAATGTGAAAAAAGGGCAATTCCTTAGCGGCCCATCTATGAAGTTTGCTGTGGAGAAAATCCGTCAGGCGGGAAATAACAATATCATGCTCACCGAAAGAGGTACCACTTTTGGTTATCAGGATTTGGTGGTAGACTACCGCAATATTCCCTGGATGAAAGAACACGGCACCCCCGTGATAATGGATTGTACGCACAGCCTGCAGCAACCCAACCAAACCAGCGGCGTTACAGGAGGCAATCCTCAACTGATTGGTACAGTAGCCAAAGCGGCTATTGCTACGGGTGCCAATGGTTTGTTTATCGAAACGCATCCCAACCCTGCCGTGGCCAAAAGCGACGGCGCCAATATGCTGCGGCTCGATTTGCTGGAAGATTTACTGTATCAATTGGTAGAACTGAATGCTGCGGTAAACAAGTAGTGTTCAATTACAGCGAGACGTACCAATAAAAAGCAGCAACAATACTTATAAGTAAATGGTAATAGCAGTGCCGCCTGTTGGGTTGGCGCTGATGTCTATTGTACTGCCAATGGCTGCAGCCATATCACGAATGATATGAAAACCAAGGCCGGACTTACCGCTCTTTACCGGTGCTTGTTGCTGCAATGCAGCAGCATCGGCATCAGCAATACCGGGACCGTTATCACTAATGCGAATTACGACCTGTCCTTGTTGTAAATAGGCTTGCCATACAATTGTTGGCTGTGTTGTATTTGCCAAGGCTTTCACCGCATTGTTGGTAATGTTTTGAATGATGCTTGCCAAAAAATGTATATCGGTATTTGCCGTCAGATGATTGGCTACTGCCATACTAAAATGTATGCCGGGCATTTGCCGGTACGGCTCACTTAGTTTTTGCAAAAAGGTTTGCATCGAAATGGATTCAATAACAGGAACGAATTGCTGCATTTGCCCCTTACTCCAAAGCAAAACATCGTCCATTGTTTCCAATAAGTCATCTACACTTTTAGCCACTTGCTGGCTGGCTCCGGCAGGCAGCAACTCCGGATGCTGGTTTTGCAAATGCAACAGGTTGGCCACACGTGCCACCGGCCCACGCAAATCGTGGCTGAGGATACTGAAGAAAGTGGTTTTAACATCGTTGGCTTCCGCTAATGCTACGTTTAAATCTTTTAATTGTTTATTGGCTTTTTGCTTTAGTCTGTTTTGCCTGAGCAGCAATAGCCCGATTACCGCCAGTAGCAACACTCCTACGCCTAAACCAACTGCCGTTTTGCGTTGTTGGCCAATAGTCAATTGAGCCAGTTTTACTTCGCTTTCTTTTCGTTCTAGAAGCCTTTGACTTTCGGCAGCAGCAATGGCATTTTTGGATGCCTGCGAAAAAACAGTATCCTGAATTTCACGATACTTCCGGTAATACAAATAGGCTTTTTCCCAATCTTTTCGCAAGGCTGAAACCTCTGCGAGTTTGCCAATAAAGATGGAACGGCTGTCCAGTTCGCCAACTTGCTCAGAGAGCTCTATTGATTGGGTTAACCATACTGCTGCCTGCTGCAGCAATTCATTTTGCGATGCATCGTTTCGGGCACCGGTAAGGTAGCTTCGTTTGTAGGCAGAATCGGCATAAGCTATCCCCAGGTTGCCCATATTAATGAGGGCTTCAAGATAAAAAGGATTTACGTCTTTCCACAATGCTGCTGCCTTGCTGCGCATGGCGATGATGTAATGAAAATTGCTATCGGTCAGCATTGTCAAATTCCCGAGCATACTAGCTTCCCCCATGCGGTTTTCTGTAGCTACAAAAATTTCAAGTGCCTGCTCCATGTGTTTTTTTGCAGCAGCCCTGTTGTTCAACTTAAAATAAATATTACCCATCAGCTTTTCAATTTCACCAGTGGATACATATTGTACTTGCTGTGCTACACTGTCGGCCCGCTGCGCATAGGCCAATGCTTTTGAAAAGTTTTCTTGTAAAAAATAAGTATTTGCAATGTTTGTATTGCAAATAACGCTGAGTTCTTGCAACCCTGCAGAATCGGCTATGTGTAAGGCCCTGAAATAATAGCCTGCCGCTGTTGAATAATCAGACTTCAAATTGGATGCGGCGCTACCCATATTGTTGAGCATGCTTGCTGCATTGAAGGCATCTTTATTTGCAGTGTGTACCGCAAATGCCTGCTTAAAATAATACATGCAAGAATCATAATCGCCGGCATTACTTTTTACGGTGCCTATATTTCCCTGAAAAACAGCAATGGCTTTTGGCCACTGCATACGACGGGCAATGGCAGCACCTTGCAGTGCTACCTGGTATGCCACACTGTTGTCTTGCACCACCCATTCGTTGAAGTATTGATTGCACAAACGAACTCTTGCTGTATCGTTGGCTGCGGTTTGCAATGCCGATTGCAAAGGTTGCAAACGCTTGTCTATTTGTGCAGTCGCAGGGCGGTTAATCAATAGCAACAAAATACCAATCAACAGTATTGCTCTTTTCATTTGCTTACTATTTGCTGAAGTGCCAATTTATACACTCGCCCCAATGGCAAAGCCTGTCCGCCTATTTCTACGGTAGTTGCTGTATAGCGGCTGATGCAATGCTGCTGCACGGCATAGCTTTTATGTATTCTTACAAAAGACTTAAATGCAACTTGCTGTAGCAGTGAGCCAATGTTTGCCAGCACCATGTGCTTACTGTACACAGTAACAATGCGGGTATAATCTTTCAGCGCCTCCAGATATAGGATGTCATGCAGTTGCAGTTTTATCTGCGTAATTCCTTCTTTTATAAAAATGATTTCACCTCCTAAGCTATGGCTGTATAATTCAGCTTTTCGCCTTACCTGTATAAAAGATTCGATGCGCTGCACAGTGCTGGCAAATCGGTCGTGCCGTAGCGGCTTTACCATGTAATCCAATGCATCCAGCTCAAAACTTTCTACGGCATAATCTGGGTAGGCGGTAATGAAAATGCAAGCCGGAACGTCTATCAGTTTACGCCTTAGGTCTAGTCCATTCATGCCCGGCATATCTACATCTAGAAACAATACGTCTGGTAAAGATTGGCCGGCCTTCAGCAGAGCGGCTGCCGAAGCGTAAGCACCTACACACTGCAACACAGGATGTGCTTGTAAAAAAGATTGTGTAGTGAGGCGGTCGATGTCATCATCATCTACCACAATGCAGGTAATGGGTGCGCCGGTACTCATGTGTGTTTTTTTGTATGCGAAAGATAACTAAACTGTAGTTGGTAGAGTAAAAACGTTGTTTGTATATTTCTGTTGGCGTTGGTATCGGGCAGCTATTAGGTTCGCTACAAATACCCGCCTCATGAAAAAAAATAGTCCTTGTTTCATTCGCAAAATAAAACAAAGCATACCTGCTTTCTGGTGGCCCTCTTTGACTGTGCTACTGTTACTTTCAGCCTGCCAAAAGAAGGGTATTGACAAGCCCGCCAGCGCCGCTGAAAAGCACAACGGCAAAGTTATTTTAAGAGAATTAGAGGCGGATCCGTATGTATCTGAGTATTTCTACTTTATGGATTTGGGTAGTGCGACCAACAGTGAAAAACGATACTTCAAAGCCAAGGTAAAAGATGTTGTTTCCGATGCCTTTGAAATTATTGGCGGGCCTTTTCCAATCGATAGTTTGGCCAACAACTGGCCGGCCAATATACAATCTGGCAGCAGTGGATTATGGCTAACCGACTTTATTTTCCTCGATAGTGTGCGGGTTCAACTTACGGGGCCCGGAGCTGGCAGAAGAACAGTCAGCACAAAAAAATCATTGCTCTTCCGGCCTGCATTTGTACAACAGGCTGGCAATGGCCAGCAGGTGAATGCTTACGCATATATCAAAATTCCGAATGCAACCGGAGGCTATCTAAAAAAAGAAATCCTCTTCTTTTTCAAAAAAGGCATTTGTGTAGTGCCCAGCCAAAACAACGGCACCCGCAATGAAGATCCGCCACAGTTTATTGATAACATAACCAATGTAATACCTGGTACTAGTGCTTACGATTGGAAAACCGTGGACAATGTTGTCAGCTACCATTCGGGCGGCACTAACTACACTCATTTGTTTATAGACTATACAAACTGGCGGTATTTTAAAATTAAAGAAACCTGTAGTATTGGTGCTGCCGGTAATTGTTCTAATGCAGCCATCGAACTATCGCCCTACCAAAGCCTCGACAAGCTTATGCAGTGGCCCACAGCATGGAGATAGACCATTCATTCACCATCACAATATTATATGTATGCTACTTATCAGGTACACTATTACGGTGCTTATCAGTGTATTGCTTTTACCAAAAGCATTTACCCAAAACCCGGTGGGCAGATGGAAAAAACTTTCTCATAACATAGAATATGCCGGTGAAAAAATAGACAGTTATAAATCGGTACTGCAATTATACCCGGTGGCCGCCCGGCTGACGCATGCATTTGATGATGCCGGCAACTTTCGATTAGAATGTAGCGGTACAGATTGTAAGGAGAAATATGTAGTGATGCAACAAAAATTGTATGCGCAAACAAAATGGCGGCTCAAAGGCAATGTATTAATGCTGTCTTCATCAGGGTTCAGGGTTGGCCAATCATACAGCATTCGCATATCCGGCAATAAAATGATATGGGAAGGAACAGAGGGACAAGGAACCATTGTGTACGAAAAAATTCAGTAAAAAAAATGAAACCATATAAAAACATAAAATGGGGCGCTTTGCTTTTAGCTATTTGCTACTGCAATGCAGTTTGGACGCAAAATATTGGCATAGGTCATCAAACCGCCGAAGCAAAACTCGACATCAACGGCGACTTGATTTTAAGAAGCGCTGACTTAATCTTAACAAACGGAAATAATACTGCCGTTGATGTTGGATCCAATCCTTTTTCCAACTTTCGTATTAGCGGGCCAACGGCAACTTTTACCATTTCTGGCATAAGTTTTTCGCCCGATGGCAAAGTACTTACGCTTTTTAACCGAAGCGGATTTACGATGACGGTTGCTAACGAAAGTACCACTGCCGAATCATCCGAACGAATCATCACCGGCACTGGCGGTGCACTTGCTATTCCAAATAATGCCAGTATAAATCTTCAATACGATGGCGCTGCACAACGATGGGTGGTACGCAGCCAAAGTGGTGTAACCGGTAGCGGTGGCAGCAACAGTTGGCTATCGAACGGAAACAGTAGTATTTACAACAACAATAGCGGCAATGTTGGTATTGGTACCATGTATCCCTTTTATAAATTGAGTGTACAGGGCGATGGATTTGTAGGCACGAATTATGGATTAAACTTTTTGCCGGGACAGCAAGGCGGATACTTTTTTCAGGGCGGTTCATTTACAGTTGCCAGTCATAATCTCGAAAATTTTCCTGTAGGCATTGAAGCCAATCATGTACTGATGGATGGACAACAATTGCAAGCTTATGTGCGTCGCTTAGATGATGGAACTGTAAGTGACTATGCCCGTTCGTTTGTACTCAATCCATTTGGTGGAAATATTGGCATTGGCACTAACTATAACCCAATTTATGCCAAGCTGGAAATAAAAATCAACAGTAATGAACGTGGCTGGACCGTGGGCACCAATACTTACAACCTGCAAAGTTTTTTGGGTGGTGCTGGCAGAAGCCCAAACAGCGAAGGCTGCTACATTGGTACAGCCGGTACTGTTGCAACCAATGTGCCCGCTCCACTTCATTTTTTTACTAATAGCCAATGGGCTCAAATGACACTGCTACCGAATGGCAACGTTGGTATTGGCACAACAGCACCAGACTCCAAGCTTAGTGTGAACGGCAACATCAGGGCAAGAGAACTAGTGATTGAAAATAATAACTGGGCAGATTATGTGTTTGAAACAGGCTACCCACTCATGGCAATTGATACATTGAAAAAACATGTGCAACATTTCAAGCACTTGCCTGGTATACCCACCGCTACACACATTGCTGCAAAAGGATTATCGGTGAGTGCAGTTCAAAGCAAAATGATGGAGAAAATTGAGGAACTCAGCTTATACATCATACAACTGCATGAACGCATTACACAGTTAGAAAAACAACCGCAGTAAAATCATTCTTATATGAAAAATCTGCTTCTACTTTTTTGCTTTAGCGTTGTAGTATCCGAGGCAATGACACAAGGTTTTGATAAAGCATTGCAACAATACAATGTTCGTAGTGATTCATCTTTTACCAGCATTGCTAAGCGCATCAATCAATATTACGACACTGCAACTGCTGGCAACAGAGCAGGATACAAACAATGGAAACGATGGGAGTGGTTTGCTGCACATCACCAAACTACCTCGGGTAAATTCGATAATTATTTACAAAAAAACATTGAAGCCCTTACTGTAGAAGCAAAGCAATCAGCGCTTACCCAACAATCGTACAATGGCAACTGGCAAAGCATTGGCCATACCAATGCTGGCGGAGAAAATGGTACAGCATTGCAAGGACGGGTGAATTGTATTGCCTTCGACCCCGTGAACAGTCAGGTGATGTATGCCGGTGCAGCGGGTGGTGGCATTTGGAAAACTACAAATGGCGGAGCACTTTGGTACAATGTAACAGCCACGCTACCTGCATTGGGCATTTCAGATATTGTGGTGGCCCCGTGGCCCAACAACAATACTATATATGCACTCACAGGTGAAGGACTTTCGGCCAACGTGTATTTGCACAAAGGGTTTGGTTGTATTAAAAGCACTGACGGGGGCAATACATGGCAGCTGGCCAATAAGGGCATAACAGATGCCATACCCGACTCTGGTAGTGGTGGTTACAAATTATTGATACATCCTAACGATCCAAACAGATTGTTGGCAGCAATGAACAATGGCATTTTTGAAACAACAAATGGTGCACAAAGCTGGCGCTTTTTACCAACCGGACTTTTTAGCAATACGAATGACATCGAATTTAAACCAGATGATGCTAATGTACTTTACATCACCCGGCTTGGAGACAACCAACTACACAGCTATGATTTTACAGCAGGCGTAAGAACTGCATCTCGGGTTACAACAGCAGCCGTGAACAGAATGGAAATTGGCGTATCGGCCAACCGGCCTAATGCTGTGTACGTACTGGCAGGTCCGGGTAGCCAATCGGGAAACAATAACATCTTTGTCGGACTTTTTTACAGGGCCAACACTAACGAAACATTTAGTGCGGTAGCCACCAGCCTTGCATCCAATGTTGCATTGATGAACCTTGGCAGCATGGACATTGGATTTTACGCAAATACACTGTATGTAAATCCAACTAATGCCGATGATGTTTTTGTGGGGAGTGTTGCATTGGCAAGAAGCACGAACGGAGGTTCAACACTTACTCAAATTACAAATACCAATATTCATGCAGATCAACATGATTTGAAACGTCATCCACTTACCGGTGATTTGTGGTTGTGCAATGATGGGGGCATTTATACCAGTACAAATGGCGGTGCTTCTTTTACCAGCAAAAGCAATGGGTTGGTAATTACTGAAATTTATAGGTACAGCGGCACTGTAGGTGTTGCGGGCAAACACCTGATAGGCACACAGGACAATGGTCATTTCCGATACAACTCCTCCGCCAACCCAGCGTGGAAATTTGTGCTGGGTGGCGATGGTATGGACAACCTGATAAGCAGCATTAATGCAAATGTGATATACGCTTGCCAGCAAAATGGCTTACTGCGCAGATCAGCCGATGGTGGAGAAACTTTTTATACTGTACCCAATATCCCGAACTATGGGAGCATAACTGTTTATCCGTGGATAACACCGATTGTGCAGCATCCGCCACAATCTATTCTTGTTCCGGTAATGACGCTCAACCCTGAAACGATATACATGTACAGCAACAATGGCATTCTGGTTTTGGTAAACAATGGCGAAACTGTATATAACATTGGGCCGATTGCCATGCCTGCAGCAACAGGCCTTGCACCCAGCATGGCCATCGCCAGCAATGATGGTGGAGCAACCGCCAGTTTATACATGAGTAATGGTAGTAGAATATGGGTAAACAATAATCCGTTGCAAAACAGCACCGCCAACTGGACAGAAATTTTTTGGCCCACTACAGCGGGTACCAACATCGCCGCATTAGCAGTAAACCCTGCAAATAAGCAGGATATCAGCATTGCATTGTCTGGCTATACGCCCAATGGCAAAGTGTTCAGGAGTTTTAATACTGGTATAACATGGGTAAACGTAAGCAATGGTTTGCCCAATGTGCCCATGTACAGTATTGCATACGCTAATGCAGCCAATGACAATACACCTGCGTTGTATGTAGGATCAGAAATCGGGGTGTATTATTATAATATCAACCTTGGTGGTTGGGCACCGTTTAGCAACAATCTTCCACGTGTACCCATTACAGACTTGCAGGTAGATCATACACTGGGCAGGCTTGTTGCTGCTACCTACGGCCGCGGATTGTGGAGTGGAGATTTATACCAACCCTGCCCAAATACACAAGCTGTAAATATGATTATGAATGGGGGGCAATACCATTTTGAAAGTAGCAACCAAACCAATACAGCTGCCACCATTATTGGAGGGGTAAATACGATGGTTACGTTTAAAGCAGGCAACCGGGTGGTATTTACACCGGGTTTTAGTGCCACAGGAGGTGTATACCTCAAGGCTGTAACCGGGCCTTGTGGAAGTGGTGCGGTGCTTCCATTTGTAGCAGCACCAATTCTACACAAACAATAGCCAATTGCCGCCGTCATTAATACTGAAAACTTATTGAAAACAAACCCTCACTTTCTTGCAACTTTCAAATGCCTGTACTAATTTGTACAGGCATTGCCATTTTGCATACAGCCAATCATATTCACTTGAAAACGAAGGTTATACCACAAATTGTGATTATATGTGAATATGTTTAACGTTGGGCATTGCAGGTTTTTCACACTTTTACAATTCCTAAAACGGCCTTCCTTAAATGAGACTTACTGCTCTCCTATTATCCAGCCTTTTATTAGCAGCTGCCACGGGTAGTAGTCAAAATTATGTTGAAGGCAATGTGATACTAGTTAGGGTGGGTACCGGGCTTGATGCATTAAGCAATACCGGGTCACCTGTTTTTTTAGATGAGTATACACCTGCTGGTACTTTTGTTTCTCAAACACTTATTCCAACTACGGCTTCGGCTCCTAACAAAATTTTGATTTTGGGTGGCACTGGTGCAAGTGAAGGAATGCTTATGCGTTCTACAGATGGTCACTATCTCACTCTTGCCGGTTATGACCGCACCTTAGGTCAAATTGGCGCATTGAGTTCTACCACATCAGCTACTGTTAATAGATCAATTGCCAGAATTGATGCCTCGAAAAATATCAATCTTACAACTGCATTAACGGATTATTCAACAGGCGCTTCTCCCAGAAGTGTTGTTACGACAGACGGCACAAGCTTTTGGGCTTCAGGTGGGGCCGGTGGTGTACGTTATTTTGCTCTTGGCTCTACAACCTCTACTCAAGTTAGCACCATTGTTACTAATACCAGAGGAATTGCAATTGCAGATGGGAATTTGTTTATCAGTGCTCAAAGTGCATCGCTCCCTTACAGAGTTGCCCAGGTTGGAACTGGTCTTCCAGCAAGCACTGGTAATTCAATTGCCAATCTTCCCGGTTATGCTACCACTACAGGTAGTCCTTATCAGTTTGTTTTCTTCGATCTCAACGCATCTGTTGCTGGTCCCGATGTGTTGTACGTGGCAGATGATGCCATTGGACTTCAGAAGTTTTCGCTGGTTGGTGGCAACTGGGTGGCAAATGGAACCATTGGAGTAGACGCAGATGATTACCGTGGCATTACAGGTGTTAAAAATAGTGTTGATAACAGCATTACCATATACGCTACAAGAAAAGGTGGTACAGGAAGTAGTGGTGGCGGCGAGTTAGTGAGCCTTACAGATGCTTCCGGATATAACGCTTCCATTGGAGCTCCTACTATCAATCTACTGGTTACTGCCAGTGCCAATCAGGCATTTCGTGGTGTAGCTATGGCACCGGTTGGCATGTTTCTGCCGGTTGATCTACTTTCTTTCACAGCCAGCAAAACCAGCCGTGCTCACGTACTGGCGTGGACAACCGCTCAGGAAAATAACACCGGCCGCTACATTGTAGAAAGAAGCAATAATGGACAAGTGTTCACACCACTACAAACACTTGCAGCCACAGGCAATCAGCTCTACAATAATTATCAGGTGGAGGATGCAAAACCATTGACAGGTAATAATTTTTATCGCCTCCGGATAGAAGATAAAGACGGTAGTGTTCGCTATAGCAAAATGGTTCGCTTGCAAGCCAACATTTCTGGTGGTTTCAATGTTTGGCCTAATCCTGTTACCGCTGGTTCCGGCATCATTGTACAGCACCCCGTAGCAAAATCGAAAGCCGTTATTACTATTTATACTTTGGAAGGCAAAATGCTGTTGCAATATCCGGTGCCTGCCGAAGCAGTACAAACCAGCTTAAACAGCGGCTTATTGCATGCTGGTTTATACCGGTTGTTGTACACCGATGGCTTACAAAAAATGTCGACACAAATTAGTGTCCAATAGGGTTTTTCAGATCAAAAGAAAGCCTCCCTCCGGGGAGGTTTTTCTTATTTGGGCCCTACCCCAATGCTTGCTGCAAACAACAAGCGTCGCACCAAAAGGCACGACGCTTGCATGATTATTCTACTACAACAATTACTTTCTGTGGCTGTGCACAAACAAGCTGTGAATGCTCTTGTTTTCAAAGGCATTGCGAATGGCTACCGCAAACAAATCGGCCACACTAATGGCTTTAATTTTTTCTGGTGCGCCTTCTTTTAATGGAATGGTATCGCACACAATCAACTCTTCCATTACACTGTTGGCGATGTTGCTGAAAGCATTGCCACTCAACACGGGATGGGTACAAAATGCACGTACAGACTTAGCCCCTTTTTCTTTGAGTAATGCCGCTGCTTTTGCCAAGGTACCACCGGTGTCGCAGATGTCATCAATCAAAATAATGTCTTTGTCCATTACATCGCCAATCACCGTCATGCTGGCAATTTCATTGGCCCGTTTGCGGTGCTTGTCACATATCACCATTTCGGCGTTGAAATAGCTGGCCACTTCCCGTACACGGTTGGTGCTGCCTACGTCTGGCGCCGCAAATGTGAGGTTCTGCAATCCCAGTTTTTCAATGTAAGGAATGAACACCGCAGAAGAATCGAGATGATCCACCGGAATATCAAAGTAACCCTGAATTTGCGGGGCGTGCAGATCCATGGTAATGACCCTGTCGGCACCAGCAGCGGTAATCATGTTGGCTACCAGCTTACTGCCAATGGCTACCCGTGGCCGGTCTTTCCTGTCTTGCCGGGCATATCCGTAGTAAGGAATCACTGCAATTACTTTGTAAGCCGATGCACGGCGGGCCGCATCAATCATCAGCAACAGCTCCAGCAGGTTGTCGGCGGGGGCATAAGTGCCCTGCACCAAAAACACATAATCGCCACGGATGCTTTCTAAAAATTCGATGCCAATTTCGCCATCGCTAAACCGTGTTGCATTCACGGCTCCTAATTCAATGCCGAAATTTTTGGCTATTTTTTCAGCTAAGTACTTCGAACCAGTACCTGAAAAAATTCGTGCCTGAAGGCTCATAACGTAGGTAAATTTATTATCCTTGAAAAAGATGGAAGAGAAATACTAACGGCTGCGAAGATAAGTGCATCGTATAGGCATCCTGATATAACGATATGGAAAATTTCAACAAACCACACACACCCATCAAACAGTGGGCGGCCGACGACAAACCCCGTGAAAAAATGCTTGCCCGTGGTGCCGATGCACTCAGCGCCACAGAGCTGTTGGCCATCCTCATCAACAATGGCACCCGCAGCAAAAGCGCCATCGACCTGGCCCGGGAGCTACTGCAACAAGGTGGCAATAGCCTGAGCAGCCTGGCCAAAATGAGCCTGAAAGATTTACAGAAAGTAAAAGGCGTAGGGCCTGCCAAAGCCGTGGCCATTAAAGCTGCACTTCAGTTGGGTATTTTATTGGAAGAAGAGGCATTGAACCAACTGCCGGTACTTCGCTCCAGCAAAGACATTGCGGTGTATCTGCGCAAACGCCTACAGCACGAATCGAGAGAATCGTTTATTGTGGTGTACCTCAACAAGGCCAACCGGGTGCTGGCTACCGAAGTGGTGAGTACCGGCGGCGTGACCGGCACCATTGCCGATCCAAAAATCATCTTCAAACGGGCTTTGGAATTGCAGGCTTCTCACCTCATTTTATCGCACAACCATCCCAGTGGCAACCTGCGGCCCAGCGAAGCCGACCGTAAGTTGACTGATAAAATAAAGCAGGCCGCCCGACTGATTGACATGGAAGTGATTGACCACATCATCGTTAGCGATCAAGGTTATTACAGCTTTGCTGATTCGGGGGATATGATATGAAGGCTAAAGGCGGAAAGCTGAGGGCCAAAAGCTGCTAGTGACTTATGCTTGGGCAGCGGGACCACCAAAGTTCATGGGCACTTCTATTTGCTCCAGGTCTTGAATATCGCCGTTGGCATCTTCAAAGCGGCTGATGTTTTCTGCCAGTGCTTTCATAAAACGCTTGGCATGCTGCGGCGTCATAATGATGCGGCTTTTTACCTTGCTCTTTGGCGTGCCGGGCATCACATTTACAAAGTCGATCACAAACTCTGCATGGCTATGGGTAATGATGGCCAGATTGGCATACTGACCTTCAGCTATTTCTTCTGTAATTTCTATGTTCAGTTGATTGGGATTCTCGTTGCTCATGGTATTCGTTTATGCTGCAAACCTAAGGTATAGCTGCAGATGTGAAGTGATACAATTACAAAGTGATCAACACTTGAAAGCGGACATCTGTTTTGTGGTTGCCCAAAATTTCATCGTTACCACTACCCACCGTGGTTCGATCGGTGTACCAGGTGCGGGCCAGTCGAAACCAGGCCGTTACCGATTTGCTGATATCGTAGTTGATGTTGAAATAGCCCCTGTAGCCTTTGTCGTAAAAGGGCGGAATGGAAAAACTATACAGCACATCATTTTCAAAAGCATACAAGCGGCTGTTGTAATCGTCGGTTTCAAAATATTGCAACCGAAAGTTGAGCGACAGCGGTTGCATCATGGGCTTGTACAGCATGTCGGCAAACACCAGAAAACCTTCTTCGGCTTGTGCCCCTTTTCGGTCGTACCACACCATTTCAGTTCGGGCCCGCAGCGTTACTGCCGGCGAAACTTTCAGCACAGCATGGGTACGCCAGTTTTGGCGGGCCACATCTTGAGTGAGTGCCGAGGGTAAATTGGTATTGCTATAGTTAATGGCTTTGGTTTCGCTGCGGTAGCGGGTGTAGACTTCAACTTGTTTATTTGGCTTCCAGGTAAACTGTACCACGTAATCCTTCCCTTTCGAGGGCCGGTCTACCCGAAACTTCAGCCAGGGAAAACTGTACAAATCAGCATACGCATCTATGCGAATGGTGCGCAGCGGCCGCAACGATGCACCCAAAAACATCCCCCGTTCATTGATTGGCGTGGTGCTTTCGGTAAAGGCATTGGCGTACAAACTGTGATAATTACGATCAATGTTGCGCACTTGCAACGACAGGTCTAAGCGAGGATCTACACTGGTGAGTAACCCAGCCACGTAAGCCTTGCCACCACCGGGGTTCATGGCGTACTCGCCAAAGGCATGCACATTGCGCCAGGTGTAGGCAAACTCTGCACTCAGGCCGGTGAGTTTATCGCCACCAAAAGCAAACTGATTATAAGGTTCGTCCTGTTTTTGCAAGGGCTTGCTCAGCTGGTAATGGATGCCATTGGCCGCCAACATGAGCTGTTTGTTTTTGTATTGCAATCGTCCGCCCGTAGCTGTTTGCGTGATGTTGTTGCGATCATTCACTTCGTTGTCTGTTCTGTGAAAGCCGCTGGTCAAAATACTGCTGATGTAATCTTCAAAATTGACAGAGTCCACCACGGCATTGGCCGATACTTTTCGGCGGGAAGCAAACACACTCAGCTGCAGTTTTTCTTTACCCACGGTGATGGCGGCACCCCGCATAAAATTGACTTCGCCGGGGCTGTTGTACGGCCTGAAAGTTTCTGCCTGCCGTTTGATGTTCATTACATCCACACTCTTGCGAAAAGCCAAGGATTGATAGACTAACAAACCCTGCCCAAGGTTAACTGTAAAATCGCCCAAGGCCAGTTGTTTTACCACACCCACATTGCGTACAAACAAGTGCATGCTGTAAAAATCGAAACCGTTTTTCTGAGCTCCTTTAAAGAATTGTTCGCCGGGATCCTTCTCTCCCAATATGCCATATTGCAATTGGTTTTTGTACACGTATTTGTAGCGAAACAACAGCCGCTGCTGGCTACCCAAATACGTTGGCGGCATTGTGTCTTTTGGTAAAAATCCTTTGCTCTTTTCCAAGGTTTGCCCCACCCGAAACAAGATATAATGATTGCCTTCCGTGAAGCGTTTGCGAAAGTTTTGCAATAAGTTTTCTGCCGGGCCAACGCTGATGTATGGCCGGATGCGGGCAATGGTTTCCAAATCCCAACCGGGCACGGATTGCAGTTCATACACACTCAGCAACAAGCCATTGAGCCGGCGGTATTGCAAAAAGGTTTGTATCTGCAATTCACTCAAAAAACGGAATACCTGCAAGTCGGCTTCCTGGGCCGTATTCATGTTGAGCGGGTTACGGCTGTATTGCTGAATTTGTTGCAGGTAAGAATCGTCTTCCGTTTCCGTTTCATCAGCTTCGGCCAGGTTTTCCAACTGTTGCTCCACCGTAGTTTGTTGCACTACCTGTGCCTGCACATGCAAGAGCAGCATACAACCTACTATGAGCAACCAGCAACGTTTCATACACTATAACGCTTACGGATTGATGGCGCTTTCGGCCGATTTGTTTTTACCAAATTTTGCCAGCAATAAAATACCGGGGCTCCAGCCCAACTGCTGATGATAGCTGCCTGAAATATCAATGCGAAAAGCAGGCAACTGAAAACCGACTGCTGCAAAGTAGTTGGACGTTTGCGTAGCTACCCCACCCCGCACAAAAAACTGAGGAAGAAATGCATAATGAATAGCCGCCTGCACATCCACCGGTTGGTTTTCTTCTTTGATGATTTCTACACCGGTAAACAATTTATCCGACACATCAATACCGGCACCCATGCTGTAGCGGCTAGGGATACGTTCTTGTTCGTCTTTGCTCCACGCTGCTCGTATGGGGTTGTAGGCATTCACCCCAATATGTACCCGGTTGGCAAGGTGAAACAGCATGCCCACACTACCGGTGAGGGCATTGGCATTGCCATAGATGCCTGATTGGCTGAGTTGCAGGTAGTGAAATGAGGCACCGATATCCACCGACTTGGTAATTCTTCTGCCATAGCTCAGCGACAGCTGCGATTGGTTTTGCTGCGCAAAGCCAAAGTAGGAAGCATGCACCCCAAAATTGCCGGAGCCGGTGTTGAGTCCTACAGCGCCATTGAACAGATTCAATTCTTGCAGCATAAAACGCCGCTCTGCATACGCCCCCGCCGACGATTGTGGCAGCGCTGCCAAAGCTGCGGGGTTCACCCGGGTCGAAAAGATATCGGCCTGCTTATCGCTGTAGGCAAATACGCCCAAATACCGGGCCGAGGCCGGCAGGGCAATGGATTGAGCATGTACAAAATTTCCCAGGGTTAGCAGGAACAGGGCGAAAAAAAATCTCACACACAGTTGTTTACCCGTGAAAATAGGTATTAACGTCATGTAGCATAAACTTATCTGTGCAAAGTTTTTCTTATGCTTCAGTTCATACATAACACTTGATGGTTCTTTTTCAAGCATTGTTACTTTCTTTTTCTTGAAAAAAAGAAAGGCAAGCGGAATGGGAGCTTGCGTACAAAGAATCCCGATAGCAATCGGGATTGCCCAGCCAACGCCTCCCTCTGTGTTGTACGCAACCCTAAAACAGCATTCCGTTCACCTTCAAGCGACAGGACATTTAGTTCAAAGTCTCTCATGGGCGACCGCACATTGCAGCACATTTGCAAGGCACACAAAACCCACCGCACAAATCCAACCTTGCAAAAGAGCTGCAATTGCCAACACACGGCAAACAGTCTTTAGTGCGACAGATTACCGCAAGCTTTTAATAAATTTGCAATCACCACACGGTGGACAGACAATATGAAACTATACATAAAGAACATGGTTTGCAGCAGATGCAAAATGGTAGTGAAAGCCCAATTGGAAAATAAGGGGCTTCGCCCCTTATCTGTCAATTTAGGCGAAGTAGAAATTGAAGGCGACTTATCAAAAGACCAATTATCACAGTTGGACACATCTTTAAAATCATTAGGCTTTGAACTCATTGACAACAAAAAAAGCCAGACAATTGAAAAAATAAAAACTGCCATTGTAACATTGGTACACCATTCAGACCATAACTTAAAGACAAACCTTTCAGAGTTCATCACTTCACAAATACACCAAGACTATAACTATTTAAGCAACTTGTTTTCAGAAGTAGAAGGAACAACCATTGAAAAATATTTCATTGCCCAACGCATAGAAAGAGTAAAAGAATTGATAGTTTATGACGAACTAAGTTTATCTGAAATTGCAGACCAATTGGGCTACAGTAGTGTTGCTTATTTATCAAACCAGTTTAAAAAAATAACAGGTTTTACACCAAGTCATTTTAAATCGTTGAAAGAACACAAACGTAAAAACATAGAAGAACTGTAAATCTTACAACTCTAATACAAAATTCCACAACAGCTACCCCAAACACTCAAATTACCTTTGTGTCAAACAAATTAACAGTGACACATACTTATAAAGTTACAGGCATGACTTGCAGCAGTTGCGAAGCAAAAGTAAAAAGCAGTTTATTGATGTTGCCTAATGTTACCGAAGTGGAAGTTTCAAAAGAAAAACAATCAGCAACCATTACAATGGAAAAACATATTGCTCTTTCCACATTTCAAAATGCGTTGGATAAAAAATATTCAATTACAGCCGCAGAACACAATGAAACAGCGGAACAAGCAAAAAGCTGGTTTGCTACATACAAACCAATCCTAATAATTTTTGGCTACATAACCACCATTTCAATTATTGCAGGAATAAAACACAGTACATTTCATTGGATGCAAGCCATGAATATTTTTATGGCAGGTTTCTTTCTTACTTTTTCCTTCTTTAAAATGCTTGACCTGAAAGGTTTTGCTGAAAGCTACAGCATGTATGATATTGTAGCAAAGAAAATAAAAGCATGGGGTTTTATTTATGCCTTTATAGAATTGGGATTGGGTATTGCGTATGCTACCAACTTTCAACCTTTCGCTACGAATATTGTTACGTTTGTTGTAATGACAATCAGTATAATTGGGGTTTTACAGAGTGTATTAAACAAAAGAAAAATACAATGTGCCTGTTTGGGTGCAGTATTTAATCTGCCAATGAGTACGGTAACAATTATTGAAGATGCCTTAATGATTGCCATGAGTGGAATAATGCTGATAACCATGCTATAAACCAGTACATTTTAAAAAACTATCTTTGCTACGGTGAAAAAAATAGTTGTCATATTGCTTCTCTTAATCTATGGTTCTGCAACCATGGGGGCAACTATTCATATGCACTATTGCATGAACGATTTTGTTGGTTGGAGTTTGTGGCATGGTGAAAAAGAAAAGGAATGTGGCAAATGTGGCATGAAGGAAAAGAAAGGAGGTTGCTGCAAAGACGAACACAAACAAGTAAAACTTAAAACCGAACATCAAAAAAGTGCAACAGCACAATACATTCAGTTTTTAGATGTTCCTGCATTAATTACTCCCGTTGCGGACTTTAGCTTTAAAGTAACACCAACATCACTGGCTTTTCCTGTATCTAATGCTCCGCCTAAAATCCCAAGAGAACGGCTTTACATTCTTCATTGCGTTTTTCTGATTTGATTTACTGTTAGTTTTTGTGTGCCGACACTATAAAAGTGCATCGGCTCAATGTGCATCTCATAAATCAATAATTAAAACTCAAAAGAAATGAAATCAATCATATTACTGGCAGCAGTTGTTTTATTATCAACCACAGCTTGCCAATCTCAAATAAATAATGCCAAAACTGAAACCGTAAAAGTTTATGGCAATTGCGGAATGTGTGAAACCACTATTGAAAAAGCCGCCAACAAAAAGAAAATTTCAAAAGCCGACTGGAACGAAGAAACCAAGATGGCATCTATCACTTACGACAGTAAGAAAACAACTTTGGATGCAGTTTTAAAAAACATAGCCCTGGCAGGTTATGACAATCAAAGTTTTCTTGCACCTGATGCAGCTTACGATAAATTACCAGGCTGCTGCAAATACGACAGAGAAAAAAAGCAAGTGGCGATTGTAACACAACCAGCAAAGGACACAACAAAGCCTATGCAAAATCATGGCAGCCACCAGCATGACGGCATGAACAATACCTCACAGGAAACAAACCAGTTAACGGTAGTTTTTGACACTTACTTTGCTTTGAAAGATGCGTTGGTAAAAACAGATGGCAATACAGCATCAGCAAAAGCTAAAGATTTGGAAACTGCTATCAATGCAGTAAAAATGGACAAGTTGCCAATGAATGTTCACACCGTTTGGATGAAAGTGTTAAACGACCTGAAAGAAGATGCAGAACATATAAACGGAACAAAGGACATATCACACCAGAGAGACCATTTTATGAGCCTTTCAAAAAATATGTATGAGTTAATTAAAGTTGCAAAACCAGCGGAAACTGTTTATTACCAGTTTTGCCCAATGGCAAACGATGGCAAAGGAGCAAACTGGTTAAGTAAAGAAAGCGGAGTAAAGAATCCTTACTACGGTTCTCAAATGCTTACTTGCGGCAAAACAGTTGAAACTATTAAGCAATAATAACAAAGGGCATGATTGCAAAAAACAGTCATGCCCTATTTAATCTCACACAAATGAAATTTTTGAAATGGCTATACAAAAAACTCTTTGTAAAAAAGTGTTGCCGTTAGCAATACTTTTTACATTACTCATATCAAATTTATTTGCTCAAAAAATAGTTCGGTACGACTTGTATGTAAAAGACACTATTATAAATTTTACAGGAAAAGCAAAAAGAGCAATTGCAGTAAACGGGCAAATTCCTATGCCCACACTTACATTTACCGAAGGCGATACAGCAGAAATTTATGTACATAATGAAATGAATGAAGAAACATCTTTGCACTGGCACGGCTTGTTTTTGCCTAACAAAGAAGATGGTGTACCTAACCTGACACAAATGCCCATCAAGCCTCATACTACACATATTTACAGGTTTCCAATTATTCAAAACGGTACACACTGGTATCATAGCCATTCAGGTTTGCAAGAACAAATAGGCATGTATGGAAATTTTGTAATGCTCAAAAAAACAAATGACCCAACTTTTAGAAAAGGCATTGATGATTTGCCAACCGTTCCCATACTGTTAAGCGAATGGACAAACATAAAACCTGAAAACATTCATAGAATGTTGCACAATGCAAACGATTACCCGGCATTGAAAAAAAATGCAGTTCAGAGTTATGGAGAAGCCATTAAAGTAGGGCATTTTAAAACCAAACTAAAAAATGAATGGAAACGAATGTTGGCAATGGATGTAAGCGACGTGTACTACGATAAAATTTTAATGAATGGTAAACCCAGTACAGACCTTACAAGAATTGAAGGGAAGCAATTGAAAGGCGGTGATAAAGTCAGGCTTCGTATTTCAAATGGTGGAGCATCATCATACTTCTGGCTTACTTATGCTGGTGGAAAAATTACTGTTGTTGCTAATGATGGCAACGATGTAGAACCTGTTGAAGTGGACAGGTTGATTATTGCCGTTTCTGAAACTTACGATGTGGTGGTAACAATCCCAGCAGAAAATACAGCCTTTGAATTTTTAGCAACAACCGAAGACCGTACAAATTCAGCATCTTATTATATCGGCAATGGCATTAAACAATTGGTTTCACCGCAACCAAGACTGAAATATTTTGAAGGGATGAAGATGATGAACGACATGATGAAAATGAATGGCGATTTGGATGATATGGGTATGAACATGAGCCTGAATCAAATGGATATGAATGTAGTAATGTATCCTGAAATTACTGGAGATGCTAAACCAAAGCAAGATGACAAAGACCCAAACCGCTATAATGCCAATGCTTTGGCAGATATTGTTACGCTGAATTATGCTATGCTTAGATCTCCAATCAATACAGCCCTTCCAAAAGATGCACCAGTAAAGGAATTAAAATTTACACTTACAGGAAATATGAACCGCTATGTTTGGAGTTTAGACAACAAGGTAGTAAGCGAAGCAGATAAAATTTTAATTAAAAAAGGTGAAAATATTCGTATCGTTATTTATAATAATTCAATGATGCGGCACCCCATGCACTTGCACGGACACGACTTTCGTTTGTTAAACGGGCAGGGCGACAATGCACCACTTAAAAATATTGTGGACATTATGCCAATGGAAACCGACACTTTAGAATTTAACGCCAATGTAGAAGGTGATTGGTTTTTTCATTGCCATATTTTATATCACATGATGAGTGGTATGGGCAGAGTTTTTACTTACGAAAATCAAGCAGCCAATCCTTTAATACCAAATCCTAAACTGGCACAACGCAAATTATTTGCAGACGACAGAAAAATGCACTTCATGTCTCAAAATGATTTTGCAACAAATGGTAATGACGGAGAAATGATGTTGCAAAATACCCGTTGGAGCATTGGCAGCGAATGGCGTTTGGGTTATCACGACATGCACGGATATGAAACAGAAACACATATTGGAAGGTACTTGGGAAAAATGCAATGGCTTATGCCGTTTGTTGGATTTGACTGGCGTTACAGAAAAATGGGAATTGACGAACAAGAAAAAAATCTCTTTGGACAGACCAACACAAAAGACAACAGGGCAGTGTTAAGTTTGGGAGTAAACTATACTTTGCCTATGTTAGTTCGTTTTCAGACAGAGATATTCACTGATGGTATAGTTCGTTTGCAATTAATGAGAGAAGACATTCCCGTAACAAAACGGCTTCGCTTTGCTTTCATGGTTAATACCGACAAAGAGTATATGGCTGGACTGAATTATATTTTTAATCGCAACTTTTCCTTGCGGACACATTATGACAGCGACATGGGTTTTGGTGCAGGGTTGACATTCTCCTATTAGCCAACGCGGCAAGTCAGGTACTTTGGGCAGGCACACGAGGCGACACACAAAGCCAACCTGCCCAAACAACCTGCCTTGCCCAACGCACAGGCAACAGTCTTTTAATTCGGCTGACAAGAAACATTCGGTTGACACTGTACAACAGACAAGAAGGGTATGCGTACAACAATGGTATTGCCAAAATGCAGGCTGACGGTAGCTGTGTCTCATCTTTCTGTTCATTGTGCATCTGCATATCCAGCTTGACCATATCTATTTAGCTGTAGAATATATCATCATCTTTTTTATCTTTACTCAGCATCAGTTAGCCGGGGCGGACGGAATTCTATTCCCTGCACTTCGGCAATACCTGACCGTTATCGTTCACAACTATTTATCACCGGAACTATTTCGGTATAGATTACTCCTTGTATTCATTTCCCAAAAATGCTGGACTAAATGGTTACATGATTGCCAAAATGTAATCGGCCGCCCATTTTCCAAAGGCCGCAGGCAGTTCCTTATCTTTGCGCCATGCAATTATTGGATGGAAAAGTAGCCTCGGCTGCTATCAAAGAAAAAGTAAAATCATTGGTAGCCGACAGGCTGCAACAGGGCAAAAAAGCACCGCATTTGGCAGCCATATTGGTAGGTACCGATGGTGCCAGCGAAACCTACGTAGCCAGCAAGGTAAAAACCTGCGAAGAGTTGGGCTTTGCTTCAACGCTTATTCGTATGGACAGCGACACAACCGAAGCAGCTTTGCTGGCGCAAATTGAAGCCATGAATGCCAACGATGATGTGGATGGCATTTTGGTACAACTGCCACTGCCCAAGCATATTTCCGAAGCCAAAGTGATTGAAACCATCCACCCCAATAAAGATGTTGACGGATTTCACCCCGTGAGTGTAGGCCGGCTGGTGCAAGGCCTGGAAAGTTTTATTCCAGCCACACCTTATGGCATCATGCTCATGTTGGAGCAATACAACATTCCTACCAGCGGCAAGCATGCCGTTGTCATTGGCCGCAGCAATATTGTGGGTCGCCCCATGAGCATTTTGCTGAGCAGCCAGCATCCTTATGGCAACTGCACTGTTTCTGTTTGTCACAGCAAAACTGCCAATCTGAAAGAACTGACTTTGCAGGCCGACATCATTGTGGCAGCGCTGGGCAGGCCCGGCTTCCTCACCGGTGATATGGTGAAAGAAGGTGCAGTCATCATCGACGTAGGCATTACCCGTGTGCCAGATGCCAGCAAAAAGAAAGGCTTTGCCATTAAAGGCGATGTGGACTTTGACAGCGTGGCCCCCAAGAGCAGCTGGATTACACCGGTACCCGGTGGCGTAGGCCTCATGACCATTGGTGCCCTCATGATGAACACACTGGCTGCCGCCGATCGTCGTTAATATTTATTGCACAATTCATGCAATAAGCAATTTCATTGCACAAAAAATGCAAGGTTTTCAAAGCAAATAATTTGAACCAAACAATCCTCAACAATAACGCTACACTTCCCGTAATGGAAGCCTTTTACACCCTGCAGGGCGAAGGCTACCATACCGGCAAGGCAGCCTATTTTATTCGCCTGGGTGGCTGCGATGTGGGCTGCGTATGGTGCGATGTAAAAGACAGCTGGGATGCCAGCAAACATCCACAACAATCCATAACCGACATTGTAAGTGCTGCCGCTTCCTTTCCCGGACGCATGGCGGTGATTACCGGCGGCGAACCGCTCATGCACAACCTCGATGCACTAACCGCGGCTTTGCATGAAGCCGGCTTCAGCATCAACATCGAAACCTCTGGCTCATCGCCACTCAGCGGCCAGCTCGACTGGATATGTGTGTCGCCCAAAAAGTTTAAAGCGCCCCTGCCCGAAATACTGGCCGCAGCCCACGAACTGAAAGTGGTGGTGTTTAATAAAACCGATTTTGACTGGGCCGAAAAACACGCCGCCTTGGTGCCTGCGCATTGCAAATTGTATTTGCAACCCGAATGGGAAAAACGCAACGAAATGACGCCGCTGATTGTTGAGTACATTCAGCAGCATCCGCAGTGGCAGCTGAGTTTACAAACACATAAATACATTGGGGTGCCGTGAGGAAGTGGATTGGTTAATTGGGTGATTAGTTGATTGGTTAATTAGTTAATTAGGGAATGGGGGACTGAAAACTGCTCATTAAGGAGCATAGGAACGCAACAACAAAACAGCTATGTACGAACACGATAGTATAAAACCATTTGAAGGCAAAGAAGGCAGCAAGAAAGAGCAGGTAGCAGATATGTTCAACCAAATTGCTCACCGCTACGATTTTCTCAACCGCTTTTTGAGTGCAGGTATTGATGTCGGCTGGCGCAAAAAAGCCATCAAACAATTGGCTGGCCTGCTACCTGCTACCCTGCTGGATGTAGCCACGGGCACTGCCGATGTGGCGCTGATGGCCAAAAACATGTTGCCCAGTTTGCAGCAGGTTACCGGCATCGACATTAGTGATGGCATGCTTGAATTGGGTCGTAAAAAAATTGCTGACCGCCAGTTGAGCAACAGCATACAGCTGTTCAATGGCGACAGCGAGGCAATAAATT
Organism: Bacteroidota bacterium; assembly: GCA_020161435.1. Classification (GTDB taxonomy): domain Bacteria; phylum Bacteroidota; class Bacteroidia; order Chitinophagales; family Chitinophagaceae; genus Phnomibacter. The sequence goes on along the minus strand of JAIUNV010000004.1, from coordinate 230,986 downwards.
TTCCTGATGCATCGTTTGATGCCATTACGGTAGCGTTCGGGGTACGCAATTTTGCCCATTTGGAAAAAGGCCTCAGTGAAATGCTGCGGGTGCTGAAGCCGGGCGGCAAAGTGGTGATACTCGAATTTAGTAAGCCCAGCTTGCCCGGTGTGAAAGGATTGTACAACCTGTACACCAAAACAGTAGCACCCGGTGCAGGTGGTTTCATTGCCGGCAACAAAGCCGCTTACAAATACCTGAATGATAGCATTCAGGCATTTCCCGAAGGCAACCAATTTGTAGAGATCATGAAAAAATGCGGTTATGTAAGCACTTACAAAAAACCGCTGAGCGTAGGAATATGTACTATTTATTGCGGAAGCAAGTCCTGATTGTTGTAGCCGGCTTACTAGCCCTGAGTACTGTGCAGGCACAAAATTTGAAAACCCTGCACCGGCTCGAACGGGAGAATGATCCGTTTTATTTTGGCCTGAGTCTCGGGTACGCTTCTTCGTACCTGCACCCCAGCAAGCACGACACATTTTTGCAAAACGACAGCATCCTGACAGCCGAACCCAACCGCAGTCCGGGCTACTCACTGCGTTTGATAGCGACAGCCCGCCTCAGCAAACGTTTTGAAGTACGTGCCAATCCCGGCCTCATTCTCGGCCTCGACCGCTCCTTTACGTACACATTAGGCAGCCGCCAGTTGTTTGAAGAACCGGTACAAACCAAAATCATTCAAAGCAACATCGCCACGTTTCCATTTCACCTCAAGTTCAACTCCGACCGCATCAACAATTTTAAAGTGTATGTGCTGGCTGGTGTGAAATACGATATTGATTTGGCCAGCAATGCCAAAACCAGAAATGCGGATGATTTGGTGAAACTAAAGAAGAATGATTTTGGTGCTGAAATAGGCATCGGCTTCAATTTTTACCTGCCCTTTGTAACAGTTTCTCCGGAAATAAAATTCAGCAACGGCCTGAGCAATATTCATGCAAGAGATGCTGCGCTGAAATATTCCAGCGTGTTTGATCAATTGCGTTCCCGCATGGTTTTCTTCACCATACATTTGGAGCAATAATTCATTGCTCAATTTTTTTCCTATGAAATTTTGGATGGCTTTGCTGCTGTGCAGCGTAACGGCAGTTGTTGCAGCCCAGGAAACAACCACCATCAAGCGGTCAACCTATAGCATTGCTGTAGACAAAAACATGCGTGTAGATACTGCCGGCACCTCTATGGCAGACTTTATCGCTTTCTTTCCGTTGCAATCAGAAACCGACAAGTTTGGCGAAAACATGAATGTGGTGATGGAGCCGACCAATGGTGTGGATGTAACGTTGGAAGAATATGTACGCTTGTCAATTGAGCAACTGAAACAGTATTTTGGCACTATGGCTATTACAGAAAATAAAACCATTACTCAGAAAAACGGACAGCAATACCATAAGCTCATGTACACTACCAGTATGAACGGCTTTGATCTTCAATTTGAACAACGTTACATCAGCACAGCCGACTACACGTATGTATTGACGTTTACTGCTGAGCAAAGCCAATACAATGCTTACAAAGAAAAAGCAGGTAAAATATTAGATTCGTTTAAGCTGAAGTAAGTCTGATTGATTTACCACAGAGGTATGAGAGGTAAATCAGAGGCTCACTGAGAAGTGAGGTTAAAAATATTTTATTCTACTTCCTCCCTTGCAAATTGCCAATTGCTAACTGCAAATTCTTCTTCTAATTTGACTTTTGCCTTCCGCCTTCATCAATAATCATATTCTCTCCTAAACATATTCCAGCGGATACCAATACCGGCAACAGTTGTGGTTTGTTTGGCTTGTACATCGGTATCAAAAATGCGGTACATCAGGTTGGCATCGAGAAACAAATTTTCTTTCAACTCATAAGATGCGGTGAAAGAACCAAGTACGCCTTTGCTGCCAATGCCACTCAGAATGGGATAGTTGCCCTCCCGCAAACGGCTACCACCTGCTGTGCTCAATGTGTTTAACCTGTTTACATTGCTGCCAAAGCTATAACCGGCACTATCGAGGCCTTGCTGCCAGTAGCTAGCCCTTGCCTGCAGGTACAATTTGCGCAGCGGTTGATAGCGAACAATGCCCACCACTTCACGAAGATTGGCACCCGTAGGATGCGCCAGCGGCTGACGATAGTTGCTGTACGCTGTTACACTGTCGCTGCCGCTATACGTAAATGGACGGATTTGATTGTACTCCAATTGCAAGTCGAGATTGCTGATGCCCAATACATCTACATATTTGCCGCCCAATTGAAAAGCATGGCGGTTGCCCCACCAGTCGCTGCCGGTTTTGCCGTCGCTGCCATCCAGGTTGTCAAACAAATACTGGCCATACACCTGTACTTTTTTCAGCACATTGGCTTTGAAGTCAAGGCCCACGTTGGCATTGTTCTCGCCATCTTTTCTGCCCACCAAAGTGTTGAGCAAAATAACCGGTTGTAAATACGATGCTTTGAAAGTATTTTTTTCACCAAACACCATGCTTTCAAACAAACCCACATTCAACCACGGAAGCACATTTACGCTGAGGTGATGTGTGGCCATGTACTTGCGGTCGTACAAGCGGTCGGTGCGCAATTGCTGTGCGGGAAAGACTTCTGAAAAAAGATTGGTGTAATTGAATTTGCCGATGCGTGTATTGAATTTCAGGAACAATGAAGGCGGTGCAACATTGCTGAGAAACAAACTGCGGTAGCCGCTGCCAATAAACTGTTGGTCGTAGCCAAACTGCATGTTGATGTAACGGCTCACATTCCAGCTTACACTACCACGGGCATCAAAATAATCTACCCCCCGGGTGCTTTTAAAAAGCTTCCAATAACCGGCACCGGGCACGGCTCCCATCGTATCTACAAAGCGACGAAACTGCCATGGGCCCTGCTCCTGATTGTCTGTCAGGAAAAAATGAAAGCCGATTTTTTGGGCAATCAAGCCACGGGCTATTACGCCCTTGCTGTTTACAAACACCCGCTTATCAAAATCGGTTTCAACGCTCTGCTGTTGGTTGATAGCAGGATTGATGGACAGGTAAAAATCCTTGTTGTTTACCTCAATCATGCTGCTTTTGGTGGGCCACAAAAAACCTAAGAACGGTTGTTTGCTTTTCCATGAAGGCATATCGGCAGTGGTATAGCGGCTATACTCACTGTTGTTAGCCTGAAAACGGTCTAGATTGTATTGATCCACCGAAGACAGCTGCCAGGGATTTTGATTTTGCAGCAGCAACTGCCGTACAGAATCGGCCACTGCCACATAGGCCTTTCGCATGTATGGTTTTACCGTGCTCAGGTTAAGGGCATTGTTGGTGCCGGCCTTTATTTCCATACGGTCGAGCAGCCAACCCTCTTTTGCCCACAATGGCACGTAAGTAGTTTGCGCAACTGCGTTGGTCGTTATCAGAATCAATAATGCAGCCCAAATATTTCGCAACATATGCAGTGGTTTCAACGGCGTTAATAATCGTAATCTTTTCTAAACATATTCCAACGCAATCCAATGGTGAGCAGCGTAGTGTTCAGTTTGTCTTTGTTGGTTTCTTTGTAGCTGCGGTATTGCGCCTGTGCTTCCACAAACAGGTTTTCTTTCAGCTCATAGCTGGCGGTGATGGCAGCATTCAAACCTGTGGCCGGCATGCCGGTAAACAAGGGATAATTATCGCTGCGCAAACGCAACCCACCCTGCCCGGTAGAACTGTATAACGTATTTGGATTGTAGCCAAAGTTGTAACTGGCACTATCCAGGCCTTGCTTCCAATAATTTACCCTGGCAAAAAAGTACAGCTTGTTGGTAGGTTGATAACGAATGATACCTATGAACTCCCGCAGGTTCGCACCCATCGGATGCGCCAGCGGTTGATTGTAATGCGCATACGATCCTGTCGTATCTCTGAACTGATACACGAACGGCCGCACCTGGTTCATTTCTGCCTGCACATCCAAATTGTTGATGCCAAACGCATCTACATATTTGGCCCCCAGCTGAAAGCCCTGCTTATTGCCCCACCAGTTGCGTTTGTTGCCAATCACTTCATCTTTTACAAATTCATCCAGCATTAACTGTCCGTAGAGTTGTGCTTTCTTAGCCACGTTGGCTTTAAAGTCGAAACCAATGTTGGCATTATCGGGACTACCATTTTGCTGCTCTATGCTGCGGTAAAAAATAACGGGCAGCATGTAGGCAAAGTCATACCGGTTGGGCCGGCCAAAAATGATAGATTCAAAAAAGCCAATATTCAACCACTTGGTAGCATTCAAACTCAGGTGGTGCATGGCGGCATACTTTTTATTCATGCGGTCGTTGCTGGCCTCAAACGGAGTAGGCGACAATTGCATGAACAGGTTGGTATAGTTGAGCTTCCATATGCGGGTATTCAGTTTTACAAACAACGATTGTCCGCTGAAGTCACTCAGCATTAAACTACGGTAACCATTGCCAATGAAATTTCTATCATAGCCCAGCTGTACATTGATGTATTTCGTTACGTTGGTAGCTAGGCTGCCCCGAAAATCGAAATAGCTGTAAGCATTGTTGCCGCTGGCTACATTGTAGCGGCCTGCACCAGGCACAGCGTTGTTGGTAGCCACAAAACGACGAAACTGTATCGGGCCATTTTCATTGTTGGCCGTGGCCTGAAAATGAAACGCCACCTTATTGCCAATCAATCCACGACCACTGGCACCAAACGCCCGAAAGTGAATGGATCCATCGTAATCTTTTTCCATGCTTTGCTGCACACTAATAGCAGGATTAATGCTCATGTAAAAACCTTTCTGATTTACCTCCAGCATATTGCCGGGTGTTTCAAAAAAGCCTTTACCCAAAGGCTTCTTACTCTTCCATGCAGTGGAAGGATAAGCAGAATACTCACTGCTATTGGCTTGCAGCCGGTTGAGGTTGTACAAATCAACGGCACTAAAACCTGCGGCTTGTGCATCCAGTTGTACACGGATAGAATCCGCTACCCGAACATAGGTACCCCGCATCAGCGGCTTCACCGTACTCAGGTTCAAATCGTTGTTGCGCTGCAGTTTTATTTCCAGTCTTTCAAGTGTCCAGTTTTCTTTCGACCACAACGGGAAATACGTGGTTTGTGCAGAAGCATACAATGTTGCCAACAGAAGTACAGCAACAAGCAGGGAATTCCTATTTTGCATGCAGATGTATTAGAATGAATGAATAAACAAAGTATGCAAAATTACCTCATCAAAAACGCCAGCATTGTCAACGAAGGCCGCACATTTTGCTCAGACCTGTTAATAAAAAACGGCCGTATTGAGAAAATTGCTCCACAAATCAATTGTACAGAAGCAGTGGTAGAAATAAATGCCGAAGGTTTACACTTGCTCCCAGGTGCCATTGATGACCAGGTGCATTTTCGGGAACCCGGCCTCACCCACAAGGCCAATATTTTTACTGAAAGCCGTGCAGCGGTAGCCGGTGGTGTTACCAGTTTTATGGAAATGCCCAACACCGTGCCCAATGCATTGACACATGAACTACTGGAAGACAAATACCAGATTGCAGCACAATCATCGCTGGCCAATTATTCTTTTTTCATGGGCACCAGCAACAGCAATGCCGATGAAGTACTGAAAACCAACAACCGCAAAAAAGATGTGTGCGGCATCAAAATATTCATGGGGGCTTCTACCGGCAACATGCTGGTAGACAACTACCTGACACTCGACAAAATTTTCAGAGAAGCAGAAGTATTAATTGCCACGCATTGCGAAGATGAAAAAGTCATCAAACGCAACCTGGATGCTTTGCAAGCTGTGGATCTGACGCCACAGCATCACCCTGTTATCCGTGATGTGGAAGCTTGTTTTGAAAGTAGTTTTTCTGCCATACAATTAGCCAAAAAACACAACACCCGACTGCACATTTTACACATCAGCACGGCCCGTGAGTTGCAGCTGTTTACCAATATGCTGCCCCTCAGCGAAAAGCGCATCACCAGCGAAGTATGTGTGCATCACCTCCACTTTACTGCCGACGATTATGACCGCCTCGGCTATCAAATTAAATGCAACCCGGCCATCAAATCTGCCGACAACAAAGCGGCGTTGTGGGAAGCCTTGAACGATGATCGCCTGGATGTAATTGCCACCGACCATGCGCCTCATTTGCTCAGCGAAAAAGAACCACCCTATGCTCATGCACATGCAGGCCTGCCACTGGTACAACACTCTGTGCTCATGATGATGAAGTATGTGCAGGAAGGCCGCATCAGCATCGAAAAAGTGGTGCAGAAAATGAGCCACAATGTGGCCGATATGTTCGACATTGATCAGCGGGGTTATATCCGCGAAGGCTATCATGCCGATTTGGTATTGGTAAACTTGCAGCAAAGCACCACCGTAAGCAAGGAAAATATTTTGTACAAATGTGGCTGGAGTCCACTAGAAGGTGAAACATTGCCTGCCAGCATTAGCCACACTTTTGTAAATGGCCACTTGGCGTATGCAAATGGTGAGCTCAATGCATCTCAGTTGGGTATGCGACTGCGCTTTAACCGTTAACTTGTTGGCTGCTTACCTACCCTGCTTATGAATATTGATCAGACATCGCTGCGAGACCTTGCCATTTTTCATGCTGAAGAAGAGCAATCGGTGTACAACACCCTCAACTTTACGCAAACCTCCGGCGGGGCACAATGGTTAGCTTATTTGCTCAATCATCCTTTTAGTGATGTGAAGCCGATTCAGGAAACACAGGACCTGCTGAAACTGATGCTGCAAAACCAGGACAAATGGCCCAGCGGTATCACCAATGGTACCATCATGGTGCTCGATAAATTTTATCAATCACAGATTGATAAAATTCCTTTCCCCACCAATGCGGCCAATGCTTTGTTGTACAAACTCATTCACGGTCCCGACTATGCCATCATCCGCTACTCGGTTGGTCATGCCATTGATTTTTTGCAAGGCATGCAGCAGTTCATTGGCATGTTTGATGCACAAAAAACACCAGCCCTGTTGAGTGGCATGCTCAGCCGCATCCAACTCATGATGGCCCGTGAAGAAATCAAAGCACTTATTGCTGTAACAAACAAACAACAACTGAGTGCTGCGCAACATTTGCATTATGGCTACTACCTGTTGTATCATTTCAAAAACCAAATCAATGATTTGATTGATATGCATGGCCGGCTGGAAGCCTATCTCTCTCTGGCCAAAGCCATACAGGTTCATCAACTCACTTTTCCTGATATTCAACCAGCTCCGGCACCTTCTATTACTGCGAAAGGATTGCGTCATATTTTGCTCGAACATCCTACCGCTTATGATTTGGAATTAAATCAGGAAACGAATTTCATTTTCCTGACCGGTGCCAACATGGCGGGCAAAAGTACTTTCATCAAAGCGGTAGGTGTGGCGGCTTACTTGGCACATATTGGTATGGCCGTTCCTGCTACACAAATGCAGTTGTCGATATTCGATGGCATCCTCAGCAATATTCAGGTGAGTGACAATATTGTAAAAGGCGAAAGCTATTTCTTCAATGAAGTGCAACGCATCAAAAACACGATTACCCGCATCAACGATAACAGCAAATGGCTGGTGCTGATTGATGAATTGTTCAAGGGCACCAACGTGCAGGATGCCATGCGTTGCAGTACTACCGTTATCAAAGGCCTGCTCAAAATCAAGAACTCTTTGTTTGTACTAAGCACTCACTTGTACGAAATTGGTGATGAACTACGCCCCTATCCCAATATTGCTTTCCGCTATTTCGAAACACAGGTAACGGACGAAGAATTAAAGTTCAGCTACCAACTCAAAGAAGGCATCAGCAACGACCGCCTCGGCTACCTCATTCTCAAAAGGGCCGGGGTGGTAGAGATGATTGAGCGGTTGTAAGTCTTTCCACCAAAAAAAACCGTAAAACCACGCAACGTTTGCATAACTGGCTTTCGTTATTTTTAGTGCATGCTAGTAAAAACCTATGGCAGCGCTGTAATGGGTGTACACGCCGTTACCATTGTGCTCGAAGTGGATGTGAACAATCAGGGTAACCCCGGCTCAATTATTGTGGGCCTGCCCGACAATGCCGTAAAAGAAAGCATGCAGCGGGTGGAAAGCGCCATTAAAAGCAACGGGTACAAAATGCCCCGCACCCGTGTGGTGGTAAATATGGCACCGGCCGATATCCGCAAGAGTGGCACCGCTTTCGATTTGCCCATGGCCATTGGTTTGCTGGGTGCTACCGAACAGTTGCAAAACAGCGATGCTTTCAAAGATTACATCATCATGGGTGAGCTGAGTTTGGATGGAGAAGTTCGCCCCATCAAAGGTGCATTGCCCATGGCCATACAAGCCAGAAAAGAAGCTTACAAAGGTTTGATAGTGCCGAAGCAAAATGCCCGGGAAGCGGCTATTGTCAATAACGTGGAAGTGTACGGAGTACAGCACATCAACGAAGTGGTGGACTTGCTTGAAGGTGTGAACACTATCCCCGCCACGGTGGTAGATACACGAGATGAATTTTACCATTCACAATACCATTTCGATGTTGATTTTACCGATGTAAAAGGACAGGAAAACATCAAGCGGGCCTTGGAGATAGCTGCAGCTGGCGGGCACAATGCCATCTTGATTGGCCCACCCGGTGCAGGCAAAACCATGCTGGCCAAACGCTTGCCTACGATACTGCCGCCACTCACGTTGCAAGAGGCTTTGGAAACCACCAAAATTCACAGCGTGGCGGGCAAGCTTCCAGAAAACGCCACACTGATTAGCAAACGACCATTTCGCAGTCCGCACCACACGGTGAGTGATGCAGCCTTGGTGGGCGGCGGTGGCAATCCGCAGCCGGGCGAAATATCCCTGGCCCACAACGGCGTGTTGTTTTTGGATGAACTGCCCGAGTTCAAACGCTCCGCATTGGAAGTAATGCGGCAACCAATGGAAGAACGCCGGGTAACCATTAGCCGGGCAAAAGTGGCGCTGGATTTTCCGGCTTCGTTTATGCTGGTGGCCAGCATGAACCCCTGCCCTTGCGGCTATTACAACCACCCCGAAAAAGAATGTAGCTGCCCGCCGGGAGCCGTGCAGAAATACCTCAATAAAATCAGCGGGCCACTGCTCGACCGTATCGATTTGCATGTAGAAGTAACACCCGTTCCATTCAGCGAACTCTCCGCCGCCAGCACGGCAGAAAACAGTGCACAAATACGTGAACGTGTCATGAAGGCAAGAGACATACAATCGGAACGCTACAAAGAAAACGAAGGCATTTATTGCAATGCGCAAATCAATACCACGTTGCTGCACCAGCATTGTGCGTTGAACAATATCAGCGCCAATTTGCTGAAGATTGCTATGGAAAAACTGAACCTGAGTGCCCGTGCTTACGACCGCATTTTAAAAGTGAGCCGCACCATAGCAGACCTGGCTGGCAGCGAAGACATACGACCAGAACATGTAGCAGAAGCTATTCAATACCGCAGTTTAGATAGAGAAGGTTGGGCGGGGTAAATCAATAAGCTAATTGGCTAATTTGAAAATGTGCTAATGTGAAGCATATAGTTTGCAGCATCAAACAGTCCCGACAAATACATGTCGGGACTGTTTGTTATCATTCATTGAATCCTTGCAATTAGCTAATTAGCACATTTGCAAATTTTCACATTAAAAATTCCGATTGATGTCGAATGCTTCCAGTTCACGGGCTACGGCATTAAGGAAAGTGCTTCCCAACGCACCATCAATAATGCGGTGATCGTAGCTCAGGCTGATGTACATCATGTGGCGGATGGCAATACTGTCGCCTTGTGCGGTTTCTATCACCACCGGACGTTTTTTAATAGCACCTACAGCCATAATTGCTACCTGCGGCTGGTTGATGATAGGCGTACCCATAATGCTGCCAAACGTACCCACATTGGTAAGGGTAAACGTACCGCCCATCGTATCGTCGGGTTTGAGTTTACCATTGCGGGCTGCATCTGCCAAGCCATTTACCTGCTTGGTAAGACCAACGAGATTCAACTGATCGGCACCCTTAATTACAGGCACAATCAAATTGCCCGTAGGTAAGGCCGTTGCCATACCCAGATTGATGTCTTTTTTGATAATGATTTTATCGCCATCCACACTGCTGTTGAGCATGGGATATTTCTTCAGGCTTTTTACAACGGCCTCTATGAAGAGTGGCGTAAAAGTGATTTTAGCACCTTCCCGTTTTTCAAATTCTTTCTTCACTTTTTCACGCCACAGTACCATGTTCGTTACATCGCATTCGGCAAAGCTGGTTACGTGAGCACTGGTATGCTTGCTATCGGTCATGTGCTTGGCAATTACCTTGCGCATCCGATCCATTTCAATGATTTCAACATTGCCACCATAGCTTACCGGCGATGGTGCCGGAGTTGTAGTAGCCACGGCATTGCTTGCAGGAGCCGCCACAGCCGGGGCCTGATATGTAGGAGGTGCAGCTGCTTTACCTCTGTTTTGCAGGTAAGCCATCATATCTTTTTTGCTCACCCGACCATCCAATCCAGTACCGGGAATGGTTTCCAACTCCGCCATGCTGATACCTTCTTCTTGTGCAATTTTCAGTACCAAAGGAGAATAAAAACGTGGGCTACCCGCCTGATGCACTGTCGCAGGCCGCATGTCTTCGGGCAGTGTTGTTGGCTGATACGGATTCTCTTCAATGGCAGATGGTGCTGGCGATGGAGCGGCTGCAGGTGCTGCAACAGGAGCAGCTGCGGCTACAGTGCCAGCAGCAGTTTGAATGCGGGCAATCACTGCACCAATAGGTACTACGTCATTTTCTTTATACAGTACTTCGGCCAATACGCCGGCAGCTGTACTAGGCACTTCGCTGTCTACTTTATCGGTGGCTATTTCGAGCACGGGCTCATCTTGAGCAATATTGTCGCCGGGCTTTTTGAGCCACTTTAAAATGGTGGCTTCCATAATGCTTTCGCCCAGTTTCGGCATGACCAAATCAACTACAGACATAACAATCGTTTTTCCTCAAATGATGTAAGAACTCCGCAAAAGTAAGGTAAATGACTGCAAGGGTTTGCGGAGTAAGGAATCGTTTATCTGCTTACCGCCAACCAAGTGATGAAGAGGTGATTTTCGACTACGCCATTTCTTAAGTGTTGCAAAAAGCGGACTGCTGCTCTTCTCTGTGTTTCAAGGCCGTAGTTCCGCTACTTTTGTGGCCAAAAATCTTGCCTGATGTCATTTAAAACGATTGCCGTAATTGGCGCCGGCACCATGGGAAATGGCATTGCCCATGTGTTTGCCCAGCATGGATACGATGTGCAACTGATAGATGTGAGTGAAGCTGCTTTGCAAAAGGGATTGGCCACCATTGGCAAAAATCTCGCCCGTCAGGTTGCCAAAGGGTTACTCTCCGAAGCCGATAAAACAGCCACCCTTGGTCGCATCGCCTCGCATACCAGCATTGCCACTGGTGTAGCCAACGCTGATTTGGTGGTAGAAGCTGCTACAGAAAATACCCACCTCAAGTTGTCCGTTTTTAAAGAAATAGATGCTGCTGCACCGGCACATTGCATTTTGGCCAGCAACACGTCTTCCATTTCCATTACAAAAATTGCCGCTGCTACCGGCCGCCCTGCCAAAGTCATTGGCATGCACTTTATGAACCCCGTGCCGGTAATGAAGCTGGTAGAAATTATCAACGGCTATGCTACCGAAGCATCAGTAACCACACAAATTGTGGAGCTGAGTAAGGCATTGGGAAAAGTGCCTGCAGTGGCCAACGATTATCCCGGCTTTGTGGCCAACCGCATCTTGATGCCGATGATTAACGAAGCCATTTATACTTTGTACGAAGGCGTGGCTGGCGTAGAATCTATCGATACGATTATGAAGCTGGGCATGGCGCATCCTATGGGGCCGTTGCAACTCGCCGACTTTATTGGCCTCGATGTGTGCCTGAGCATTTTGCAGGTTTTGCACGATGGTTTTGGCCAACCAAAATATGCACCTTGTCCGCTGTTGGTGAATATGGTAACCGCAGGAAAACTGGGAGCCAAATCGGGTGAAGGATTTTATACCTACACAGCAGGAAGCAAAGAGTTGGTGGTGAGTCCGCAGTTCAAATAAGTAAAACGAACGAACATCACTCAGCCGGCTGCACTCCACAGCCGGCTGTTTTTTTCCGTCGTATCATTTCCATAAACAATGTTTTCTTTACGGCCTTATGTCTGCCAGCAGCCCTTCGCATTCTTTACAGCTCAACACCAGTCGCAAGCAAATTTTAGCCATTGCGATGCCCATTGCTGCATCCATGCTGGTGCCGCAAATCAACTTCGTCACCAACAATATTTTTCTTGGGGGCTTGGGAGAATTGCCATTGGCGGTAGCAGGTATTACGGGTGTGTACTACCTCATTTTTGCAGTTGTTGGGCATGGGCTCAACAATGGCTTGCAGGCACTCATTTCCCGCAGGGCCGGCGAAAACCGCATTGAAGAAATCGGTAAGCTGTTTAGCCAGGGAGTTTTCATTGCCCTGCTGTTTGCGGCATTGGCCATTGCCCTCAACTATAGTGTAACGCCCTTGCTGTTACGCTACGCCTTAAGCGATCCGCAGAAGTACGACATGGCAGTTTCATTTTTGCAAATACGCATGTGGGGTTTGCCCTTTTTGTACCTGTACCAAATGCGCAACGCCTTGCTGGTTGGCACCAACAACAGTCAGTTTTTGGTGATTGGTACACTGGCAGAAACACTCACCAATATTGTGCTCGATTATGGATTGATTTACGGTAAACTCGGCTTGCCGAAAATTGGTTTCAACGGAGCCGCCTATGCTTCTATTATTGCAGAAGCCATGGGGTTGCTGGTAGTGTTTCTTATTATTTATGGCAAAGGCATTGGCAAAAAATTTCAGTTGCACAAACACTGGTATTTCGATGCGACGAACAGTAAACTCATATTGGTACAATCAGCACCATTGATTTTGCAGTTTGGTATCAGCATTACCAGCTGGGAGTATTTCTACATTTTGATAGAACACTATGGTACCCGTGACTTAGCCATCAGCAATACCATGCGCAATGTGTTTGGCTTGTTTGGCTGTTTTGCATGGGCATTTGCTGCCACCAGCAATACTATGGTCAGCAATATTATTGGTCAGCATAAAAAAGAAGAAGTACTGCCATTGGTGTGGCGCATCACATGGTTGAGCACGGCGTTTGTTGCAGTGCCCTGTTTGTTGGTCAATCTTTTTCCGGTGGAGTTTTTATCAGTGTTCGGGCAAGATGAAGCGTTCATTCATTACGGGTTGCCCGTATTGCGCATCGTTAGTTTGGCGCTGCTCTTCATGTCGTTTGGAACGGTTTGGCTCAATGCCATTACCGGCACCGGCAATACCACGGTTAACCTCGGCATCGAAATCGTCACCCTCATATTGTATGTAGTGTATGTAACGCTGGTGCTGCATGTATGGAAACTGCCCATCACCTGGGGTTGGGGCAGCGAATGGATTTACTGGATTAGCACTTTTGCAATGGCCTTTGGCTATATGATATCAGGACGCTGGAAGAAGAAAGAGATTTAGGAGAAGGGTTCGCACAGAGGCTCGGAGAGTCCGACCTTCTGCCTTCTGCTTTATGCCTTTTGCCTTTTGCCTTCGGCATTCTGGCCTCTGCTTACTGCAATTTCTGCAGTAGCACTGCGCCTTGTGCTTTGGCGGTTACGTCTTCCTGACGGCGGGTGGGTAGTTTTGAAAGTTGTTCCAACAGGCCAATTGATTTTTCGTACTTGCGGTCGTATTCGTAAGCACGGGCCAAATCGAGAAAGTTGAGACAGTAGTAAGGTTCCAGTGTTTTACATTTTTCCATGTACTGAATGGCCTTTTCAATATCGGCTTCTCCCACTCCACCATAAATTACTTTGAGTGCTGCTTTTTTTACCGCATTCAAATTCAATACTTCCAAATGCCAGCGGCCCAGTACATGCCATGCTTTACCCATTTGCGGGTTTAGCTTTACCGCTTTGTCTGCATAAAAACGAATGCCTTTTACATAGCCGACTATGTTGTCTGTTTTCTTTTCAACTTCAGTAAGCTTGCCCAACACCACCGCCATCATGTAACTGGCTTCCGCGTTGTTTGAATCGAGTTTCAATGCCGCATCTGCAAACTTTTTTGCCTGCTGGTAAAAAACAGTTTTCTGTTCCGGTGTTTCTTTTCTGCTGCCAATAGAGGCACTGAGTTCAGCGCATTTTACCACGCCTTTAATATTGGATGGCTGTATAAAAATGGCCTGCTTGTATTTTTCAATGGCTTCTTCATCTTTAAGTTTCTGCTCCAGCTTACGGCCTTCTTCCATCAACGAAGCAGGATCCTGAGCCACTGCTGCAACAGCAGTGATAAGCATGACCAATATTGAAACCATCCGAATGTGCATAGCCTTCATTTTAGAACATAAAGAAACAGGGCAATAAGCTGTTTTGTTGTTAAGGCATCCTCAATATCCTTGGGCTACCAGTTGAAAGAAACCACCACATTGCCTTCCCAACCTTTTACAGGCGGTTTCATTTTGGCAATGCTCACCATGCCCGCTTTCACCTGCGGAAACTGTTGTTGTATTTGTGCAACAATATTGCCCACCACTGTTTCCAGCAATGGCGTAGGAATGTTCATGTGCTGCTGCACAATGGCAAATACCTGCTCATAGTTCAGCGTTTGCTGCAACTCTTTTACAGGAAAAGCCGCTGGCATAAAATGCAGGATTACATCTACCACAAAGTCGTTGCCTAATATCTGCTCTTCTTTATACACGCCGTGATGCGCAAAAAACTTCAGTTGCTGTAAGTGAATGGTCATCATAAAAAAATCCCGCACAACAGTTTCAATCGTTGTGCGGGATGCAAAGTAAGGGATGCTTTCGATTAATGGCCGAGAGCACCCAGATAGCGTTCTGCATCGAGGGCTGCCATGCAACCACTGCCTGCAGCTGTTACAGCCTGGCGGTAGTTTTTATCTTGTACGTCGCCAGCGGCAAACACGCCTTCAATATTGGTTTTAGACGTACCGGGCACAGTAAGAATGTATCCGGTTTCATCCATATCCAGCCAGCCTTTGAAAATATCGCTATTGGGTTTGTGACCAATGGCTACGAAGAAGGCACTGATGGGCACTTCCTGCATTTGGCCCGTAGCGGTGTTGTTGATGCGAACACCGGTTACTTTTTGGTCACCCAAAATTTCATCGGTTACGCTGTTCCAATACACCTGAATGTTTTCGGTATTTTTTACACGGTCCTGCATCACTTTGCTGGCCCGCATACCATCTTCGCCCTTGCGTACAATCATATGCACTTTGCTGCAAATTTTGCTCAGGTACAACGCTTCTTCGCAAGCCGTATCGCCGGCACCAACTATGGCTACTTCTTTGCCGCGGAAAAAGAAACCATCACACACGGCGCAGGCACTTACGCCATGGCCATTGAGGCGTTCTTCGCTGGGAATGCCCAACCACTTGGCAGAAGCTCCGGTTGAGATGATGACCGCATCGGCACTCATCCATTTTTCTTCGTCTATTTCTACTTTAAATGGCCGTTCGCTGAAATCGACTTTGGTTACAATACCGTAGCGGATATCAGCTCCCATACGGGTAGCCTGCTTTTCAAAAATCTGCATCATTTCGGGGCCCTGCACACCATCGGCATAGCCGGGGTAGTTTTCTACCTCAGTGGTAATGGTGAGCTGTCCACCGGGCTGAATGCCCTGATACAAAACGGGATTGAGGCCGGCACGGGCGGCATAAATGGCGGCAGTATAGCCAGCCGGTCCACTACCAATAATCAGGCAGTGGGCATGTTCTTTTATTTCCATAATCATCCTTATTTACAATGCTTGAAAAAGGGACAGCAAAGTTGCGTAATGACGTACAAAATAATGTAACAGAAGGCACGTTGGGGACAACTTGCCATAAGCCTTCTTACTGAGGAATGTTGATGCTGGTAATTTGCGATGCATAGCCGGCAAAAATGCCCGTTGCTCCAGCTGACAGATTGCTCAACACTTTTACAGGTACCCCAAATGGATTGCCCACGTTGCTTTGATTTTGCTCTCAGGTTCTCCAATAGTCATAGGTGGCTTTGTCTATGTTGCTCATCTTCACTTTTACCCTTTCGCCCCTTTTAAAAAAGCCGAAAGTTTCAGGATCAAACTCCACATTCCTGTTGAACCCTCTGAACACCTGAATATCGTAAGTGGTACCATCTACAAACTTATCGTCGAACACTGAGTTGGAGCCGGGCAAAAAGGCCGAATCGTTGACACTGGTAAAATACCGGATGTAATTGCCAAAGCCTTTCGGGTCGGTTACCCTCGAAAAAACCACTGCGAATGAAGAGTCTCCATTTCCCGGGGCTTTTTGCCACCACAGTGAATCTACCTTACGGCTAATATTGGGGATGCTGGTGCTGGCAGTGTACTTTTTTCCTTCTGCTTCAATGTCCAGCTTGTAGCTGGTATTCAAACGGCCAATCATGAACTGTGCAGGATTAGTACTATCTATACTGTAAAAGTAAAAGTTGGCATTGCCTACCTGGCGACGATATTCGGTTAGCCGTACACGCTGGGTGCCATCGCTTACAAACACATTGGCATTGCGAACAAATGAATTGGCAAAGTCCTGCGCAGAAAGCTGCTCAAAAAATGCCAGCGAACGGGTAAGCACTACTACCGGCGGCTGATTGTTTTCTATGCTGCCCTCCACTACTACTACCTGATCGAGAGTAGTAGGAATAATATCCACGGCCTTCTCGCAAGCCATCAGCAAAAGCAGGGCTAACAATAGAGTGCTGGTGCGTGTAGTGTAAAAAATTTGCATAGATAGATATAACAAGAGTGATGACTTAATGTTGAAACTATTTACCCTTTCCAACTACTACAAAATGGTACGATAAAATCTCGATGTTTAAGCATCAAAATACAACTGCTTGCTTAAACGCCAACTTGGCCGAAAGGCTTGCTACATCAGTGTTTCAACACTTGTAAACATAACGAACAGATTGTCAATTGCTTCAAAAAAGTCTTAGGATATATCATGAAAAATGTTTAACTTTTCGTTGGAAAGTGAATCGATTTTGTGTGCATTTCTTGTTGCGAAAACCCCTGATTGTTTAACATAATAACCCCCGCGTATGGAAAATCATGTACACTACTCCGACCAGAATGACACCATGGAAGCCAACGATTGGCGTCCCTATGTCATCATTGGATTACTGGCAGCAGTTATAGTATTAGGACTGCTCTCCATTTAAATCCAACCCCGGCCAGCAAGGTTTGGCCCAAAATGATGTTCAACCTTTTCTGGACTTCGTTGAGATTTGCCGGACAGAAACGAACTATAGGTCTTCTAGCATTAACTGTCCACGTTCTATTCGTATTCAACTGGTTGTACACCATTTGTCGCAACAAAAAAGCAGGAGTAAATCCTGCTTTTTTGTTTGTATCTGTTACTATGTTTAGCTTATTCTTCGTCGTCGAAGCTCATTACCTGACGGGTAGTGGCGAGTACTTCATACTCATCTTTGCTTCCCACAATCAGGTTGTCGAACTCACGAAGACCAGAACCAGCAGGTATTGGGTGACCAGTAATTACGTTTTCTTTCAAACCTAACATATCGTCACGCTTGCCGTGAATGGCGGCTGTGCTCAGTACCTTGGTTGTTTCCTGGAATGAGGCAGCTGAGATCCAGCTTTGTACACCCAGTGAAGCCTTGGTAATACCCAACAATACCGGCTTGGCGGTAGCTGGTTTTGCATCACGCACTTCCATCAGCTTTTGGTCTGCACGACGCAAGATGCTGTTTTCTTCGCGGAGGTCACGCAGGCTAATGATTTGGCCCGGACGGAACTTGGTGCTGTCACCAGGGTCTACCACCACTTTCTTGTCGTAAATGCGGTCGTTCTCTTCAATAAAGTCGAAGCGGTCTTCAAGGTCCTCCTCAAGGAAGCGGGTATCACCAGCGTCCATGATTTCTACCTTCTTCATCATCTGACGAACGATTACTTCGATGTGTTTATCGTTGATTTTTACACCCTGTAAGCGGTAAACTTCCTGAATTTCATTTACCACGTATTCCTGAACGGCGAAAGGACCTTTAATAGACAGGATATCGGCAGGAGAAACAGCACCTTCAGAAAGCTGTGCACCAGCTTTAATAAAGTCACCATCCTGAGCCAAAATCTGGCGGGTAAGCGGTACGAGGTACTTCTTCACGGTACCATCTTTTGCTTCCACGATGATTTCGCGGTTACCACGCTTAATGCTACCAAAGGTTACTACACCATCAATTTCACTTACAATGGCAGGGCTGCTTGGGTTACGGGCTTCAAACAGTTCCGTTACACGTGGCAGACCACCGGTGATATCACGCAGTTTGCTAAGGATACGAGGAATCTTAGCCAATACCTGGCCGCTACGTACTTCCTTACCTTCTTCTACCGACAGGTGTGAGCCTACTGGCAGGTTATACATTTTTACATCCTTGCCTTCAATTTTGATGGCCGGGATTTTGGTGCGGTCTTTTGATTCGATAACCACTTTTTCGCGGTGACCGGTTTGGTCATCGGCTTCTTCACGGAAAGTAACACCTTCCAAAATGCTATCGAAAACAACAGTACCGTTGATTTCTGAAATGATAACGTTGTTGAACGGATCCCAGCTGCAAATCACATCACCCTTCTTAATCTTCTGGCCGTTTTTCACGTTCAGGATAGAACCGTAAGGAATGTTGTGGGTATTCAAAAGGCGTTCACCCGTTTCGTCCATTACACGTATTTCACCGGTACGGCCAATAACGTATGTAGCGTCTTCTCCCTGGTTGTTTTCACCTTTTACAGTACGGATACCGTCAAACTGGATAATACCGTCAAACTTGGCGTTCAGGGTACTTTCTACTGAAGCAGAACCAGCCACACCACCTACGTGGAAAGTACGGAGGGTAAGCTGTGTACCAGGTTCACCAATTGACTGTGCGGCAATGATACCTACTGCATCACCACGCTGAGCGGTGTAGCCGGTAGCCAGGTTTTTGCCATAGCAGTTTACGCATACACCACGCTTGCTTTCGCAGGTAAGTACACTTCTGATTTCAACTGTATCAATACCTGCATCTTCAATTTGCTTGGCCAGTTCAGCGGTAATCTGACTGCCCGCAGCAATGATCAATTCATCGGTCAGCGGATTGTACACATTGTGCAAACTTGTACGACCAGCAATACGGTCGGCCAGTGGTTCAATGATGTCTTCGTTGTCTTTCAACGCAGAGGTTGCAATGCCACGCAGGGTGCCGCAATCTTCTTCAGTTATCACCACATCCTGAGCCACGTCTACCAGACGACGGGTAAGGTAACCGGCATCGGCCGTTTTCAGGGCCGTATCCGCCAGACCCTTACGGGCACCGTGGGTAGAAATGAAGTAATCGAGTACGTTCAGGCCACCTTTAAAGTTTGACAAGATGGGGTTTTCGATGATTTCTGAACCAGTAGAACCGCTCTTACGAGGCTTGGCCATCAGACCACGAATACCAGCCAGCTGCTTGATCTGCTGCTTGCTACCACGTGCACCTGAATCCAGCATCATGAATACAGAGTTGAAGCCCTGCTTATCGGTTGCCAGCTCACGAATAAGCGTTTCGGTGATGCGTGTATCCACACGGCTCCAGATATCGATAATTTGGTTGTAACGTTCGTTGTTGGTGATGAGACCCATGTTGTAGTTCTCCCACACTTCCTCTACCTCTGCCTTGGCGTTTTCGAGCATTTCATGCTTTACATCTGGTATGATGAGGTCGTTGATGCTGAAAGACAAACCACCTTTGAAGGCCATACGAAAACCAAGCTGCTTGATGTCGTCAAGAAACTTAGCTGTTTTTGGCACGTTGGTAATTTCAACGATATCACCAATGATTTCCCGAAGGCTTTTCTTGGTTAATACGGCGTTTACAAAACCAACTTCTTCTGGTACAAACTGGTTGAAAATAACCCGTCCTACGGTTGTTTCAATCAGCTTTTTAGAGAGGGTACCGTCTTTGCTACGCACATTCACCTTCACCTTGATATTGGCATGCAGGTCAATGCGTTTTTCGTTGTAAGCAATAATTACTTCTTCGGGGCTGTAGAAAGACATGCCCTGACCACGAACAGTTTCGGTATCGGTTGTTTTTTTACCCTTAGAAATGTAGTACAAACCGAGTACCATGTCCTGAGAAGGCAGGGTAATAGGTGTACCGTTTTGTGGGTTCAAAATATTGTGAGAGCTCAGCATCAGCAACTGGGCTTCCAAAATGGCGGCATTGCTCAAAGGCACGTGCACGGCCATCTGGTCACCGTCGAAGTCGGCGTTGAAGGCTGAGGTTACCAGCGGGTGCAGTTGAATGGCTTTACCTTCAATCAGCTTGGGCTGGAAAGCCTGGATAGACAAACGGTGCAGTGTTGGGGCACGGTTCAGCATCACAGGGTGGCCTTTCAAAATATTTTCGAGAATGTCCCAAACCACTGCTTCCTTGCGGTCTACCAGTTTACGGGCACTCTTCACCGTTTTTACAATACCACGCTCAATGAGCTTGCGGATAATAAATGGCTTGAAGAGCTCGGCTGCCATGTCTTTTGGCAAACCACACTCATGGAGTTTCAGTTCGGGGCCTACTACGATTACAGAACGACCAGAGTAGTCAACACGCTTACCGAGCAAGTTTTGACGGAAACGACCCTGCTTACCTTTCAGCACGTCGCTCAAAGATTTGAGGGCACGACCACCTTCAGCTTTTACGGCATTGCTCTTACGGCTGTTGTCGAACAGGCTGTCGATGGCTTCCTGCAGCATCCGCTTTTCGTTGCGCAGGATTACTTCAGGGGCTTTGATTTCCAACAGACGCTTCAAGCGGTTGTTACGGATGATAACCCGACGATAGAGGTCGTTGAGGTCGGATGATGCAAAACGGCCACCATCCAAAGGCACCAACGGACGCAGTTCTGGCGGAATCACCGGAATGTACTGCATGATTATCCACTCAGGACGGTTGGTGATACGGGTGCTGGCATCGCGGAAAGCTTCTACCACGCTCAAACGCTTGAGGGCGTCGGCACGGCGCTGTTGGCTGGTTTCGTTGGCGGCAGAGTTGCGCAGGTCGAAGCTCAGCTGGTCGAGGTCGAGACGGCTCAGCAAATCGCTAACCGCATCGGCACCCATTTTGGCGATGAATTTATTGGGATCGTCGTCAGACAAGTATTGGTTGTCTTTTGGCAATGCATCCAGGATATCGAGGTATTCCTCTTCTGTCAGCAGGTCGCCATAGTTCTGGCCTTTATCGGCACGGATGCCGGGCTGAATCACCACGAAACGTTCGTAATACACGATGGTTTCGAGCTTTTTAGAGCTCATACCCAGCAGGTAACCAATTTTGTTGGGCAGGCTTTTGAAGTACCAGATGTGTACTACAGGCACCACCAGCTTGATGTGGCCCATGCGTTCACGACGTACTTTCTTTTCGGTTACTTCTACACCACAACGGTCGCACACAATGCCTTTGTAGCGAATACGCTTGTACTTACCGCAAGCACATTCGTAGTCCTTTACAGGGCCGAAAATGCGTTCGCAGAACAGGCCATCTCTTTCGGGCTTGTAGGTGCGGTAGTTAATGGTTTCGGGCTTCAGCACTTCGCCGTGGCTGCGCTCCAGTATGGAGTCGGGACTGGCCAGGCTAATGGTAATGCTGGTGAAGTTTGACTTGGGTCGATTGTCTTTTTTGATGGCCATATTACAACTGACGTTTTTTTTACAACTGTACTGACAATAGAATATCGCCCCCGAATCGGCCTATTGTTAAGGCAGTCGGAAGACGACGCAAGTGCTTATAAATCAACGGATTCGTTCTGCAACTTAGATACTCCTGCACAATTGAGCTGGCAAAAGTAAGCGAAGCAGCCCAAAAAACAAGCAGCCGCTGTATTATTATATGCAGAAAGCTCCTGGTTGGGTAAAAAAGGGTGAATAAATGGCGGGATTTGCAGGAAATGGGTGCGATGATTTCCAATTTGGCACCATTCGAAAGGGTTGCTTTGTTGGTCAGGCGACCAACAAAGGCGGCAAATCTTTGTGGCGTTTATACTCCCCAAAAAAACAGCCCACTGTGCAGCGGGCTGTGAACAAAAGCAGGCAGTCGTTGTTAATGGGGCAGCTTGGGCCGCAGTACCCCATAGAGGTAAGTACCCGTCATAGCGGCTATCAAATACACAATAAACACGGTTTTGCCACTACCCAGCAATATGAACATGGGCGCCGGGCAGGCACCTGCTAAGGCCCAACCCACACCAAATATGAATCCACCAATGAGGTAGCGGTAAATGGTTTTGTTTTTATCGTTGAAGGTGATTTCGTTGCCTTCCACGTTTTTGACATGGCGGCGCTTCACGATTTGTACAATGATGATGCCGGACACAATAGCGGAGCCAATGATGCCAAACATGTGGAAGCTCTGAAAACGGAACATTTCATAAATGCGGAACCAGGATACGGCTTCGCTTTTGTACAAAATGAAACCCAACAGCATGCCTACGAATATGTAGCGAGACATTCTCATAACGGTTCGGTTTTAGAGGGGGAACAAAAGGGGTAACACGAAATAGGTAACCAACAAGCCGCCGGCAAAAAAGCCCACCACCGCAATCAGCGATGGTAGTTGCAATGCACTCAAACCACTAATAGCGTGGCCCGATGTACAACCACCTGCATAGCGGGCACCAAAGCCCACAAACAAACCGCCACCCGCCAGCATGAGCCAGCCCTGCCAGGTGAGCAACGCATCCCAACCAATAAAATCAGGCACCATGGGCACTTTGCCCTGTTCAACTTTCACTCCTATTTCTTGCAGGCTGGCCACCGTAGCATCGCTGATATGGGCAATGTTGCCCTGATCGCCAAGGAAATAATGCGACACCATGTAGCCGCCAAATACGGCACCCAATGCCACCAGCAGGTTCCACTCACCTGTTTGCCAGTTGATTTTGAAAAAGTCGTTCATCTTGTCGGCACCATCGGCCGCACACATGAGGCGGAAGTTGTCGGAGATGCCAAATTCGTGACCGAAATAGAGCAGGATGAACATGAGCAGCGCCAGCATTGGGCCTGCTACATACCAGGGCCAGGGTTGAGCTATGAAGTCTCTTACCTGAATGAGAAAATCGAGCATAAAAAGAGGATTTGGTTGGAGAATACAGTGCTGGACATAGCAACAGACCATGGTCGGCCATTTTCATTTTCAACTATGTAAAATTACCAAACGCAAAATGCTGCTCAATGATGTGCATCACGGCTTTCGATGAGTCTCCTCACCTGCCCCGGTGACAAAACACACGGTAGCTTAACTTCACTCCTTCAAGAAATTTACATTACTTGTTTTCCTGCATGCTGATGAATTTTCTCCGAATCACCGTTTCCACCGGTACCCCTTCTATTTTGCTTTCGAGCCAGCTGATGACATCGAGGTAAGCAAATGCCCTGGCTTCGGAGGCTCGATTTTCGTAACGCTTCAACTGGCCGAGCAATTTGCTCAGCTTGGGTTTGATTTGTGCCACATTCAATTGCATCGATTCCCGCAAAAACTTGAGCATGGCTTCTTCCACATGGCTCAGATTGTCCATTTTGGCCATAAAGCGATACACCGATTTGATGAGGTATGGCAACAACTCATGATTGCCCAACTCGAAATGTGCAATCAGGTGCAGCAATCTTGCATAACACTGCAGATCGATACGCAGGTCTACTTTGAGGTGAATGATTTTGTTGAGGAAGTCTACCGTTTCATCGTACCGGCCACTGCCAAAATACAGGCAGGCTATTTTGTAGTAAAACACCAATATGCGGTGGCGGTCGATGTACAAGCTATACTCATCCAGCTGCAGCATGATTTCGGGTACCACTTCCAACCCTTCTGTAAAAGTGCCTTCGAGGTAATGCCGGTGAATGCGGGAAATGTAGAGGTACACAAATGATTGAATCTTGTAATTCTCATTCGACTGTACCCAGTCGCTATTGTAAAACTGTTGAAACTGCTCAATCGCCTGATAAAAGCGGTCTACATTTTTTAAATCGTAGTGGGCACTCAGCAGGTTGTGCATGCCCTTGATATACTGGATGGTTTCCACCTTAATCATGGCAGGCTCGGCGTGGTACAAGTCCACCCAGCGTTGGCTGTACTTATAATACTTCAGGTAGTCTTGTAAAATAAACGACAACCAGGACTGGCTCTGGTAGTAATACAATTTTTCATAAAACCCCTGCAGGCTTTCCGGCTCGGCCGGTGCATGGCTTTTGAAATAATACATCACTGCTTCCTGATCCGACTTGTTGCGGGCATGCCCGTGCTTGATGTACCAGCTGTAGAGTTGCAGGCTCAGGTTACTCAATCGGTTCACCGATTGTAAGCGTTGCTGCACCATATCGCTTTCATCGGCCAGCAGATCGGCCCGCATGTCCATACTGCGGGTGATGTACATGGCTTCAATTTTCTTCTCAAAAAAAATGGCCTGCTCCAGATAGGTAAACTGATAGTATTCACGGGCAGTGCTCTTCAGGCGGTCGAGCACATGCAGGCTTTGCAGGTACAAGCCTTTGTTGTACAAAATGCGGGCATGGTCGAGCATTTCATGCAGCTGCATGTCGATGTTTTCGGCATCCTTAATGAGGCGCAAGCTGGTGAGTATGTGGCGGTACAAACTGGCTTTGAGGTTGGAGAGCTGGCTTTTGGCAATGGCCTTGTTTTTCTTCAGCATGCTCACTTCGTCGTACTCCTCCATTTTGTCGAGGGCATCGAAGAGTTGCACCACTTTCAGCTCTGCCGAGGCCGAATTGCGCTGCATGTAGAGCTTAAAATTGCGCTTCTCCCCTTTTCCCAGGCTCTTGACCAACTGAAATAAATCGTCTCGCTGAAGGTTAGGCATTGTAAACTAATTATAATCAAAACCCTTGCTACACTAAGGTTTGCATCCGGTGCCGGGGCATTGGCCAGTGTAATCAGGACCTTATTTTGGTTTGAATGGTCGGCTTATGACCTGATAATTTAGCAGCGCAGGCTGTTTCTGTTTAAATATCAGGCAAGCAACAACAAACTTAAACAGCCTGCAATTTTTTTACCCGGAAAATTGTGCAACGCATGGCAGATAAGGTTTTTATTTTCGACACGACGCTTCGCGACGGCGAGCAAGTGCCCGGATGTAAACTCAATACAGCAGAGAAAGTAGAACTGGCATTATTACTGGAAGCATTAGGTGTAGACATTATTGAAGCAGGTTTTCCCATTTCCTCTCCCGGCGATTTTGAATCGGTGAAGCAAATTGCTGCCATCATTAAAAACGCCACCGTGTGTGCCCTCAGCCGCTCGGTAGAAAAAGACATAGAATCGGCTGCTGCAGCGCTGAAAGGTGCACATCGGCCACGCATTCATACAGGTATCGGCACTTCCGATATGCACATCAAGCACAAGTTCAACAGCACCCGTGAAGCCATTTTGGAAAGAGCCGTGGCCGCTACCAAATTTGCCCGCCGCTTTACCGATGATGTAGAATTTTATTGCGAAGACGCCGGCCGCAGCGACAATGCCTACCTGGCACAGGTGGTAGAAGCAGTGATTGCAGCAGGTGCCACCACCGTGAATATTCCTGATACAACCGGCTATTGTTTGCCGCATCAATACGGCGAAAAAATTCAATACCTCATCGACCACGTATCGAACGTGGACAAAGCAGTGTTGAGCTGCCATTGCCACAACGATTTGGGACTGGCTACTGCCAACTCTATTGCCGGTGCCATTGCCGGTGCCCGCCAAATTGAATGTACCATTAATGGCTTGGGCGAAAGAGCCGGCAATACGTCGCTGGAAGAAGTAGTGATGGTGCTGCGCCAGCATGCCGACCTCGGATTGTACACCAACGTGAATCCGAAACTGCTCAACAGCATCAGCCAAAAGGTGAGCGATACCATGCGGATGCCTGTACAACCCAACAAAGCCATTGTGGGTAGCAATGCCTTCTCGCATTCTTCCGGCATTCACCAGGATGGCTTCTTGAAAAATGCACAGACTTACGAAATCATTGCTCCCGAAGAAGTAGGTGCCGAAGGATCCAAAATTATTCTCACTGCCCGCAGCGGCCGCAGTGCATTGGCGCATCGTTTTCACAAGCTGGGGTACCAGTTCGACCGCGACGATGTAGATGCTTTGTACGAAGAATTTTTGCTGGTAGCAGACCGCAAAAAAGAAGTGCTGGAAGAAGACCTGCACGAACTGGCCAAAGCCAGAGAAGCTGTATCTTAAAAAAGAAGATGACACAACCAACATAATCAGGGGTTCGCTTCAGAAACGATGACCTCCACACCCACTTCTCTCACCTGCCTGACAGGCAATCAATGGCCAATGATGACCATGAGCAATGGCAACAGACCAGAAAAGTGACGTAAGAAAAGCAAGCCAACAGCATCATCAACCACAGGTATTTATGTTTAAAAAAATTACCAGCATATACGGCGACGGCATTGGCCCGGAAGTAGTGAAGCAAGCCATGAAGGTGCTCGACACTATTGCCGAAGTATACAACCATGAATTTGTGTACGAACGTGCTTTGCTGGGTGCAGAAGCTATTGATGCTACGGGTGCAGCATTGCCTACGGAAACAGTAGCCAGTGCCCTCAACTCAGATGCTGTATTGCTGGGTGCCGTGGGCCATCCCCGCTTTGACAACGACCCCAATGCAACGGTGCGACCCGAGCAAGGATTGCTGGGCATTCGGAAAGCATTGCAGTTGTATGCCAATGTTCGGCCTGTACAAACGGTTCCTTCTTTACATCATTTATCGCCCATCAAAATCAAAGCCAAAACCGGCGTTGATTTCATCATTTACAGAGAGCTTACCGGCGGTATCTACTTTGGTGACAAATTCACCAGCGAAGATGGTACTGCCGCAACTGATACTTGCCATTACCAACAACACGAAATTGAACGCATTGCCAGGCTGGCTTTTGAAGCGGCTATGCAACGGCGTAAAAAACTGACATTGGTAGATAAAGCCAACGTGCTGGAAACCTCCCGCCTGTGGCGCAAAACCATACAGCAAATAGCCGTCCGTTATCCTGAAGTAACGGTGGAATATTTGTTTGTAGACAATGCTGCCATGCAGTTGATTTTGAACCCGGGTCAGTTTGATGTCATCCTTACAGAAAACATGTTTGGCGACATCATCAGCGACGAAGCGAGTGTACTCACGGGATCACTTGGTTTGTTGCCATCAGCGTCTATCGGCAATAGCACTGCATTGTTTGAACCCGTTCATGGTTCTTACCCGCAGGCAGCCGGCAAAGACATTGCCAACCCCATTGGTGCTATCTTATCGGCTGCCATGATGCTCGATTATTTCGGGTTGCAGCACGAAGCCACTGTGGTACGCAATGCTGTGCAATGGACACTGGAAAACGGTTTTGTAACAAAAGACATTGACCCTGTGAATTTTTACTTTACCTCTACTGTAGGCGACTTAATCTGCGACTACATACACGGTAAAGCCATTGAGGTGGTAAACAAAAGCAACATTGAGTTGCGCAAGTCTACCATTATCTAACACACCGCAGTTCTTTTCTATAGCAGAAGGGTATATATTCGCAGCCAACTCCTCATGAAAACATGTTGAACAGGCTCGCAAATACAACCATCATAATCAGCACCATTATCGTGGTGATGGTCATTATTGTACCTGTACTGCACAGAGGAGCCAGTTGAATGTAAACCTGATTGAATCACTTTATATCAGCCCGCTTCTCTGAAAAGAAGCGGGCTTTTTTTATTATGGCAAACTATTATAACGACAACACAGTCATTTATCACAATGGTTATTTGGTAAAAGCCAAAGATGCCCGTATTGATTTGTACAGTCAAACCATGCACTATGGCTATGGCGTTTTCGAAGGCATTCGTTCGTACAAAACCATCCATGGTACCACGGCTATTTTCAAGCCGGAAGAACACTATGACCGGCTACGAAAATCGGCACAGGCATTGAATCTTCCTTATGAGTGGAGCAATGAAGAACTGATTGAAGCGACCTACGCTGTACTGCGCAGAAATGACTTGCAGGATGCCTACATCCGACCACTCATTTACGGCCCTGCCAATATGAGTTTTAACCCCAACGAAGAAAGCAATATCACCATCCAGGCATGGGCCATGCAACCCTTCTTAGGCGATAAATTATTGCGGGTACACATCAGTGAATTTCAGCGGCCCAACCCCAAGGCTTTTCACATGCAGGCCAAGGCTTGCGGTCATTATGTCAACAGCATTTTGGCCAGCCAGGATGCCAAAGCAAAAGGCTATGATGAAGCATTGCTGAAAGACCTGAATGGTAATATTGCCGAGGGACCAGGCGCCAATTTTTTCATGGAAAAAAATGGCCAACTGATTACCCCTGCTGCAGGACATATTCTTACCGGCATTACACGGGCTACCGTACTTCAGCTTTGTGCAATGCTGAACATTGACGTTGAAGAACGACATATTCATCCTGATGAATTACTGACTGCTGACAGCGCCTTTTTCTGCGGCACTGCTGCTGAAGTCATCGGCATACAACAAATTGACAACACTGCCCTACCTATGCCTTGGGCCGAAAGCCTTGGTGCACAAGTACAGCAAGCGTACAAAGCGTTAGTAGTAGCACAACCCATTCATACAAAAGCAACCGTGGTTGCGTAGCAAAAAATAAAACAGACATGCCAAACGAATTGAATAAATACAGTAAGACGCTTACACAAGATGAAACACAACCGGCGGCGCAGGCCATGTACTATGCCATTGGTTTTAAAGAAGAGGATTTCAGCAAAGCACAGGTAGGTATTGCTGCCATGGGCTGGGATGGAAACCCATGCAATATGCACCTCAATGACCTCGCCACTTCTGTAAGAGACAACATCAACAAAACAGATGATTTGCTTGGTTTGCGTTTTTACACCATTGGTGTGAGTGACGGTAGTAGCATGGGAACTGATGGCATGCGCTACAGCCTTGTTAGCCGCGATGTAATTGCCGACAGCATTGAAACCAACGCCGGTGCACAGTACTACGATGCGTTAATCTGCATTCCGGGTTGCGATAAAAACATGCCCGGTTCTGTCATGGCCATGGCCCGCCTCAACCGTCCTTCCATCATGTTGTACGGTGGTACCATTGCACACGGTCATTACAAAGGCGAAGACCTCAATATTGTAAGTGCTTTTGAAGCGTTGGGCAAAAAAATTGCCGGCCAGTTGGATGAAGGTGATTTCAAAGGCATCATCAAACACTCCTGCCCCGGTGCCGGCGCCTGCGGCGGAATGTATACGGCCAATACTATGGCCAGTGCCATTGAAGCATTGGGGATGAGCCTGCCTTACTCCTCTTCTAACCCGGCCCTGAGCGAAGACAAGCAAAAAGAATGCGACAGCATGGCTGCAGCCATTAAAGTGCTGTTGGAAAAAGACATTAAGCCCAGCGATATCATGACCCGTAAAGCATTTGAAAATGCGATTACGGTGATTATGGTGCTGGGTGGAAGTACCAATGCGGTACTACACATGATTGCCATTGCGAAAAGCATTGGCGTATCATTGACGCAGGACGATTTCCAGGCCATCAGCGATAAGGTACCCGTACTGGCCGACTTTAAACCAAGCGGTAAGTACCTGATGGAAGATTTGCATAAATACGGAGGCGTTCCTGCCGTCATGAAATACCTCTTGTCGAAGGGTTTGCTGCACGGCGATTGCCTGACTGTAACGGGCAAAACCCTTGCAGAAAACTTAGCCTCTGCTCCCGATTTGAATTTCGAAGAGCAGAAAATCATTATGCCTCTGGAAACACCATTGAAAGCCACCGGTCATTTGCAAATACTGTACGGCAACCTTGCCACTGGTGGTAGTGTGGCCAAAATTTCTGGTAAAGAAGGCGAACGTTTTGAAGGCACAGCCCGTGTATTCGAAGGTGAGAAAGCATTCATTGATGGCATTGCTTCGGGCAAGGTAAAAGCCGGCGATGTCGTCGTCATTCGCTACATCGGCCCCAAGGGTGCACCGGGTATGCCCGAAATGCTGAAACCAACAGGCGCCATTATTGGTGCGGGTTTGGGCAAAAGTGTAGCCCTCATAACCGATGGTCGTTTTAGTGGTGGCACCCATGGATTTGTGGTGGGCCACATCACTCCCGAAGCTTTTGAAGGCGGCAATATTGCACTGGTAAAAGATGATGACATCATTGAAATTGATGCCGTCAACAACAGCATCAACCTCAAAATTTCGGATGAAGAATTAGCACAACGTCGTGCTGCATGGACTGTCCGTCCGCTCAATGTAACAAAAGGTATTTTGTATAAATACGCCAAGCAGGTAAAAAGTGCAGCCGAAGGTTGCGTTACCGACAGCGAATAAAATTTTATGTTATGGAAGTAGCTACAGCTCCCGCCAAAGCCAATACAACTCAGCCAATCATGAATATAACGGGCTCTGAAGTGGTAATTCGTTCACTGCTGGCAGAAGGTGCCAGCACCGTGTTCGGTTATCCCGGTGGTGCCATTATGCCCATTTATGATGCCTTGTATGATTTCAACGATCAACTGCAACACATATTG
The DNA here is from genome assembly GCA_020161435.1 of Bacteroidota bacterium. Lineage (GTDB taxonomy): Bacteria > Bacteroidota > Bacteroidia > Chitinophagales > Chitinophagaceae > Phnomibacter. The sequence continues at coordinate 200,308 of JAIUNV010000004.1, read as the reverse complement.
GTACGCCACGAGCAAGGCGCCATTCATGCAGCACAGGGCTTTGCCCGCACCAGTGGCAAAACCGGCGTGGTGTTTGCCACCAGCGGCCCCGGCGCCACCAACCTGGTTACAGGTTTGGCCGATGCCATGATAGACAGCACGCCTGTGGTATGCATTACCGGACAGGTATTTGCGCATTTGCTCGGTACCGATGCCTTTCAGGAAACGGACGTTATCAATATCACCGCTCCAGTTACCAAATGGAACTATCAGGTTACAGATGCCAGCGAAATTTCGGAAGTGATAGCCAAAGCATTTTACATTGCTGCCAGCGGCCGCCCCGGCCCCGTTCTGGTAGACATTACCAAGAATGCGCAGGTACAAAAAATAGATTTTGCAGGACATACGCCTTGCAAGCACATTCGCAGCTACAGGCCCAAGCCACAAGTGCGCAACGAGTTTGTAGAAGCTGCGGCCAAGCTCATCAACGAAGCCGAACGTCCTTACATTCTGTTTGGTCAGGGTGTTATTTTGGGTAATGCCGAATCAGAGTTTAAAGCCTTTGTAGAAAAGAGCGGCATTCCTGCAGCATGGACGTTGCTGGGTTTGTCTGCGTTGCCTACCGATCATCCATTGAACGTAGGTATGCTGGGCATGCATGGCAATTACGGCCCCAATGTACTCACCAACGAATGCGATGTGCTCATTGCCATCGGCATGCGTTTCGATGATCGTGTTACGGGTCGTTTGGATAAATACGCCAAGCAGGCAAAAATCATTCACCTTGATATTGACCCTGCAGAAATTGACAAGAATGTAAAAGCAACCGTTCCTGTGTGGGGCGATTGTAAAGAAACATTGCCGTTGCTCACCAACCTGGTAGCGCAAAAGCAACACACTGCATGGGTGCAGCGCTTCCGTGATATGATGGATGAAGAAAAGCAAGCGGTAATCAATCACGAATGCGATCCAAAGTCTGGTGAAATGACTATGGGCGAAGTGATAAACCTGCTGAACAGACTCACCAACGGCGACGCCGTGATTGTAACGGATGTGGGCCAACACCAAATGGTGGCTTGTCGTTACGCTACGTTCAATCAATCCCGCAGCAATGTTACTTCTGGTGGTTTGGGTACCATGGGCTTTGCACTTCCTGCAGCCATTGGTGCCAAATATGGTGCGCCTAACAGACCCGTTGTAGCAGTGATTGGCGATGGCGGTTTTCAAATGACCCTTCAGGAACTGGGTACCATCATGCAGTTTGGCGCCGATGTGAAAATCATCATCCTCAACAACAACTTCCTCGGCATGGTACGCCAGTGGCAGGAGCTGTTTTTGGAAAAACGCTATTCGTTTGTAGACATCACGAGTCCTGACTTTGTGCAAGTGGCCAAAGGTTACTACATCGATGGCCAGCGCATCACGGACCGCAGCCATCTGGAAGCCGGTTTGCAAACCATGCTCAACCACAAAGGCAGCTATCTGCTCGAAGTAATGGTGGCCAAAGAAAACAATGTATTCCCCATGGTACCGCAGGGTTGTGGCGTTGCTGAAATCCGCTTAAAATAACTACACATGAAACAGTCATTTGCACAGGCGTTTATGTACTCACCCAACAGTGGCAGCGCCAGTATCAAAGAAGAATATACCATCACCGTATATACCGAAAACCATATTGGTTTGCTCACCCGCATTTCCATCCTTTTTTCGCGGCGCAAAATCAATATCGAAAGTCTCAACACTTCGCCTTCTGAAATTCCCGGCATTCACCGTTTCAATATTGTGATTCATGAAACGGAAGAAGTGGTGAAAAAACTGGTGCGCCAGATAGAAAAGCAGGTAGAAGTATTGAAGGCTTACTACAACACCAACGATGAAATCATTTGGCAGGAAATGGCTTTGTACAAAGTACCTACCAGTGAAATTGCGGCCAAGGCAAAAGTAGAACGGCTGCTGCGACAGTATGGTGCCCGTGCCGTGGTGATTCGCAACGATTACACGGTGTTTGAAACCACTGGCCACCGCGAAGAAACTGACCAGCTGATTGAAGTGCTGGCACCCTTTGGCCTCATCGAATTTGTACGCAGTGCCAGAGTGGCCATCATCAAAGCCAGCGCCGGCTTCCACGAAAAACTGCGGGAGTTTGAACAGGCCGAACCCGGTGAAGAAGTCATCGAAAACGAATACCTCGACAAGCAACAGGAAGTATTCTCTATGTAAAAATCTTTTGCATAAATACGATAACAGTACACTCCACTACTGCTATCTGTTTTATACCAAACCAAGTATCAACACAAACCAAAAACAACAAACATAATATCATGGCAAAGCTCAATTTCGGCGGCGTTGAAGAAAACGTAGTAACCCGCGAAGAATTTCCACTGGCAAAAGCACAGGAAGTGCTGAAAAATGAAACCATCGCCGTCATCGGTTATGGTGTGCAGGGTCCTGGCCAGGCACTCAACCAACGCGACAATGGCATCAACGTAATTGTTGGCCAGCGCAAAAATTCAAAAACCTGGGATAAGGCAGTGAAAGACGGCTTTGTACCCGGCGAAACGCTGTTTGAAATTGAAGAAGCACTGGAGCGTGGCACCATCATTTGCTACCTGCTCAGCGATGCTGCACAAATAGAACTGTGGCCTACCGTGAAGAAGCACCTTACTGCTGGTAAAGCGTTGTATTTCTCTCATGGTTTTGGCATTACGTTCAACGAGCAAACCGGCATCATTCCTCCTGCCGATGTAGATGTATTCCTCGTGGCACCAAAAGGTTCGGGCACTTCACTGCGCCGCATGTTCCTGCAGGGCCGTGGCCTCAACAGCAGCTTCGCTATTTACCAAGATGCCACCGGCAAAGCCAAAGACCGTGTGATTGCTTTGGGTATTGCCGTAGGTAGCGGCTACCTGTTCGAAACAGATTTCAGAAAAGAAGTTTTCAGCGATTTGACCGGCGAACGTGGTACGCTGATGGGTGCTATCCAAGGCATTTTTGCGGCACAGTACCAGGTACTCCGCGACAATGGCCACAGCCCTTCTGAAGCCTTCAACGAAACCGTAGAAGAACTGACCCAAAGCCTGATGCCACTGGTAGCAGAAAACGGCATGGACTGGATGTATGCCAACTGCTCTACCACTGCACAGCGTGGTGCCCTCGACTGGTGGAAGAAATTCCGCGATGCTTCTTACCCTGTGTTCAGCGAACTGTACCAAAGCGTAGCCACTGGTAAAGAAAGCCAGCGCAGCATCGACAGCAACAGCCAACCCGACTACCGCGAAAAGTTGGAAGCCGAACTGGCCGAACTTCGTGAAAGCGAAATGTGGCAAGCAGGCAAAACCGTTCGCAGCCTGCGTCCGGAAAACCAGGCCGGAGCCTAATACTTTCAGAATTACTTTTCATATGATGAGTGTCTGTCGGCACATAATTATTCACCTCCGCCGGCAGCACTCATTTTTTTGCTCAGCAAATGCCCATCAATAAATATCCTATTGACATTAATGCAGCTGCCATTCGACTGCAAAATGTGGTGCGCCGTACACCACTACAATACAACGACACCCTGAGCAAAAGGTATCAGGCCAATGTGTACCTTAAGCGGGAGGACTTGCAGGTGGTACGTTCCTACAAACTGCGTGGGGCGTACAACATGATGAGCCAATTAACAGCGGCTGAACTGACGAATGCAGTTGTATGTGCCAGTGCCGGCAACCATGCACAAGGTTTTGCTTATAGTTGCAGTCAGCTGGGCGTTAAAGGCAAAGTGTTTATGCCTGTTATTACTCCCAGGCAAAAAATAAATCAGACGAAAATGTTTGGCGGCGACAATATTGAAGTGGTGCTTACTGGCGACACTTTTGATGATTGCGCCACAGCAGCCAAAGCTTATACAGCTACCAACAAACTAACATTTATTCCACCATTCGATGATTATCGCATTATTGAAGGTCAGGGAACTGTAGGGAAGGAAATTTTGGAAGATCTGAATGATGTGGATTTTCTTTTTGTGCCGGTAGGCGGCGGAGGGCTATCGGCCGGCTGTGGTTATTATTGTAAAACATTCAGCCCATCAACAACCATTATTGGAATTGAACCAGAAGGTGCTCCTTCTATGAAGGAAGCCATACGCTATAACCAGCCCATAACCTTGGAAACCATTGACCGTTTTGTAGATGGAGCAGCTGTAAAACGCGTTGGTGACCTAACATTTGATATATGCAGGGAAGTGCTTGATATTATGCACCTGGTGCCGGAAGGCAAAGTGTGCACCACCATTCTCAACCTTTATAATGAAGACGCAATTGTTGCGGAGCCAGCAGGAGCTTTGACAATTGCGGCACTCGATGATTTTCGCCAGAAAATAAAAGGCAAAAATGTGGTATGCGTAGTGAGCGGTAGCAATAACGACATTGACAGGATGCCCGAAATCAAAGAACGCTCACTTCAATATGAAGGCCTGAAACATTATTTCCTTATTCAATTTGCCCAACGCCCAGGCGCCCTCAAAGAATTTGTGAACCATGTGCTGGGCCCTAACGACGACATCACACGCTTTGAATACATGCAAAAAACCAATAAAGAACAGGGACCTGCACTGGTAGGGATAGAACTTCAGAAGCGAAGCGACTATGAAACGCTGATCATCAAAATGAATGAATTCCGTATTGATTATTCAGCAATCAACAAAGATGACAGCATGTTTGGATACCTGGTATAAAGTAAAATTTCGACAACCTCGATTTTTTCAAACATTCCACCAATCGAATAGACAATTTCCCTATTTTTAGTCGATTGCTTGCCTGTTATTCATCAAATAAGACCTTTCATTAACCAATCTAACAGGCGAAAATGATAGAGAAGCAAGTTGGGTTATACGACCCTTCCTTTGAACACGATGCGTGTGGTATCGGCTTTGTAGCCCACATTCGTGGAAAAAAATCGCACCAACATGTTAGCGATGCGCTAACTGTTTTGGAAAACATGGAGCACCGTGGTGCATGTGGTTGTGAAGCCAACACCGGCGATGGTGCAGGCATCATGATTCAGATTCCTCATGAATTTTTCTATGCAGAAGCATTGAAGTCGGGTGTAATGCTTCCGGCCGTTGGTAAGTATGGCGTAGGCGTTATTTTCTTTCCAAAAAATGTAACGCTCCGCGAAGCCTGCCGCGATACGTTCAACCGAACTGCCGAGCAGTTGGGTATGGAAATACTGTGGTATCGCCGGGTACCGGTAAACACCGAAGGCATTGGCGAAACAGCCCTGAGTGTGGAGCCCGAAATGGAACAGGTCTTCATTAAATGCCCCGACCACATCAACGACCAAACCGATTTCGACCGCAAGTTGTTTGTGCTGCGCAACTACGCTTCTCATCTCATCAACAATACAGTGAAGCAAGATGCCGTTGGCTTTTACCTAGCGTCTATGTCATCACGTGTGTTGGTGTACAAAGGACAGCTCACCAGCCATCAGGTGCGGGAGTATTTCCCCGACTTGTCGCAGAAAACACTCACCAGTGCATTTGGCCTGGTGCACAGCCGTTTTGCCACCAACACCTTCCCTAGTTGGAAGCTGGCGCAACCCTTCCGTTTCATTGCCCACAATGGAGAAATCAATACCCTGCAAGGCAACCTCAACTGGTTGCGTAGTAGCGAAAAGGGCTTTACTTCTCCTTACTTCACCCACGAAGAAATGGAGATGCTACTGCCCATTGTCACCAGCGGACAAAGCGATAGTGCCTGCCTCGACAACATGATTGAATTGCTGACCTACACTGGTCGCAGTTTGCCGCATGTAATGATGATGTTGATACCAGAAGCATGGGATGAAAACAACGAGATGGATGCTGCGAAAAAAGCATTCTACGAATACCACGCTTGTTTGATGGAACCCTGGGATGGTCCGGCTTCTATCTCCTTTACCGATGGCAAAATGATTGGTGCCACACTTGATAGAAACGGTCTTCGCCCCTCACGGTACACCGTTACTACCGACGACCGTGTTATCATGTCCAGCGAATCGGGTGCATTGCCCGTTGATCCTGCCATCATTAAAGAACGTGGCCGCCTGCAACCCGGCAAAATGTTTGTGGTAGATATGGAGCAGGAACGCATCATCAGCGATGAAGAACTTAAAAATGAAATTTGTAACCTGAAGCCTTACGGCGACTGGTTGAATAAATACAAAATCCGTTTGGAAGAACTGCCCGAACCACGGGTAATGTTTACCCATCTGGAACAAGACCAGATTTTCAAATACCAGAAAGTATTTGGCTACAGTTCTGAAGATTTGGACTGCATCATTTCGGCCATGGCCGTGGGTGGAAAAGAGCCTATCGGTTCTATGGGCACCGATACGCCGCTGGCGGTGTTGAGCGACCAGCCACAACATTTGTCGTACTACTTCAAGCAGCTGTTTGCACAGGTAACCAACCCGCCGATCGATCCTATTCGTGAACGATTGGTGATGAGCCTGGCCACTTTTGTGGGCAACAACGGCAACCTGCTGGCGGAAGACCCGCTGAGTGCCCATACCGTGGCATTGAAACACCCCATTTTGTCGAACCATGAGCTGGAAAAAATCCGCTCCATTGATACCGGTATTTTCCAGGCTAAAACATTGCAGTGTTATTTCATGGCCGATGGAAAACCTGGCTCACTGAAACGGGCACTCGAACGCATTTGCCGTTATGCAGTAGATGCCGTGGAAGATGGGTTCGAAGTACTCATCCTCAGCGACCGTGCTATCGATAGTGATCATGCGCCTATTCCATCACTGTTGGCCACGGCTGCTGTGCACCACCACCTCATCCGCAAAGGGTATCGGGGTAAGGTTGGTATTGTAGTTGAAGCCGGCGATGTATGGGAAGTGCATCACTTCGCATGCCTGTTGGGTTTTGGTGCCACAGCCATCAACCCCTACCTCGCATTGAGCACCATCCGCGACATGAAAATTTCGGGCAAACTCGAAACGGAGCTCGATGCTGATGTACTCAAGAAAAACTACATCAAAGCGGTAAAAGAAGGCTTGCTGAAAGTGTTCAGCAAAATGGGCATCAGTACCCTGCAATCTTATCAGGGTGCACAAATCTTTGAAATCATTGGTATCAACCGCAGCGTGGTCGATCAGTTCTTTACCGGAGCTGTAAGCCGTATTGAAGGCATGGGTCTCGATGAAATTGCCCGTGAAACGCTGGCCAAGCACTACTTCGCTTTCAGCAAAAAAGAAGTACCACATGACCGGCTGCCTGTGGGTGGGGTATATCAGTGGAAACGTAAAGGCGAATTCCATTTGTTCAATCCGCAAACCATTCACCTGTTGCAGTACAGCACCCGCATGAACGATTATGCGACGTACAAGAAATACAGCAAGCTGGTTAACGATCAAACACAAAAAGCTGCCACGCTGCGTGGATTACTGGAGTTTAAAAAACTCCGTCCTTCTCTCAAAATTGAAGAAGTAGAACCAGCTGAAGTGATCCTCAAGCGTTTTGCTACAGGAGCCATGAGTTTTGGTTCTATCAGCTGGGAAGCCCATACTACTTTGGCCATTGCCATGAACCGCATTGGCGCCAAAAGCAACACCGGTGAAGGTGGCGAAGATGAACGCCGCTACATTCCGTTGGAAAATGGCGACAGCATGCGGAGTGCCATCAAGCAGGTGGCTTCTGCCCGCTTTGGCGTCACCAGCCAATACCTTACCGAAGCTGACGAATTGCAGATTAAAATGGCCCAAGGCGCCAAGCCCGGCGAAGGTGGCCAACTGCCCGGCGATAAAGTAGACGAATGGATTGGTAAAGTGCGTCACTCAACGCCCGGGGTTGGTTTGATATCACCGCCACCCCACCACGATATTTACAGCATTGAAGATTTGGCGCAGCTGATTTTCGATTTGAAAAATGCCAACCGCCGTGCCCGCATCAGTGTGAAGCTGGTGAGCAAGGCTGGCGTTGGCACCATTGCTGCCGGCGTTACCAAAGCCAAAGCCGATGTGGTGTTGATTGCCGGCCACGATGGTGGTACGGGAGCATCACCGCTGAGCTCTATCCGCCACGCTGGTTTGCCCTGGGAACTGGGCCTGGCAGAAACGCACCAGACATTGGTGAAGAACCGTCTGCGCAGCCGCGTAGTGGTACAAGCCGATGGCCAAATGAAAACCGGCCGCGACATTGCTATTGCTGCTTTGCTGGGTGCCGAAGAGTGGGGTGTGGCTACGGCTGCACTGGTGGTGGAAGGCTGCATCATGATGCGCAAGTGTCACCTCAACACCTGCCCCGTTGGTGTAGCTACACAAAATCCGGATTTGCGCAAACGCTTTACCGGCAATGCAGATGCCGTGGTGAATTTCTTCCACTTCTTAGTACAGGAACTGCGGGAAATTATGGCCGAGCTGGGCTTCCGTACCATTGAGGAAATGGTGGGCCAGGTAGATTACCTGCAGGTGCGTGAAAACATTGACCACTGGAAATACAAAAACCTGAACCTGAAAGACATGCTGTACAAAGAGCCGGCCTATGGTACTACGCTCCACAACAGCGAGAAGCAGGATCACGGTTTGCAATTGGTGCTCGACAGGCATTTACTGCAACTGGCCCAGCCAGCGTTGGAACAAGGCAGGAAAGTGGAAGCCACATTGCCTATCAAAAATATCGACCGCACATGCGGCACCATGCTCTCGAACGAAATCACCCGTAAGTATGGCGCTGCCGGTTTGCCCGATGGTACCATTCACTTCAAGTTTGAAGGCACTGCCGGCCAGAGCTTTGGTGCTTTTTGCACCAATGGCCTGAGCCTCGAACTGGAAGGTGATGCCAACGACTATTTTGGTAAGGGCCTGAGTGGAGCAAACCTCGCTGTCTATCCCAGCCGTGTGTCGAGCTTTGTACCCGAAGACAATATCATTATTGGCAACGTGGCATTGTATGGCGCTACCAGCGGCCATGCTTACATCCGTGGTAAGGCAGGCGAACGTTTTGCGGTACGCAACAGTGGTGCACTGGCTGTAGTAGAAGGCGTGGGCGACCACGGCTGCGAATACATGACAGGTGGCACTGTAATAGTGCTCGGCGAAACCGGCCGCAACTTTGCAGCAGGCATGAGCGGTGGCATTACCTATGTGTACGACCCCAACAATCTGTTGCCTGGTCGTTGCAACCTCGAAATGGTAGACCTCGACCCTTGCGATGAAGCCGATGCACAACTGCTGAAAACGCAACTGCAGCAGCACTTTACACTTACAGGCAGCAATGTGGCCAAGTATTTACTCAACGATATGGAGCATGCCATTTTGCAGTTTGTAAAAGTGTTTCCGAAGGATTACAAAAAAGTACTGCAGGCAAAAGCCAAAACAAATGTGCCACAACCAACTGCATAACTGCAAAAGCGTTGTCACCAAGACCAAATCAATCATTCAAGAACTGATCCTAAATAATTGGATATGGGAAAACCCACAGGATTTCTGGAGTTTACAAGAACATTGCCGGGCAAGCGACCGGTAAATGACCGCCTGCATGACTACAGAGAATTTGTAGACAAATTTGATGAGCAGCAACTCAACCAACAATCGGCCCGTTGCATGAATTGTGGCGTACCATTTTGCCACAGTGGCTGTCCGCTGGGCAATGTAATTCCTGAATTCAATGATGCCATATACCGCAAAAACTGGCGGGAGGCATACGATATTCTCAGCTACACCAACAACTTTCCGGAGTTTACGGGGCGCATTTGTCCTGCACCATGCGAAAGTGCCTGTGTATTGGGCATCAACCAACCTCCGGTAGCCATTGAAGAAATAGAAAAGCACATTATTGAGATTGCTTTTGAAAAAGGATTTGTTACTGCTAATGCTCCCATTGTACGTACCGGTAAAAAAGTTGCGGTGGTGGGATCTGGCCCTGCAGGACTGGCCGCTGCCGCCCAGCTGAACAAAGCTGGCCATTCAGTAACCGTGTTTGAAAGAGACGACAAACCCGGTGGCCTGCTGCGCTATGGCATCCCCGATTTTAAACTGGAAAAATGGGTGATAGACCGCAGGGTAAAATTGCTGGAAGAAGAAGGCGTCGTATTCAAATGCAATACCAACGTAGGCACCGATGTGACAAGTGGCGATTTGCTCCGCGAATTCCACGCCGTAGTGTTGGCGGGTGGCTCTACCATTCCCCGCGACCTGCCCGTAAAAGGCCGTGATGCCAAGGGTGTATATTTTGCCATGCAGTTTTTGAAGCAACAAAACAAGCGGGTAGCCAACCCCGATGTGGAATTGTTGAAGGAACGTGGCTTTGAAGGAAGCAATTGGGCCGAAGAGATAACTGCCACCGGCAAGCATGTGGTGGTAATTGGTGGTGGCGATACCGGAAGCGACTGCGTAGGTACGAGCAATCGCCATGGTGCAGCCAGTGTTACGCAATTTGAATTGCTGCCACAGCCGCCCGATAGTCGTACCAATGCCATGCCATGGCCCACTTACCCTATGCTGCTGAAAACCACCAGCAGTCATGATGAAGGTTGTAACCGCCATTGGGCAATTGCTACTAAAGAAGTGATTAAAAACGAAGCCGGTGCCATTAAAGCCCTCCGCATTGTTGACCTGGAATGGGAACTGGCACTAGATGGCCGCCCGGTGAAGTTTCAGGAAAAGACAGAAACTGAGAGAGAAATCCCTTGTGACCTCGTGTTACTGGCCATGGGCTTCGTCCATCCACAGCACAATGGCGTCATTGCCGATTTGGAGCTGGAACTGGATGAGCGGGGCAATGTAAAAGCTTCGGAGCAACATTTCCAGACTACTTTGCAGAAGGTTTTTGCCTGTGGCGATATGCGCCGCGGTCAGAGCCTGGTAGTATGGGCCATTAGCGAAGGCCGCGAATGTGCCCGCAAAGTAGATGAGTACCTGATGGGTACATCCTTACTTGAAAGTAAGGAAAGCAGCATTTTATTCAGCTTCATACAAGCATAAAAGAGAATTATTGGCATTGCTGCCAATAATTTTTCAATTATCATATTAAATTATAAAATATGTAATATTTTTTATTCACATCAAATGGTTACAATATTCTATTTAATGAATTATTTAAGATATTAGATTTTAGTTATCCGTTCACCTTAAAAACACATTCATGGCTAAAAAGACAATTAAGCAGATTGCACCGTTCCTGATTCTGGCAGCAGTGTCCATTGGTGCCTTGTTCATTCCATCGCTTCCCACCTTCAACGATGAGGGAAAAGCCTACTCAGGCGCCGACATTACCTGGATATTGGTAGCCACGGCCCTGGTATTCCTGATGACACCCGGCCTCGCCTTTTTCTACGGCGGTATGGTGCATCGCAAAAACGTAATCAGCACCATGATTAAAAGCGTGGTGGCTGCAGGTATCGTTAGCATTCTCTGGATTGTAGTTGGCTACAGCCTGTCTTTCGGCACCAGCATTGGTGGCTTCATTGGCAACCCCACAACACATTTATTTTTTAAAGATGTGATGTCTGGCGAGCCTTGGTCTTTGGCCCCCACCATTCCCAAACCACTTTTCGCACTCTTTCAGCTCATGTTCGCCATCATTACGCCGGGTCTGGTAGTAGGTGCCGTAGCTGAGCGTATCCGCTTTACTGCTTACATTCTTTTCATTGCCCTGTTTGGCTTGCTGGTATACGCACCATTGGCCCACTGGACATGGCACCCCGAAGGTTTCCTGTTTAAAATGGGTGTGCTCGATTTTGCCGGCGGTACCGTGGTACACATTTCAGCCGGATGTGCAGCCCTGGCAGGCGCACTGGTGCTGAAACCCCGCAAATCAAAACTGTTGCAGGAAGAAGTTCCCCCGGCCAACATACCATACGTACTGATTGGTACAGGTTTGCTGTGGTTTGGCTGGTTTGGCTTCAACGCAGGTTCTGCTCTGGGTGCCAATAGCCTGGCGGTTTCTGCTTTTGCCACTACCAACACTGCTGCCGCAGCCGCAGGTTTGAGCTGGATGTTCTTTGATGTACTCCGTGGCAAAAAGCCTTCTGTACTTGGCTTTTGTATTGGCGCAGTGGTGGGCCTCGTAGCCATTACACCCGGCGCTGGCTTTGTAGCAGTTCCGCAAAGCATTTTCATTGGCGTAGTGGCAGCTATCATTTCTAACCTGGCTGTACACTTCAAGCAAAAAAGTAAGCTGGATGATACCCTCGATGTATTCCCCTGCCATGGCGTGGGTGGTATTGTAGGTATGCTGCTGACTGGCGTTTTTGCCACTGTAACTGTAAACAGTGCTGGTCAGGATGGCCTGGCTTATGGCAATGCTGCATTCTTCTTTACGCAAGTAAAAGGCATGCTGGTGGCCGTTGGTTTCAGCTTCGCTATGTCTTACCTCATTTTCAAATTCATTGATCTCGTATTGCCGCTGCGTGTAAGCGAAGCCGACGAAGACATGGGATTGGATGCTTCTCAGCACAACGAGAAATACATGCAAGGCCATGTACTCGTACAAAGCAATGGTGTGATGAAAGAAGCTGAAGAAAACTACGCTGAACTCTAATGGCGGATGATGCGCCGCAAATATTTTGAAAAACCAACTCTAACCGACACTCTTTTTAGCACACAACCCATTCTGAATCCCCATTAAGTTGTCTATCTCAGGCGCCCGGCTATTGCTGGCACTTTAGTCGGGCCGCCTTCTATTTTTTCCAATAACCAAACTAACCGCTTCAGCACAGGCAAAAGAAAAAGGTACAGTGTGCTCAGACTACTGGCATAGTCTGTACTGTACCCTTCGTTCACATTAAAAATGCATTGCAATGTTACAAAAATTTGTTGCTACCACTTTGGTATGTCTATCTGTTAACGCTCTTTTTGCACAAACCGACTCAACCGAAACAGAAGAAAAAAATCCTTTAAAAATCAGCGGCTACGCCGATGTGTATTACAAACTCGATTTCGCCAAATCCGGTGCCAACAATAAAACCAGCTTCACCAATTCGCACAACTCTTTTGAGCTGGGCATGGCTTCGCTGAAGTTTGAAAAAACACTGGGCAAGGTAGGCATGGTAGCAGACCTCGGATTTGGTACACGGGCTAAAGAATTTGCCTATGCCGACAATGGCATCACACAAGCCATCAAGCAATTATATGTAACCTATGCGGCCAGCGACAAGCTCACATTTACCGCTGGTAGCTGGGCCACACACGTTGGTTACGAACTGGTAGATCCGCAGCTCAACCGCAACTATAGCATGAGCTACATGTTTTCTTACGGACCATTTACGCATACCGGTGTAAAAGCTGATTACAAATTTGGTAGCAGCGGTATTATGATTGGTATTTCCAACCCTACCGACCAACGTACAACAGGCGTTTCCCCAAAATACCTTATCGGCCAGTTTAGCACCGGCACCAAAAACGGCAAGCTCAAATTGTACCTGAACTATGTAGGCGGCAAAAGCAGCGATACCACCAAAATGAACCAGGTTGATTTAGTTGCCACCCTCGGTGTTTCTGACAACTTCTCGATTGGGTACGACGGTACTGTGGCCAGCTACAAACTCAAGCAAAACGATAAGTTCGGTAGCGCCAGTTCATGGTGGGGTTCGGCTTTGTATTTCAACGCCGATTTCAGCAAAAGCTTTGGCCTTACCCTGCGCAGCGAATTGTTTGACGATAGCAAGCAGCTCAATGTATTCAGCAGTGCTGCTGAAGGTGGCAGCATTTTTGCCAATACCCTCTCTGCCAACATTCGCCTCGGTGCTCTTACCCTCATTCCTGAAATCCGCATCGAAAACGCCAGCAAAGCTATTTTCATCGACGGCAAAAGCAACAGCAGCAAATCGGCTGCCAACGCCCTCATTGCCGCCGTATACGCATTCTAGACTAACAACAACCATCTGAAAAAGGCGACCTCAACTGAGGTTGCCTTTTTCTTTTTCCAACAGTTTCGTTGATTCTTTAGACACCATCAATAAAAGAAAGATTTTTTCAAAACAAATAACAACAAATAGCATTAGCCTTTACATTTGCTCTTACAATGACTTCAAACAACACATACAAGGCCGTTGCGATTGCCATCGCTAAGCCCGCCACTCCCGGCGGTATGTGGGCTGTGTTAGAACTCCTGTTTCGCTTTGCGACTAGTGGCATGTTTACCTCTACTACAACCACTACAACTACCACAACCCGTTAGGGTTGTACTTTTTCATATTACCTCCGTGGGCTTTCGCCGTTTGCTGCCATTGCAGCGTTCAACTTTTGTATTCATTTCTCAGCTTAATCTACCATGCACGTTTTAAAATTTGGTGGCACTTCGGTGGCCAACAGTACCAATATCAAACTCATCACCGATATTTTTTTACAACACCCTGCTGCGCAAAAAATTGTTGTGGTATCTGCCTTCTCCGGCATCACGGATCAACTCATAGCCTGTGGTCAACTGGCCGAAGCCGGCGATGAACGCTACGCAGAAGTCATTAAGGGTATAGAAAAAAGACACCTCGACACCACGAGAGAACTGCTGCCCGTGAGCAACCAAAGTGCCTGCCTGAGTGTGGTAAAACAATTGTGCAACGAACTCGAAACCATTTGCGAAGGGGTATTTTCTCTGCAGGAATTGTCTTCCCGTAGCAAAGACCGTATCGTGAGCTTTGGCGAATTACTGTCTTCCAAAATCATCTCCGGTTACTTGCAGGCCATTGGCCATGCGCATACTTGGCTCGATAGCCGCCAACTCATTAAAACCGATAGCCAGTTTGGCAATGCAGCCGTGGTGTTTGCTGTTACGAATGAAAACATTCGCCAGTCCATTGCACAGTCGCAAGATGCGTTGTTTATAGCGCCGGGCTTTATTGCCAGCAACGAACACAACCTTACCACTACATTGGGCCGCGGTGGCTCCGACTATACTGCAGCTATTTATGCAGCAGCGTTACAGGCAGAAGCCCTCGAAATTTGGACCGATGTAAGTGGCATGATGACCGCAGATCCCCGCTGGGTAAGCAATGCCAAACCATTGCCCGCCATCTCCTACCAAGAAGCGATGGAACTCTCCCACTTTGGTGCCAAAGTGATTTATCCACCCACCATTCAACCTGCGATGCAGATGAAGATTCCGGTGTGGATTAAAAACTCTTTTGCAGCACAAGATCACGGCACTGTGATACAACACGAAACCAACAGCGACAATGGTTTTATCCGGGGCATTTCCAGCATCAGCAATATCAGCCTCATCAGCCTCGAAGGCAGTGGCATGATTGGCATTCCCGGTTTTTCGAAGCGGTTGTTTCAGGCATTGGCCAACGAAAAAATCAATGTCATTCTCATTACACAAGGTTCTTCAGAACACTCTATTTGTGTGGGCATCCATGCAGCAGATATTCAACGGGCTAGTGCTGCAGTGAATGCTGCTTTTGAAATAGAAATAGCCGGCAAAAAAGTAGAACCCGTTGCTGTAGAAAGCGACCTGTCAATTGTCGCATTGGTAGGCGATCAAATGAAAAGCCATCCCGGCATTAGCGGACAAATGTTTTCAGCACTGGGCCGCAACGGTATCAATGTGCGGGCCATAGCACAGGGCTCTTCAGAAAAAAATATCTCTGCAGTCATTGCTGCCCGTGATGTAAAAAAAGCAGTGAACGTTTTACACGAATCGTTTTTTGAAGAAGTACAAAAACAGCTCAACTTGTTTGTAGTGGGCGTAGGCAATGTGGGCCGACGACTGCTCGATCAACTGCAACAGCAACAAGCTTTTTTGGCAGAGCAATTGCGCATGCAAGTTCGTGTGGTGGGTGTAGCCAACAGCCGCCAAATGTATTTTGACGACAAGGGCGTAGACCTCAGCAACTGGAAACATTTACTCGAAGAAAATGGTGAAGCACAAACACCCGACACACTAGTGCAAGCCATTGTGAGCCGCAACCTGCGCAACAGTGTGTTTGTAGACATTACTGCCAGCGATGTAGTAGCGGGCATGTACGAACCCTTGCTGCGCAAAAGCATTGCGGTAGTAGCCTGCAACAAAATTGCCGCTGCTTCTGCTCTCAACCATTACAAAAAACTGAAATCGCTGGCCCGTGAATTCAATACCAGCTTTCTCTTCGAAACCAATGTGGGTGCGGGTTTGCCGGTGATTGGCACTTTAAACGATTTGGTAAAAAGCGGAGATGTGATTCACAAAATTGAAGCCGTGCTGAGTGGCACCCTCAACTTTGTGTTCAACAATTATGATGGCAGCCGCCCGTTTGCAGCAGTCGTTCGGCAGGCGCAGGAAGAAGGCTACACCGAACCCGATCCCCGCCTCGATTTGGGTGGCACCGATGTAATGCGCAAAATCCTCATTTTATCACGGGAAGCAGGTTATGCACTCGAAATGGACGACATCACGAACAACGGATTTCTGCCCGCTTCTTGTTACGAAGGATCTGTAGACAATTTTTATAGCGAAATGGAAAAACACGAAGCACATTTTGCCGGCTTGTTGCAAGGTGCTCAAGCCAATGGTTGCAAGCTCAAATTTGTGGCCAGCTTCGAGCATGGCAAAGCATCTGTAGGCTTGCGCCACATTGCTCCTGAATCCGATTTTTATCATTTGTATGGCAAAGACAACATTGTGTTGTATTACACCCAGCGCTACCCCGAGCAACCCTTGGTGGTAAAAGGTGCCGGCGCCGGTGCCGATGTAACCGCATCGGGCGTATTTGCCGACATTATGCGGGTCATTCATTAAAACACAACAGCATGCAACAAACAATTACTGTATTGCCGCCGGGCACCGTAGCCAACATGGTGTGTGGATTTGATGTATTGGGCTTTGCCCTCCACGAACCCTGCGATGAAATCGACATTACATTGATTGATGAAAAACGCATCATCATTCAGCCCGACCCGGTATATCATTTGCCCACCGACCCCGAAAAAAACGTAGCTGGTGCGGCACTCCTCGCCATGCTCGACGCTATTGATGAACCCTTTGGCTTCGATATTACCATACGCAAACACATCAAACCCGGTAGCGGCATTGGCTCTTCTGCCGCCAGTGCTGCCGGTGCCGTAGTGGGTGCCAATATGCTGCTCAACAATCGCTTCAGCAAAGAAGAGTTAGTACAGTTTGCCATGTTTGGCGAAAAAGTAGCCAGCGGAGTAAAGCATGCCGACAACATCGCACCGTGCATTTATGGTGGCATCACGCTCATCCGTTCCATCTTTCCGTTGGATGTGGTTGCCCTGCCTGCTCCCGATTTGTTTGTGAGCATTGTGCATCCGCAAATTGAAGTGCGAACCGCCGACGCAAGAGCCATCCTCAAACAAACCGTGCTATTAAAAAACGCCATCAAGCAATGGGGTAATATTGCGGGTTTGGTTGCCGGCATTCTGAAAAATGATCATGCCCTCATTGGCCGTTCGTTGGAAGACCACATTATTGAACCCGTTCGCAGTATTCTTATACCAGGTTTTGATGAGCTGAAGCAACGCTGCATGGCAGCCGGTGCTTTGGGTGGCGGTATTTCCGGCTCGGGTCCATCAGTATTTATGCTCAGCAGTACACCCGAAACTGCACACGCCATTGCAACAGAAATGCAGTCCGTTTTCAACCGCCTTGGCATCGACAACCACACGTACGTTACCAGCATCAATGCCGATGGCGTAAAAGTAAAACCATAACCTGTTTATGCACTACTATAGCACCAACAGAGCCAGTGCTCCTGTTGATTTTAAAACAGCCGCCGTAACCGGTCAAGCACCCGATAAAGGGTTGTATTATCCCGAAATGATTCCGTCGGCTCATGGCTTGCTGAAGCAACGCCCACTGGCCGATTGGGACAAAACAGAACTGGCCTTCAGGGTAATGAAACCCTACGTGGGCCAAAGCATGCCCGATGAAGTACTGCACCGCATTGTAGCCGAAACTGTTGACTTTCCATTTCCGTTGGTGCAGCTGAGTGAGCAGGTATTTTCGTTTGAATTGTTTCATGGCCCTACGCTGGCCTTTAAAGATGTGGGTGCCCGGTTTATGAGCCGCTGCCTGGCGCACTTCAATGCGGGCAACGAAAAAAAGATAACGGTGCTCGTAGCTACGTCGGGCGATACAGGTGGCGCCGTTGCCAATGGTTTCGACAATGTGGAAGGGGTTGAAGTCATCATTCTTTACCCTGAAGGAAAAGTAAGCCCCGTGCAGGAATTGCAGCTTACGACCTGTGGCAGCAATGTGCATGCGTTAGCCGTAGCCGGCAGCTTCGATGATTGCCAGGCCATCGTAAAACAAGCCTTTACCGATACCGATTTGAATGCGCAATACCAACTCACTTCGGCCAACTCCATCAACGTAGCCCGTTGGTTGCCGCAGCAGTTGTATTACTTTTTTGCGCTGCAACAATGGCCCTATGAACAAGCCCCTGTGGTGAGTGTGCCCAGCGGAAACTTCGGCAATATTTGCGCCGGCATGGTTGCCCAGCGCAGCGGCCTGCCTATTCAGCATTTTATAGCGGCCTGTAACAGCAACGATACCATTCCGCAGTATTTGCGCACCGGCATTTTGCCCGATAAAACCGCCGTAGCCACTATTTCCAATGCCATGGATGTAGCCCGGCCCAGCAATTTTGTCCGCATCATGGAAATGTATGACCAAGACGTGCAGTGGTTGCGCAACCACCTCACGGCCGTCAGTGTAAGTGATGCCACTACCCGTGATACCATTGCCGCTGCGTTGCAGGATTACAACTACCTCTGCGACCCGCATGGTGCTGTGGGTTTGTATGCGTTGCAACAATACCAGCTGCAACACAACGGCGCCCCCGGCTTCTTTCTGGAAACGGCTCACCCCGTGAAATTCCCCGACGTGGTAGCCGAGATCAGCGGAGCAGCAGTACCCGTGCCGGAAAACGTCGCTCACCTCTTTGCCCTGCCACAACGAAGCACCCGTTTGGCCGCTTCGTTTGATGTGTTTAAAGAGTGGATGGTGGGCAGGTAGTTGGGAAGACCGAAGTCAGTAGTCCGGAGACGCTGTCTCCACCTTGCGATGGCCTCCTGGCCAGTGCATCCCCGTTACTAAAGCAGCTATTAAAAGAAATTCCCAGCAACGTTTCTGGCACAGGACGTTGCGTTGATGGTTCATTGAACGAGTAACCATCCCGTCACAGGCCGAGAAGCCTGCGACAGCATATAGCAAAACAAAACGTCCCCAACCTTGGTCGGGGACGTTGTATTATTTCAGTGGTCAGTCGTCCGTGGTCGGTCGGCTATTCTTTATGGCTGATACTGTGCATACAAACTACCGTGGCGGGTTTGCAGAAACGCCTCCAACGGAATGTCTTCCTGCTTAATGAAGCCCTGCGCCGGCAGTGAACCATTCGATACCATTTCTACCACAGCCGCAACAGATGCCGCCGTTGTCCACGAAATGGCCCGCCATTCCTTACCCTGAATCGTAATGGGATGATAGGCATTGTAAAACTCTTCCCGGGCCAGGTTCTCGCCCTGCCAGCCTTCTACCACAGCATATACATACACCACATCTTCCCGCACCGGCGGCTTGGCTTCGGTAAGTATTTTTTCCGACAATTCGCGGTCGTTTTTCATGAGCAGTTCATACAAGAAAAACTTCATGAGCTGGCAGTGACCGGGATAGCGAATGGTTTTATAATTGAGGGTATCCACCTTGCCTTCGAGGGTTTCGCACATGGTGCCAAGGCCACCACTGGTGGTAAACGCTTCAAAGTCGCGGCCTTCGATGTTGATCATTTCCAAGCCATCCAAAGAAGATACCATTTTACGAACGCCGTTGTGAATCACTTCTGCATCGTTGATGTATTCGTTGATAACACCAGCGGGGCTCCAGGTAAAGGAGTACGCCATTTGCCCGTTGGGATATTTGGGCAGGGCCCCTACCCGCAGTTCTACATCACGCAGTTTGGTAAAACGGTTATACAAATTAGCACCAACAATGCCAATAAAACCCGGAGCCAATCCGCACTGCGGTACCATGGCTCCCTTCGAGGTTTTGGCCATTTCCCGAATGGCAGTGGTGGTGGGCACATCTTCAGTTAAATCGAAATAGTGGATGCCCAACTCGAAAGCAGCCTGCGCAATGGGCAGGTTGAGTGAGTAAGGCAGGCAAGACACCACGGCATCTTTACCCGTAAGGGTTTGCTTAATAAATGCCGCATCGGTTACGCTACCGGTTGCAATATAAAAAGGCATAGCATCGGCGGGCTTGCGCTGATCTATGCCGGTAACAGTAAAATTTTCAGATAACAAAGTGGCCACAAGGGAACCTACTTTTCCCAGGCCTACAACAGCAATATTCTTCATGTTGGAAATTAAAAATGAGGACGAATTAAAAAAGTACCATACATACACCGGCGGGTAACATAACAACCTCGCCGCCCCGTCGTCAGGGTACATTGGCACAGGCACTGCGGAGAAATGCCATGAACGCCATTTTTATTTTCACATCATCTACCATAAGCAATCGCTACAAATATAACCGCCTGTCATACAGTGTCCAAATACTCCGCCAGTGCTATTTGCCAAAGACCAAACAAACCGGTGTAGGCAGCGAAAAAGATTGGTTAGCGGCGGTGAGCTTACCCGTAAGGGCGTTGCGGTGAAACAGCACAATGTTGTTCGATTGCTGATTGGCCACCAGCACAAATTTACCATCGGGCGACAGTGTAAAATTGCGGGGCTTGATCCCCCCCGTGCTAATGGACTGCACAAAACGCAACCGGCCACTGCGGGTATCTACCGCAAAAACAGCAATATCGTTGGCATCTATGCGGTTGCTGGCGTAGAGAAACTTTCCGTCGGGGCTGAGGTGAATATCGGCACTGCCGGGTTGAGCACTCACCCGGTCGCTTTGAATGGTTTGCAGCACCTGTAGCTGGCGCTGTTGGGGTGCAAAACGCACCACCGCCACTTTGCCGCTCAGCTCTTCCATTACATACACAATGGGCAGCCTCGGGTGAAAACTTACATGCCGCGGCCCCGCACCGGGCGACAGCTTCAGGCGGAGGGCACCGGCCGTATCCAGCGGCTCATTCACCTTTTTGGGGTTGAACGGATAAGCCGTGAGGTAATCGGTACCCAAATCGGCCACCATGAGGTATTGTTCGTTGGGCGAAAAAATGGTGCTGTGTACATGCGGCTTCTCCTGCCGGCCGGCGTTCACACTGCTGCCCTGGTGCTGAATGAGCTGGCTGACATTGTCCAAGGCCCCAACAAAATCGATAGGAAACACCGATACCGAGCCACCGGTATAGTTGGCCACTATGGCATGAGTACCCGCCTTGTTTACCGCAATATAGCAGGGATGATCGCCGCCGGTAAGCTGCGGGCTGGTATTGAGGGGTACCCATTTACCACTGCCTTCTTCTTTCATAAAAGAGGAAGCGGCTCCGGGATTGCTGCCCCCATTTTCAGTAACGGCATAGAGGCGGTTGCCGGCTTTGTTCAGCGCCAGGTACGAGGGGTTGTCGGCCGCCAGCGAATCGACCAGCCGGATGGCGCCGGTTCGGGCATCTACCTTGGCCACATAAATGCCGTGGCTACCCGTGCCGGTATAAGTACCAATGTACAGGGGCCACTCCGTTTGCGCCATTGCCAGCAGTGTGCAGCCGGCACTTAAAATGGTAAGAAACAATTGCTTCATCAATGATTTTTTCTTTTGTGTGAGTGAATGTACGGAGGAAGGACGAGGGACGAGATACGAGGTATGAGGTACGAGGTACGAAGGGGGCTGGCGGTCTACGGACTACGGACTACTGTCTACTGAATACTGACTCATACCCCTGTAAATTTCGCTACCAACATTCCCAAAAGCACTCCTACATTTATGCATCAACCAATGCCCATGCATATTCCCGTAACGGTGACGGTTACCTACCAGGGTGAAGCCCTTTCCCAATCTTACCTCGATACCCATCCGGAGCTGCAGCCTTTGTACCCGTTGGCGGCTTTTTTTATGGAAGTGCTCTACATTCCGCTGCTGCGCAAAGGCATGGCCGAACACCCCCAGCAGGAGTTGCTCATAACCGAGGAAGGCGTATGGATAAATGGAGAAAAAGTGACACCAGACGAGCAATGAATGACGACAGCCCCGATAACTGCGGCAAACTTGTACCAGCAGTAACCCCTATTCACATTTGATACAAGGTCCGTCCACGAATTGACATCCGTGGCCATTGAAAGCTTTCAGCATCCTTCTACGGCCGACTATACCTTTTGCCAATAGTAAGAAAGACTTAGCGATAGTACGCCCGTATTGAGTAGCAAATAAACCAACAGCCAGCGGTGCTGCTTACTGGTAATGGCTGCCCGCTGTCTAAAGCAGGCAAATATTTTGATGCCTGCAATGGCTACCAGGACTATTGCGAATAACACAGGTATCAGCATCAGCCTTTGATCATCGGCAAATCTCTTAATAATAGAAAATACAATATAGAGGCAAACAGAAAGTACAGATATGGTAGAGCGGGAAAAACGTTGACCCAAGTGCAGGAGCATCGTAATCATAGGGGCTAAGTGCTTTTGTAAAAAATGATTGGTAGTTAAAAATACACCCGCAAGGCAAATAGTGGCGCATGGTCTCAGGTCGAATTGCCCACCCCGGCCTAAAGGCTACCCCTCCCGCTTGAGGCGGGGAGATACTACCTCTCCGGACTACCGACTACTGACTTCCCGACTACCCTACCGTGCATTTGTAGCCCTTGCCGGGTATGTTGATGATTCTAATGGCGGGATCATCTGCCAATTTCTTACGCAGTTTAGACACCAACACATCCACATTTTTACTGATGACGACCAGCCCGGCATCTTCCCAAATCTCTTTCATCAGTCTTTCCCTTTCTACCACCTGGTGCATGTTGTTCGCAAACAGGGTGAGTGCTTTGGTTTCTTTTTCTGAGAGTGGTATTTGTTTGTCGCCAATGCTGAGTACATGGCTACCGGTATACAATTGAAAGCGGCCCAACGGCAGGTAGTCCATGGTTTCATGTACCAACAGCGGCGCTGCTGGCTTGCGCAACCTGCCTTTCAGATAATAGCCGCCAATGGCCAAAGGAATCAGCAACAACAGCCACCACAAGCGATGGGTGGTGTTGCTGGGCAAAAATTCAAGTTCGATGATGTAGCAAGCTTCTTGTAAAGTGCGGCCCCGGCAGGGCGTCAAATCGGTGGCTTGTTTGTTGATTTCAAAGGCCAGAATGGTTCCCTGTTGGGCACAGTTTCTCACATTCACGATGTAATGATTGGCCGCCCCGTCTTGCTCAAACGTTCGTTGTACCAAATTGATGAGTGAATCTGACACAAAACTGAAGTCGTGCTGAAAAGAAAGCTGGTAGGTATTATCATGTAATTGCTTCACCGGCAGCACCCGGGAGGTAGAATCTTTGGCCGTCAGCAATAACTGGTGGCCTATTTCACGAAGTACCACTTCCAAATGCTTTGCTGGCAGCTGCTCTTTTTTATTGATACATGCAACAGCAGTTGTTATCAGTACCATCAGGAGGAATACATTGGCAATAAAAACCCGTGGCTTCATGTGTGCAAAATAGTTGATAAAGCCGCTGGCAGATGGCTTTACCAAGGTTTTACGCATCCTTTACCTCTTTTTACGGCAAAAAATGTTGCTGCTACGCAAATGACCGATAGTTTCGGGTCATCATTTCATCCATCACCCATACATTCATCACTATGAAAATCTATTCATCTGCATTTGTACTCCTGTTTCTTCCTTTGGCCATTGAGGTGGCGAATGAGTCTACCAAAGTACAGCACAGTGCGGTAGCTACACCGCAGGAGCATCTGCTGCCCCTGCAAGCCCCAACGGATGCAGAAAGCATGGCTTTCATTTCTTCGGATGCGGGCAACACCTGGCAGGAAACCACTGCCATACCTCCTGCAATAGCACAGCAAACTGCTGGCAATAAGCAGGTGCAGTCGGCCGGCGTTATTATTGCCACCGGCCAACGGGGCATCAAGCGTTCGACCGATAATGGTGCACATTGGGAATGGGTCATCAGCGAAGGCGGTGTGGGCATTGATGTTGCTAAAATTAAAGGTGGTTTTGCCGCTATTACGTTCAGTACGCAGTCACATACAAGAAGAATCAGGGTTTCTTACGACGGAGGCATCACCTGGCATCCTATTGACGAAGCATTGCAGCCGGCGAATACCCCAAGGCCCATCAATAATCTATTTACGCTGGCCAATCAATCCTATTCGGCCTGTCATCCCAATAATGCACCGCTACCCGAGGAAGCCATGATTAGTTCCATTATTGAAGTGGAGGGCAACTTCTATTGTGGTCATCCCAAAGGCGTTTTCAAATCGGCCGATAAGGGCAAAACATGGCAGTTGTTGCTTCCGTCAAAAGCAGGGAAGGTCTATACCTTATCTGTTTTGGGGAAACAGATCTATGCCGTACCCCGTGATGGCGGATGTTGAGTTACTTGAAACCAACTATTGCTATCTGATACAAATGCCCCGAATAACCGGGGCATTTGTATGTACATCATCTGCCACTCACTGTGTGTAATGCTGAAGTCATTTGTAAATGATGTTGAAGCTCTCTGACTACCGACTACGTTCTTCCCGACTACCCTTCGACATGCTAAGGGTAGCAGTTTTCTTCGGACTTCCGACTACCGACTCCGGACTACTACCCCTTCGACATGCTCAGGGTGGCTGTCTTCTACCGACTCCGGACTACCTTCTTCCCGACTACCCTTCGACAGGCTCAGGGTAGCAGTTTTCTACGGACTCCGGAATAACGACAACGGACCACGGACTTTCCTGACTTTACATCCGACCACCCACCCCGGCCTGAAGGCCACCCCTCCCAGGAGGGGAGAAATCCGTCTCCGGACTTTCCGACTTTCCCGACTTTCCGACTTTCCGACTTTCCGACTTTCCGTCTTTCCCCCCAGCAACAAAAAAACCGCTCCTGCAAGAGGAGCGGTTGTATGCTGAGGTTATCAGAGCTGTCGATTAATCGAACTTCATGTCGAGACCGAGACCACGCAATTCGTGGATCAACACGTTGAAGCTTTCTGGCACACCCGGACGAGGGATGTTGTCGCCTTTTACAATCGCTTCGTATGTTTTGGCACGGCCAATGATGTCATCCGACTTAATGGTGAGCAATTCCTGCAGAATGTTGGCAGCACCGTATGCTTCCAGTGCCCACACTTCCATTTCACCGAAACGCTGACCACCAAACTGTGCTTTACCACCCAGCGGCTGCTGTGTAATCAAGCTGTATGGTCCGATAGAACGGGCGTGCATCTTATCATCCACCATGTGGTGCAATTTAATCATGTAGATCACACCTACAGTAGCTTTTTGGTCAAAGCGGTCGCCGGTTTCACCATCGTACAGGTACGTGTGGCCGAAAGTGGGCAAACCAGCCTTAGTGATGTAGTCGGCAATTTCGTCGGTAGAAGCACCATCGAAAATTGGCGTGGCAAAACGGAGGCCCAATTGCTTACCAGCCCAACCCAGTACAGTTTCATAAATCTGACCGAGGTTCATACGGCTAGGTACACCCAATGGGTTCAGCACGATGTCTACAGGCGTGCCATCTTCGAGGAATGGCATGTCTTCGTGGCGAACGATTTTGGCTACGATACCCTTGTTACCGTGGCGGCCCGCCATCTTATCACCTACTTTCAACTTACGTTTTACACCGAGGTACACTTTCGCCAGTTTCAGCACACCTGCAGGCAATTCATCACCAATGCTGATGTTGAATTTTTCCCGCTTGTAGCGGCCCAGCTCTTCGTTGTACTTAATGGTATAGTTGTGCAGCAACTGGTTAATGAGTTCATCAATATGCTGATCGCCGGTCCAACCCAATGGGTTTACGTTCTGGAAGTCAATCTGGCTGATGTTCTTTTGGTTGAACTTCACGCCTTTGCCTATCAGCACTTCACCAAAGTTGTTGCTTACACCTGCGCTGGTTTTGTTGCCGAGCAACACCTGCAGTTTTTCGAGCAACAGGTCTTTGATATCCTGCTCATTCTTCTCGTGGATCTTCTCTACTTTTTCCAGTGCGGCTTTTTCACGAACCTTACTGTTCTTGTCTTTTTTGGTACGCTGGAAGAGCTTCTTGTTGATCACCACACCTTCAGTACCGCTTGGCGCTTTCAGTGAAGCGTCTTTGGCATCGCCGGCTTTGTCGCCGAAGATGGCACGGAGGAGTTTCTCTTCCGGAGTAGGATCGCTTTCACCTTTAGGAGTGATTTTACCAATCAGGATATCGCCTTCTTTTACCATCGCACCAATACGGATGATACCGTTTTCGTCGAGGTCTTTGGTGGCTTCTTCGCTTACGTTAGGAATATCTGGTGTCAGTTCTTCTTCACCCAATTTGGTGTCGCGAACTTCCAGTTCATATTCATCGATGTGTACAGAAGTAAACAAGTCTTCGCTTACGATACGTTCGCTGATTACAATGGCATCTTCGAAGTTGTAACCTTTCCATGGCATGAAGGCCACTTTCAGGTTGCGACCAAGGGCCAGTTCGCCATCCCGTACACCATAACCTTCTGTCAGGAAGTCGCCGGCTTTTACGGCCTGGCCTTTTTTCACAGCCGGACGGTGGTTGATGCTGGTGCCCTGGTTGGTTTTGATGAACTTGGTGAGCTTGTATACTTTCAGGTCATCATCAAAGCTGATGTGACGCTGCTCGTCGTTGCGGCTGTAACGTACATGGATTTCAGTAGCGTCCACAAATTCTACCACGCCATCACCTTCTGCAGTGATTTGCACACGGCTGTCACGGGCTGCTTTGCCTTCGAAGCCGGTACCTACGATGGGTGCTTCTGGCTTCAGCAATGGAACGGCCTGGCGTTGCATGTTTGATCCCATCAGGGCACGGTTGGCGTCATCATGCTCCAGGAACGGAATGAGTGATGCAGACAATCCTACAATTTGGTTGGGGGCAACGTCCATGTATTCTACCTCATTCTTTTCCAGAATGGGGAAGTCACCTGTTTGGCGGCTGATGATACGTTCTTCTGCAAAGTTGCCATCGTCCTTCAGTTCAGAATTGGCCTGGGCAATTTTCGCAGTATCTTCTTCTTCCGCACTCAGGAACTTGAGTTTTTTCACGTCCACCTTACCCTCTTGTACAGGGTGGTAAGGCGTTTCGATAAAGCCCATGTCATTGATCTTGGCGTGTACGCAAAGCGTAGAAATCAGACCAATGTTTGGACCTTCCGGAGTTTCGATGGTACACAAACGACCGTAGTGGCTGTAGTGTACGTCACGAACTTCGAAGCCGGCACGTTCGCGGCTCAAACCACCTGGTCCGAGGGCAGAAATACGACGCTTGTGCGTAATCTCTGACAGCGGGTTGGTTTGGTCGAGGAACTGCGACAGCTGAGAAGTACCAAAGAATGAGTTGATAACTGAGCTCAACGTACGTGCGTTGATCAGGTCAACAGGGGTAAATACTTCGTTGTCACGAACGTTCATACGTTCACGAATGGTACGGGCCATACGGGCCAAACCAACACCAAACTGCGCATACAACTGCTCGCCTACAGTACGTACACGACGGTTGCTCAGGTGGTCAATGTCATCAATTTCAGCCTTACCGTTGGTGAGTTTCACCAGGTATTTTACGATGGAAATGATGTCTTCTTTGGTCAGTACCTTCTTGGTAATAGGATAATTGAGGCCCAGCTTGCGGTTAATTTTGTAACGACCCACTTCGCCGAGATCATAACGCTTATCGCTGAAGAACAGCTTGTCGATGATACCACGGGCAGTTTCGTTGTCCGGAGCATCGCTACCACGCAACTGGCGGTAGATGTGCTGCACGGCTTCCAGTTCACTGTTCGAAGTATCCTTATTCAGCGTATTGTAAATGATAGCAAAATCACCACCTACGTCTTCTTTCTGGACAAACAGGCTCTTGATGCCCATTTCCAGAATTTCTTCCAATGATTTTTCGTCGAGTACACTGTCGCGTTCCATCAACACTTCGTTACGCTCCAGGCTCACTACTTCACCGGTATCCTCATCCACAAAGTCTTCTACCCAACTGCGGAGTACACGGGCAGCCAGCTTACGACCTACGAGGGTTTTGATAGATTTTTTATCGATGTTGATTTCATCGGCCATGCCAAACAACTCCAGAATGGATTTATCGGTTTCGAAACCGATAGAACGCAACAGGGTGGTTACGGGGAACTTTTTCTTACGGTCGATGTAGGCATACATCACGTTGTTGATGTCGGTCGCAAATTCCATCCAGGCACCCTTGAAAGGAATTACACGGGCACTGTAGATTTTGGTACCGTTGGGGTGCAGGCTCTGGCCAAAGAATACACCGGGACTACGGTGCAACTGGCTTACCACTACACGCTCCGCACCGTTGATAACAAATGTACCACGGGGAGTCATGTACGGGATATTGCCCAAGAACACATCCTGAACGATAGTCTGGAAGTCGATATGCTCTTCATCGTTACAGCTCAAACGCAGCTTAGCCTTCAGGGGCACAGCGTAGGTAAGGCCACGCTCCATACACTCATCGAGTGAATAACGGGGCGGATCGATAAAGTAGTCGAGAAATTCCAGCACAAAAATGTTACGGGTATCACTAATCGGAAAGTTTTCCTTAAACACCCGGAAAAGGCCTTCGTTGTTTCGCTTATCGGGGGTTGTTTCCAATTGGAAAAACTCTTTAAACGATTGAATCTGAATAGCCAGAAGGTCAGGAGACTCGGCGAGGTTTTTGGCTTTACCGAAGTTAATCCTGTTGGTCAGTTGTGTTGAAGACATATGCTAGAACCTGTTTTTTTTCTGTTCAAAAGCCGCAAAAACACTTAGAGCCCAGCCGGCAGAACCGGTGAGCCAATCTTGAAAACCATTAAGAATGAGCTGTTTGTGCCCCCAAAGTGTAAATGCCCTAATTTAAAAAAGGATGGCAAAAGTAAGGGCGAACAATCAATAATCCAAAACGGCTTTGGTGCTGTGGGTAATTCATTTGTCACAACGGGCCATTTAGGAGTGCTGGTAATTTTTTTGGCAACTCTTTTGCATTTAAAACTCTTTTCAGCCTACTTCAAAATACCACATAGGAGTTCAAATATACCTGCCATCCACTGTAAATAGATAATCTGTTCCTTTTCGAAAAAACAAGTGCTCCCCTGCCACTGCGGGCAGCACTTGTTATTGGTGAAAATAGTTATTGATCTGCCCCCTGCGGGTGTTGCTTTTGGGGCATAGCCCTTTTTTCAGGCAGTGGTTTAGTGGTTCCTTTTGCTGGTATTTTCAAACTCCCCTTATTGGGCAACATGCTGGCGGGCTTTATGCTTCCTGATGGCAAAAGTTCCTGATCGGCCCCAGCAGGATTGATGCTGCCTGCTGCCGGGTACACAACATCGCCATTTTCTTCAAGCAATATTTTTTCTAAAGGCCTTGGTGTATTGCCACCGCCGGTACAGCCCTGTATATAAGCCTGAAATTTTGTGCCTGACCGTGCACTGAAACCAGGATTTAATTGAACCCTGTTGCCGGCATTATAAGCTACCGATGTGCCCACACCGCCCGTAAGCACCTGTGTGGATGTAATGGTGGTAGACATTTCGGTGTAATTTAAGCCGGTAACATTGCCACTAAGCGTAATAGATGCGCCGCAACCTGTGTAAACTTCTGAATAGAAAACACCCCTGCCAAACGTGGCCGCATACACTCTGTGCGGCGACAAAGCACGGTTAATCTCAATATCGTACACCCGTGTTGTAGGAAGCCTGGTGCTGTACATAATCCAGTTTTGGAGCACATCGTTTCTTACAAAAACGCCTATATCTGTACCAACATAAATGGTATTGCTGGCATCATCGTCCATGGTTATACAATTGATGGGCACGTTGGGCAGCACCCCAACAATACTATTCCAGGTGGGGGTTGCAGCGTTGGCGTTGAAGGTTTCATACACTTTTCGGGTGGCTGTATAACCCCCAACTGAAATAAGAACATGCGAAGAATTGTTGGGATCTACGGCCAATTCGGTAATGTTACTCATGGCGGGCAGGTTGCCAGTAATAACAGTTGCCGCCGACCAAACACCTCCACTCAAATTGAAACGACGAACAGATGTGCCATCTGTAGCATACAAAATTGAGTTGCTACTTGGGGCAAACTCCAACGATTCGATGGCGCCGGCAAATCCGGTGGTGATGGTGCTCCAAGCGCCATTACCAGAAGTAGTATTGTAATCAATATTGGTGTAGCCGATATAAATATGGGTATCAAAACCCGGCCTTAAAACCGCTGGTGTTGTCCAGTTACCTGCACCACTTCTGATATCGGTATTGGTATTGCCGCCATCATCGCTTCGTGAAAAGTTGCCGTTTTGAGAGGACAGATAAATCACATTTGTATTACTCGGGGTTACTATGGTTTCCATACCATCGCCCCCACCAATGCTTTTGTATTGTGCCCCGGTGTTTCGGTAGGTGCCATTGTCTTGGAGACCAACGGTTACAAAAGCAGCAGAAGCCGTTGGGTCAATACCCATGCGGTACACCTGGCCTGTTTGCATGTTGTTGTTGAGACTGGCCCAACTATCGGTGCTGCGGGTCATGCGGTAAACGCCGCCATCGGTGGCAGCCCACAGGTAAGTACCATCACAAATGAGTTCGAAAATATCGGCATGGCAAAACTGATTGGCGGCAGTGGTGAACCAATCGGAAATCTGCGTCCAACCGCCGGTAGCACCACCTGTTGTGCTTTTGTACACATCAAGGCCACCTACATAAATGTCTTCTGCATCGGTGGGCGATACAGCAATGGCAATATTGCGCCAGGCCTGACTGCCCAAAACATTGGGGGCACTGCTGCGCAGCGCAAAACTGGTACCGCCATTGGTACTCCGGTACAAGCCCTGATAAGAAGTGCCATTGCCATACAGCAGATAGATGTAGGAACTGTTGGCAGCCGTAACACCAATTTGAGCTCTGCCACCAGATGTGGGTAGTCCGGCACCTACCCTGTCTACCCTTAAAAAGGTGAGGCCGCCATCGGTGCTTTTATAAAAGTACGGGCCGTTGCTGGTGGCATACAAGGTAGTAGTACTGCCGGGCTGAAATACAATATCGTATGCATTGGTAGAAAGATTGGTTTGCGTACCGCCAACGGTGGTATAGTATGTAACCAATTCCCAACTGGTGCCACCATTGCCGGTTCTGTAAAGGCCTGCATCGGTACAAGCCCATACAATACCTGAATTGCTGGGATGTACCAATAGCTTGTACCCCTTTGTGCTACCGCTTTCTGAAAAGTTGAGGCCTGTCAATTGCCATGTACTGCCAGCATCAGTAGATTTGATAACGCCGGTACTACGATACCCCGAGGCCGAACCCACCGCACCGGTAAGGGCATACATGACGTTGGTATTGGAAGGTGCAATTTCAATATCCTGCACGGCAAGGTTTGGTATGCCATCTGTTTGAGGACTCCAGTTGTAAGTGGTGCCACTTACAAAATCGCCAAACCACATACCGCCTCCGGGTGTGCTCACCCAAATATCATTGCCTTTAAAATCGAGACTGCTGGTGCGGCCTACCCCGTTTTGAGCGTATCCAGCCGGATAACTGGGGTTGGGTTGCCCCAACGCAATCCAGTTGGAAGATGCTGCCAGGGGCGTTACAGCTCCTTTGAGTAATTGGCTGGCTTTATATTGGTCGAGAGCTCTCTGGTTATTCTTTACCATATCGGGCAAAGTGCCATCTTCCGAAATATTATTTTTTACCATGAACTGCCAGCGTTTGTATTCTTTGTAGCCGGTACCCACCGTTCCATTGGCTGCAAAAAAAGCCTCCGCTTTTGCTACTATTGTGTAGTAATTATTGCTGGGGTCTCTGAGTATCTCGTCGATGTTGGTGGCTTGTGCCATAGCAGCGGAGCCCATCATTGTACAGAGACAGATGCAGAGCAACAGGTGTTTGATTGTTCGTGTCATGTTTGTGCATTAACTGATAAAGAAAAAAGCCTGTTCAGCATTACTGTTGATGGAAAGCTTTGCTTTCTAATGCCTGCACTTTTTGTGCAAGCACTTCGTTTTTCTTATTCAGTTCAATGATATAGAGTGTGAGCTCTTCCACTTTTTCCATGAGCTTTCGGTTCATCTCTCCCAATACAATACCATTTTGTTTTACTTCTGCAGCCGAGGGTATGTTGGGCAAATGTTTGTTCTTTAAAATATTTTGCTCAACTTCTGCAAGGGGCATGAGTTTGTACGCTTCATCAAACACATAATCGGGCCAGGTGGTGCTGTTTTGTACAGTTACCTCTTCTGCCATTATTCTTCCATCTACACTCAATTGATAACCCGTAGCAATACGGGATGAATTATTGCCAATCAGCTGTGAGCCATTGACATGAAATTTTGCGTTAGGCGTATAAGTACCAATGCCGGTGTTGCCCCAGCTGGGTTGCAACACGAGGTAGTTATTGGAAGCACTATTGCTCCATATCACCAACGAAGTATCAGTAGGAAAAACAGCACCGCCAAAAGCAGCTTCATTGGCTGTATAAAAGTTGATGCCAGTGCCACCCATATTCAGCGTTCTTCCATAGCTGGTACCGTTATAGCCAATACCCATTCTGCCATCATCCCGCATTCTCAACAGCGTATCTCCAAGACTATTGCGTAGCATCAGCGTATTGGTACTGCTGGTAGTACCTGCACCAATTACATCTACCCTGCCCAAGGGTACGCCAGGACCAGAAAAACCACCAATGCCCATGTTACCGTTTTGACTAAAGTAATGCCGCGGCGTAATGGTGGTACCACCATCGGTAGTGGTATACCAACGTAGATCCGCTCCAGCACCCGTGGTAGCCATCTGCCATTCGTTGGCTCCATTGTAGCCAAAGCGAATGAGACCGCTGCTGCTCTGTACAAATAAGTCGCCGCCGTTGATGTGCAGCAAATGCGCTGGTGAAGTAGTACCAATTCCTACCTTACCATCGGCTCCAATAGTTAATCTTGGGTTAGCCTGTATGGCCAGGTGCAATTTGCCGGCACTATTGCCAGTACCGGTGCCAAAGTCCACATCGGTTTCTGCTCCCGAATAAGAGCCCCAGTAGCCACGGTATACATCATTTTCGAAGATGCCCATGTACATAGGGGCTGCGCCATTAAACTGAGCCACGTAGCTACTGGTGGTTTTTACATCAAGCCTTGCTGCGGGAGTGTTGGTGCCAATGCCTACATTTTGAGATTTACCAAGGTTGCATACAATCAGCATTACGATTGCAAAGGGTACTTTTTTCATGTTGGTGAATTAGTGTTGGATAAAGAGTGGAAACCTTTTGAAGTGCAATAACAGGTGCGTCTGTTTATTACTTTATCAATGTAGAAACTTTATGTAACAACTAAAAGCAAACTCCCCTGTTTATATTCAGGTCATTCGTAAAATGGTCGATATTTCGATAAATGGCCACTGCCAATGAACAATATTGCTATCCGCTGCCACTTTACCTATTTACATTAAGCACAAGTACAACACCATGCCCAGTTCTCATAAAAAATCATTTTTGCCTCAGAAAACCTGCCTTACCTGCGGCCGTCCATTTACCTGGCGCAAAAAATGGGAAAAGGTTTGGGACGAAGTGAAGTACTGTAGCGATGCCTGCAGAAAGAAGAAAAAAACTTCCAACACCCAGGTGTAGCACTTATGACCATACGCATATTAGTGCCCGCAAAAGCCAGCTAATTTGCCCACCTATTTTGGTGTACTATGGCAAGTCGGTCGCAATCTATTCAACCTCATAATGTGCAACACGGCACAGATGTTTTAAAATGGGTAAAACTCTCATTAATCAGTTTTGCATTGGTGGCATTGGTGGGTGTAATGATGCGTATTAAAATTGGCTGGTCATTTCCGTGGCTCGATCAAAAACAACTGCAGCATGCCCACTCCCATTTTGCATTTGCCGGATGGATAACGCAAACGTTACTCTTACTGATAGCCACCCGTGTGTGGCCTGGCCAACCGGAAGCTGACCAAAGAAAAATGCGCAGAATATTGCTGTATAATTGGATATGTGCCGCCGGTATGCTCATTGCCTTTGCAATGCAAGGTTATGGGGCGGTGTCTATCAGTTGCTCCACTTTGTCTATCGTTGTGTTTTTGTGGGCAGCAGTTTACCTATTTCGTTGGATGCGCCTTGCTACGCCACATCCGGCCTTTGGCTGGCTAAGAGCAGCGCTATGGTTTGGACTGCTGTCAACAGTTGGTACAGCTGCATTGTCTTACATGATGGCCACACATCAGATAACGCAACACAATTATCTGGCTGCAGTGTATTGGTACCTGCATTTTCAATACAATGGTTGGTTCTTTTTTGGGGGCATGGCTTTGTTTAGCTGGTGGCTCACCGACCTTACAACCATTCCGCCCATACCAGCACTAGCAAGGCATTTGCTGGTGTGGAGCTGCCTGCCTGCATTTGGGCTCAGTGTGTTGTGGATGCACATACCACTGCCACTGTACCTGCTGGTAATTATAGCCAGCATTGCACAAGTGGCCGGCTGGGGTTTGATATTGATTCATGTACATAAGTATCGTTTATTACCACAACTGCCAGCCCAAAAAATGCTGAAGCTGCTGCTCATTTGTATAAGCATTGCCGTGAGCATAAAACTGTTGCTTCAATTAGCGTCCGTTATACCGGCAGTCAGCAAGTTGGCATTCGGGTTCAGACCCATTGTGGTGGCGTATCTGCACCTTGTATTGCTGGCTATCATTTCCCTTTTTCTGATGACTTATTTGTATGGCAAGCAGTTACTCTGCCAGCACAAAATGGTACCCAAAGCATTGCTGCTTTTGCTGGCAGGCATTGGCATCAATGAATTAACGCTGGGTATCCAGGGCATTGCATCGCTCCAATATATTGCCATTCCATTTACAAAAGAATTGCTGCTCCTTGCCAGCCTCCTGATGCTTTGCGCCATTGTTTGGCTCGTTGTTATGCAATGCCAAAAATCATCTGCAACGCAGCAATACTTATGATTGCAATCATAACGGCCGCCTGAGGTGCTGAATACATTTGGTAGTAAAACCAAACCAATATGAAAAGAAAATTTGTAATACCTGCACTGCTGATGGCGGTGGCAGTGTACGCCTGCACTTCACCTGCTACCGAGAATGCTGCGGCTACTACGGAAACCGCAGCAACTTCACCCACTACCGGGCAATCAGGTGTACAGGATGATGTATCGAACCCCAACGTAGTGCAAGTGGCGGTGAGCAGCAAAGACCACAGCACATTGGTAACTGCCGTAAAAGCGGCGGGACTGGTAGATGCGCTGAGCAACG
The DNA here is from genome assembly GCA_020161435.1 of Bacteroidota bacterium. Taxonomy (GTDB): domain Bacteria; phylum Bacteroidota; class Bacteroidia; order Chitinophagales; family Chitinophagaceae; genus Phnomibacter. The sequence goes on along the minus strand of JAIUNV010000004.1, from coordinate 165,038 downwards.
CCGGACCGTTTACTGTTTTTGCCCCCACCAATGCGGCGTTTGATAAGCTGCCCAAAGGCACTGTTGAAGATTTGCTGAAGCCCGAAAAGAAAGGCGACCTCGAAAACATTTTAGGGTATCATACATACGTAGGCGTACTTAATGGTGCATTGCTGCAGGACGGATTGGAATACGACATGGTATTTGGTGGTAAAGTAAAAATTACCAAGCAGGGCGACAAGGCATTTGTAAATGGCAAAGAGATTGTAGCCACCATTACAGCCAGCAACGGCGTAATTCACGTAATTAATGATGTGCTGCTGCCGCCAGCAAAATAATGATCGGTTGGATTGTGATAGAACAAAGGGCACCGGTAATTAAACCGTGCCCTTTTTTGTTGCTCTCTTGTAAAAAAGAATGTATAACAATTGCTTATTGATGATGCAATATTTTCAATTGCATCACGGTAGCAATACTGGTAGCCCGCTGTTTGATGGTCTCTGCATTATCACCGGCAAATAACCGATCTACGGTTTGCGAAAATAAATACAACCATTGCTCAAAATGCGCTGGCTCCATGGCCGACTGATGATGCAATTGTTTGTGTCGCTCCATGGGATTGCCCGAATAGCCGCCTGTATGAAAGAGTACATTTTCCCAAAAAGCATACATGATGGGCAAATGCTTTTCCCAGTTGACAGCCACGGCTTCTGTAAAAAAATAACCGATGGTCGCATCTGCTTTTACGGCATCATAAAACTGATTGACCAACCGCTCAATATCTTGCCGGTTGGTAATGTCTGTCCGGTTGTTGGCAGTGTGTAACATAAGCATCAAAGGTCTTTACGTTTGAAAATGCGTAACGAAATCCAGAAAGGCACCAATGCCCAGGCAAGGAGTAAACCAAAGGATAATACAACACCCCATCCGCTGCCAAAATAGTTTTTGAAAATAGCGCCGGTGTAGCCCATCATGGCCGAAGCATCAATCTGCATGAGGTTGAGAATGCGGGCCAAATCCAAGGGACTTGTAGCACTTAACAGCACCATTGGTTTTTCTATAGGATAGTCAGCAAACTGAAACATCAGGAATAGCACCAGTCCATCGAACAATAAAGCGAAATACAACCACAACAAAATAGACACCCCAACGCCTTTGGCTTTATCACGGCTCATAATGGCGGCTAAAAATGCAAGGGCTACAAATATGGCAGACAACAAACAGCCTGTAGCAAACAGTATTACAGCCTGATGAAAATCGGCAAATAAAAAGAGCGGCAAGCCAACTGCCACCGCAAAGGCAATGATGAAACTGATAGACAAACCGCCAAACAAACTCAACCAAATTTGCGGCCGCTTTACAGGCTGGCTCAGCAACAGCTCAATAAACTCAGCACTGTTGTAAATGTAAATGGTAGAAAACAACACAGACACCAGTGGCACTACCAGCAACACAATATTGAGCAATGTGAGTACACCTTTACTGCCGGTGTCTTCCATATTAAAAACCGTCCACGACAACACGGCCATAAGCACAGCATAGGCAATCACAATTCGGTTGCGTAAAATATCTGTCAATACAAATCGTATAATCTTCTTCATGATGCCTGCTCCCGTAAAATGTGAGAAATCGCTTTGGCAATACTGTCTTTACCCGTATCTGCTTTCAGTGCTGCATTCGATTTGTGAAATGCCACCGATCCATCTTGCATAAATACTACTTCAGATACAATATCTTCCAACTCACTCAGCAAATGCGAGGTAATCATCACCAGCTTTTTGCGTTGCATTTCGGCCATGATTTTTTCTTTCAAAATTTCTGCAGCCAAAGGATCGAGCCCTGCTGTTGGCTCATCTAAAATGAGGATGCCCGGATTGAACATGAATGCCAACACTGCACTTACTTTTTGCCGGGTACCACCACTCAAAGTGTTCATGCGTTTGCCTAATAGCTGTTGCATTTTATAGGCTTCGTACAAATCAGTATCCACCGACTTATCTGCTCCACGCAATGTTTGAATGGTTTCAATCACCTGGCCCACATTCATGTTTTCGGGGTAGCGGCCAATCTGCGGCATATAGCCAATATCTGAGCGATATAAAAAATCGCCGGAGATGTCTTTGCCATTCACCAATATGCGGCCACTATCCGGAATTACCATGTTGAGTATGGATTTGATGAGAGTGGTTTTACCACAACCATTGGGCCCAATAAGTGCAATACACTCGCCGCTGTTACAGGTCAAATCCACCTTTTGCAACACCTGCAGTTTTCCAAATTTTTTGCTTACAGCTTCTACACGTATCATAATGGCAGCGGTTTCATTCTCGGGCTTTTATCTATAAACTGTTCGGGGGTAAGGCTGGGAAAAATCTTTTCTGAACGATCGAGGAGGCTTACCAGAAAACTGCGAAACAGCAGCATGGCAGAGGGATTTTTTTCGACAACCACACTGAACATGCTTAATGGCCTGAAAGGCACATCGGAAAATCCATTTCTATCTAAATCGTACCCTTCACATTTATCCCAATAGTTGCTGGCTACTGTGTTGAGCACCACATCGCCATTGGTTCCCATATCAAATGTGTTGGCTATAAAATTATTATCAGTAATGAGGTTGTCCATACAACTGGCTTGCACTTGCATAGCCCAACCATTTTGTACAAACGCATTGCGTTCCATTTTTATCCGGCTGGTACCCTCCATCCAAATGCCAGAAGTATTTTGCCGAAACTGATTGCCCGAAATATAACTGTCTGAAATTTCTTTGAGCAGCAATCCATACGCCGCATCACCCCAGTTTTGCTCAAAGTTGTTGTTCATCATGGTTACCTGCTTGCTGTACATGACCGCCACGCCGGCACCATTGTTTTTAAATGTATTGGTGAAATAACTGTCGTTGTTGGAAAACATAAAATGCAAGCCGTAACGAATATTGCCGGCAGAAACATTGCGCCAGATAACAGAAGCTGTCACAAATTCAAAGTAGATACCATCGCGGTGTCCGGAAATATTATTGCCAATAATTTGCAGGCTATCGCTTTTCCAGCAATGCACTCCATTGCCAATCTGTTGTTCTTCTTTGCCAAAGGCAACAAGGGTATTGTTTTTTATGAGGCAATGTTTACCGTACTGTACATACACACCAAAGAAATTATCGTACAATACATTCCCTTCAATCACCACATAATTGGCTTCCAGAATTTTAATGCCCCCCGGATCATCAAGCGATGCATGCCCCGAGTGTTGCACCCGAAAACCTTTTACAATGGTACTGTCAGCAGTTATCGTCAACACCTCGTATTTATGCTGACCATCTAATTCAGGAAAGTTTTCGCCCAACAACACCAGGCGTTTGTTGACCACTATATTTCCTTCTTTGTACAAACCTGCTGCTACCAAAATAGTATCGCCGGCACGGCTTTGCTTAATGGCAGCTTTAATGCTGTTGATGGCATGCTGCTTCCCCACCCTAATGGTGGCAGCCTGCAATTGGCAAGCCAGCAAAACACACAAAAAGATGCAGCCGTTTTTTTTCATTACTCACTTTTACTCACACTATCCCAAATGGTAACTGCCGCCTGCAATTTAGTTGCTATGGCACCTGCAGCTTCTTTGCTTACAAATGCAGCTGTGTTGCCACGCATGGGGCTATTGAAGGATTCATCTTGAATGTAATAGGCTGTTTTAGCATCAATGAGTTCTTGATGTCCGTTAAAATTACTGACCCACAAGCCGGAAAAAGCTACTTCGTTATGCTCACGTAAATAGGCAGTCATACAGGTAATATCATCAAACTTATACACCCTGCCTTTGGTAGTTTTTACTTCTGCTGCAAAACGAGGATCTGTAATCGTCATTTTGCAGTGACTGCAATTATCGCGGTTGTAGGCAATAGCTTCAGGCTCATTGCTGCTACAGCTTTGCAACAACAGCAACAACATTGTAGCACCTGCCAGCTTTTTATTTAAGAAACGATTAAGTACACCCGCTTCTTTAAGCACAGCTACTAACAACATTGCACCAGCTACAATAAACAACCATCCACCTGTATCGGGTATAGAAAAAGCCCCAAAATTAAGCAGCTGCTTAAAGCCAATCAACGGAGGCTGATAAGCCATGCCCGGCACAATGATGGCTGCATTGGGATCGAGGTTGTGACCATAGTCGTATTCCCAACGCCAAAAGTCAATCATAGCAACCACACCAAAAATTACAAAGGCAAAAAATACAATTTGCAACAACTTTCGTTTACCAATAGCTGCAGCTAACAATGCGGCTAATGCAAAGGCGGCAATGATGTACGGCAAAACTGTAAACTCTACAAAGTTTTCAGCATGCAAGGTTTGCATACCTATATAGTGGTTAAGGCCATTGATAATGTCTACATCGCCACCCAGTTTATGCGGAAAAATTTGCAACGCCAACCCTTCGGGGTATTGAGGTGCATCGAGTTCGATACGCCACATGGGCACGAACAAAGAAATGACCAACGCTATTCCTGCCAAAGCACTTAATACTCTCGACAACGGACTAATACCAGTCTTTTTCATATCACATTTTTTAAAAATAAAGGGAACAGGCACAGTTGATAAATGCCTGTTCCCTTTTAAAAAATCAACGCACTTATCAGGTTACTTCTTCGTTTCGGCAGGCTTGTTGGTGCCTACGCTATACGTAAGTGGCACATTGCTTCCTGCTGGTGAAACCCTTATGTATCCTTGCATTTCCTGGTGCAATGCACTACAGAAATCGGTACAGTACATGGGGAACATACCTACTCTGTCTGGCACCCATTTCAGGGTGGTTGTTTCGCCAGGCATAATCAGCAATTCTGCATTGGCGGCACCTTTTACAGCAAAGCCGTGTGGCACATCCCAGTCTTGCTCCAGGTTGGTTACGTGGAAGTAAACTTCATCACCCAACCTTACACCTTCAATATTATCTGGTGCAAAGTGTGAACGGATGGAAGTCATGTACACATGTACTTTATTTCCTTCCCGAACCACTTTTGCTTCTCCTTCACCTTTAGCGGCATAAGGGTGTTTGTTGTCGGCAATTTTGTAAATTTTTAATTGCCCGTTATTCTTTATAATATCCGCTGATGCAGCTTGTGCATAGTGTGGCTCACCAATGGTAGGAAAGTCAAGAATCATTTGCATTTTTTCGCCACTGATATCGTACAACTGTGCACTCTGCGCCAACTCTGGACCTGTTGGCAGGTAGCGGTCTTTGGTGATTTTGTTGTAAGCAATCAGGTATTTGGGATTTGGTTTGCGAGTATTGCCACCGGGGATACACAAGTGACCAACAGAATAGTAAGTAGGCACACGGTCTACCACTTTCAGGTCCTTGATGTTCCACTTCACTACTTCAGAAGAAACGAAGAATGATGTGTAGGCATTGCCTTTACCATCAAACTCGGTATGCAATGGTCCCAGGCCAGGCTTCTGCACTTCCCCATGCAAAGCCGCTTCATATTTCACTACAGGAATGCCTTCGTATTCGCCATCATAAGCCTTGTCGGCAATGGCTTTTTGAAGTTTATCAAAACTAAACACAGGAATTAACGCAGCCAGTTTGCCGCTACCTACAATGTATTCGCCGGTTGGGTCTACATCACAACCGTGTGGCGACTTAGGACAAGGAATGAAATAGCAGATGTCTTTCAACTCAGCTACGTCCAACACTGTTACTTCAGTTTTAATTTCTGACTTGGCAGTATGAGTGGCTTCATCCCACTTGTTGTGAGCATACTTCACTTTTACTTTTTTACCCTTGCCAGCTTTCAGGTACTCTTCGGCTTTTTTCCAGTTTACAGCCAAAATGAAATCCTTATCCCGCTGCGAAGCATTTACCTCCAGCAAAGTGTTGGCTTGCTCTGTGTTGTAGCAGCTGAAGAAGAACCAGCCATGCGATTTGGCTTTACCGGCACGGGCCAGGTCAAAGTTTACACCGGGTGTTTTCAGCTGAAAAGCGATGTCCATTTCGCCATTCTCTTTGTTTACACTTACAAAGCTGATGTGGCCTTTAAAGTTTTGCTTGTAACTATTGATGGGCACATCACCATTTACATCGTCAGGAGGAACGCTAAAGCGGGTACCAGCCACAATGTATTCAGAGTTTTCGGTACCAAAAGGTGAGCTGTGGTTGCCGCCGCTGTTGGGCAGTTCAATGATTTCAGCCGTCTTGAATGTTTTCAAATCAATACGGGCCAGGCGAGGCGTGTTGTTTGCATTTCCAAACACCCACTTGCCATCAATTTCACCATTGGTTTGGCTCATTTCTACGTGGTGCAAATCATCCCAAGGTACAAATCCGTGAGACGTGTTGAGCATAGGCTTGGTTTCTTCGCTGTAGCCCCAACCCTTTTCTGGATCAACAGAGAAAACAGGAATAACCCGCATAAGTCGGCCACTGGGCAAACCGTACACACTCATTTGGCCACTAAAGCCACCCGAAACGAAATTGTAAAACTCATCGTGCTTACCTGGTGCTACATAAGCTTTTGCAGCGGCATCGCCACCTACGGCACTGCCTGCATTTTTGGGTTTACATGCCTGAAAACCCAGCGCCAGCATTGCCGTTGCCAGCAATGGGAGTTTGAAATACTTGGTTGTTGTTTCCATATTGGAGGGGGATTAAAGTCGTTCGCTTATTTGGCACCATCGTTTTGGCGCATGAACTCCAGAATCTGCTTAGCATCATCTTCGGTAAGGTTCTGATTGGGCATACGCACCAGACAGAGTTCCAGTTGAGCCTGCACTTCGGGATCCTTGTCAATCATAGGATCGGGATTGGTAATGAAGTTGAGAATCCAGTATGGAGCTTTGCGGGTAGTAATCCCTTTCCAACCGGGGCCCACCAATCTTTCATCGGTAGTTTTGTGGCAAGACAGACATTTTGTTTCGGCAATCGCTTTGCCTTTGGTAGCCAAAGCAGCATCCAACGCACCCAGCTTCGTGTTTTCTTCACTAAACTTTCCTTCGCCACGCTTGGGGTCGTAAGAAGAAGCATCTGCTACCATACTTTTAGGTGCAGCAGTTTCGCCGGTAGTAGTTGCAGCAGGCTCGCTACTGCCACCGCCACATGCCACCAACAATACAACAGCAGTGGCAGCGGCAAATAGTACAAATGATTTTTTCATGTAGATTTCGTTTTGTTTTCAAAAGTAAAATGGGCATTTCCGGGCCATTATGATTGCAATCATAATGGTGCCTTTATCTCATAAGCGGCTACCAAACAAGTGCAAATGCCACTCCAACATCCGGCAAACTTTCATACTCCGGAATTGCCCACCTTTGTTACTCAGCAATTCATACTGACCTATGTTTTTCCTTCAATCGGCTGCGGCAGGCAATGGACCCATACTAAGCATAGAAATGCTACTGAGCTATGGTGCTGCCTACAAACAGGTAAAAAAGGGCGAACTTATTTTTCGGGAAGGACAGCAAGCCATTTTTTTTTATGTAATAGAAGCGGGTAAGGTTAAAATGTATAATGACACCGAAGGCGGCAAGGAATTCATTCAGGGCTTTTTTAGCTCCGGTGAAAGTTTTGGAGAGCCCCCAGTGATAGCAGGCAAAACCTATCCGGCATCGGCAATGGCCATGGAAAATGCCACCCTGTTGCGCCTGTCGAAAGACAATTTTATCATGCTGCTCAAAGAAAATCCGGAAGTGCACATCAGCTTTACGCAGCTGCTGGCCAACCGCCTGATGGCCAAGTCGAACAACATGAAAGACCTGACCAGCTATGGCCCCGAGCACCGCATACTCAGCCTGCTGAAGCAATACAAAAAACACTGTGGCTGCCCCGAGCAAGAGCAAATGCAGGTAAACCTTACCCGGCAAGAAATAGCCGATATGACAGGCCTGCGGGTAGAAACCGTCATCCGCACCATGAAGGCCATGGAAGAAAAAGGCGAACTCACCATTGCCAATCGAAAAGTGCTTATTTAAATCAGTATTGCCGCCATTCATCCGGCACAAAAGCCTTTAACCATTTATTTACGAAGCTTGTCGTATAATTGTACTTTCTTTCATTTTCAGAAGTATCATTACTTATGGCAAAGCAACTGAGCAATAAACCCACAGAAAGCGAACTGGAGATTTTGCAAGTGCTGTGGCAGCGGGGCAACGCCACCGTACGTGAAGTGCACGAAGAGCTGGCTGCCGTAAAAGATGCCGGCTATACCACCACCCTGAAGCTGTTGCAGATTATGCACGACAAAGGCCTGGTAACCCGCGACGACAGCAGTAAAACGCACATATACCAACCCAATGTAAGCAAGGAAAAAACGCAGCAGCAAATAGTGGGTAAAATGATGAATACCTTGTTTGAAGGCTCGGCCAGCCAACTGGTAATGAGGGCACTGGGCACAGCCAAACCCTCTAAAGAAGAACTGGACGAAATACAACGCCTGCTGGACAGCATGAAGTAACCACCTGTAACGAACGCACCACTATGCTCACCAACCAAATCAATACTTATTTGTACGCCATTGGCAACGGCATGCTGCACAGCATTTGGATTGCCGCCTTGCTCTTGCTGGCTTATCTGGCCATCACCCGCATTTGGAAACTATCGGCAAGCAGCAAATTCACTTTAGCAGTTGTTGCCAATGGCATAGTATTGGCCTCTTTTTTCTTAGTCATATTTACACGCACTGCTACGTATCAAGATGTTTGGACATTGCCTATGGCTGCACAAACATGGCTGCAAACTGCACTCCAAATTGTACGCATACAACTCATACCCATATTGGCCGCAGCCTATTGTATAGTAAGTGTGGGCATGCTATTGCGCCTGGCTATGGGCTGGCACAACATCAGCTATATGCGCCAGCACAACTTGCAAAAACCTGCAGTAGACATCCGGCTTTTTGTACAAGAAAAAGCACAATGGCTGCACATACAACAACCAGTAAAAGTTTGGTTAAGCAACCACATTAGCAGTCCCATGACCGTTGGCTTTTTAAAGCCGGTAATTTTGCTGCCGGTAGCCATCGTAAACCAACTTACACCAGCACAGGTAGAAGCTATTTTGATACATGAACTGGCACACATCAAGCGGTACGATTACCTCATCAATATTGGTTTGCAAATAGCCGACAGCTTCTTATTCTTCAATCCATTTGCCAAACAATTGTTGAAGATTGCGTATGCAGAAAGAGAATACAGTTGCGATGACTGGGTGCTGCAATTCAACTACGATAAACAGCTGTATGCACAAGCACTGCTCAACATAGGCAAAGCCAGTTTGCAGCCTGCCATGGCCATGGGATTGGCCAACAAAAAACATGGTTCGTTGTATCAACGCATTTGCCGCTTGGCAGGTATACAAACAGTGGGTGGACTTGCCTACAGCCAATACATTGGTCGCAGTATTTCATTGCTTTTGGTAATCGCTATCATCAGTATTGCAACGATTGAAAACAGGCAAGTGGCAAAAAGTAACAGTGAGCAATTGGCTCAACACAAAGAAGCCGTAATAGAACTGAAGTATGTACAAATGGCATTTGACTGGATGTTTGGCAATAAGGCAGCACCACTGAAAAACACAGCTGCTAAACCATTATCAGAATACACTACCATTGAAGAAACGCCTGCAACATTTGCAGCGATTGCCGACACGCATGAAGAACCAGCAACTATTCCCATGTTTGCCGTGGCCAATAATAATCATGAAGCAATTGTAGCAGACCTTTTACCCGATTTGCCTGCTGATGTAGCGCATGCCAACCAACAGGTGGCAGAGCTGGAAGCGTTGGGAGCGGAATTAGCGCACAGAGAAGCCGTGCTACAACACGAAATGGCCAGAAAAGAGGCTGTGCAGCAACAAGCCAAAGCTGCACAGCAAGAACTGGCACAGTTGAACAAGTGGAAACAATGGTTGAAAACTGTGTTGCTCGAAAACAAACACTCCATTGAAGCGTTGGAACAAGCCAAGGTATTGGAGCAGCACCTTGCAGTAGCTTCATTGAAAAAAGCGACTTATCCTGCTGTCAAACAACAAGAAGGATATACAGTGTTTGAAACACCAGACCTTTCTGTATCACTTAATGAAAACGAAGACCTGATTATTGCCCCAAAGAAACCTTTGGTTAAGCCTTTGGCACCTGTTTTGAAGATGGATAGCCTGCAATTCAAGCCTGCCAAACCCAGAAGGATTATTGCCCTTTAAGCAACATTTTTTGACGGCGAATGATGCTGAACTTCACCAATGTGTGTACCGCACCAAGCAGCAGCATAGATGTGATAGCAAACCAGCATTGCGTGGTTGCATCTCCATTTTTCCATACAAAATAAATACCGGCATTCAGGAGCAATTGAATGCTCATGTACAGCGCTGAAACTGCCACATGCGGCCATTGGGCCTCATTGGCCAGGTATTGAAATAAATGCTGGCGGTGAGCTTCAAAAATATTTTCCCGCTTCATCAATCGGTGTACGATGGTTAGTACGGTGTCTACACCATACACTCCAAACAGCAAAATAAACAACGGATTTCCTGTGGTAAAAATGAGCAGCATCACCGGAAAAATAAGAGAGAAAGCCATGCTGACACTGCCCACATCGCCGACAAAGCACAATGCTTTTTTACGAAAGTTCATGTATGCAAATACCAATGCTCCTGTAAGTAAAGCATACAGGTATTGTACATCTATAAACGAAACCTCCTGATGTAAGAAAATAAGGGTCAGCAACATGATGATAGCATACCCGCTGGTGATACCATTGATGCCATCCATGAAATTATAGGCATTGATTACCCCAATACTTAGCACAAAAAGGATGGGCAACAACCAATATGGCAAACTCATTTCATTTACCTGAAACAACAGCAACGATACAGCTGCAAAATGCACGGCCAGCCGGAGTTTGCGGGATTGATGTTTTAAATCATCGGCAAAACTAATAACAGCAATTAGGGTGAGCCCTGCTATAAAAAACAAGTATGGAAAACCATGAATAACTGAATACAACAATAAACTGACAGGAAAAATAACCCCACCACCCCGAACTGTAATACGTGTGTGACTACTACGCTGGTTGGGTTTGTCAATGATATTCAGTTTATCGGCCATACGCAGATAGGCCGCAGCCACCAGGCATAGCACCAGCAACAACAACAGATTTTCTATCAGCAATTCACTCATGCAATCATTTTTTTAAGAATCGGTTTATACAAGTGTCGATTCCAGCACTGGCTTCGGCAACCAGCCAAATGCGGCTTTTGCTTTAGCATCATTAAAAGTGAGTGTGGCTGTAATTTTGCGAAGCTTATCGCAATTAATAGGTGCCCGGCTGCCTAAAAAATTACCGGCGAATGCAGCAGGCAATGCCACCCAAGAAGGAAGATTGCCCGGCGGATTGCAATGCAACTGTTTCGCTATAACGGTAGCGAGTTCTGCAAAGCTGGGATGAAAACCGTCAGTAAGATTATACACGCCACCAACAGCCGCAATCTTAGGTATCCAGTTGGCCACATCTTCAGCAAGTACTACACTTTTACGGGCTTTGCCTTCTGATATATTAAAGTAACGACCAGTGCGAATGCCGTTCACCATTGCACCCAAATTACCGGGAGCATTTCGACCTGCTACCAATGGCAATCGCAGCATACTCAATCGAATATTTTTGTGGTCGCACCATTGCTGTAACCATTGCTCTGCTTGTATTTTACTCAACGCATAAGGCGTTTTACCTAGCAATGGATGGTCTTCATTAATGTCTGTTCCCTCATCTCTTCCATAAACGGCTACTGTGCTTATAAATACAAATTCCTGAGGCAATGAAGCAGCATTTTCCAATGCACTACAAAGCCTTTTCGTGCCCTTCAGGTTGACATCAAAGAAAGCTTGTGCTTCTGCATCGGTTGAAGGCACCATGTGGGCCTTGCCCATGGCATGTACTACCAAATTGGCATTGATATTACTAAGGTCTGGCACACTAACGGCGAGGTCGCATTCTATAGAGCTGGAACGGTGGCGGCCTAAGGTTGACACATGCCAGTTTTGCTGCGTAAATACATCTACGATATACTTGCCTAAAAATCCGGATGCTCCGGTGATTAAAACATGATTCATACCGGTAACAATTTATAAAGAACGAAGCAATACGGCTGGATTACCGGCATATACACCCGGTTCAGTAATATCTTTTGTAACCACACTGCCTGCTCCAATAACGGTATGGCTGCAAATACGCACCGGCAGTATGGTAGCATTACTACCAATGCTTACATGATCTTCTATCATGGTTGTTTTCCATTTGGATTGATCGCCTCCTGCAGGCTTTCCGTCAGTAAACAAATCATTTACAAACATGACCCCGTGACCAATAAAGCAATGATGCCCAATAGTAACTCCTTCACATATAAAACTGTGGCTTTGCACTTTGCAATGAATGCCCACCACAACGCCCCGTTGCACTTCGGTGAAGGGCCCTATAAAGCTGTGGCTGCCTATCACACAATCATACAAATTGACCGGAGCAATGATGGTTACATTTTCTCCGAGTTGAACATCTCTCACGCCAGATTGATGCATGGTATAAGCCATAGTACAAAAATTTACAATGAAGTGTGCTTTACGGTTTCTTCAACCTTCAAACACTGCTTCATTTTACGAACAAACAATTCAGCACCTGCCTCTCTGCTAAAATTACTACGTATGCGGATGGCATTGTTTTTATAAAACTGATACAAATCATGATTGTATTTCAACTGCTGAATAAAATCACAAATAGCCGACACTTCATCATTGTCGAATGCTTTACCCACCTGATAAGTATCGAGCAATTCACCACCTTCACTTTTAGGTGTGAGCACTGTTGGAATACCTACACCTATGTATTCGCTTACCCTTACAGGTATGGATCTTGCACTAATTTCATCATCGGTTCTGAAAGACAAACCCACATGGGCTTTTTGAATGATCTTAGCAAGTTCTTCATTATTCAACCTTCCTTTGAATTCAAGATTATTGAGGCCGGCTTTCTTAAATACTTGCTCCTTCGAGCCGGAGCCTATTGCAATACAGTGGAAGGTTTCTCCTCTATTGTTCAGCTCTCTTACAACTTCCACCAATAGCTCTGGATTCTGAAATTGTCCAATGTTGCCATGGAATGCCAACGTGAATTTTTCTTCCTTATCAGCGACTGGAATGAAAAGCTTGCCATTGAAACCATTTTTAATCAATTGCACATCAGCCTTCTTGCCTGTATTTTGAATGTAGCCAACTAATAACGGCGTAACCGTACTCGTAAACAAGGAATTGTTATAGCAGTATTTACTAACCCTAAACAACAGCTTAAATACCCATCCGTTTCTACTAATAAAACCAGAATTGGCATATACCAAAGGGTAGATATCTCTTACATCAAAAACATAGGGCTTGCGAGAAAAAAAGCACCCGAGTGCCACCATACACGATACAATAAATGGAGGGCTCGAAATGATTACTATCTGTCTTGGGGCCACTAATACTTTAAGAAACAACTCGGTTCCCAACAAGAGTTCCTGCATAAACCGCACATAAGGTTTTGTCCGGTTATCAGGTGTACTGAAAAAGTTTGGTATAACACCGGCCTGCCCTTTTGAACCTTTGTCTGTGTGAATCGTAATGCTGAATTTTCCAGCATCATTCAGCGCATCAACCCAAGGCTTCATTCGCAGTGATGTAGCATGGCTAGATGGTGTATACCAGTCTACCACAAATTTTACTTTCGAAGGTTCATTGCTGCGTAGCTGCTTCTCTCCCAACTGCACAGCCATTCTTTTTGCCCATGTGTTTTTATATGCCTCCTTTATCGCTTGAAGCATATCGGTTGCACACTTATCTCTGCTAAATACTCCGGCAGCCAATACTCTTGCATTGTTGGCGTCATTATTTCGGCGCTGTTCATCATCCAAATAAATGCACATCGCCGCTATCATATCCTCCGGCGCATCGGGCAACACGGTAATGCCAGCCTTGTGCTCTTCCAACATTTCCTTTATCCAACCTTGTGTAGTTTGAACAATGGGAACACCCGCAGCAAATGCATCAAACATTTTATTGGGTGATACAGTATTGAGTACAGGCACATTTTTAAAACAAACTACGGAGCAAACTGCATGTGTAAGCAGCGGAGCAAGTTCAGTTTTAGGTATGAGTCCTAAAAAAATAACGTGCTCAAGTTGATGTTCCTTTTTATAGGCTTCCATCATACTTCGCTCAATACCATCACCTATAATTAAAAACACTACATCCGGATACTTTTTAGTATCGAGCAATCTTGCGGCTTCCATTATTTGCATGCAATGATCCATTACACCCAATGAACCTGCATACACAATTAAACGCTTGTTGCTGTATGCGGCAGGCTTGGGTGCGTTTGCAAAAGGAGCAAAGAACTGGGTATCACAGGCATTGGGCACCACCACAATATTGCTGTATTGAAAACGGTTGTAGATATCCGCTTTCATGCCTTCGGAACAGGCCACAATAAGATGGGCATTTTTATAGCACAAATGCTCAAACCAATACGATAGCCTGATGAGCAATTTATTCTTCAACACCCCAAGCTGCACCGATCCTTCGGGCCACATATCCCGCACCTCAAATACAAATTTTTTGCGCCGTATTTTTTTGGCCACCAACCCTAAAAAACCAACGGTGATAGGCCCCGAAGAAGCGACAGCCACATCGTAACGCAACCGAAAAACATAATAAACAGCAAGCACGATGTATTGCAAAAACCGAACAATCCGCTTTAGTGTACTTTCCTTATTGGACTGTGGCACATTGAGTACAATGACGTCAATACCATCAATGGCAAAATGCTGCCGCCACCCTTTAAACGCTTCAATATCGCTTTTATCATATGGCGATGTAATGACGGTTACTTCATGCCCCTCATCTACCCAGCGGCGACACATCTCATACACACGTGTACTCCATCCACCCTTAGTAGTGCCGAAGTATTGGTAGAAATAGATGATTCGCAGTTTTTCTGAATGCATAGTAAGGTGCTATTATTTACAATGAAGGAAGCTGAAGTAATTCGCCTACTTTATAATCGTCTGCATTGTTTAAGAAAGGTCCATGGCCCCCCTCGGGGAACATGGTAATTTCGCCAAAGAAAATGCGGTCATCGTGTAAGTACAAATCCACCCTGGCAAACAAAAAATCTTTGCTGAGTTTTCTTACCACTTCCAGCATTTCGTTGAGCTGTGCTGGCTTGGGCACCTCTTCTTTGGCAATGGCATAACAAATACTAAAATCAAGTTTCTGCCAGTTAGTATCGTAATAAGCTCTTTCGTGATTGGTGAAGCGGCCAATATCAATTTGTACAAAAGCAGGCTCTCCGTTGAAACAGAAAAACTTATAATCCTCAATATTGAACCGCAGAAAAGACTCACACAAAATGGCCGGGGGAATGTTTTTATACTGATACTCACGGCTGAGGTAAAAAGCATTGTAACCTAACCAGCGGTTGAATTTTTTGCGTGTCAGTGCAATATCTAACGTTTGCTTATTGGTGCACACCACATTCCATCCAGAGCCATGATTTGTTTTCAACACAAACTTTTCTGGCAATTGCTCAAAAGGAATTTCGGCTGCTGTATTGTACACGCCCAACACGGGTATCAGATATTGCTCACCTATTTTTTCCTTTACATATTCCCGCACTGCTACCTTATCCGCCACCAATGTACCCAAAGGGTTTTGGTGATGCATCTTCAGGTAATTGAGCTTCTCGTTGAAAGAAAGTGGCTGCTCCAGATTCATGTCGTAAAATGGAGCATTAAATCTTTTGAAAGTGAGGTAAGTGGTAAGAATATGGAAATGCTTATCTGGTAGCAATATGAATACATACCGGCAAAGCAAATAGTAAATATGGCGTAGGAAATCTTTCATGTGCTTGAACTTACTTTTCCGAATACTGGTCAATTAATTGATGATACTTGTCCGCTATCTTTTTCATATTCACTTCGTAATTAGCATACGATTCAATAAAATCACGGTTATCATTCACTGCCTTTGATAATACTTCGGGTTGATGATAGAGGGTAATAATTTTTTCAGCTAATGCAGCACTGTCGTTTACAGGAATCAGTTGACCGTTATCACCATTGCGAACCCAATACCTGTTGCCAGGCAAATCTGTTACTAGCGGATAACAGCCTGCGGCCATGGCTTCAAACAGGGAAGCACTCACTCCTTCGGTCATGGGCATGCTCACATAAAAGGTGCTGCTGGCCAAATAAGCAGGCAAATCATGGTTGTGAATGCGGCCCAGAAATTTCACGTCTTGCTGTAAACCCAAATCGGTTACATACGCTTCTAATTCCTGTCGCAACACGCCATCGCCAACGATGAGCCATTCCAGTTGTATCCCTGCTTTTTTGATGCTGGCCGCTGCATCAAAAATAACTTTGTGGCAGTACACCCATGTAAGACTTCTGGTAACAATAACCCGCACGGGCTGCTGTTGCTTTTGTGCGATTGTGGTGAACTGAAACTTGCGCAAATCAATACCCTTCGGCATCACCATCACTTTTTGCATATCCGTTCCTACTCGTTGCATGTGTTCTGCCATCACAGGCCCCCATGCATGCAGCACATCGACATTGGTAAATGCTTTGCGTTGCAACCGCTTTTTTATAGGAATCATGATAGAACCAACAGGAAACAAATCGGTAACACCTTGCTGTGCCACGGCTATAGGATGCACACCACTAACAGCAGCAAGATATCCATAGCTGGTGGTACGTTCTGCAATCACCATGTCTGGTTTTTCTTGCCTTATTTTTCTCCGCACCTGCAAAGGGCCAATGAATAAGAACTCCAAAAAGCGAAAGATTTTTTTCCAGCCGCCGCCCTCTCCTTTCAATTCATAACTTACTATGTCGAAATCGCCAAACTCTTTCAGGCCATTGATCCACGTTTGTGCATCAGCCCGATAGACTTCTCCCAAAAACAATATTTTTCTTTTACCCGTCATTTGCTTGCTTCTACTTTATAAGGTCAGGTTTTTACAATAGCGTTGTATACTTTCAACACTACTTCAATAGCAGCTTCTTCCGAAAAAAACTTGTGTACATGCTTTTGCAAACGAGTTGCTTTATTAGCCGCTTCATCAGGATGCGTTAATGCATACAACATATTATCGGCCAACTCCTGCGGATGAGCAGCAGGTACTATCCATCCACTCTCCCTGTTTACCACAGCGGCACTCTGCCCCACATCGGTACATACAACCGCACAACCAGCAAACCCGTATTCAATAAGCGTTAATGGCAGCCCTTCACTGGATGAACTCAGCACAGCAAGATCTGCTATATTGTAATAGGCGAAGGGATTGGGCTGAGCTCCCATCAAGAATAAAGTATTTTGCAAACCAGCTGCTTCAATTTTCGCTTTTAGCGAATCTTTGTAAGCTTCGTCTTTGCCAGCACCAATGCAATACACTACTATATCCGGCAACTTTTGCACCAGCAATTGTACAGCAGCAATTAAATTTCCATGATCTTTTTGCGGCCGCAAATTGGCACTCATTACAATTACTTTTTTATCCTTCGGCTTGGCTACCTGCTGCGCAGGCGTAACCTGTAACGGTACCGAAAAGTTGTACAATAACTGTATGTGATGCGGATTTACATGCAAGTGTTTTTGTGCATTCTCTACCAACTGCTGAGATACACAAAACACATAATCGAATAACGGAGAAAACATTTTGTACGGATAGTTACGTTTGCCATCGGGCCGAACGGGTAATCCATAGTGGTCGTGCCAAATCAACATGAAATTGGAAAATGGCTCGAGGATAGCAGGGTATAAAAACGAAGTGGAATGCGCATGAACCACATCTACATTATTACGGATAAAATATTTGCGTAGCCGAAACAATGCTTTGATATCCAGCGGACCTTTTTTATTAAGTACCAGCAATTGTACTCCGGGTGCTATCCGCTGTCGCAAATCGCCGTCAGCATGGCGGGTAACCACCAAATGCGCCGTCACTCCCTCCACCCGGCTCAAAGCGTTGGCCATATTCACCGCTACTACTTCGGCACCTCCTGTGTCAAGACTATCAATAATGTGTGCTACAACCATGGAAATTGAATGGGCAATTTGGTTGCAATATTACGCTAATTGGGCAACCAGCCTTTGGCTCTTAATACATTGAGCTTTTGCCGGAACCATTGCTCCAATTGGTAATGGTTGGGATAATCCAAAATCGACTTGACCGGGGCGGCCATCATGGCATCGAATTGCGCCTCAGTAATGCCCAGTTTTTTAATCACAAACAGCCGGTCGCGGTGGTTTTGCAGCTCCGGTTGCTGCGGTTGCTGCAACGTGGCCAACGCCTCTTCCCTGCTCACTTCACCCGTACTCATCATGAGGCAGCTGAGGTGAGCTTTTCGCTTATCAATCCCAAACTTTTTGGGCAAGATGTACGACTGAAAAAAACGAGTATAAATCGATTCGTGATGCTTGCCTTCGTAGGGCCGGTAGCCCAGTTTTTCCTGAATAATGGCCATCGCCTCGTCTTTGCGAAAGGGCACATAATTGAGGATGCCCACATTTTTAATGCCTAGCACCAGGTTGTAATACAAAAAACGAGCTACGGATAAATGCGGCAAATGCCGGATGGACTTACTGCCAAATTGCTGTTGCACCGAACGAATGTATTTCCAATCCAAATGGCCCCTTGCCCAGCTGGGGGGCAACATGCCCTCGCTGCGAAAATTCATGCCGGATAAAATGTATTGCACACCAAACCTGGCGGCCACTTTGTATAGGGTAGCGAAAATGATATGGTCGGTGGGAATTTCGGCATCGGGTGTTGATGCTTGCAAAAACGACCATTGCAAATCTCGAAAGGTTTCCCAATCGAGCACTTCGGTATACAAGTCTATTTGTAAATGCTGCAGCAGTCGTTCAATGTTTTTTACTGCCAGTTCACTGTTCCAGCCATTGTCGAGATGCACTG
Source organism: Bacteroidota bacterium (assembly GCA_020161435.1). Lineage (GTDB taxonomy): Bacteria > Bacteroidota > Bacteroidia > Chitinophagales > Chitinophagaceae > Phnomibacter. The sequence goes on along the minus strand of JAIUNV010000004.1, from coordinate 146,073 downwards.
CCAACGGCCGCAGCCCCAGTTCTTTTACCAACCAGGCCACGTAGGTGCTATCCACGCCACCACTCACCCCAATGATGCAATCGTATTGTTTTCCCTTGCCGGCGTTTTTAATGGATGAGACAAGCTTCTCCAATTGTTGTTTGGCCAGCTCCGGTTCGGGCACCCGTATTTTTAGTTTTTGTGTAAATGCATGGTAGTAATTGCATACGCCATCCGCATCGAACCGGATATCCGGATCGGCGATGTTGTCCATTACTGTTTTGCTGCAAATTTGATAGGCCATGCTATTGGTCAAATGTACGGCGTAGCGTGGCTGCATCGGGATAGTTGATGAGCACGGCTTTGTGCGGCCCGTAGTAAATAAACATAGAACCTGCGGCAAATGCCTGCATGCCCGACTGCACAGCCAATTGCTGCATGTGCTGCAAGCTGCCAGCACCGCCACAAGCAATTACAGGAATGCTGACTGATGACGCCAAATGTTGCATTATTTCCACCGGATAACCTTGCATCATCCCATCGGTACCAATGCTGTGGAGCAGCAATTCTCCGGCGCCTTGGGCTTCACATTGTTGGCAAAAGTCTAGCGGATGTATGCCCGTAGCCCGTTGGCCATTGTGGCTGTACACCTGCCATTTGCCCCATATATTTTTCTTGAAATCAACCGAAGCAATCACCGTAGAAGCACCGAAGCGTTTTGCAATTTGAGAGAGCAGTTCTGGATGTGTAAACAGGGCCGCATTCAACACCACTTTTTCTACGCCCAACCGCAATAGCTGCGCTACATCTTCCACCGAAGTAATGCCGCCACCATAGGTTAATGGCATGAAGACTTCGCTGGCCAATTGTTCTATCAACTCAAACTGAATTCTTTTTTTAGCTGTGGCTTCAATATCGAGCACCACCAGTTCGTCTACTTCTTTATCGTTGAATAATCGGACGGCATTCACTACATCGCCCACATAGCGTGGCTGCTTGAATCGAATGGTTTTTACCATCCCCATTTTACCCAACAATAGTACCGGTATTACTCTTGTTTGCAGCATGCTTACAGGTTGATGAAGTTTTGATACACCTGCATCCCAAAACGATGACTCTTTTCGGGATGACATTGAAAACCCATGAGGTGATGCTGCGCTACAACGCTGGTAAAATCAGCTCCATAATGTGTGATGCCCGCTACAAACGGCGCATTTGTTTGTTGCACAGCATACGAGTGTACAAAGTAAAATCGATTGTCTTCTGCGGACAGATTATTGAACAATGAAAAGCCGGGTTGTGCAAATTGAATATGATTCCAACCCATGTGCGGCACCCGCATTTTTTTATCACTGAATTGAAATTTTGTAACCACGGTATCAAACCAACCTAAGCCCTGCAGTTGGCCTTCCTCGCTGCCGGCACACATGAGCTGCATGCCGAGGCAAACGCCCAGCACAGGCTTGCGATGCTCTATAGCAAATGCCTGCAACGGAGCCAGCAAATCCTTTTGCCGGAGTTGCTTTATAGCTGTATCATAAGCACCAACGCCGGGCAAAATCAACTTGTCACAAGCTTGCATTGCTGCAGCGTCGCTCACCAGCATACAACTACCCTGCAAGTATTCAATCATGTTGACGATTGAACCAATATTGCCCATATCGTAGTTTACAATGCCAATCATGAAACAGTGCGTTGTTGTGTTAGTTGCGCATACAAATTGTTGAGCTGATGGCCAATGAAAGCATGCGTTACTGGTTCTATACATTGCCGGCCATTGCTGCGTTCATTGGCTTGCAAGATAGTCGCTATGGCAGCTACAAAATCTTTTACATCGAAGCCTTTGATAGCAACACTATGCGTTACGCCTGCCAGCCTTTCTTCCGCATCGCCTACTGCTGAAGCTACTACCGGGCAGTTGCAAGCCAGTGCTTCTTTCAACGAATTATTCGACCCTTCGTGCAAAGAAGGCAGCAGTAACAAATGTGCCGCATTATAATACAATGGCAGCTGCTGGTGAGGTACCTGTTGCACCCGCAGCATTTCTACAGTTGGAAATTGTTGTTGCACTGCTTGCAGTACTTCTTCAGCAAATGGCGCATTCTTTACCCGGTTGCCATTGTCGAAAAAAAGGATGTATTGTTTTGCTTCATCCCAACCCAACAGGCGTTTGGCTTCCTGCATAGGCATGGGGGAAAACAAACTATCATCAATACCTTCGGGGATGACATGCGTTTTATTGTACAAAGCCGGCGATAAACGGCTCTTCATTTTTGCCGACATCAATACCACTGCGTTAGCCCGAATGGCCGCCAACCGGCTGGTCCATTGCAGCAGCCAGCCTTTCCAAGATGATTTGCCTGCTGTATTGTAAGTGCCCATCAAATCGCTGCCCAACAATGACAAAACATAGGGTGTTTTGCCCGTGGCCTTGCTCATCATCCACGCAGCGGGGCCACCCCAAAACTGGTGTACGATATCAATGTTTTGTTGTTGTATAAATTGTTGCAATGCATTGGCCTGCTTTTTCAGCAGCCAGATATTTTGGCGTTGTACAATATGCCGTATTTCTATATGGCTATTATTGCCCAAAGCATGCTGCAAAGCCGCAATCGTCTGCAGGTTATTGACAAATTCCAGCCGGTCAAACACATGCGTTTGCCCCAGCAAATCTTTGCCAGGCAACTGTCTATCTGCCGGCAGTTCGTTGGGGGCATATACTTTTCCGGTGAGTAATATGAGTACCTGCATTAGCGAAACACTTTTGCAATGGTACGCAAATGCCAGGCGGCTTCTTCACTCGTTTGCCAAATTTGCTGCACAGCAGTATCAGGCATAAAACTGAGTGCTGATGGCAAATCGATTTTCAGTGTATTGGTGGCGCTGTTGTTTCCATTACGAAGCGCATTGATTTGCCGCAACGCATTTTTCAACCAAACCGGACCACTCCTGAATTGCTCTTGCAACCACTTTTGCGCAGCAAATCCAACACTGCCCAACCGATAGCCATTAGCATCGGGTATGGTTTGTAAGGATGCATCCAACTCCTGCATAAATGCATGATAGAAGCGGTATCGCTTTTTATACTCATCGGGCACTTGCATGGCCATTTGCACAAATACAGGATGATAAAACGGCGTGGTACTCCACATGAATAACCGGTTGCGGTCTTCGCCTTCAAAGTAGGCCCGGCGGGCCCTTTCGCTCAGTACAAAATGTATGCTGCGGTCGTTCATGCTGTGCTCGGAATACGCCGCCACGCATTCATACACCGACTGTGCCAATTCATCGCGGTGCAGTCCGGCCGCCTTTGCCGCCAACGCCGCTGGCACAATGGTATGTCGTACCAATAGCTTTTCCACTAAATCATCCAACGATGTCGGAGCTGTTGGTTCGCCGAGGTAAGGCAACATTTTATCGCCGCCATCTCCCGTAAGCATGATGTGTTGCGGATAGGCCGCAGCAACCTGTTCGAGATACGGTTTGATGAACGCCATGCCAGCGTAATTGAAACCCGCTTTGGCATGTATCAGCCAATCATCTTCGGTGGTGGGAGCTACTGTAAATGCCTGCCACGGTACACGGTACTGTGCAGCCAACTGCTCCGCTATCATGGCATCTGCAAAACCTTGGCCCATAGTAAAAGAAGATGCAGACAAATCTGGCGTTGCTTTTACAAAACCCGCCAGCACGGCCCTTGCATCTTGCCCACCCGACAGCGACACATGCCAATGTGGATGAGCAGCCGCCATCTGCTGGCAAACGGACAAAAATTGTTCGGCCAATGCTTTGGCCTGTACCTGCATCGGCGCTGTATTACGGGCGCTGTAATTGGCTATTATTTGGTTTAATACCTGATGCTTACCTGTTTGTTTTTCTATCAGCCAAATACTTCCGGGCGGCACTACTTCCAATTCTTTATACATGCTGGTGCTACCCAATGCATAGCCTGCCCATAAGGTTTGTGCAATGCCAACGGGGTTGGGCGTCAGAGAAATTTGTTGGCGAAGTGTTGTCAGATTTCTGCCCATGAATAACCGGCCGTTTTGCCGGCAGGCATACACGGGTAATCTTCCCTGTATATCATTGAAAAAAAGATTGGATTCGGGTGTTTCTATCCAGCAGGCAAACTCGCCGCCAGCATGTTGAAGCGCAGCCATCTCGGAAAGCAATGAGTTTGCATCTGCTAACGCTAATGTATGTGCTAATTTTTCCAACAACTCTTTTCTTGCTTCATTGTTCTGGCAGCTAAAGCCATTCCAATAAATGGTGCCAATTCCTGATTGAGGAAAAATATAAGTGCTCCTGTAAATGCTGTCTGCTTTATTAAACCCGATGCCATCGGGTTGTTCAGCAGCAATGCTCGCTTCCAACAAAACAAATCCGGGTGCTGCCATTTTGCATACAGTTTTCAGCACAAATGAAAAGGCTATGCCTCTTGCGTTTCAGGAGCTGCTTTCAAAGAATTTGCAAGCCCTTTATTAGCCCTGAGGTGCAGGGGTTTTAAATGTTTTTGTTTGCGTTGCTTTCCAACCAATGGGCGCCAATCGAAATCGGTAGGTACATATTGTATGAAGGCAAACGCAAACAGCAGCGGCGTAATCATGGTACGCATGGCGCTGTGAAAAGTAGAAGCAAGTGCAATGATAAGAAAAAGGAGCATGATTGATCGTCGATAATTATTGGGGTCATGCCACACTTTATAAAAGGGATAAATAAAAATCATGACCACCAATGCAAGGCCAAGCGAACCATGCTCTGCAAGCAATCGGGAAAATTCTAGGTGCGGGTTCATCCCTTCGCCGGCGCCATAATTCACACGTTGTATTTTGGAATAACCTACACCAACACCAAGCGCAGGATAATCTAAAAACATACGCAAATCAGAGATCATGATTCTATATCGTCCGGATGATAGCTGATCAATGTCTGCAGTTTTATTAAATCCGGTTTTCAAACTTCTCTCAGTTCGTCCCTGGTAACGGTACAACAGATAGTTATTTGTGTAAATATTAATAATGATAAAGCTGGCTGCCACCACCGTAAAAGTGAGGAAAATACTGGCGGGAGAAAATGAACGCAGCCTGATTTCACTATCCTGCCAGGCGGCCTTTGCTTTAGGAAAAATCATGACCAAGAAAATGGCAAATACAGCTGTCACCATTCCACCTCTCGAAAACGTAAGCAAACCCCGAACCATAAGCAACCCCATTACAGACATGTCTAAAACCCGGTACTTGAAAATTTGTTGCTTGGTGATGTACATCAACGCAATGAGGGCGATACCCAAACCAAAGAGTGTTGACACCTGGTTGGTAAAACCACCACCTGCAGCTTCGTTGTTTGCTGTAAGACCGTAGTCGATTTTTTCAATTTGCGCCGCATTAAAATAAGCAAAAAATGCCAGCGATATAATGGGAAACAAGATGACCGCCGCAAGTTCTTTAAAATCTTTGAAGGTGAGAATTTGACGGCTACAAAAAATTACACCCAAAAACAAAGCCAACGGTCCAAAATAGTTTAGGATAATAGGCTTTACGTTTTCGTATGGCGCCAATGCCAATGCTGGTGCCGACAACAGCAGCATGCCCACGCCATAAAGCGACACCCGTTTGATGGGGCCACCTAGCGCAAGTCCAAATGCAAACAGCACCACACCCAAATACTTACCCATTTGGTCGGGGATGTAGGGGTATGCTTTTAAAGCCCGGCCCAAAACTTCTACTCCTAATGAATATCCAAGCAGATAAACGATCTTAATCGAATTTTGCTTTTTGCTGTAGAAGAAAGAAAGGATGGTAGAAAAGAATAGGATGTAATACCAGACAATCAACGGCCATCTGGAATATACAGAGGCATAACCTAAAGCCACATGAAAAAATAACCAAAAAACTCTGAGTTCTTCTTTTCGGAGTAATGCTAACATGAGTGGCTGATTAAAATACTGCTGTTGATTGGTTTAGCGCAAATGTACAGGTTATGCCATGTTTGTGGGTATCACTATTTGTAAAGTAGTATACCTGTTTGCTCCCGAGGTTCATGGTCAGATTTTGCTGCAGATGGCTATTTTCGCCACAATTGGTTAGGCGATGCCAAAAAATGCTGCAACTCCAACCAACCAATGAAGCATCCGCCATGTCAGCCGTTCGCCACATTATCATTTGCCACAACTACAACAGCTTTTCGTATGCTGCCAACTCTGTGGCATTGGCGCAACAATTGGCAAGAGAAGGGCATCAGGTATTGTTTATCAGCCACGCCATACCCGAAGAGATGGCTGCTATTCCCAACCTCACAATAGTAACATGGCCGGGTGAAAGACCGGTTGGCTGGCAAGCATTCCGCTTTATCGCCATATGGATCCGCCGGCACAAATGCGATGTTCTGTTGGCACAGGCAGCCGCATTGAACATCGCCGGGCTGGCAGCCTGGCTTTTGAGGGTACCCAAGCGAATTGGCTACTACCACAGCATGTATGCCTCTACCGTAATCGACAACGCCGAGAGCAACTGGAAAACAAGCCTCAAAAAGTGGCGTAAAAAAATGTTTCTGGTTTGCTATGGCCACATGGTTTGCGTTAGCCGGCATGCTGCCAGCGATCTGCAAGTGCATTTTCAATTTCCCGCCAAGCGATGTCATATTATTTACAACAGCCTTGCCGACCGCGGACAAGATTTGTTAGACCCAAAACCAACAGAGGGGCCTATCCGCTTTTTTGCGCCTACCCGTCTCGATCCGGGCAAAAACATGTTGACAGTTATTGAGGCGTTTCAAACTTTTGTAGCAAACACAGGTATAGACGCAATGCTAGAGATTGCCGGGAGTGGCCTGCAAGAAGAACAGGTGCAACAACTGGCAGCCCAACAACCATGTACTCAATTTGTGGGGCTCCTGCCGTATCATCAGATTGATGCACATTTTCAACATGCCCATTTTGTGGTATGCTCCACTTTGTCTGAAGCTTTTGGGATGGTGAATATTGAAGCCATGATGCTGGGTACTCCTGTTATTGCCAGCAATATTGGCGGCATACCCGAAATAGTAACGGATGGAGAAACGGGCATACTGGTGGATGGAAATTCGGTGGAGTATTGGCAAGCCGCTTTTGCCAAAGCATGCCATCTCTTTGTAGCAGAAAGCGAAAAATATGAACGCATTCGCCAAGAGGCCCGGCAGCATTTTACCCAATCATTTACCCAACCGCAGCAACTACAGCAATTACACAAATTGATATTGGAAGACTGATATCAAATCAGCTTTTTTAAATCGGCTTCAAACTTATCCAACGTAAACTGGCGGCTCCATTCCATGCACAATGTACTCATGTGCTGGCACGCTGCTTTGTCGTTCCATAAAGCAAGCACCCGCTCCGCCATAGCAGCAACAGCATCGTTGGGTTTTGTCAAAATGCCCCGTTCGCCCTGGCCCAGCATTTCCGGAACGATGGATACTTCTCTGGTAACAGGAATGGCACCCCAAAACATGCTTTCTGCCACTGCTTTGGGCCATCCTTCCGATTTGGATTGAAACAATAAAAAATGAGCCGACTGATAATGCCGTTTCATCTCATCTTTCGGAATGCTGCCGGTACACTGCACCTGAGCCGCCAATCCATCTGCTGCGGCCATTTGCTCAATGGCAGGTTGTAAATAGCCGCCGCCACAAAATACCATTCGGGCACCTGGCACTGCCGTTGCAATGGTTTTAAATAATTGATACGCTACCAGTGGCTGCTTGTGTTCTTCGAGCACACCGCTAAACATAAACACAGGGGGCGCATTCCAGTCTTTTGTTACAGGTATTTTTTCCTGCTCCCGATAAGTAGCCGTAAAAAACGGCAGGATGTTTTTTGACCTGTACGGCCAGCTGCCATACACCAGCACTTGTATATTATGCGTTAGCCAGGTGTTGTTCGGAATTCGTTTTTGTAGTTTGTATGAAAAAGGGGCCGGAAAATGCCAGTCCCAGTTGCCGGCATATTTCATCGTTTTCTTTTTCCAAGGAAAAAGCATTTGAACAAACGTGGCAATGAGTGCAATGGAGGCGGGCCCACGAAAATGGATATGATCGGCCAGCCACATTTCGCGGATCATTCGAAAAATAAGCAGTGGCAACAAGGCTACTGAACGAATACTTGCTTTGGCAGATGTAAATTCAAATCCTTTGTGCCCCACCACTTTAATGGGTTTGGAATGCTCATAAGGAATGTCCATGCCTGCTGGCTCTCCATCGTGCAATTCGCACATTACCACCACTTCGTCTACCTGCGAAATCCAGATATTCATTTCACGTACATACGGGCCATAGGCATAAAACAGACCGTTTTTTTTGTAGTGATAAGCGCCGGATATGATCAGGAAACGCATGTGGTATGAATGGATTTAACGACCAATGAGGGATTGATAAAACAACACATTTTTCTGGACAAGCGTGGCAGCATTGTATTCATTTACCACCATCGTTCTTCCCGCACTGGCCATACTTGCTGCTTCCTGAGGATGCAACAACATGTAGGTGATTTTTTCCGCTATATCTGAGGGTTGGTGAGGATCGCAGAGCAACCCGTTTTGGTGAGGCGTAATTACTTCAGGACCGGGGCCCAGCTGGCTCCCTATAAACGGACGTTGCATGGCCAATGCTTCCAACCAGGCCAGCGGCATCGCTTCCATGTGCGATGGCAACACAATCACTGATGCTTTGGCCAATAAAGCCGGCATTTCATTGTTGGGCAACGCTTCGTGTATGTATACATTTTGCAATTTTAACTTTGCCAGCAATGTTTCCAGCAATGCTTTGTAGCTATCGCCACTTGGCCGCATGGGTATATCACGACCGTAAATATGCAAGGCTGCATTTTTCACGTTTTCATTTACCAAAGGCATGGCTTCAATGAGCTGGCGTACGCCTTTTTTTTCGGTAAGCGAACCAAAGAATAAAATGAATCCGTCTTGTTGCTCCCCTTCAAATTTGGATGGATCAAACCTGTTGACCAAAATGGGATTGGGAATAATGGCACTGGGCAAAGCCTGTATAAACGGATAATAGCTTTGTGTTTGTGTAAGTACATACTTGCTTACACCAATGATAGCATCTGCATTTTTCAACGATCTCTTTTCTACAAAAGCTTTTCGCCTGCGGGGTGGCGTATCGGTTGTGCTTTTCGCAAAAAAAACATGGCCACCGTTTAATCGAACCACGTATTGCACACCCGGTATTTTCTGCAAGGCAAACAATCCATACTCTGGTGCTTCTACAATGTGTAGCGGAGAACGGGCGTGTATTTGGCGCAATACTTTGTTGGTGTCAAGCTTTACTTTAATCAACCGCAGCTTGCCCCACTGGTTGGTATTAACCCAGTAGATGCTGAAACCGTCTAATGTTTCATGTTCGAGAGAAGCCTGCTGTTTGCGAAACGAAACAATGCTCACCTCATGTCCCTGCTTTACCAACTCGGCACTCAGGTTGGCCACAAATGTGCCAATGCCGCCGGTTTTAAAAGTGGGGGTGGCTATTTCGCCTACAAAACAAATGTGCATGCTACTGCAGTTTTTGGGCCTTGCCCGCTTCATCAATCGGTTACAAAATAGAACGGTACCACTCAATGGCCTCAGCCAGTTGCCCATCCAAATCATCATCGGGTGTGTACCCAATGGTTTGTTTGGCTTTGCTCACATCTGCAAGGCTTTGCATGATATCGCCGGGCCGGTTGGGGCCGTGTGTAACAGCTACTGTAGCTCCGGTAATACGACAAATTTTTTGCCATAAATCATTGAGCGTTGTGGTTTTGCCACAAGCAATGTTTAATACTTCATGAAAGCCTTCCGTTCTTTCTAATAGCAAGCTGTTGATATTGGCTTGCACCACATTTTTGACCGGGGTAAAATCACGGGTGATATTTCCATCGCCATTGATGGTGGGCGAAGTATTGGTGAGTGCCGCTCTTATGAACAATGGAATAACGGCGGCATATGGTCCGTTAAAACTTTGGTTCGGTCCAAATACATTGAAGTACCGGAAACCAACCAACTGCATGCCATAACTTTTGCTCCATGCCTGCGCATAAATTTCATTGGCATATTTGGTAGCCGCATAAGGAGACAGGACTTTGCCCACTCTTGTTTCTACCTTGGGGCTATCGGGCAAATCGCCATATACAGAAGATGAAGATGCATACACCATACGACGGATACCGGCTTTGTTAGCAGCCTGCAGCATGTTCACAAATCCGTTGAGGTTTACATCATGCGAAGTAACAGGATCGGCAATGGAACGAGGCACAGAACCCAGTGCAGCCTGATGTGAAATAGCATCGATGCCTTCTACTGCTGCCGCACAATCTGCAGCATGGCGAATGTCGCCCTCCAGCAATTCGAACTTTGGATGCTGCAAAAATGGCTGCAGATTCTCCCGATAGCCAGTCGCAAAATTATCGAACACCCTAACCAGCGTTACAGCAGGATGTTGCAATAAAGCCCCACACAAATTGCTGCCAATAAATCCTGCGCCGCCTGTTATTAAAATTTTCATGAAGTTGACGATTAGAAATGTTACAACCTGGCGTTCACAGCAGTCTTGGGTAAAAACGATTTAATGTCGTACACAATGCAATTTTCTCCTTTCAAAACATCGAGATTGAGCCCTGCAAATTCGGCATGAGCAACCGCTAAAATGATGGCATTAAACGGGCCTTGTGGCAGCGTGTTCGTTACAGCAATGCCGTATTCATGCTGCACTTCAGCAGGGTCGGCCCAAGGATCGTACACCACTGTATTCAGTCCAAACGCTGCCAGGCCTTCATACACATCCACCACTTTGGTATTGCGTACATCCGGGCAATTTTCTTTGAACGTAATACCCAATATCAACACGTTGGCTCCCTTTATCAGGTGATCTTTGTCTATCAGTTTTTTTACGACTTCAGTAGCTACATATTGCCCCATGCCGTCGTTGAGCCGGCGACCAGCCAAAATGATTTCGGGGTTGTAGCCATGCTCTTGTGCTTTTTGTGCCAGGTAGTATGGGTCAACACCAATACAGTGCCCCCCAACCAAGCCAGGTTTGAATGGCAGGAAATTCCATTTGGTACCCGCCGCTTCCAACACTTCTGTGGTATCAAGCCCCAACAGGTTAAAGATTTTAGCCAGCTCATTTACAAAGGCAATATTGATGTCCCGTTGGGCATTTTCAATCACCTTGGCTGCCTCTGCCACTTTAATGCTTGGTGCCAAATAAGTGCCCGCCTCAATTACAGAAGCATAGAGTTCATTTACATATTTGGCTATTTCAGGAGTAGAGCCCGATGTAACCTTTCTGATTTTGGTAACCGTGTGTTTCTTATCACCCGGATTGATGCGTTCGGGGCTGTACCCGGCAAAAAAATCTTTATTGAAAGTGAGTCCGGATACCTTTTCCAAAATGGGTACGCATTCCTCTTCAGTTACACCGGGATACACGGTGCTTTCATATATAACAACATCGCCTTTACGCAAAACTTTCCCAACCGTTTCGCTGGCTTTAATCAGCGGTGTAAGATCGGGGCGGTTATACTTGTCAACCGGCGTAGGTACAGTTACAATAAATGTGTTGCAGCTTTCCAAGTCTTGCCATTCGCAGCTAAAGCTGAGCTGTGAACTTGCTGCTAATTGTTCGGCTTCTACCTCAAGGGTTCTGTCGTGGCCAGCTCTTAACTCTTCTATCCGGGCAACGGCAATATCAAAACCAACGGTTGGAAATTTTTTACCGAATTCAACTGCCAGGGGCAGGCCAACGTAGCCAAGACCAACTACAGCAATCTTGGGTTCTGAAACCACTAAATCTTGAAATGTATTGTTCATAACAGATAATGCAACTTGATTAAGAATTTTCAATAACAATGGATGCGAGTGCTGCATGCCATTGCTGTGTTACCGTTTCGTTATACCCTGCATATTGTGCTGCAAAGCGTTGCTGATTTTGCTTTCGCATATTCATTCTTTCAGCTGCAGGCATTGCCGCAAAGAATTCAATCTGTGATTTCCATGCTTGCAACTCATTGGGGTTGGCTACAACAGCGGCATGATAACCTGCTACCAAATCTGGCATGCCGCCACTTTTACTTACAATAGGAATGGTTCCTCCTTGTAAATATTCTTGCAAGAGTACCGGCGCATTTTCAAACCATACACTGCTCATAATTCCAACATCGGCTTTGCCGATTTCTGCCAATAGTTCAGGCTGCTTCATACGGGGTAGTTCAACCACCCGAACACCGTTCAACGTATACTCACGACGATGGCTGCCCACATAGCGCAGTTCCATTTTATACTTCCATTGCTCCCCAATAGAAGCTACAGCGTTGAGCAGCAATTGCAACCCCTTATTGAGTGCGGTTCCTCCGCCATGAAAAATGGTAAACCTTTCCTGTGCCTGCACAATATCATTTGCCACAACAGTTTCGGCATTGATATGATTGGGAATGATATGCAAGGAAAAGGGCAGTGTATTTTCTTGCAGCCGGTTCCAGATGAATTGATACAAAGCCTGTGTTGGTACCACTACATGCAAGGGCTTACTTACTGCTTGTAAAAAAAGAGAGACGTCAGCCTGTTTTGGGAAATTGTGACACCAGAAAAAAACCTGCTGGGCCGAAAATGCATTGGCGAGCATTGCGGCACCAAGTGTATTTGGTGTTATCATGATGGCATCGTGTAGCCCACGTGCATTAAGCTGTTGAATGGCTTGCTGATAAAACAGCGTTTCATCTACAGCCTTCACTTTTTTGTGCAAGCGAAGCAGCTTGTACAAACGCTGCTTCCATTTGCCGGCATGCGGAATTTGCAACCGATTTTTATCTGTAGTAAAATTTTCTTGGCCAGGCCTTGTAATCAAAAACACCTCAAATGAACTGGCCAATAATGCTTCGTATAGATATGCCACTACCCTTGGTACAGATTGTGTAGCCTGAGTGGAAACCTGCCGGGTGGCATACAGCATAACAATTTTTTTGGGTGTCATGACAGAATCTTTGTCAACAGCCGGTTTGCTGCCATTACTTTTTCTTTTTCCCAAGGAGTTGTTGCACACTCAGTTTCATGCGAAACAGTTTGTAGCGAATGATGCTCCAGTTATTGCTCAGAAAAATGGCTTTTTGGCTTCGTTCGTGAAATGCTCTTTCGTGAACCCGGTACAAAAATGTTGCGTCTGTTTTAATAGCGCCTGCTGCCAATAAAGGATACTTTTCCAACTCGGTTGCTTTTACAAAAAACAACGCATTTTGCCGATAGGGCCAACGAATGCTTTCATCGTTCCAGATTCTTTGGCGAATGATATCGGCACACACATAACCATGCTGAGCAAACAGATTGGCCCAAAATTCCGGCCGCTGCTCATTGATGTGATTGGTGCCTCCCTGCCATGGAATAGCCGCTGAAAAAAGAATCACATCCGAGAGGCTTACAAGTGATGCAACGAAGGTGGCCGAGCTGCTGTTTTGCAAGTGTTCAGCTACTTCAAGCGACATGGCCAAATCGTACCGTTTGTTGGTAACCAAAGGTTGTTCCAGGTTGGCCGGTGTAAAAAATTCGGGGGCAATCCATAGCGCCTCTTTGTTTACATAATCACCATCAAAGCCTTGTATTGTAACCTCTGGCGACGACTCTTTGAACGCAGCCAACCAGGTGCCCACGCCACAGCCCACATCTACTACAGATTTGGGTTGAACAATGGTGAGCAATTCTTTTATTACCGCTTTGGCAGAAATGTATGAGCCATTGGACTGGCCCTGATAAAAATTACGGTTGTAGTGCTGTTTGTTGTCAGTCATTGATATGGTTGGTTGCTGCTTTTTTAAACTGCCAGACTTTATACAAATCGGGATTTGTCTGGCATGTTTTGAAAGGCTTTTTTGGGTAGGCGCCAAAAATAGCAATAAACCCTATTGGGTAGAAACCGAGGGGAATAACTTGCCCAAAAGGTTGATAATTACATTTTTATGCTTTTATTGCTGTTGCTCCAATTAGCAGTTGAATATTCATGCACTTGCTTAGCTTCGCAAGCATGCACATCTGTTTTATTGGTGAGTTTCCGCATCAGCAGCAGCCCGTAGGCGGCATAAGTGTGCTTTTGCAGGTTATGGCCCGGGAGCTAACAGCACTTGGTCACCGGGTAACCATATTATCGTTTTCGGCCAATGTGCAGGGCTGGGAACAACGAACGCCTTTTGGCTTATACCGTATTCATCCGCATCAATCTGTGGCTTTTAATTTTTGGCGCATCGCCCGGTCTCAAAATCATTTTTTGCAAGAGCTGCACCGTGAGCACCCCATTGATGTGGTTGAAGTGCCAGAGTCGGGGTTGTGTTTTTTACAAAAAATTGAAGGTGTTCGCTATGTCATCCGGCTGCATGGAGGACACCTTTTTTTTAGCCAACAGCTGCACCAACGCATCAAATGGTGGCAGGCCTGGCAAGAAAAAAGATCCTTTGCCAAAGCTGATGCCATCGCCGGCGTAAGCCGCTTTGTTCTGGCACAAACAAGGCCTTTTATTCCTGCACATATCCCCTGCACGGTTATTTTCAATCCCGTCGACAGCAATCGTTTTTTGCCAGCCTCCCCTCCCGAAACCAACCGTACCAAACTGGTATTTGTAGGTTGGCTGGCAGAAAAAAAGGGCATCCGGCAATTGATAGCAGCGTTTGGCTTTTTACAAAAAAAACATCCTTGGCTTAGCCTGCATTGCTATGGCAGCGATACCAAAACACCCGATGCCGGCAGCTACAAAAAACTGCTGGAGGATATGATAGCAGATCAGGGCATTAGTAAGGTATATTTTCATGGCATTGTAGCCAATGCACAGCTACCGGCAATCATCAACGAAGCACTTTGCTGCGTGTACCCCAGCCATATGGAAGCCATGCCTGTGGCCTGGCTGGAAGTAATGTCTTGCGGCCAAATACTGGTGGGTGGCAATACTGGTCCGGCTGCTGAGATCATTTCCGACAAACAAAATGGGTTGTTGTGCAACCCACATGATCCATCGTCTATAGCAGCGGCGGTCGACTGGTTGATTCTTCATCCGTCTGAAAGCGATGAAATACGACGTGCAGCAAGACAAACAGCCCTTTCTTCATTTTCCATCAGCCAAATTATTCAACAAAATATCCACTTTTGGACGGGGCGTGGGGAGTAAGAAACCTTCCTGCCCTGTCATGCTTGGCGAAAATCTCCTTTAATTTGCTCAAATTTTAAAGGAGCGAGGATGCAATATGCGTGTCCCTTCACCCATTTCCCAACATGCAATTGTCAGCACAAGCAGAAATACTTGCCATTATCCCGGCCAGAAGTGGTTCAAAATCCATTCCACACAAAAACATTCAATCGCTGAAGGGCAAACCCATGCTGGTGTATTCCATTGAGCATGCCCGGCAATCGAAACTTATCACCCGGGTAATTGTGTCTACCGATGATGCTTACTACGCCGAGCTGGCTAAAACAGCAGGCGCCGAAGTACCTTTTTTACGCCCTGCAGCTTTGGCCCAAGACAACAGTACCGATTTAGAAGTGTTTCAACATGCTTTACACTGGCTGGCCGAACACGAACAATACACGCCAGATTTGGTGGTACACCTGCGCCCTACCTGCCCGGTAAGAAATGCTGCTGATATTGACGCAATGATTAACCTGCTGCTGGAGCACCCCGAGGCCGATGCTATTCGTTCGGTGGTTGAAAATCCGGAACCGGTTTTTAAAATGTGGTTTAAAGATGCCGACGGAAAAATGAAGCCCGTGGTTGAAGACGAGCGTTTTCCGGAAGCCTATAATCTGCCGCGTCAATCTTTACCCAAAGCATACCTCCAAAACGCCAACATTGATATTGCCCGCACCAATACCATTTTGCATAAAAACTCAATGACCGGGCAAAATATACTTGGCTACGAAATGCCCGATTTTGTAGACATCGACCATTATCACCAATTGGAAAATATTGCAGCACATGGGCAAGAAGATGGTGCCAAAACATTTGTGGTAGATATTGACGGTGTCATTGCTTTTTTAAGTCCGAAAAACGATTACAGCCTGGCAGAAGGCAATCCTGAATTCATAAAAAAAGTGAATGAACTGTACGATGCCGGACACACCATTGTATTGTTTACCGCAAGAGGTTCCAAAACCGGCATCGACTGGCATGAAACCACCCGGAGCCAAATGGAACGCTGGGGTGTAAAATACCATGAACTGAAAATGGGCAAACCCTTTGCCGATTATTATGTAGATGACCGGCTGCTTAGCCCTGTAGAATTTCTGAAATTTTAAAAACTCCATAGCATGGCAAACTTTAATGACCTGTTTATTTTTGAAATGGCAAACAACCACCAAGGTTCGGTGGAGCATGGCATCAAGATTATTGAAGCCATGGGTGCTATTGCCAAAAAATATCAGATCAATGCTGCCGTTAAGTTGCAGTATCGTCACCTCGACAGCTTTATTCATCCTGATTTTCGCAACGACACTAAGGCCAAACACATCAGCCGTTTTTTGAGCACTGAGCTCAACGATGCACAGTTTTTGGAATTGGTAAAAGCCATTAAATCCAACGGTCTTACCGCTGTATGTACACCGTTTGATGAAAGAAGTGTTGACCTGATAGTAGAGCACGACATTGAGATTATCAAAATCGCCTCTTGCAGTGCCGACGATTGGCCTTTGCTGGAAAAAATCAGCAAAGCAGGCAAGCCTGTTATTACTTCTACCGGTGGCCTTACACCTGTACAGATAGACAACCTCGTTTCGTTTTTAACCCATGCGGGTACTGAGTTTGCTGTGCTGCATTGCGTGGGCATTTATCCAAGCCCCAACCAAACGCTCAACCTGCATTTCATCGAAAAGTTGATTAAGCGCTATCCCGGTGTAACCATTGGCTACAGCGGCCACGAAGACCCCGACAATCTGGACGTAATAAAAGTGGCTATTGCTAAAGGTGCCTGCATTTATGAACGTCACGTAGGTGTGCCAACCGACACCATTACGCTGAACAATTACAGCATGAACCCTGAGCAGGTAGACAACTGGATTGCAGCTGCTAAAACCACCCGTGAAATTCTTGGCAGTCACGAAAAAAACATTACGGAATCGGAAGCCAGTTCACTGCTGTCGCTGAAGCGTGGCGTGTTTGCCAAAAGACCCATCAGCAAAGGCGAAACCATTTCTGCCGACGACATTTATTTTGCCATGCCATGTGCGGAAGGCCAGCTCACCAGTGGCGAGTTTGGAGCCTATCGTGCCACCTATACCGCCAGCAAGGATTACGCAGCAAACGAGGGTTTGTTTGAAACCTGCAACCGCGATACGTACCATAAA
Source organism: Bacteroidota bacterium (assembly GCA_020161435.1). Classification (GTDB taxonomy): domain Bacteria; phylum Bacteroidota; class Bacteroidia; order Chitinophagales; family Chitinophagaceae; genus Phnomibacter. The sequence continues at coordinate 128,761 of JAIUNV010000004.1, read as the reverse complement.
ATCCGTGAAATCATTCATACTGCGAAAAGCATGATGATGGAAGCCGGCGTAGTACTGAGCGACACAATGACTGTAGAACTCAGTCACCACTTTGGTCTGGAAACATTTCACGAAACCGGCTGTCTGATTGTAAACCTGGTGAACCGTGAGTATTGCAAAAAAATCATTGTGGTATTCCCCGGTCAGGTACATCCTGAGCAGTACCACAAACGCAAAGAAGAGACCTTCCATATTTTGTCGGGTAGCCTGGTAGCCACCATTGATGGGTTGGACCGCCACCTGAAGAAGGGCGATATTCTGCTGATTGAAAGAGGCATGCGTCATGCATTTACTTCTACTGAAGGCTGCATTTTTGAAGAAGTAAGTACCACACACTTCCGCGACGATTCTTTCTACACAGATCCTACCATTGCGTTGCAAGACCCCATGGCCAGAAAAACCATGTTGGATAGTTTTTAAGTAACTCGTTTTACATACAGCAAAAGGCCACCGACTCCAAATGGTGGCCTTTTTGTTTCTTTGCCCCTTTCCAGGCAAGCTTTTGTACAATAAACACCTTTGTAACCCGGCAGAAAAAGAGAAATATTTATGGTTTTAGGCATCATCATTCCGGATGGAGTAGGCATTAAGAATTATTTGTATACCCGTATTCCCAAATTGTTTTTACAAAACCCTGCCAATCGAATTGTTTTTATATCAAGCCAGTTTGATGAAGGGCTGCTGAATAGTATAGTAGAACCGCTGGGTGCTAAGGCCAGTCTGGTAACACTGCCTGCATACAATGAATCCACCACCAACAGATTACTGAGAGATGCCATCACATTTGCCCGCCTGAAATACTTTGCGCAAAAACTCAACAATCCAACCATACTTACAGCTGCACCCAATGCCAGCAGTTGGAAAAGAAAGCTTATCAATAATCTGGCATCCTTCATCGGTTCAGTTTCGGCCAAATCTTATTCTTCCATCGAAGCCATGGAGAAATGGTACACCGCCAGATTATCTATGATTGATGTGACAGCGCAAACTCAAATACTTACCAATTATAAAGTAGACACGATTATAAGTTTGCACCAACGGCCCATGGTAAACATTCCCATGTACGAGGCTGCAAGAAGGTTAGGCATTAAACGAACCTGTGTGATTTACTCATGGGACAATGTGGCAAAAGCAAGGCTCTTTACGCCTTCGGATGTGTACATGCTTTGGAGCCAGTACATGTTGGATCAGATGCAACTTTTCTATCCGGAAATTTCGAAAGAAAAATTATTCATCACCGGTACACCGCAGTTTAGTTTTTACTTCAATGATGACTACCGTAGCAACAGAGATTCCTTTTGTGAAAAGTGGGCATTGCCAGTTAACCGGCCGCTGATTTTATTTACAGGATCTGATCATAAAACATCACCTTACGACCCTTACCTCTTAAGAGACTGCGCTGAAGCTATCCTCTCTATTCCTGAAGACAAACGTCCTGCGTTAATATTCAGAAGAACACCTGCCGATTTTACAGACCGCTATGATTGGGTTTTCGACAAATACAGTTGGATTAAAAAAATGGATCCTGTTTGGTTGAACAATGGTACAGGTTGGGGAAGTGCGGTGCCTACACAAGCCGACATTGAAAACATTGTAGGCCTTGTGCAGCATTGCGCTGTAGTCATAAACGTCGCTTCCACCATGGCATTGGATGCCGCTACGCAAAACAAACCTTGTTTGTATTTATCCTACCATCCAAAAGAAGCAAGAGACAAAGGCATGCCTGTGTACAATATCACGCATGATGAAGACCATTTTAAAGTAATGAAAGACATAGATGCTGTAGCGTATGTGGAGCATGAAGATGCTTTACTTTCTACCATAGAAAAAGCATTGACAGCACCGGACAGCATTGCTACTGGCAGAAAAAAATACCTGCATGTAATTACCAACGAGCTTTACCTTACTGCAGAAGAATCAATCGTAAGATTACTGGAACAACAAACCGTTTAATTCTTATTCTCGGCATGTGTGGCATTGCAGGCATAATTGGTAAAGAAGTAAACGCCGAGGTGACGGCAGCAACACTTCATGCTTTGCAACACCGCGGCCCCAATGCTGCCGGCAATTGGCAACAAGGTGAAGTATGGCTTGGCCACAGAAGGCTTTCCATCATTGACCTCAGCGATTTAGGCAACCAACCCATGCATAGCAAATGTGGCCGCTATGTAATGGTATATAATGGAGAAATTTACAATTACCTGGAGCTGGCACAGCAGTATTTGAGTGATACCCGGCTCGTTTCCAAAAGCGATTCGGAAGTTTTACTGGAATTGTTTGTTCGCTATGGCGATGCCATTTACCCGCAGCTCAATGGCATGTTCTCAATAGCCATTTGGGATACCTCAGGACAAACGCTGTTTGTATGCAGAGACAGATTTGGTGTAAAACCTTTTTACTACACTCATCAGGGCAAAGAGTTTGTATTTGCATCAGAAATAAAAGCGTTCAAAAGCATGGGCCTTGTCATTAGCCCCAATGACAAAGTGTGGGCTGGCTATTTGGCCAATGGCACTTACGGAATGCCTTCCGAAACATTTTGGAATCCCATTGCACAACTACCTGGTGGTTATGCCGGTCGTTTTCATTTGCCCAGCAACTCTTTTACTACAACACGTTGGTACAAATTTGAAACTGCTGTTCGCACCACCCAACAATCTTTTGACGCAAATGCTTACAGCCAACTCTTGCAAGATGCTATTGCGCTTCGATTTAGAGCAGATGTACCTGTGGGCGTAGCAGTAAGTGGCGGTTTGGATTCATCCTTGCTGTTGGCTGCCATACACCAACAACAACTTGACCGCAACCAACTTCATGCGTTTACATTTTACAGCAATCATGCCGCTTACGATGAGCTGCCTTGGGTAGAGCCGTTGTTACAAACAATGCCCGGCATTCAGCACCATAAAATTTTACTAACACCCAATGATGTAATGCAATCGGCCACTCAAATGGCCACTCAACAAGATGAACCATTTGGTGGTATTCCTACCATTGCATACGCACAGATATTTAAAGCAGCTAAAGAAAGAAATATTCCTGTGCTGCTCGACGGACAAGGTGTAGATGAAGCCTGGGCTGGTTATGATTATTATTGGAATAACAGCAATGCTTTGGTACAAGGCACCAAGCAATTGGCTACACAACGCCACTGCCTGAACGATGAATTTGTAAATGCTGCCAATGCTGAAGCAATTCCTACCCCCTTTTTCAACCGGGTTTTAAACATGCAATACCGTGATCTGTTTTATACAAAACTCCCCCGGGCGCTACGCTTTAATGACAGAGCAAGTATGCAACATAGTATAGAGCTTCGAGAGCCGCTGCTCGACTATCGCCTGGTAGAAATGGCATTTGCATTACAAGATGCAGACAAAGTAAACAACGGACTTACCAAATGGCAACTAAGGAAGCTGGCCCAACATTGGTTGGGTGATACACTTACACTGGCGCCAAAACGCCCGGTGCAAACACCACAAAGAGAATGGCTAAAAAATGAACTCCGAGAATGGGCTGATGCCCATATACAATGGCTTTGTTATAGTGGCAACCCCGGTTGGATGAATGCTGAAAGTACATTGCAAACCTGGCAGCAGTATTTATTGGGGTATAGCGATAATAGCTTTTACATTTGGCAGTGGATTAACACTTCGCTCCTGCTGCAGCAAATGCAACATTCAAAAGCATAAATGCCATGAGTACGGAAGCAGCTACCTCTTCAACCATTGCTTTTTTAGTACCCGATGGCATTGGCGTACGCAATTATCTGTATAGCGAACTTCCTGCGTTGTTGCCCAATCATCGGCTATTGCTGATGCACAATCTGCCGCAGGAAATATTGAATTGGATAGAAGCAAAACATCCGGGAAGATTCACCTTTATTGCACTGCCTGAATTGCAGGAAAGCAGAAAACACGACATCTGGAGAAGGCTGCTAATGTTTGCTCAGCTGCACATCAACAGTAAAAAACTCAACAATCCATCTATAGGTGCCAACTGGCTTTTTTGGTACACACAAAAAGGTAGAAAAAAAAGAACATTGAAACTGCTGGACCGGGCGGCGAAAATACTTGCGGCATTTCCCTTATTACACAGGGTACTCGAGCAACAACTTTTTGCCAGTATGCTGCAAAGCAAATCCGGCAAAAATGCAATGGCGTTGCTGCAACAATACATGCCGGCGCATATTCTTTGTACGCACCAACGTTCTATTGAAGCTGGCTATGTAATGACCGCTGCAAATAAACTCGGCATCAATACATCGACTGTTATTTTTTCGTGGGACAATCTGCCCAAGAGTCGTATCAATTACAAAGCCAACCACTACCTGGTGTGGAGCAATTATATGCAGCAGGAACTCTTGCATTTGTATCCTTCTATTGAATCTCATCAAGTACATGTGACAGGTACGCCACAGTTTGACTATTACTACCAGAAAACAAATGAATGTTCATACGAAACATTTGCCCATTCGTTAGGCTTTCCCAAAGAGAGAAAAGCCATTTGCTTTTCTGGCAATGAGCCCAGCTTTCCCAGTGATCATTTATATCTGGAAGATATTTGTGCAGCAGTTGCTGCCATGGATGAATCACTAAGACCCATCATTCTGGTACGGCCATCTCCCAATGATCACAGCAAGCGGTTGGATGCTGTCGCCAGCAAATATCCGGGCATTGCTGTGATGGCCCCCCCAATATGGCAACGGTTGGGCAATCGTGATTGGGAGTCGAATTATCCAACCATTGAAGATGGTGCCATGCTGCAACAACTGACGGACCATGCAAGTGCTGTCATCAACGTGGGCTCAACAATGGGTATTGATTTTGCGCATGCCAATAAACCAGCAATGTACATTCGGTACAACCACCCCAAGTGTCCCGATTTTGATATCACTTACGGCTACCAACAAAATCATTTTAAAACCATGAACGGTATTGATGCAGCACTTTTCATTGACGATGTATCGCAATGGACAAAAGCTATTGCACAATGCTTGCAAGCTGCTAACGATGTAGCCAAAGACCGATTGGAATGGAAGAAGCGGGTTACAAACGATATTGCCAACAGTGCAGAGAAAATCGCTGCTTTTCTACAAGCCAATTCTACAACGGTTACACCATAAATTAGCTTTTAGAACCACTGTACTCCTCATTTTAAAATAATGAACCATGCCATACCTGATTGCTGAAATTGCACAAGCCCATGACGGAAGCATTGGAATAGCACACAGCTACATAGATGCCCTTGCTAACACGGGTGTGCATGCTGTGAAGTTTCAGGTACATATTGCTGCTGCAGAAAGTAGTGTACACGAACCCTTCCGTGTAGCTTTTTCAAAGCAGGATGCCAGCAGGTACGATTACTGGAAGCGGATGGAATTCAGCTTATCGCAGTGGAAAGAACTAAAACAACATACCGAAGAAAAAGGGATGGAATTTTTAGCCACTCCGTTTTCTGTTGCCGCGGTTGAACTATTAGCATCCTTACAAGTTTCCCGTTTTAAAATTGGCTCTGGCGATATCAATAATTTATTGCTGTTAGAGCTGATTGCACAAACGCAAAAACCGATACTTCTGTCCAGCGGCATGAGCAGTTGGCAAGAAATAGACACCGCGGTTTCATTTTTGCAAGAAAGACACGCCGATGTTTCGCTGTTGCAGTGCACAACAGCCTACCCTACACCGGCTGCATTGTGGGGGCTGTCGTACATCCAAGAAATGAAAAACAGATACCAGATTCCTGTTGGTTACAGTGATCATAGCGGAACTCCTGCGGCTTGTATTGCAGCAGCAGCTCTCGGTGCTGATCTATTAGAGTTTCATGCCGTTTTTGACAAACGCATGTTTGGTCCCGATGCAACTTCTTCTTTAACGATTGATGAAATAGCATGGCTGGCCAAGTCGGTACAACAGGTAAATGAAGGCCTGCAAACAAGTACCCTCAAAGAAGATGCTTCAGCTTTTGAGGAAGTAAAAAAAATGTTTGGCCGTAGCCTTGCCATTAATAAAACCTTGGAAAAAGGCAGCCTGCTTTCGATAAATGATTTAGAAACCAAAAAACCTGCTGGAATGGGTGTTGCAGCAAACCAATATCAAAACATAGTGGGCAAAAAATTACTGCAAAACAAATCTGCGGGTGATTTTTTACAACTGGATGATGTTGACCATTCAAGTTGATACAGCCCTACATTTACACTATGAATTTGCCGAGAAAAATATGCGTTGTTATTACTGCAAGGCCAAGCTATAGCCGGATCAAAACAGCACTTAGCGCCATTGTTGAACACCCCGACTTGGAACTGCAACTTGTAGTAGCGGGTTCTGCCTTGCTCAACCGATATGGCAATGCAGTTCAAGTAATTGAAAAGGATGGATTCACCATTAATGCCCGTGTGTATATGGTGCTCGAGGGTGAGAACAAAACCTCCATGGCGAAAACAACCGGACTCGCAGTAATGGAACTGGCCACTGTATTTGACAATCTGCAGCCCGATGCAGTAGTGTGCATAGCCGACAGATTTGAAACGCTGGCTGTAAGCATTGCTGCAGCCTATCAAAACATACCACTGGTGCATATTCAGGGTGGCGAAGTAAGCGGCAACATTGATGAAAAAGTGCGGCACGCCAATACCAAACTGGCAGACATTCATTTTGTTGCTTCTGAAGAAGCCAGAGAAAGAGTGCTAAAATTGGGCGAAAATCCCGCTGCTGTTTTCAATACTGGCTGTCCCTCTATTGACATAGCGGCGGCGGCAATTGCCCACACCACACCACCAACTGATATTTATGCAAGATATGGTGGCGTTGGTGCCACGCCTGATTATAGCAATGGCTATGTGGTAGTAATGCAACATCCTGTTACCAATGAATATGAAGCCAGTCGCCAACACATTGAAGAAACACTCAAAGCCATTGCCCAACTGGACTGTACCGTTTTTTGGTTTTGGCCAAATGTGGATGCCGGCGCCGATGGTACATCTACAGGCATTCGTTCCTACAGAGAAGTGCATAAATTAGAGCACGTTCATTTTTTCAAAAATATGGAGCCTGAAGATTTCATTCGCTTGTTACATCATGCCAAATGTTTGGTTGGTAATAGCAGCGTTGGCATCAGAGAATGTTCTTTTTTGGGCACACCGGTCATCAACATTGGCAGCCGGCAATTCAGACGGGAAAGAGGCGCCAATGTGATTGATGTTGATTATAATGAAACATCTATTTTAACTGCTATAAAATCATGCTTTACTGCTGAACGGCCAGAGCCTGCCTATATATATGGCGATGGTCATGCAGGAAAAAAAATGGCAGCACTGCTGGCATCAGCACCACTGGTACATCATAAAACAATTGCCTACTAAAACCAAGCTTATGCCTACACCCAATGTACTGGCCATTGTGCCCGCAAGGGGCGGATCGAAGGGTGTGCCTGGAAAAAACAGCAGGTTATTGCACCACAAGCCGCTCATTGGTTATGCCATTGAAACCAGTCTTGCCAGCAAAAAAATTACCTGCACCGTTGTCAATACAGACAGTGAAGCAATTGCAGCCATTGCCCAACCGTATGCTGTACACGTACAAATGAGAGAAGCTGCATTGGCCACAGATGAGGCTCCGATTTTACCTGTCATTCAATCGACTGTTGCATATGCCGAAACCAGAACAGGAATATCCTTTGATATCATTTTACTGCTGCAACCAACAGCGCCTTTCAGAACCGGTGCCGATGCAGATGCTGTCATTCAATTACTCATTGATCATCCGGAAAAGGATGGTGTCATCAGTGTAGTGCCAGTCGGAGACCATCACCCATCACGCATGTATTGGCTAAATGAGCAACACGACATGCAGCATTTTCTTGCACAAAATGAAACCGGTAATCGGCAGCAGCTTGCGCCACTATACATTCGAAACGGTTGTTTTTATGCCATTCGAAAAGCGGCTCTTTTTGCAGAAAAAACAGTGATGCCAGCCAAGAAGATTGCTTACATCATGCCATCGGACTGGCATGTAAACATTGATAAAGAAAAAGACTTTTTACTGGCAGAAGTGTTGGCTCCCCGGTGGATAGAATTACATCAGCTTTGAGCGGCAATGATTTTGCCTATCCGCGTCATATCGGCATAGGTTCGGTGAAATAAAAAGTCTGCCGGCAATGGCTCTTCCGAAAAGAGATTTAACTGAATGCTACGATTGAAATCAACCGGATCGAGAAACCACGGAAATGAAGTTATGTTCGTAAAATCTTGCTTGGCCAACTTCTGCACAAGAGAATCATGACTGCTCCCCACCCAATCCATCCAGCGTATTTTATTTGCTATAGCCCAATCGATAACAGTTTGCATATCCACAACATCGATCAATCTTAAGCCACTGGTTTTTGCAGCCAGCACAGCAGTCGATCCGTCTGCCAACTGAATGCCATGAAGATGAGGTTGCTTCCAAAAATGACCTGCTGGCTTTGGTAAATCAACATCCATAATGTAAGGTTTGAAAAAGTGATCGTCAATTTGTTGATGCCGGAGAGAAGGATGAATCCAAATCAATCTTTGCAATGGCTCAGCTTCCGTCCAACCCTTTTTGCGGAGCAACCCGGCTCCCGCTTCGTTTGCTACAGCTACGGTCAAAGGTCCACGTTTTCTGGCAGCATTAAAAAGCATTTCAATCATGCCAAAGCCTGAATACTTTTTATTAATGAGAATATTTACCAGCCATGTTCTGCCACCGCCCTGTACACAACCGAGATGCCCTACAATTTCGCCATCCTCATTTTGCGCAATTAAACAAATGCCATAGGGTTCATGCAAATACATCCACCGCCAAAACGCTTCATTAAACAATGGATGCCCTGCCGGATAATAGCTGGCGTAGAATGTTTGCAATCTAGTGAAGTCGTGCAGCGTTGCCTGATGAACAGTAAACATGTTGTGTAATTGTATGCTGCTAAAATTGGGTACAATCGAACCGTGTAATTCCATACGGTCTATTCAACAACGTTAGTTTGTCAACCTCTTGATGTTCTACACTGAATGCAAATTGAATACCGGCATTCTTCAAACAAGCAATTGTTGTGTCATTAAAAGAAGAAGCATAGCCATACGGGTAACAAAAGAATGACACTGGCTGATTCGTTGCTTCTGCTACAAAATGGACCGATTTCAATATATCACTCTCCTGCTCTGCAGCTGAAAAATTACTCAACACATAATGAGAAAAACCATGTGCCCCGAACACCATATTGGAAGCAGCCATTGCTGCAATCTGTTGTTCGGACAAATACCATTCACGGACAATCATCGGCTCGTTTTCATTACCCGCAAACCGACCAAACAGATCGCCTGCAATCTCATTCTGCAAAATGGGGTCTACATGAAAATTGATGAGTTTTTTGATTGCTGCTACAAGTGAGTCTCGCTCCTCCATATTGGCATAAAGTTCATTGCCGAACGTTGCAGCCAACTGAACATCTCCCTTGAAAAAATCAATTGTTTCGGAAAATGCCGTCAGCAATTGATCGGAAAAATGATGATGCAATAAGTAGTGTAAGCGGTGTACATTCAATAATCGTTTTTGCTTATACTGTAGACCGTTCACAAAAAAAAGTGCACTTACATTTCGCTTCGTCAATTCGGGAAAAACAAAGTGATAATGATCTGACAATGCATCATCAAAAGTCAACAGAAAGTCGTTTGGACGAGGTTCAAAATCTTTGTTTAGCAACTCTTTGGGGTGGATGATATTTCCGGTGGACGACATGCTATCCAATTGATGCCTGAAATGCTCCAGCGTTACCCAATGCAACGCTGAAGGAGCGTTGGCTGCCGGTTTTACATAATGATACATAACCACCTTCATACCTGCAATGTAATTACGAATTGAATTACTGCTACAATCAAGTTTCCTGATTCATTTCCCTGTCTTCCATGCTATCTTTAATGCACTTAATTTGTAGTATTGAAACCACGTATTTTAATTACAGAGCCCGGCAATTACTCCAGCGAAGCCATAGCGATGTATGAATCATTTGGCGAAGTCTCGCTTCTCAACAATATCGAGCAAATGGAATCTTCAACTGCTGATTTAAAGGATGTGGAGATTGTTGTGGTTCGGCTGGGAATATATTGGAGTGCCGCATTGTTGCAACAGCTACCTCGTTTAAGATGTATTGTAACCCCGACAACAGGCCTCACACATATTGACATGGCCGCTTATGAGGCTAAACACATCAGCATATTATCCCTAAAAAATGAGCAAGCATATTTGAGTAGCATCCCTTCTACAGCGGAGTTTACATGGAGTTTGTTGCTGGCACTCAGCAGAAATACGGTTACTGCCAGTAATCATACCACGCAACAAGGACAATGGAACCGTAACCTTTTTATTGGGCATAATCTGCAAGGCAAAACCATCGGCATTATTGGTGCGGGCAGAGTTGGGAAACAAGTAGCCAGGTTTGCACAAGCTTTCGGCATGAATGTGTTGGCTTACGACACTGCGGAGGAAACAATTGACAATGCTATCATGCAACAATCAGTAGAAATGCTGATTCGTCAATCAGATATCATTTCCATTCATATTCCAGCAGAAGGAAACACCGGTTTCATTTCGGCACCTTTAATTGAACTGAGCAAGCCCAATGCACTTTGGATAAATACATCACGGGCAAATGTATGGAATGAGGAGGCAATAGCTGCTGCCATAAAAACGCACCAAATAGCCGGCATCGCAACGGATGTTCTAAGTACAGAATATCTCGATACAGCACTTTTAAAAAACAATCCCCTTATAAAGGCAGCAAATGAAGGTTTCAAAGTAATCGTTACTCCTCATATTGCTGGTGCTACAAAAGAATCGATGGAGTCAACAGAAATATTTATGGCCAATAAATGTGCTGCATGGTGGAAGGCGGTACAAAATGCCACCTAAAATTTATTACCGCTTAATACGGAACTTCTGCTTTAGCATTGGCAGCTTATCTGTTATCACAGTAAGCGCCACTTTATTGTACTTCCAGGTAGCTGCTAAAAAAAGCAAACCCAATACAACCACCACTGCCACCAGTGTAACTACAGATACTACAAACCCTGAAAATTTGATGGCAACAGCTGACAGAAGAACGATCGCTAAAATAGTCAGCGTTTTTTTACAGTCCTGTAATATTTCCAACAGTTGAATTTTAAGAAAAGACAAACCCCATAATGCTTTCAATCCTTCCACCAATAAAGAAGCAAATACAAACACGAAAGCATACCAGAATATTTCATTTAAGAAATATGAAACAGCGAGTAATGAAAGACTTACCACCGCAAAGCTGAAATAAGTAATGATGGTGCTTTCTTTCATTTTGCGAAGTGCGGTAAGAATACTTAATGCGGGGGAGAATATAATTCGAACAAGTGCATAAATGCAATAGAGTGAAAATATAGGAGCTGCTTCAATCCACTGATCACCAAAAGCAATTGTCAAAATTTCATAGGAGAAAACCATGCCTATTATAATGGGAAAGCCCATTACCAGCAATGCGCCTTCTATATACTTATTGATACCGGCTCTCACCCTTTTAGGGTCATGTTGAAAATTTGCATAGTAAGGAAGCAGCACATTCATTTGTGATGACAAGATACCAGACTGTATTTCTATGCTATTACTGTAGCTGAAGTAAACCAACCCCACCTGATGCAGCGGGAAAAAACTTTTAATGATAATACTACTTACCTGATTGTACAGATAGCCTCCTAAGCCATTGAACCAAGAATGCTTGGCAAACCAAAACACTTCTTTTTTCCATTTATCAGGAATGGCTACCAACTTGGGTTTATAATGACCAGAAAGCGTAAGAAAAATAGTGCTGATAAAGTTGGCAACGATAAGACCTGTAGCCCAACCTACCAGTCCCATGCCGGCATACACCAAACCTACTTTTGCAATAGCCCCAACAATATCGCCAGATACTTTGGCATTTGTAATAACACCAAACATCAAGCGCTTTTTCAATCGTACTTCATTGATTTTCCCAAATATGGCAATGAGATAATTGAGGGAAAGAATACGCAGGTAAATATCAATGGGTGCATCAAACAGATGTCCTTTCCCCAAGTAAGAAATACCCACCTGCAGAGTAAACAACACCAGATTTGAATACAGTCTTATTTTGAAAACAATGTTTTCAATGAGTGCAATTTCTTCCGGAGAGGATTGATCGGGTCCATTTAGTTTCACCCGAACGATGTAGTAGTTTTCAAAACCTACGTCTATAACAACTGTAAAAATGGCTAGTATAATACCGACCACCAGCAGTTGGCCAAATCCTTCGGGGCCCAATACTGGTGTGACGAGCAACAGAGAAAGATAATTGATAATCTTTCCTACGAATGCGCCGAACAATACCTGCATGGATGATTTTGACGCAGACTGCTCCATAATACTTTACATCACAGATTTGTTATTCGCAATACCGCATCCATCTATCAGTAATACACCGATACACAGTTAAATTAATTGCTACTATTTTGCGGACCTGATTATATTTTATAAACCGAATATTCCGAGTATTCTGGCTAGCAATCCTTTCTTCCGTTCTTCTTCCATATAATACCCAGAACTGTTTTTACTATTTCCATAGTGACCATAACCATAACCGTAGCCGTAGCCATAGCCATAGCCATAACCGTAGCCATAGTTTTCGCCAGCGCCGGTTTTAATGCCGTTAACAACGATGCCTAAGTTCTTAAACTTCTGCTCTTCATAAATCTTTTCGATGAAGGAGAGTGTAGAACGGTAAGTGTATTTATGACGAATGATAAAGAACGTGAAGTCTGAAAATTTGTCTAATAGCAATGCATCAGTAACAAGACCTATGGGAGAAGTATCGATGATGACGAAATCATAATTAGCCTGAATCCATTCCATCGCTTCTTCCATCTTCTTGCTTAAAATAAGTTCGGATGGATTAGGGGGTGTAGGGCCCGATGGCAGCATATCAAAGTTATTGTACCCGGGCACTTTTAATATGGCCTTGCTCAGGTCTGTTTCAGAACCAATCAGGTAATTACTTAAACCAACTTTGTTATCGAAGCCCAAATACCGGCTCACCCTTGGCTTACGTAAGTCTAGTTCAATTAAGAGTACTCTCTCTTTTACCAATGACACCGCTGCGGCCAAATTGATAGAGAAAAAGGACTTACCCTCACCACTCATAAACGAAGTAGACGTTACACATTTAATTGGGCTGTCTACAGACAAATACTTTAGGTTTGTTCGAACAAGCCTGAACTGCTCTGAAATAGCTGAACGGCTTTTAGGTGTTACCACCAGCGGGTCATCTGACTGTTTGTAAACGATTTCGCCAATGATAGGTACACTTGTTGCAGCTTCAATTTCTGCCCGGTCGCCAATGGTATTATTGAAAATTTCAAAAATGATGAGCAGTATTGTCGGTACAATTAATCCGATGAGTATGGAGAACAGAATAATTTGAGAACGCACTGGCTTAACCTGACCCTGATTGAGTGCAGGATCAAGTACCCGTGCATCACTGGTGTTTGATGCAACGCTTAGTTCTGCTTCTTCTCGTTTTTGTAGCAGGAAGTTGGTGATTTCGTCTTTAACCCTTGCTTCCTTTTCCAGATTAAAGAGTTGCAGCTCTTTTAATGGAAGATTAGCAGCTTCGGATTCATTTGCCATCATCGACTTCCGGGCTGCATTCAAGCGGGTTTGAATGGCTTGCTTATAATTTTTCAAGTTGGTTAGCAAATTATCCCTCGAAGCCATGATGGAAGATTCGATTGACTTTACAAAAGGATCCTGTGCTGTTCCTACCTGCAACTTTGAGATACGTTCTCTGATAAGTCCGTTGTGATTTGAAATCAGCTCCACAAAAGAGGCATCTGGAATACCTACCGATGAAGGAACCAGTTCGAACAAGTTTTTAATATTGGCAATGTAATTGTACACCCCATTGACAACCTCTAGTTCGGTATTTACTGCAGCCTCCGCTTGCATTAAACCAGATGAGCGGGATATTATTTCTTTAATGTTATCGGATGCATCTGCGCTGATTAAGTTTTTGGACCTGAACTCTGCCACTTTATTTTTAGCACCATTCAATTCCTCACCTATAAGTGCTAAACGCTCATTGAGAAACCGTATTGAATTTCTACCCTGTGTGTTTTTATCTTCCAGCCCAGCCTGAATATATTTAATCACCAACACGTTCAGAATATCTTGTGCTCTTTGGGCAATGATATCATTCATTGACAGCTCCAATACCCCACCAAACTCGTGTGTGGGTGCCATTTGAAGAGCATTCCGCAAACCATCGGCCATTGAAGTTCTTTCAAGGAAAGAAATGAATACTGTGTTGTTAGGGTTTACCCTGTAGCCCGGATTTTTTCTTAAACTCAACCTGTGGCCTTCAAACGAAACCGTATCGTGGTATCGAAAACTTACGAAGTTACCACCTTCTCCTTCTATTGCATACCCCTCGTTGTTTACCTTAATTTTCTTTTCTCCCAAAAAAACCGCTTCCTCTTCATGATTGCCAGGCTTGTAGTATTCTACAATAAAAGGGCTTGTTTTTCCATACAGAGTAATTTTCCGGATCCTTCCTTCCACAAAAAACTGCAGATCCAAATTGAGAGAGTCTACTACCCTTGTCATAAGGGTTAATGACTTTAGCACGTCTTGTTCGTTTTCAATGCTACGGTCAGTAGGGCCCAAATTCAATGAGCTTAGCAACTTTTGCTCTTCGCCAGCTACCCTTCTGTCTCTAATCATTACTACAGAATAGGCGTTGTATACTGGTGTGGCAAATTCTAAATAAACGTATGCTGCCAACAAGCACAAAATGACAGAGATGATGTACCACGGAAGTATGGATACGGCTTTTGCAGCCAATTTCAATACATCAAACTTGCTTGATTCCTGATTTCCTAAGTCTATTTTGGCCTGTGCTATCTGGGATTGTTTTGCCATAAGGTAGTGCGGATGTGTTCTTTCGTTCTATTACTTCAAAACGGTGATTAACAACGTGGAAATAGCCAAAATGATGGTTGCCAGAGGTGCATAAGTTTGGCCAAAGTACTTCACATTTTTTTGCTTTACTGCCGGTACATATACCACGTCGTCTGGCAAGGGATAAAAAAACGGGGACGAAAGAAAAGAAGTATCAGTTAGGTTAAGGTGTCCTAAAAGCCTCGACCCATCAGGGTTTTCTCTGTATACCTTTACGTTTGCCAAATCAGCAAATTCTGTAACAGAACCTACCTGTGTCAAAGCTTCCAGCAGATTGGTTCGTTCGCGGATCAGTAAAACTGAAGCAGGCGATTTTACTTCACCCAACATACTCACTCCTCTTTTGGGTAAGTCTACCATGATGTAGGCTTCCTTTAGTATTGGCGCTACCAACTCCAGCAATTTCAATCGGAGTTGTTCTTTGGTAAGACCTTCCGCTTTAACTTTTCCGATTAAAGGATAACTTAAAAAACCCTGCGGGTCCACCTGTTGGCCAATTTGCTCACTTCCCTCTGGAGTTTTGGTTACTGTTTCTAACTGTATACCAGCATTACCGTTCAGCAATTCCATTACTTCTTTACTGCTACCGGCAAATTTTACCCTTACTAAATCAAACTTTTTGATAACTGGCTCGGCATAAGAAAACGGATACTTGCTTAATTCAACTGTACGGGTTGTATCGAGATATGTGCCTAACACATTAATGTTGCTTGTTTTGCAGCTTGTATTTGCAATAGCGATGAATACAAGGCTGAAGATCAGCAGAAAAAATTTATCAGGGTGTCGTGAAATTTGTGTCATGTAATGCTTGCTGAAATGTGTGCAAATGTATCTAAAAAACATTCTTAGCCAAGAGTGGATCGAGTACCGTGGATAAACTATCGGGGGCCACCTGTGTGAGTGGCCCCCGATTGATTATCAAACTTTTAGCAATTTTCTTGCTGTTCTGTTGTGGGATTTTAGTGTATGATAAATGGCAGCGTTTCTTTGATTAACCAGCTGCTCCAAATTATTTGGCGGCTGTTTTGCCTTTCATAATCATATCATCCATTACCCGAGATGTTTCAAACAGGTAGCGGTCGGTTTTCAAACCCTTGAGCCAGAGCATAAAGCGTTCGCTTTTGTCTTTGTCCATTTTGTTGATACGCTCCTGATCGGCCGTCATGAAGGCTACATCCATGGGCTGCTCCAGGGTTTGGAGGCTCTCGTTTTGTTTTACAGTGGTGCGTATTTGCTTTTGCAACTGCTGGTACTCTGGCAGGTACAGGCTCACCGACTCTTCGTTTACCTTACTCAGCCACTCTGCATTGGTACGTATCAGGCGGAAGGCTTCGTTTTCCAACAGCTTTTCCTGGTAAGTTGTTTTAACCTGGGCTATATCTACACCGGCGGGCCAGTTGGTGTAGGCGGCACGGGGAATTTCATCGTAAGCAAGGGCATTGGGGCTATGTTTTTCCCGTGATTTGGTAAACTCAAAATTATCGGGCATAATAATGTCTGGCGTTACGCCATTCAACTGTGTAGAACCGCCATTAATGCGATAAAACTTTTGCAATGTGAGCTTTAAAGTACCCAACTCAGATGCCGGCATAAAGAACCCAGTGTTGCGGTCGAGGCCTACATTGCGCTGCACTGTACCCTTGCCATAGCTGGGGGTGCCCACCACAATACCACGGCCATAATCCTGAATAGCAGCTGCAAAAATTTCGGATGCCGATGCGCTGAACTCATTAATCATTACCGCCAACGGACCATTGTACAATATGCCTTTGTCTTTATCGCGGTACACGCTGGCATCGCCGTCTCTGTCTTTAACCTGAACCACGGGACCATCTTCTATAAACAGGCCCACCATTTGAATCACATCTTGCAGGCTACCACCACCGTTGTAGCGCAGGTCCATCACAATACCATCTACGTTTTCTTCCTTCAGTTTCTTTATTTCATTGGCCACGTCACGGGCACAGCGGGCTCCGTTGGGGTCATCAAAATTGGCATAAAACTCAGGCAGAAATATGTACCCGATTTTATTGGTGCCTTTTACAATAGCACTGCGGGCAAAGGTTTCTTCCTGCACAATGCGGTCACGAATAAGCGATACCACTTTAACCGAACCATCCGTTTTTTTCATAGTCAGTCGAACTTCCGTACCCTTTTGACCACGAATCAGTTTAACGGCGTCGGTGGTTTCAAAGCCAGTGATATCAACTGGTTCGGCAGCACCCTGAGCTACTTTCAATATCACATCATTTACCTGTATTTCGCCACTCTTCCAGGCGGGGCTACCGGTAACAACGCTTACAATTTTTATAGCACCGTCTTGCTCACTCAGTTGGGCACCTATTCCAAAAAACTCGCCACTCATGGCTTCGTCAAATGCTCTTTTTTCGATAGGTGGAAAAAACTGGGTATGCGGATCCATGGTTTCCGCAATCGTGTTGATGTATTGATTGAATTTTTCGTCGAGGGTGAATTTGTTTTTTAACCGGTCGTAAGTGCGGTCCCAAATTTTCAGCACTCTTTCGCGGCTTTCCCGCTCCAGTGTAGTGTCTTCTTTTACAACGAATTCTTTTAGGCCTTTGTTTTTTTCACGGTTTTCAAGAGCATCAGCGTATCGCTCCAGCGTCATATACTTCAAGCGTTTGCGCCAGTTTTCGCGGCGCTGCGCATCGTTGGTAGCAAAGGGTGCATCTTCCATATCGAGTTGCACACTCTCCTTTACCATAAAATCGAAAGGTTTGTTTAGCACCGACTTATAAATACCCATCGACTCGGCCAACCGCTTGTTGAAAATGGCATCAACGGCCGGTATAAACTCCATTTTGCCCGACTTTAATTCATCGTCGATGCTGAGTTCGTATTTCGCCAGCTCCTTTATATCGCTTTGCAGCAAAATGGTTCTGTCAGGATCAATGCTGTTGAGGTAGGTTTTGAAAACCGCTTTTGAAAAATTATCGTCGAGGCGCTTGGGGCTAAAATGGGCCTGCTCCAGATAATCACCCACAATGGTGAGAATTTTTTCATACTTACCACCCGGCTCACTGGTTTTGCCATTGCCCCAGCTTTTGGCACCAATAAAAACCAACAATGCAATAGCCGGCACCAAAAAAGGCCACACTCTTTTATTCATCATAAATTGTCCTATTTTCTGCATGAGTTTCAAACCTAGCAATAAACTACAATGATATGCCGCCGATAGTTGAAATTAACAAACCCCGAAAGCTTTTTTACCAACCCTTTGAATGGGAAAAAAAGTACCGTCAGTTCTATCCCGTTCAAAAAATGTGTGCCCATTTTTTTTCTGCAAACCTGATTTCCCTATTTTTGCGCTCCGAAAAAACGGAGAGTGTAGCTCAGTAGGTTAGAGCGTCAGTTTGTGGCACTGAAGGCCGTGGGTTCGAGACCCATCATTCTCCCTCTTTCAACATCAACACAAACCTCCTGCTTGTCAGGAGGTTTTGTTTGTAAATGCACTATCCATGAATATTTGGCTGTTACTGATACCGGTTATTTCTGCCTTTATTGGTTGGTTTACTAACTGGGTAGCTATTAAAATGCTGTTTCATCCGCGGCAGCCCAAAAAAATACTGGGTATCACCATACAGGGCATTTTTCCAAAAAGACAAATACAGTTTGCTCAAAAGCTGGGCAAACTGGTAAGTGAGGAGCTACTCTCGTTTGATGAAATTGCCAATACCATCAGCAGCCCCGAAAATCTGGACAAGCTCCGCCCCATGATTGAAAGCCATGTAGATCATTTTCTCCGGGAAAAGCTATCGGCCGAAATGCCCATGATCAGCATGTTTATTGGCGATAAAACCATCACCAAACTCAAAACGGTGTTTATGGAAGAGCTCACCACGCTTTTTCCATCGCTAATGAAAGAATACGCCGGCGAACTAAAGCAGCAGCTGGACCTTGAAAAAATAGTAACAGAAAAAGTAGCCGGTTTTTCTTCAGACAAACTGGAGTCTATTTTGATGCAAATCATGGCCAAGGAGTTTCGTTTTGTAGAAATACTCGGCGGTGTGCTGGGTTTTCTCATCGGTTTGCTGCAGGTGGCTATCACCGTTTTTACAGCCTAATCTCCATTTATCCATTTCTTAACACTTGTATCGAGGGGTTAACGGGCGTGTGCCGTCAAACCTTCCTGTCACATTTTTGTCATACAATGCTTCCACAGTATGACAAAAGCATGACAATTACCTTTTCAGAACAATTAACCGGAATCAGCTTCCATTTTATGAAACGTTCATTTACACTCTTCTTTGTTTCCTTTCTTTTCACCGTAAGCATGGCTGTAGCCCAGCCTGGTGGTGCCCGCATGGGTACCGGCGGCATGAGTATGGGTGCCGGCCAAACTGGCCGCTTGTATGGCAAAATACTCGACAGCACCAGTGGAAAACCACTCGATGCCGTATCGGTACAGCTGGTCAGCAGCAAGTTTGATATGGTAAAAAAGCAACGGAAAGACACCATTATTAGTGGTATGCTCACACCTGCCAACGGCGATTTTTCGTTGGAAAATGTACCCATTATGGGCGATTACCGCATCCGCATTTCGGCTATTGGCTATGTTACACTGGAGCAAAAAGTATCCTTCCTTTCTGCCGAAGTGCAGCAAAAGCTGATGCAGGCATTTGCCAGTATGAACCAGCCGGCAGCCGATGGCAAGCCCGCTGCACAGCCCAACATGATGGAAGTGCTGCGCAAAGCATTTGGTGGCGATATGAGCCAAATGGCCAGCATGGCCGATAAAGACCTCGGCAATTTTATGCTGAAGCCCGATGCCAAAATGCTGGAAAACGTAACCGTAACCGCCAACCGCCCCATGATGCAAATGGGCATCGATCGTAAAATATTCAACGTAGATAAAAGCCTGTCTGCTTCTGGCTCCTCTGCTATTGACATTATGCGTCAGATTCCATCGGTAAACGTGGATATTGATGGTAATGTATCTGTTCGTAATGCTTCGCCTACATTGTTTATTGATGGCCGACCTACTACCCTTTCGTTGGACCAAATACCTGCGGATGATATTCAAAGTGTAGAACTGATTACCAACCCATCGGCAAAGTATGATGCTTCGGGTGGTACTGCAGCCATTATAAATGTGGTATTGAAAAAGAACAAAAAAAGCGGTTACAATGGTTCGGTAAGAGCAGGCATAGACAGCCGTTTCAGGCCAAACCTTGGTGGCGATATCAACGTTCGCCAGCAAAAGGTAAACCTGTTTGCTTCGGGCAACTTTAGCATGCGCAAAAGCCTTGGCTGGAGCGATATTGCTACCGATTACGCACCAACGGGTAACCTGCCTGCCTATGCCATTGCACAAGATGTAAACAGCAGCAACCGTGGCTTTTTTGCTTTCGGCCGTGCCGGTGCCGATTTTTTTATTGATAACAGAAACACCCTTACCCTTTCTACAAACATTGTAAATGGCAGTTTCGATAGCGAAGAGTCGAACTACATTAAATACGATACATTGTATGCGCCGCCTACCAGCTCTACCACCCGCCGCCTAACCGAAAGCGACCGTAACTTCCGCAACATAGGTAGCTCATTGAGTTTCAAACACCTGTTTGCCAAACCCGGCCACGAGTGGACGGCCGATGTAAACTTCAATAGCATGAAAAGCGACGGTGCATCGCTGTTTGATAATCAGCTGCTGGATGCCAACAGCAACCCCAAAGGCAACCCTGCCCTGCAGCGTACAGAAAGCGGTACTACCAGCACCTTTATAGTGGCACAAACAGACTACACGAATAAGCTGTCGAACAATGTAAAATTTGAATCGGGCCTTCGTGCACAGCTACGCAACTTCAGTGCTGATAACAACAACTTCATTTTTAACTACAATACCAACGGATTTGTATTGCTGCCAGCGGTTAGCAACGACTATGAATTTACCGACCGTGTGTTTGCAGGCTATGTAACCTTTACCGGCAAAGTAGGCAAAGAAGGAAAGCTGGGCTACAACCTTGGCCTTCGTGCAGAAAGCAGCAACTATGATGGCAAGCTGGTATCGCTTGATTCTGGCTTCAATGTTAAGTTCCCGATTTCGCTTTTTCCTTCTGCCTTCCTGAGCTACAAGCTTACCGAAAGAAGCGACATTCAGATGAACTATACCCGCCGTATCAACAGACCAAGCTTTTTCCAGTTGATGCCCTTTATCGACTTTACCGACCCGCTGAACCTGAGTGTGGGTAATGCTAATTTGTCGCCCGAATTTACCAACAGCCTTGAGGCAAACTTTAGCCAGCAGTTCAACAACAACCACACTTTGCTGGTAAGTACTTACTACAAGTACACCACAGGCTTACTTACCCGCTTTCAGTACAAAGACCTGAATCAGGTAAGTAAAGACAGTGCCATTTACAACACCTGGATTAATGCAAACAACTCTCAGACTTACGGTTTAGAAATAACAAGTACCAACAAATTCACCAAGAAATTTGAAACTACTACCAACCTGAATTTTTACAACGCCAGCATCAACAGCGAAAACATTCAGCAGAACCTGAACAACAGCCAGGCCAGCTTTTTTGGTAAAATAACGCTGACCCAACGCATTGGCAAAAGCAACCAGTGGACGTTGCAAATGAATGCCGAATACCAAAGTAAAACGGTACTGCCCGTAGGCGGAGGCCGTGGATTTATGGGTGGTGGCCCCATGGGCGGCGGCAGCCAGGCCGCTGGTAGTAACGGTTTTGTAAACCCGAACTATGGTGCCGATTTCAGCATTCGCCGCGACATTATTAAAAACAAAAACGGACAGGGCTACGCTGGCTCACTTACCCTCAGCATGAATGACATTTTCCGTACCCGTATTTATGATGCCACTACCAGCAGCGCCTTTTTTGTGCAAAACCTTACCCGCCGCCGCGACCCGCAAATTTTGCGCCTGCAGTTCAACTGGCGTTTTGGCAAAATGGACGCCAGCCTCTTCAAGCGTAAAAACATGAAGGGCGAAATGGAAGGCATGAGCGAAGGAATGAACATGCAATAACGTCCTACCAAAAAATAAACTTATTTGGGGTTTGCTTCAGAAACATGTCCCCGGGGCCTCTCGAAAGAGAGGCTTTTTTTATGCATACAAATGGGCAAAGCTTTGATTGGGTGGCAACAAATGAAAATGCGCAAAGAAGCCGTCATAGGTTAGCTTCTCTTGCCAAAGTTGTCTATTGGCCAATTGTAACTGCGGCCATTGAGCCAAT
The DNA here is from genome assembly GCA_020161435.1 of Bacteroidota bacterium. Taxonomy (GTDB): domain Bacteria; phylum Bacteroidota; class Bacteroidia; order Chitinophagales; family Chitinophagaceae; genus Phnomibacter. The sequence goes on along the minus strand of JAIUNV010000004.1, from coordinate 106,497 downwards.
GAAAAAGACTGATGAAAAGCAATTAATAGCCGGGCAGCTTCAGTCATTTTATGTGCTGGCACCTTAAGTATATGCGCATTCCAATCAATCAAGTTTTCCAATGGCAGCATACTGTCGGTATCAATCAACACAGGAATTCTGCCACTGGCCAAACAATCATAAAACCGTACAGAAAAATTACCAGCTCCTCTGATGCAAAGTGTGTAGGCATTATTGCTGATGTTTTGATAATATCGGAGTCGGGATTGTACTTGTTGCTCCTCACTACTCGCACCTCCTTTGTATTGGTCAAACAATAAAAAGTTGGCATTTACCAACTGCTCCTGTTGTAATGTTTGCAATACCTGATACCGTTGATAAGTGGTTGAAGTAAATGGCTGCAAATCGTATAGATAATTTCCTTGCAGTTGCTTTATCCATTTTACAGCAGCACGTACGTAATCCTTTAACCGGGCCAACTGGCTTCCATTTGCCTGCCCACAAAAACCTACGGTAGGTTTTGAAGGTAAATCCAATAGTTTGATATCACTTTCAACGGCGTAGCAGAGAGGGTCTGGCATAAACGGCGGCATCACAAACTGGTTGCCTTTGTTGCCCGACCTCGTACCAGACAGGCGCAAGATTTGCACATACTGATCGGGCCACGTAATGCCATAATCGCCGCCAGAAAATATCCAGCAAGGCTTTTGCCATTGCTTGGCTGTTGCAATGAATTCCTCTACTAACTGTCGCTGCCCCGTGTGTAAATACCAGGCAATATCCATGGGTAAAATAAAAACATCGGCAGTAGCAGCATCTGCTGTAATGGCATAATGCTTTTTCCACTGCGGATTCACCGTTTTAGCTACATCTGTAGCAATGGTGGCTGGTTGTAAAAACGGCTCTAACAACGGAAATAGATAATATTTGCCGGCAGAAGAAATAGTTGGTGCGGTGCAGAATACCTGAATCATGGACTTGAGCTAACCGTTCAAAGATACCGGGTTACATCATTAGCCATTCAACTTCCCCGGATGTACACCATGCATTAATATTACCTTGCGCAAAATGAATGCGTTCCTTACATGAAGCAACTCAAACAATCTTTACTCATAAGAAAACTCAGGTGCAGGTTATTCAACCTGTCATTTATCTTCAAAAAAATTCTTACTCCCTCCAGTACTACTAAACATGTTTTTGTAACCGCAGCCAGTGCTCCGTATTTTGAGTCGTTACATCGTTTGGTATTATCCATACGCCGGTACGAAACCGAACCCATTTTAATTTATGATATCGGACTGGACGCAGCACAAATCAAAATGCTGGAACAAATTCCGCAAGTAACTGTCAAATATTTTGACTTCAGTAAATACCCCGCACATTTCAACCTTCAATTATTTCCGTACGGCAGCTATGCCTGGAAGGTGGCGTTGGTACACGATGCCTTGCATAGCCTGCAGTGCGACATTACTTACCTCGATGCCAGGAATTTTGTGATTGGAAAATTCACTGTAGCCCGTTTCTACCTGCACAAATACGGTTATTATTTCCCCTATACATCTGGCAAAGTGTTGGATTGGACTCACCCGGCAACAGTGCAACATTTTGACCAACATAAGTTGGTAAATAAAACGGTACTCAATGGTTGCTACTGGTCGTTTTCTTTCAGCAGTCCGCTTGCTATGAGCATGGTGGAAAAATGGATGCGCCTGGCACTGGATCAGCAAATAATAGCCCCGGACGGATGCTCAAGGCTAAACCACCGGTACGACCAATCTGTACTCTCCTGTATTTTTCATGAAACGGTTGATGTAGCTGGCAACGAGCCGCAATCGACCCGTTATTACAACGTACTTACCCATTACGATGTGTTTTTAAAAAAGAAAGGAAAATGATGCAACTGCCGCAACTATATTTGACTGCCGCACGGATGTCATTTTCAAAGTAACATTTGCGCAGCATCCATAGCTTTATTCAAACTTGCACTCATGGGTTTTACCAACAGTTTTGCTGTTTTACAACACGACGTTTCGATTCAATTACTCCGGTCGGCCTTTACCGAGAGCAATCCTTTCATCTCCACATCAGAAGTAGTGGCCTGGTTACAACAACGCAATAATGAGGTAACGGTTACGGTAGAACAAATTGCTTTCAACCAATTACAAGGCTGGCAGTTTGATGAAGACAAGTCAAGCCTCCGGCATGTATCAGGTCGTTTCTTTTCCATTGATGGTATTGATGTGCAAACCAACTGGGGGCTGGTACCATCGTGGCAGCAGCCCATCATCAATCAGCCCGAAATTGGCTACCTCGGCATTTTGGTAAAAGAGTTTGATGGGGTTCTCTATTTTTTGTTGCAGGCAAAAATTGAGCCGGGCAATATCAATAACGTGCAGCTTTCGCCAACCCTGCAAGCCACCAAAAGCAACTACACGCAAGTGCATGGCGGCAAGCAACCTGCCTATCTGGAGCATTTCAAAAATGCAAGCCCTGCCAACGTACTATTCGACCAACTTCAATCAGAACAAGGAGCTCGTTTTTTGCAAAAAAGAAACCGCAACCTGATTGTAAAAGTGGATGAAGAGATTACAGTGCAGGAAGACTTTGTGTGGTTGACACTCGCCCAAATTAAATTGCTGATGCGCCACAGCAATGTGGTGAACATGGACACCCGGACTGTTATCTCATGCATTGGCTACAAACTGTTCAGCGAGTTTGGCATGAGTGGCTTGCCGGAAGGAACCAAAGGCACTTTATTTTTCAAATCATTTTTTGAGAAAAACATTGCGCTGTACTCCTTCGATGAATTGATTGCATGGATTACTCAACTCAAGTGTCAATACGAATTACGCATCAGGCAAATTCCATTGCACAGCGTAAAAGGCTGGATGATTACAGACAGCGAAATCAAACATGAATCGGGACGTTTTTTTAAAGTGATTGCAACCAAAGTGGCCATCAGCAACCGGGAAGTGTCCAGCTGGAGCCAACCATTGGTACAACCCATCAATGAAGGATTGATTGCTTTCGTGATTACTGAAATACACGGCGTGTTACACTTTTTGGTGCAGGCCAAACTGGAGTGTGGCAATTTCGACATCCTCGAACTGGCACCTACTGTACAAACCATTACCGGCGACTACCGCAATCCTGAATACACTGTGCCATTTTTGGATGTGGTACTAAATGCTGCACCAGAAAACATTTGGTACGATGCCAAACAATCTGAAGAAGGTGGTCGCTTTTACCAAGAGCAAAACCGCAACCTGATGGTGCATGTTCCCAATGCTGCTGCTTTGTCGCTACCAGAAAACTTTACCTGGATGACCTTGCATCAGTTGCAAACATTTATCAAATTCAACAACTACTTGAACATACAGGCCCGAAGCCTATTATCTACCATTGGCTTTATCTGATTTTACCATGAGTCGTATTTTACCCATTGGCGTATTAGGCTGCTCAGCCTTCGCTAAAAGATCATTTATTAAAGAGTTGAAAAACTCAGGCTTGTTTGAGCTGAAAGCCATTGCCAGCCGCTCCCTCAGCAAGGCAGAAGCGTATGCGCAACAATTCAATTGCGATGCTGTAGGCAGCTATGAAGCACTGTTGCAACGCACAGATATTGAAGTAGTGTACATGCCACTACCCATTGGCATACATACCGAATGGCTCATGAAGGCGCTGCAAGCCGGCAAGCATGTACTGGTAGAAAAATCTTTCACCAGCAACATTGATGATACGAAAGCAATACTGGCACTGGCAAAAGAAAAAAGTCTTTGTGTTTTTGAAAACTTCATGTTTCCGTTTCATTCACAAATGACCTATGTACAAAATGAACTGGCCCATGGAACCATCGGCCAGTTGCAGGCAGTACGCAGCAGCTTTGGTTTTCCCATGTTTGATGCCACGGATAATATTCGGTATAAAAAAGAATTGGGTGGTGGAGCTTTGCTCGATGCCGGCGCTTACACCTTGCTGGCAGCACAGTTGTTTTTAGGAAAGCAACTACAGGTAGTGGGTGCGGTACTCAACAACGATGGCCATGAAGTAGATTTCAACGACCATGTATTGCTGCAAAATGAACAAGGCATTTGTGCTCAGTTAAGCTTTGGCTTCAACCATTTTTACCAAAATAATATTGAGCTGTGGGGCACCACGGGTAAAATAGTAATGAAGCGGGCCTTTACTGCAGCACCTGGTTTTGCACCAACCGTGGAGATTGAAAAACCCGATGGTATTACCAGTCTGCAATTGCCTGCCGACAATCATTTTCAAAAATTATTGCAGCAGTTTTACCGCAGCATACTTGAGCAACCCGATTGGCAATTTGCCCAGATAGAAGCACAATCTGCACTCATCACTGCAGTGTTTGAAAAAGCAAATCAACACTCATGAAAAAAGCAATGGTATTTGGCTGCAATGGCTACCTAGGCCGAAACATGTGCTGGTATTTGCAACAGCAAGGCTGGACGATAACTGGTGCAGATATTCAGCCTTCAGGTTTTCAAAATGGCTTCGATTATTACAGCATAGATGTGGCTGACGCCAGCAGTATAGCACAAATTGACCTCGCAACATTTGAACTCATTTTTTTCTTTTCCGGTCTTACTGGCACCTGGAATGGATTTGAACAGGCAGATACCTATCTCCGTATCAACGAGCTTGGATTGCTGCACTTCATTCGTCAATACCAGCAACAACAAGCCAAAGGCAGAATTGTCTTTCCTTCTACCCGTTTGGTGTACAAAGGCATCGCCAATACGCCGCTCAAAGAGACCGACGAACTGTTGCCGTTAACGCCCTATGCTGTCAACAAAATTGCCTGCGAACATTATCTGGCAGCATTCAAAAAAGCATGGGGCATTCATTATACCGTTTTCAGGTTGTGTATTCCTTATGGCAATCTTACCGATGCTACGTCTTCATATGGTACCATTGGTTTTTTTGAATCAATGGCAGCAAAAGGACAACCCATTTCATTGTATGGCGATGGACAACTGAAACGTACTTTTTCGCACATGCTGGATATTGTAACTGCCATGCTGCAGGCAGCAACGATGGATGAAACAGATGGTGAAATCTACAATCTTGGTGGTGAAACGTACTCGTTGTTGGAAGTAGCAGAGTTGGTCGCTAAAAAATATGGCAGCACTGTTGCGTTTGCCGAATGGCCTGCACAAGCTGCCCTTATCGAAAGCGGCGATACCATTTTTGATAGTACTAAAATTGAAGCACTGGGTATACGCACCACAAAACTGTTGAAAGAAAACTTGTAGAGTGCTACTCTTGTACCGCCAATAATGTAGCGCCACCCACATAGGCAGCATACCTCGAAAACTGACTGTGGTACATGTCGCCCAAAAGCAGTTGGTGTATTTGCCTGCACTGGCACAAGAGGTAAAAATCGGTAAAAGCTTTGCACAACACATCATCCGCATGGTTCACATCAATGTGACCAATATTGTCCGCATCAATCAGCAATCTGGTCACATAGTGGTGAATGGTTGCATCCTGCTGAACAGCTTGTAGAAAGCGGGCAGAGTCAGACACTGCTAAAATGTTGCAGTCGGTATTCTCCATGGCAATCTGCCTTACTGATGCAATGCATTTTTCCAGCAGCTTTTTTTGTGAAGCCGTATCGATAGTTGCTTTGTTTACATCTTGGAAATCGCCCAGCAAACCCATGAATCTAGAATGCACCCCTACAAGTGGCAGTTCATTCTTGGGCAGTTTTGCGGCAGCATGCGCCACCAAAAAATCGCTGAAGTGAAACAACTGTTGAAACAGGCTCGACCAATATTTGCCGTAATCTTCTTTGGACAGGTCCGGTTGTAACAAACTGGTATAATCCTGATTGCCATACACATGAAACTGCCTGTACTTTCCACGAAACTGCTGCAACAACTTTGTGGCTGAAGTTAGTTGTACGTCATTCAGGTACAAAGGTTTTGAGAGCTTTGTATTCAAGTACAATGCTGCTGAACTGCAAACAAGTGAAGCATCCTTCGGCGTCAGATATTTGAATAAATCGAAGCTATTGTTGTCTACATAAATTTTGAAATCATATCCCAGTTGCTGTGCAATCTGAAAAGCAGAAATACTGCCTTTAATTCTATCCAGCAATCCACCATGCTTCAATTGATTGTTCATTACATGCACCACACATGGTTTATAACGCTCAGGCATTGCTGCTGGCAATGGTTGCCGATAGCTCTTGGCTATCTGCCATTCCCGCACTGGTCTGCGCAGCTTGCGTTTTATCCATTTCGTCAGTTGTTGCATGTTTATTTTTTTGGAGGCTGCTCATTCTTCCCTTTCAGCATGGGCACAAACCGAAACACATCGTACAGCTCTTCTATCAAGCGACCGTCGGCTTTTTTAATGATGCGCTTCATGCGTTGGGCTTCGCCTTCGTCTACCGGAATCACCAGCATGCCTTCAGGCTTTAGCTGATCGAGCAGGGCTTGCGGTACAAAGGGGGCAGCTGCTGTTACCAATACTTTATCGAAAGGGGCATACTCGGGTAAACCCTTAAATCCATCACCATAAAAAAAGTACAGCTTACGATGCCGCTCCGCAAACGGATACGACTTCTGTACTTTATCGTACAGCTTTTGCTGCCGTTCAATGGTGAATACTTCGGCACCCATTTCGGCCAATACCGATGCCTGATAAGCACTACCTGTACCAATCTCTAATACCCGTTCGCCGGGTGTAATATTGAGCAGTTCACTCTGGTATGCCACGGTGTACGGCTGGCTGATGGTTTGCCCTTCGCCAATGGGAAAAGCCCGGTCTTCGTAGGCAATTTTATCCAATGCCGGGTCTAAAAAGAAATGCCGAGGAATATTGCGCATGGCTTCCAGTACCAGCGGATCGCTGATGCCTTTTTCCGCCAAACTATCAATGAGTTGTTTGCGCAGCCCTTTGGTTCTGTAATCGTCGGTATGCAATGATAAAATGCTTGTGCTCATAAAGATACAACCCGCAAGATGCAGCATTCCGATTAATCTGTGCCGCTCTTCGCAACACTCATTTCCCACGGTTGTTGAAAGAAAGCCATTGGCCGTTTCGGGCTATAAAAAAGCCGGTGATGGCAACTGCTCTCACCGGCACCTACTATTGTTGTTCAACAACTTTTACAAATTCATATCCTTGATAATCGCTTCAATACGGGCCATCAAACCGGCTTGTACCGTTTTGTAATTGGCAGCATTGTCCAGCGGGGCATTTACACTAAAGTAAAACTTGATTTTGGGCTCAGTGCCACTGGGGCGGGCACTTACCTTGCTACCATCAGCCAGCACAAATTGCAGCACGTTGCTCTTGGTGAGTGCAATGGGGAAGGTATCGCCGGCAGTCAGGTTGGTGCCTTGCTGCAGCTGGTAATCGAGCAGTTGCGCCACAGCTACACCGCCCAGTTGTGCAGGCGGATTGTTGCGGTAGCTTTCCATCATTTCCGCAATTTCTTTCTGGCCATTCATGCCTTTTTTGGTAATGGAAATGAGGTGCTCCTGATAGCAACCGTATTGTACATACAGGTCTACCAGTTTTTCAAACAGGCTGCGGCCTTTGTCTTTTTCATAAGCGGCCATTTCGCAGAGCAGGGCCACGGCACTCACCGCGTCCTTGTCCCGAATCTGATCGCCAATCATCAGGCCATAGCTTTCTTCGCCACCAACGATATAGTTTTCTTTGCCGGTCTTTTCCCGAATCATTTCGCTGATGTATTTAAAGCCGGTCAATACATCGTAGCAAGCCACACCGCTCTGCTCTGCAATGCGGTTGATCATGTCGGTGGTTACAATGGTTTTGATCACCATGTCGTTGGGCTGTGCAATGCCTTTGGCTTTGCGGGCTTCAATCATGTAGTTGAAAGCCAGCACCGCTGTTTGGTTGCCATTCATCAGCACCCAGTTGCCGTCGGTGTCTTTAATGCCAATGCCCACACGGTCGGCATCGGGGTCGGTACCCAGCAGAATGTCGGCATCAATTTGCCTGGCCTTGTCCAGACCAATGCTCATGGCATCTTTCTCTTCGGGGTTGGGGCTGTGCACGGTTGGAAAATTGCCGTCGGGAGTAGCTTGTTCTTCTACCACAGTTACGTTGGTAAATCCAAAACGCTTGAGCACCCGGGGCACCAACTGAATGCCACTGCCATGAATGCTGGTGTACACAATCTTCAAATCGTGCTGGCGTTCGCAGGCATCGGGGTAAATGCTCAGGCTCTTCACCATTTCGGTGTAAGCCGCATCCAACTCCTCACCTATCAAAGTGATGTTGGCTTCGCCGCCAGTCCATTTCACATCGTCAACGGAAAGAATTTTATCTACCTCGGTAATCACGTTTTTATCGTGTGGTGGCACCAGTTGTGCACCATCTTCCCAATAGGCTTTGTAGCCGTTGTACTCTTTGGGGTTGTGGCTGGCCGTGCATACTACGCCGCCCTTGCAGCCGAGGTGGCGAATAGCAAAGCTCAGCTCCGGTGTGGGCCGCAGGCTTTCAAACAGGTACACTTTAATACCGTTGGCGCCCATCACATTGGCCACTGTTTTAGCAAAAAAGCGGCTGTTGTTGCGGCTATCGTGTGCAATGGCAACGCTGATGCCATCGCCAAAACTTTGCTTCAGGTAGTTGGCATAGCCTTGAGTGGCCATGCCCACCGTGTATTTATTCATACGGTTGGTACCAATGCCCATTACGCCACGAAGGCCGCCTGTACCAAACTCCAGGTTTTTATAAAATCCTTCTACCAAATCATCGGGGTTGTTGGCCAGTGCATCGGTAATGTAGGCCTTGGTGTCTGCGTCAAAATTGCCCGCCAGCCAGCTGTCTACTTTGGCTTTAATTGCTGCGTCCATAAATCGTTGTTTGTGGTTTGAATATGTCCTCCGAAAGGTGGATGCTGCCTGCAGTTGCCTCCTTCCAAAGAGCGGCTAAGATATTCGGAAATTACTTCCATTTCACAAACCTTGCTCATCTCTATAAATGGCAGCACCGTAAGTTTGCTAATGTCTTTTTGTTTACCAGCACCCCTGCTACTATTGAACCAAGTTGTGTCACTCACTTCTGCTGCATACCGCTACTCAGCGTTCCTGCTGCTTTGCCTGTTCAGCATGGGCAGCAGTGCCCAAACCCGCACCGATAGCCTGCCGCTGGAAGTCATTCGTCATGCCAGCCTCGATACCATTTACACCCGTGTACCCGATTCCGCCGCATACGTGGCATTGCCCAATACAAAAAGAGTGTATACCGTTGCAGGGTTGCATGCAGGCATTTATGGCGGTTCGTTGCTTTTGCTCAACCAAGCCTGGTACAAAGACTACCCCAAAACGAGTTTCCAAACCTTCAACGATAGCAAGGAATGGCAGCAGGTAGACAAAGTGGGCCACGCCTGGAGTGCCTACCAGCTTAGCCGTGCCAGCATGGCCAGCTGGAAATGGGCGGGCCTCAACCGCAACCAACAAATTTGGCTGGGCGGCATGAGTGGGTTTGCCTTTCAAACCGTGATAGAAGTGCTGGATGCCCATAGTGCCGAATGGGGCTGGAGCTGGAGCGATATTGCCGCCAATACCGTGGGCAGTGGCCTGCTCATTGGCCAAGAGCTGGCATGGGCCGAACAGCGCATCAGTTTCAAGTTTTCGTTTCACAAAATGAACTACTCACAAGGCATGCTGGAGCAGCGGGCCAACAATCTGTTTGGCAGCAGCCTGCCCGAACGCATGCTCAAAGATTACAACGGACAAACCTACTGGCTCAGCGCCAACCTGAAATCGTTTTTCAAACAGAGCAACCTGCCGCCGTGGCTCAACATTGCCGTAGGCTATGGCGCCGGCGGCATGCTGGGCGGCTTCAGCAATACCTGGACCGATGGCAGCAGCACCATCACCCGCAACGATGTACAAAGAGTACGTGAGATTTACCTGGCTCCTGATATCGATTTCACCCGCATCCGCACCCGCAGCAAATTGTTGAAAAGCGTTTTTTTCTGCCTCAATGCCTTTAAACTCCCCGCTCCTACGCTGGTACTCAGCAATGGCAAAATGCGGGTGCATGGGTTGTATTTTTAAGTTTTTTTCAGTAGGGAAATATACTTACGGAGCATGCGATTTGAATGTTTTGAAGCAGCAAATAATCCGTGAAAATCCGTTTCAATCCTTCAAATCTGCGTCCCATCTTATCGCTGTATTTGCTGCCATACTTTAAAGCTGAATTAGTATTGAGCATTAGTAACGCATCGTCACAGGCCGGGAGGCCTGCGACAGCAACATCATCCGCGAAAAACTGTTTTCATCCTTCCAATCCGCGTCCCATTTTTACCCGTGGCCCATCATCCATCCACCTCAATACCGTTATTTTTGCGGCGCATGCACATTCCTTTACAAGCGTACGAAGCCAGCATTTTCGAAAAAATTTCCTCCCGGGCACAGCATCTTGGTATTCAGGCCTGGGTGATTGGTGGGTTTGTTCGGGATAAAATATTGCAACGCCCCACCAAAGACGCAGATATTGTATGCACCGGCGATGGTATTGCCCTGGCACATGCTGTGGCCGATTTGTTTAAGCCCCGCCCACATGTCAGCTTCTTCAAAAACTTTGGTACTGCGCATATCCGCATTGCCGATTTCGACATTGAGTTTGTAGGGGCCCGCAAAGAAAGCTACAACCGCGACAGCCGAAAACCAGCCGTGGAGGCCGGCACTATTGAAGACGACCAATTGCGCCGCGACTTTACCATCAATGCGCTGGCCATCAGCCTAAACGCTAAAGACTACGGCACACTGGTTGATCCTTTTGGCGGCATTCAACACCTGCAGGAAAAAAGCATCATCACCCCGCAGGACCCCATCCAAACCTTCAGCGACGATCCGCTGCGCATGATGCGGGCCATCCGCTTTGCCAGTCAGCTACAGTTTACCATTCACGAAACCACGCTGGCGGCCATCAAAACTGATGCCCACCGCATCAGCATTGTGTCGAAAGAACGGATTGTTGATGAACTCAATAAAATCATCCTCAGCAGCAAGCCTTCGGTAGGTTTTAAACTGCTGTATGATACGGGTTTGCTCAAACTCATTTTTCCGCAGATGGTGGCGCTGGCCGGAGCTCAATACCTCGACGGGCACGGGCACAAAGACAATTTTTACCATACCCTGCAAGTGCTCGACAACATCAGCGAAAACACACGTGACCTGTGGTTGCGCTGGGCGGCCATTTTGCACGACATAGGCAAACCTGCCACCAAGCGGTTTGAAGAAGGCCACGGCTGGACATTTCACGGGCACGAAGTAGTGGGCGGCCGCATGGTGCCCAAAATTTTTGCGCAGCTGAAACTGCCGCTCAACGAAAAAATGAAATACGTGAAGCTGCTGGTAGAGCTTCATCTGCGGCCCATTTCGCTGACTAAAGAAAACATTACGGATAGCGCCATCCGCCGACTGTTGTTTGATGCTGGCGAACACTTCGACGACCTCATGACGCTTTGCGAAGCAGACATTACTTCGAAAAACAAACAGAAGGTAAAACGCTACCTCAGCAATTTTGAAATGGTACGGCAGCGATGCGTAGAAGTAGAAGAGAATGACCGCATCCGCAACTGGCAGCCACCCATTGATGGCGAAACCATCATGCAATATTTTGGCATTGGTCCCAGCCGCGAAGTGGGCATTATCAAAAATGCGATTAAAGATGCCATCCTCGACGGTATCATCCCCAATACACTCGAAGCCGCTACAGCACTCATGTTGGAGCAGGCCCAACAATTAAACCTAACCCCTGTTCGGTAAAAAGTATTTTCTTTGCCGCACATCAAAACGCAGGCCCTCCAGGGTCAATCATTGTAGCCATGGCAGTATTGAAATTCAGGGTGTATCTCGAAGAAGACGAAAGCATTTACCGCGATATTGTGATCAAGCATACACAGTATTTCATCGATTTGCACAAGACCATTCTTCAGGCCTACGAATTCGACAACAAGCATCAGGCTACATTCTATCGCAGCAACGACAACTGGTTACGAGGCCGCGAAATTTCGCTGGAGAAATACGACAAAACCTATCAGGCGCCCCCCCTGCTGATGGAAGAAACAACGATCGCTTCTGAAATCCGCGATACCAATCAGAAGTTTATTTATGTGTACGATTTCAATAAGAACTGGGTGTTTCTGGTAGAGCTCATCAATGTGTCGAAAGAAGAAAGCAGCAAGATTGCGTACCCTTCAATTAGCCGCAAAGAAGGCGTAGGTCCAATGCAGTATGGCACCCGTGGTTTACTCGGCCCCAAGTTTGCCGAAATGGAAGAGAAATACGACCTGCAGGGCAACGAAGAAGGCTTTGGCGAAGAAGGCGACAGCGACACTACCAGCAGCGACGAAGAAACTTTTACCGACGACATCAGTAGCGGCGAAGACTATTAATCATTTGTACGCATGGCCGGTCAGCAGCACTTACTGGTAGCCGTAGCCGGCCCCACAGCCGTTGGCAAAACAGCAGTGGCCATTGCATTAGCCCAGCATTTTCATACAGAAATCATCTCCTTTGATAGCCGTCAATGCTATCGGGAAATGAACATTGGTGTCGCCCGGCCTTCCGATGAAGAGTTGGCAGCAGTGCCGCATCATTTCATTGCCAGCCACAGCATACACGATCCGGTGGATGCCGCACAGTATGAGCAATGGGCACTAAAAAAACTCAGTACTCTTTTTCAGCAATACAAAGTAGTGATAGCTGTGGGTGGTACGGGTTTGTACCTGAAAGCACTCACTGATGGGCTGGATGCTATGCCTGATATTCCGGCAAACATTCGGGAGCAAATAAGAGAAGACTATGAGGCAAACGGCATGGAATGGTTACAGCAAACCTTACAGCAAGAAGATCCTTTGTTTGCCGCCAGTGGCGAAATGCAAAACCCACACCGCATGCTGCGGGCTTTGGAAGTGATTCGAGCCAGTGGAAAATCCATCAAACAGTTTCAGCAACGCAGCAGCAATGCACGCCCGTTTGATACCCTCATCATTGGTTTGGAAATGGAACGACCGCTGCTCAACCAACGCATACAGCTACGGGTAGAACAAATGATGCAGGAAGGTTTGTTAGCAGAAGTAAAGCAGCTGCTCCCCTACGAACAGTTGCAAGCCTTACAAACTGTGGGTTATCAGGAATTGTTTGATGCCATACATGGCCGATGTAGTATAACTGAAGCAGCAGAATTGATAGCCACACATACCCGCCAATACGCCAAGCGGCAAATGACCTGGTTCAAAAAAAATCAGGCAGTGCAATGGTTTCATCCACAGCAACTGCCTGATATGATTTCGTTGATACAATCGAGGCTTACATAAACTTAAATCCAAACGTTAATACTATGTTGCCGCGGCTGTTTCTGCCATCGGCTACTACGTTGGCTTTATCGGCCAGCCAGTATGGTACGTGGCTGTAATTGATGAGTGCATGCACATACGTAAGGTCAACAAACATGCCCTTGTTGCGGTAGCCCAAACCTCCACTTAGCAACATGCGACTGCCCTTTAATTCTTTGGTAGCGTAAGGGCTGCCCATGTAAGCAAAACCAAGACGTGTCATAACGGTCTTGAATTTAAGCTCACCACCAAGGCGAAGGTTCATGGCGCCTTTGTACCGATTTTTGATGGTATTATTGAGTTCGTCGTAGTAGCGAACATCATCAACGTTTGTAGCGTCATCAGCATGGTAGCGTGTACCCCGGTAGTTTACATATTCCACATCGGCCGTTACAAAACCTTTTTGTTGTTTTACTTCTTTCACTTCATTTATGACAAAAGAAACAGAACCCAGCAAACGGTAAGGAGAAGTCATGTTGTAGCGGTAGTTGCCTGCATTGCTATTGCCTTTTAGTTCATCGCTGGTTTTAGTAACCGGCTGAGGGTACACTGTGTAGTTTTCTGTATTGGCAGTAAGCGAAGAACTTATGCGGTCAGTCATGCTGCTAAAGGTGGGAGTATGCAAGGCCAAACCGAGCCGCCATTTTTCTACCGGCCGAAAGATCATGCCAAGCTTGGCATTAAATCCCAAGCCAGTTGTGCGGTAATTTTCTTTGTATTCGAAGTAGGAGAAATCGTTGTTGGTATTGCCGCTGGCATCTTCTTCGCGGTAGGTTTGATCTTTTTGATAGGTGAAAAACGGCACATTAAACGACACACCAAAATGTAGTTTGTCCTTAAAGTTGTTGGCAAAGGCCAAAGCAATTTCGTGAGCACCGCCACGGGTTTCAATCAGGTTGTTTTGTATTACGCCCTCTGGCCCGCCGTTTGGCCCGGGTAATGGCACTACACTTTGGTAGCCTACCACATTATTATTTGCGTCGGACACTGTATCCACCAGATATGTCCAAAAAGCCAAAGAAGATCCGAATATGTAATTGTTTTCTGCCTGATTAATATTGGCCCTGTTATTAGCCAATTCTTCTACGTACTGCTCACTCCAACTGCTAAAATTGTTGAAGCCTTTGTACTGCATCCGGTTGTTGTAATTGGCCGTTTGATTGATGGAGAATGAAATGGCCGAACTGCTGGAGCGCCTGTACTGGTTGTTGTTTTGGCCCCATACAAAACCTGATGTACCATAGCCTACACCATTATCATTCGACTTGGTTTGGTCGCCGCGAAAATTGAATTTGTTATTGAGAAAACTAAAGTTGGGAGACAGTACGAATTCTTTGTTTTTGTACATACCAATGCCAGCGGGATTAATGTGTGCCGCGGTAATATCGCCACCCAGCGAACCCATGGCGCCACCAATGGCCTGGTTGCGGGCTGTGCCTCCCATTAGCGGGTAGGCATAGCGTAGCACATCTTCCGGAACCTGAGCATTTGCCACCAATTGCAAAGCCATGATTGCAGCGGAGGCCAACAGTAATTTTCTTCTCATACAGATACAAGATTAGCAGGCCGCAAATTGACATGGAAAAAGTCGGCGGCTATTCAATAGAATAATTCTAGATAAGGTTTGTAAAGTGCTGTTGAAAGAGGTTGAACTTTCATTAGTTTCCACCACGGCCACCACGGCTACCACCGGACGATGACGATGATGATGAAGAAGAAGATGATGATGATGAACCACCACCCGAAGTACGGCTGCTACCGGAGCTGCTGCTGCTGGAAGAAGGTTCGAAAGTACGGGTGGGGCGAGACCAGCTGCTACCGGAGTTGCTGTTGCTACCACCACTGGATGGCGTACTAAAAATGGTACGGAAAAGTTCACGGGTACCATAACCAGCTTGCTGTTGTGAAGATGGCTTGCCACCGGTACGGTTAAATCCTTCATTGCCACCGCGGGTAAATACACTATTGTTATATCCACCTCTGTTAAAGCCAGGACGAGGAGTTTGTGCAACCACACCAATCGGATTTTTATTGATGATTACCACTGGGCGGTTCCAGCACCATGGGTTATTCCAACTGTTGTACATGCTGTTGAAAACAAAAGGATTATTCCATGTATTCCAGCCAGTACCGTAGTTCAACATCCATGACGAGTTATTCCAACTGTTCCAGGAATTGAAACTCCATGACGGGTTGAACATAGTGTTGGGATTATTATATCCGTACCAATAATTTACATCGTCTATGCTGCTCCAACGGCTGCGGTCCTGCACTTTCATGCGCAGGTAACGGTCGTCGGCATTTTGCCAATAGCTTACATATTCATCATCTTCTACCCTTTCCTGGCGGGCAGCCTGCGTTGGCCCGTAGGAATAATAAACGTCATCGGGAGTTTCGGCGGTTTTAAAAGCAGCCGAACAACTGGCCAGCAAAACAGTGGCGGCGAGCAGGGGATAAATGATGTGTCTCATTGATACAGGCTTTAATGGTGTCAAATATCAGACGCTGAATGGTACAAAAACTTGGTTCTAATTACTTCGTGCAAAAAAACGGGTTAATCGCATTCAGCATCTACAAATGGTTTCCGTAGCTAAGTTATTTGTTTCCATGGCTCCCAAATGCTAATGTTTTCTTGAAAGACACAATAAATCAGGCTTTTAGTGTTAAGGCTTACCTAATTCCAAATGCTTAATTTCGCCGCCCTGTAAGCTGTAATAGCCAGGCACATTAAATCATTCATTTTTTACCAGCAAACAATATTATGAGCAAGGTGATCACTCCCATGGAGCAAGACTATTCGCAATGGTACAACGACCTCGTATTGCGGTCGGGTTTGGCCGATTACAGCGCCGTTCGTGGCTGTATGGTTATCAAACCCTATGGCTACCGCTTGTGGGAAAACATGCGGGATGTACTCGACAAAATGTTTAAAGATACCGGTCACGTAAACGCTTACTTTCCGCTGTTTGTACCCAAAAGCCTGTTTGAAGCAGAAGAAAAAAACGCAGAGGGTTTTGCCAAAGAATGTGCGGTGGTTACGCATTATCGCCTCAAAAACGACCCGGCCAACCCCGGCAAGCTGATGGTAGACCCCGAAGCCAGGCTGGAAGAAGAGCTGGTCGTACGTCCTACCAGCGAAGCCATTATTTGGAATACCTACAAAGGTTGGATACAGAGCTACCGCGACCTGCCCATTTTGGTAAACCAATGGGCCAACGTGGTGCGATGGGAAATGCGTACCCGACTGTTTTTGCGTACCGCCGAGTTCCTGTGGCAAGAAGGGCATACTGCGCATGCCACTGAACAAGAGGCCCGTGAAGAAGCCGCAAAAATGCTGGAAGTGTATGCGGATTTTGTAGAAAACTACATGGCATTGCCCGTAGTGAAAGGCGTGAAATCGGAAAGTGAACGCTTCGCCGGTGCCGTTGATACCTTGTGTATTGAAGCATTGATGCAGGATGGCAAAGCTTTGCAAGCCGGCACTTCGCACTTTCTGGGGCAAAATTTTGCCAAAGCTTTTGATGTGAAATTTAGTGACAGCAACAACAAGCTGGAATATGTATGGGCTACCAGCTGGGGCGTAAGTACCCGTTTGATTGGTGCCCTTGTAATGGCCCACAGCGATAATCAGGGTTTGGTACTTCCTCCAAAAATTGCACCGCTGCAAGTGGTTATTGTACCTATTTATAAAGGTGACGAACAACTGGCCGCCATTACCGATACCCTCAAGCCAATCATCAGCCAACTGAAAGACCTCGGCATTTCGGTAAAGTATGACGACAGCGAACATACCCGCCCGGGTTGGAAGTTTGCAGAATACGAACTGCAGGGTGTACCCGTTCGCATGGCCATTGGTGCCCGTGATTTGGCCAACGGCGTAGCCGAAATTGCCCGCCGCGATACCAAAGAAAAAATGACCGTGAACCTCGATGGCATTGCATTTTACATCAAAACATTGCTGGATGAAATTCAGCTGCACCTGTTTGAAAAAGCCAAAAATTTCAGGGCAGCGCATACCACCGAAGCCAATAACTGGGATGAGTTTGTGAGCATTTTGGATGGCAAGGGCGGCTTTGTATCAGCGCATTGGGATGGCACTGCCGACACAGAAGAAAAAATTAAAGACCTCGCCAAGGCCACTATTCGTTGTATTCCTTTAGATGCAAAAGAAGAAGCCGGCACTTGCATACTCACCGGCAAGCCCAGCAGCAAGCGGGTACTGTTTGCACGTGCCTACTAATCGATAGGTTTAAACTTCATATTTCAAACCGGCGGCCATTGGTTGCCGGTTTGTTATTATTGCAAAGCATGGATAACAAAGCTGCGTATTTATTGGGGGGCACCCCTGCCAGGCTGCTGCTATCGCTGATAGTGGTGGCCAGCCACTTGGGATCGCTTACAGGTTTGTACCGCAACAAGTTTTTGTTTGATGCCGACTTTGCTGTGTCTTGTTTTTTTGTGCTTTCTGGATTTGCCATGATGCACAGCTATGGCAAGCTGCAAGCACATATCCATGGTTGGAAAGCCTTTTACATCCAGCGATTCTTTCGCATAATGCTGCCCGTATGGGTGCTCGTGGCATTGCAGGTGGTATTGCTGTTTGCCGTAAGTGTACTGCCGCTGTCGCAATACCTGAATGGTACCACCGGAAAGTATGTGTTGGCCAATGCGTCACTGCTCAATTTTTTGCAACAATCGCTACCTGGTGTTTTTGAAAATAACGGTTCTGCAGTGGTAAATGGCTCTCTATGGACATTGAAAATTGAGATGTGCTTTTACGCCGCATTTCCATTGCTGTTTTTGTTGGCAAAGCCCAAACGAATAGTTTGGTTGTGGCTGCTGTGGGCACTTTCTGTCGCTTATCGTTTGCTGCTGCATCAATCGCATCCCGTGATGAGTTATCAGTTGCCGGGGCAGTTGTATTTTTTCATCAGCGGCATGTTGTTGTACCATTACGGCTGGCATCAGCAGTGCCGAAAATGGATTATTGCTATAGGCTGGCTCTGGTTTCTAAAAAACTGCTTGTGGGGCTATGATATTGCAGAAACACCTGTTGCATTCCCATTTATTTTACTGGCGTTTTGCCATGTATTACAACGGGCAGATGGCTTGCTGAAAAAACACGACTATTCATTCACAGTGTATATGCTTCACTGGCCCATTATACAGGTGGCGGTTCATGTTTTTTTTAATGATGGGCAAACCATAGCAGGTGTTGTATTTGTGGCAATCGTTTTGGCAGTTAGCTCTTGGTTGTTTAAAACACAGGTTGAAGACAAAGCCATGCAAATGGGCAAGGTACTCAGCCATCGTTTTTTGCAATAAGTAGGCACTCACAAAGCTTTTGCCAGCATTCGCCATACATTTTTATCCGGTTTGAAATTTGTAACGGGCATTCATTTATATTGTACAAAAATCTACACCGCACATGACAGAAAATCAATCTCCACTGTTTGATGTTCAGATAGATGAAACATCGAAAAGCTATCTCATTGAAATTGCCAAATGGAGCAAGTTCTTTGGCATTCTTGGTTACATTCTCGCAGCTTTGCTCTTGCTGGTAGGCTTTTTTATAGTGTTTGTCGGGGCTGGTTTGTCTAGTGCTTTCGATGACTTGGGCGTATCGGGCAGTTTCCTTGGCATTTTCTACATCATTATTGCTGCATTGTACTTTTACCCATCTTATAAAATGGTACAATTTGCAAAGCATATGCCCGCTGGCTTGTACAATCAACAGCAAGATTTGGTAACAGAAGCGTTTGCCAATCTGAAAGCTGTATACCGTTACTTCGGCATTATTACCATTGTAGTGTTGGGGCTGTATGTACTGGCGTTTATTGGCGGGCTGATGTTTGCCTCACTGGCATAATCAGGCCTTGTCTTTGGTAGCCAGATAATTATAATCACTCAGCAATTTTTCAAGGAAGTCCAGTACCTCCAAGTCAGTTTGGATGTTCAGGACTTCCTTTACTTTACCGGCCACCCGGTGGGCTGTTTCGTACTTGTTATTTTTTTGCGTGTAGGCAATCACCGATCTGATGGCATTGATATCCCTATCACTGAGGCGCATCACTTCCGGATATTTTACCACATAGTTGTTGGTTGTAATTTCCATAAACAGGGTATCAGCCAAAGAATATTTGTAGCGTAAATCTACCACCGTGGTACCTGCAGCCAAATCGCCGAGGCGTTGGCTTTTCGAACTCACCGCTACTATCACCACCACTACCAAACCACACACACCGGTAAGTACCACCTGCACCAAAAACCAATACGAACCCATGGCGAGATAGCCGAAAAACATAGGCCACTCCCACAACCGAAACAACCAACGCATGAGGTACTGGCCCAGCCTTGGCTCACCGCCTTCAATACTGATGACGCGGATGCCCATCAGCTTTTTTCCAAGGCTTTGGCCCTGGCTTACGGTTTCCATGATAAAATGGTAGAGCAGCATGGGCAACGAAACCAGCACTATATCCACGCCAATGCTTACTTCTTTAGAACCATACATCACCTGGTCTAAAAAAAACTTCATGCCACGGGCATACAGCATGAGTAGTGTGGTATCTATAAGCCACGCCAACATGCGCCTTGTAAAAGGTGCAATCTCAAATTCGAGGTAAATATTAAAAGGCGTAGAAACAGATACCTGAGACATGAAAGCAAATTAACCGCATTCTGAATGCGACGATTGCATTAATTTGACATCGTTTAAAAAATTACATGAGGGAAGCACTTTTTATAAAGCGCAACAGAGATAAATGGATTCGCTATCAGCAGGAGCAAACCACCGATCCGGATGAACAAGCCGAACGGTTTATTACCCTGCTGGACGATTTGGCTTACAGCCGAACCTTTTACCCACAGAGCAAAGTAACCCGGTGGATTAACAGCATTGCCGTAGGTATTTACCAAAACATTTACCAGAACAAGAAAGAGAAATTTACCCGGCTCATAACGTTTTGGACCACCGAACTTCCGCTGCTCATTCGCAGGCACCATGGTGTGTTTTTATTTACGTTTATTTTTTTTATGCTGTGTGTACTCATGGCTATCGTTTCTTCTTCGCAAGACGACTTTTTTGTAAAAGCCATTTTGGGTGAAGACTACGTACAAATGACGCAGGAAAACATTGCCAAAGGCGACCCCTTTGGTGTGTACCGCGATGAAGACAAATTCACGATGTTCATACGCATTGCGTTCAATAACATTCAGGTGGCACTGCGTACCGTTGTGTTTGGTATTTTCTTTGGCATTGGCAGCTTGTACATTCTTTTTAAAAATGGTTTGCTGGTGGGCTCATTTGAATACCTCTTTTTTGCTCAAGGCCTCGGCTGGAAAAGCATCATGGTGATTTGGATTCATGGCACCATCGAAATTTCGAGCATTATTATTTCTGGTGCTGCAGGCCTTATTGTTGGCAGCAGTATCCTTTTTCCGGGCACCTACAGCCGCTTTCAATCTTTTAAAAAAGGGGTAAAAGATGCATTAAAAATTGCACTGGCATTAATTCCGTTTTTACTGGTAGCAGCGCTGCTCGAAAGCTATGTTACTTACCTCATGAGCAACACCTTTAGCAATCAAAAAGCTGGCGGCATGCCGCTGTGGGCAGGCATTGGCATATTAGCGGCATCTGTAGCACTTGTTGCATGGTACTTTGTGTGGCACCCTATTCAGGTGGGCAAAAAGCACCAAAAAGCTGCAGCTGCATCTACACCCAAAACTCAAACGCTGCAATGGCCCGAATAATCAGCGTTTGTATCGCATGTGTATTGATGCTGCTGTTTTACAACAGCACTGCTCAGGTAGCCCCGCCCACAGAGGTAGATACGGGCATGGTTGAAGAGTATGTAGCTGAGGATACTGTTTTTACCAACACCTACGAAACTTCGGAAGACGAGCCCAGCCTCTCTGCACCTGCCGACTTGGTGTTTGGCAAAGAAGACCTGCGACAATTGCGGCAGCAGCCCGACTATGAATACATGGCATATATTGACAGTTTGCTGCGCCACCAAAAACTGGAACCCGAAGACAAAAAAGTAGCAGACGATGGCAGAGAATTGTCGCTGGAATGGATACGTCCTTTGCTGTGGGTGCTCAGCATTGTAGGCCTGTTGTTTTTGCTCTATAAATTATGGACAGACCACGCAGGCATATTTAAGCCATTTGATAAAAAGAAAGCTGCCGACCAAAAAAATGTACCCGAAGACCCACTGATGGTGCAAGGTGCAGCTGCTTTAGCAGCACAGGCCATTCAGCAAAAAGACTACCGCTCGGCTGTACGTTATTTATTTATTGATGCACTGGCCCGGCTGGATGAGCAAGGCCTGATACAACGCATAGCCCGCAAAACCAACCAGCAATACCTGGCCGAAATACAACAGCCCGAACTCAAAGAATTGCTGGCCACCATGATGCTGCAATTTGAATATGTGTGGTACGGAGAGTTTACCCCCAGCGAACAACAGTTCAACCGCATTTTGCAAACACACAAACAACTGGAGGCAAGATGGCTGTAACGAAGCGCTTTTCAGTTTTGCTGGCGGGTTTAATACTGCTGCTGTACAGTTGCAGCAACAAGCCCAGTGGCCGGTTTGTAGATGAACGCTACACACTGGGTGCGGCAGATAAAAAACCTTTTGGCGGCCACGTGGCCAGCTTTATGATGGATACCATTTTTGGTACCAGCCGCATAGAAGCAGTATCAAAACCATTCAATCAGTGGTACGATGATTTTTTAGACCAGTCGGAAACAAGCAATCATGTATATGTGATTATTGCCCCCACGGTGAGGGCCTTTGATAAGGAAGCTGCCGACATGCAGCGGTTTGTAGCCCGTGGAAACACCCTGCTGGTGGTGACAGACGAATTAAGCGAGGCTTTTGAGAAGCAATTCCATTGCAAACTGATAGACGAAGCCGAAAACCTCTCCCGGTTTTTGCGTTTGCAAATGCTCGACACCAAAGTGAGCATTGCCGACAGCAGTGCTCATGCCATGCTGTCATACCAATATTATTATTATCCACTCATGGCAAGGCTTACTGTAGATAGCACCGCTACCGATAGCTTGCAATGGCTGGGCCGAAACAATGGCGGCCAACCCCACATAGCCCGCTACACTGTGGGCGAAGGGCAGCTTATTTTGGCCACCAATGCCCGTGCCCTCAGCAATTACTTTTTGCTATCACAGCAAAATTTCGGCTATTTCAAAGCCCTGCTTTCTTACCTGCCCGCCTACCCTAATCTTATCCATCGCGACTTGTTTTTTCAGCGCAACATAAACCGTCAACCCGAGGATTATTCTGTGTTTCAGGCACTGATGGCTATACCGCCGCTACGTTGGTCGTTTTGGATATTGCTGGTGTTGGCCGCCATTTGGGTACTCAGCAATTTGCGCCGCAAGCAAAAAATGATTCCTGTTGTGAGCCCCAATACCAATACCACGGTATCGTTTATACAAACCATTGCACAGCTGTACTTCAACCGGCAAGACCATGCCAATGTGGGCCGGAAAATGGCAACTCATTTTACCGATTATTTGCGCAGCAATTACTACATGCCTCCACTGGCTATGCAAAATGAATGGGCCTATATTCTGCATCAAAAAACAGGCATGCCCATAGCCGAGGCTACCGAAACTACCCGCCTGATACGCAAGGCTCAACAGAGCAACGACTTTACCGCCACCGACCTGCTGCAACTGCACCAGCTGATAGCAGATGTAATGAACCGCAAGAAAACACATCGCCAACAACAATGACATTTCGGCGCAGTTCATCCCTTGCACTATAATTGATACATTGTACCAGCAATACTGCACAATATTTAGAAGCTCCTTTTCATGAAAATACTCTGGCACTACCTGCGCCCCTACAGAGGCATGGTATTTATATCGCTGCTGCTGGCGGCAGTCAATCAAACTTTTTCGCTGCTCGACCCCTTGTTTTTTGGTAAGCTGTTTGATGAATACATCATCAAAGCCGAAAGCTTTAGAAATGCCGGCAAGTCGGCGGAGTTTTTTAAAGGCGTAATGGGCTACCTCGGCATACTCATTGGTGTGGCCATGGTAAGCCGCATTGCCAAAGCCTTTCAGGATTATTTCAGCAGCGTGGTGATTCAAAAGTTTGGCGCCAGCATTTTTACCGAAGGCCTGCGACACAGCATGCGCCTGCCCTTTCAGGAGTTTGAAGACCAACGCAGTGGCGAAACCCTCAGCATCCTCACCAAGGTGCGAACCGATACGGAAAAGTTTATCAGCCTGGCCATCAATGTGGTGTTTGGCATATTGGTGGGTATTGTTTTTGTTTCAGTATTTGCGTTTAACAAACACTGGAGCATTGTACCCGTGTACCTGGTAGGTGTGCTGCTGCTGAGCTGGCTTACCAGTGCCCTCAGCAAACGCATCAAAAGCATTCAAAAAAACATTGTAAAAGAAACCACCTCATTGGCAGGCAGTACCACCGAAAGCCTGCGCAATATTGAACTGGTAAAAAGCCTTGGCCTTACCGATCAGGAAATACAACGCCTCAATAAAAACACTTACAAAATATTGGGGCTGGAGCTGCGCAAAGTAAAAAGCATTCGGATGCTGAGTTTTATACAAGGTACGTTTGTGAATTTTCTGCGGCAGGTCATCATGTTTACCCTGTTGTTTTTGGTGTTCAACAACAAACTGCAACCCGGCGAAGTACTTACCCTTACGTTTTACAGCTTCTTCATATTTGGTCCGTTGCAAGAAATCGGCAACATTATTATTGCCTACCGCGAAGCAGAAGCCAGCTTGCAAAATTTTCATAACCTGATGCAGAAACAACCAGAACCCCAACCCGCTGCACCACAGCATTTGGGCGCTATTGAAAAGCTGGAATACCGCAACGTTTTTTTCAAACACAATACTGCTGCACAGCATGCATTGCAGGGCATTAGTTTTACGGCAGGCAAGGGCGAAACCATTGCCTTTGTAGGCCCGAGCGGCTCAGGTAAATCTACATTGGTAAAACTGCTGGTGGGTTTGTACCGACCCGAGCAAGGCCATATTTTATACAACAATGTAGAAGGCGACCAGATTGACTTTGATGAACTGCGCACCCAGATAGGTTTTGTAACGCAAGACACCCAATTGTTTGCCGGCAGTATAAAAGAAAACCTCCAGTTTGTATCGCCCAGCGCCAGCGATGAGGATATGCTGAAAGCCTTGCAGCAAAGCGCCAGCCACAGCATTCTGGCCAAGGCCGACAATGGCATTCACAGCATTATTGGTGAAGGCGGCATTAAAATAAGTGGTGGCGAAAAACAACGCCTTAGCATAGCCCGTGCATTGCTGCGCAAACCACAACTACTCATTTTTGATGAAGCCACTTCTGCCCTCGATTCTATTACC
This sequence comes from Bacteroidota bacterium, assembly GCA_020161435.1. GTDB lineage: Bacteria > Bacteroidota > Bacteroidia > Chitinophagales > Chitinophagaceae > Phnomibacter. The sequence continues at coordinate 81,778 of JAIUNV010000004.1, read as the reverse complement.
GAAGAAGAAATTACCAATACCATTAAAGACATCAGCAGCACGGGTAATCAAATCACCATTTTGATTGCACACCGCCTGAGCACCATTATGCATGCCGACAGAATTTTTGTGCTGGAGCAAGGTGAAATTGTAGAAACCGGCTCACACGAAGAACTGTTGAATGAAAAAGGCTTGTACTACGCCATGTGGCGACAGCAAATAGGCGAACGCAAAAAACAAAGTACATTAGCCTCCTCATAAATTCAACCGGCCATTTTTGGCCCACACTCAATTGTAACATCATGGTTTTTGCAGAAAGTATTCAAAAGAAATTTCCGGGGTTTGAAACAGCACTGACGGAGCAAATGGAGTTGGATGCCAAATTCAGGCAGATTCCGGCAGGTACAGAGCTGATACGCCCCGGCCAGTTTATCCGCAGCACCATGCTGGTGCTTGATGGGCTGGTGAAAGTGTACCGCGAAGATGGCGAAGGCAACGAATTTTTTATGTATTACCTGAAGCCAGGAGATGGCTGTGCCCTCAGCATGACTTGCATGGTAGGCCAGGAGACCAGCAATATTGCTGCCAAAACGGTGCAAGACAGCGAAATCATCATGGTGCCGCTGGAAAAAATGGATGCCTGGATGAACCAGTACAAAAGCTGGTATCATTTTGTGGTAAAAACCTACCGCGACAGGTTTGAAGAATTGCTGCAAACACTCGATAGCGTTGCCTTTCGCAATATGGATGAGCGACTGGAGTTTTACCTGAAACGACATTATAAAACGCTGGGCAGTAAAATCATTCCCATTACCCATCAGGAAATTGCACAAGAGCTCAACTCTAGTAGAGAAGTGATTTCGCGGCTATTGAAAAAAATGGCCGAACGAGGCAAAGTAAAACTGAACAGGTACAACATAGAAATATTGGATTTATAAGTTGTTCTTAAGCTAAACACCGATAGCTTATTATTATTCAACACACCGCCCATGCGGTGTTTTTTTATGTGCAAACCCCATTTTAGTTCAATAAAAACCAAATGCTTTGCTAACAGATTTTTACCAGTGATATAAGTCACTGTATCAGCCTTGCCGAACCTTCAATTTTGACAAATCAACCTCAAAAAAATGTCATCATGAAAATTGAACAGATTTACACCGGCTGCCTGGCACAAGGAGCCTACTATATTGAAAGCGAAGGCGAAGCTGTGGTAATAGACCCGCTACGTGAAGTACAGCCTTATATAGACCGTGCCGAAAAAGATGGTGCCAAAATCAAGTTCGTTTTCGAAACCCATTTTCATGCCGACTTTGTAAGCGGCCACATAGACCTGAGTCAAAAAACCGGTGCCTCCATTATTTACGGCCCCACAGCCAAGCCCGGCTTTGATGCAATCACGGCTACCGATGGTCAGCAGTTTCAAGTAGGCAAACTCACGTTTACCGTATTGCATACACCCGGCCATACTATGGAAAGCAGCTGCTTCTTGCTGACCGATGAACACGGAAAAGACGTAGGCATTTTCACCGGCGACACATTGTTTATTGGCGATGTTGGCCGCCCCGATCTGGCACAAAAAGTAGTAGCCGATCTGACGCAAGACAAACTGGCTTCGCATCTGTACGATTCTTTGCGCAATAAAATTCTGCCTTTGGCTGATGATATCATTGTATATCCTGCACATGGTGCGGGTAGTGCCTGCGGCAAAAACATGAGCAAAGAAACTACGGACACACTCGGTCATCAAAAAGCAACGAACTACGCATTGCAGCCCATGACCCGTGAAGAATTTATAAAAGCAGTAACTGATGGCCTAATGCCGCCACCTGCTTACTTCCCGCTGAATGTAATGATGAACATTCAAGGGTATGACAGTATTGATGCTGTGCTGGAGCGTGGACAACACGCCCTTAGCCCTGCAGCATTTGAAGCAGCAGCCAACGAAACAGGTGCTTTGCTGCTCGACACAAGAGATCAGCAAGTATTTGCAAAAGGCTTTGTGCCCAATTCTATCAACATAGGTATTGATGGCAACTTTGCCCCTTGGGTTGGTGCCATGATTCCTGACATCAAACAAGAAATATTGCTGATTACCGACAAAGGCCGTGAAGAAGAAGTCATCACCAGACTGGCACGTGTGGGATACGACTTTACCATTGGCTACCTCGAAGGCGGATTTGAAGCATGGAAAGCAGCAGGTAAAGAATGTGATCAAATCAAAGACATTACTGCAGAAGAACTTGCGGCAATTGTAGCCGAAGGCCCTGTAAACATTTTGGATGTACGCAAAGCCAGCGAATACCAGAGTGAACATATTATTGGTGCTGAAAATGCCCCACTCGACTACATCAACGACAGTATGCTGATGGTAGACAAGAATAAAACCTACTATCTCCATTGTGCTGGCGGCTACCGCTCTATGATTTTTGCTTCTATCCTCCGTGCACGGGGTTACGACAATCTCATCAACGTAGAAAGTGGATTGGAAGCAATTAAAGCCACCGGCAAATTCGAATTTTCAGCTTACGTGTGCCCAAGCACACTGCTGTAATTTCCATCAACAAGGTAAATATTAAACCATGGATAATCAACAAGTATACAGCATGCCCCGCATAGGCGACAAGGCTCCCGATTTTATGACGACAACTACAACAGGACCGTTGAAGTTATCGGAATATAACAAAGACAGCTGGATCATTTTCTTTTCGCACCCTGCCGACTTTACACCGGTGTGTACTACAGAAATGAGTGGCTTTGCACAAGAAATGGATGGCTTTTTTGCAGAGCACAATACAAAACTGTTAGGGCTGAGTATTGATAGCATTCACTCGCATATTGCATGGGTTGATAATGTAAAAAGAAACACAGGCGTCTATTTTAAGTTTCCCATCATTGCCGATTTAGACATGAGCATTTCTAAATTATACGGAATGCTACAGCCAAACGAAAGCGAAACTGCTGCAGTAAGGGCGGTTTTCTTCATCGACCCCAATGGAATCATCCGCCTCATTATGTATTATCCGCTAAGTGTAGGCCGCAATATGCACGAGATAAAACGATCATTGCTGGCATTGCAAACTTCGGATAAGAACAAAGTGGCGCTTCCGCTCAACTGGGAGCCCGGTGAAAAAGTGATAGTACCACCACCTAAAAATTTGGCTGACTACGAAGCCCGTGTAAACAGCGACTACGAAATGGTTGATTTTTACCTCGCCAAAAAGTCGTTGTAAGCACAACGAAAACTTAAAAAACAAAAGGCTTCCAATCGAAAAAATTACGGAAGCCTTTTGTTACAATACCAAACCTGAATTAGTCTACTTGCTATGATAAAGTTTTTAAAGAAAATATTTGGTGCCGGCGAAAGGCCTGACTTTGCAGCTTTGGTGGCAGCAGGCGCAATCGTCATTGATGTAAGAACGCCCGAAGAATACAGGATGGGGCACATCAAACAATCCATCAATATACCATTACAAATACTCTCTGGCAAAGTGGCTGAATTAAGCAAAAAGAAAAAGCCCATCATTACAGTGTGCAGAAGTGGCAGCCGCAGCGGAATGGCCAAAAACATGCTGCGCAGGCAAGGTGTAGAAACCTACAACGGTGGCGCCTGGACTTCATTTCAGCATTACGTAAAAAAGTAAAAGTATATGTGGCAACGAGCAACAACGAACTGGAATTTTATTCGATTTATCAGATTAGCATTAGGCATCATGGTCATTGTGCAGTCCATTCAGTTTCGTGAATATTGGTTTGTATTTTTTGGGGTACTACTGGCAGTATTAGCCATATTAGATATGGGTTGCGCATCGGGTGCATGTGGTGTACCACCGCAAAAGCAAACGCAACAAAACACAAAACCAATGGAGGAAATTACGTATGAAGAAGTGGGTAAATAACAATAAGCTGTACATAGCAGGTGCCATAGTTGGCGCAATTGGCGGCTATGCGTATTATCATTTTATTGGTTGCGCCAGTGGCACTTGTGCCATCACCAGCAAACCCCTCAATAGCACGGTATATTTTGCTGTAATGGGTGCTGTACTGTTTGGCATGTTTAAAAAAGATCAGCCGAAAAATTCTACTGTCAGCTAAATAAATATCAAATGGCAACTTTTCAGGAAATCATTAATAGTGACAAGCCAGTACTGGTAGATTTTATGGCCGAATGGTGCGGCCCTTGCAAAATGATGGCCCCTATACTGAAGCAAGTAAAGGAAGAACTGCAAGACAGTGTCACTATTCTAAAGATAGATGTAGACAAAAATCCGCAGGCTGCACAAGCTTATCAGGTGATGGGCGTACCAACGCTTATCATATTTAAGCAGGGCCAGATATTATGGCGCCAAAGTGGTGTAGTGCCCGCAGGCAACCTTAAGCAAACACTGCGTAAATACTTGTAACATGGGTGTACTTCAGCATAAAAAAACAAATTGGTTCTGGGCGTTGCCTGTTTTCCTTTTGTTGGCAGGCTGTGCCGTTACAAGCTCTGCCGGCAATAAAATGCTGCGCAGCAATGCTTTTCAAAAACAAATGCAGCAGCCAGGCATTGTGCTGTTAGATGTACGCACACCAGAAGAATATGCTGCGGGGCATTTACCCAATGCGGTATTGTATGATTTTAACGCTGGCGCATTTCAGCAGGCATTGCCCACACTCGATAGCAATAAAACCTACTTGCTCTACTGCCGTAGTGCCAAGCGGTCAGACAAAGCTGCCAGCCTGATGAAAGCAGCAGGCTTTAAACAGGTATTGCAATTAAAAAATGGCATTCAAGGTTGGAAAGGTGAAGTCATTCAATAATTTTTTTAGACATACCGTTATTATACTAACCACAGCAGGATGGCTGTGGAGTGGCAATGCTATTGCCCAACACGAACCGTATGCCAATCCTGTATGGAAAATTAAACCCCGTAGCGATTTCGATAGCAGTAGTTTGTGGCATGCATTCAAAGGCGGCTTGCTTAGTGGGCATATTCGTCAGTTTAGCATGGCCACCATTAACCAGCACCAAGCGCCAGACTACTATGCATTGGCCATTGGTGCCGGCATACGCTATCAAACAGCGCCCTTTCATGGCTTTCAGGTTACACTGAGTGGTTATTTTATTCAAAATGTAGCCAGCACAAATCTAACTGAAACAGATGCTGCAACGGGTGCAGTAAACCGCTACGAAATAGGCTTATTCGACATTGAACATCCGGAAAACAAAGCTAACCTCGACCGGCTCGAAGAGCTCAATATAACCTACGCCCACAAAGGACTAACCGTAACTTATGGAAAGCAGATTGTGAAAACAGCTTTTATAAACCCTCAGGATGGCAGGATGAGGCCTACAGAAGTGAGTGGCTTGTGGACGGTGTGGCAACCAAATCAAAAACAACTTACACTGGAAGCAGGTTGGCTCAACCGCATTGCCCCCCGAAGCACTTTTCGCTGGTATGATGTGGATGAAACAATGGGCATTTATCCATCGGGGGTACAAACAAACGGACAACGATCTGACTACCACCACAACCTCAATAGCAAAGGCATATTGTACACCAGTGCTGCATGGAATGCAAACAAATGGCTCTCCATGCAAGTGAACAATCATTTGGTAGAAAATATTTTTCAAACAACGCTGCTGCAAGCAGATGTTGAATGGAAAAAAAAGACCATCAGTTGGCTGGCTGCAGCACAATACACATTCCAAAGTGCGGTGAACAATGGCGGCAATGCAGACGTTAGCAAAACGTACTTTGTGCCTGGGCAAAATGTTGGCGCTTTCAGTGCAAGACTGGGTATTACAAAAGGTCGCTTGCAAAGCAGCCTCAATTTTACACGTATCGGAAAAGGTGGCCGCTTTTTAATGCCCCGTGAGTGGGGGCGGGAACCTTTCTTTACCTTTCTGCAGCGGGAGAGAAATGAAGGCCTAGGTGATGTAACTGCCTGGATGCTGAAAAACACTTACAAACTACCCAAGGTACGCACCGTGCTTGATGCAGGCATTGGCTTGTATCAACTTCCACACCCCACAGATTATTTACACAACAAGTATGGCATGCCATCTTATGGCCAGCTCAACCTGAGTGTACAGCATGAGTTCAATGGATTTTTAAAAGGATTGTATGGAGAACTTTTGTATGCCTACAAATGGAACAGATTGAGCAACAACAGCAATACAAAGTGGATAGTAAATAAAGTAAACATGACCAATCTGAACCTGATGCTGAATTATCATTTTTAGCAACCAACTTCAATAAAAATTCAATTCTGTAACCAAATCAATTACCAAATATGTTAGAATTTATCACAAAGCCCTGGCCCTGGTATGTGGCTGGCCCGCTTATCGGATTAACGGTACCTGCATTGCTGCTTATTGGCAACAAAAGTTTCGGTATTTCATCTTCGCTGCGCCACATGTGTGCTGCTTGTATTCCTGCAAAAATTCCATTTTTCCAATACGATTGGAAGAAAGAAGTATGGAATCTCTTTTTTGTATTTGGCGTGTTGGTAGGTGGCATTATTGCTGCGCAGTTATTGGCCAATCCTGAGCCAATCGTCATTCATCCCGATTTGGCTGCTGATATGGCCAAATACAACATCACCGACACCAGCCACATTGTGCCCAGCGATTTATTTAGCTGGCCAGCACTGGCTACGCCTCGTGGCATTATTATGATGGTTGTAGGTGGCTTTATGGTAGGTTTTGGTACCCGCTATGCTGGCGGTTGCACATCGGGCCACGCTATCATGGGTATAAGCACTTTGCAATGGCCTTCATTAGTAGCCACCTGTTGTTTTATGATTGGCGGCTTCATTATGACCCACCTTATTTTGCCCTATATACTGGCACTTTAATCATTTATCCTTCAATTGAAAACTGAAAAATATATGGCTCAACATAATCAACAGCAACCTATCGGCAATACCGATTTTGAAGTACGTTCGCAAAATGCTGTTTGCGTAAATAAAAGTGAGTTAGATGCTCCTTTGAGTTCTAATATGAAGTATGCCGTTATAGGTATTTTATTTGGTATTGTATTTGTAAAAGCAGAAATCGTTTCCTGGTTTCGCATACAGGAAATGTTCCGGCTCGAAAGCTTTCACATGTATGGTGTAATTGGCAGTGCCATTGTGGTGGGTATGATTAGTGTTTTCATCATCAAGAAATTCAAAATTAAAACACTGGCTGGCGAAACCATTTCTTTCACAGATAAAACTTTCAACAAAGGCCAGATTTATGGTGGACTGATGTTTGGTCTTGGATGGGCTATTACTGGTGCATGCCCCGGCCCTTTGTATGCACAAATTGGCACAGGTGCCACAGCAGTAATTGTAACATTGCTAAGTGCTATTGCCGGCACTTGGGTGTATGGCCGCTTCCGAGAAAAACTGCCACATTAATAAAACCATTAATGCTCATTGCTTAACAGCCGCACTGCACAAGTGCGGCTTTTTTATGCATCGTAGTTATGTTGAAAAAAGAAAACAGTACATTTTCAAATGTCCAAAAAAGTGTGGCGATTGTTTGGCAGCATTCACATGACGAAAGTCAGTAAAAGAAGCGCCGCAGAGTGACTATAGTCCTGCACAGGGCCGCAAATCAGTAATAGTTTAGCACTACCAAAAACCAACCGAATCTTTCACCTGAACAGGCTACTGTTCAAAAATGAAATGTAGTATGAAACATCATCAGATTTTAGTAGTCGGAGGTGGCAATGCCGGCCTGTCTGTATCAAGTAAATTGCTGCTGAAAAATAGCAAACTCGATATTGGTATTATTGAGCCAAGTGACAAACATTATTACCAACCAGCGTACACACTGGTGGGTGCCGGTACATTCAACATCAACGATACTGTAAAAAACGAAGCAGATTATATACCTAAAAATGCCACATGGATTAAAGATGGCGCCGCGTCATTCGACCCGGAACACAACACAGTTACTTGTACAAGTGGTGCTCAGTATTCTTACGATATTTTAATTGTGGTACCGGGTATTCAACTCGACTGGAAAAAGATAGACGGCCTGGCTGAAACACTGGGTAAAAACAATGTGACGAGCAATTACAGTTTTAAAACAGCACCATACACATGGGAGCTGATTGAAAATTTCAAGGGCGGCACCGTGGTGTTTACCAACCCTCCCACCCCCATAAAATGTGGTGGTGCCCCGCACAAAATTATGTGGCTGGCTTGCGACTACTGGCGCAAAAAAGGCATTCTCGATAAATGTGATGTACACTTTGTATCGGGCGGCACCATCATGTTCAGTGTGCCGGAATATTTGAAAACACTGGAAGAAAAAATTGAGGAATATGGAGTAAAAGTTCACCTCAAACAAACCATTACTAAAATAGATGCTGCTTCGCAAACACTCTATTACGAAAGCACTGACGAGCAAGGCAACATAAATAAGCAAACGTTACACTACCACATGCTGCATGTAGTACCGCCACAAAGTGCTCCCGATTTTGTCAAAACAAGTCCGCTGGCCGACCCTGCATCGCCATTGGGTTGGGTAGAAGTCGACAAAAATAATTTCCAGCACGTTCGCTATCCTAATGTGTTTAGCTGTGGCGATGCTTGTAATGCACCCGCATCAAGAACGGGTGCAGCCATACGCAAGCAGGCACCTGTAATGGTCGATCACATTCTTGCATTTATGAAAGGCGAAAAAGCAACCAGCAGTTACGATGGTTACTCTGCCTGCCCCATTCCTACGGAGTATGGCAAGCTCATGCTGGCAGAATTCGACTACAACAACCGCCCCAAAATGACGGTCCCCTTCGACCAGGCCAAGCCACGCTGGACCATGTGGCTGCTCAAAAAATTTGTACTGCCCTGGCTGTACTGGAACCGCATTTTGCAAGGCAAAGCATAGGTTAGATTTGGTTTGGTGTTTCTTGAAAGGCGGCTGCAAAGCTGCCTTTCGCTTTTGATACAGCATCCGGCAAATTCAGTTTTCTTTGCAGCATGCAACACGTGTACCAACCAAGCATTATAGCCGAAACAGACAACTGGGTAGCCGTCAACAAACCATCGGGGCTGCTCAGCATTCAAGACCGTCACCAACACGAAATTCCGTCTGTTCGCAGCTGGCTCGAAAGCCGCTACCCACAGGTTTTTGTAGTACACCGCATCGACCGCGACACCAGCGGCCTCATCATTTTTGCCAAAAATGAAATAGCCCACAAGCATTTGTCGCAGGCATTTGAAAACCGGGAAGTCACCAAAAACTATTTGGGCATAGTAATGGGCAAACCTGCCAAAGAGAATGGAACTATAGATGCAGCCATTGCGGAGCACCCTGCCAAAAACGGCACCATGGTTACGCATGCCAAGGGTAAACATGCTATCACGCACTACACATTGCTGCAGTCGTTCGGCAAATTCAGCCTGCTGACTTTTGATATTGAAACGGGCCGTACCCACCAGATACGGGTTCATGCCAAATACATGGGCCATCCCATTGTAGCCGACCCTTTGTACAACGATGGACGTGGTGTTTTTCTCAGCGACTTCAAACGCAAAGTGAAGCTCAGCAAGCATGATGAAGAAGAGCAGCCCATCCTCAACCGCTTAGGACTGCATGCACATACTCTACAATTTACCGATGTAGATGGCACTGCTGTTTCGCTGGAAGCGCCGCTGTTTAAAGACATGCGGGCCCTGCTGAACCAACTGGAAAAACACGGCAAATAAAACTTTCGAAAGCCATCAGACGGACAGGCCAACCTCTACCAAAAACAGGCCATGTGCCGGCGTTGTAAAGTCTGCCTTGGTGCAATCTTTGGCCTGAATGATGGCCTCGAATTCAGCCAGTGAAATTTTGCCACGGCCAGCCTGCAACATAGTGCCTACCAGCCCACGCACCATGCCCCGCAAAAAGCGATTGCCTTTTACCGTGTAGCGGTAGCCTTCTGCCGTTTGTTCCCAGCGGCTTTCGCTCAGGCGGCAATTCATGGTTTTGGTTTGTGTATTGCGTTTGCTGAAGCTGGTAAAGTCTTCATACGTCATCAGCAATGCAGCTGCGTTATTCAGCACATCCAAATCAACCGGGTAGGGATAAAACCATGCCCTATCGTTGAGAAATGGATTTTTTTGCTGATAAATAAAATAATGATACACCCGATGCGTCGCATGAAAACGACAATGCAAATCGTCGGGAACTTGAACAATGCGTTTCAGTACAATGTCGGGCGGCAGCATGGCATTAAGGTTGTACACATGTGCCTCTTGAAACAACGGCTCCACTATATCTGCCTGAAAATAATTTTGCAGCGCATGTACCCCTGCATCAGTGCGGGATGAACCAGTTAAATCAATGGGCTGTTTGTAAAAGGTACGCAACACTTTTTCTAAAGCCCACTGAATGGTTGGCGCATTATCCTGCACCTGAAAACCGGCGTAGTTCGTGCCTTTATACGCTACTTCGAAAAAATAACGCATGGGCATTACTGCTGAATCAGCGATTTGAATTTGCTACTGTAATAATTGTCTTTTATCAGCCCTGCTAACTCGCCAAATGCATAATAATCTACCGTGTAGGGATATGCAGCTTCGAGCACTTTGTAACGGCTTACATCACTGGCCAGGCTGTTACAAATCTTTTTGAGATTCGTGGTGGTTACACATTTGTCTTTGAATAAAGTGGCATACGCTGTAGCTATTTCATCAGCGTTGCTCAGCTTTCCATTGGCAGCCATGGCCGCTTCTACATCACTTCGGGAAAGAATTTCAACACAAGGAGTACGCTTTACAACAGTTGGACTGGCAGCCACAACGCTATCCGCTGTTGGAGCAGGTGCAGGTGCATTTGCCACTATTTTTTCTTTTGGAACATCAGGTTCAACCAAAACTGGTTTCGCTACAGAGTCCTTCGCTGCCTGTTCTGTCACAACTGCAACTTTAGTTAGTGTATCCAAAGCAGGTTTTGCTACGGGTTCTACTTTGGCTGCTGCTATTGTATCTACAGCAACAACCGCCACTTCCGCAGTATCTTTTACTTCAGGCAAAACTTTTGGCGCCGCACCCGAATCTGCTTTCATGGAAAATTCCATATCGAGCATGGCCGGCTTTTTTTCTGTCGTTTGGTTGTTGGTTACTGGTGTTGCTACGGTGGCTTTTGCTACAGGCTTCTCTACTACATTATTGGCAGCAGGGGGGGGTGCTTTAGCCTCATTTGCAGCTTGCAATGCAGCCTGCAAATCTTTCAACTCTTTTTCTTTTTGTGCAATTACCTGTGCCAGACTATCTGCAGAATTGAGTGCTTTTTTTTCTGCTACAACAATCGGCTTTTCTTCTGTTGGTTTTTGTGGTACTGGTGTAGTGGGCACTACTACTGCTGGCGGGTTTGAAATGGTTTGTACAGTATTTGTTGCTGCAACTGCTTTTTGTGCAGCAGCCGCATCATCTGCGACTTGTATGCTATCTTCTTTGCGTTGCTTTTCCAAAGCAAGCGTAGCATCGTGTGCAGCTTGCCGGGCATTGGCCGTGTTATCTTTTATGCGCTGCAGCTCGGCTTCTTCCATCGCTTTTTTACGGGCATTTTCTGCTGCAATTGCAGCACTCCATTCCATGCTCATTTGCATGGCATTGGTATTAATGTCTGTGATACTCCAACCTGTTTCTGCACTTTTTTTAATAACGTATCCTGCATCGCGGCCCTGCACACGTATGCCATATTCCTGCACATCGCCGCTGCCCAGCACACCCAACTTTACCATGTAGATGCTATCAGTCAACTTGCCCAACAGCAGATAACCTGCAGCTGTTGACGACACCGTTTTTCCATTCATTTGAATGTAAAATGGCGTCAGGTCTTCTGTTTGCAGATATACAAAATGCTTTTGCTGTGCCAGCGCAGGTAAAGTGCTGGTAAGCAAACATGCAATCAACAGGTAGCGTTTCAATGTTTTCATTGTTCTAAAGTGGTAAAGCAAACCTACAATAATTCGGCCCTTTTGTGGGTTGAATGCGGATAAATATTAACAATTATACGTAGTGGCCAAGGGTATTTTTGCGCCACAATTTCTTGTCCATGTTCAAACTTGCCATATGCGGACTGCTGCTTGCAGCCAGCATAAGCGGCCGGGCACAACAAGCCGGCACCAATAACAAAACTGTGGCTATTGTGCCAATTTCGGCACAGCCTAACTACAGAGCAACACCCGAAAAAATTTGGAACCTGCAACATACCCGGCTCGACGTTCGGTTTGATTATGAAAAACAACGCATGCCCGGCAAGGCGTGGCTCACCCTGCAACCGCACTTTTATCCGTCGGCCATGCTACAGTTAGATGCAAAAGGCATGTTCATCCATAAAGTGGCGTTGGTAAAAGGCAACAATATGCTGCCACTCCAGTACAGCTACCCCGATAGTTTGCAGCTACACATTACACTTGATAAAGCATACAAGCGTAATGAACAAGTAAACATTTACATAGAATACACGGCAAGGCCCAATGAAGTAAAAGTAAAAGGCAGCCTGGCTATTACTGATGCCAAGGGTTTGTATTTCATCAACCCCGTTGGCAAAGACAGTACAAAGCCCATTCAAATTTGGACACAGGGCGAAACGGAAGCTACCAGTGTGTGGTGCCCAACGATTGACAAAACAAATCAAAAAACCACACAGGAAATTACCATGACCGTGCCAGCAAAATTTGTAACGCTGAGCAATGGCTTACTGGTAAAACAAATTAAAAATAATGACGGTACAAGAAGCGATACCTGGAAGATGGATTTGCCCCATTCGCCCTATTTATTTTTTATGGGTGTAGGCGATTTTGCCATTATTAAAGACAAGTATAAAAACCTGGCTGTAGATTATTATGTAGAGCCTAAATATGCGTCCGTGGCAAAGGGCATCTTTGGTGAAACACCAGCTATGATGCAGTTTTTCAGCCAGTTGCTGGGTGTAGAATATCCATGGGCTAAGTATGCGCAAATGGTAGGACAAGACTATGTGAGTGGTGCAATGGAAAATACAACATCCACCTTGCACGGTGCCGGAGCATATCAAAATGCTAGACAATTAAAAGATGGCAATAGCTGGGAAATTGTAGTAGCACATGAGTTGTTTCACCAATGGTTTGGCAACCTTGTAACTGCCGAAAGCTGGAGCAACCTCACCGTAAATGAAAGCCTTGCTGATTACAGCGAATACTTATGGATGGAACATCGCTATGGCAAAGACCGTGCATTGGAATACAACCAGGAAGCGATGGAAAGCTATCTGGCTCAGCCAACAAACAGCAGCAAGCATTTGGTTCGCTTTCAATACGCCGATAAAGAAGATATGTTTGATGGAGTTAGCTATCAGAAAGGTGGTCGCATTTTGAACATGCTGCGTCAATACCTGGGCGATAGTGCATTTTTCAAAGGCCTGAATGTGTACCTCACTACCAACAAATTTAAAAATGCAGAAGCGCATCAGCTGCGCCTGGCCATGGAAGAAGTGAGTGGCAAAGACCTCAACTGGTTTTTCGATCAGTGGTTTTTCGGCAACGGGCATCCCAAAGTGGGCATTCATTATCAGTTCATCGATTCGGCCAATCAGCTCAACGTAATTGTAGAACAAAAGCAAAAAGACAAGCTGTTTTATTTCCCTGTAGAGATAGATGTTTACAACAACAATAACGAAGCAGAACGTGCTACTTTTTGGATTGGCAAACAAGCCGTAGATACCATCCGTATTGCATACAGCACAAAGCCAGTGTGGGTGAATGTTGACCCGCAAAAGCTAATGCTTTGGGAGAAAGACAACAATCAGGATGATGCCATGTGGATTGCCCAAAGTACACTTGGCAAAAACCATTTGGATAAAACGGAAGCATTGAACTTTTTGGCTAAAAACTGGAAAGCAGAACCTGCTTACGCAGCTATTGCTGAAAAGCTGCTGCAAGACCCATACGCTGGTACACGCAAAGCTTTGTTGCGTCTCATGAAAAGAGGAAGCATGCCTGTACTTGCAACAGCACATGCACTGATAGAGAAAATGGTAGTATCAGAACCCGATTTGCCTACAAGAGCATTGGCCATAGATGTGCTGAGCATGAGTACACAGGCAGACCACGAAAACCTATTTGTGAAGGCCCTTACTGATAGCAGCTATAGTGTAGCTGGTGCTGCACTAGAAAGTTTGGCCCGCAAAAATGCCTCTAAAGCCATAGCACTTGCACCACAAGTAGAAAAAGATGCAAAGGGAAGACTGGAAGCATCGCTGAAAATAATTGAGTACCTGAAAAAAGATGTATCCGATTTTACAACAGTGCTGGCCGATTACCGCAAGCTACCGATGTTTGACAGGCTCATGAGTACCAATGGGATGCTGTACTTTGCCAACCAGCTAAAAAACCTCAACGATTTCAAAAAAGCAACTGGCTCCGCTATTGAAGCATATAAAATGTTGCGTATTGATTACATGGGCTTACAAACAAATATTGCTGCCACCTTGCGGTGGATGATTGCGCAAAGACAAACAGCGTTATTAGTAGACCCGGATAACAATGTGCTGAAAGATCAGCTGAAATACCTGCAAGAGAAAGCTGGACTATAACCTGCTTTTCAATACAAAAGATTATGGCCAATTTTGCTACATGTTTACTATTCCTTTACATGCCTTTCAGGTACCTATTCATGTCAATAAAGCAGATATTGACATATTGAATCACGTCAACAATACCGTGTATTTGCGATGGGTGCAGGATGTAGCGACCGCACATTGGGATACGCTGACCACTCCAGCGCAAAGACAACAATATTGGTGGGTGGTCCGTCGTCACGAAATAGATTATTTACGGCCCTGCACTATCGACGATGCTATCATAGCTTATACATGGGTGTACTCAGCCAATGGCAAAGCCAGCGACCGCATTGTAGTGTTTCAGCACAACGAAACCGGCAAAACCATTGCCCAGGTTAAAACCACTTGGATACTGGTAGACCCCGCTACACAAAGAGGCACGATTATACCCGATGAACTCCTGCGCAGCTTAGGGTTGTAATGAATAAGAACGATGCACTGCAATGCGGGCTGTTTTGATTCGCTGTGTTTCTACATCCGTCCATGCGAGGTACACAAAACCATTGCTGTAACAAAGCTGCGGAAAACCGCCGGCTCTTTTGCCAGAAGTAACTGCTACAGTTTTTACGGCACTCATTTCGCCAGAAGTACTCACTGTACGAAGCTGCAACTTTTCATTGTCCATCCAGCTTACCACAACGGTGTTTTCATTTATCCAATCGATATCTACTCTACCTATCGTGTTTCCCTCATCTATACGAATGCCCTTGGTAAATGTTTTGCCAGCATCTGCTGAAAAAACAACCTGCACATTTGATGAATCGTTAGGCGATGAAAACAAAACGGCAGCAATCCGTTGACCGTTGGCTACCATGCGTGGCCCATTTACCGGGCATCCGGGCATTACCCAATTTTGCTGCAACACGTTTTTAGGTTCAGACCAGTTGTTGTTCATCCATTGTACCACACTCATGTCACGTACTTCCCTCTCTGATCTGTCGCGGTAGATAACTACAGGTCCATCATTGGTAATGGCAGCCGTGGTTTGGCAACAATCACAAGTGCGGCTGTCCAGTTCCCACTCTTGTTGCACATGGCCATCAAAGCCAAGCGTAGCAGCCCGCAAACTCATAGCACCTGCATGCCCTTCATGAGCAGCCGGCATTTCGTGGCCGGCAGTTGCATTGCGGCCATCGAGCCAGCAAGCAAAAAAACCTTTTTGATAAGGCAGTAAACTCACAAATCCATGCTCGGCATGTATGCCATCATCATGCAGCAAACCTGCATGATGCCAGTTTTTGCCTGCATCGGCACTGCTGGCCAAATGAATATCGTAGGTAAATTTTCCGGTATCACTTTTTACCAGATAGCTGGCCAACATGCGGCCACTATCGGCCAAGGCCAAGGTGGGGTAATCGGCCCAATTGACAAACCAATATTTGCCTGCTGCAATCAGCGCAGGTGTAGTCCATCCATTGTTTTGTAAAGAAGAAAAATGTAAGGCTGCACTATCGCCCTGTTGCCATTGATAGCTCAGGTACACAGTGCCATCGGCACTTTTTACCAACGAAGGGGTTTGGTACTTACCACTGTCAGTTTGCAGCAATGTAATGTACGTTACTTCATCAGCCAACTTAACAGTGGGCCGCTGGCATGCTGTTGCAAAAAGAAATATGGCAAAGAAAATAGTGTAAAAAAGTTTCATTTATGAACGTATCAATGGAGGCGAAAGATACGAACAGCCTGCATGCAGTTGTTACCAACTACCACCGGCGCCACCGCCACCAAAGCTGCCACCACCAAAACCGCCGAAGCCACCGCCGCCGCCGCCACTCCAGCCACCGCCGCCGGAGCGACCACCGCCGCCGCCACCCGGGAACCAGAAAATAGGAGGAATGCCATCGTGGTAGCCACGACGGCTGGCCATGCCACCACCGCCACCGCCACGTGAGCTGAGTATAAAAATGACTACAATGAAAATGATGACGAAAACGACAGCACTGCTACCGCCACCCTTGCCTTTTTTCTTGTAGCCGGCAGGGGCTTTGTATTCGCCTTTGGTAGCTTTTATAATAGCATCTGTAGCCTCATCAATACCCCGATAGTAATTGTCTTGCTTAAAGTTGGGGATGATTTCGTTTTCTACAATTTGCTTGCAGGTAATATCAGGCAGAGCCCCTTCCAAACCGTAGCCAGGCGCAATGAAAACTTTACGGTTGCCTTCTTCTACACTAATCAGCAATACAACCCCGTTATTCGTTTTTTTATTGCCCACTTTCCATTGGCGGCCAAGCTCGGTAGCAAAGTCTACCGGTTCGTAGCCACCGAGTGAGTTTACAATCACCACGGCTACTTGCACAGATGTAGAATCATCATAAGCCACCAGTTTTTGTTCCAGGTGCGCTATCTGATCGGGCTGCAGCACTTTACCCGTCAGGTCATTCACCAGCCGTGGCGGGTTGGGCACCGGAGGGATGGGCTGAGCATGTAACAAGCCCATGCAGCAAATCAGTACAATGGAAAAAAAGTATCTCATGATGAAAGTAGCCAAAGGTTTGCCTGATGATTATTTACCAAACACAATATCATCGGGCAGTTCGTTTTTATCGCCTTTCTGGTCGTAAGGAAAATGGGATTGCAGTGCTTCGCCAATGTCGTGTATAACGGTAATGATTCCTTCAACATAATCGTTTTTAGCAAAGCTGGACAGCATTTTGCCGGCCTCTGCATTCCAGTAATCAGTGCCCATTTCACGGAAAATACCTTCATCGGCAAAAATGGCAAACTGACGGTCTTTAAACGCTACATACACCAACACGCCATTTCGGTGATGGGTATGGTCCATTTGCAAACCGAAAAAAACTTCTGCAGCCCGGTCGATGGGGTTGACGAAACGGCAACGGGATTCAAAAAATACCCGCACTTCGCCACTGGTACGTGTTTCGGCTGCTCTAATGGCATCAACGATGCGTTCATTATCGCTGTGCGAAATGTACCGGGCTGCAGAAGAAGAGAAACGACGGAAGAATGCCACAGAATGAATTTAGAATTTTACATCGGGGGCACGTTCGCTGCCTGGGTCTGCTTTAAAGCCTTCTTTTACTGCAAAACCAAACATGTTGGCCAAAATATTCATCGGAAACTTGCGGGCCTTCACATTGTACTCCTGCACCGCTGCGTTGAAATCGTTGCGGGCAACTTTAATGCGGTTTTCAGTGCCTTCGAGCTGTGCCTGTAAGTCGCGGAAATTTTGATTGGCTTTCAGGTCGGGGTAGTTTTCTACCACAGCCAGCAAGCGGCCTATACCAGATGAAATTTGTGTTTGTGCCGCTTGAAACTGAGCCAGTTTTTCGGGCGTCAAATCATCGGCATTTACATTTACAGAAGTTGCTTTTGCACGGGCTTCCATCAGCTTGGTGAGTGTTTCCTGCTCAAAGTTGGCAGCACCTTTCACGGTGTTCACCAAATTCGGAATAAGGTCGGCACGGCGCTGATAATCACTTTGTACGTTGTTCCATGCTTTCTTCACGTTTTCATCTTGCGTTATTAAACCGTTGTAACCGCTACAGGCGCAGCCGCCAAATACCAGCAACGCACCGAGAATAACAATGAGTGAAAGATTTTTCGATTTCATGGGTAATCTGTTTTTAAGAGAATAAAGATATTGATTGCCAACGGTGCTATGCGGAAATTTTATGCCAGTCGGCGTGTAGATTTACAATCGGCAGTTATACATGATGTGATGAACCGCCTGCTAAAAAAAGATAATTCATGTGTGGCAGATATTCTTTGTTTACCCCAAAAGAAAAAGTAGAAGAAAGGCTGCAAGCAACTGCAGTAGAGTGGGAAAACTGGCAGGCCCGCTACAATGCCGCTCCCACTCAACCCATGCCGGTTATTACCAATGAGTTTCCGGGCATTATTCAATACATGCGGTGGGGGCTGGTGCCAAAGTGGGCAAAAGATATGCAGGTGGGTAGTAAAATGATTAACACCCGAAGTGAAAGCATCAGAGAAAAACCTTCGTTCTTCAATATTTTCAAGTACAAGCGGTGCTTGGTTTTGGCAGATGGCTACTACGAATGGAAGGTAGGTATCGATGCTAAATCGGCCCGTCAACCCTACCGCTTTCATTTGCCCGACAATGAGCTGATGCTAATGGCAGGCTTGTGGGATACCTGGCAAAATGGCCTGCAAACTTTTTCCATCATTACCTGTCCGGCCAATGCCGACATTGCACCCATTCATCATCGCATGCCGGTGCTGCTTACCCAAAAGTCTGCTACAGCTTGGCTGAGCAATGAAAGCTCAACAGATGAATTGCTCCATCTTTTGCTACCTGCCCCTAAAGGATTAGTGCAGCGTTATCCAATATACCCACTCCTCAACAGGGCTGGCTACGATCATCCGGATGTGATTACACCAATGCCCAGCTTACTATAACTACAAAGGCACTCCCGATGGAAGTGCCTTTGGTATTCTAACAGTTAAGTCTTAGTCTTTTACCAACTTAAAATCTACGCGGCGGTTCTTCAAACGACCGGCGTTGGTTTTATTGTCGGCTATGGGTTGATCGGCACCAAAACCGGCTGTTGTCAGTTGCGTAGCAGGAATGCCATTTTTCACCAACCAGGCTTTTACTGCATCAGCACGGCGTTTGCTCAGGCTCATGTTGGTTTTAGCACTGCCAGTGTTATCGGTATGGCCTTGAATTTGAATGGGGTTGCTGCCAATAGCTTTAATGGCAGGCAACACATTTTCTTTCAATTCCTTTACACCTTTTGCAGTAAGGGTGGCAGAACCAGTACCAAAAGTGATGTTTTCTGGAGTAAACTTGATTTCGGGGCAACCGTAGTTGGCTACAATACCCGCAACGGTTGGGCATTTGTCCTCTTCATCATTTACACCATCAGCATCGGTATCAGGTATAGGGCAACCCTGATAACGGGCAATACCGGGTACGCTTGGGCACTTGTCTTCTTCATCGTTGATGCCATCCTTGTCGGTATCGGGAATGGGGCAACCCTGATAGCGGGCAATACCAGCTACACTTGGGCACTTGTCTTCTTCATCATTAATGCCGTCTTTGTCGGTATCAGGAATGGGGCAGCCCTGGTATTTAGCCAAACCCTTTACTGTAGGGCATTTGTCTACATTGTCTGCTACACCATCACCATCGGTATCAACCGGTGCAGGTGGTGCAGGTGGTGGAGGCGGAGGTGCTACAACTACAGGAGCGGCAGCTTTAGGCTTGCCGATATTTACGGCAAGACCCATAGTGGTAAGAAAATGGAAATTACCTCTTTCTGTAACAGGTACTCTATATTGGAAGTTGGTCATTAAAAAGGTACCGGGTGCAAGTTTTAACTGAAGGCCAGCTCCCAATGGAAGAAATGCATCGAAACGACCGCCTCCATATGCAGAACCGCCAATACCAGCTGACAAATAAGGTACTAGTGTGTGCCTGTCAGTCAATAATTTCATATGCAGGCTGGCATCCATTTCGTGGAGTGCTTTCTTAGCCACTGTTCTCGGGGTAGCATCGCGAAATGGATAATCAACCCAGCCGAGAAAGTAATTTGCAGACACATCAAAATGTGGGCTTAGACCTTTCAGGTAAGAAATACCAAACGTAGGATCCTGCTCCCTGAATTTTGCCCATCTTTTGTTTGATAAAACGCTTTGCAACGATGATGATCGAATACGTTGCGGAGTAACAAAGTCCTGTAATCCAAAATGGATGGCAATGGTTGCCGGCTTCTTTTCATCGTCCTTTTGCTGGGCTGTTGCAATACCAACGGTCATTAAAGCCAGCAGTGAAAGGCTTAGTTTTCTCATAAGGGGAAATTTATGTGCGACAAAAGTAGGTTTGAATTAGTAACAGCTATAAAAATTTTATCCATAATCTGTTTACCATCAATTTGTTGGCAAAAGCAAAAGTGCCACCCTTTTTGGAGTGGCACTTTGGATGAATATTTTAATGATGTATTACAATGAGGCTACAGGCAAAGACCTGCCGAGGTCTTCTACTTTAACCTGAGCTACGCCGGCAGTTACCATGCCCAGCTCTTTGGCGGCACCTTTACTAAGGTCAATAATGCGTTTCATTTTGGGGTGCATACGATCATTTACACGCACAATCACTGATTTACCAGTTTTGATATTCGTTACCCGCAGCCAGGTACCCAAGGGGTAGCGGTTGCTGGCACATGTAAGCCCGTGCATGTCGTATTTATCGCCGGTGGCCGTTTTACGGCCATGAAAGTTTGGCCCGTACCAGCTGGCGGTACCTGTAGCTACTTTTACCTCTTCGGTTTCTTTCGAAGCCGTTTTATTTTCGGTTTTAGTAGCATACAAAGACAGGCTAAACATTACCAGCAACACCAACATGAGTGGCGCCAGTATTGCATTTTGCCTGATGTATGATTTTTTCAACTGCATGATGTAAGAATGGGTTTGGGTTAAAAAAGTGCGGATTACTGTATAATATCAATAATGCCTACAGGTAACGGAAAGGAGGTGTGGTTATTTCGGTTTCGGGTGCAAAGAAAACCTTTTACCCCCTTTTAGACAACCCTTGGGGAAAGATAGGCCTTGGAAGGAGCAGTTTTTTAACAGAATTTCCGTCAATATGACACGAAAAATGACCAATTGGCTTGTGGCCGGAGTAGTTTTTTTTAGCCTTATGGCGTGTATTTGGGGCTGCTCGGGCCGCAGAAACCCGTATCATCTCCCCCTTACCCTACGGGCAAACCACCTGAAACTGCAATACGACAGCAACCCACAATTGCAAATGGTCTCATTGGAAGGGTTTATTCCGCACCTGAAAACAGACCAGCGCTACACCACAACCAACAACTTTACCAGCCAGATATTGTACAAAGAGCCGGGTGTTTTTTTGCGCAAAGCCGCTGCCGAACCACTTAAAATGGTAGCCGACTCACTGGCCAAACGCGGGCTGGGCCTGCTGGTGTACGATGGCTACCGCCCCTATGCCGCTACGCTAAAAATGTGGAAAATAGTGCCCGATGACCGCTATGCCGCCAACCCGGCCAATGGCAGCGGCCACAACCGCGGTATTGCTGTGGACCTGGGTTTGTACAATTTAACAACGGGCGACACACTGCCCATGCCTACTGGTTTTGATGATTTTACTGAGAAAGCCCACCACAATTACCAGCAACTGCCAGCCGAGGTATTGGCCAACCGGGCTACACTGAAGCAAGTGATGGAGCATTTCGGGTTTGTGGCCCTGCCCACCGAATGGTGGCATTTTTACCTGCCCGAGCCCAAACGGTATCCGTTGATGGATGTTTCATTTAGCACATTTAAGAAGCTACAGTAATCATCAACCTTTCAACTGCTCTTCCAGTTCCATCAGGGCTTCAAAAGCTTTTTCGTATTGCTGTTGAGCGGTATCGAGCTGTTGCTTTACCGTGCTATACTCTTTTTCGGCCTGCAAAAATTGTTGCTTGTCGGCGTACACTGCCGGGTCAGCCATGCGCCCTTCCACCTCCTGCATTTTTGCCTGGAGCTGCTGCAGCTGTTGCTCTTGCTTTTCAAATGCTTTGTGCTGCTTCTGATATTCTTTTTGCAGCTCCCGGTTTACCGGTTGTGGCTTGGGCTGTGCGGCTTTTACAACTACGGGTTCTGGTGCCAGCTGCTCTTGTTTGGCAGCCGCTTCCTGTTGCAGCAACTTTTCTTTCCACTCTAAATATTCCTCGTAGCTACCCCTGAACTCACGGATTTCGTGGTTGATGATTTCCCAAAACACATTGGCCGTTCGGGAAATAAAATAACGGTCGTGGCTAACGATGATAAGGCTGCCTTCGTATTTATTGAGGGCTTCAATGAGCAGCTCCACGCTGTGCATGTCCAGGTGGTTGGTCGGTTCATCGAGCATCAGAAAGTTGGCCTTGCTCACAATGGTTTTGGCCAAAGCTACCCTGGCTTTTTCGCCCCCGCTCAATACCTTGATTTTTTTATCGGTATCATCGCCGCTAAAAAGAAAACAACCCAAGAGTGCCCGGTATTCCAGTTCAGTTTTGCCGGCACGGCTGGTCGTCATTTCTTCCAGCACGGTGTGGTTTACATTCAGCGATTCCAGCTGGTGCTGGGCATAAAAAGCCTCCTGCACATTGTGGCCCCAAATGCGTTCCCCTTCAATTTTTTCGGTACCGGCTATGATGCGCAGCAAGGTAGATTTACCCTTGCCGTTGGCACCAATCAGGGCTACTTTATCGCCCCTGAAAATTTCGGCACTGGTATTACGCAAAATTTCTACATCGCCATAAGCCTTGCTCACATGCTTGAGGGTACAAATGGTGCGGCCGGGCTGCTGACCCACCATAAAGTTGATGCGAATGTTGGGGCGTTCTATTTCTACATCTTCTATTCGGTCGAGTTTATCGAGGCGCTTGGCCACACTTTGTGCCTGTGCGGCCTTGCTGGCCTTGGCTTTAAAGCGTTCTATAAAACGTTCCTGCTGGCGTATGTAATCCTGCTGATTTTCGAAAGCTCTTTTTTGCTGGGCAATGCGTTCGGCTTTTTCTTTTTCATAAAAATCGAAATTGCCTGTGTACATGTGCAGTTGCTGCTGGTATAGCTCCACTACTTTATTTACCATGCGGTTCATAAAGTATTTGTCGTGGCTTACAATGACCACGCTGCCGGGGTAATGCTGCAGGTATTTTTCCAGCCATTCAATACTGGGCAGGTCAAGGTGGTTGGTCGGTTCGTCGAGCAACAGAATTTCGGGCTTTTGCAAAATGAGCTTGGCCAGCAACACCCGCATCCGCCAGCCACCGCTAAACTGATTGAATGGTTTTTCAAACTGGTCGGTTTCAAAACCCAGGCCGTGCAGTACCTCTTCGCTTTGGTGCTGCATGGTATAGCCGCCTGCCAGTTCAAAGTCGTGCAGCATATCGGCATACTTGTGCAGCAGGTCTTCATTGCTATGATCGGTCTCCAGTTGCTTTTCCAGTTGCTTGAGTTCGGCTTCCAGACGGCGGGCTTCTGTAAAAGCATCCATCGCTACTTCAAGCACCGGCTTTTCAATTTCGGTACTCAGCAAATCCTGGTGCAAAAAACCAATCTGCACATTCTTTCCTCTTTCTACCGTACCTGCCGAGCAGGTGTATTCGCCCACCAGCAAGCGCAGCAAAGTAGATTTACCGGTGCCGTTGTAGCCAATCAATCCAATACGTTCGTTGGGCTGTATATGCCAGGTAGCATCCGAAACAATAACCCTGGCGCCAAATTCAAAAGTGACATTATTAAAACCTGCGAGCATGGCGCAAAAGTAAGGGTTGGCCAATAGCGGGCCGTGGGCAAAAACCAACGCTTGCCCAAGGCGGCTTACAATTACATTTGTACAAACATTTGAACATGCCTCGTAAGATATTGATGTTGTTGGCGCTAGTTATTATTGGTGGCGGACTCACCTATTATTTTGGTTTTCGCCATAGCGATGATGAAGCTACAACAGCGCCTGCGCCTTTGCAGGTAAGTGCCGTGTCCGATTCATTTTCGGTATCGGTGCAGCGGGCATTGGGCGAATACTATCAGCTTACAGAAGCATTTGTACAAAAAGACAGCGGTGCAGTAAACCTACGGGCAGGCTCATTTGCCGCCAGTATGCAAGCCATAGCCATGCAGGAGCTGAAGGCCGACAGCCAACTGATTGCATTGGCAGCGGGCATTCAGCAGGGCATTGCCACAGAAGCAACAGCCATTGCCGCCAGCAGCGACTGGACAAAAAAATACCGTTCGTTGCAAACCATCAGCGATCAGTTTTTTGATATGCTCCGCACCGTACAATACAAAGGCGGCAAAGTGTATCAGCAGCATTGCCCCATGGCTTTCGACAATGCCGGTGCCAACTGGCTGAGCCAGCAACCCGCCATTCGCAACCCCTATTTTGGCGACGACATGCTGGACTGTGGTGAAAACCGCGACTCTGTAAATTTTGTACAGTAAACAGCAGCGGGCTTTTTGCTGTTATGTACCCACACCATGAAAAATAAGCTTTACTGGCTGGCCAATTGCCAGCTTTGCACATACCGATTCTTACTGATTACCTTCTTTGTAAGCCTCAGCGTTTTTGGAAAGGCGCAGCGCATTACCATTAGTGGATTTGTGAAAGACTCGCTGACGGGCGAAAGCCTGCAGGGGGCCAATATTTACCTGAAAGGAGCCAGCCGTGGCGTATCGAGCAACGCATATGGCTTTTATTCGCTGACCATTACCGCCGGGGCTACCGAGCTACAAGCTTCATTTGTAGGCTACGAACCCAAAAGCTTTCCCATCAACAGCAGCAAAGATGTGCAGCAAGACATTTTACTGGTGCCTGCCTCGTATGCCAATACTCAGGTAACGGTGGTGGGCCGAAAAAAAGAGAACAACGTGCAAACAGCCCAAATGGGTAAAGTTGATTTGAGTATTGAACGCATTAAACAAATCCCCGCTTTTTTGGGTGAGGTAGATGTGCTGAAAGCCTTGCAACTACTGCCCGGCGTTCGCAATGCCGGCGAAGGCAATGCCGGATTCTATGTACGTGGTGGTGGTGCCGATCAAAACCTGATTGTGCTGGATGATGCTGTAGTGTACAACACCGGTCACCTGTTTGGTTTCTTTTCCATTTTTAATGGTGATGCCATCAAAAACGTAAGTCTTATAAAAGGAGGCATGCCGGCGCAATATGGTGGCAGGCTGAGCAGCGTGGTAGATGTAACTATGAAGGATGGCAACAACCGGGAGTATGAATTTGAAGGTGGCGTGGGCAATATTGCTTCCCGCTTTTCTGCACAAGGCCCTATAGAAAAAGGTAAGTCATCTTTTATTGTAGCAGGCAGACGGACTTATATTGATGCATTGGTAAAACCATTCATCAGCAAGGATGCCAACCTGTATGGCAGCGGTTATTATTTCTACGACCTTAATACCAAAATGAACTTTCGGCTGGGGGCAAAAGACCG
The DNA here is from genome assembly GCA_020161435.1 of Bacteroidota bacterium. Lineage (GTDB taxonomy): Bacteria > Bacteroidota > Bacteroidia > Chitinophagales > Chitinophagaceae > Phnomibacter. Next base: position 56,311 of record JAIUNV010000004.1, on the reverse strand, counting down.
TTTGTATTTGAGTGGTTATTTCGGCAGAGATGTATTTACATTCCGCAATAAGGAGAGGGCTTTCAATACCGATATTCCCTGGGGAAACAGTACGGCTACCGTTCGTTGGAACCACATTTTCAGCAAAAAGATTTTTGCCAACACTACACTGGTGTACAACGATTACAAATTCAAATTTGATGCCCTGCAAAATGATTTCCGTATTACACTAAGCAGCGGCATACAAGACCTGAATGCAAAAATTGATTTCGATTATTATCCATTGCCCGAACACAAAGTGAAGTTTGGCGCACAATACACGTACCATACTTTTTTACCCAACCAGGTAAGTGGCAGCCAAGGGGCTACCGTGTTCAACCCCGATAATACAGGCAAAAAATTTGCCCGTGAATATGCCTTTTACATACAAGACGACTGGGAAGTAACCAGCAAGCTGAAACTCGGTGCCGGCATGCGTTTGAGCGGCTTCAATCAGGTTGGCCCGTACTTTTTGTATAATAAAGATGCGCAGGGCAACCCACTTGACAGTACCTTTTTTGGCAAAGGAAAAACAGTGAAAAACTATGGTGGATTAGAGCCTCGTTTTACGCTGCGTTATACCACGGGTGCCAATAGCAGCATTAAAGCAGCGGTAACCCGCAACCTGCAATACATACACCTGGCTACAAACAGCGGCACTACCCTGCCAACCGATTTGTGGGTGCCCAGCACCTACCGTGTTCGGCCGCAAGACGGCTGGCAATATGCTGCGGGCTATTTCCAGAATTTCAAGAACAACATGTTTGAAACTTCGATAGAAGTATATTATAAAAACATGTTGAATCAAATTGAATACAAGGAAGGATTTACCCCATCACTCAACGACCCGGAAGAAGATTTTACATTTGGTAAAGGATGGAGCTACGGCGTAGAATTGTTTGTGAACAAAACCCGCGGCCGTCTTACCGGTTGGGTGGGCTACACCCTTAGCTGGACATGGCGGCAATTTGATAGCCTGAATGCAGGTATAAAATATCCGGCAAAATATGACCGCCGCCACGATATGAGTGTGGTGCTCAACTACAACCTCAACCCCAAATGGAAAATTGGCGGCGTGTTTGTGTATGGCACCGGCAATGCGGCCACTTTTCCCGAAAGGTTTTATGTAGTGGGCGGTATTCTCACACAAGAATTCAGTCGCATCAATGCATACAGGTTACCTTCTTACCATCGGGCCGATGTGAGTGCTACGTATACGCCCAAACCCAACAGCCAGAAGAAGTTTAAGAGCAACTGGGTCTTCAGCATTTACAATTTGTACAGCAGGCTCAACCCCTACTTTATTTACTTCGATCAGGAAGGCGACCCGCAGCAAGGTACTCAACAGGTAAAAGCCTACCAGGTATCGTTGTTTCCCATCATACCCAGTGTTACCTGGAATTTTAAGTTCTGATGATTGGCTGATTGAAGGCTTGATAAAAACTTGAAAATTGGTCATTACCGGCAAAACCAGTAATTATGCTGCATGCAGTATATCGCCCTCATTCAAAACGATGCCGTGGTATTGGGTTTGCTTATGAGCACCCTTGGTTTAGTGTTTTATACCTCTTCATCTAACAACGCTTTTTGGCAGAAATTTTATAAGGTAGTACCCAGCGTATTGCTTTGCTATTTCATTCCATCGTTGTATAACAGCTTTGGTTTGATTGATGGCGAAGAAAGCAAGTTATACCCCATTATCAGCCGGTATATTTTGCCTGTGAGTCTGGTACTACTCACCATCAGCATTGATTTTCCTGCTTTAAAAAGATTAGGCGGCAAAGCATTGATTATGTTTTTAGCCGGCACTGTAGGTATTGTATTGGGCGGGCCACTTGCGGTAGCAGTTTTTAGTGTTGTATCTCCAGAAACGGTTGGAGGTGAAGGCCCCGATGCGGTATGGCGAGGATTAAGCACCATAGCAGGTAGTTGGATTGGGGGCAGTGCCAACCAAACGGCTATGAAAGAAGTGTTTGGAGCCAGCGATAAATTATTCAGCGCCATGATAACTATGGATGTGATTGTGGCGAATATCTGGATGGCATTTTTATTGTACGGTGCTGGTATTTCAAAAAAGCTGGACGCTAAACTCAAAGCAGATGCCAGTGCCATTACTGCACTACAAACAAAACTGGCCAACTATCAATCCAACAATGCAAAAATCCCCAGCACAGGCAATCTGATGATTATTTGTGCTATTGGTTTTGGGGTAATGGGATTGAGCCATTTGCTGGCCGACTGGATTGCACCCGCTATAAAAGAGCATGCGCCTTTCTTAGAAGAGTTTAGCTTAACCTCTGTTTATTTCTGGATTATTGTACTGGCTACTACCGGAGGCTTGTTACTGTCGCTTACTTCAGCCAAAAACCTGGAAGGTGTGGGAGCATCAAAAGTGGGCACACTATTGTTATATGTGCTGGTAGCTAGCGTAGGCATGAAAATGGATGTGCTGGCTATTTTCGACAACCCATTACTGTTTGGCGTGGGAATACTGTGGATGGCTTTTCACGTACTGATTATGCTGGTGGTGGCAAAACTGATAAAAGCACCTTTCTTCTTTGTGGCAGTAGGTAGCCAGGCCAATGTTGGTGGGGCTGCCAGTGCTCCTATTGTGGCTTCGGCTTTTGCACCATCACTTGCACCGGTAGGCGTGTTACTGGCAGTATTGGGTTATGCCCTCGGCACCTACGGCGCCTACCTCAGCGGATTGATGATGAAGTGGATTGTTGGCGGATAATTTCTCAATATACAATGGCGGCGAATGATTATAGAACCATTGATTTTATGACCAACTAACAGCCCGCCTAAGTCAATTTTTATCTGTGTTTTTTTAGCAGTATTATTCTTTTTCAGCCTTTAGTTTACACCACCATGTTTATCCTGTGTTTGCATCGGCAGTAAGAAATATTTATCGTTCAGAGGTCAGCATTGTCCATGACTGTACAAGAGCCACCGAAATACATTTTGCCAGTGATTGTGCTGGCACAATTTCTCTGTACATCCTTATGGTTTGCAGGCAATGCAGTGATGCGCCCCCTTAGCCAAGAGCTACACCTCGATGCTGATTTTGTAGCACACCTTACCAGCAGTGTACAATTGGGTTTCATTACGGGTACATTGCTGTTTGCCATACTGGCTATTGCCGACCGCTTTTCGCCCTCCACAGTTTTTATGCTGAGTGCAGTATGTGCAGGAATGTTCAACTTAGGCATGAGCATTACAGATTTGCACCCCATGCATGTATTGTTGTTTCGATTTTTCACCGGCTTTTTTCTCGCAGGCATTTATCCTGTAGGCATGAAAATAGCTGCCGATTATTTTCAGCAGGGCTTGGGAAAATCGTTGGGCTTTTTGGTGGGTGCATTAGTTGTGGGCACAGCTTTTCCGCATTTACTTAGCAACATGTTGCAAGGCGTTCCATGGCGATATGTATTGTATTGTACCACTACCCTTGCCATCATTGGCGGAGTAGGCATGTGGCTGTTGGTACCCGATGGACCGCACCGCAGTAAGCCGCAACAATTTTCGTTCGGTGCTTTTGCAGCAGGCTTTCGCCAACCGCATTTCCGGCAGGCAGCACTCGGCTATTTTGGCCATATGTGGGAGCTGTATGCATTTTGGGCTTTTGTACCAGTGATGTTGCAGTATTACAACAGCACTCATCCGCAAAGCAAGATAGATATACCGCTGTTAGCATTTGTGATTATTGCTTCTGGCGGATTGGCTTGTGTAGTGGCAGGATACTTATCTCAATCATTTGGCACTGCCAACATTGCCCGCAAGGCATTGTTACTTTCCTGTTGCTGCTGCTTAGTTTCTCCGCTGCTGTTGCAACAACCTTCAACAATTGCATTACTGATTTTTCTATGGTTATGGGGCTTGTTTGTGATTGCTGATTCGCCGTTGTTTTCATCACTGGTAGCAAAGCATGCACCAGCACAATCAAAAGGTTCGGCACTCACCATTGTCAACAGCATCGGCTTTGCCATCACCATTGTGAGCATTCAATGTATTCACTTTTTTTCGGGTAAATTACCACTGCCATTTGTGTACATGCTACTGGCCATTGGGCCGTTGCTCGGTTTAATAGCACTGCGTAAAAGAATAACTGCATAAAAAAACGCCTCCACATCAGAAGCGTTTTTATCAAGAATGAATCTCTTTCCCTAATCTCAAATTAACCAGTTAACTAATCAACCAATCAACTCGTTAACTGATGTTACCTCGGCACTTCCACTTTCTCCAACAACTGCTGTACCATATCATCTGCGGTAAAGCCTTCCATTTCTTTTTCTGGTGAAAGGATGATGCGATGCCGCAACACATGCGGCACGATGCCCAAAATATCTTCTGGCAATACAAAGTCACGGGCACGTATTGCTGCCATGGCTTTAGCGGCTTTTAAAATGGCCAATGAAGCACGGGGCGATGCGCCGAGATACAAAGAAGGATTGTTGCGGGTGCTGGCAATAATGCTGGCAATAAACTCCAGCAACTTAGGCTGCACCACCATTTGTCGTACCAGCAAACGGAAGTAAGCGATATCGCCGGCGTTCAACACGGGTTGAACTTCTTGCAACAATTCAGCAGCACTTTGGTGTTGTTGCTGTTGCAAAATCTGCACTTCTTCCTGCACCGTAGGATAGCCCACATTTATTTTAAACAAGAAACGGTCAAGTTGCGCTTCGGGCAAACGATAAGTACCTTCTTGCTCCACAGGGTTTTGCGTAGCCACTACAATAAATGGCTCTTGCATGGGATAGGTTTGTCCATCTACTGTTACTTGCCTTTCTTCCATCACCTCAAACAACGCCGATTGCGTTTTAGCCGGGGCACGGTTGATTTCATCAATCAGTACAATATTTGAAAACACAGGGCCGGGCTTAAACTGAAACTGCATGTTTTGCGGATTGAAAACCGAAGTACCCAACACATCACTCGGCATCAGGTCGGGAGTAAACTGCAGGCGACTGAATGGCACTGCAATGCTGCGGGACAGCAACTTGGCCGATAACGTTTTCGCCACACCTGGCACGCCTTCAATCAGCAGGTGTCCATCGCACAGCAAACCGGCAATCATGAGGTCAACCATTTCGGTTTGCCCCACAACTACCCTGCCGATAGCACCCCGCATCTGTGATACTGCTTCGCTGAGTTTGCTCAAATCCGTTCTGTTCTCAAACATTTCTTCCATAGTCAGGTTGGCTTTGTTCGCCGTGGCTAAAATATTCTATTAATCAATATCAATAATGGACACTCAACAGCTTACTGCACAATTTTGATGGTGCCGCCACTGTGATAGGAATGGTAGTCACCGTTGTACATGGCATCGGCACTGGCGGGGCCAATGGTAAATGTGCCCGGAGATACCGCTCTTACGGTGTAGTAAAATGTTTGGCGGCCGTTGAGGTTGGTAAAGAAATGAATACGGTCGTCACGAATGTCGGTATGCAGCGGATTGCTGGCATCTTTAATCCACTCGTTGCCTGGCAATTCTTTAATGCGACTGTTTTCAATTTCGAAACCGGCAGGCAAAATATCTGTCAACACAACGTTGTCAATAGTGCCGCTGTACGTTTTTTCCAACGTTAGTTTCACCACAATCAAATCGTTTTGTTTGAAGCTGTTGCCACTCACCGGCCTGCCAAAACGGTCGTAAAAACTACGACGCACTTTCAAGTAACTGTCTTCCTCTTTGTAAGCACCACTGGCACTGATGCCTTGTGTTTGCCACCACGCATAAATATTGCCACTGCCCTTGGTGTTGATTTGAATATTGGTGCCATTCAATTGCGCCTTGGTGAGTTGCAATGGAGCACCACTCATCATACCTACTTGCTTACCGCCTACGGTCACTACTGCAGTTGCGTTAGTAGCGCCAGATTTACGGGCTATTTTACCCAAGGCCACAAAGCCAAACGCACATTCCTGCGTAGTGTACCAGCTGCGGCCTTTGAGTTTGGCTGCTACATGACGGGCCATTACACCCACTTGCGTGTTGGTTGGCTCTGCATCAATCAATGCATTCAGCGCCACGGCTTCATCACGTATATCACTGTAAAAACTGCCGCCAGTGCTGGCTACTGCTTCTTCTCCGGAAAAGCTTCCGGGTAGCAATGCTTTAGCGGAAGCCTTATCGCCAGCCAGCGTGTATGCCGCCGACAATAAATAGCGGCTATCCAACGCTAAATCTTTTTGATTGGTTTTGTAATAGTTCATAGCGGCCACGGCAGGTCTTCCTGCCAATGACAAAACGTACAAGCTGTACGCTACTTCTTTGGGCGCAATTTTCTTTTGCAAATTGCGGTTGTAGAAATAAGCCACCAACTCTTTGTTGCGCAACTTATTGTTGAGATAATTGAGCATGGTTTCCAGCAAGCTTCTGTCTCCTTCGTAGCCGGCTTTTTTTGCTTCTACTAAAAAATGAGCGGCGTATGCAGTTGTCCACCAACTTTCCTGACTTTCATTATCCCACAGTGTAACGCCGCCGTTGTACAGCTGGCGCATTTTTATTTTCCGAATGGCTTCCGCAACATTTTCTGTAGCGCTTTTCTGAAAACCTTTTTGTGCATGCACCATATCCGACAAGTCGGTAAAGTACAGTTGCGGAAATGCCACCGACACAGCTTGCTCTGTACACCCGTATGGATATTGAACGAGGTATTGCAACTGTCCGCCCAATTCCAGTAAAGGATTTCGACTCACCGTCAGTGTATAGTTCAAACTCTGTGGAATAAAATCCAATGTATTCATACGCAACACTTGTGCAGTGTTGGCAGGAATGGTTTGTGCACCATTCAGCTTTTGCAAAGTAGAAGCCGGACGAATACTGATGTCGGTTTCATCTAAGAAAGTTTCGCCCAATCCCTTCACTTCTACTTTGATATTGGCTGTACCAATAGTTGGTGGTGCAAACAATTTAAACAACACACGACCTTCCCGTTTGCCTTCAATACTCGTAGTGGCTGTATTGCTGCCTGCAACTTGTACTCCGGCTGAAGTTAACAACCTTGCATTGATGCTGGCCAATTTGTTGGTAGTGTTGGTAATGGTAACAGGAACCAGCACCGTATCACCGGGACTCATAAACCGGGGTAATGCCGTGCTTACCACCAGCGGATCGGCCACTATCATTTTGCTTTCTGCAGCACCAAACTGGTTGTCTTTGCAAGCCACCGCCATCAATCGCACTTCTCCACTAAACTGTGGAATATCAAATTCGAAAGTGGCTTCTCCATTGCTGCCGGTTTGGCGAATACCACTCCAGAAGCTCACCAACTTCACCCGTTTGTCGGGCATGGGGTTTTGGCGCTGGCTCAATTGCAAGTCAGCATCGCCACCACTGCTGCTGATGGTGCGGCGCAGCTCCGGAAACAGCAACGGATACAAATCATACCCATTTACACTCAAGGCTCTGGTAGCAAAAAAATGTGCAAACGGATCGGGTGTTTTGAAATTGGAAACGGCCAGCACACCATTGTCAACAGCAGCCAGTGTTACCATGCTGTTGGGTGCTGCTTTCACGGTTACTTTTTGATGCGTTCGACTTCGTGTTTCTTTTTTCGCATCAATACTTACCGTCATGCGTTTGCTCTTGTCTTCCACTTTGATGTTGGCGTAACCATGCGCCACCGTCAACGGCATATCGGTTACCGTATGTGGCTTAAACAACGTCGCACTGATGTAGGCATTCGGCAAATACTGGTCATCAATTTTGAGGTTGAGGCTGGCATTTCTATTGTTGACATCAACATACTGATAGCTCACTACTTTATCTGTTTCAACCGTCACCAACATGCGGCCGTTAAATGGCGTTTTAAATAAAGCCTTTACGGTTTCGCCATTGTTGTAGCTGTTTTTATCCAACGAAATATCTACGTTGCCTTCGCGGTTTACTTCAAACGCAGCATCGGCATTGCCCCATGCACCATAGCTGTAAAACCGCTGACTAACGTAGTTGCTTACGCCGGGTGCAGCTATGCGTATTTCATACTCACCCGGTGTAGCAGGTGTAAATGGAAATACTGATTGCTCACCACTCACTTGCATGGTGCGTGATGCTATCACTTTACTTTCCTTTTGCGATTCGTAGCGGAAGTAGGAGCCGCTCTTCGACAACACCGTGCGGTACTCATGCTTAATCACTTGTATTTGTGCAGTGGCATTCATCACCTGCTCTTTGCTGTTGATGGCAATCACCGGAAAATTGATGTTTTGCCGTAACGGAAAATAATTCCAGCCGGTATTGCCCAAACCAAACAGCACAGGTTGAGTGTAAATGGTGGCCCTCGACACACGGTTTACCGGCCGCCCGGTTTCATCGAAAACAGTACTGAAAAAACTGGCTTCCAACACACCAAGGTTGGCATACATAGCAGGCACATCAAAAGCAGTATTGGCAATGCCTTGCTCGTTGGTTAATCCTTCCCGCAATACCTTATCAAAAATGGTGCGTTCGTTGCTGAGGTCGAAGTCGAACTTGTTGTATTTGGCAGGTGCAATGTGCTTTTGTTTTACCTGTATTTCGCATTCATATTTTCTGCCAGCTGCCGGCGGGCCAAAATAGTTGCTGGCCTGCAGGTTCAATTGAATGGATTGTCCGGGCATCGCTGATTCCTTATCCAAATTAGCATTCACCTTTATTCTATCAGGCATAAAGGTTTCTACTTTCAGATTTTTGCTGGCCAGCAACACATCGTTGCCGTTGTACACTTCCAACACATAAGTGCCAGTAATGGCCGATGCACTGAGTGGCACATTCACTTCTGCCCCACCTTGTGCATTCAGGTTTTTGCGCAGGCTGGTGAGCTCTTTGCCATTCGGCATCAGCACTTTCATTTTGATGGGAATAGTTCCCGGACTTTTCCAGTTGCGGTCTCGCAGTACCACCGCCGCATTCATTTTTTCGCCGGGGCGATAAATATCTCTTTCAGGATATACAAATGCATCGAGGCCGGTGCTGTTGATGCGTTTGCCCCCTACTTCAAAACGGGAAGTATTCACGGCCGTGTTGTGAAATGGCAGGTAGTTGAAATCATCACCGGTTTTGGCAATGACCATCGCCGGTTTAAAGCCGCTGAATTCTTGCCGGGCAAAAGGCACTTCGGCCACGCCATCGGCATTGGTATTGGCAGTACCCAACAATTGATTGTTGGCGCCGTACACACTTACAGCTACGCCACTCATGGCTTTGGCGGTTTGTATGCTATTGGCAAATACCAGCATTTTATCAACGCCCTGCTTGGCTATGAGGCCCACATCACTCAACGCCACAAAACGGCTATCACTAATCCAGTAATCTTCGGTAGAACGAATTTTTACATGGTAAATGCCTTTTACATCAGACAGTTTATCGGTGAGGTTGAATTGAAACAAGCGACCACTGCCGTACTTTGGCAACGACCTTGTATCTATGACAGACTCATACACCACATCGCCGAGTACTGCATCGCCATCTTCTTCGTAATAATAATAATCTTCTTCGTCTTCATTGCCCCTTTGCTCTTTGGGATAATAGCCATAGCGATGCGCCATCAGCAAATTGCTTTCGTACACTTTCGAAACAATCACTTTTATCTTGGGCACATTGGCAATGCGTACTTCAATATTCTTTGCGCCATTCTTTCCTAAATAAACAGCTTTGCTACTAGCAAAACTCAGCGAAGGTTCGAGGCTGCCAAACGCCACGCTGGTGCTGTAGTTTTCTTTCAGCACCCCGCCTACTTTTCCTCGCAGGCCTTTCTTAAAAGTCAGCGTGTAGCTATTGTCTACACTAAACTGCTCACTGGTAATGAGCAATCCATCTTCGGTAAGTTGGGAGCTATAAGCAGCCGTTGGCGATAGCTCTATGAAAGAAGCAAACTGGCCCGCCACCAACTGCTGACTGGTTTTAATCAAGATGCTTCCCTGCACACCATCATGCTCAGCCGTTACATCGTTTATACTCAATACAAATGGCGATGGCAATACCGCTTCTATCTTTTCTTCTTTCGCCGTACCGTTTTTGCCTTTATCGGGCACCAGGCCTTTAGCAATGCTGAGTTGCAATGCCAAATCTTTGTCTTCCGGTTTTACATTGCGCAGCCGTACACTCACTTTCGATTCGTTGCTAACGGTTATGAGTTCTACTTCTACATTATTGCCATCCAACTCCGCGGTCAGTTTATCCATCAATGCTTTGGGATCAACATTGTAGTTGAAGTACAAATCAATTTGCGGAATAGCAGCGGCAGCACCATCGGGCAAGGTCCAAAATGCATGGGTGTTTTCCAGTTTTAAATCTGCCGTTTTAAAGGTCAGTTCATCGTCTTCTTCGATGCTGGTAAAATCGGTTCGCTTCAGCAATACCTTATTGAGGCTGGCCGTAAAACTGCTGGCCGGCGGCAAGGGTTCTGCGGGTGAAAACACCAGCTGGTCGCGGCTTTCCCAACGGAAGCGGCCCCTGATTTTGGGAGAAAAACTGACATACTCGGTACTGTCCCATTGGTTGAGCATACTATCGGTAGCCAATGGCGCCGAAAACCGAAATGTGAGGTTGCCCAACTGTGGTACTTCATCACGGGCATTGGTGTAGCTCAAACTCACTGCATTTCGGTTGCAACTCCAAATAGCAGCAGATACAAAAAGCAGCGCCATCATCCAGCGCAGGCTGGCAGCAGAAAACCTGTTCATACAATAATTGGTTGTGTAGCGTAGGGAAATATAGCACAAAGCCGTGGGTAAAAACGGCACTGCAGCAAGGCAGTTGATAAATGTGTAGCAAGGGCAGCAAAACTGCCAACGAGGTTGGTCATGTGAAGGCAAGCTTGCCGCAGAATGTAGCGGTGCATTGCCATTTTGAAAGTACAACGGAAAAAGATGCACACACAAGTCTGCAATCGTTAATCATTCATTAATTGCCGAGCATGTATGCAAAGCATAGCATGAAGCCCTACTTTTAAACAGCATTTCAGCAACCTGTCACTTTTATATGCTGCATCGTTTTTTCTCTTCCTTTTTTTCTGCCAAAGCCGATGCAGCAGCATTACCGGCATGGCTGCGGCGTGGTTGGAAAATGCTTCGCTGGATAGCAGCTTTGTTTTTATTGTTCATGAGCATCATTGTACTGTTTCCACCACCCGATTTGCCTGCCTACAGCACTATCATTACCGACAACAAAGGCCAGGTGATTCATGCCTACCTCACCCCCGATGAAAAGTGGCGCATGAAAACAGAGTTGCACGAAATTTCGCCCTTGCTGCAACAAACCATTGTACACAAAGAAGATCGCTGGTTTTATTATCACCCGGGCATTAATCCCGTAGCCGTTGGTCGTGCTATCGTAAATAATGTATTGCGTGGTCGTGTTACCTCCGGTGCATCCACCATTACCATGCAGGTGGTACGCCTGCTCGAACCAAGGCCCCGCAATCTGTGGAGCAAAGCCATAGAAACCATCCGGGCATTGCAACTGGAATGGCGGTACAGCAAAGCAGAAATTTTGCAGCTGTACCTCAATCTGGTGCCAATGGGTGGCAATATTGAAGGCATCAAATCGGCATCGTGGTTGTACTTCAACAAAAACCCTGACCACCTGAGTTTGGCAGAAATAACGGCACTGAGCATCATTCCTAACCGGCCCACCAGCTTACGGATGGGGCGCAACAATGCATTGATTGTAAGCGAACGCAACCGCTGGCTGCAGCAGTTTGAAAAAGATGGTTTGTACCCCCACAACGATATTGCTGATGCCATAGCAGAACCGCTCACGGCTACCCGGCTACCTGTACCCCGCATGGCACCACACTTATCGCAGCGGTTGCGCAACAGCAGACAGGCCATGGTACAATCTACCATCAACAGTGAGCTGCAACTAAAAACAGAAAAGCTGGTGGCAGATTATGTTAGGCCATTGCGGATTTACAACATTCATCATGCAGCTGTAGTCATCATAAACAATCAAACCCATGCAGTTGAAGCCTATGTTGGCTCAGCTGATTTTACAGACACCATTGATGGTGGTCAGGTAAATGGTGCTGCAGCCGTTCGCCAGCCGGGCAGCACCCTCAAACCACTACTCTACGGACTTTGTATTGATGCAGGCATGCTGACACCTAAAATGCGCATCAACGATGTTGCCAGCAACTTTGGTGGCTACGTCCCCGAAAACTATGATCAGCAATTCAATGGTGCAGTGAGTATGGAATATGCGTTGTCGCATTCGCTGAACATACCTGCCGTAAAAATGCTGCACCGGTTGGGCAAAGAAAAAATGGTTGCTGCATTGGTAAAAGCCCGTTTCAATCAGATAGCCAAAGACGAAAAAAAACTCGGACTGAGCATGATATTGGGTGGTTGTGGCACCACGCTGGAAGAACTCACCGGTTTGTTTAGCGCCTTTGCGACTGAGGGTTTGTATTATGCACCACGCTACCATATACAAGACAGCAGCAAGAAGCCAAGCCGCATCCTCAGCAGTGGTGCCAGCTACATGCTGCACGAAATACTCAGCAATATCGAACGTCCCGATTTTCCGGTACACTGGCAAGCCACCGGCGCCCTGCCCCGCATAGCCTGGAAAACCGGCACCAGCTATGGCCGCCGCGATGCTTGGAGCATTGGCTACAACACAAAGTATACAGTGGGTGTATGGGTGGGCAATTTTAGCGGACAAGGCATTCCCGAACTCAGTGGCGCCAGCATTGCCACGCCTTTGTTGTTTCGCATTTTCAACAGCATTGATTACGACAATGATAAAAACTGGTTTCGCATGCCGGCCAGCATGGACAGCCGCATGGTTTGCTCCGACAGCGGACTGCCTCCGGCAGAACATTGCCAGCATGTAACCACCGATTTTTTTCTGCCGCTCATTTCACCAGCAGCAGTGTGCAATGCTGAAAAAGAAGTGATGATATCGGCCGATGAGAGAATAAGCTACTGTGTGAATTGTGTTCCCGCCAATGGTTTTAAAAAGAAATGGTACAAGGAAGCAGCACCAGAATTGCAAGCCTATTTCGACCAAAGGCAAATAGCATATGAAAGAATACCGCCGCACAATCCGCAGTGCCAGCGGGTATTTAGCGGCAACGGGCCCAGCATTGTATCGCCCGACAACAGAGCAGAGTATTTCATTGAAAAATCGCAGCCCGAACCCATTATGCTGCGCTGCCAGGCAGAGGCTGATGTAGCAAGGGTTTACTGGTACATCAACAATCGTTTTTACAAAGCCGCCTTGCCCGGCGAAGCTGTTTTTTTTGCCCCCGAAGCGGGGCAGGTAAAAATTTCTTGCACCGATGACAAAGGCCGCAACCGCGACATTAGCATACTGGTAACGGTTGTAGATTGATGTCGTTTATTCTTCCATCTTTTTGATATCGCCACTACCCGCAATGCTTTGCTTGATGGAAGGATTGCCACGGTAGTAAATATCGCCGCTGCCGGCTACGCTTACATCCAGTTTTATGCTGGCGTATACCCATGCATTGCCACTACCCGCAATGCTGATGTTCACTTCTTCTGCCAATAGTTTTTCGCATTTGCAATCGCCGGCTCCGGCTACATCCAGTTTGAGTTTGCGGGTGGTGCCACTGAGGGTGATGCTGCCTGCGCCAGCAATATCAGCCTCTACTTCCGGGCAATCGAGTGCTGCTACAATATCGCCACTACCTGCTACTGACAATTCCAGTTTTTTTATGTCTCTGATGGTGCCTTTCACCTTCACATTACCACTGCCTGCAAAAGCAATGCTTTCAACCTTAGGCAGGCTCACCCGTATTTGAATATCTTTTCGGGTACGCAAATTGACACCATTCATTACTTTCACTTCGAGCCTGCTACCATCCTTATCAATATTGATGTACTGCAGCAGATTTTCTTCTGCTTCAATAGAAACCGCAAAGTCTTCGCCGGGAATTACCTCGACCTCAAATGGTCCTTCAAAGGATAGCTTTGTAAAACCAGCCACCGATCTTTTTTCGGTGGTTACATGTCCATTGCCGGTTACAGTATCCATCCAAAAATGACAACTGCTTAATACCGGCAGCAATGCCAGCAGGATATATAGGAAGTATTGCTTTTTCATCTCTTTAGATTTCATTAACAAAATTTCTGATTTGATGCCAAAGTGCCAAACTTGAATGGGCAGACGGTTGGCATCTTTTGTTGAATGGTATTATACCAATGGCTTTTGACGATGGATAAGACGACATGCCCGGTTTTCCCCTGCCCTATCTAAATTTTCCCGAGCCTTGCGGGGCGTGTCTCAATGCTGCCTCATGGCCGTTATCTTTGCGCCCATCATGACCGAAAAAATTCTCATCCTCGATTTTGGCAGCCAATACACCCAACTCATTGCCCGTGCTGTGCGGGAAGCCAACGTGTATTGCGAAATTCAACCGTACCACAAGCCAGTAAATTATGAAGCTGGCCTTAAAGGCATCATTTTGAGTGGCAGCCCATTTAGTGTAAACGACGAAAAAGCGCCAGTGGTAGATGTAGCTGCCATGAATGCCCAACTGCCCGTGTTGGGTGTGTGCTACGGTGCACAGCTTACCGCCAAACTGTACGGTGGCCGGGTAGAAAAAAGCGACAAGCGGGAATACGGTCGTGCTTACATGGTGAAGCAACAAGACGATAGCCTGCTGGCCGGCATCAGCGACCGCAGCCAGGTATGGATGAGCCACAGCGACAGCATTAAAGAACTGCCCGAGGGTTTTGAAATTTTGGCCATAACAGATAGCATTCCGGTGGCGGCGTTTAGAAAAAGTCAGCAAGTCGGAAAGTCGGAAAGTCAGAAAGAAAATTCAGAGCTTTCGGACTTCCCTCTCTACGGCTTTCAATTTCACCCAGAAGTATACCACAGCACCGAGGGTAAAACACTCATCAAAAACTTTTTGTACAACACCTGCGGATGCAGCGGCGATTGGACACCGGCTCACTTCATCAGCGAAACGGTGGCCAACCTGAAACAACAGATTGGCGATAAAAAAGTGATTATGGCGCTGAGCGGTGGTGTAGATTCTACCGTGGCGGCAGTGCTCATCAGCAAGGCCGTGGGCAAAAACCTCTTCGGCATTTTTGTAGACAACGGTGTGTTGCGCAAAGATGAATTTGCACAGGTGATAGAAACCTACAAAGTGCTCGACCTGAATGTGAAGGGTGTAGATGCACGGGAGCATTTTTACACTAAACTGGCTGGCAAAACCGACCCCGAAGAAAAACGCAAAATCATTGGCAACACTTTTATTGAAGTGTTTGATCAGGAGGCACACAAACTCACCGACATCAGCTTTTTAGGTCAGGGTACCATTTACCCCGATGTGATTGAAAGTGTAAGCGTACACGGCCCCAGTCAAACTATCAAGAGCCATCACAACGTAGGCGGCCTGCCCGATACCATGAAGCTGGATTTGGTGGAACCGCTCCGCTTTTTGTTTAAAGATGAAGTACGCCGTGTAGGTGTAGAGCTGGGTATACCGCATGATTTGCTGTTCCGTCATCCCTTCCCTGGTCCTGGTTTGGCCATTCGCATTTTGGGCGAAGTAACCGAAGAGAAAGTGACATTGCTGCAAAACGCTGATGCCATTTATATCAACGGATTGAAGCAACACGGGCTGTATGATAAAGTATGGCAGGCAGGTACCATTTTACTACCTGTAAAAAGTGTGGGTGTAATGGGCGATGAACGTACCTATGAATTTACCGTGGCCCTCAGGGCTGTAACCAGTGTAGACGGTATGACGGCAGACTGGGCACACTTGCCCTATGAGTTTCTGGCGCATATCAGCAATGAAATCATCAACAATGTAAAAGGCATTAACAGGGTGGTATACGACATCAGTAGTAAGCCGCCGGCTACTATTGAATGGGAATAAAAACAGAACTAGAAATCAACTGGCAGAACAAATTCTAAGTAGTTATTTTCTTACCAGACTTTGATTAAAAAGCTACCCTTTTGCAAAAGCAGAGGGTAGCTTTTTAATTAATTCATTTTCTTATTTTTAAATCTCATTTATAAACCCTTTATGAGATTTATTACCCTTGCCCATTGCATTGTAGTATTACTTTTTGTCACACCTCTAAACGGTCAATCTTGCTTCTTGCTTCCAGTGAATGTGACAAAGACCGATGTTAGTTGTGAAGGAGCGAATAATGGCTCGATACTTATTTCAAACTTGCCAACCAACTTCACAAACGATTACTTTATCATAGAAATAAAAAACCTTAGCGGTGTCGTTATTTACTCCTTTGCGCAGGTTGGATTTGGTGCATCATCTATCAACATTCCTAATTTAGGACCTGGCTTATACGACATAAAAATTGACCAATACAAAAGAGAATTCATTAACGGAAAATTCGAACTGACAGAATTGATTTGCAGAAAAACAGGATCGCCGCAAATTTTGTCACCGGGCTGCGATGTTACCTTTCAAAATCTTTCCTTCAATCTGAATCCCTGCGATCCGAATTTTGGGAATGCGTCTGCAAAAATCAGAGGTACATTTTGCGCAACATGGCCCCGAACATACCGCATCATCAACGGGGTAAGAGACATGACTCAGCATGTCTTTACTGTTGGTAGTAATTATCATCCCGACACTACTTATACCAATAACCAACTGAATGGCTTAAAACCCGGCGATACAGTAAGATTTCAGTTATACAGTGGAGACTATTTATCCTGGCCCGGTGAAAACATAGACAGCAGTATTTGTACCTATTCATCGCCAACTTATGTGATGCCTTGTGACATTGCATTCGACACCATTCAGGTACTGCCCAATAGCCCTACTATACATTCCGTTGCAGGAAAAGTAAGTTCCGATTACCTGTGCAGATACGGTTCGGCTTACAATTTTTCACTTGAAGTAAGAAATGAAAGCAACGAAATACTCACAAGTGCAGCTATTCGGCAAGATGGTAGTTTTAATTTCAATATCGCCGCATCATATAGCCAGATTAGAGTAATCTGGAAGTTGAGCGATAGGTGCAAAATTGAACAGCAGCTCAATATGCCCAATAGCTGGATAGGTGGCGCAAGCAATGCATGGGAAACCCCTGCCAATTGGAGTCAAAATGAGGTGCCGAGTGCCAACAAAATGGTCTTCATTAGTAACCCTTCTGGAGTTCCAAAGAGTATCAATATCAATTCGAATGTGCAGGTAAAAAGTTTACAATTGGATGCAGGTGTAACGCTTGTGCTGACACCTGGTAAGAATTTAGTAATATCACAGTAAATAGTCCGACAACAGAAAATAAATATGAGTCTAGAATTAACGTGCAATTCTAGACTCATATCATCAGCAGCAAGCCCCCGGCTACTATTGAATGGGAATAAATCGCCATTGTTGGTGCAGACCAACAATGAATCGGTCGTTTAATTTTTTATCCTGCAGCAAAGCGGCATTCCAACAGGATGCCGCTTTTGTTTTTAGCAAACAAGCTGATTCAATTCAACCATCGCATTGGATGAATGACATACAACATATTTGGCCCCGGCCGTTTCCCTTACCTTGTCAAAAAAATACGCCATGCCACTCCCCGATATTTTCGATGCCACGGTGAGCAATGCTTTGATACAACGCATTGAACAATTACAGCCCGACATGAAACCCATTTGGGGTAGTATGAACGTGGCACAAATGCTGGCGCATTGCAATGTTTCTTACGAGTATGTGTTTGAGCCCAGCAAGTACAAACCCACGCCGGCGTTCATCAAATTCATGCTGCGGTTATTCCTGAAAAACACAGTGGTGGGCGAAAAGCCTTTCAAGAAAAACAGCGGTACAGCCCCTGATTTTAAAGTGGCAGCAGAGCAAGATTTTCAGGTAGAAAAAAGTAAAATCATCAATTACATCAAACTGGTGCAGCAAATGGGTCGCCATGCTTTTGAAGGGCGGTCATCGCATTCCTTTGGCGTACTTACCGCACAAGAATGGAACAATATGTTTTACAAACACCTCGATCATCACCTGCGGCAATTTGGCGTATAAAAAATCAATACATGTACAACAAAAAAGCTGACGATGATTCGCCAGCTTTTTTTATTTCAGTGTAGCATTCATTTAAATGCTAAATGCTTTTTCGATGATTTCTGATTGCTCTTTGGCATGTACTTTTCCATAGCCGGTGGCAGTGGCAGCACTGGCTTTGCGGCTAATGATACCAAAGTTGATGTGATGCAAATTCATCTTTAAAAAGCTGGCGGCACCCATGTTCATTGGCTCTTCCTGCACCCAGTACCAGGTAGCATTCTTATACTTTTTATGCAACGCATCGAGTTGCTTGTGTGGCAGCGGGTAAATCTGTTCGAGGCGAACAACGGCTACATCGTTACGGCCTTCAGCCTGTTGTTTCTCCAACAGTTCAAAATAGATTTTACCGCTGCAGAACAATACCTTTTTCACATCAGTAGCATTGCTGATGAATGCATCATCTATCACTTCCTGAAAACCACCTTGTGTAAATGCATCAACATGGCTGTAAGTGCCGGGGTAACGCAGGTTGGCCTTAGGGCTAAAGTTTACCAGCGGCTTGCGGAACGACCAGGTAATTTGGCGGCGCAATGCATGGAATAAATTGGCGGCTGTGGTAATGTTGGTTACTACCATATTGTACTCGGCACAAGCTTGCAGGAAACGCTCCATCCGGGCACTGCTGTGCTCGGGGCCCTGACCTTCGTAGCCATGCGGCAGCAGCAATGTAACGCCGTTCATACGATGCCATTTTTGCTCTGCGCCGCTAATGAACTGATCAATCATGGTTTGAGCTCCATTTACAAAGTCGCCAAACTGTGCTTCCCACAGCACCAATGCATGAGGGTTTGCCATAGCATATCCATATTCAAAACCCAACACGGCATACTCACTCAGCAGCGAGTTGTAAATACGGAACTTTCCCTGATTGTCGCTGATGTGTTCCAGGCGATTGTAATAAGCATCCGTTTGCTCGTCACGCAATACGGCATGCCGGTGGCTGAATGTTCCTCTGCGTACATCCTGCCCACTCATTCTTACGTCGTAGCCCTGCTGGCAAATGCTTGCATAGGCCAGCAATTCGCCGGTGGCCCAATCTATTTTTTGCTCAGTATCAAAAAGCTTTGTTTTATCAGCCAGTAATTTTTCAACTTTCTTAATGGCTTTGAAACCCTCTGGCAGGTTCATGATTTTTGTAAACAACGATTGAAGTAATTCCCTGCTGATGGCTGTTTCAGGGCTTTGCTCAAAATCGGCCTCCGTTGCTTTGTGCAACTCTCTCCACCACTCTTCCGGCTTTTGGTAAGTGTAAGGCAACGGATTTTGCTTTATGTTATCTAATCGCTCCTGCAAATCGTTCCAAAACTTTTTCTCCATATCCTTAGCCAGTGCCTGTGCTTCGGTATCACCTGTTTGCAACAGGTACTGCGTATACACCTCCCGTGGGTTGGGGTGCTTATCAATTTTGGCATACAGGCCCGGCTGAGTAAACTTCGGATCATCGCCTTCGTTGTGGCCATGGCGGCGGTAGCACACCATGTCTACAAATACATCACAGTTAAACTCCTGACGATAGCGGGTAGCAATGTCTACCGCTTTTACCACGGCTTCGGCATCATCGCCATTTACATGAAAAACCGGTGCCTGCACAGCTGCAGCCAGCGATGTACAGTAATCACTGCTTCGGGCATCAGTAAAGTCCGTCGTAAATCCAATTTGGTTATTGATAACAAAGTGAATGGTGCCACCTGTTTCGTAACCATCGAGCTTGCTCATTTGCAACACTTCGTACACTATACCCTGGCCGGCAATGCTGGCATCGCCATGTATTAAAATGGGCAGCACATGGTCGTACTGGCTGTTGTACACGGCGTCGGCCTTGGCCCGGCAAAAACCTTCCACCACAGGGTTTACCGCTTCAAGGTGGCTGGGGTTGGGTGCCAGTTTCAGGTTGATGGTTTTGCCATTGGCCGTGGTAGGCTGGCTACCAAAACCAAGGTGGTATTTCACATCGCCGCTACCCATGGTGGTATCGGGTATTGCTGTGCCTTCAAACTCACTAAAAATTTGCTCATAGGTTTTGCCCATGATGTTGGCCAGCACATTCAGGCGTCCGCGGTGCGCCATACCAATCACTACTTCATCCACACCATGGTCGGCGGCTGTTGTAATAATTTGGTCTAGGGCAGCTATACTTGTTTCGCCACCTTCGAGGCTAAAGCGTTTTTGTCCAATGTATTTGGTATGCAAAAACTTTTCGAACAGCACGGCTTGGTTTAGCTTTTCGAGAATGCGGCGCTTTTGAGGCGTAGGCAGTTCCCGATGAAAAGCAATTTCAATTTCATTGGTAAGCCAATCTACTTTTTTCTGATCACTGATGTATTTAAACTCCCAGCCTACGTGGTTGGCGTAGCATTTTTCGAGGTGGTTGTAAATATTGCGCAGCGAAGTGGCGCCGAGGCCAATAAACTGGCCAGCCTGAAAAGTTGTTTCCAAGTCGGCTTCGGAAAAGCCGTAGAAAGACAGTTCGATATTGGCCCCACGATTAATACGGTCGCGGATGGGGTTGGTTCTGGCCAGCAGATGCCCTTTGTTGCGATATCCCAAAATCATGCGGTAGGCCATGATCTCCCGTTTCCAATCTGCAGATGAACCATTGTTGCTAGCAGGAGCTGTTTTGCCGGCATTGCGGGAACTCATGGCAAAATCAAAGCCTTCAAAAAACTTCCTGAGTTCGGGATCCACACTGCCAGGATTGGCAACAAAATCGTTGTACTGGTTTTCAATAAATTGTGGATGCTGGCTCGTGATGTAAGAAAAATCTTTCATTGGATGCTACTGATGAATAGTTTATGCAGGCATTGCCTGTAGTATTGCTTCTGAAAAGGATGGCAAAAGTAGGCCAAAAGCAGACGCCATCCCTTGTGAAAGGCAACCTAAAAAACAAGGGAAATGTTCGGACAGAGACGCCATTTCTTGGCCTTTTTTAAAAGATTGAGGGTGAAAACAGAAAAAAAGAGAGATTTTGTTTGGCTGGTGTAGCAGCTATCCCTACTTTTGCGTCCCAATTTTAGAACACATGGCTAATCATAAGGCAACCAAAAAGGATGTACGTCAGGCTTCAAAGCGCCGCGAACGCAATCGTTACTATGGCAAAACAACCCGTAACGCTATCCGTGACCTCCGTTCACTCACTGATGCTGCTGCAAAAGAAGAAAATCTTCCTACTGTAGCAAGCATGATTGACAAACTGGCTAAGCGTGGTGTAATCCATAAGAACAAAGCTGCAAACCTGAAGAGCAAGCTGGCCAAGCACATCAATGCTGCCAAAGCTCCTGCGGCTGCTTAATTGCTGATAGATTTTTAATCATATTTGTCCCGATCGGATGTCCGGTCGGGATTTTTTGCTTTGTACCTACCCCCCTCAATGGGCTGCGGCATGTTCACCGTCAAATACCCATTCAATCATTTTTATGCGATTCATTTTCTCGTTGAGCTTCTTGTTCATTTCCATTTCCTTGTTTTGCCAAACCACGCCTTTTGAAATAAGCAATGGCACAGAAAGTGCCACCTACTTCGAAACCATTGCTCTGTATCAGCAGCTCGACAAACAAAGCCCGATGGTATCTGTGAAAACAATGGGCACCACCGATGCAGGCTATCCCCTGCACCTGGTGTTAGTGAGCAAAGACGGCAGTGCCGACCCCGCCAGCTGGCGCAAGCAGCAAAAAGTGGTGATTATGGTAAACAATGGCATTCACCCCGGCGAACCAGATGGCATTGATGCCAGCCTCATGCTGGTGAGGGATGTCATCACTAAAAAAACAACTTTGCCTGATAATGTAGTATTGGCCATTGTACCGGTGTACAATATTGGTGGCAGCATCAACCGAGGCAGCTACAGCCGGGCCAATCAAAACGGTCCGCTGGAATATGGCTTTCGGGGCAATGCACAAAACCTCGATCTGAACCGGGATTTTACCAAGGCCGACAGCTACAATGCGCAGTCGTTTGCCAAAGCTTTTCATTGGGTACAACCTGATATACTGATAGACAATCACGTAAGTGACGGCGCCGATTTTCAGCATGTATTTACCCTACTTACCAGCCAGTACAATAAGCTGGGCGAACCACTCGGCAGCTGGCTGCGCCAATCGTTTGAGCCGGCACTGTACCAGCAAATGGATAAGAAAGGCTGGAAACTTTTTCCTTATGTAAACTTCGACAGCTACGACCTGAGCCGCGGCATGACGCAGTTTTACGATCCGCCCCGCTACAGCAGCGGTTATGCGGCTTTGTTTCAAACCATTGGCTTTGTGCCCGAAACACACATGCTAAAGCCCTACCCCGAACGAGTACAAAGCACTTACGATTTTATGGTGACAGTGATGCAGCAGGCTGCGGCCATGGCGAAAGAATTGAAGGCCACCAAAAAAGCTACGCAAAACGCATTGATGCAAACTCAACAATGGCCACTGGCATGGACGCCCAACCGCAACAAAAACGACAACCTGACTTTTTTGGGTTACCAACGAGATACGGTGATAAGTGAAGTAACCGGCCTGCCGATTATGCAATACAACCGCCAGCGCCCTTTTAGCGGACCGGTAAAATTCTTTAGCTATTTCGACACTAGCAAAACTGTACACATTCCGAAATACTACGTGATACCACAAGGCTGGCACAACGTAACCGACAGGCTGAAAGAAAACAATGTGCAAATGCGGCGGTTAGAAAAAGACACTGTGATAACTGTAAAGGCTTACAAAATAGAATCGTACAAAACCAGCCCCAGAGCTTACGAAAAACATTACCGTCAATCGGAAGTGAAAGTGCAGGCAGTGCAGCAAACCATCACTTTCCGAAAAGGCGATTACCTTGTTGCTACCAATCAGCCAGCCCGCAGGTATTTAGTAGAAATGCTGGAACCCACCGGCGACGACAGCTTCTTCTCCTGGAATTATTTCGATGCCATTTTGCAACAAAAAGAAGGCTACAGCGATTACCGCTGGGAGCAAGTGGCTGCACAATATTTAAAAGATCATCCGGAGCTGCGCCAACAACTGGAGGCGAAGAAAAAAGCAGACCCGGAGTTTGCCAAAAACAGCAGCGCCATCCTGAATTGGGTGTATAAAAACTCGCCTTACTACGAACCGGCCCACATGCGGTATCCTGTTTTCAGTATTGAATAAACGCATGCTGAATATGAAAAAGCCGGTTATGAAACATAACCGGCTTTTTCATATCCTGACCTAGGTTATTGTTGGGTAACTTCGGGAATAGTATGTTGCTGAATATTCTTGCGAACGCCGCAAAATTGCAGACCATGAAAAAAAAGTTTAGCCTTTTCCTATCCATTGTTTTTGCCTGCACAGGGGCACAAATATTTGCACAACAATGGACGCTTACACCTTACCCCCAACAAGCACTGCTTATTGAATGGCAACATCCAAACATGCAGCGCAACGAACGCATTGGCGATGCTTTGATTGCAAAACCCGTTGGCCAACCGCAACACTTAACTGGCATTGGTAGCGTTATGATCAGCAATCGTGGAAAAGCAACCGCTACTGCAAACAAATCCTTGAGCATACAAACGAGTACGGCCAGGTTACAAATACTGGCAGCCTTCGATAGTGGCCATATCCGTGGCTTTCGCATAGCCATGCCCGATAGCATGCAGTGGTACGGTGGCGGCGAAAGAACACTCCCCATGAACCGACGTGGGCAGCGCATTCCATTATACAACAACGCTCATTATGGCTATGAACTCAACGCCGATGAGCTGAATTATTCCGTGCCCTTTATTCTCAGCTTAAATGGCTATGCGTTACTTTTTAATAACCCCGCCAAAGGGTACATGGATTTTGGCAAAACAACGCCTGGCGTGTTGGAAGTAGCGTTTGAAAGCGGCAACCTCAACATGCTCATCATTCCCGGCAACACAGCAGAGCAGTTGCTGGAACGCTACGCACAATTGACCGGCAAACAGCCGCTGCCGCCACGTTGGGCACTGGGCAATTTTGTAAGCCGCTTTGGCTACCGCAGCCAGCAGCAGGTACAAGATGTAGTGGCCAAAATGAAAGCCGACAACTTCCCCATGGATGCATTGGTGATTGATATTTTTTGGTTTGGCGACAGCATCAAAGGCACACTCGGCAATCTGGACTGGATGAACCGTAGCAAATGGCCTACACCCGATAGTTTGCTGCAATCATTACGCCGACAAAACATCCATCCGATATTGGTTACAGAACCTTTCTTTCTGAAAGGCACGAAGCAATTTGCCAATAGTCAACCGCACTTAGCCACTACCAAAAGCGGTGAACCATATATGCTCACCAAATTTTATTTTGGTTATGGCGGCCTGCTCGACTTGTTTACACCAACGGCAAGGCAGTGGTTTTGGCAGTTTTACAAACAACAAACCGACAAAGGCGTAGCCGGTTGGTGGGGCGATTTGGGTGAACCCGAAAATCATCCGGAAGATTTGTACCACAACCTGCAATCTTTCGGTATTAACAGAAAAGTGAGTGCCAATGAAGTGCATAATATCTATGGCCACATGTGGAGCAAAATGCTGTACGAAAACTGGCGCAAACAGTATCCAGAACAACGCTTGTTTTTTCTGAACAGAGCAGGATATGCGGGCAGCCAGCGCTACAGCATTTTTCCCTGGACGGGCGATGTAAGCCGCAGCTGGGGCGGGTTTCAGGCACAACTGCCCAATCTGCAAAGTATGAGCCTGAGCGGTATTCCGTACATCCACAGCGATGCAGGAGGGTTTAGCAACACACCGGAAAATGATCAGGAATTGTATGTGCGTTGGGTGCAGATGGCCGCCTTCTCTCCCATCTTTCGGCCACACGGCACTGCCTTCGGCGATTTGGAAGCTGGCGTAAACGATTTGCCGAGTGAGCCAACTTTTAAAGATGAGCCCTATAAATCCATTGCCAGAAATTATATCCGGTTGCGGTATCAACTGCATCCTTACCTGTACACACTGGCATGGGAAGCCAGCACCAAAGGCAAGCCTTTTATCCGGCCCATGTTTTTCAGCAACCACAACGACACTGTATTGATGCAAGCCACACAGCAGTATATGTTTGGCAATGCATTCTTAGTGAGCCCGGTGACAGAACGATATAAAGAAACGCAACGGATATACTTACCCAAAGGCGGCTGGTATAATTTTCATACAGATGAATTTGCAACAGGCCAGCAATGGATAGATGTAGCTGCGCCACTGGCACAAATGCCCTTGTTTATAAAAGCCGGAAGCCTTATACCCATGTGGCATGCCGGAGCAACTGCACCAAACCTTACAGCTTACAATCCGAAAGGACTACTTGATTTGAAGTTGTATCCGGGAGAGGTTACCAACAACGGGTACATATATGATGATGACGGCCAAAACCCATTGGCACTCCAACAAAAAGAAGCACACCAACTGTTGCAGTGGCAATACAGCGCAACGGACAACAGCATTACACTTCACATAAAAGCTGTCAACTGGCCAACTCATTTTACCCGCAATCTATTGTTGCATTTCCCCGGCAATGCAAGCCATCCATTTGCCATGCAAAATGCTGTTTGTACCGTCAACGGAAAAAGCATGCCCTTATTCGCAAACCGAACAACGAAAGGATGGCTGGAACTACCTCTTTCGTTTACAGGAAAACCAATCACCATTGTATTTACTAAAAAGCCATAGCACATGCCCGCCGATTACGCATACGACGAAAACTTTACCCCCGATAATCTCGATGCCAACCAAATGCTGCGGGAGTATGAGCAATGCAGCTTTTCAGGTTTTGCTTTTACAGGCTATCAATTACAGGGCAAGCAATTCAGTGATTGCAGCTTTACCGATTGCGATTTGAGCATGGCCAACATCGAAGGCACAGCATTCCGCGAAGTACGGTTCATTCGCTGCAAGCTGGTAGGCTTACAATTTGATGGCTGCAATCCGTTTTTATTTGAGATACAACCAGAAGGCTGCCAGTTGCAACTGGCATCTTTTGCCAACATGAAACTGAAGCAGGCAAGGTTTGTGCAATGCCACATGCACGAAGTAGATTTCAGCAATGCCGACCTGAGCAAGGCCAGCTTTACCGATTGCGATTTAGCAGGCGCCATATTCGACAATACCAATCTGGAGCAGGCCGATTTTCGCACCGCCATTCATTACGCCATCGACCCTGCAGCCAACCGCATGAAGAAAGCGAAGTTTTCGATAGACGGTTTGCCAGGCCTACTGCATAAATACCAGTTAGATATATCGTAAGCGGATTGCCTGCATGCACTACTGCTGCTCATAGCCCCGATGGTAGCGGATACCCCACAGCCACGCCTCAAGCGTGGCGAGGAGTAGCAGCGGACAGCGGGTGACGGAAGCCCGGGCTTGCATGGTTGCTGATGCTACTTATCATTCCTGCTATGCTGCGTGACTCTCATCACCGTGGCGTATGTCGGCTATCATTTCAGGCTACAACGGTTGCGTACACCTTTACACCCGTAACCAAAACCTTTTAGTCGTCATTATGGGTAAAGGCCCAAACAAATGCTTGTCATCCAAACGGTACTGATACCGTCGGGCTCCTACCCAACAATTCCATTCATATGAAAAAATCATCATTGAGTCTGGCACTGATAGTGCTGGCAGGAGGAGCATTTGCCCAGGCGGGCCACATTATGCAAGGCATGGGTGCTGTGAACATGAGCATGGGCGGCGCCAGCACGGCACAACCAATTGATATCAACGGTGCAATACACTGGAACAGCGCCAGCATTGCAGCATTTAAAAACAAACAGTTTTCTATTAATGCCGGTACGTTTTTTTCGGCACCACAGGTAACTGCAGCTGTGCCTACACAACAAGGCACATTTAGCGGTACTACTAAAGATGACCGCGGCGTAAGTATCATGCCGGCGCTGAGCATGGTGTGGGGCAAAAAAGACAGTAAACACCATTGGGGCGTGAGTGCTTTTGGCGTAAGTGGCTTTGGTGTTACGTTTCCGCAAAACAGCAGCAACCCCATCAACATGCCCCAAAGCCAGGGTGGCTTTGGGCAAATAAAAAGTGATTACATGATGATGCAGGTAGGCGTGACGTATGCTTACGAAATCAGCGATAAAGTGAGCATTGGCATTCAACCCACATTCAACTGGGGAGCGTTGCAGCTGGAGCCCAATCCGCTGGCATCGCCCAGCCAAACACTGGGATACCCCAAAAGCAATAAGGCAACTGCGTTTGGTGCCGGTGCACAGGTTGGCATTTACTACAACAGTGGCAAGGGCATTAAGCTGGGCGCATCGTACAAAACACAACAATACTTTGGTGATTTCAAATTTGAAAACACGTATCTCAATGGCACTCCTGCACCAGCCGTCAATTTCAAAATGAATTATCCCGCCATCTTATCTGCTGGTTTCGGATACAGCAACAAGGCTATCGATTTTGCACTCGATTATCGTTTTGTAAACTATGAAAAAACAGATGGCTTCGAAGCCAAAGGCTGGACCAGCACCGCATCGGTAAAAGGTTTTGGCTGGAAAAACATTTCCATCGTCAGCGCTGGCATGCAATACAAACTTACCGACAAAGTACCATTTCGAGTGGGCTATACTTTCAGCAGCAATCCTATCAATAGCGAGTTAGCATTCTTTAGTGCACCTGCACCGGCCATCATCAAACATGGTTTTCAAATTGGCACTGGCTTGCAGCTGGGCAAGCATGGCAGCATCAATGCCACGTATCACCACGGCAGCAGTGGCGCCAGTGTAAGCGGCCCCATACTTAGCCCAATGATGATTAGCGGTGCAAACCCATACGGCGCCATCCCCGGCAGTAGTGTGAGCTACAAAATGACCACCGATTTATTCATGCTTGGTTACACTTATCATTTCTAAAAATTCACTTTACTTACAACAACCAGAAAGCATGCATCACCATGTAGTGATGCATGCTTTTTTTAAACGCAGTACATAATGGAATCGTACAGGGGGCTATCATCATTCGTACAAACAGCAACTGCTGTTCGGTGCCCTTTGGCTCCGCTCCGCTGCGGCCCCGCTTATGGCGGGGCTACCCGCCGGTCATCCGCAGCCCTTCGGCTATGTGCATGTGGCAGCCTTGCCCAACTCTATTGCATTCCTGAAATTTTGCTACTACCTTACCACTTACATCTCATTCTCTCACCCGCAACACAACAGTGATGCACAAACCAATCTTCCATGAAAATTAACGGACAGATTTTTGAAGTCACCGACATGGCAAAGTTTGCCATGGCTTATTTAGCTAACTCCAGCAATCCCGGCACGGCCCACACCAAAACAGCTGCCAACATTCGGGTACATCTGGCATCAGTTATTCCGGCCATGCCATTTGGTTTTTTCCCAAGCCTCTCACTAAAAACCTACAGCGGCAGCGATGGCAAGTTTAGTTTCAATGTGAGTGCTGCACAACTCAAACAACTTAAGGCCAACAAAATGGCGTACATACTGGCCTACCGAAAAACGGGCAGTATGCAAGCTATGGGACAAACCATCGAGATTTTTGAACCCGTGTACCGCAGCGAGGCATTTGATATTAGGAAGTACAAGCCACCTACCCTCACCAAATTGTACTTTGTGCCTTACAATGTACCTGATAGTGCAGGCATTTCTCAAACCATGGTGGATGAGCAAATTAAAGCTGCTAAAAAGAAGTTTAAAGACATCGACAAGCTCAGTGCAGGTATTCAAAATGGTTACATCAATGTAACCGGCAGTGGCCGCGGCGCCACCATCAAATTCAAAATTGATTTGAGCGTTAGTACATCTTCGAACCTTAGCAGCTACATCAAAGGAAAAGTAGACGACCTCGATATTGATTTACCCGGTCCCGATTTTATTGTGGGCATTTGCGTAAGCAAAGATGACATTGCGAAAGATGTGGACAAGGGCATTGCGGAGATTATGAAAGAAGCCAACAAAACTGTGGAAACTGAGCTCATCAATCAAGTGGCTGCGCAAACGGGACAAAGCAAAGCCATTATCAGTAGCCTTATGAAGACAATGGCTACCGTTACTTTCCGCTCATTAAGCTATCCGGTGGTGGGCAGCAAAACCGTAAAAGTACCCGGCATTCCTGCTATGAAAATTGATATACGTGCCGTGGTGCCAAGACTCTCCATTGGCTTGCCCAGAAAGTTGTAACTGATTAAATTATGTTTGGATACGAAAGAGCTGTTACCAATTAGTAACAGCTCTTTCGTATTTTATTGCAACACCACACCCTGCAACGGAGGTACTGTAACAGCGCCACCTGGCTGCTTTACACCAGTCAACAAGTTGGTATAATCACCAGTAGGTATTTGTGCAGTGGCTTCTGTATTGCCGGCATTCAGCAATACCCAAATGGTTTGTTTGCCATCGAAGCGTTTGTACACCAAAAGCTTGTTGTTGGTTTCTGTAAAAGCAATATCACCCCGGCGCAGCACACTGTGCTTGTTGCGCAAGGCAATGAGTTGTTTGTACCAATCAAAATGTTGCTGATTGAAACCTACGGAATCGTAGCTCTTTGGCCCGGGCTGATAGTTGGTACGGGTTTCCGGTGCAAAGCTCATCTCCTTCCACCACAGCGGTTTGCGAGGGTCAGGATCGTCGCCTCCCCACATGCCCATTTCTTCACCATTCCAAATTTGAGGTCCACCAACGGATGTAAACAAATGCAGTAAATACAACCGCACCCGCTGATAGGTTTCTGCATCGGGTTTGCCGGTTTTGTATTGCGGGTCATCTTTAGGCAAAGCACGGAATTTATATTTACCGGGATTGTAAAAGCAAGTGAGCAAACGGGGAGCATCATGCGTACTGCTCACATTCATCATGGCATAGCGATTAGCTTTTTGCAAGCGGTTCCACTCAAACTGCAAACTATCGGCCAGTTGTTTGGCATCAATCGAAAAATCACTCTTGCTGAAGAAATATTTTGCCGACCGGTAGGCGTGGTAAAACATCACCGCATCAAACACATCGCCGCTGGTGTAGGGCACAGGATTCATAAATGGATCGGGCCATTGCTCCCACCACACTTCGCCTACCAAATACGCATCGCCTTTCGTTTGTCTTACTACTTTGCGCCACTCCCGCCAAAAGCCAAGCCCTACATGATCGGCCACATCCAACCGGTAGCCATCAATTCCTTTGCTGGTATCACCATTGGGTGCCAGCCATCTTTTGGTTACGGCAAAAATGTGCTCCTTGGCTCCTTTGTTGATGTTGCCTTCGTAGGGATGACCAATTTTTCTTTCAGTAGTGATGTCTACTTTTTTTAACTCAGGCAAGCTGGGAATGTTTAACCAGCCTGCGTATTGCATTTCATTGGTTGGCGTAGCCGGGTCATCAAATTGCGAAATGTTATACCAGTCTTTGTACGCACTGTTAGCGCCATTTTTCAGCACATCTTGCCAGGCCCAAAAAAGCGTACCCGTATGGTTCCAGCTGTAATCGAGCACCACACGAATATTGCGCTGGTGAGCTTGCTCTATCAATTGTAAAAACAGTTTATCCGCTGCTGTCCACTGCCAGGTAGCAGGGTCGTTCGGATTTTCTTTGGCAATGATGGCCCTGTCGCCTTCGGGGTCGGGGCCAAAATGTACATCTACATGATGATAGTAACTGGCATCGTATTTATGCAAAGAAGGTGCATCGTTAATCGGGTTGATGTACAAGGCATTGATGCCAAGGTCTTTCAAATAATCTAACTTATTGATAAGCCCTTGCAGGTCGCCACCATAGCGGCGAAACTGCAGCCAGCTGTTGAAATCTCGTGTCGTATCAGTAGCGTAATCATCTTTCTGATACCAATTTTGCCCCCAAGGTGTAATATGCCAACCCACAGGTGCCTGCACTTGCAGTGGCGGAATGGCTATGCTGGCCGCAGTAGGATCATTGCTGCTATCGCCGTTGCTAAACCGTTCTACAAAAACTTGATACCAAATGGCATCTTGTGCCCAATCGGGCGGTTGGTTGAAGGGCGTTGACGCCACTTGTTGCTGAGTGTTGGTTTGGCAGCCCATCGATAAAATGGCCGCCAACAAAACGACGTTACGCATAACTGAAATTTTGGCAAAGGTATTTGAGAGAAGATAGCTGAAAAGTAAGCGATATCATTTTTGAAAAAGCTGCAACATCTCATCCCTACAAGTATTGACCAAACCGGAAATTCACCTACTGCCACTCAATCGCAATACATTTGTGCATATCATGCCAATTGCCACTCCACCATTGTTTCAAATTTATCAGCTGGATGCTGAGGAGGCACTGCGCATTCAACAGTCTGACAATCCGCCGCACAAACATTTGTACGAAGAACTCATTATTGGCGAATATGGCACTCTCGAACACTTTATTGATTTTGAAACGATGCAATGCAGTGCCCCGCTGGCCAGCTTTGTAACCAAGGGCAAGCTGCATCGTGTGGTGCCCGGCCTGCAAAATGGCCACTGCCGCATGTGGGTCATCCGATTTCAAAGCGACCTTATTCCGGAAACCACTTTTCAATTGTATGCCTGGTATCATCACCATGCTACCCTTTCATTACAGCACAGCGATTGCTTTCCACGCATGTTGCAGTTATGCCAAATAATGGCCGATGAAATGACACGGCCCGAACCAGAGTTGTCCATCATCCGCCACTTGCTGAGTGCCTTGTTTAGCATGTTGGAATCTGAAAGAAAAAAGCTGCAGCCCGAAACAGCAGCCATTGCCAACAAATCGGTAAACCAAAGTTTCCGCAATTTGCTCGACCTGCTGGAGCAGCATTATCAAAAACCCGAGGGCGTGGATTTTTATGCGGAAAAATTATTCATGTCGGCCCGCAACCTCAATCTTATTTGCCAGCAGGTGCTGAGCATGAGTGTGTCGGAAATGATTGAAACCCGCAAACTCACCGAAGCCAAAAACCAACTCATCTACAGCAGCAAAACCATTGCCGAAATTGGCTTCGATTTGGGCTACAAGGAAAAAGCCTATTTCAGTGCTGTATTCAAAAAGAAAACGGGGCAAACACCCGGTGAGTTTCGGGAAGAAATGCAAGAACGGTTATCCTGATTTTATCATCCTTTTTCCGAAAACTGATACCGGCAAACGGGCATCTTGTTGGAACTTTGCAAATCCATCATCTGTAGCCTACCCGCATGCATCGAAAACAATTTATTCAATCACTGGCAGCCATACTGCCTGTATCCGCTATAGCTATGCAACTACAATCACTCAACCGCATTGCACAAACTTTTACCAGCACGGCCACCATGCCCGTATTGTTTTTAGGGCATGGCAGCCCCATGAATGCTATTGAAGAAAATGAGTTTGTAGCAAGTTTTAGAAAAATGGGACAGGCACTGCCCAAACCGCAGGCCATCCTGTGTATTTCCGCACACTGGGAAACCCGTGGCACTATGGTGACTGCAATGGAGCAACCCCGCACCATTCACGATTTTGGCGGTTTTCCCAAAGAATTGTTTGCCGTGCAATACCCTGCCCCCGGCAGCCCCGATCTGGCCCGTATTACACAGGAAATCATCACCCAAACAACGGTTGGGTTAGATGAAAAATGGGGCCTCGACCACGGTGCTTGGAGTGTAATTAAACACCTTTACCCCAATGCCGATGTGCCCGTGATACAAATGAGTATTGATTACACGCAGGGGCCTGCTTACCACTACGAATTGGGCAAGCAATTGGCGGCTTTGCGCAACAAAGGCGTACTCATTGTGGGAAGTGGCAACATGGTGCACAACTTGCGCATGGTAGCCTGGGATAAATTGGATACCCCCGGCTTTGGCTACGATTGGGCACTGGAAGCACGTGAAAAAATGAACACAGCCATTCTTAATGGCAACCATCAGGCACTTGTAAACTTCAAGCAGCAGGGCCGGGCTTTTGATTTGGCTATTCCTTCGCCGGAGCATTTTTTGCCCTTGCTGTACACGTTGGGTTTGCAACAAAAAGGCGAAGCCATTTCGCTGTTTAACGATCAGGCCTTGGGTGGTTCGCTAACCATGACCTCGGTACAAATTGGATAGAAAATATACATGGGTGCTGAAAACCAGCGCTTTAGCTTGAGGTAAATGGGTAAGAGGCATCAAGAGGTGCCTCTTTTTTTACCACAGAAAAAGCAGTGAAAAATGTGGCTAAAACCCTTGCTGCATCGGCATTTTACCCTACTTTTGCCGCCCCGAATATTAAACCATCGGGGTTTTATCATGAATTTCTTTTTGAAACAACTAAACGCAGATGCACAGGAGACCGCTGGCGCCGCTGAGGAAGCTGCTGCCGAGCCTACTGCGACAACAAATGTACCTGTGGAGGCTCCCGTAGCCGAAACTGTTGCTACTGCTCACGATGACTTCGACTGGAGCATTGACAAGCGCAACGTAGCCATTTACAACGACAGCGAAAGAGAGAAGTACGACAAAGTGTACGACGCTACTTTCCGCACTTTCAATGATGGCGAACTGGTTAACGGTATTGTAGTTGGTTTAACCAAAACTGATGCCGTAATCAACATCGGCTTCAAGAGTGATGGCTTAATCAGCCTGAACGAATTCCGCGACGCTCCCATTCAAATTGGCGACGAAGTGGAAATTATGGTGGTAGAAAAAGAAGACCGCAACGGTCACCTCAACCTCAGCCGCCGTCAGGCCCGCATTAGCCGTGCCTGGGAAAAAATTGTGGAAAGCCACAAATCCGGCGAAGTGGTTACTGGTACCGTTACCAGCAAAACCAAGGGCGGCCTGATTGTAGACGTATTTGGTATGGAAACATTCCTGCCAGGCTCACAAATAGACGTGAAGCCGGTAACCGACTACGATCAGTTTGTAGGAAAGACTATGGAATTCAAAGTGGTGAAGGTGAACGAAACCATCAAGAATGCTGTAGTGAGCCACAAAGCCCTCATCGAAAGCGATATCGAAGCACAACGTGCCGAAATTATTGCCAAGCTCGAAAAAGGTCAGGTACTGGAAGGTACTATCAAGAACATCACCGATTTCGGTGCGTTCATGGACCTCGGCGGTTTGGATGGCTTGTTGTACATCACCGACATCAGCTGGGGCCGCATCAACCACCCTTCAGAGGTGTTGAAGCTCGACCAGAAGCTGAACGTGGTAGTACTCGACTTCGACGACGACAAAAAGCGTATCAGCCTCGGTCTGAAGCAACTGACGCCACATCCTTGGGATGTACTGGCTGAAAACATTCAGGAAGGCAACACCGTAAAAGGTAAAGTAGTAAACATTGAAGACTACGGTGCATTCCTCGAAATTATGCCTGGCGTAGAAGGTCTGGTACACGTAAGTGAAATTACCTGGGCCAACACACCAGTAAACGCTAAGGAATTCTTCCAACTGGGCAATGAGCACGAAGCGAAGATTGTGACGCTGGATAAAGACAGCCGCAAGATGAGCCTCAGCATCAAGCAACTGAGCGACGACCCATGGAGCACTATCGAAGACAAATACCCTGTTGACAGCCGTCATTCAGGTGTTGTAAAAAACATCACTCCTTACGGTGTGTTTGTAGAAATGGCTCCCGGCATTGGCGGTATGATTCACATCAGCGACCTCAGCTGGTTGAAGCGTTTGAACCACCCAAGTGAGTACACTAAGGTTGGCGAAAACATCGACGTAATCATCCTCAACATCGACAAAGACGGTCGCAAATTGCAACTGGGCCACAAGCAGCTGGAAGAAGATCCCTGGAACAGCCTGGGTGAAACTTTCCCTGTAGGTTCTGTACACGAAGGCACCGTGATTAAGAAAGATGACAAGGGTGCTGTAGTAAGCCTGCCTTACGGCCTCGAAGGCTTCGCTCCTGCCCGTCACCTGGCTAAAGAAGATGGCACTACCATCGCTGCTGAAGAAACGAACCAGTTCGTGGTTATAGAGTTCGACCGCAATGAGAAGCGCATCGTACTGAGCCATGCCCGCATCTGGGAACGTGCTAAGCAGGAAGAGTTTGAAACTGAGAAGAAAGAGAAGAAGGCTGAAGCCGAGAAAACTCAGAAAGCAGTGAAGACTATCCAGAGCAAGGTAGAAAAAGCAACCCTGGGCGACCTGGGTGTGCTGGCCGACCTGAAGAAAAAACTGGAAAGCGGCGAAGGCAACTAAGCTTTTGCAACACGCACTTGCCCCGCAAGTGTAGCTTCCACACATATAAAACCGCCCTGTTGAAAAATGGGGCGGTTTTTATTTTACCAAGCCGGTGTCGCAGATACCTTTGCGTTCATTCATTTATTGATACAAAACTTTGTAGCGTATGCCACGTGAGCAACACACAGACCAAGAGCACAAACACGACCGTCATCACCGCAACAGCGATGAAAAATTTGAAGCAGAAGTAAAGCAGTTTACAGAAGACCCGGCCAAACTGGCCCGTGAAATTCTCAGTCTGAAAAAAGAACTGAACCGACTGCACTATAAAGTAAAAACCTATCAGGAATCGAATCGCAGCCTGCAAATAATATCTGCAGTTATCACATTCATCTTACTGGGTGTAATTGTAGCCAAATTGTACAGTGGCAAATAATCACGTGCTTTTATTGTAGCTGCCGCAGCAACAAATCGTTGAAGTTTTGCATAGAAGAAATTTTCAGGTCGGCAGCGCCCCAACGGGCCTGTTGTAACTGAGCAGCAGCAGGCACCACCACGCATTTCATTTTGGCAGCCTTGGCCGCAATCATACCATTAAAAGAATCTTCGAAGCAAATGCAGCGGAGCGGATTTGCTTGCAAGGCAGCGGCACAAACCATATATACTTGTGGGTGAGGCTTGCCAAAAGGCATGTGTTCTGCACTGGTGATAACTTCAAAGTAAGAACGAATCTGCAGCAAGTCGAGCACTACATCTGCCAATCGCATGGGCGACGATGTAGCCAGCCCTATACGAATGCCTTTTTGCTGAAAATATTGCAATATGTAGGGTACGCCGGGCAACATTTTTCCCTGTGCTTTCACCAGCTCAATTACCGCATCAATAATATCAGTTTCAGCCTGCTCAATATCGGCGTGTTGCAGGTTGAAATGAGTGAACCAATACTGTAACCACTCCTTGGTTCGAAGCCCTGTACTAGTGGCATACTGTGCATGCGTAAGCGTAACCCCGAATTTGCGCAATAATGCTGCACCCGCCAGCTCCCACAAGGGTTCGCTATCGATGAGCAATCCATCCATATCAAAAATTACTGCTTCGGTAGAGTAGGCATTCATGCCGCGAAGTTGCAGGAAGATGCCCATTCGTTTCACCTTGCAACAGAAATGATGAACAGAAAAAAAGTTCGCTGTTAATTTTCCTACATTAGCCGCCGAACTACAACGTGATTGCATGCCAGGTATTGGAGAAAAATTAGCCAAATTATCATTGATAAAGGCACCTGTGTACACACTGGTGGGCCTGGCCAGTTGGCCCGGCCTGAATGTGGTAAACAAAACGCAGATCAGCGGCATGGAGCACATCAAAGATTTGCCGCATCAGAATGTATTATTTGTGAGCAATCACCAAACCTATTTTGCCGACGTCATTACTTTCCTGCATATTTTTTGTGCCCGCCGCTGGGGCAAAATGAACCGGCTTGGCTTGCCTTATTATTTACTATTCCCATTTACCCGTGTAAAGTTTATAGCAGCAGAAGAAACCATGCGCAGCAGCCTGCTCAGCCGCTTGTTTGCATTGGCTGGCGCCATCAGCATTAAGCGGACCTGGCGGGCCAAGGGTGAAGATGTACAACGCCAACGCGACGAAACAGACACGCAAAAAATTGATGAAGCATTGCAACGCAACTGGGTGATTACTTTTCCGCAGGGTACCACCAAGCCTTTTGCACCCGGCCGCAAAGGCACGGCACACATCATTAAAAACAACCGCCCTATTGTGGTACCGGTTGTTATCAATGGCTTTTGGCGGGCTTTCGACAAAAAAGGATTGCAGTTTAAAAAGCGGGGCTCTACGCTCAACATTAGCATTAAACCGCCTCTGCAAATTGATTACGATGCACCTGCCGATGCTATTTTAGAGCAGGTGATGGATGCCATTGAACAAAGCAAAAAATACATGCTCAAAGGCAAGCACCACGTTATGAATTTATTGGATAAATAAATTCGAAGACGGTTATACGGTAATCTTCAGGTGTTTGATGATTTTCTCCGGATCAAAATCACGATCTACACTGGGCAGGTATATTTCAAACGCTTCGTGGCGCAGTTTCTTCGCATACTCGGGGCTAAAAAAGTGATTGCCATCTTTCACCACATAATTCAAAATAAAAAAGCGATATGCTTCCCGCAAAAAACGAATTTCATCGGCCTTCAATGGAAACACTTTGTGATACTCTGTGAGGAACGTTAGAAACCGAGGTTCCATCATGGTATCTATCACATAGCTGAATACGGTTCTATCGCCCACATCACTTACTACCCTGCTCAGGAAATAAAAATCGAGCATGCGATAGCTAATGCGAAACCAATCATAATCCCAGCGACTAAATAACTCATGTTTATTGATGACAGAAAAGTTGCCAATGTTCCAATCAATAAACACAGGAATTAATTCAAAGGAACCCACATTGCATTTGAGCCGGTTTTTCAAAAACTGCTCGCAGTGATATTTGATTAAATCGGCATGCATGCGGCTGCCAAATGTGCGTGGATTTTTTTCGACAGTCTGCAGCAGCGCATTGATATCCGTACGCAATGTTTTGCCCGACTTAGGTATCACATTTTTGATACGGGTACAGGCCAAATGAAATTTCGCCATTTGCCTTGCCAGGCTTTTAATGTGTGCATCATCTAAGCGGCGGGGCAGGCGCTCCATCACCCTCGTTGGATTGTAAAATACCACCCATACATCATGCTTCGCTTTTTTATGGCGGTAGATGTACACCCTGTTGTTTTTCTGCAAGCTTTTGGCCAGCAGGTTTTCAAAGGGGTACAACAGATTATTGCTCAGCGTTTGAATTATACGATGGTCCTCTTTGAAAAACTCATACTTGCCATAGCTGGATGCTTTAGCAATGATGAAATCACCATCAGTAAAAATGACTTTGCACACCCGGTTGGTACTTACGTACACACTCAGGTCTTCTATACGGGCAATGGTACGGCTGGCATCGTAACCTTCCCATGCTTTATGGATGATTTGATTGTAATCGATGTTCATAGTGGCGGATAAACCTGACTGTACTTTGTATCGAAAGTCATTTTAAATGATTTCAAAATAACGGCGTAACTCCCAATCCGTTACAGCGTCGCTATACTGTTTCCATTCATGAATACGGGTAGCTGTGAAGTGTTGCACAAATGCTTCGCCCAGCAGTTCATTAGCAAAAGCAGATTGCTGCATGGCATAAGTAGCATCGGCCAAATTGCTGTGCAACGGCAGGTTGCTTTCTTGTGCATATGCATTACCTGAAGTAGCGGCCAACCGCAAGGGTATTTGGTGTTTGATACCATACAAACCCGACGCCAACGCGGCAGCCATGGCGAGGTACGGATTGCTGTCGGAACCTGGGATGCGTGTTTCAACCCTTGTGGCCTTTGCATACGGATGCAACACACGAATAGCCGCTGTGCGATTGTCATAACCCCAGCTTACGGTAGTAGGTGCCCATGCACCCTCTACCAATCGTTTATAGCTATTGATGGTGGGTGCATACATGGGCATAATATGTGGGAGGCACAACAGTTGACCAGCCACATAATGCTCCAGCATTTTGCTGATGCCCCGCTCCTGCGCCGCATCGGCAAACAGGTTTTCCCCATTCGCATTCCACAAGCTTTGATGCAGGTGGCCACTGCAACCCGGCAACTGCTGATTCCATTTGGCCATGAAGGATGCCATGATACCAAAACGATTCGCAATTTCTTTTACGCCTGCTTTAAAGAGCACGGCTTTATCTGCAGCCGCCAACACTTCATCATGTGCAATGGCAGCTTCGTACACACCGGGGCCAGTTTCCGTATGCAAGCCTTCGATGGGAATATTGAAAGCGGTGAGTTCATCAAACAAGGCATTGTTGTACTCTATTAACTGCGAAGGCCGCAACACAGAGTAGCCAAACATACCAGGTGTAACGGGCTTGGGTTGCTGATGATTTTTATCGGCCAGCGATTGTGGCGTTTCTGCAAAATTGAACCATTCAAATTCTTGTGCAAAACGGGCAGTGAAACCCATTTCGGTTGCTTGCTTCGCCACTCGCTTCAGCAGGGTGCGGGGGCATGCAGCTACTGTTGGAAATTCGGCCAGCAACAAAGGCATGTTGTCTTGCCATGGAATTTCCCTGAGTGTAGATGCATCCAACCGGCACAGCGCATCCGGAAAGCCCGTATGCCAGCCCGTTACCTTTATATCGGTGCTGTACAAAGCATCCTGACTATCCCAGCCAAACACTACATCGCAAAAGCCGGTATCGTGTTGCAGGGCATCTTTCAATTTTTCGGTAGAAATGATTTTGCCCCGCAGCATACCATCGATATCAGTAAAGGCGAATTTTATTTTTTGTGCCCCACGTTGTTCTAACCAAAGTAAAAGTGCTTGTGCTGTCATGCGGATGTGTAAGCTGTTGGAATAATAAAGTTACAGGAATGCCAGCCAACGGCTGTTGGGCCAGCGATGCTTCAGATATTGTACAATGATATACATCACCGGAGGCAAAAGCATAGGCCACAAAATGCTTTTGTACCGGACAATGGCAGTAGCAAATGGAATAGTATAACCAATGAGCATAAGGATGGGTAGTGCTATTACCAAAGCAGCTATGAACCACGATTGTTGTGGTTGAGAAAATGCAACCACTTTTCTTTTGACTATAAAAAAGAAAGCACCCAAAACCGCCAACACGTAAACAATATTTTCTACAGCAAAAGGCAAATCATTCCATGCCCAGCGCAAATTGAGTGGCGGTGTAAGTACGCCTCTCAGCATTGCCGAAGGCCATTGAGAAAGTAAACTCCACCAGCTACCATCGAGTACCAACGCAGCCATTTGTGAGCCACCTTGCAATTGCGCAAATGCCTGCTGCCGCTGTGCAATGGCTTGCGGAATGGCATTGCCACTCAGCACGGCAAATGCGGTAAAGCCTGCCACAAATGCCAACAGCATTAACCAACGTTTAGCGGGCCATTTGGCCCATAGCCAAAAGCATATTGCAGCCAACACCGCAAACACCGCTACATAATTGCGCAAGAAAAAAACCAAGGCAATAGCGATGAGCATCCAGATTTTATTGGTCAGTTTCGGATGCTGTGTTTCCTGCCATGCCTTCCATGCAAACACACCCAAACCCAGTAAAATAAGCCCATCTCTGTGAAAGCCGCTGCACCAAAACAAGGTAGACGGCCAGCATACAATGAGGATGAGCAACCAGGCGGCATTTTTTTGCTGCAATACATTTTTCCAGCACAAAGCCAGTGCAGCCTGCCCCATAAAAACGGCGTAGTTATAAAACAAAAGGTTGCTGTTGTAGCTATCGTTGGTAAGCAGATTGAGTAATGAAATGAGCTTGATAAGTACCACATCTTTCACATCATTCAGCAGGCTGTTTTCGGTACCCAGTAAGCCAGTATCGGCGGCGTAGCGGGGCGTGTACACATCGGCCAGCCAGGCGGTGGGGTCTTGCAGCAACCATTGTTTTTCGGCTACGCCGGCAAAAAACATGCGCCAGGTATCAGCATTTTGAGTGTAGTTGGGCAGGCGGGTAAAAAAATATCCGTAGGCAATGCCCGCAGCTACTTTCAGCAGGTATAGCCCTATAAGCCGCACAGGTGTTAACCCTATTTGGCGAAGCCAATGGCTACGGCGAATGAACCACAAAAAAAGGAACAGGTATAATATGAATAAGAAGCTGGTCAATGCCTGACTGATTTTTATGACGGGTGAAAGTTAGCGGAACAACAGCACATGCTGTTGCGGCTACCTGGCACAAGTTGTTGTATGTCATTAAGGCTATGGCCGCAAGGCGTTTCAATTTATCTCGTCGTATGTTGCATTATTCTCTATTTTTCCGCCTTAAAGTATTTTTCTACTAAAACTAATCAGATAGCTTATGAGTTTGTTTGCGAAGAAGCCTTTAGCCCAAATTTTGGCTCAGGCTGCCGATTCTGAAAAAGGGCTGAAACGGACCCTTGGAGCTGGCAACCTGGTGGCATTGGGTATTGGTGCTATTATTGGTGCAGGTTTGTTTGTACGTACGGCTGCTGCCTCTGCCGAAGCTGCCGGCCCTGCGGTAACCATTTCATTTTTGATTGCGGCTGTGGGTTGTGCTTTTGCTGGTTTGTGCTATGCCGAATTTGCCAGTATGATTCCTATTGCCGGTAGTGCGTATGCTTACAGCTATGTAACCCTTGGCGAAATTGTAGCCTGGATAATTGGTTGGGCCCTTATTATGGAATATGCGTTGGGTGCTGCTACTGTAAGCATTGCCTGGAGCGAATATCTGAATAAACTGCTCGGAGGTGCGGTCCCGTATGAATGGTGCCACTCGCCGTTTGAAGCACTGCACAGTGTAACCGGCGACGCTATTGCACAAATCACTGCATTTATTCCGGAAGCCACTAAGTCGGTAGCCAACGGTGTACTCGTATTGAGCGATGCTCAGTTTGAGAGCCTGCCAGCTAATTTGGCCAGCATGGTTACGGTAACTAATGGTATCGTGAATGCTCCGGCCCTCATTATTTTGCTGGCTATTACATTGCTGCTCATCAAAGGCACTCAGGAATCTGCGATTGTGAATGCCATCATTGTATTTATAAAAGTGGCAATCGTGGTGTTGTTCATTGCCCTTGGCTGGCAGTTTATTAAGCCTGAAAACCATGTGCCATACATGATTCCGGAAGGCACTCCCGGCCACGATGGCATCTTCAAACACGGCTGGG
The DNA here is from genome assembly GCA_020161435.1 of Bacteroidota bacterium. Classification (GTDB taxonomy): domain Bacteria; phylum Bacteroidota; class Bacteroidia; order Chitinophagales; family Chitinophagaceae; genus Phnomibacter. The sequence continues at coordinate 14,431 of JAIUNV010000004.1, read as the reverse complement.
GCGGTGTACTCGGTGGTGCGGCCATTGTGTTCTTTGCCTTCATTGGTTTTGATGCCGTAAGTACCGCTGCCCAGGAAGCCAAAAATCCCAAGCGAGACATGCCCATTGGTATTTTGGGCTCGCTGGTGGTGTGTACCATTTTGTACATCCTGTTTGGCCATGTACTCACAGGTGTAGCCAACTATACCGAGTTTAAAACGGCCGGTAAAGAAGCTTCAGTTGCCTATGCCATCAGCACCTACATGACAGGCTATGGCTGGCTGGCTACTGCTGTTACAGTGGCTATCCTCGCCGGTTTCTCCTCTGTAATTCTGGTAATGCTGATGGGGCAGAGCCGTATTTTCTACACCATGAGTAACGACGGTCTCATTCCCAAAGCCTTTGGCGATTTGCACCCCAAGTATAAAACGCCCTATAAAGCCAACTGGATACTGTTTGTATTTGTAGGCCTGTTTGCGGCATTTGTGCCAGGGCACGTTGCCGGCGACCTAACCAGCTTCGGCACCCTCTTTGCCTTTGTACTGGTAAGTGTAGGTGTATGGGTAATGCGTATGAAGAGCCCCGAAATTGAGCGTCCCTTCAAAACACCGCTTGTACCATTGGTACCCATTTTGGGTGCTGTTATTTGCACCGGTATGATTGTAGCCATCGATCAGCGTACACTGAAGTTTGCTGCCTTGTGGATGATACTTGGCTTGGTGGTATACTTTGTATACAGCAAAAAACACAGCAAGCTCCGTATTCCTAACAAAGATATTTTGCCTACTGCAGATGACTTTGAACCAATGAAATAGTAGCTTGATACACTTAAGAAAAACCGTCCGGAAGGGCGGTTTTTTTTTCGTTGCATTGGCCTTTACATTTGCAACCCAAAGCCGAAGGCTGGAGTTAAGGTTGAGGTCAAGGGTAAGATTGAGGTTGAGCAGGAAGTCTGTTTCATTCCAATCATCCTCCCCAACCAACATCCTGTATCAGCAATCCGAATTCAGAAATCAGAAATAGTATTGTATGGGTCGCATATTTGAAGTACGTAAAAGCGCCATGTTTGCCCGCTGGGATAAAATGGCCAAAAACTTTACCCGTATTGGTAAAGAAATTGTGATTGCTGTAAAAGCCGGTGGCCCCGACCCCAACAGCAACGCAGCCCTTCGCCGCTGCTTTCAGAATGCCCGCAGCGTAGGCATGCCCAAAGACCGTGTAGAAGCGGCCATCAAAAGGGCTCAGGGTAAAGACCTGGTGAACTACGACGAAATTTTGTATGAAGGATATGCCCCACACGGCGTGGCCATTTTGGTAGAAACCGCTACCGACAACCACGTTCGTACCGTGGCCAACGTGAAAGCCATCTTCAACAAAGGTGGCGGCGCCATGGGCAACAGTGGTAGTGTGGCATTTCAGTTTAAAAAAATGGGTGTGTTCAAACTGAAGCCCGAAGGACTGGATGCCGACGAGCTGGAGCTGGAACTGATTGATGCCGGCCTCGAAGAACTGGGTGAAGGCACATCGGACCCCGACAACGCTGGCAATACCACCGAAGTATTGGTGCTACGCTGCGCCTTTGCCGACTTTGGCAGCCTGCAAAAAGCCCTCGAAGAAAAAGGCCTCAGCCCCATCAGCGCCGAACTGGAATGGATACCTACCACTACCGTAAGCCTCAACGATGAGCAATCGGAAGAAGTGCTGAAACTGGTAGACAAACTGGAACAAGACGAAGACGTGCAGAAAGTGTTTCACAACCTGGCGTAACACGCTGGCACTTTTTATAACCGAACAGCCCTTTCAAAATTTGAAAGGGCTGTTTGCTTTTTTGACATGAATGGGGATTCGTTGACGATGCTCAATCAGCAATTTTATATCCTGAAATAATACCCGTCATACTGCGGGATAATAAGACAGCGCCATTGGTTGGCGAGGCATTAAATGCATAGCCATAGGTAATATTAAGTGGCACCTGCGCCGCCGTAAAGTACAAGTCTTTTTCCCAGGTAAACACTTCCTGACCCCGCCAATTGCTGCCCGTTCCTGTTTTTTTAAAACTGGTGATGTAGTGGGTATCAAAAATTTGGGATAGCCCAACTACCAAACGGCCGGTTGCATTGGTATTATCGCCCACGGTTTGCCCGCTGTATTCAACTGCTACGGTAAAATTGCCTTCAAAATGATAGAGCCCTTCTTCAGTAATGGTGATGGCGCCGTTGGTAGGCGTACCTACAGATACAGTATTAGTATTGTACAAAACAGACCGTGAGCTGCTGGTAGAGCCTCCTGTAGTAGTCTGGTTGGTTTGTACGGCAAAACGGATATCATTTTCATACGCCGTACTCAAAGTTTGCCAGCTGGGTGAGGCCCCCGCACCGCCCGAAGTAAGCACTTGCCCGGTGGTGCCGCTATTGGCATTTACATAAAAAGTACCGTTCACATTCATGTCGCCATTTACATCCAAATGGCGGTTGGGGCTGGTGAGGTTGATGCCTACATAACCGTTTTCACGAACAGTAAGGCGGGGTGTAGCCTGAGTAGTAAGGTGAACCCTGCCGGTTGTGTTGCCCGCTCCGGTGCCAAAATCTACATCGGGTGCTGCACCCGAAAAAGAACCGAGATAGCCCACGTAACCGCCATTCTCAAACAGGGCAATGTACATGGGAGCTGCAGCATCAAACCGGGCCGGGCTGTTGGCGGTAGACAATACATCGAGCCGGAAAATGGGATTGGGTTTACCAATGCCAATGTTTTGGGTATTGGCATGAAATGTAAGCACAGCAAACACCAAGACTAATAAAGAATTTTTCATACAATAATGATGTTGGATAACTAATTAAAGGCGATAAACAATAAAATGCACATCCTGATTGGCCAGCGTACCGCTATCATTTTTTACAACTAGTGCCAATCGTCCTCCGGTTGCTACATCTGAGTATACAAAAGATGGATTGTTGAAAACCTGCGAAACAGTAGCTATAGTTACAAATCCGGTTTCCGTATAAGTGATGCCGTTGAGTGTTATATAAAAAATTCCAGTACCTACCTTTTCTACTGAAAAATTTCCCGAACCGCCATTCACCACTCCATCCCACCGTATATTACCGATGGCGATAGGTAGTAAATCTGTTCCGCCTGTGGCTGGCCGGTTTACTTTTCCTGATTGCTGAATGGTAAGAAATGCACTTCGGGAGCTGTTTGTATTGTAACCCGCAAATTCAATAGCCTTGTCAGAAAGATTGGGGACGCCCAACACCAGCCGGTTGGGTTCCATAAACATGCCCCACCTGCCAATGCCCGTGTAGGTGCCAGATATAAATGGATCGAACCACCGGGTAATCATGGGCCTGTCGGCACCGTTTAGGATGATGCCTTTGTCGGCATTGCTCAGCAAAATATTGCCCGATTGTATGGTTAGTTTTTCTGCAGGCGCAGTTAAACTACCAATACCCACATTGCCACCGGCAGTTACAATCATGCGTTGTGTACCGCTGGTAAGCAAGGTTACAGGCTCCAGTGCTATAGCAGCTACTTCAAGGGTATTGTTGTAAGCTCCAACATATCCTTTCAACCCATCCGCTGTATAAAAGGCAATTTCTGAAGCATTACTGTTGGTACTTACCAATCGCAACATCACATTTGTACTTCCCACCACATGCAAAGGATTAAGCGGGTTTGAAGTGCCAATGCCTACATTTTGGGTAACCCCGAACACATAGTTCAGCAGAAACAGCAACAAAACGAGTGGCTTTAGAAGTTGATTTACTTTCATAGGTAAGGATATAAATGGGGAAAATAGTACATCCTGTCGGAGGATACAAGCCTATGACAAGATTATCCATCCCGCACAGGTTTCCCTGGGCAACGTCGCATTCTTACGTATAAATGCCCAACGGCATTACAACCATTTTTTCGGCAAACCTTATCTTCGCCTCCAATTATGAGCCAAAAAATTACCGCAGCTATTACCGCCGTTGGCGGCTATGTGCCAGAAGATAAACTCACCAATTTCGATTTGGAGAAAATGGTGGACACTAATGACGAGTGGATTCGAAGCCGCACCGGCATTGAAGAACGCCGTATTTTAAAGGGAGAAGGCAAAGGCACCAGTCACCTGGGCACACCTGCCGTGCAACAAATTATTGAGAAAAAAGGCCTCGATCCGTTAGAGATTGACTGTATTATTTGCGCCACCGTAACCCCCGACATGGTGTTTCCGGCCACGGCCAACCTCATAGCCGACCGTGTAGGTGCCAAAAATGCCTGGAGTTTCGATATCAACGCTGCCTGCAGTGGTTTTTTATACGCCCTTACCACCGGTGCCACCCTCATAGAAAGTGGCCGCTACAAAAAAGTAATTGTTGTTGGTGCCGATAAAATGAGTGCCATCATCGACTATACCGACCGTGCTACCTGCATCATTTTTGGTGATGGCGGCGGCGCTGTTTTACTGGAGCCCAACAACGAAGGCCTTGGCGTACTCGACAGCATTTTGCGTAGCGATGGCAGTGGCTGTACCCATCTGCACATGAAGGCTGGCGGCAGTGCCAAACCAGCCACCATTGAAACCGTCATGGCCAAAGAACACTTTGTGTATCAGGAAGGTCAGGCAGTGTTCAAATTTGCCGTAAAAGGCATGGCCGATGTAAGCGCCGAACTGCTGGAACGAAACAACCTGACGGCCGATGATATTGCCTGGCTGGTACCGCATCAGGCAAACCTCCGCATCATCGATGCTACGGCCAACCGCATGGGCCTGCCTACGGAAAAAGTGATGATCAACATCCAGAAATATGGCAATACTACGGCGGGTACGCTGCCGCTGTGCCTCAACGATTGGGAAAGCCAACTGAAGAAAGGCGACAACATTGTACTGGCAGCCTTTGGCGGCGGCTTTACCTGGGGCGCCACCTGGATTAAGTGGGCCTACGACGGACAATAATATCTTTTGACAACCGACCGTTATGAATGCGAACATCATGTTCGCATTTTTTATTTCTTGCAGTGTATAAAATTGATACGTGATGAAAACAATACTTGCCTTCGTGTTTTGCCTCACCAGCCTGTTGGCCGTAGCGCAAAAGCACCCCATAGAACGTACCTGGTACAATGCCGAAAAAACATCGAAGATTAAAATTTACAAAGCCGTAGATGGTAAATATTACGGCAAAATAGTTTGGTTAAAAGTGCCCAACGATCCCAACGGCAAGCCCCGCACCGACAAAGAAAATCCGGATGAAAACCGACAGCAAAAGCCGCTGATGGACCTGTTGATTCTTACCGGCTTTGCCCTCACCAACGACAACAATGTGCTGGAAGGCGGCAAAGTGTACGACCCCAACAATGGCAAAACCTATTGCGGCAAACTCACCCTCAAAGGCAATGTGATAGACCTGCGTGGCTTTTTGTGCAGCATGACTTTTCTGGGCCGCACTTCGCAATGGACGCTGGCGGAGTAAGTTTAAAACAACCCCGAAATAACGCCATCATCGCTGAGATCCATTTGCTCTGCAGCGGGCTCTGCCGGCAGGCCGGGCATCCGCATCATATCGCCTAAAATGGGTATTACAAAACCCGCACCGATGGCCAGCTCAAATTCACGTACCGTTATAGCAAAATTCTCGGGGCGACCGAGTTTGCGTTCGTCATCACTCAGGCTCTTCGGTGTTTTGGCCATACATACCGGCAAGGCCTGCAAGCCCAGTGTGTGTATGGTTTTCAGATTGGCTTTCGCTTTAACCGAATAGTCTACACTACTGGCTCCATACACTTCTTTGGCTATGCGTTCAATCTTTATTTCAATAGGTTCATCCCAACTGTACAAAGGCTTAAAATTGTTTTGTTTACGCTCAATCATTTGCACCACGGCGTTGGCCAAATCAGCAGCACCTTTTCCGCCTTCGGCAAATGCCTTGCTCACCAAGGCCTGCACACCCAACGCAGCGCAATAGTCTTGCACGGCTGCAATTTCCGCCGCATCATCCGTTGGAAGATGATTGATGCACACAATGGGCCGGATGCCAAACTTCATGATGTTTTCAATGTGCTTGCCGAGATTGGGCAAGCCAGCTAATACCTTGGGCACATCGGCCGTTTGCAGCTCCGCTTTTTTTGCACCACCATGGTGCCGCAATGCCTTGATAGTAGCCACCAGTACCACCGCTTCTGGTTGCAACCCACCTGCCACACATTTAATATCGAAGAATTTTTCGGCACCGAGGTCTGCCGCAAATCCAGCTTCCGTTACAACATAATCTGCAAGGCTCAATCCCATTTTAGTAGCCACAATGCTGTTGGTACCTTGGGCAATACTTGCAAATGGCCCGCCATGTAAAATAGCAGGATTGCCTTCCAGTGTTTGCACCAGATTAGGTTTAATGGCTTCTTTCAGCAAAGCCGCCATGGCACCTACCGCATGAAGGTCACGGGCATACACAGGCTGCCCGTCAAAAGTGAAGCCAATAAAAATATTGCCTAGTCTTTCTTTCAGGTCGGCGATGCTTTGGCTCATGCACAAAATGGCCATGATTTCAGAGGCAGGCGTAATGTTGAAACCATCCTCCCGTGGAATACCATTGTTGGTACCGCCCAGGCCAACCATAATGTGGCGCAGTGCACGGTCATTCATGTCCATCACCCGTTTCCACACAATGGTGCGGGGATCTATGTGCAGGCTGTGTTTTTTGTTTTGCAAATTGTTGTCGATAAGTGCCGACAACAGGTTGTTCGCTTTTTCAATAGCACTAAAATCGCCGGTGAAATGCAGGTTGATATCTTCCATCGGAATGACCTGTGCATAGCCACCACCGGCAGCACCACCTTTAATGCCAAACACCGGACCAAGTGATGGTTCCCGCAACACAGCCATCGCTTTTTTTCCAATAGTATTCAGGCCATCCGTAAGGCCTACACTCATGGTGGTTTTGCCTTCGCCATAGGGCGTGGGTGTCATGGCTGTTACCAATATCAAATGATGCTCTGGCCAAACGGCATCGTTGATGAGTTTGTGCGGCAACTTGGCTTTGTATTTGCCGTAGTATTCCAGATCATCGTTGCTAATGCCGAGTTTGGCAGCAATTTCTTTGATATGTCGAATGGGTGCAGCTTGAGCTATCTGCAAATCGTTGGGGAAGGCAGTCATGCAATCTTTGTTTAGTAACAGCAATTTCTGTGGAAGCCACAACGTAGCCTATGACGGCCGTCATTAACCCGCCAAAGGCTTGCGGGCAAAGGCAATAAAATCGGTAGCCGGAATATTGGTTTCGCCCAAATGCCGCATCATAGTCACCAACTGACCCCGGTGAAAAGTGGAGTGATTAAACACATGCAGCAGCACTTCCCGAACAGGCTGAGCAAATTCTTCGCCCCTCGAATTTTTATACATGAGCAAACTGTTGATGGCATCTTCATTGAGCGACTGCTGAATGAAGGGCTCCCACTGCATGCTTTGCTGCATCAGGCCGTTACAGGCATCTTTTAATGATGGATCGAAACTGGCCGAAGGAATCACCAGGTGTTCATGCAGCCGCATCCGTTGCCACCAGCCACTTTCGGCATCCCACATGTGCAAAATGGTTTTGTACAAACTATCGAAACTGGATGGCACTTGTTGGTACCATTTGTGCTCTTCCATTTGCTGAATGTGAAACAACAATTTGTGATTGGCCCATACATTGTGAGCAGCATATTGACAAAGAAGCTCTTTCATAGAAATGTCGGGGAAATGATTGCTTTTTAAATGATAGTTTTGAACAGATTGAAAGCAACTAAATGTATTTAAGAAATCATCATGGCAGATAAAAATTTTCCGTTGAGTGGCTGGAGCAGTACCGCCATTCATGGCGGTCACGAACAAGACCCCAACAGTTCGCACATTACTCCCATCTACGCTACGTCCACCTTTGTGTTTGACACAGCGGAGGAAGGCATGGAACGCTTTGCCAGCCTCGATAAAGAGAAAGTGTACAGCCGCTGGGGCAACCCTACTTTTAAAGAATGCGAACAAAAAATTGCCGCACTGGAAGCCTTTGGATTGAGTGATGAAAACGGACAACCACTCGAACTGAAAGCACTGCTGCATGCCAGCGGACAAGCGGCCATGGCTACTTTGTTTTTCAGTACGCTGAAAGCAGGCGATAAAGTATTGAGCCATCACTCACTATACGGCGGCACGTTTGAGCTGCTGCACAAAGTGCTGGCCAATAGCGGCATTGAACCCATTATTGAAGACCTGCATGATTTGGAGAAAGCAGAAGAATGGTTGCAAAAAGATGACAGCATCAAGCTCATTCATATTGAAACACCCGCCAACCCAACCATCCGTTGTGTAGATATAGAAGCATTAACACAACTTGCCAAGCGTTATGGAAAAATGGTATCCGTAGACAACACATTTGCTACGCCATACTTGCAACAACCATTTGCGTATGGAGTTGATTTTGTGTTTCATTCTACCACCAAGTTTTTGAACGGACATGGCTCTGCCATAGGCGGTGTGCTTATAGGAAAAGACATTCATTTCATGAAGACCACAGCATGGAAATGGCATGCCCTGTTGGGTGGCAATGCCAATCCTTTTGATGCCTATTTGTTGACGCAAGGCATCAAAACGTTAGAACTACGCATGGAACGCCATTGCCACAACGCCATGGAAGTAGCGCAGTTTTTGGATAGCCATCCCAACATTGAACATGTGAATTATACCGGCTTGCATCAGCACCCGGATTTCTACATCAGTGCCAGGCAAATGCGGCACCCCGGCCCCATGATGAGCTTTGAATTGAAAGGCGGATTGGAAGCTGGCAAGCAATTTATCAACCGTTTAAAAATGTGTACCAGAGCGGTTTCACTGGGCACGGTAGACACATTGCTCAGCCATCCAGCCAGCATGAGCCACGCAGGCCTCAGCCGCGAAAACCGATTGTTGTTCGGCATTACTGATGGCCTCATTCGTATGAGTGTAGGCATCGAAAATGTACAGGATATTATTGCCGATCTCGATCAGGCATTGCAGGGTTAAGTCTTTGTGTTTATCATTCAGAAAATAGTTAACTCATGAGAAACTACTTTGTATTTGTGCTGCTTTGCTTAACTGCAAGTACTTGGGCACAAAAGAAAAAACCAGCCACGAACGTTGACAAATATGCCGGCGTGGAAGCCCAACTGCAACAGGTGTTGAAGGACTGGCATGCTGCGGGCTTTGCCGTAGCTGTGGTGGAGAAAAACAAAGTAGTATTTGCCCAAGGCTTTGGTGTACGTGACCTCGACACGAAACAACCCGTTACACCAAACACGTTGTTTGCTATCGGTTCTTGCACCAAGGCTTTCACATCAACGCTGGTAGGTCAATTGGTAGCCGATGGAAAATTTACCTACGATGAACCTGTAGGCAACTACCTGCCAGAGTTGAAGTTTTTCAACAACGACATGAACAACAGCATTACCATGCGGGACATGATGAGCCATCGCACTGGTTTACCCCGTCATGATTTGTCGTGGTACCTCAACCCCAGCGACAACCGCGATAGTTTGCTACAGCGCATTCAATTCATGGAGCCTACCTATCGCTCAAAAGAAAAATATCAGTACAACAACTTCATGTTTTTTGCGCAGGGCTATGTGGTAGAAAAATTTAGTCGCCAGAGTTGGGAGAAAAACATGCTCGATAAAATTTTCAAACCACTTGGCATGACACGCAGCAACATGCCTTACAGTGCCGTAAAAGCCGACAGTAATCTGGCTTCGCCTTATAGTTATTCTACCGATAGTACGATTAAAAAAGTACCACATTACAATATTGGCGGCATGGGTCCTGCAGGCGCAGTGTACAGTTCTGTACTCGACATGAGCAAGTGGGTACAAGCCTGGATATATGGCGGCAAATACAACGGACAGGCAGTTGTGCCTGCTGTTCATTTCAAAGAAGCCACCAGTGGCCAAATGACCACCGGCGCTGGCATTCCAGAGCAAGATGTTGCTTTTATGAGCGGTGGCGATTATGGCTTTGGCTGGACGCTCAGCAGCTATCGGGGACATTATCAGGTGGAGCATGGCGGTGCAATAGATGGCTTTATTGCTACCACCGCTTTCTTTCCCAATGATAGCATTGGCATAGTAGTCTTGTCGAATCAGGATAGCCGCACAGTGCCTGCCATTGTACGTCGAATATTGACCGACCGTGCTTTGGGACTATCGTCCATCGACTGGAACAAACGCAATCTCGATGCAGTGGCAAAAGCCAAAGCAACAAACGCAGCTGCTGGTGCCAACACTAAGCCGGTAACGGTGCGGAGTGCACAACGCATGAGCCATCCGCTGGCAGCTTACGAGGGTTTGTATACACATCCCGCCTATGGTACGTATGATGTATTTGTGCAACACGACAGCCTTTGGTTGCGTACCAGCCGCAATACTTACTGGCTCAACAACTGGCATTACGATTTCTTTTATCCTGTTGAAATAATTGCAGGCGAGAAAATTGACACATCGGCTCAGGGCGGACAATCATTTCGCTTTAATACCAACATCAGCGGCGATATAGAATCGCTGCAGGCATTTGGTTTTGAAGCGCCCAATATTCAATTGGTATTTGCAAAAACAGCCAAAGCCAAAGCATTGAGCAAAGCCGATTTGGAACAATACACCGGCAGCTATCAGCTCGGCAATATGCTGGCCAAAGTGTACATCAAAAACGAGAACACATTGTATGTAGAAGTGCCCGGCCAGCCGCCATACGAACTGGCATTTACCGGAGAGCACAAATTTGTGTTTAAAGCAGTAGCGGGTTTCGCCCTGCAGTTTGAAGCCCCTGTAGCAGGCAAAGCCCCTGCCGTTACTTTTTTACAACCTCATGGCAACTACAAAGCCAATCGTCAATAACCATTACAGATTTATGTTTATCACAGTTAGAAGAGCTACCAAAGAAGATTGCCCCCGCCTGATGGAGTTGGTGCGGGAATTGGCACTGTATGAAAAAGCACCACAGGAAGTGACTGTAACGCTGCAGCATTTTGAAGAAAGCGGCTTCGGCCCCAACCCTGTGTGGTGGGCTTTTTGCGCCGAAGTAGATGGCGTAGTGCAAGGCTTTGCTTTGTATTACATCCGCTACAGCACCTGGAAGGGGCAAGCCATGTATCTCGAAGATATTTTAGTAACAGAAAGCATGCGTGGCAAAAGTTTGGGCAAATTGTTGTTTGATGCACTCATTGCAGAAGCCAAAGAGAAACAATACAAACGCATGGTATGGCAGGTGTTGGAATGGAACGAACCCGCCATCAACTTTTACAAAAAATACAAGGCCAGTTTCGATGGCGAATGGGTGAATTGTAGTTTGGATTTATAATTAAATGTTTTAAAATGAAAGTGCAAGTATCCCTGAATCTGAGTCAGATTGCAAATACATTGCTATCTGCCCAAGCAAGCTTGCATCAGATTGGTATCACAAGCTAGAAATTACATCCTTAGATGTAATACTTATTTATTTCAGTATGCATTCAAAGAATTGACCATGGCAGAAAACAACAATTCCAGTGAGTTATTTGAGCTGATCAAAACAATTGAAGAAGCCATGACAAAGGCGATTGCTATAGCCACTAAAGCGAAGACGAAAGCTATCAAGGGTGCTCGATTCGCTGAAGCTGCCACAGCCCGGGATATTGAAAAAACGCTGCTGGACGCCCAGCAGATATTATTCCCCAAAAAGGATTGACCTGTACTATTAACAGCCCGTCTAAAGTTTTTTTGATTTCAAATATTTTGGAATAATCCTTTTCATTCCTTGAGTGCTGCTGATAAACCCTTATCTCAAGTATTTAATTTTCACCTAAAGAAGGAAGGACCGGTTATTAGCCGGTCCGTTCCAGTGTGGGTTTAGGGGTTTCTACTATGATGCGTGATGAGAAACTGGTTGCAACTTATCTGGCCACATCGCAATCTATTTGCAACCTTCCATTTTTATTCCGAAAATCTCATTTTCAAACTTGCCAAATGCCCTAACTTCAACCACCTACTAAAGCCATTTTCATGCCTGCTAATAAGTCAGCACTTTCCCGCTATCGCATCATTGACCGCTGTTTGCGAAACAATATGCACCCCTTCCCCGATAAAGACTATATCAGGAACAAGTGCGAAATGGAAATTTTTGGAGAGTTGTCTGGCAAAATTTCTATTTCTCAGATTGAGAAGGACTTTGAAGCTATGCGCAACGACAAGGGGCTCGGCTATTACGCACCCATTAAATACCATAAAGTCAGAAAAGGGTATTACTATGACGAACACAACTATTCGATAGAAAAGCTTCCTCTGAATCCTCAGGAAGAAGATGCTCTCAAATTTGCCTCCCTCACCCTGTACCAGTATCGCAACATCAGCATCTTCGAGCATTTCAAAGAAGCCATCGACAAGATCTACACCCGGCTCTCCCTTTCTCGTCAGCCCGGCGATCCAATGGTTGATCAGTTTGTACAATTTGAACGTACACTTGGCAGTGATGGCAACGATTGGCTGCAACCGATTTACCATGCCATTGCCAACAATCATCCTATCAGTTTTGAGTACGACAACATTTACAAGCAAGAGCACAAAACCTTCTCGCTGGTTCCTCATTTACTAAAGGAAAACCGAAATAAATGGTATGTGATTGGCTGGTATGAAAAACATGCCGCTTATCTCACGTTTGCACTCGACAGAATGACCAATGTAATATTGGAGCCCAAAATAGTAGTGAAGCGTAGTGATTTTAATCCAGAGTCATTATTCAAAAACGCTGTGGGTATTATGGGCGGCAGTAATCATCCCATAGACTTGGTGATTGAAGTAAAGGAGCCCATCAGTGTGTTGTTGGAGAAACATCCCATGCATCATTCACAAGAAGTTACCAAGCGATTGAAAGATGGCATACAGGTGAGCATGCAGGTGATTGATAGTCCTGAACTATTGAGTCAATTGCTCAGCTTTGGAAAGCATCTTACAATAATTAAGCCGCTGGAATTAAGGCAACAATTACAGGAAACACTACAGGAAATGCTGGCGCAAAATCGATGATGCTTAAGCCGCCAGCAATGCTTTAAGACTCAAAGTACCTTTTGGCTGGCTGCTGAAATGCCAAATTTTCATGGATGCAGTAACTGGCATCTCGTGTCCATCCACATGAAGCTTTGGAAAACGTGGTGACGACATCAAAGCAGCATGATCGCATTGAAACAATGGGGCGTCTATATCAGCGATATAGAAGAAATACTGGCTATTCACAGAGAGCAAATACATGTCCATGTTCCTGGAAATCTTTCCATCAAGCTTGCCTCTTTTTCCCAGCAGTTTCACCCCGTTCCTATCATTTATTTCTGCGATTTGCCAAACGCCACTTGATAATTGCAACACACATCGTAAGCTGAGCTCCGACGATAATTTTTCCGTCTGTTGTATTACCAAACCAATCTCTCCTTCCGAAACATTTTCGAGATTAAAACAAGTATGAACTAAAAAGTCGCCTGCTAATGATGGAGGGTTCCCAATGTGGTTACAATCACTGTAGCTATGTTCAACTAAACCTTGCTGCCAAAGCATTCTCTGTTCAAAAACAAGGGTACGGTCTGTGATTTCCGCTAAGCAATGCATGAGTAACATGGGTCATTCTTTTGCCAAACTTTGTAGCATTAGATCGCAATGTATTTGAGGAGTGAAAATTCTCAATCAAACAATGGCAAAGAGATTTTTCGAAAAATCATCTCTTCATAGCCCGCCAATCCCAAGGTGCAATGGGATTCGGGGCGGCCCATAAGCCCTTGCGTTGTCGGCGTGCCAGTTGTTCCATAGCAGCCCATCGGGCATCTTGATCATACTTTTTGAAATGCCAGGCCCGGCCAGCCTGCAGCAACAATTCATTTACGTTACGCTTATCCTTCAAGAACACAATGCCGATTGTTCTGCCATACCGATCCTTATTTTTCACCAGAACCAAAACCTGCTTGCCAAAAACAAGTGATGAGGTGTACGCTTTTGCACTGTTGAAATAGGGCTGCTTCTTCTCCGGGCAGTCGATACCATGCAACCTGATCTTCACCTGCTGGTTTTGACCAGTAAGCAATGTGAAGGTATCGCCATCAGTTATTGCAATGACTTTCCCTTTCAATTGTGCTGAAAAAGCCAAACAGGTAGCAAACGTGAAAAATAAAACGAATGAATATTTTTTCATTTTTAGTTTGCAGAGCGGATTATTCCATATGTTTCAAAGTGTCATCAAAAGCTTACATAGCAAAGTGTTGATAAATAATCATCAATCTCCAAAATTTCGTAATAATCCCTACTCGAAACAAGAATTAAGATTACAAATTTTTCAGTCTCAAGCTGTCTGAGAAAAGGGGTACTTACAATTACACGAGACTGTAAAATATTTTGTGTAAACGATTTCAGCTAGCTGTTATTCAGAGTCTGCATCGGGATTCAAAAATAGTTA
>JAIUNV010000003.1:452566-766141 GCA_020161435.1 Bacteroidota bacterium | reverse complement strand
GAGCCGTTTAGTGAATAAAGTCAATCCAAACAGCACCAACAACAAACCGAAATCTCTACTTTCGAACTGACCGAAAATAAGGTCCGCCTACAATGGCAGCAGAGTTGTTTCACTCACTTCAGCTGCAGTGCATTCCTGGCCAGCTCTACCCCAGCACCTTCAGCAGCCGATTTTCTTTCATGCCGCAATCATGATTCCTATCATCATGGATAGCCTCACGAGCACGTTGAAGCAAAACCAAACTATGATCACCAACGGTGCCGTCTCCATTTCTACGAATATGTGGAAAGGGTTCGATCTTTACATCTGAGGCCATTCGCACCTTCCCATTAAAATCAAAAAATGACAACGAATTCGACAGGCTAATTTGCAGGTAATTTGTCAAAATGTTTCGGTCATGTATTCTATCGAGCTCCGAAGCCTTTTGTACTATAGTTAGGTTAAACGGCTTCCCATTTCGGCATCCCTCTAATGCTTTTTTAACATCACTATACACCACGTCAACTGGTACCGCCTCGTTTTCCTTCCTAGGTTTCCGTCCATCCTTCCCATAGAAGTACTTGGTGACCACAAGAAGGTCCAATGGATGTTTTGAGAGAGAATCGGGACAAATCGCCATCAAAAGCTTAATGAAGTTTGTAGCGATATTTCCACGATGCCGGAAGACATAATTATCAAAAATGACAACTGAATGGGTCGAAAAGCCAAATTGCTGAAAATCGTTCCATGAATGAAGTTGGGCATTTAAAAGTTGTTCGCCACTCACTAAAAATGCTTGCGGTTTTGTAGGATTATCCAGCCAGCGCTTTTGCACCTTTGCTGAATCATACTTCACAAACCCATACGCAGCCGGACTAAACCCCAGCTGTATTTCATCTGTAAAGAAAAAGACACTCATAAAACGATTCTCCTGCACCAATTGCTCATGCGGAGCATCTACTATTTCGATATCCTGTCTTTTCCCTTGCCAGTAATCATTAAGCAAAGCGAATGCGATTGGATTCGATTCCTGCAAATCAGCCGCATCCACGCCGCTTCTGAAAAAGCCGATCTCCGATCCCTGTAAAATGAATCGGTTGATTGCCTTCCAGTTCTCCAACTCTGGCGAATCAACATCCTCAGAAGCAGAGTATGGTCTTTTGCTTTTATGATTCTTCAAAAAAGCAACGTCTATAAAACTTTTGAAGACTGCTTTCATGTTAGTTCGGATTGCTCACTTCCATTAGAGAAATCATCAACCTGGCAGACTCATCATAAAAACCTTCACCGAATGGTGCGGACAATCTACCGTCAGGAAGAATATTAATCTTCTTCACCTGCGGCTCCTGACCACTTACCACGTCAGGATGATCAGGCGGGTAGAAGTAATAGATAACCGTATCCTCCGGCTTGATGTCTTTTTTAGCCGTGAGGTATTGCAACTTGCGAATGAGGTACTCGCTGTGGGTTTCGATGATGAATTGGGTGTTGAAAGTTTGAGCAGCATCAACAAACATATCCGCCAGTTTGCTTTGCAAAGCTGGGTGAAGGTTCGATTCGGGTTCTTCGATTACAATTACTGATGGAGAATAAGAAGCCTCGATATCGTACTCAATATGTTGCTTAAAGCAAGCTAGAATTATCGGAAGCAATCTAGTAATTCCAAATCCAGTATCACCAATATTAATCTTCTTACCATTAAGAAGTTCTAAATAAATTTCAAATGATTGCGTATTGCTATGGAGCACGAATTCAACTGAATTCGCTATTTTAAAATCCTTCACCCATGTATTTATGAAGTTTAGTATATCTTTTTGGGTAAACTCTTTTTCCTTGAAGTAATTTTTAAAAAGAGATGAAGAAAAATCGTTTTGAAAGTAATTACTTCTTGAAAGATTGGTTTTTTGAGTATCTAATTTATAAAGTTGATTTCGTTTTGCAATTTCGTTTTGCAATGGGGCTAAATTCTCAAATAAAAATGTCTCATAAAACGACTTTTCTAAATCTGTGCAAAGAATATCACCAGAATAAAAAGAGGACATTCTATCAATGTACGAAAGGGTGTCAATTATTGACTTTGATGAATTATTATATGTTTGTTTTGCCTGATCTTTTTGCATAAAGGAAAAGACATCATGCTCATCTAAGATCGAGTCATCCTTCAAATTAAATCGAATTATATTAAATGCCTTGAAGGGAAAAACTTCTCCATCAAATCTCAAATCTTGATTTATGCTACCTCCTATACCCCTCATTGATGAACCCTGAAAATACCCCCATTCGAGTAAATGCCACTTTTTTGAGGTATAATAATTAGATATTTCATTAATCAAATCGAGAATCTTTCGCTTATTACCAATCTTTTCTTCAAAAGGGTTTTCTATTTGAAAATGACTTGCAAGCTTTGACAAAAATGCAACATCAATAAAGTCTTCAAAACTATTGCCTTTAATGAAAGTATTATAGTGGTTAAGTGAATTGAAATAGTTTAAACCCCTTTCGTTGTCGCCATACATTCTGCTAAAGGCTATTTCGTTATTACTATTGTAATTAATTTCTACGTCAAGTTTATATTTAATAACGTAATTATTCAGTTGTTCAATTGATTCAGAAATATCTTGCTCTGAATTTCTTTCTTTGGCTTCTTCGTATAAGTCAAAAAAATCACCCCATACTTTACGTGATTTTTCAAATGCTGATTCAAATGAAAGTATAAAGTAGTTAAAGTCGATTAAGGCAAATTCTCTAGTAATTACAAGAATTTCTTCATTAGCATTGTTACGAATCCTCATTTGTAGCAAACTTGCTTCAGAAAAATAATTCGAACAATCAATTTCATACTGAAACTCAACGTGAAAAGTATCGTCAATTCCAAAGGCTTTGTAGCTAATATAATTTGAAATTATTTTCTTGCTGGTTTCGAAATTTAAGGCTTGACGTAAGTCTCCAATTTTTTCAGTGTGTTTTTCAGAGCTTATTTTCCGGGTAAATAAAGGAGCTAAGTCAAATGGAGTGAAACCATTTGCTTGTTTTATTTCCTCATTTTTAAATAGTTCAAGGCCTTTAGTCAAACTACTTTTACCACTTCCATTCGGCCCCACCAAAACAGTAATAGGTGCAAATTCAAAATGCGTGTGGTCTTTAAATACTCGAAAATTTTCAATCCCAAAGTTGTTGATGTGTGTTCTCATGTCTTACTAATTATGCAGTTTCATTGATTCATGTATCTGTTTGCTTCTGGCACGGAGTGCAGGTGTTATCCATTCTTCAAAACATGCCCCCCAGCACCGGAAGCAAATACCAGCTTCTACGTGGCTATATTGCGGCAACCTGCCTGCTCCGGCACAGCGCTTACAAGGTGTAAGGCCCGTCATTTCCAGGTAGCCACTGGGTGTGTGCCGGTACACTTTTACCCGGTGATGTTGGTGCCATTGGTGGTGGCAGGCTTCGCACATGCAGGTTAGGTGTTTGTCGGCATACTGCTAGGGCAGCCTGTCGTAAATATACAAGCGATGGTGCACATGCATGCGGCGATGTTGCGCTACGGGCCTATACTCAATATCTCTATCGTAAAGGATACTCATGTCTATTGAAGCATCTGCAAAGCTCATTTGCCAGTTGTACTGCCTGCAGGTGTCGGGTATGTACACTTCATGTGGTTGCAACAGTCCTGTGGAGCTATTCAGGAACGGCAATGTTTCGCGGCCGGCGCAAACGGAACAAGTGTAGTTATCTCTTTGTAAAATTTCGGATCTCTTGTTGCGCCACTCTTGGGTGAGCAATAGTTCCAGATAGGTGAGTGCTTCACCATGCTGATTGTACAATTGCTGATATGTGGGGTAGCTTTTCAAGAGAGCACAAACCTCCACCCCACCTGCGAACGTTTGGTTCGCCTATTTTTACGCATGCTTTCCACCGACCGCCGCCGCCACTTTCGACTGCCTGTTATTGACGGCTGTTTGCGCCAAACAGCCCGCCGTTGGACGGCCAAACAGCTGCTGGAGAAAGTAAATGCCTATTTGTTGGAATGTGAAGAGGCGCCTGTTACAGTTCGCACCATTCAAAAAGACTTACGGTATTTGCAAAGCCTGCCTCACAACCCAGCACTTATCGCATTTATAGACAAGGGTAGAGAACGCTGGTATTATTACGAGGAAGATGATTATGTATTGGAACTACCGACCATTAATGCCGACGAATCATTTGCCTTTGCATTGTCGCATGCAGTACTGGAACAAATGAGCGGATTTCCTTTGGTAAAAGAGTTTGCCCGATTGCGACACAAGATGGAAAAACAGTTGCCCGAACAGCAACCGGTTAATGCCGATGTGCTGTTATTTGAACACAACCCGCAGCTAAAAGGCATCGAATGGTTGGAGCCATTGTTTGAAGCTATCCGGGCTCAAACAGTATTGAAGATGGTTTATCAACCCTATGATACAGATGCGTTAGAAAAGGTCATTCATCCATGGTGGTTGAAGCAATTCAACCAACGTTGGTTTTTGTTTGGCTGGAATGAAGAACAGCAGCGACTGGATAATTCTCCGCTGGATAGAATTGTAGCAGTATCGCCGGTTTCCATCGAATATCGGGCAAACACCAGCATCAATCCGCAGCAATATTTCTCTGATATGGTGGGGGTAACCCGATATGCGGAAGATGTACCACAGCAAGTCACCATCAGGGTAAAAGCCAGCCGGGGGCATTACATTCAAACCAAACCATTGCATGTTTCGCAACAAATGCTGCCGGCTGCCATTGACCATCACCTATTTCAATATCAGGTCATTATCAATAAAGAATGGATGAGTTTGCTGCTCTCATTTGGTGCTGACCTGGAAGTGTTGGAACCCCTAAGCCTGAGGGGGGCTTTACAGCAGGAGCTGTTATCGGCGGCTGCTTTGTACATGTAATGGATTTGGATATTTATGGCTACTTTTTTGGATAACCCTCGGGCCATACATTTAACCACCACGCCACGAAGTGGGCATCAGGGGAGCAACGGCTGACAAACTTGTGAACTATGGAACTTGTGAACGTATAAACGTTTCCAACCGTTCATTCACTTTCTTTGCAGCATGACTCTTGATCATGTTGAAACAATTTGTATTTGCGGTGCCGGTACTATGGGTAGAGGCATTGCACTAGTAGCGGCGCTTTCCGGTTTCCGTACCAAGCTGTACGATGTGCAACAGGTCATGCTTTGGAAAAGCAAGGAAGAGATTGACAAAAGCTTACAGCTATTGCAATCAAAAAACAAGATAACAGAACACGATGTAGATAGTGTACACCGTAGGTTGATGTATACCCACAACATCGACGATTGTAAAGCGGATATCGTAATTGAAGCCATTGTAGAAAAACCGGCTGTTAAACTGGCGCTGTTTCAGCAGCTGGCTACCGTAAACAATGCGCTATGCATTTTTGCCAGCAACACTTCTTCGTTATCGATATCTGATTTGCAAGCGCAAATAGTTCATCCCGAACGTTTTGCCGGCATGCATTTTTTCAACCCCGCTACCCACATGAAGTTGGTGGAAGTGGTGAAAGGAAAACAAACCGCACAACATGTGGTAGATGCGTTGTATAACTTAGCCAAAACCATGGGCAAAGTGCCCGTGCATTGCAATGATGCGCCGGGTTTCATTGTCAATCATATAGCACGGCCTTACTATTTGGAAGCCATGCGGCTGGTAGAAAGCGGCGCCGCCAGCATGGAACAGGTAGATGCCGTGATGGAAGCTACCGGTTTCAAAATGGGCCCGTTTAAGCTCATGGATTTCATCGGCCTCGACATCAACTACAGCGTAAGCGAAATAGTGTGGGAAGCTCTGGGTAAACCCGAAAGGCTCACGCCTGCTGCCATGCAAAAAGCAAAAGTGGATGCCGGCGAACTGGGCCGCAAAACAGGCAAGGGATTCTACGAATATTGAAACACGAATGATGGCTAAATGGCACGAATGACACGAATTCATTTTGAAAGTCTATGGCAACTTTAATTCAATAGATGTTTCCTTCGTCAGTATGACCTTTGTTTTCGCCTACCGTCTCCGGACTACAGACTTCATCACTCTTCTTTAATATTGCAGCATGGTTTTAGTTACCGGCGGTACCGGCCTGTTGGGTACACATCTTATTTTGGCGTTGCATCGCAAAGGCATTGCTGTAAAAGCATTGTACAGAAATCAGATACCCGATGTGGTAAAGGACAAAGCCAACTGGATACAGTGCGATATACTGGATGTAATTGGTTTGGAAGTAGCCATGCAAGATGTAACGCAGGTGTATCATGTAGCAGGTTTCGTGAGCTTTAAGCCTGAAGACAAAATGCTGCTGCACAACATGAATGTGGAAGGCACGGCCAATGTGGTGAATGCCTGCCTGGAAGCTGGTGTGCATAAATTGGTGCACGTAAGTAGTGTGGCTGCATTGGGCCGCATTCGAAAAGATGCAGTGATTAATGAAAGCATGCACTGGACGGAAGACACCAGCAACAGTGAATATGGCAAAAGCAAATACCTGGGCGAACTGGAAGTGTGGCGGGCCGTGGGCGAAGGTTTGAATGCCGTTGCGGTAAATCCTACCATCATCATTGGCGAACATGGCGATTGGAGCAAAGGCTCGATGCAAATATTTCAAACCTTGCACAATGGTTTCCCATACTACAGTATGGGCCAAACAGGTTTTGTAGATGCCGATGATGTGGCTGCAGCCATGATACAATTAATGGACAGCAATATCAGCGGACAGCGTTTCATCATCAGTGCAGAAAACCTGTGCTACCGCGATTTCTTTTACATGATTGCCGATGCTTTTGGTAAGCCACGACCTACACAAATGATTACGCCTTTTAAAGCGGCCATTGCGTGGCGGTTGTACAAAATCAAAGGA
This sequence comes from Bacteroidota bacterium, assembly GCA_020161435.1. Lineage (GTDB taxonomy): Bacteria > Bacteroidota > Bacteroidia > Chitinophagales > Chitinophagaceae > Phnomibacter. The sequence goes on along the minus strand of JAIUNV010000003.1, from coordinate 759,271 downwards.
TGGTTGACGGGAAAAAGCCCGCTGGTAACCAAAGAAACAGCAGCTACCAGTTTGGCAGTGTCCAACTTCGACAATGGCAAACTATTGAAAGCACTACCCGATTTCCGCTACGGAAAAATTGATGCTGCCGTGCAGCGGATATGCCAGCACCTGGCTGGAGGGAAGTAAGATTTTCGCACAGAGGCACAGAGTTTTATTTCCCTTTGGCAAATGACCTCTGCGAACACCGTTTATCAGCGGTAAAAAACTTTGCGTCTTTGCACCTTCGCGTTGAAAAAAAGAACTACTTGTTCTTCACCTTCTCCCAAATTTCAGGAATGCGTTTTACCCATACCAGTTCTTTGCGTTTTACTTGTGCTTCTACCACCGGCGTACCCCAATACGTTTTGCCACCTTCAATAGAAGAAGGCACGCCACTTTGTGCCAACACATTGGCACCATCACCTATGTGCAATGTTTTGCTCACACCTACCTGGCCCCACAAATTCACCCCATTGCCAATGGTAGTTGCACCCGCAATACCTACCTGTGCTGCAATAATGCAGTTCTGTCCAATCACTACATCATGACCCACTTGTACCAGGTTGTCGAGTTTGGTGCCCCGACCAATGCGGGTATCATGCGTAACGCCTTTATCAATACAACAGTTAGCACCAATTTCTACATCATCTTCCAACACAACACGACCACAGCTTTTCATTTTTTTATACCACACGGAACGGTCACGTTTGCTGTTGTAATAAAATGCATCAGCACCCAATGTAGTACCAGCATGCACTACTACATTGTCGCCAATTTCAGTGTAATCATAAATCGTTACGTTAGGGTGAATGATGCAGTTGCGGCCAATGCGAACATGATGCCCGATAAACACACCCGGCATAATGGTTGTGCCTTCACCAATCACTGCTGTGTCACTAATCATTTCTGTAGCCGGCACAAACGGGCGGAAGTGTGATACAATGGTTAAGTACGCTTCAAACGGTTGATCGCATACCAGCAGTGTTTTACCATAGGCATTGTCAACAGCTTTGTTGATGATGATAAACGATGCATCGCTTTTCAAACAGGTATCGTAGTACTTTGGATGATCTACAAAACACAAGTCGCCTGTTTCCACTTTGTGTATTTCGTTGATGCCCGTAATGCTGGTTTGTGCATCACCAATCACTTGAGCTTGTATTAAATCGGCAATCCATTGAGTGCTGACAGGTTGAGGAAATTTCATAAACGACTTGTTTGTTTGCAAATGAAGTACAATGGCCGAAACACCTGTGTTGATGCTGCTTTCCGCCGATAACGGTCAAAAGTAAACACTTCCTTTTGTATGCCCGTCATTCAGCCATGCATTACAACAATTGATTCACTTGTTGTTTTCATACATGCACGTTATCTTCATGTTTCTTCCCTCTTTTTACATCGTTGTAGGGCCTATTGAAATTCACAGTTACAAACAAAGTGTGAATAACTATGCACTGCCAAATTTTCAGATACGCATACTTAGTATTTAATATTGTGTCGGGAAATACTTATCCCAGTACTTACTAACCCATTGTTGGAAAATCCTCCGATTCTTCGGAGGATTTCTTTTTGCATAATACTTCCGTTTTACATCTTCTTTTATCGGCTGCTATTCCACAATGCAATCTTGATTTCAGCTACATTTGAAGCAACAGCATGTGCTGTAAAAATGTGTATTCGTAAACTGTTTGCATGAGACCACACAGAATCATATTGGTACGTCATGGCGAATCGGAAGGCAACTTCGATCGCAACACCTATGCACAAAAACAGGATTACAAATTACTGCTGACACCACTGGGCGAACAGCAGGCCGATGAAGCGGGTAAAAAGCTACAAGCATTGATTGGTGATGAACGCATTTTGTTTTACGTATCACCCTTGTGGCGTACCCGCATGACCTTCGAACACATTGCCAAACATTTTGATAAGTCGCAGTATCGGTGGAAAGAAGATCCCCGTTTGCGGGAGCAAGAGTGGGGCCACTTTCGTGATTTGAAAGCCAACATTCAGATAGATGATGAACGCAACAAGTTTGGTACTTTTTACTATCGCATAAAAGACGGTGAAAGTTGTGCCGACGTGTACGACCGGGTCAGCGATTTCATGCACAGCATGTACCGCGATTTTGAAAAACCCAGGTTTCCGCAAAATGCCGTCATCGTTTCGCATGGCATGACTGTGCGTTTGTTTTTAATGCGGTGGTTTCACTGGACGGTGGAAGAATTTGAAACACTCCGCAACCCGAAGAATGCCGAAATCATCATCATGGAGCAAGATGAGCTCACTGGTAAATACAAACTGGTGACCGAGCTCAAGCGAAAAAATATCCGCCCCGATGATGAGTATCAATGGAACATAATTGGCCGCTAAGCAGCCATCATGAATTGCTGCATGCTCGTCTTTCTATTTCCAACGAATTGTAAAAACGATTCATACTTATGAACGCAACGAAAACCAACTTGCTAATAGCAAGTGTACTGCTGCTGAACATACATGCCGGTGCGCAAAAAGCAAAGCCCAATCCAGTGACGGCTATTAAAGAAACCGCCATCAACGATTTGCAATCGGGCTACGACTTGTACAAACAAACCGCGTTGCAAATTTGGAACTATGCTGAGCTGGGTTATAAAGAAACCAACAGCAGCGCTTTGTTGCAGCAGCGATTGAAAGAAAACGGTTTTACGGTAGAAGCTGGTGTGGCTGATATTCCTACGGCATTTGTGGCCACGTACGGTAGTGGTCAACCTGTAATTGGTATTCTTGCTGAGTATGATGCATTGCCGGGTTTGGCACAACAAGCCGTGCCGGAAAAACAACCCATTGCCAATCAAAAAGGCGGGCACGGATGCGGGCACCACTTGTTTGGTACTGCCAGTGTAGCGGCGGGTATCGAAATCAAAAAGCTGATTGAAGCGAAAAAGTTCACCGGCACTATTAAAGTGTATGGCTGCCCGGCAGAAGAAGGCGGCAGTGGCAAAGTGTACATGGTTCGTGCCGGCTTATTCCATGGTGTAGATGCAGTGATTCACTGGCATCCCGATAGCGATAACGGCGTAACCATGACAAGTGCACTGGCCAACAAATCGGCCAAGTTTCGTTTTAAAGGATTGAGTGCACATGCTGCTATGGCTCCTGAGAAAGGACGTTCCTCTTTGGATGCAGTGGAAGCCATGAACTACATGGTCAACATGATGCGGGAACATGTGCCACAGGAAACACGCATTCACTATGTGATTACAGATGGTGGCAAAGCGCCTAACGTAGTGCCCGACTATGCAGAAGTGTATTACTATGTGAGGCATCCCAAACGCAAAGACGTGGTAGAAATTTTCGACCGTGTTTTAAAAGCCGCACAAGCAGCCGCATTGGGTACCGAAACCAACATGGAATATGAAATTATTGGTGGCACGCATGATTTGTTGCTCAACAAAACATTGGCCGTAGCTATGCAGCAAAACCTCGAAAAAGTGGGTGGTGTCCACTACTCTGCTGCAGAGGTGGAGTTTGCTAAAAAAATTCAAAGCAGTTTCACTTTTACTGCACCCGATGTACAAAATGCTGCAGCAGTACAACCGTTGAAAGTTGAGATGGATGCTGGTGGTGGCAGCACCGATGTGGGTGATGTAAGCTACGTTGTACCAACGGTTGGACTACGTGCTGCTACCTGGGCACCGGGCACACCGGCACATAGCTGGCAGGCCGTGGCTTGCGGCGGTACGGAGCTGGGCACCAAGGGCATGATGGTAGCTGCTAAAACCATGGCCCTCACGGCTATTGATTTGTTTACCAATCCAACGCTCATTGCAAAAGCACAGGAAGAGTTCAAACAAATGATCGGCGATTATAAATACCAGGCATTGCTCGGCACCCGCAAGCCAGCGTTGAACTACCGCGACTAATTCATGAACAACAGATAATAAACGGTGCGTTGATGCTATGTCAGCGCACCGTTTTTGTATGGGACACGGATGTGCCGGATTATCAACGGATTATTATTAATAAATCCTCTGAGGGCTCTGTGCCCTCTGTGCGAATCTAATATCGCTTAATATTGTAGACTGTGAATACACCTCTGTTATACGTTACCAACGCTGCGCAATTAAAACAGGCATTGCAAGACTTACATGCTGCTTCAGTAGTTGCTTTCGATCTGGAATTCGACCGCGACCGCTACACGTACGGTTTCGATTTGTGCCTCATTCAAATGGCTACACCCGAAGCTTGTTTTGTCATCGATCCATTGGCCGGCCTCGATTTGAAACCGTTGTATGATTTTTTTGAAACACCGGGTATTCGCAAGTTGGTGCATTGCCCCGGCGAAGATTTACGCTTGTTGCATTCGTTGGCCTGTTATCCAACCGATTTGGTGGATACAGAACTGTATGCCAAGCTGCTGAATTATGAGCAAACATCGCTGAGCAATTTGCTGCAATTGAAATGCGATGTGCAACTCAACAAAAAATTGCAAACCAGCAACTGGGGCAAGCGGCCACTCAGCGATGGCCAGTTGCACTATGCTGCTGCCGATGTGATTTACCTGTTTGAGCTGGAAAATATTTTGCAACAAGAAGCAACAGAAAAAGGGTTGATGCCTTTTGTGGCCGAAGAGTTTGCCCAACTGAATACAGTACGCTACACCTTGGAAGCACGGCAAAATTTTCTCAAGAAAAATGACCTGCAATTCATGAGTCCGTACGACCAGTATGTGCTCAATGAATTGCTACGTTTCAGAGATGATTTAGCCCGCCAAAAAAACAAACCGGCGCATCAAATCATTCCGGAAGAACTGGTGCGGCAAATTGCTTACCGCAAAATGGAGCCCGCCGATATTCTGTCGCAGCATGGGGTACATCCCATTCTCAAAAGCGACAGAGGGGTGTACATGCTGGAGCAGCAATGGAAAAAAATTAATGCGGCTGCACATGCACAGCAATTGCCCCGCCGCAGAAATGGCCAACCATTATCGGAAGAAGACCGCCTGCGTTTTGAGCAAAAAAAGCTGGCACAGGAAAATGCGAAGACCCACATTTTTCAACCCATACAGCAAGCCATTGCGGCTAAGTATGGTGAGCATGCCCAAAAGTTTTTGATGAGTAGTAGTTTGGTGAACGATTGGCTGAAAGGCGATCAACGCATAAGTCAGCTAAAGCTCAACTACCGCAAGCAACTCATTCAGGATGTGGCGCAGGAAATTGGGGTGGATATTACCGCTTGGTTGTAACGCAGCTACAATAACGCTTTTACGTAGGGGATAAAAATCATCAGGCCAATTACCACACTGATAACCGATGCCCACAGCACGGCACCGGCTGCCACATCTTTTACCAGGCCAATTTGTGGATGAAGATCGGGGTGTACCCTGTCGGCCAGTTTTTCAACAGCCGTATTCACCATTTCCAATGCCAGTACCAAACCAATGCACAGCAAGAGCAGCATCCATTCTGTAGTGCTGATGGAAAAGTAACAACCTGCAACGACTACAATGATGGCTACAATCAATTGTATTTGGCCATGTGTTTCTTTGGCAAAAAATGCTGTCCATCCTTGCAACGCATATTGTACCCGGGTGAAGAATCTTTTCATGGCATCATTTGAATGGTAAATGTATGATTGTACCAGATGCAAAAATGAAGTGCTGCCGCAGCAAGCCACGACAGCACTCTATATCCAATTGCAAATCAGTTATGCTTCTACTTCAGGCGCTACAACAGCGGCAGGCTGTTGGTACCAGTTTATTTTTCTACTGAAATACATAGCGAGTGCTACCAGCAAGAACAAGCCTATGCTACCAGCCAGCAGCGATGTGTCTTCCAGTTGTATGAGCACATAAATGAAGGCGTACAAACCAAACAGGAAACCACCAATGAGCAGGGCGTTGCTCCATTTTACAAACAGTTGCTTGGCATACAGCGTAATGAGTGATACTGTGGCAAACGTGGCCATGGCATACGCAATGTTGAACGTGAGCAACTCGCCAATGGACAACAGCAAGGTGTAAAACACAATCAGCGCAATACCTACCAACACATACTGCACGGGGTGCACTCTGTAGCCCAGCATAATTTCGAGCAAGAAGAAAAAGCCAAACATGAGCCCGATAAACAGGATGGCATACTTCACACTGCGCATGGTTTTAGCATAGTTGTCGGCGGGTTGTATGAGGCTCACACCAAATGCATACTCAGTGGCTTTATAGCTGCGGTTTTTCCAAATCTGCGGAAAGTCGCGGTTGAAATGCAGCACCTGCCATTTGGCATCAAAGCCTTTCATATCGGGGTTGTGCTGGGGCAAAAACTTACCAATGTAGCTCGGCGATTCCCACTCAGAACGCAGCTGCATACTGCTGGTTTTGCCCAAGGGCAATACTTGCAGCGACTCGCTTCCCCGCACCGATAACGGGATGGTAAAATCCAACCGGCTATCGGCCAGCACTTTCGATAAATCAACGGGCACACTTACGCCTCTTTCTGCCAATCCGTTTTCAGGAATGCCGGCATCAAACGTAAGCGGCATTTGTGCAGCAGTCGATTGCATTTGTGCTTCAATGCCACGACTATCGGTAAGGCCCATGCACAGGCTGGCTTTGCTCCACAAGATGGTTTCGTTTTCACCCGCAGCAATGTTTTTCAAATCGAAATGACCATCCAATTTGATGCTGCTTTTGTACAACGCCACTTTATAAATACTGCGCTGTTTAATTTGTGGCTGCACGGTGCCATTTACCATCAATTGCTCGGGTAGTACGATGAGTTGTTCGGTTACAACGGCGGGCTTTTTATCGGCATCAATAAATGTGCGTTCATACGGTACAATCAAAAACGGTCCCGACAAAGTTTGGGCACTGGCCCATTTGCTGCTCACTTCTGCTATTACTTCCTGTTGTCGTTCTTTTCTTTCTTCTACCAGGTTAAGTACAAAAACAGAAGGAATGAGCATGACTAAAATGAGGAATCCGGTGATGATGCCTTTGATCAGAAACCGATCGCCAAAAGAGGCTTTTGCTGTGATTTGCATACAAGATGATTTTATAGTGATAGTGATGAATGATGCGAAAAAGGAGGCGTGGCTAATACTTCCATCAGCGTTTGTCGGCGAACCAATACTACCAGTACAGCGGCTAGTATGCCAGCAATAGGAAAGAGCACAAATTCGAGGTAGTTGTTCCATACATCACGTCCTCCACTTACCTGCCAGGCGGCGCCCCAGGTGCACAAAAACACAATGCCTGCCGTGCTCAGCAGTAGCAGGTAGAATTTTAATTCAGTCGTTACATGCAGCATGCTAAGTAACCAGAGCATCAGCACAAACAACAGCAATGCAGGCAGGCTCCAAATGATGGCTAAGCCCAAAGACATAATATACATGAGTGGAAAGAACAATGACGGCAACGTAATGAGGGCATACGTGAGCAAACTACGCAGCCAGGTGCCAATGGATTTGAGGATGATTTCTTTGTTCATAAAAAGTGCTTTGTATTTCAAAGTATTGGGTTAAAAAAATTTAGCCTTGGGTGCCCTTGATCATAGCTTCCAACGCATCGAGGTGTTGTCGAAAGGCTTTTTCGCCAGCCTTGGTTACGCTATAAGTGGTATTGGTTTTGCGGCCGATGAATCCTTTCTGCACTTTCACAAAGCCATTATCCTCCAAGCCCTTCAGATGGCTGGCCAGGTTGCCGTCGGTTACCTGCAGCAGTTCTTTCAGGTCGTTGTAGCTGATGGATTCATTTACCATCAGGGCACTCATGATGCCCAGCCGTATGCGGCTGTCAAACACTTTGTTGAGGTTTGCTATGTTTACGGGTAGTGCCAATGCTATTTCGTTTGTTCGTTTCTTTCGTGGGTATACCACATCACCAATCCGTAAATGATGTGGAGAATGCCAAATCCAAAGCCCCAAAAATACAAACCGTAACAAGTCATAAATAGGTTGACGATACCCGTGAGTAACTGTCCGTATCCGAGCCAGCGAATTTCGCCAAATGTATAGCGGCTGGCACTTACAAGACCAAGTCCGTAAAAAAGCAAGCAGCCCGGCGCAATCATGCCAAAGGCACCGGCTTGCATCAATTGCAGCATATATATGCCACCTACACCAAGCGGCAGGCCCAGTGCAAATGCCATACGCTTACTGCTGTTGCCCCATACAGGCGTTTGTGTTTTGCGGCTCCGCATCCAGGTAAATAAAAATGCCAGCGCAATGGCTGCACCCAACGTAAGCAGTGCAATTAGAATCAGTTCTTTTGAACCCATGTAAGCTGAAACCGAAATGCCGTTGATATCTGTAGCGGCATCATAGTGTTTGCGCAAACTGCTGTGGTTGTTGCTGCCCTGCTCTATAACGCCATGGGCAAACCAGGCTCCTACCAGTGCACAACAACCTGCTGCCACCCCACTCCAGCCGCTCAGGCTGATAAAGCGGCTGCTGCGGTCCATCATGCTGCGGATGTCTTTGAGTGTATCCAGTGATTGTTGGTCTTGACTCATAAAAGCACTTTGAGATTCAAAGTAAATGTATTTACATGCAGGCTCCAAAAAATATTTGAATGAAAGAAGATGAGTTGATTGGGTTAATTGGTTGAGTAGGTTAAATAGGTTGAGTAGTGAGGGATAAGCATACACTGAAAAAAACTGCCGGTTTACAATGAAAGTCATCATTGTAGACCGGCAGTTATCATTGGCTAATTTGCTAATTAGCACATTAGCTAATCAGCTAATCAATAAACGGTGCACCAAAGTATGGTTGCAATGCTTTGGGCAAATGAATGCCGCTATCACTTTGGTTGTTTTCCAGCAGGGCGGCCAAAATGCGGGGCAAAGCCATGCTGCTGCCATTGAGGGTATGGGCAATTTGTGTTTTGCCGTTTTCACCCTTAAAGCGGCACTTCATGCGGTTGGCCTGAAAGGTTTCAAAATTGCTCACAGAGCTTACTTCCAGCCAGCGTTGCTGGGCGGCACTCCACACTTCAAAGTCGTAGGTGATGGCGCTGGCAAAACCCATATCGCCACCGCAGAGGCGCAAGATGCGGTACGGCAGTTCGAGGCTTTGTACCAGCTTTTCTACGTGGGCCACCATTTCGTCGAGCACTGCATGGCTTTGGTCCGGGTGTACAATCTGAATGATTTCTACTTTTTCAAACTGGTGTACCCGGTTGAGGCCACGTACCTGGGCGCCAAAGCTGCCTGCTTCACGGCGGAAGCACTGGCTGTAAGCCGTCATTTTGATGGGGAAGTCGCTTTCTTTCAGCACCACATCACGGTAGATATTGGTTACGGGTACTTCGGCGGTCGGAATCATGTACAGGTCGTCGGCCGGCATGTAGTACATCTGGCCTTCTTTATCGGGCAGCTGGCCGGTGCCGTAGGCGCTGGCGGAATTCACCATGTAGGGAGGAATGTATTCCACATAACCCGCAGCGGTATTGAAGTCGAGGAAATAGCTGGTGAGGGCACGCTGCAATTTGGCACCCTTGCCTTTGTACAGCGGGAAACCGCTGCCGGTGATTTTGGCACCGGTTTCAAAATCGATGAGGTCAAATTTTTTGATGAGGTCCCAGTGCGGCACTGCATCGGCGGGCAGGTTGGGTTTGGCACCGCCTTCCCGCACTACTTCGTTTTCTTCGGGGGTTTTGCCCGCTGGTACAAGGGCTGCCGGCAGGTTGGGCAATTGTATGGCAATGTCTTGCTGCTGCTGCTCTACAGCTGTCAGCTCATCTTTCAGCAGTTTTTCGCGGTCTTTCAGTACGGCTACTTCTGTTTTTTTAGCTTCGGCAGCTTCTTTGTTGCCTTCTTTCATGAGGCCACCAATGGCTTTGGCGGCGAGGTTGCTTTGGTTCAGCACATTATCCAATTCCTGCTGCAGGGTGCGGCGCTGGCTGTCGAGGGTGGCAATCTGATCGACCAGTTCCAGTTGCTTAAACTGTTTGTGTGCCAGGCGTTCTTTTACGAAGTCAGGATTTTCGCGGATGAGTTTTATGTCGAGCATAGTGGTTCGTCTTTTTTACGAGGCACAAAGATAACCAAGCGGGTAAAAGGGGGCACGGATAATCTATGGGACACGGATTTGCAAGTATGAATCGAAAGCCCCCTAGCCCCCGGAGGGGGAAATAGTATAGGACGCGGATTTTAGGGATGAAACGGATGTTCGCAGATTTGTTTTTTGAACCACCAAGTCACAAAGACACACAGGGACACAAAGAATAACAGCCGACGACTGTATTCTTCTTCCCGCCAACCATCATCTGCCAATTTTAACCTCTCCCGGCCTCTCCACAGGAGAGGAGACGAAGCATGGGTCGTCGTCTCCGGACTAACATCAAACATCTGTCATCAAACATCTACTTTCTTCCCACCAACCACCAACGTTAAACCTCTTGCAAAGCCTCCCTTTAGGAAGGTTGGAGGGTTAGCGGTTTGGAGGGTTCTTACCTACATTTGCCCCCATGAACCTACACGACGACCTGCAGCAGCGCTGGTGGAATTTGGAAGCACAATTGGTGGAGCGGTTTGGCAAAAAGCCCGACCTCGATGCTGTTTTATACCTCATTGGTTTGCAGGAAATGCAACTGTTCGACAACAACATTTCGAAAGAAACCAAGCAAGACCTGATGCATGTGGCGGTGTGCACCATCTTATCGCCCAGCGGTTATTATGTATTGGAAGGAAAAGACGAAGACGGCTGGCCGCATTTCAAACAGCTGAAAGCCCTGCCCGATATGGGCCTGCGGGAGCAGGAAGATTTTTTGAAAGACCATGTACTGCTTTATTTTGAGCAAGAGAAGTTTGCGGAGTAGCATCTGCATATTACTTGCTGAAACAACGGCAAGCTTTATCTTCCCTTCATCTCAATCCATCCATTCCATGCGTATCGTTTCCTTGTTTGTAGTGCTGCTGACGCTGGCAGCCTGTAGTGCTCCTAAGCAGTTTCGTAAGCTCAACAGCGAAGAAAAATCAGCCGTAAAACATTACCGCCAACTCATTCCTGCCAAAGACAACCATTACTATGTGCTCATCATGACTACGCAGGGCAATATGGTGGTAAAACTGTACGACGAAACACCGCTGCACCGCGACAATTTCATGAGCAAAGTGCAGGCTGGTTTTTACGATAGCCTGTTGTTTCACCGTGTCATCAACAACTTTATGATACAAGGCGGCGACCCCACCAGCAAGCGGGCAACTTCCGAAACACCGGTGGGCAGCGGCAGTGCACCGGGTCAGGAACGCATACCGGCCGAACTGAAAACCGACATCGGCATTTACCACAAGCGGGGTGCATTGGCGGCCGCCAGAGACAACAACCCCGAAAAGGCCAGCAGCAATTGCCAGTTTTACATTGTGCAGCGGCCGGCCTGGCGCCAGAGCCAGCTCGACAGTACCATTACGCAGCGCAAACTCACCCTCAATGCCGAGCAGCAGAAACTGTACACCACCGTAGGCGGCACACCGCACCTCGATGGCAACTATACCGTGTTTGGCGAACTGGTGATTGGCTTTGATGTACTCGACAAAATAGCCACCACCAAAACCCGCCCCGGCGATCGCCCCGAAGCCGATGTACGGATGCGCATGTTTGTGCTCCGCAAACGGAAGTAGATATTTGAAAAGCGTTTGCTCCCGATAGCTATCGGGATTGCAGTGAGCAGTTTGCAAGATGAATCCGTGAAAATCCGATCAATCTTATTCATCCGCGTCCCAGAAACCGCGTCCTATCAACAAGGTTTTCAACGCTTGGCTATCGAAAGCCATTTTCCCATTAGGTTTGCACTTTCCAAATTGCATTGCAAACTGTATTAAAAATTTACGTCATGAATTTTCCAGCTGAACTGCGTTACACCAAAGACCACGAATGGATTAGCCTCGAAGGCAATGTTGCCACCATTGGCATTACCGATTTTGCACAACGTGAGCTCGGCGATATTGTATACGTAGACGTTGACAGTGTAGGCAAAAGCCTGGAAGCCGAAGCTGTGTTTGGTACCGTAGAAGCCGTGAAAACCGTGAGTGATTTGTTTTTGCCAGTGGCAGGAAAAATTTTGGAAGTAAACGCCGGCCTGAATGATCAGCCCGAACTGGTAAATACTGACCCCTACGGACAGGGCTGGTTGATCAAAATGGAAGTGGCCAATACTGCAGATGTAGAAGCACTTATGACTGCTGAAGCTTACAGTGCTTCTGTGAGCTAAATTTTTCTACCTAACCCTAAGCCAAAAGGGCAAAGCCATCGTATTTGCTTTGCTCTGGCAAAGCAACGAGCCTCGAACCGGGGTTCATTTTAAAGTGTTGCCACCCATTTGAAACAAGCCGAACAGTATACCGAAGCACAATTGGTAAGCCTGCTGCAAGCCAGAAAGCAGGAGGCATTTGCCTACCTGTACGACCACTATAGCGGTGCCCTCAATGCCATCATTTACGCAGTGGTGGGCGATGCTACCGTGGCGGAAGATGTACTGCAGGAGGTATTCATCCGCATATTCAGGAAAATAGAATTGTACGACCACAGCAAGAGCCGTTTGTACACCTGGATGGCCCAGATAGCCCGCAATGCCGCCATTGATTGGATGCGCAAAACAGGAAATCAACCATCGGTAGTGAACCAAAAGGCGCCTGAAGACGTACCTACTCAGGCAAGTACGAGTTTTAACCCCGATACCACCGATGTGCGGCAGTGGATAGCCCAGCTACCAAAGCCCGAACAGCAGGTAGTAATACTTGCCTACCTGGAAGGACTCACGCAGGAAGAAATCAGCCAACTGCTGCAAACACCACTCGGTACCATCAAAAGCCGGGTGCGAAGCGGTCTGGTAAAATTGAGGACAATGATGCAAGTAAACCGATGAACGCCAACGAATACATCAACAGTGGGGCTATAGAAGCCTACATCCACGGACTGGCCGATGAGGCAGATATTGCCCAGCAGCTGGAAATGGAAGGCCGCTATCCGGAAGTGCGGGCAGCCCGCATGGCATTGGAAGAGCAGCTGGAACAACAGGCCCTGCAAATGCCGCTGGCCAACCCTGCTGCCACCCGTGAACGCATCCTCAATGCCCTCAAAGAGGAAAAGGCGCACACCACCAAAGTGGTGACGATGCCTACCGATTTGAAAGCCGCACCCAAACCCATCCGTTGGTTTCGTACTGCCTTGGCGGCTTCTGTGCTGCTGCTCATGGGCAGCGTATTGCTCAACTTTTATTTTTATAGTCAATACACCGACTTTTCTAACCGGTACGAAGAACTCTCTGCCCGCCAAAATGTACTGGCCAACAAGGCCAATGCCATGGAAGCCAGCATGCAAATGATTAAAAGTCCGCAGGTACAACCCGTGGTAATGCAGGGCGTACCCGGCAATGCCGGCATGATGGCCACCGTGTACTACGACAAAAGCACCACCGATGTGTACCTGATGGTTAATAACCTGCCCATGCCACAAAAAGGCAAGCAATACCAGTTGTGGGCACAGGTAGATGGCCAAATGGTAGATGCAGGCTTGCTCACCTGGACAGACGATGTAGCCCTGATAAAAATGAGCCGCATAGCCAATGCACAGGCTTTTGCCATCAGTCTGGAACCGGAAGGTGGCAGCAAAGTGCCTACACTAACCGAAGTAAAAGTGCTGGGCAAAGCATAAAGCCACTTATTTTCACCTGTTCCTATTGGTGAAACATGAAACGCTGGCTGCACAATATTCTCCGTACTTATTTTCCCGCTTTGCTGTGGCTCAGTGCCGCAACCTATCTTTTTTTAATGCCCACCGATGGCATGGAAACAACGCCATTCATAGACATTCCGTATGCCGATAAATGGGTGCACATGGCGCTGTTTTTTGGGCTGGTACAACTATGGCTGATGCCGCAATATTTGCGCCGAATTTCTCTCAGTAAAAAAACAGGATGGCTGGCGGTATTGCTGGCGATGGGCTATGGTATTGCTATTGAAATAGTGCAGGGGAACTTTACCGCCAACCGCAGCGCCGACCCTTGGGATGTACTGGCAGATACAGCAGGTGCCGTATTGGGTTTGCTATTGTTGCCTTGGGTGGTACGCCGTTTTATTCTTCCTCAAAGCCAAGGCTCCTCAGCTCCCTAAAATGGCCATTGAGTTTGATTTTACTTTTCAGCAGTTCCATTTCTTTTACCACCGGCAATACTTTTTGCAAATGCCGGCGCAGGTATTCTACCCGTTGGTCTTCCCGCAGCAATTGCAGCAGGTCGTAGGCTTCTTCTATGCTCAAACCGGTCATGCTGGCTACATCGTAACTGCAAAGTTCGTTGTCGGGTTTCGAAAATGCTTTTGGCGATTCTAGCAATAGCAATAACTGTTGTATTTGCCTGAGCACTGGTTGCAACGCAGGCAGATTGACGACGATTTCATTTTGCGGATAAGTAACAATGGCGCCGCTGTACAACTTGTCGGGCAGGTCTTTTACCAACTCCAGCACCCGAAACACTTCTGTGGCCCGGGTGGCAATATCCATGCGGCCATCTTCATACAATTTTTTTACTTCGGCTACCTGCATCAGGGTGCCGTATTCCATCAGCTTGTTGTTGATGACCGCAATAATGCCAAAGGGTTTACCCTGCGCTACACAATCGCCTATGAGCTGTTTGTAGCGGGGTTCAAAAATGTGGAGGTTGAGTTTTTCTCCAGGAAAAGCCACCAACTCCAATGGAAACAGGGGAATAAAATTCGTCATGGTTTGATAAAAGTAGCAAGCTTACCAACGCATCAGTGCACTGGCCCAGGTAAAGCCGCTGCCAAAGGCTGCCAAACACACCAGGTCACCTTTTTGTACACGCCCTTGCTCCCATGCTTCGCAAAGGGCAATGGGCACACTGGCGGCGGTGGTGTTGCCGTACTGCTGTATGTTGTTGTACACCTGATCGTCTCGCAGCTTGAGGCGCTGCTGTACAAACTGGCTGATGCGGAGGTTGGCCTGATGCGGTATTAGCAATTGCAAATGCTGCGGCGTCAATCCATTGGCGTTAAGCGATTCCATAATCACTTCCGGAAACTTCACTACCGCTGTTTTAAATACAGCCGGGCCATCCATGTTGGGATAAAATTGTTCTTTATCGAGCATGGGTTGTGTTACAAACATTTGGCCCATGGCGGCATCACCAAAATCGGCCAACTCAGGTTTCCATTTGTTGGCATGGGTACCGGGGTTGTACATGGCCAGTATTTCTGCTTCGTTGCCATCGCTGTGCAAGTGGGTGCTGAGTATGCCGCGGTTGGGTTCTTCATTGGCTTGCAATACCACCGCACCGGCGCCATCGCCAAAAATCACACTCACATTGCGGCCACGGGTGCTGAAGTCGAGTCCGAAAGAATGTTTTTCGGCACCAACCACCAATATGTTTTTGTACATACCGGTTTTAATAAACTGATCGGCTACGCTGATGGCATATACAAAACCACTGCATTGGTTGCGTACATCCAGGGCACCAATTTGGCGCATGCCCATGGCCCGCTGCAGCAGCACCCCACAGCCCGGAAAATAGTAGTCGGGGCTGAGCGTGGCAAACACAATAAAATCAATATCGTGTGGGGTAAGGCCTGCTCTTTCAATGGCTTGTTGGGCCGCTGCCACACCCATGGTAGTGGTGGTTTCTTCGGTACGGTGGGCATAGCGCCGTTGTTGTATTCCGGTGCGTTCCTGAATCCACTCATCGGTGGTATCCATGTACTGCATTAAATCGTGGTTGGTTACAACCTGCTGTGGTACATACATACCAATACCAGCGATGACAGAAGTAGGCATAGCAATCAGATTTTTAGCATGGCAATGTACTGAATATGCGATAAAGCCTTTGTGGTAGCAACATAAAAAAACCGACCCTGGAAAGGGCCGGTGGTCTAAACTAACAACATGTATTGCAAAAAACTATTTCTTCCATCCTAATTGTACTTCCGAAATGCGGCCGTTGGCAAAAGCCTGATATGTTTTGGTCTGTCCATCCTTAATGGCATTGAAGTAATAAGCTGTTTCCAAGGAATGCTCTACGTAGTACATTTCGGATAATAAGACGCTACCGAGCTTTGCATCAATCGCTAAGCGTAACTTAATTGGCAACTGATGTTTTTGCAGGCTCACGGTGGTGGCAACCAGATCGCCGGCATTGTCGAAAAATGCAGACACTTCCTGATCGTCGAGCATGAAGCTGGCCTTGGTTAAGTTTTCTTTCAGAGGCGACCAGTTGACTTCTTTTACATTACCAAACTCTCTGGCAAATGACTGGCGCACCTGGTGCGGAGCAACGTGGCTTGAAGTAGTGAAAGCCTGTGCAGACAAAGCGAATACGCCAACTACGGCGATACAAAACAAACGTTTCATGTGTTACGGTTTTTGGTGTGAGTAATTGTTTGTACAGCAAAGATGTACTACCACATACACCTACACAAGCATGCTGTTAAGAACGGTTGCAATAGCTGGAAGAATGCGCCGTTGCTCATGCGAAGTGATGAGTGGCAGCCTCGTATGTAAAAAAAATGCCGCATGAAAAAATGTTACATCATGCGGCAATTATTTTTTTGTGTATTACTGTTGGTTATTCTTCCTTGCTGCCTTTTTCGCCCACAAACCAATCATCTTTATCCCGAAACAACACATTGAACGTGGTGAGTGAACCATAGATGCGGGTGATGTATTGCTGCAGGTTGATTTTGTCTTCATCAGTCAGCACTTTGTGGCTGTTGATGTTTTGCTCCAGCACCCGCAGCCTGTCTCGCAGCATTACTATTTTATGAAAAAACATTTCTACCGGTACTTCTTTTGGCTTGAGTGATTTGTCGGCAGGCTGCAACAACATCATGCCGTTTTTCCAACGGTCGCCGAGGGCAACGGGCTCGCCAATGCCATTCCAGTACCGCAGTATTTGCAGCAAACTTTTTTCTACTTCACTGCTGGTTTCACCTACAGGTTTTATTTGCTCCGGAATGATTTCATCCAGGGCATCATCCTTTTTGTCAATTTCTTTAATGCCATGATGAATGAAAGAAATAAGGTAGCTCGACAATCGTACATCTACAATAACGCCGGGGCCCAATTGTGTGTGTTGCAATCTTGTGCCAATGCCTGGTTCCATAGCCATGATGTTTGGTTTATAAAGGCAATAATAATTTATTGATGACAAAAGCTTGCTGCAGTGCCTGCTTCATTTATTTTTAAAAAGTTGAGTTTATTAAAAAATGCTAGCCAACAGATGAGATGCAAGTAAGAAGTTGTAAAAATAAGTTACACAGGGGGAGGCGTTGGCTGGGCAATCCCGATAGCTATCGGGATTCTTTGTACGCAAGCTCCCATTCCGCTTGCCTTTCTTTTTTTCAAGAAAAAGAAAGTAACAATGCTTGCATAAGAATCTCTTAGCGAATATAAAAGTTGTTGCATTTATAGATTTCATCTTAGAAAAACTGGTAGGTTAATACGGTTATTTTTAATCTTTATGATACCATTCATTACTGTTAAAAAGAAATACGGAATTCTCTTGCTGTGCTTACTCAGCCTGCAGCTACAAGCATTTTGCTGGGGTTTTTTCGGCCACCGCAAAATCAATTTTCAAGCGGTGTTTTCATTGCCACCCGAAATGATTGGTTTTTATAAAATGCATATCGATTTCATTACCGAGCATGCTGTGGACCCCGATAAACGACGCTATGCCATACCCGAAGAAGCGCCGCGGCATTACATCGATATCGATCATTATGGTGAGTATCCCTACAAAGAATTGCCCCGTAAGTGGACAGATGCGGTAGCCAAGTTTTCGGAAGACACATTGCTCACCTATGGCATAGTGCCGTGGTGGGTGCAAACCATGAAGCTGCGCCTGACCGATGCCTTCAAAGAAAAAAATCAGGTGAAAATTTTAAAGCTGAGTGCAGAGATTGCGCATTACATCAGCGATGCCCATGTGCCGCTGCATGCCTGCCACAACCACAACGGGCAGTTTAGCAATCAGTATGGCATTCATGGTTTTTGGGAAAGCCGGGTGCCAGAGTTGTTTGCCGAAGCACAGTATGATTTTTTCATTGGCAAAGCTGTATACATCCAAAACACCAGCCAGTTTATGTGGGACCGGGTACTCGAAAGCGGTGCTGCTGCCGATACCGTGCTCAAAATGGAAGCCCTGCTGACCAGTAAGATGAAGCCCGATGAAAAATATGCGTTTGAAGAACGGTCGGGCAAAATCATCCGGCAGTACTCCACGGCTTTTTCAGCAGCGTATCAGCAGGCGTTGGATGGCATGATTGAACGGCGGATGCGGCAGTCCATTTTGGCTACAGCCAGCTTTTGGTACACGGCTTGGGTAGATGCCGGCCAGCCAGATTTGAAAAGCCTGACCAACAAAAGCTTTACCCCCGAAGACCTGAAAGAATTTGAAGCCCTGAACACGGGCTGGCAAACCGGCAAAGCATTGGGCAAAATTTGCGATTAACAAATCCATGCTACCCCTTCCCCATGGGTTGATGTATGTTTGTGCCCCCAAACAACCAAACAACACTGTGGTACATAATTTCAATTCAGGCCCCAGCATACTGCCAAAAGTGGTGTATGAGCTGGCTGCTCAGGCAATAACCGATTTCAACGGCACCGGATTATCTATTTTAGAATTGGGCCACCGCACATCGCATTTTCAGGCCGTGATGGACGAAGCCGTGGCACTGGTAAAAGAGCTGATGCAACTCGATGCCAACAAAGAAGTCTTGTTTTTGCATGGCGGTGCATCCACCCAGTTTTTTCAGGTGCCGTTCAACCTGCTGCCGCAGGGTAAAAAAGCAGCGTACCTCGATTGTGGTATGTGGGGTACCAAGTCCATTAAAGACGCCAAACTCTACGGTGATGTACAGGTGCTGGGCTCATCCAAAGACAAAAATTATACCTACATCCCCAAAGATTATACAGTGGATGCCGATGCGGTTTACTGCCACATCACCAGCAACAACACCGTAGAAGGTACGCAGCAGCATGAGTGGCCCGATACACAAGTGCCCCTCATCAGCGACATGAGCAGTGATATCCTGAGCCGCCAGCTCGATTTTAACCGCTTTGGCCTCATTTATGCCGGGGCGCAAAAAAACATTGGCGCTGCCGGGGTAAACCTGGTAGTGGTAGATAAAAACATGCTGGGCCACAACGACCGCAGCATGCCGCCCATGCTCGATTACCGACAGCACATTGCCAATGGCAGCATGCTCAATACGCCACCGGTATTTGCCGTGTATGTATGCATGCTCACCCTCCGGTGGCTCAAAGAAATGGGGGGTATTGCCGCCATTGAACCCATCAATCAGGCCAAGGCCGACCTGCTGTACAATGCCCTCGACCGCCTGCCGGTTTTTACCCCCACCGTGGCTAAGGAAGACCGCAGCCTCATGAATGCCGTGTGGATTATGGAAGATGCTACACTGGAAGCCCTGTTTTTGGAACAGTGCAAAAAAGAAGGCATGGTGGGTATTAAAGGGCACCGCAGTGTGGGTGGTTTCAGGGCCTCTATGTACAATGCCATGCCACTGAGCAGTGTGCAGGCATTGGTGCAACTGATGGAACATTTTGCCCACACCCATGGGTGACCATTTTCCCTGCCGGGTATCAACCTTTGCAATAGGGTACGATATGCTATATTGCACCCCCGATTTTTAGTATCAGATCAACAGGAGTAGTAAGTCAAAACAACATGGCACACATTCAGCCCTTCAAAGCGCTAAGACCCGACCCTCAGTTTGCCGCAGGCGTAGCCAGCCGTCCGTACGACGTGATGAGCCGCTCAGAGGCCAAAGACGAAGCCCGGGGCAACCCCAACAGCTTTTTGCACATTACCCGCAGCGAAATTGATTTGCCCGATACGGTAAGTGCCTACGATGAGCAGGTATACCAAACTGCCAAGAGTAACCTCAAGGCTTTTTTGAGCCGCAATGTGCTGTTTAAAGAAGCCAAACCCTGCTATTATTTATACCGCCTTACCATGAACGGCCGCAGCCAGAGTGGTTTGGTGTGTGTGTCTTCGGTGGAAGATTACAACAAAGACATTATCAAGAAACACGAGTTTACCCGTCCGGAAAAAGAGAACGACCGCATTCAGCACATTGTGAATACGGGAGCTCAAACCGGCAACGTGTTTTTAGCTTACCGCAATGTGGCCGCCATTGATGAGTTTATTGCCAACTGGCAAACCCAGCGTGGTGCCGTGTACGATTTTACTGCCGAAGACGGGGTGAAGCACGAAATATGGGTGATCAACAACGACAAGGCGATTGAAACCATTACCCAGCTGTTTGAAACTGAAGTGCCCTGCACGTATATAGCCGATGGCCACCACCGGGCAGCCAGTGCGGCCAAAAGCCAGGCACTATTTACCAGCGAAAGAGCCAAGGCCAAAGCCGATTGGTTCCTTACCACATTGTTTCCTGCCGACCAGTTGTACATCATGGATTACAACCGGGTGGTGACCGATTTGAACGGCCTGAGCAAAGAAGCTTTTCTGGAAAAGACAGCCACGCATTTTACAGTAGAAGCCATTGGCAGAAAGCCATTGCATCCGAAAGGATTGCATGAGTTTGGCATGTACCTCGACAAAACCTGGTATCGCCTTACAGCAAAAGAGGGCACGTATAGCAACGACCCGATTGGTGTGCTGGATGTAACCATTTTGCAAGACAACCTGTTGGCTCCTGTGCTGGGCATTCTGGACCAGCGGACGGATAAGCGCATCGATTTTGTAGGCGGCATTCGTGGGTTGGAAGCCTTGCAGGAAAGAGTAGACAGTGGCGAAATGGCTGTGGCTTTCAGCCTGTATCCTGTTACCATTCATCAGCTGTTCGACATAGCCGACAGCGGCAACGTAATGCCACCCAAAAGCACCTGGTTTGAGCCCAAGCTCCGCGATGGTTTGCTGACGCATTTGGTAGGCCAGCTGTAAATATCGACACAGACAAATACGCATAAAAAAAGCGGCACTCATACCCATGAGTGCCGCTTTGCTTTTGGAGAATTCTATCTGAACAGAAACTGTGGAATTTTTCGGATGGGCTTGAGGTAGCGGGTAAAAATCATGGGTTTCAAATCGTTCATTACCCAAGCCTGGTGGTCTTCCTGATTGGCCCGCAGGCGGTTTTTAAGCGATGCGTTGCTGTAGCCACCCAGCCGCATTTTTACCAGTACTTCGGGAATGTAGCAGGCATCATGTTCGTGTTTGAGCAAAATGCGGAGCATCAGTTCGTAATCGGCAGCACTGGTGAGTTCGGTATTGAAAAAGCCCACCTCTTCGTACACTTCTTTTTTGGCAAAAAAGGCGGGGTGTGGTGGCATCCAACCATAGTACAGGTTTTTGCGGCGAAAGCGGCCCGATTTCCAGGTGCGAACTATGCGTTCAGGATTAAACTGCTGCACATATTGCAAATCGCCATAGGCCACATTGCAATGCGATTGCTGCAGACAATTTACGACGCTGGAAATAACGTGTGGACTAATGTACCAATCATCAGAGTTGAGGAAACAAATAACGTCGCCGGTGCAGAGTTGCAGGCCCTTGTTCATGGCATGAAAAATGCCGCCATCTTTTTCTGAAACTGCAACCGACACGTGGTCGAATTTGCTCACTACCTGCATGGTGCCATCTTTAGAACCACCGTCGATAATGAGGTGTTCAATGTTGGCATAATCCTGCGTGGCCACACTCATGAGTGTGTCTTTGATGGTGTGCCCACTGTTGTACGATGTGGTAATTACAGAAACTTTCATATCACGCTGGCCTTTTTTTAACGGCTGATAAGGTAGTTTTCCAATACCAGCATATCCATACTGGTTCTTTCGAAACAGTCTAAGGCTTCTTCAGGGGTGTTGACGATTGGTTCGTTCTCGTTGAAGGATGTGTTCAGCAATACAGGAACGCCCGTTAATTGCCTGAAAGTATCAATCAGGTCGTAATAAGGCGGATTATATTTTCTACATACTGTTTGTAACCTGCCACTTCCATCAACGTGAGTTACTGCGGGAATTTGGTTTTGCATCTCGGGCTTAATGGGAAACACCTTTTCCATAAAAGGGGCTTCTTCACAAAACTCGAAGTACGCACTGGCGTATTCTTCCAGTACAGAGGGCGCAAAGGGGCGGAAGATTTCTCTACGCTTAATTTTTTTGTTGAGCAGGTCTTTGGCATCTGCCCGTCGGGGATCTGCTAGTATGGATCGGTTGCCGAGGGCTCTGGGGCCAAATTCACTGCGGCCTTTGAACCATCCCACCACGCCACCATCTGCAATACAACGGGCCACCTTTTGGTAAAGCTCCTGATTGTCTTGTATAAATGTATGTTTAACCATCCTTTTTTCCAAGAATATTTTCAGGGCCTCGTTGCTGTATCCACTGCCTGTGTAGGCATGAAACTGTCCTTGTGTACGGGGTAGTTGTAACATTTGGTGGCTTACATACATGGCTGCCCCCATAGAGAGCCCGGCATCGTGGCCGGCGGAGGGTACGTATACTTTGGTAAAAGGCGTGTTGCGGGTAATTTTTCCGTTGGCCACCGAGTTTTGCGCTACACCACCCGCCAGGCAAAGGTTGGTGAGGCCGGTTTGATGGTGCAGGTGCCGCAGCATGTGAAAGAGGGTTTCCTCCAGCATTTTTTGCACCGAAGCGGCCATGTTTTTGTGGCGTTGTTCCAGCGGTTCGCTGGCGGTTCTTACAGGGCCAAATTTGTGGGCCAGTGCCGGGCTGAATAATTCTGGTATGAGTGGACGATGCTGTTCGTCATAGGTCACGTACCCTTTTTCCGGCCGCCGAAACCATTGTTCATTCAGGCTGAAAGTACCATCATCGTGCCAGTTTACAACGGCTTTCAGGTCTTCAAAATAGTCGGGTTGGCCGTAAGGCGCCAGGCCCATCACTTTGTACTCATCGCCATAGTGCGGAAAGCCAAGCAGCTGGGTAAATGCGGTATAAAAAATACCCATGGAATGCGGAAAGTCGATGGATTGCAACACCTGGATATGCTGCCCGTTGCCCACGCCCATCATGGTGGTGCTAAAGTCGCCCGAGCCGTCTACACTCAGCAGGGCTGCTTTTTCCATACCCGAGGCATAAAAAGCACTGGCCAAATGGCTGCGGTGGTGTTCTATCTGGAAAATTTTATGGCCCACTTTATGGTGCCCCATGGCAACTGCCATTTGGTTGAGGCTTGCCTCAGTGCTGGCCATGGCATCAGCATTGTTGAGCCGCCCCCGTATGGCAAAGCCAACCGCCTCGGGGTGGGCCATCATAAACCGGGCTTTTTTCAGCCACTTGGCCCGGGGGTCGCGGCTAATGGCGATAGCCTGCAGTTCATTGAACCCAATTCCAGCTTCACTCAGGCAAA
Source organism: Bacteroidota bacterium (assembly GCA_020161435.1). Lineage (GTDB taxonomy): Bacteria > Bacteroidota > Bacteroidia > Chitinophagales > Chitinophagaceae > Phnomibacter. The sequence continues at coordinate 735,909 of JAIUNV010000003.1, read as the reverse complement.
AACGGATGGCTTCTGTAGGAAAGCCTGCCCAGTGCTTGATGCGGCGGATGCGTTCTTCTTCAATGGCAGCAATAAGTTCGCCATTTTTCAGCAATGCTGCCGATGCATCGGCATGGTGCGCATTGATGCCCAATACATACACGGGTTGTTGTGATCCGTTGTGGGTAGGCTTGACTAAGTTTTGCAACTGCTGGTACATGCTGCTGTACTGAGCTACAATATGCTCATCGGTAAAATGAGTATTGACCAGGGCTATGGCTGCATTGCCCATTTCGGGCCATTTACGTTGCTGCTCCCAGGCGGTGTTGAGTACATGGCTGATGCTCTCCGGATTGGCCTCGCAAATCCAGCCCAATCCGTAATCGGCCACATAATGGCTGATGCCCACGCCGGTGCTTACAATGGTAGGTTTGCCGGCTGCCCAGGCTTCGGCTACCACGTTGGCAAAATTTTCGTTGAAAGAGGGCAGCACAAAAACCTGAAACTGTTTGAAAAATGCCGGCTTTTCGGCATCGCTTACCCAGCCTACAAACCGCACTTTGTGGGCAATGCCCAAGTCGGCTATTTGCTGTTGTAGCTTTTGTTCGTATTGGGTATCATCGCCACGGCCACCTATTACCAGCTCGGTAATGGCTGGAGTGAGTGCTACTGCTTTCAGCAGTTCTTCAATGCCTTTTTTGTGGTGCAGCCTCGATAAAAAACCAATGGAAAAACCACCTTCAACAGGCGTGTATTCACTTGCAGCAGTCAGGCTCAGCATATTCGGCATAATGTGGATGTCGGCTTCATTGCGTTGGCTTCTGGCCGCCATATCGGCTGCTTCGGCGAGGCTGGTGGCATGCAGGCCGGCATGGCGCAGCAGTTTTACCCCCAGCCACTTTTGGAAGTTTCGTTTTACAAATGTTTTACGGTGGGTAAAACTGTAATCACTCATCATGCCCCGCGGCGACACCACAAAAGGCACCCCTGCTTTTTGCAGTATCTGAATGGAGCGAAAAATGAGCACATTCCACCAGGTGTGGAGGTGCACCACCTGAAAAGAATGGCAATTCTGCTGCAATGCCTGCCACAGGTGGCGGGAAATTTGACAAGGTTTGCCGGCATCGCCTTTAAAATAAGTTACCTGTACCCCGTTTACCACCTGCTGCAATGGGTATTGTTGTTCACTTTGGTAGCCAACGGTGTACACAGAAACTTCGTGTCCAGATTTTACCAATGCTTCGCACAAAGCCGACACAGAAAAAACGGGACCGCCAAAGGCCACATCGGGTAAGTAGTAAGGAGTAATATGCAAATAATGCATCTTCATGGATAGGAGTTAATAAGCTGCAGTAACGCTACGAAGTAAAATCATTCAGCCGTAACAGGTCGCTATTATGTCTGGGCTTTCTCTTGCAGTAATTGTGCCTGATGTTGCTGAAAATGCTCAAACGAAAAATGGGTGGCCACCAACCTTCGCTGCTGCTGTTGCACCTCTTGAGAAATCGGTGGTTGCTGCAGCACCGTTTCAATGGCCTGCAAAATGCTTTCTTCACTTTGGGGGTCTACTAACAGGCCGAGCTGTCCTTGCAACAATGCTTCCGGAGAGCCATCGGCATTGCCTGCTATCACCCTTGTGCCGCACCAGGCAGCTTCTACAAATACAATCCCGAACCCTTCTTTCCGGCTGGGCATAATAAATGCAGCAGCGTGTTGATAGTAAGCAGGTAAAGCTTCATCGGGAATAAATCCGGTGAGGGTTACATGTTTTTCCAATCCCAGCGATTGTATCAGCTGCTGTATGCGTTGCAATTCATGTTTACTGCCTGAGCCACCCAATATGTATTGTATGTTTGGGTATTGTTGTAGCAATTTGGGTAGCACAGCAATCACTTTATCGTATCCTTTGTAAGCTTCGGAATCTGCCAGGCGGGCAATGGTAAGCAGGTAACCCGCAGGTAACGGGGCTGGCAGGGTAACCTTAACCAGCTGCGCTGTTTCTTGCTCAAAAAAAGGATCGAGTGTATTGTGAAAAATGTGCACCCCGGGCAATGAAGGACCATTTATTTCCTTCAACTTGGTTTTACTAAATGCACTCACGGTCCAAATATTGCTGCAGCTATGCAGTGCTACCCGCTGCAGCGTTGAAGGCTTGCTCCATACTTCAATACCATGGGTAAGCATAATGCGCTGCGCATTGCTAAACCACTTGGTAATGGCAAAACAAATGCTGAGGTTGATGTGCCCCAGAATATGCGTATCGAAGTAGCGGTGATGCCGGAGGAAATACCATACGAACTCCCATTTGTGCTGCCTAAAACCCATGAATGCCTGCGCCGGAAAATAGCGGGTATCGGGTTGTGCATCGTACAGTGAGGTATGTGCCACCTGCCAGTTGTACTGCAGCGCATTGTGCTGCAAGGCAAGGGCATAGGCCCGGTTGAATTTTTCGATACCCCCCATGGCAGAAAATGTACGCAGGCTGGCAAACAACATGCGCTGCTTAGGCTTGCCAATTTGAATGGGCAATCTGGTACTGAGCAGGTAGGCCCAGTAACGGCTCCACTGCATATGGCCGTTTTCGAATTGCTTTTCAAAATGCGGCAGCTCGGGATGTACGGCACCCCGTACACTCAGGGGTTGCATCCATTTGCCAAAAGGAAAAGCGAAGCCCATTTTTTTGCGGTTCCAAATAGCTTCGGGCAGGTCGTTGGCAAAGGTTTGTATCAGCCACTGCTTCGGTTGGCTGGTATTGAATCGGGTATGGTTGTCTGTTTGCTCACACACTTGCAGCACCCGCTTATCGAGAAATGGAATGCGGACTTCTACGCTGTGCCACATGCTCATGACATCGGTATCGCGGAGCAGTTGGTTTTGCAGGTAAAAATGTTGCTCCATGCTGCTCACCTGTGCGGGGTTGTTGTGGCGCAGGATGGCAGCTGGTTGTTGCAGTTGCAACACATCATTTACCTGCTGCAGGCTACTGCCGGTGAGCATGCTTATCTGGCTGCTGTTGAAGTATCCCCGGTGAAAGAGGTATTGCGCCGCATCGGATGTATGGCGTAAATACGAGAAGCGTTTGATCCAGTCTTTGGCCGACCAGTTGCCGAGCCCTAAGAGTGGGCCCAGTGTTTGCAAGGGTTTTACCCAACGTTGCCTTTTAAAAGAGGGATAACCGCCAAAGAGTTCATCGCCGCCGATACCGCTGAGTACTGCTTTCAAACCAATCTGCCGGGCATAATTACAAATGAAATAGGCATTGATACCATCGTTGCTGGGTTGGTCGAGGGCCATCAAAATATCGGGCAGCTGCTCCTGAAACTGTGCTTGGTCAATGGTAAACGCATGGTGCGTAGTACCACATTGGCGGGCTATGATTTGCTGGTATTCTTTTTCTGAGTATTTGGCGTCTTCAAAATCGAGACTCAGCGTAACAATGGGCTGCGTATGGTGCCTTGCAGCCATGGTGGTAATGATGGAGCTATCGATGCCGCCACTCAAAAACACCCCAATGGGGGCATCGGCTATCATGTGGTCTTTTACGGCGGCTTCTATACTTTGGTGCAAGGCATCATTGGCAGCAGCTCCGTGCAGCAATGCAGGTCCGTTATACGGCTGGTGCCAGGCCTGTGTATGCTGCTGAAAACTATCCAGCTGTATGTGCATGTAATGGCCCTTGGGCAGGCTGTACACGTCTTTGAGGGTGGTGTGGGGCTCGGGCATGTGGCCATAGGCCAAAAAGCGGATGCGCCAGTGTTCGTCTTCGGGCCAGCCGGGCCTTACCTGATGAAAGCTGCGTACTTCTGAGCCGAAATAACACTGCCGTTGTTGGGCGTTGACATAATAATAAAGGGGCTTCATGCCGGCATGGTCTCTGGCCAACGTGAGGGTGTTGGCCGTTGCATCGTACACAGCGAGGGCAAACATCCCATTGAAGCGTTGGAAGCAATCGAGCCCCCATTGCACATAAGCTTTGAGGGCCACTTCGGTATCGGTACCCGAATGGAAAAGGTGGCCGGCTTGCTGTAGTTGCCGGCGGATGTCGGCAAAGTTGTACAGCTCACCATTGAAAGCAATGTGGTAGCGGCCATCGGCGGTTTGCATGGGCTGGTGACCCTGCAGGCTGAGGTCGAGCAGCGATAGCCGGCGAACGCCAAAACTGAGGGGCAAAGCAGTGGCATGAAAAATGCCCGCATCATCTGGGCCGCCATGCAACATACTGTCCCGCATGGCGGTGATGCGGTGGCAATTTTCTGGTTGTGTAAAATCAATGATTCCGGCAATGCGGCACATGGGTCAAATTCGGTACTATGTTAGTCAATCACGCTGCGGTGAAGGTGCAACATTTTGACCCACGCCCCAATGGATAGTTAATGACGGCCTGTTGAAATACCGGTGTTGCTGTCAATTGATTTATCTTGCCCGCAGGTCAAAAATCCCTGGTTTGAAAAAGATACTGGTTACAGGCTCATCCGGATTGATAGGTTCGGAAGTATGCGAATGGTTTGGCAGGAAAGGTTGGGCAGTACACGGTATTGACAACAATCAGCGGGCTGTGTTTTTTGGCACAGCAGGCGATACCCGCTGGAACCAGCAACGCTTGCAGCAAACGCTGCCGGGCTTTACCCATCACGAGATTGACATCCGCCACCGCGATGAGCTTGTTGCGCTGGTCGCTTCTATACAGCCTGATGCCATTGTGCATGCTGCGGCACAGCCCAGCCACGACAAAGCGGCACAAATTCCTTTCGACGATTTTGATACCAATGCCGTGGGTACGCTCAACCTGTTGGAAGCTGCCCGTCGCCATGTGCCCGAGGCGCCCTTCGTACACATGAGCACCAACAAAGTGTATGGCGACCGGCCCAATGATATTACACTGGTAGAGACCGAAACCCGTTGGGATTATGCCGATGCAGCTTTTGCTCATGGCATTCCGGAAAGTTTATCCATCGACCAATGCAAGCACTCTTTGTTTGGCGCCGGCAAAGTAGCTGCCGATGTGCTGGTGCAGGAGTATGGCCGCTATTTTGGTATGCCTACGGTGTGCCTGCGGGGTGGCTGCCTCACTGGGCCCAACCACAGCGGCGTGGAGCTGCATGGCTTCCTCAGTTTTTTGGTACGCTGCAATGTGGAAGGCAGGGAATACCATATTAACGGTTACAAAGGCAAGCAGGTACGGGATAATATTCACAGCGCCGATGTGGCTGCTTTTATAGAAGCATTTATTGCCGCTCCCCGCAGCGGTGAAGTATACAACCTGGGTGGTGGCAAGGCCAATACCTGCAGCATTCTGGAAGCCTTTGATTTGGTGGCCAATATTACCGGTAAGCCGATGCGCTACCGCTATTTGGAGCAGCACCGCGAAGGCGATCACATTTGTTACTATAGCGACCTGCGCAAAATTCGCAGTCATTATCCCGGTTGGGATATTACGATTTCATTGGAAGAATGTTTCCGGCAGATAGTGCAGCGGATGAGCTGAAGACACAATGCGAAGGCGCTAAAACGCCAAGAAATTACAGATAGTTTTTACCGCTGGGATGTAGTGTGGAATCTAATGACTGTTGTCGGAGCATTTTTCAATTCTTTCAAAACTAATTTGGGAAAAGAAGGCCAGTGAAGATGGGGCCTTCGAGAAAAGCTGTAGTAAGGCTACGAGCTATTGCCTGTCTGCCGCCAGCTGGCGCAGGGTGGCTTCGATGGCGGCGAAATTGTATTGGTTGATGCGCCGGAGAGATTGTGCCTGCATGGCGGCACGGGTACCGGCATCGGTATGGAGGAATGCTTGCATGCATTGCTGCAAGGCATCCACATTTCCACAAGTATATTGCCAACCGTTTTGGCCGGGCAGCAGTAGGTCGGGGGCACAGCCCACCCGATGACTGAGGATGAGGGGCAAGCCGAAGTTCATGGCTTCGTTGACACTGAGGCCCCAGGTTTCGCCATAATCACTGCTCATGATGAAGGCATCGGCAGCGGCGTAATAATTGGCAACGTCCTTTTGATTGATGAAGCCGGTGAGTGTAACCAAGTGGGCGATGTTTTCGGCTTGCATGAATGCTTCCATTTGTGGCCGCAGGGCGCCTTCGCCCATCATCAGCAAATGTGCCTGCGGATGCCGCAGCTGTGCAAAAGCACGGAGCACATCCATCGGTCTTTTTTTATCGATGTATTTACCCGAGCATAAAAAAATACTGGCTTCGGCGGGCAATCGGAGTTGCTCACGTACTGCAGATTTGTGCAGTTGTTGTGCTGCATGTTGAAACCGTTGATTGTCGACGGCATAGGGCGTACAATGCAGTTGCTGCTGTGGTATGCCCAGCCGGGTATAGAACTGTTTGCTTTGCTGGCCGATGTAGAGGAAATAATCAACGTGGCGCAACAAGTAACGCAACATGTATTTGCGTAGCAGTTGTTGCCAGCGGGGGCGGGCCATTTCCATGGCGGCATTGGTTTCTGCTCTGAAAGCCAGCTGATGCCCATATCGTTTGGCCTGTTGCAGCAGTTGTACATAAGTGCGGTAGTTCCAGCCATGCACCACTACGATGCTGGGTGGTTCTTGCTGCAGGGCTTGCAGCATGGCGGGGTTGTGAAAGGCTGAAAAGCCTTTAGCGGCCTGCTGTGCAGCGCTGGCTTTGTTGGGAAAGATGCGATACGAATATCCTTCGAGTAGCGGTATGTCCCACTGTACGGCTTGTCCGAATTCGGCATCGTAGCCATCGGGGCGGCTGCCAGCAGCACAGTACCATACCTGCAAGGCCATGCCTTTGCTGATCAGGTATTGGTAGAGCGGCGCAAAGTACTGGATGGGATGGGTATGGATGAAAATGAACGGTCGCATTGTTATGAAGACTGCAGCAGTTGGTGAATGATGTGTGCCCAGCGATCGCCATAGGCCTGCCAGGTGTAGGGCAATACCTGCCGGCGGGCCGCTTCGCCCATGGGGCGGATGGTATCTGGCTGTTCCAGAAAATGAATCATGGCTTTTGTCAGCGCATCATCATCTCCGGGTGTGAGCACAAATCCGTGCTGGTTGTTTTCAATCACTTCGGGCCCCACGGTATGCGTGGTGGTAATTACAGGCAGTCCACAGGCCATGGCTTCGATGATGGTTTGTGCAAAACCTTCAAAAAAGCTGGGGAAGACAAACACATCGGCCTGCTGCAAAAAAGCGAGCCGGTCGGCGGGATGAATGGGGCCTTTTAGTACAACGCCCTTGGGCAGGGGCAGTTGTGCCGGCCATTGACCATAGCCGGCCAGCTGCAGCTCAGCCTGCGGGTATTGGGCATGAATGGCGGGCCAAATTTTCAGCAACCAAGGGATGCCTTTGCGGGCATTGATGCTGCCGAGAAAGGCAAAAATGACTTTCTGTTTTTCAGCTACCGGTTGATCCCATTTGCTGTGGAAGTAACCGAGGTTGACGCCGTAAGGATTGATGCTGATTTTATCGGCAGGAATGCCTTGGGCGATGTAGCTGTTTTTGGTAAAAGACGTAGCTGCTACTATGTGGGTAGCATGTTGCATTTCGGTTTGTTCGAGTTGCAGGAAGGCTTCGCTTTTGGGGATGAGTTGCTGCTGCCATTGCGGGTATTGCTCCCGCAGTTGGGTATAGATGGATTCTTTGAGGCGTGGGTGGGCAATGCTGGCATCGAGCACAAAAGGTTTGCGCCATTTTGCAGCCCGTTGAGCCAATATCCAGGAGCTGGTATCAAAGCCAATGATGCAGTCGGCGGCTTGCAGCAGGGCATCGGGCAGTTGCTCTTGAAAGCGTTGGTTGCGTTGGTGGAGGATGTTTTCGGCATCGCTGCCTTTGCGCAGTTGGCGCAGGCTGTGGTATTCGGTGCGCCACTGGCGGTGCAGGAGGGCATCGGGTACAGTGGGCAGTAACCGGCTTTGCAGGGCTTTCGGTAGCCAGCTATACCTCTTGCCAAAAGCAATGCCGGTGGCAAAGCGGTAAAGCATGCTTTGGCGGTGCAGTTGAGCGGCCAGTGCGTGGCTGTATTGGGTACCCGGATGGGTGAGTAAAACGGCAGGTTGTGTCACGACATCAGGAAGTTGTGCCTATAGCAATGGGTGGTGGTGCTGTATCTGTGGCGGCTGTTTGGGTTGCCCCTTGCCGTGCTTTTTGGTAAAGCTCCCATTGGTGCTTGCGTTCTATTTTTTGCCGCCAAATGATGTTGTCGACGAGGATAATGCCGAGTAATAAAAAGGCAGCATTGTGCGGGTTGTACACGATGGGCTGCGCAAATGCCACTACCAGCCATACTGCCCAGCGCATAAAACCGCCAAAAGATAGATTGAGGGCCATAATGAGGCCAAGGGAGAGTTTAAATAACAGCAGTAAAACACCGCCTTCCAAAAGAATGCGGGTAAATTCTGTTTCTACGTAGCCGAACTCCAATACAGATCTGCTGGTGCCAAATAATTGGGTGGCACCTTGGTAGGTGCTTCCTAATCCAACACCTATGATCGGGTTTTTAAATCGACCGTTTTGCAGGTACCATAAATCTGTGGTGAACCGGGCATTTTGTTCACCCGATTTTTGGTTGGCTTCTACCCTTGCCATGAAATTGTCGTACGCTTTTTCCGCCTGCTCGAATACCGGTATTTTCTTGTACAATAAAATGACGGCCGTAAAAATCATAGCGGGAATGATCAATCTTCCCAATAAAGCGAAGATTTTTCCCGCTGGGTATTCGGTAAATAGGATTCCTCCTACAAACAAAAAGTAGATTACCAGTCCGCTTCGGGAGCCGGTCATGAAGGTGGCAATAAGGCCGGCAGGGATGGCTGTAAAAATCATCCACTGGGGCAAACGCATCCGAATCATGCCCCAAATCATGAGGGCAAAAAACATGGTATAAGCCGTGTAGCCGCTGAGAAAGCTGAAGGTGCCCGTTACCCGCACCCGATCGCCCACCGTGGCCACTTCAATCAAATCGCTGGCGTATTTGTTGAGGATATGATTGGGTGGTAATTGATATTGAACAAAGGCCAGCGCTACTTCTATAATGGCCACTATTAAAAAAACATACATGTATTGCCGGGGATCGAAGAGGTGCCGGTTGGAGAAATAGTAAAAGATGCCCAGCCAAAAACCACCATGTACCAAGATGCCAAACACACCGTGCATAAACGTGAGCTGCAGGGGGTGAATGATATGGAAGGCCATGTAGAAAAAATAGAACAGCAATATTTTGTGCTGACTGAATGGGGTGTAGCAGTTGGGACTGCGGAAATACACCATCAAAAAGGGTACAATCATTTGCAGACCCAGGATCACATTGGAAACGGCCCCGCTGCTGGTGCCCCATTTGCGTACCGCCCCACCCAATGCGGCCAGCAAAAACAGGATGAGGTACCACCTCATTTCGTTGTTGGTATGCTTGGGTAGCAGGCGCATGTGTTACAAATGTTGTTGAATGGCTCTAAGCACTGCATCGGCCGATGCCGGAACGGTAAGCCCCTGCAAATGTGCAGCCATTGCCGCAGTTGCGATGGGCTTATTTGGTGATAGTAATGCTGCCTGGATGGCCGACGCCAGCGCTGCTGCATCTCCGGCCCGTACCATTGTGGCTAATCCGCCGGCTGCTTCGGGCAGGCCCCCGCTGTTGCTGCAAATAACGGTGCAACCACAGGCCAGTGCTTCTGGCACTACGGTGCCAAAGGGTTCTACTAATGAGGGTACGACAACCATCTGGTGCTGTTGCATGAGCCGTACCAGCTGGTGCTGGTTTATTGCGCCCAACCACTGAATTTGAGTGAGTTGTTGGGAGTTGCTGAAGGCCTGCAGTTCTTCGCGGAGCGGTCCGTCGCCGGCGATGCTGAGCTGAAATGGCAGCCCCTGTTGTTGCAAGAGGGCTGCAGCTTCGAGCAGAGTGTGGATGCCTTTGTCGCTAACGAGGCGGCCGACAAACAAGATGCTGCCGGGATTTCTTTCGCCGCTGCCGGGTTGAAACAGGCTGGCATCGTAAGGACTGTGCACCACCACGGTACGGCGCAGGCTGCGGGCTACGTAATGGCTGCAGCAAATGTTGAGCCGGGCAAAGCGGTTGCAAATGAACCTTTTGAGTTGCTGCCGCCATTGCCGGGCATAGTGGCCGTCTGTAAGCAGGGTATGGTGGCTGATGAAGAGTGGTTTGCCCGCCAACCAAACCAGTGGCAAGCCTTTCAGGGAAATATTGAGCATGAGTACGACATCGGCCCGGCGCATGGCCTGCCATTGTTGCCAAAGTGATGGTTGGCGCAGGATGCGGTAAGTGCAGTTGTCGGGCTTCGGGTTGGGGGTGTGGGTGATGACCGTGACCGTATGCCCCTGTTGCTGCCAATAGGTAGCCCAGGCCATGGTGACTCTTTCGAGGCCACCGAGGAGGGGATAGAAACGGGGGGAGTAGAGAACGATGTTCAATGTGATAATTAGCTAATTTGGAAATGTGCTAATGGGTGTGTTTCGCACAGGGCTCACAGAGGACTCGGAGGGTAATGTGCTGATGAGTTAATTAGCTAATGTGCTAATTTGAAAATTTGAAAATGGAGCTGTGGAGGTATTTGCCTTCGGCAAATGAGGTTTGGTTTCGCACAGAGGCACGGAGAGCACGGAGGTTTTTATTTGCCTTCGGCAAATGTTTGCTTTCGCACAACTTGTCCCGCAGCAGGCGGGATAGCTATCAGAGGTCACGGAGAAATTTTGTTTTAGCTATGTACATCCGGCTTTATCCTACAAATCCGCGTCCAATTGAACTGGATGTTGGATGGTAGTAGAGAAGAATCTGTGAACATCCGAACTTCTCCGTAAAATCTGCGTCTAATTCTTTCGGACAAATGAATGTATTCATTTTGGCACACCAGCCGAACTGCTAACAGGTTTTCAAATGTGCTAAGTATTCAACAGTTGTTCGAATTGGTCGGTTAATACGGTATCGCTCATGTATTGCTGATAGCAGGTTTGAGCGGCATGACCCAGTTGTTGGCGCAGGGAGGCTTTGCTGCCGAGTTCTTGCAAAGCATCCAGCCAGGCTTGCGGGCTGTCTTCTTGTAAGAGCCAGCAGGTTTGCCCGTGCCTGAAGTAGGTGGTTTCGGTCATGTCGCCGGCGATGCTGATGATGGGTTTGCCTGCTTGCATGGCGGCGGCGATAGTACCGTTTTTGGCCGATACGCCACCCTGCCCGTTGGCTGTTCGGGGCTGCCATTGCAGTACAATATCACTTAGCAGTAATTGGTCCATCATATCGGTTGCGGGTAATGCTCCCAGACATTGTACCGATGACTGCAGGTGGAGTGCAGCTAACCACTGTTGTATTTGTGCTGTTTGCACCGGATTTGCCTGCCCTATGAGGATGACCTGATGCGCCGGATTTTCTACCAGCCATTGTGCAAAGGCTTGCAACAGGGCATAGCTGCAACGGTTGGTAAAACAGCAGCAACGCAAACCCTCACTTACTATCGGTGCCTGTGGCTGCTGCGGCAGTTGGAAATTGCTGCCCGCCGGTATGATGATGGGTTTGTACAACCAGCAATATTGCTGATATAATGCGATGCTGGTGGCGGAAGCGTTGGCCAAAACATTCATCTTGTTGGCCAGCCATTTTTGTACCATCGACAAGAGCATTTGCCGACTCCCATAGCCAAGGGTACGCATGGCTATTTCGTGGAAAAAGATGTATTGACGAATGCCCTGTAGCCGTAGGCGAAGCATGAGGGCTATCAGGAAAACCGGCATGCCTTTGTTGCTGAATCCGTTGGGGGCATATTGCCAGAGCAGTTTGGTATTGGCAGGTATGTGTGGCAAGCTTTGCAGAATGGCTTTTTGCAGCTGCTTACCCATGGGTTGCTCGGCTGCGCCTTCTTGCAGTAAACACCAGCCATGCGTTCTTTTGGTGAGGATGCTCACTGTCCAACCCCGTTGGCGCAACCTGCCGGCCAGCACTTGGCTGTGGTGCCCTACGCCGCATATCAGCGGGGCATAGTTGGGGGTAATGATGAGCAAGGATGGCAAGTGCAACGGATGCTTATTGGTGCCGGATGATATAAATGATGTTGTCGCCTTCGTAGGTTTTTTTCATCCATGGACTGAGCAGACCTGCCAGCAGGCGAATGGGTGCATTGTAGTTGAGCGACCGGCCTTCGGGAAAATGATGGATGCTATCGATGCGCAGGCCCCGACGCTGCAACAGTTTTTTGAGGTTGTCGGTGTATACAGGATAAATATGAGTGGGGTCGCTTTTGGTATCGAAATGGCCCAGTTCCCCTTTGAGGGCATAGCGTAGCCGGGCATTTCGGCTGTGTATGTTGGGCGTACTCATAATGCAGCAACCATCCTGAGCAAGGTTGTGCTGTATCATGCTGATGACATGCCCGGGATTTTCGAGGTGCTCGATTAATTCCAAACAGGTGATGAGTTGGAAACTGCCAAACACTTCGTTGCGGTAATGGTCGAAGTTCATAGCGATGGTGGGCACCTGTTGCAGTTGAAACTGAGCGGTATCCAAATCGAGGCCGAGCAGCTGCTGTGTACCGGCTTGCTCGAACCGCGACAGCCAGGCACCGCTGCCGCAGCCGATGTCCATCACGGAGGAAAGGGGAAGCAAGGGAGCTATGAGCTGCGCCCAGATGGAATGATGTAAGCCAGCGTTGGCTCTTTCTATGAGCATGGTAAATGGTTGATAGTTGAGTAAACGACTTCTAAACAGTAATGGAATCTGTATCCTTTGTATGCAAACAGCTAAAGAAATATTTACATGTCTTTAGTGTCAGCCTTGTTACTTTCTTTTTCTTGAAAAAAAGAAAGGCAAGCGGAATGGGAGCTTGCGTACAAAGAATCCCGATAGCTATCGGGATTGCCCGGCCCACTCCTCCCTCTGTGCAATTGAATGCGGTATTGTTTACCATCATCCTGTGTAGTGTTTTTTATCATTACCATTTCAGCAAGCGTTGAAAGGCGTGGTAGTGCCAGAGGGTGCTGAGGCGATGGCGGCCACTGAGCAGGTGGCGGCGGGTGTAGGCCCAGATGCCGGACAAGGTTTTGCTGTATGCGGCTTCCTGCCAGGCCAGCTCACGGGTATCGTGTTTGAGCTGATAGGCGTTTTGCAGCCATGCGGGTGCATGTATGTTGGCTAACTGCTGCAATATTGCCAGGCTCGATTGTCGAAGGCGGGCCTGTTTTTGCAGCAGGGCTTCTCCCCCGCTGCCCGAGTAATTGCGCTGGTGTACCCACCACACACTGTAGGGCTCGGGCAGGAAATAGGTATCGCCGGACAGCAGGGCGGCAATCACTAACCATTCGTCGGTGTACATATCGATGGCGGGCTGCCATTGGATTTGTTTGGCTGCTGCGGTACGCATGGCAAACGAAGAGCCGCCGCCGAACAGCCTATTGCGCTGAAAGAAATATTGCAATACCTCGGTGCCTTTGAGCGGCTGCCCGAGTAATGCAGTGGGGATGGGTTCGGCTACCGGTTGCCTGCCCTCCTGCCATTGTATTTGTGCCGGACTGGCCACATGTACCACGGAAGGGTATTGCTGCAACACGGCTGCTGTAGCAGCCAGCTTGCCGGGGAGCAACCAATCGTCGGCATCGAGGGTGAAAATGAAATCGCCGGTGGCGAGTGCAATGCCCTGTTGTGTAGCCACTGCTTTGCCGCTGTTGGGCTGCGCATGGTATTGGAGCATTGGTAGCTGCTGTTGCAAGGCTGCAATTACAGCTGTTGTATCATCGGTGCTGCCATCATCTACCACGATGATTTCTACTGCCGGGTATTGCTGTGCCAGCACCGATTCAATGGCACGGCCAATGAACTCGGCATAGTTGTAGGTGGGTATGATGACCGAGGCTTTCAGGGGGTTATCGCTTTTGGAGTGTGACAGCAATAGAATCGCTATTCCCAGTTCTATTGAGTTCATTCGCCTGCTCTTCAAACTGACGGATTTGGACTGGCGTAAAGAGCTCTGTATTTCCTTCAAACCAGCTGCGTTTGTCGCCATGTAGCGGAATGTCCATCCGGTATTGTTCGCTGCCGATGAATTGAAAGGAAGTGCCTTCATCTATCATTACCTGCAGGTGGAATTGGTGTGCTTTTGCCAGCAGTTCGATACCCTTTCTGGAGTACAGCATGGCATGACGGGGGGCATCCAATTGCACCCAGTTTTCCTGATATTGTTGAAAGGCGAAAGAAGAAACAGTAGGAATCCGTATGAGCAACTGCCCATGCGGTTTTAAGAGTTTGTAAGCGGCATCCAGGTATTCGTGTGGTGATGACAAATGTTCGAATGAATGATTGAACATGATGAGATCGAAAGGTTCATCCGCATAATCGGCAAGCCACCCTTTTTTTATCGTCAATCCATTGGCGTAATGAATGTCTTCTTGTATGAAGGGTTCTAGGCCAGTAATTTGTTTGAACCCTGCATTGTACAATACATAGGGAATGGTACCTGTGCCACAACCAACATCTAAAATGCGTGTAGAGGAAGTGAGTTCTAAGTGCCGCAGGTTTGCCAGTTCAATGGATTTGTTAGGCATGCGTTGTTGAATGTGTTTTCCCAACCAACCTTTGCCTGTTATCCAATAGGCATCTCTGTATTGTTTCAGCCAAGCTTTCCATGCCGGCTGAAATAACCCCTCTACTGCATGATTGGTACTGTAGTAGCCTTGGCTATAGTATGCCGACATATCGGCCGGTTCATCCAGTAATTGCAAGCTGCCACAGTTTTCGCAAACTGTATAGTCGAATACTGCTCTGGTTCCACGCATCATTTCTTTTGCTGAAAGATGCTTTTCAATTTTTGTGTGATGACAAGCTTTGCAACGAAAACTCATTAGCAATGGGGTTTAAACGACTAATCTTTTGGCAGTGTAGGGTGAATGCTTGCTATCAGTCGTTGAGCAACGGCAGCTGTTGTGTGTTGTTCAATCCATCGATAACTGTTCTGCAACAGTTTCTCGTAGTCTTTTTCAGCAATGGCATTAAGCTTATTTTCTAAATCTGTAAAATTTGTATAGCAAATGGAGTTGCTTTCGTTTAAGCCATGTGGAGCAGACATGGCAGGTTTTTTATTCAAATCTTGAAAGCATAGCACAGCGCCATTGGCAGCGAATTCGTAGTGTCTCAAACAATCCCATCCACTTCTTTTGGTAGTAATGCCATACATGCTTTTCTGGATATCAGCGTAGTAATCTTGCTCATTCGTAAAAGCATAGCTTTCAGTGTGCTTGTTATGATGTAACACAGATGCAATGTCTGCATCCACTATGTGTGTGGTAAAGCGTTGTGTTTTCTGAGCGGGGGTTATGTAACTGATTTTGGAACCCGGAATGCCAAAACTGATGGGTAAAATTTTTTCCGGAAGTAAACTTTTGTATAGGCTATTGGGCAAAAGCTGCATAGCGGGGCCGACTGCTTCAGACCAACGGGCAGGTATCTCCCGCTTGGCATATCCTAAACAATGCTTCAATAGTTTTCTTTTACGCCAAATACCTCGCCATGAAGTTTTCAAATTGTTCCAAGGAAAAAAGCGATTTGTATCTCCAGAGTCAACAATCAGAATTTTCCGGGTATCAACGTGCTCCAGCAATTGGTCGAGCATCCGCCAACTGTTCCAGATGTCGGCGATAATGTACAAGTCAAAAGCTGCAATGTTTTTTTGCCAAATAAAAAAACGTTCTTCTTCCAGCTCCGGTATGTCTTCTAATAATCCATACAAAGTGAAACCATGCCCCCTGATTTTATTCAACACACCCCGTTTTATGGGTGCATACATACAATCGAACCGGGGCAGGTCCACGCAGTTGGTACCATATATTTCTCTTAGGCCATGAAATAAGCTGGCACATAAATAGTCGGGCGAATTTGGATGTAAGAAGAGAATACGCACTATTTAAATCAGGCTGGCTTTTGAATGGTTATAAAACTATGTTCGTCAAACGGTGCTTCTTTACCCATTGGGTATTCAATGGTGCCATTTACTTGCATTGCCCAATGTTCTACATCGCTTTTACTTGCTATATATACGGCATCATAATCTGGCCAAACTTGTTGTTTGGTGGCGTGTAAACAGGCCGGTGCAGTATTGATGATAAATTGACCAGGGTGTAGCGCTATCTTCTTCAACGCTTTTTGCAATCTTACCCTGCTGTCGTAGATACTTATGATAGCATCGAAAACCCTTAGCTTTTGTAATTTTCGTTTTGCAGACTGCAGCAAACTCAGTCCCAATTGTTGAGAAGGCAACCGCTTGGTACATGTAAAATCGGGAAATACCAATGCCATTATGCCACCAGGTTTGAGTTTTTGATACATCAGGTCTAAGGCTTTTTTTGGGTAAACCAAGTGTTCTACAACGTACATGGAAAAAATGAGGTCAGCAAATTCGTCCGTCACTGGTAAAGTGTAGGCATCAGACTGAATCCAATGTTGCTGCGGCCATTTTTGTTGATTTCTTGTTATTGACTGCTCATCTACTTCTATGCCAGTATAGGTACCATTTGCCATCAGGTGTTGTAAGTAGTTAAAGGTTCTGCCATTGCCACAACCGACTTCAATGATGTTTGAAAATTGTTGTTGTTGAAACCAATGAAGAAAGGCAATTGAAACAGGGTCTGCTGGAGTTGTGTTTTCGCTAGTTGGAATGAGTACCTGATAGCCATCTCTCGTTGATTCATTTGCATAAAACTGCATCATGCGATGGTGCAGCTGCTCCAGTTGCAGTTTGTTTTGTGGGTCAGTACTTGAAATCCATTGGAATGTTCTAGAAGCCATTATTTGTGCTTGGAGTGAAAGAGAAGTGTTGGCAATAGTAGTAAAAGCGTAATTATATTTAAGACAGCTGACTGCCATTTTCTGGCTTTGAGATTGGCAATGCAGGCAGCAAACTGGCTTTGTATACCAGACAACAGAGCCATATAGCGAGATTGTTTTTTCAGCGAAAACTTCCACCAATTTGATATACCAGCGGGAATAGCACTGAGTTTATTACGCAATGAAATCCTCCTCACCGGATGTACCACTGTTGCCGGCTGCACAAATACAATGTCGTGTTGTTGTTGAATGCGCCATTGTAAATCCTGGTCTTCCTGTGCGGCAATGGCAAACTGTTCGTCGAAGCCACTCAGTTCTTGAAACAGTGATTGGGCAACCATGATATTGGCACTCCAAAAGCAGCCCCCTTCGGTGTTGACGGGGCATTCGGCCATGTCTTTTTTAAGTAGCGCCCAATCGTCGGGCAGGATGGCGCCTTCAAAAGCCTTGCAATCGGGATGCAATTCAATGGCGTCGGCATAGGCCTGCAACCATTGCGCATCGGGCAGGCAATCGTCGTCGGTAAATACGAGCCACTGCCCGATGGCCAAACTTGCGCCATGGTTGCGGTTAGCCGCTGGTCCTCTGTGCGGTCCGGCAGTATATGTGGCCCAGGGAAATTGAGTGAGCAATAACTGTTCCGTTGCAGCATCGGCTGCATCATCTGTTACAATCACCTCATACAAACTTGCCTCCAGCGATTGTGCCGCTGGCTGCAAGCGTTGCAGGCATAGTGCCAGCTGGTGGTTGCGTTTGTATGTTGGGATGACAATTGAATATTGAACAGGCATAAGTCGTATTCATGTCAGCGCAGGCTCCACGCTATCCAGCGGGTGAGCCATTTTTGCCAATCGTTTTCAGGATATCCTTTTCCTGTGCGGATGAGTGCCGGGAGATACAGGTGTTTTAGTGCCACATGAAATGCTGCGGCCCCATCAAAAGTAAGGCCTGGTATCAGGTGATAGCAGGATTCTGTTGCAGGCCGGGGCATGGTACCCAGACTGATTTTTTTGCTGAACGACAGCTTGCTGAACGCTGCATAATGTTCATCTGTTGCAAAATCTTTTTCACCTGCAAACTTGATCAGCATGTTCTGTTTGTTGATGCGTTGGCAACGTCGTTTCCATTTAGCTGCTGCTTCTTCGGCAGTGTGGTAATGCAGAAAATGAATCTCTACATCGTTGAGCATGCCTATGGGATAAGGATTGGCTTGGCGATGGACATTGAGGGATGCGTATTTGGACTCGTTCACAAAATGAAGCGGTTGTTCCATATACTCATCAAAGTGCTGTAACAGTTTGATGTAACAAGGTGCCATGAGCATCAGCCCCACGAAGGGTGTGTTGTAAGGCAACTGTAGCAGGCGGTAATACTCGCCGCCGAAACAATCATTGCTGATGATGCTTACCTCTTCCGACCACAGCTGGTGTCGTAGCCATGCAACTGCTGGCTTGCGTTTGGCCATCCGGAATTGGCGTTTCCAAAAAGAGGGACCGTATTTCATGCCGTGAGCATCTTGTTGAGTTGTGTGATGTATTGTGCTGCCAATGATGTGCCAAACCGGTGTTGCACATAGGTGCGTAGTTCTGCAGAGATGGCCGGATTTTTTCGCTGTACATGTTGGGAGATGGTTTTCGCAATGCCTACGATATCTGATGAAGTAAAGTAGGCAGCATAATCTTGAAATACCCAACGAGCCCCTGGCCATGGATGGCAAATGACAGGCGTGCCCTGCAGCATGGCTTCCAGCATGACCAAACCAAATGACTCTGCTTTGCTGTTGGACACCAACAAATCGGCTGTCTGGTACCAGGCAGCTAATTCTGGTTGTGTGGCTTTTCCGAGGTAGTAAGCATTGCCAAAATGTTGTTGTAAATATTGTTCGATGGCTGGTGTTTCTGGTGAAGCTTCTCCCAGCAATATTGGAAAAACAGTCTTGCCGCATTGCGCCAAAGCTTTCAGGAGCGATAGCATGCCTTTAACTGATTCGTCGAGGGAGCCAACACTGAGCACAATGGGTGCATGGGCTGCCGCCTGAACGTTGGCGAGTGCAGCCGACACAACGGGTTGTTGTTCGGTGATGAGGTGTGGCAAAACAAATTGATGTGTATCGGGAAAGCCCTGCTGCCGGCAGGATGCTACAAAACGGTCGGTTACATGGTGCACCCAGTCTTTGCCTGGTACAAACAGACCGGGCATAGCCTGGCCACCCGTGTGGAGGCATAGTTGCCATTGCCCGCCAAACAGCTGGCGCCATTTGTACAACCAGCAATACAATTGGTATTCGCCTAAATACACTACGCGGGGTTTGATACGATGGATGTGCAGCAACAGCGGCAATAATATGCTGAGTTGCTCGGTATGGAATTGGGTGTGGAGGTTGCTGGTGAGGTGTTGTAACCACCTGTTGTTTCGGGAAATGGCCAACAACTTTTTGTGTGGGTATGTGCTGTTGGGCACATTGTATGCGGAGGCGACTGCCACGTTGAAACGGCGATCGGGGGCCTGCATACACACAGTGGCCAGGTCGTGGATGTGTGTTTCAAAGCCACGGTGCACACCGCCAAGACCGGTGCAAACGAAGAGGATGGTGGGGGTGGATGACAGATGGTAGATGTTGGATGTTAAATGTTAGGGTGTGGGTTGGGTGTTGTTTGACCTCCCCCGCCCTGAAGGGCACCCCCTCCGAAAGAGGGGGGAAAGTAAACGTTGGCAAGTAGCGGCCGGTTTCACAATTCCCCTCCTGTGGAGGGGAAGGGAACAGGCTTGCATGAAGCCGGCTGCGAGGGGTGGGTGAGATGGGTGCTGATTCTGTTTTGATTTAACCACCCCGCCCTGCGGGCACCCCTCCGCAGGAGGGGAGGAAACCTCTTCGCCCTGAAGGGCACCCCCCGCTAATGGCGGGGCGGGCTCTCCGCAGGAGGGGAGGAAGCTAATGCTGGCCAGCTGCGACCGGTTTTGCAACTCCCCTCCTGTGGAGGGGAAGGGAACCAGCAGGCATAGAACCGGTTTTGAGGGGTGGGTGAGATGATTTTATGTTCATTTATAGTTTGACCTCCCCCGCCCTGAAGGGCACCCCACCAAAGGAGGGGGAGAAGACACCCCGCCCTGCGGGCACTCCCCGCTTATGGCGGGGCAGGCTATCTACAGCCGGGAAGAAATCTTTTTCAAAAACGCATACAGCTCCTGTTGTACCAAAGCCTTACTGAAGCGGGTGCGGGCTTCGTGCAAGGTGTTGAGCTGCTTGCGGTGGTCTTGTTCGGGCATGCGGGCAATGACCTGCAAGCGTTCGGCTATATCTGCCGGTACCTGCGTGGCCAGCGTAAAGCCCAAGTCGTAATCTTCTACAAAGGCGCCGCTGGCAGCGTCGGCGGGACCTACGAATAAGATGGGCTTGCCACAGGCCATGTAATCGGTGAGTTTGGTTTGTACACTGCTGCGGCTATAGGCCTGGTGGGCCTCCGCAAAACTGGCGGTGCATACCAATAGCCACGCTTGTTGCAGTGGGGCATGTATTTCGTGGTAGGGCTTCCAGCCGCCGTACTGCACCCCGGGGCCGGTGAGCTGCAAGCGGTATTGCGCCCAATGGGCTTCGCTGGTATAAATGGTGAGTTCATAGGCCGTTTGCCCCTGTGCCTGCAGCAGGTGAATGGCTTTGGCCACTGCGATGAGGGCATCGGCATGCATGGGCCAGATGGAGCCGGCGTAAACGAGTTTGCGGTTTGTGGTTTGTAGTTTGCAGTTTGCGGTTTGCAGTTTGCAGGAAAGATCATCTTCAGCAACCGTACTCCTTGCCAACTGCAAATTGTTGGCTGCAAACTCGATGCTGGGTGCCGGATTGTGGATGATGAGGGTGGGTTTGGGGAGGAGGTTGTAGCGGTGGCGGAGGGTGTTGGCCAGCTGGCGGCTGATCATGAGCCAGGCGGGTGCATGCTGCAACAGCTCTTTGGTAATCAGGTGTATGTTGTACCATTGGCGACGGTGATTCCATTGCCGGGTATCATTTGCCATCCAGTCGTCCATAAAGTATGGAAGTACGGTGTAGCCGGCTTTCAAGAGGCGCCAAGCATACAGCAACTTGTGGGCTACAGTGGTACTTACCAGTACGGTGGCTGCTGTGGGTGCCGGTAAATCCGTCGTATCCAATGGCTGCTGCATCATCCATTGCAGTTGCTTTCGCAACAGGTAGGGGTTTACCCAATGGCCTAGCCGGTTGCTCCAACAACGCCAGGGCCCGGTGGAATAATATGCAATGGTCATGAGCAATTCGCCGGGCATTGGGCTGCGCTGTTCTGTATCGGCGCATACACAGGTTATTTTTCCGGGGTAAGCATCCAGCAGGTTGGCCAGCGTTTGGCTGATACCGGCACCGTTGATAGACGGTTTGCCATCACTTATGAGTATCAGTTGGGCTGCCATGGTGGTTTGCTGCAATAGCTTGTTGTAAGGCTTGTAAGTTCGGAAAATTGGTTTTACGCAGCTTTCAGTTCGGCACTACAGTTTGGTGGCAGGTACCAGTTGGGATGTACAAATCTCATGAAACGCAGCAGGGCATCTGCCCATTGAACCCGGCGGTGCACACAAAGGGTATCATAGCCTAATGAATAACAACGATAGTTTTCTTTTCGAAGTTTTAAGATTAACCTAATGAGTTCCGGTTTTGGAATGTGATAATGTTCGAACCAAATGATGTGTGGTCTCACCACTTCAAAATCTACCGAGTCAATGATTTTTCCATCGTATCCTTCGGTGTCGGTTGCCAAAATATTGAGTTGTTCAAAGCCCGATTGTTTGTATAGTGCATTGATGGTGAGGCAAGGCACTTCTTCCATACAAAAAAGCGTATCAAAATTGGGCACATTGCCCCGAAAGTTTTCCAGATGCTGCCGGGAAAAAGAGCCCCACAAATTGTACATCTCCAAAAAGGGTTCGCCGGGTACAGGTTTTAAATAATGAAAGGGTAAGCTGCTGATGGCATCATTATCGCCCACAGCTATTTGCATAGGCCTCACCTGTGGGTAAGCCGCATAGTTTTTTTTCAACTGGCTAAATATATGGGGCACCGGCTCCAATACAATGGCATGGCTTTTGGGCAGGGTGATGAGCCGAAACATGTTGTCGATGGATTTGCCATCATTGGCACCCGCTTGTATAATGTTTAGCTTGCGCTGCCCCATGGCATACAGCCGCAGGCAAAAGAGCATGTTGGCCTGTAAAAAGCGATAGATGAAATGTTTCATGTGGGTTTGTGAAGTAATGATTTTCGAGTAAAGCTATCATGCAATTTTTCTCAGTATTTGTTTAAGCGCAATTTTGGCATGTTGCTTAAATGAAAGCCAGCTGGCAAAACGAAGTTGATATTGAATCCTATCTGAAAAGGGCAGTTCTGCAAGCAGCAGATTAGCTATTGATCTGCTTATGTGTTGCTTTATAATTCGCTTATGTGCTATCGAAAGTTGGGCACTTCGCTGGTAAAGTTCAAGCAACAATGTCAGGTATGCCTTTGTATGTTGCAGATCTGCCAGGGAAATCAATTGAGGATAATAAGTAAGCTTGTCATGCAAGCTCAGCACTGCATCATCAGCCCGAAGCCCTTTTGCTGTCAGCTGAATATTCCACGCTACTTTTCTTCCGGCTACTATATCGGCGCCTCTTGCGGGGTTGGTGGTAATGCGGTTGGGATCGGTATGTTCCCGATAGTAGTAGAGTTTATCCGGAAGATTGACAAAGCTTCCTGTATCCATCAACATACTATACAATGTGTAGTCGTCGGCCTGATTTACCAGCGACAGGGCTTCGACATGAGCCGGCTTTACTGCTGCCATGCGTATGCCTACAGAAGGACTCATAAACGGAAATCCAAAAAACATGCCTGCCTTGATGGCTTCATCTGTAGCGGGATAAGTTATTTCACGCAGTTGTTCATCGTGTTCATTGATGATAACAGCACTTGTTCCGCACAGCACTACTTCCGGATGCTGTTCAAAACAGTCCACCTGTTTGACTATTCTGTCTGTTGCAGCAATGTCATCGTTGTCCATCCAAAATATATACTTGCCTTTGGCTACGGATAGCGCCAACTGACGATTGAAGGCAATACCGGAGTTCTGCTCGTTGCAAATGAGTACGATGCGGGGGTCGGTGTAACTGCCTACGATGCTCATTGAGCCATCGGTAGAGCAATCTTCAATAATAATGAGTTCAAAATGCTGATACGATTGCTGCAGCAAGCTGTCGATGGCTTTTCGCAGGAATTTTTCGGCATTATAGCAAAACAGTACTATGGATACAAAAGGAGCTGATTGCATGGGAATGTATGATGATGGTATTGGCTGAACACTGTTTGTTGCAGTTACCTGAAGTGTTGTAAATACAATGGCATACACCGGTAATAGTTATTGCCAGCCAAATACTCTAGCCAGGTATTTTGTATCTGTTGTTGCTGTTGCATAAAAGCATTGTCCTGGTATGTAAAATGATAGGCCATTAAGGTTGGGACTATCTGATGCAGCTGATCGGCTTCTACCCACACAAACAGCCTTCTGTAGTCTATCTTTTCTTCCAACGGCAATACACAGTCTGTATTTACAAACAGCGGTATGCGGGCTGCGGCCATGGTTTCATAAAGCCTGAAAGAATAATTGCCGTGACCGCTCACACACAATGCATACGGATGTTGCAACAGGTTGCGGGCATAGGCCATGCGGGAATTTTCACTAAAAATATCTGATGTCTGGGTTAGTTGATAGTCCAGCAGAATATTGGATGATTGCTGCAAATAATGCAAGGCATTGCGCCGGTGCAGGTAGCCAAAGTTGTACTGAATGGGAAAGCGTTTTTTCCAACCCCATTGCTGCGCCAGCAGGTTAAAATAGTTGCGCCAGGCTTCGTTGCGTGGCAGCTGTTCCGGCGCTGCTTGTCCTCTGAAGCTTACGGCAGGTTTTTTTTGCCAGGGCAGAAATTCGGGAAACGCCTGACCATTGGTTAGTAATGGACGCCCGTTGGCCGGAAAGGCAAATTCGTTGCGCTGCCTGCCCGAAGCCGTAAGCGAAGTGCGAAATACAATGGCATGTTCCGCTGGCAAAGGTTTAGCATTGTCGCGGATGTACACGGCAATGATTCTTTTGTTGCACCGGGCTGCCAATGCCTCTAATTCCTGAAACCGTTGCTGAATGAGCGGTTGAATATCCGCCGCAACATTGTGCTGTGAAAAATCAACAGCGGTATAATCATACGCCACCTGATAATGGGTGGGGTAGGCAAAAAAGTCGGCTTCTTCGGGGTTAGCCGTCAGGGCATACGTATCGGTGCACACAAAAATTTCCGACAGCAAAGCTGCCGGGATGCCTTCGGTGATACTATAAATACGGTATACCACTATTGGCTCAGTTTATACGTTTGTGTGCTGCGGTCGAAACTGATCACCGGATTATTGACGCCCAGTTTGCTGCGAATGACAAGGTCAAAAAACGCAGTGTTGACTATTTTTAAGCGAGCCAATAAGCGATTCAAAGCTTTCAGTGTTTTGTATAGTGTAAACCGGCTCGTAGTATGTGTCAGTTTTTTTTGCCGGATGATTTCGTTCACTTCATTTACGTAGTCGTCAAAGTGTTCGAGGGTGAGCTGTGCCTTGGAGCGGTAGCGGAAGCCTGCCAGCAAGGTATCGGTAATACATAGCTGTGCATGATCGAAAAAGCGGCTCCAGAGTTCGAAGTCGCCGGCGTATTTGTATTGCTGGCTGATGCGGCTGCCGGCCTTTTCCCAAAGGGCTCTTGTCCAGAAGGTAGATTCTTGTTGCAGCCAGCCGCCCCGGGGCATCAGGTAGTCATATTTGCAAATGCGGGCCATGCCATAGCAGTGAATGGTACGGCCCTTTTCGTCGAAGTAGGTAGGATTGCCCATGAGCCACTGTACCTGCGGAAAGCTGGTAAATATTTCGGCAAGGGTAAACAAGCTTTTAGGGTGGTGCATATCGTCAGCATTGAGCCAGCCCATAATGTCGCCGGTAGCCAGGGCCATCCCTTTTTGAATAGCATGGTACAAACCATTATCTGGTTCGCTGATAATATGCGTCATGTGCTGCCTGTAGCGGTTGATGATCTCCATTGAATGATCGGTACTGCCGCCATCTATCACAATGTATTCGAGGTTGGGATAGTGCTGGTTTACCAGCGATTGAATGGTGGCTTCGAGGTAGGCACCGCCATTGTAATTGGGGGTAATGATGGATATTTTCGGAAAGGGGTTCATGATGGTAAGGTTGTCAGCAATTGCTGGTACAGCTGCTGGTGTTGCTGAGCAATGTGTTGTGCATCAAAATGCTGCTGTGCAAATTGGCGGATAGCGTTGGCTTCGGGTTTTTCTGGAGCGTCAAGCCATTGCTGAATGAGTTGTTGCAGTCCTTCGGCACTCATGTTGGTACTGGTGTAGCCGGTAAGCCCGGGCACCACATATTGCTGCATGCCGCCAACGGCAAAACTGAGTACAGGTGTGCCACAGGCAAAGGCTTCGAGCATTACATTGGGCAGGTTGTCTTCGGCACTGGGTATAACCACAGCATCGGCAGCAGTGTAGAGCAGTTGCATGTAGCTGTTGTTGCTGATAAAACCATGCAACCGCATATTGCTGCCGGCAAGTGTGCCGTTGGTATAATGCCCGGCAATTTCCCATTGAATATTGGGGAATTGTGGCGCCACTTCATAAATCAGGTTTGTTTGCTTGCGGGCCACGGTTGTGCTTTCTACCACCGCCAGCAGCACTGTTTGATGAGCATCGATGCCCAATTGCCGGCGGGCTTGTAAGCGGGTTACAGGTGCGGCAGGTTGCTTGGGCAAACAGTAAGGAATGTTAACCGCCTGCATGTGTGCGGCAAAATCCGACTGCTGTATTTGCTGCTGCATCCAGGTGTTGGGTGCAATGGCTACAACTGACTGCCCATACTCTTGCATACATCGCAGTTTAAATGCCACCACTTCTTGTTCTAACAGGGCAGCCTGCGGATTGCGTTTCACATCGTAATGGTAGTGAAATAAGCCACTGATGGGGTTGAGGTCGTGCAGTGTCCAGCAGAGGGCATAGCGGCCACGGGCCCTACGGAAAAACTCATGCTGTTTGATAAAGAGGGCGACCCAATGCAGGTGAATAATGTCGGCATCCTGCAACAGGGGGTCTTCCAAAATATTTTTTTGCGCATCGGGCAGTGAAACCATTTCTGCTGTTATGCCGGGGAGCAGCGCCGCATAGGTAACTGCCATTGTATGCAACTCTTTTCTGCTGCCGGCTGTTTGCCATTGCCAGTATTTGCGGATGCTGTAGGCTTTTATTCTTTGCCAGCAATTGTATTTGGGTTCTTTCCAGCAGATCCATTGTTGTGCAGGGTCTTCGGCACCGCGGGGTTCGAGTGTATAAAACCAACTGTTCACACCGCTTTGCAACAAGGCCAGGTGCAAACGCCAGGCTGCTGCGGCAGCGCCGCCATTTTTGTTGAGGCAAACATGAACCACTTTCATAGGCGCTACAATGGCTTCAGGGCTTCCATAAACAGCGAATCGGGTTTGCGAACAACACCTGCTTCTACATCCAGCATTTGATACTTGTTCCACTGCGGAATGCGGCTATGAAAGGCATCTGTTTGTGTGATGGCTTCAAAGCCTTGCTGCTCCAGCAGTTGCTGCAGCGAAACGGCATCGTACATCCACAAATGTTTTTCGCCCGACTGTTGAAACAGCATATCGGGTAGTTGCGATGCAGCAATGCCCCAACGGTGCAGCCAGTAATTTTTCCAATGCATGCTGATGCGTTGACGCCATGAAGGCGATGCATGTTTAATACGGTAATTGTTTACAGGAGAGGCCTGTTGGTTTTGCAAATATGCTTTACGCCATGTGGTAAATTCGTACCCCAGCCTTTGCTCCAATGTAGTTTCGTTGAGGATCTGTGGCTGACTCCAGTAAGCCATCATATCGCCACCGCTTTGGGTACGTACCAGCTGATCAATCATTTCAATGGTAGCCCATGTATGGTTGGCTTTGTTCATTGCATCGGGTTGTTGGCGAAAGGCATTCAATGCCTGCACATATTGCAGGGCCAGTGCTTCGAGGTCGGGCACTACCACCCGCAACACACCACCGGGTTTTAACACCCGAAAGCATTCTTGTATAAAAGCTGCTCCGTTGCTTTTGCTGAAATGCTCCAGCACATGCGAATGATACACGGCATCGGCACGGTTATCCGGTACGGGTATACCGGTAGTGAGATCGTGTGCCATTACTTCGGGTGCATGACTCACAAAATCGATATTCATCCAATCGGGATGAAAGCGTTGGCCACAACCAAGATTGAGTAAGGTCATTGCTAAGAAAAGTCAGGTTGTTTTTGCATCATTCTGCCGGTATAATCTACGCGGTGCAAAAAAGGTGCAGCCGGTAGTGTAGCAACATATTCATC
Organism: Bacteroidota bacterium; assembly: GCA_020161435.1. Classification (GTDB taxonomy): domain Bacteria; phylum Bacteroidota; class Bacteroidia; order Chitinophagales; family Chitinophagaceae; genus Phnomibacter. The sequence continues at coordinate 708,688 of JAIUNV010000003.1, read as the reverse complement.
AATGGCCTGACGGGCACCTTGCCAGTGTCCGTAGTCGTCGGCTATCATAAAACCACCCGTCACTAATTGGTGATACAGTTGTTCTATTTCCACTTTGGTACTGGCGTACCAATCGGTATCGAGCCGCAGCATGGCAATATGCGGATGAAGCGGCGCATGCTGGTGCAAGGTTTCTTCTACGGGGCCTTTTATAAAATGCAATTGTGCTGCAGGATAGCCCGTCAATTGCAAATTGGCCTGTACATCTTCCAAAGAAGCATAGCACCAGATATTGTCGTACGAAGTACCCACGGAAGTTTGTTGCAGCAATTCAGCCGCCGCCTGGTTGCCAAAATCTTTATCGTGATCTGAAGGAGCACTCATGCCTTCATAAGTGTCATACATGTACAAATGGCGGCTTGTATCACCCAATGCCAGCAGGGTTTCTGCAATAGCCATCATGCTGCCGCCACGCCACACGCCACATTCCACCATATCGCCGGGCAGTTTATTTTCTACGATGTATTTCACTGCATTGATGAGTGCATACAATCGTTCGGGGGAAGTCATGGTGTATGGAAAAACCTTTTCAATAATGTTGGTATGAAAGGTTTCGAAATCGGGGTAGTCTGTTCTGTTAAAGGAGCGGATGTTTGCCTGCTGTTGCATTGAATCAGCTGGCAATGCGGGTACTAATCGTACACCTAAAGGGCGAAGTAACATATTGGCCAAACGTCCTAGCATGTATCGTTTCAGAAAAATGGTAAGGTAAAGCGGTATGATTGTTTGCGCAGCTTGATACTTACATTGCTTGATGCTGTGCAGTTTTGCTGAAAATTTTATGTTTAAAACCCATCCAGTATTGCCTGAGTTTCGAGTTTCTCCAAAAATTGGTGTCTACTCCATAAATATGCTGCAGTGTGTATAGGTCTGCTAACCGGTTTATTATCTTCTCAGTGGGTGCTGTGCAATTTTCTAATGTAAACGTATTTTTATTCATGCCTGGTCCGTTGGGGTCTTTGGTATGAATGGCATCGGGGCCAAAACCAATGTTTTTGATGAGGTTTACTTCAGGAATACAACAGATGCCCCGATGCCGCCAAATGGAGTATTGCCAGGGATAATCCCAGGTATCGTTGGGCGATTGATGATGCCGGTTGAAGATGTACTGCCAGTACTGAATGGCTTGCTTATCCTTACCAAACTGGCGGTGTAAAATGTGTAGTCCATCAGTAGGCCAATCGGCCATGGATTTGTCGTGCAGTTGCCAGGCCCTGCGCCAGGTAGCAAAAGCCCAGGAGTGAGCGTAAGCCGAAAAATAATAGCCAGCCTGTTTGGTACGCCTGATACCATCCTGGAAGTTTAATCCGCCAATCTGCATTACCTGGTCATCATGCATATACCTGTGGAGTAAGGTACTTGTGTAGGTAAAAAAAGAAGGATCGGGTATCACATCATCTTCCAGTACAATGCCTGCTTCGTTGAGGTCAAAAAACCAGTCGAGGCCACTATCGAAGCGGCCCCGCAGGCCCATGTTGGTAGCGGCATAGTTTTTTGTAACGGTACAGGGCCATGAGATTTGGTCTATCAGTTGCCGGCAGGCGTTTACCTGTACGGCTGCAGCGGCATCTTTAGGCCCATCGCAAATGGCAAACAGCCGTGTTGGCCGAACGATGGCCAACACATTGAGGAGCGATTGCAGATAGGCAGGCCGGTTGTAAAAAATGATGGCAATGGGTGTATCCATATACAGTGCTAGCGTCTGCTTGAATAATAATTTATTGTTGATTTCAGGAGATGAGTTCCCTGATTTTGCGGCGCCAAAAATCAGGCGATACTAATTTCTGCCGCAGTGGTCTTGTATCGCTGGTGTTTTGGTAGGCCACAAAATGCTTCATTCGGTAAAGTGTGGCCTTGTTTACTTCTTGAATGATGTGGTCATACTCAAATTGTGTATGCAAATTGAAATAGTGCAGCAATTTTACCGACTCTAATGACAGCTGAATTTGATTGGCTTCCATTTCAACACTCACACCCTTCTCATGTTTGCGGTACACGCCCATTTTTTCGCGGAGGAGGATTATATCTCCCTGTAAAGAATTCATCAAAACAAGGGCGATATCACCAATAGATGTCCGGGAAAACCAACTTGGAAAGTCGAATCCTTCTACTCGAAATACAATACTTAAACTAGGAATGAAGGCGCCTGTTTTTAATATATCAACAGTTTTATAAATATCTTGTCGGAACAGGCCATAAGTCTGCATAGTTCCGCTTTTATTCAAAAGCAGCCAGGCATCATGAAAACACAGTGAGTATTGTGGGTTTGATTCCAGAAGGCTTACCTGTTTGTGTAGTTTCATTGGGTCTGTCCAGTAGTCGTCGCCTTCGCATATAGCAATATATTTGGCATTAGTTTTTTTACATGTTTTAAAAACCACCATTTGGTTAAAACAGGCACCAATGTTCATGTCATGCAATATCAAACGAAACAGCCAGGGCCGCTGCTGGTAATACCGAAAGATAACCGCACGGGTATCGTCGGTAGAGGCATCGTCGCCCAGTACAATTTCTATGGGAAAATCCACTTGCTGATCGAACACTCCTTGCAAGGCCTGCCCAATGAAGGCCGCATGGTTGTAGCTCATCATAAATACGCTGAGCGTAGGGTTACTCTCGCTGGGTTTGCGTCTTTCCATAAGCAGTTGTTGACTACTGATGTGACCAACGGGCACAAAGCCTGCATGCTGGTACAGGCGAATGGCAGCGGTATTATCGGGGTGAACCTGCAGGTAGAGTACTTCACTTTCAGGTAAGTGGTCAATCAGTTGCAACAAAGCGGCTATGGCTTGCCGGCCATAGCCGCTGCCCCAGTATTGTTTGACACCAATAAACAGGTGTACCTGTGCCCCACGGGCGGTAATATGGGTGAGCTGCACATTGCCAATGTATTCATGCGTATCGGTCAGGCAAATGGCGTATCGGCGTTCATTGGGGCGTTGTAGGGCTTCTTCCAGCCAAGCGGTTTCGATGGCCTCGGTAATGGCACGGTCGGGTCGGCTACCGGTGTACTGCCACACATCGGCATCGTTGCGCCATGGCCATGAAGTTTTGGCATCAGCTATGGTCAAATCCCGCAAATAAATAATACTCACTTCTTGTAGCTATTAGCTATGATTATTGCATCAGAAACCTTTCCAATAATCAACGAACCCTTTAGTGTACATCAAATACTCTTTCTGTAATTCCAGATTGATTTGTGCTACGCTTGCTGCGATACTGTCAGTATCCTTTTTTAATAAAATCCAACACTTAGCAGTAGGGCAATACAATGAAGAAGCGTAACCCCATTGCTGCATCAGAATACTCATACTCTTATTGGTATGAAAGGCTGTGTGCACAGGCGGTCTAAAATAAAACCATTCGGGATCGGCAGGAACATTTTCACAGATAACCGTATGAAGTATGAGAGCTCCATCGTCTGTAACCAGTTGATTGACCTTATCCAGATCCTCTCTGGTCAGCACATGTTCAAACATGGCACTGTTGATAACCGTGTTGTACAATCCAAGGTTTTCTTTTAGGATATACCTCTTTACATCCCCGTCAGTTACATACTCGTCAAATATGGGTAGATGTAGCTGAAAATATTTTTCCAGCACCCGACTGAGTGTGCCATGACCAGCTGCATAGTCAAGCATGTTTGTACCGTTGATAAGACCATGCTCTATGAGAATTTTGATCATGGCAGCCTGCTCTAAATAGGGTGGTTGATTGCCCTTTTTTTCAGCCGCAGGGTCTTCCATAAAAGCATGTACATCCAGGTTTAATTTGGCCCATCGTTCAGGGCTGAGTGAGGCATGGGTTTTGGAAAAAGTAAATCCACAGTTGCTACACTTGAAGTAATCAACTGTACCAATGTCTTCCATATGTGCGGCAAAAGGCTGTTCAGTATACGTCTTGGATAAAAAGTAAGAAGTAGGCTCTTGACAAATAAGGCAATGCATAAGAATGCTGTTGGGTATTAATAGTGCTGAAGAAAAAAGTCTATGATTGTTTTCATATCCTTTACACCGCAGCGGTGATCGATAGGGAGCGGCAGCAATTGCTGAGCCCATTGTATTTCGTTGGCGTTGCTGCCGGGTGTATGTGGCACTTCAGCCCACAGGCGGGGTACATACAACTGCTGCTGCCAGCAGGCTTGGTGGCTGATGTGCAGGTTTGGCAAGAATGGATAGTACATGGGTGTGACATCGCCATCACCGGAATGCAGCTGCCATTGATTGTAAGGCTGCAAGGCTTGATGCAATTGTTGGTAGTTGGCTTTTCTGCGGGCCAGCATAGCGGGCACATCTGCCTGCTGTACTATACTGTGGCTGTATGCCGACATCAGCGCCAGCCCTTCTCCGCACAAGCGTTCATTTTCCTGAAAGAAAGGATAGCCTTCCTGCGTGTGGCCCTTCCTGCGCAGTTCGAGGTGGCGGGTGGTGTAAGCGGTGTTGGGCAACAGCCCGCCAGCATCGGGTAGTGGCTGGCCTGAGGGGGCATAGAGGTAAGCACCGTCGGCTACGCCCAACCACTTGCGGGCACTGTTGAACGACCAGGCAGCTAGCCGGGGCTGCCAGCCAAATGCCTGTGTATTGTCGATGATGAGTTGTTGCTGCCATTCGGCTGCCAGGGCTTCGGCCACTGGCCTGCAGGCATCGTTGTAATTGATGTAGAGCAACAGATGCCCGGGTTGTGGAGCAGGCAGCTCAATAGGCTCAGCCTGTTCGTTGATGCTGTACAGGCTATATGGAATACCCAGCGTTTCAAAAGGATGATACACGACGCCACAGGTATAGCGGGGCAGCCATGCATGGGTGGGCTTGAGGTGCTGCAACAGCAGCAAGAGGGCGGCTCTGCCGCTTTTGAGTGCCAGCGTGTGGTGGTAGGCGCTGTTGGCGCCCAGCCAGCTTTCGGTGGGAAAGTATCCTCCTATTTCAGGCATGGTTGTTTATGGTGCAGGCATCCAGCATTTGCCGGATGGCGGCGGGCTCGTTGTACATCATCACATCAATGATGCTGAGGCCGGGTTCAAAAACGGGTCGGCGCTGGCTATAGGCCGGCAGTGCTGGCTGTAAAAATTGCAGGGCTATGCCTGCGGCTGCAAACTCTTCGGGTACAAACAATTCGGCACCAGCTTCGGGGTTGAGGTAGGCTGTTGCCTGCAATTGCTGGGCAATGCGCAGTGCCCATTGGCCGGCATGTTGCACCTCGTGGTATTGGAGTGACAGCTGGCTGCTGATGTGTACCGGTGTGTGGATGCCGATGTACCGGTTGCAGCATAGCAGGGCATGGGCATTTACCTGTGTTACCGATAGCTCTGGCGTGGCCAGTGCTTCGGCTACCACGGCCCGGCAGGCTTCGTAGTGTGGGGCTTTCTTTTTATAGTGTTCCAGCTGGCGCAACAATTTTTCGCGGTGGTTGGGCTGGGGTTGATATTGTATTTGCGCAATGCTATCTGTTTGATGATGCGGCTGCAGTGGTAAGATGAAGTATTGCCAACCTTCGCCGGGTTTCAAAATGCGGTTGCGGTTGATCCATCCGTGGCGGATGTATTGCACGGCATCAAGCAATACAAACCTGTCGGCCCGGTGCATGAGCTGAAAGTAGCCCAGGTAGGGAAACAGGTAGGGCTGCATGATGGCGAGTTGCATATTGGATGTTAGATGACAGATGTTAGATGTTAGGAGGGCAAGGCCGAGATTGAGGTCCAGGAGTGTTATCTTGAGGTACGAGGGATCTCCTGAAACGTTTTGTGGTTGAGATGCTTCGTGCCTCAGCATGACGTCGTATTACAGTCACCCTGACGGAGGAAGGGTCCCACGATTCGGCTATTGAATTCTAGTTGTTGAGATTCCTCGTTCCTCGGCATGATGAACTGCTCAGCAATTGTTGCGTATGATGCTGGCTACCCGTTCCTGGTCGGTGCTGCTGAGGCCGTTGAAAAACGGCAGGCAAAGCACGGTAGCGGCCAGCTGCTCACTTACGGGGCATTGTTGTACCGGTCCATAAAAGGGCAATGTATTGAGTGAAGGATGAAAATAGCGGCGGGTTAAAATTTGTGCTGCTTCCAAGGCCTGCCGGATGCGCAGGGTGGTGCTTTCGGTTTCAAAAAACACGGGGAAGTAAGCATAGTTCCATTGCAGTCCTTCAATGGCTTCGGGTTGCAGCATCCGCAGCGGAAGGCCCTGCAACAGTTGGCGGTATTGTTCAAACAATTGCCTCCGTTCGGCTATCAGGCCATCCATTATGGGCAGCATGGCCAGGCCCATGGCGGCATGGACTTCGCTGTTTTTGGCATTAATGCCAATGCTGCTGTATTCCTCGCCAATATGTCCAAACTGGCGGTAGAGTTCGAGGGTATGGTGCAGGGTTTCGTTGTGCGACACAATGCAGCCGCCTTCTACGGTATGAAACAACTTGGTGGCATGAAAGCTACAGGTGGCCATGTCGCCATACTGCAGCAGCGGTTGCGACTGATAGTGTACCCCAAAGGCGTGGGCAGCATCATATATCACCGTGAGGTGGTGCTGCCGGGCAATGCTGTCGATGGCGGCAGTATTGCAAGGAAGGCCGTACACATGGGTGGCCAAAATGGCTTTGGTGCGGGGGCCAATGTGCCGGGTTATTTGTGTTGCATCTATGCAGCAGGTGTTGGGGTCAATGTCGGCAAACACGGGCCGGCATTGCTCCCAGGCTATGGCATTGGCCGTGGCTACATAGCTGAAAGGTGTGGTAATGATTTCATCGCCGGGTTGTAGTTGCAGGGCTTTGATGGCCATTTGCAATACCACGGTCCCATTGCTGCAATACCAGAGCAGCGGCGATTGCAGGTACTGGCGTAATTGTGTTTCCAGTTCTTGTACTAACGCACCGTTGTTGGTGACATATCCTTTGCTCCATGCACGCCGCAGGATGCTGATGAACTGATCGAAATCGGGGAGTGTGGTTTTGGTAACGGTGAGCACTATTTTTCTGTGTTTATCTGCCATTGAATGTTTGAAAGACGAATGACTCCTTCCTTTTGACCTTGCCATCCAAATCCTAATTCCATACCTTGTTCTATCTCGAATGTCACAGTGTCGTTCCATTCGGTTATTACAGTACCCCGGTCTTTTACCAGTAGTAATCTGCTTACAGAGTAAATACCTTCATTTAAAATATTTGCCGGAAACTCAATTTTGCAATGCAGTTCTGATGAACTGAATTTTTTTGGTTCAAAAAAGTGTGCAGTTGATGTTACAAGCACTAGTATGCCTTTTTCATCCACCAAGTGAATTGTAATATCTAATTGTTCATCATCAATATCCAATAGTTGTATTATACAGTTGATATGAAAACCTGTAGTCGTATCAAAACGAGATGAATCATCTGTCTTTGGATTTACGACACTAACAGAAAGCAATTTTGCTTTGAGGTTTCCGGGTGCCTCAGGTAATGACCAGTGATTGTTTGTGCTAGCAACAATATTGTGTCTTTGATAATGTTCAATGGCTTGTAATGCACTACCATGAAAGCTGAAAGTTCCGTTCTGTAAGACTAAGCCGGTGGTACAAAGATTTTTGACTGCCTCCATGTTATGGCTCACAAACAGCACGGTCCGGCCCTCGTTGGTGCTCACGGATTTCATTTTGCCGAGGCATTTTTTCTGGAACTCAGCATCGCCCACGGCCAATACTTCATCTACAATTAAGATTTCGGGTTCGAGGTGGGCGGCTACCGCAAAGCCGAGGCGTACATGCATGCCGCTGCTGTAGCGTTTTACGGGGGTGTCGATGTAGCGTTCTACCCCGGCAAAGTCAACAATCTCATCAAACTTGCGGGTAATTTCTTTTTTGGTCATGCCGAGGATGGCGCCGTTGAGGTAGATGTTTTCTCGGCCGGTAAGGTCGGGGTGAAAGCCGGTGCCTACTTCGAGCAGACTGGCTACCCTGCCCCGCATGGCTATGCGGCCGGTGGTAGGTTCAGTTACCCGGCTCAGTATTTTGAGCAGGGTGCTTTTGCCGGCGCCGTTGCGGCCAATGATGCCCAGCACTTCGCCCTGTTGTACCTCGAAGTTGATATGCTGCAATGCCCATATATAATCGCTGTGGCCCCGGGTGCTGCGGTCGTTGGTATCGCCCACCTGCAGGTAGGGGTCTTCTTTACCCCGCAGCTTGTGCCACCAGCGGTTGAGGTCTTGCTGAAAGGAGCCGGTACCTACTTCGCCGAGGCGGTATTGCTTGGATACATTAGAAACGGAAATGATAGGAGTCATAAGAGGATGCAGCCAGTGCTGCTAAAAGATGAAATTAATATACCGGAACCGGTGTAAATGAAGCCGGTAAAATACCCTGCGGATATTCTTGGCCAATTTTAAAACCCAGCCAATGTTGGGGGGCCATCACCTGCGGTTGATGTGAATTGAGCCATGCGGCCCACCAGGCAAAAGTGCTGTTGGAGATAACAAGTCTTTTTGCCTCTAGCATTGCCTGAAAACTTAGTTGGGAGCCATGGCTAAAAACCACAAGGTTTTTCAAGAAAGATAGCCTTTCCTGTGCATACGCTTCATCGTCGCTGATTAATATAACAGGAGTGTTTGTGGTTGCGCCTAACTGTGTCATGGCGTTTATATAATAACTAGTTGGTAGACTTAAGTCCATTCCTCCAAGTTCGTCATTACCCCAGGTAATGTAATCTCGCAACCTTGCGTGTACCACAATGCTGTTGTCGAAATCATATTGGAATTTTACTTTTTCAAATGCCGTTTTCCATTGCGGTTGCAGCTGAAAGACCTCTTTAATAAACGGGGCTACTTGGGCAAAATATTGTTCGTTTTGAAAGAAGCCTTTGTAGGTACAATGATTCGACAAATCTGGATAAAACAGGCGCATGTCTTCTTCCAGGAAGTTTTTCTGTAGCAAGCGGCTGCGTTGCTTAAAAATCCACTGCTCAAGTGGTGTGGCTATCAGTGGTTGAAGTATTTCTTTGATGTTAAACCAATCTGCCACTTCGTCTTTGTGGTGTACAAATTCAAGCTGAAATGTGGTATTGAATTGCTTTGCAGTAGCAATGGCAAAGGCATACTGAAACATTTGATTACCCAAGCGGCCATCCGAAATAACCCGTATCAACTTATAACAGTGTGTTGTCTATAAAAATGGTATTGAGCCCGGTATCGGCGTATACCTGATAATTAATGTCTGTAAGATATTGAATGAGGGACTGGTTTTTTTGTCCAATTCCTGCTTCTGTGTAACGCATGGTTTCTACGCAGAGCACCTTGGGCCGTATCAGATGAAGCGGATTGTAGTGAATGATTTCCCAATCAAGTCCTTCTACATCTATACTCATAAAATCGACTACACCAGTAGGGCAATGTGTCTCGATGATTTCGGTAAGCGATAGTAGTGGAACCCTTACTTTGCCAGTAATGGTATAGGTACCAAACGCAGCTACATGTTCTGCTTCCTGTTGGCTAAAAGTGTTTAGCACTGGGGAACTCATGACATACAAGGTTGATTCGGATCTGTCGTTGAACCGGACGCCACATTGCAGGTTCGTATCTGCTGGCCGGTATTGCTGAAAAGCGGCCATTAGCGAAGGGTCGGGTTCTATATTTATACCCCGGGCGCCTTGCTGATACATCAGGTAGGTATTACTGAGGATAAACGGGTGGTGAGCTCCTATATCAACGAAAAAGGGTTGCTGCACCTGTAATACACGCATGAGGTGCTCTACCAGCAAATCTTCGCCATGCTGGGCATAGCTTTTTCAATGAGGAACTTCTGGTATTTCTAACTTTTCTTTGTTTCTAAGAATTTTATTAAGAAAGGATTTCATTGAAAATCAGCATTGTTTTCAGAAGTTTCTTTTAATCATAATAACGTTATGTAAGCTGTCAGACTTTCTTACGCCAAAGTGAAAATTGCGGAGCTGTTTGAAGTCTTGTTTTTACAAAATCGATATCCCTGATATAAATGGTATTGTGACCATGCGGTTGCGTCAACGCAATTAGCCTGCGGCTATATGGCGCATATGTAAATGCAACAAAACCTTGCTGCAGCAACCACTCATGTGTGGTTTGCGGGTGTGGTGGTTGAAAGGGTTGTTGCGTGGTTTCTATAATCATGGCTTTGAGGCCAGGTGATGACAACAGTTTTGTGGCACCTTGTAGTACCCGGTGTTCGTTGCCTTCCACATCTATTTTCAGCAGCAGCGGTGTAGTATCATGCAGGGCTTCATCCAGTGTGGTGCAGGGTACGGCAATGCTGTGAGCATCGGCACGGTCGAGCACGTGGTTCATGGCATCGAGGTGGCTGGTAAAATGCACTTGTCCCGATTGGTCACTCACTGCTTTGGGAATGATAGTGACCTGTTGTTGTATATCGTTGGCGCTTACATTTTGCTGCAACCAATGCAGGGCAGCCGGTACTGGTTCGAAGCTGTACACACGGGCACCTGTGTGTGCAGCGGCAAGTACCGTATATGAACCGGCATTGGCACCCACATCTGCAAAGTTGTCTTGGGGCCGCAGGAGGTGCAGCAAAAAAGACATGTCTTCAAATTCGTGAAGGCCGCAGTAGTGGTTGCCGGTTGTTCCGCTCAGCCCCGGCGCAAGCCAAAGTCTGCTGTTATTGGTCCATCTTACCAGTTTGGGTTTTTGAATGAGTTTTGCATACAACTGCCAGGATACAAAACGTACAAACGCTTTCAGCGGATGATTTTTACTGAAAGGGTGTGAAACGATAAAAGCGATGATATTGACGAGGCGATGCAAAGACTAGTTATTTGTTTGTCATGTTGTTTTGCAGCATACCAAGTACATATTGTGCAAAAGCTTCGGGGGTAAGGTATTGGTTGTACAACTGTCGTAGTTGTTGTTGGCGGGTTTCAAATTGGGCCGGGCTGCATTGGCGGTGAAACTGCAAAAGGATAGCTCCTGTTTGTGGTATTTGTGCGGTATCTATCCATACCAGATGCTCCCGCCAGTTGATGACATCGGTGCAGGGCAGCAGGCAATCACTATCTACGAACAGGGGAATGCGGGCCTCCCGAATGGCTTCATAAAACCGATAGGAGTAGTTGCCAAATCCGCCCACACACAGTATGTAGGCATGCTGAGCCATAGCCTGCAAATAATCATTTTTTAGCGGGTGTGCATAAGCACCATGGTGTTGCGTAATGGCTACATCAAACTGTATTGCATTATCCAATTGTAACAGACTTTGTATTGCTGCTCTTCTATAAAGATAATTCGGTAAGTACCAAAGCTTCAGTTGGTGGCGGTTTATACCTGCTTTGCGCAATAACCGGTTGATGGCAAATTTTAAGCGCATCGTAATTGGCACCGTTAATGGCGCCGATTGCCCCCGGAAGCTAACCGTGGGCTGCTGCTGATATGGTAGTATGGTGGGTTGCGGGTTTTGCGGCAGGCTGTCCACAAATGCGGGCATGCCAAACACATTGGGCCGTTGCTTGCTCCTGCGCCAGGATGTGCGGAAAATAATGGCATTGCTAAAGGGCAGTTCTTCTTCAGAGTCGTGGTAAAAGAATACAATCAGCTTTTTTTGATGCGTGATGGAAAGCTGCTCGTAATGTGCAGCCAGCTGTTGCATTTGCTCATATGCTTCTTTTGCTGCCTTTTCTTCATGCTTAGTCGACGGCTGGTTATACACAAGCGTTTCGTAAGCAAATGGCAGCAGCAGGTATGGTGCGGCATGGATGTCATTCGTTACAAGCCCTTGCTTCGCCGCTATGTTGTATAAAAAACAGGGTTGTGGAGTGGGTTGGCTGTAGAGCAAGGTTGTGCCGGGCATTGGGAGAGGTTGGTAAGTTGGCAGCTTGATGGATTGATATGTTGTACGATCAACCAACCATCATCTACACGGTATCCATAAACGTCTTTTCTACCCGGCTAAACAGGCGCATGCCGATGAACAGGAGCACCAGCATCCAGGCGCTGCTGTATGCCAGTTGCCAGTATTGCACGTCGGCACCGAGGATGCTGTTGCGAAACAGCTCCACAAGGGCTGCCAGCGGGTTGTATTCTATCAGCTTATATACCCAGGGGTGTTTGGCTTGCAGGTTGCTGAGGGCACTCAGCGGATAGTTGACTGCACTGGCAAACATGAGCAGCTGTACGCCAAAACCAATGAGTACGGTGAAGTCGCGGTACTTGGTGGTGATGCTGCTGATGATGATGCCGAGGCCTAGGCCCATACCGGCCATGATGAGCAGGACTATGGGAATGATGAATAATGAATGAGGAATGCTGAATGCCGAATGGGATTGACTGGCGGGTGCTATCCAATGGAAGTAGAGCATCACACAGATGAGGAGGAAGAGCTGGATGCCGAACTGGATGAGCTGGCTGATGACCACGCTGATGGGACTGACCAAGCGGGGGAAATAGACTTTGCCGAAAATGCCGGCATTGGCAATGAAGGTGTTGCTGGTATTGGTGAGGCAGGCGGCAAAATAGCTCCAGATAACGATGCCGCTCATTTGAAACAGCACGGGGTTGACGCCATTGGTACCTATGCCCGCCACCACATTGAAGAGCAGCACACTCATGGCCGTGGTGAGGGCCGGTTGTATGAGGTGCCAGAGCGGACCCAGCAGGGTTTGTTTGTACCGAGCGGTGAAGTCGCGTTTCACAAACAATACCATCAGGTCGCGGTACTGCCAAAGGTCACGCAGGTAGGTGCGGCTGCGGCGGTTGGGTTCTATGATGGTGGTTTCCATTTCAGTTTGCGATTTGCAGTTAGCAGTTTGCAGGGGGGCAGTTGTGAGGGGTTTGCAATTTGCGGTTTGCAGTTGGCAGGGGGTGATAGCTAGTTGGCAGTTTGCAATTTGCAGTTTGCAGTGGGGCAGCTGTGAGGGTTTGCAATTTGCGAGGGATGAAGGCTGCCTTGCAAACTGGTAACTGCCAATTATTTTTTTGACAGGAAGCCGATATACTTTTTAGGATTAGCCAGCATGTCATTCAACAAGCGACCAATTTCCTCCGTTGACAAATACAGCTTTTGGTAGGTTTCGTTGTTGATATAGTGGCTGGCATGTGCGAAGTCTAACCATACCTGCGTTTCACTGTTTTCAGCATCACAGTCAGATAGTTTGCTTACAAAATGGGCTTCATATTGTCGCTTCCTGTATGCTTCAGCCAAATTCACACAAATACTACGAGAAGATCTTCTTATCTGGTCTGTTAGGGAATACTTCTCTTCCGGTGGAAATTCTTTGCTGATATGAAAGATTTCCATTGCCTGCGCAAAAGCCTTTTTATATACCGTGAGATCTTTAAAAGTTCCCATGATTGCTAAACATGGATATTTATTGCAAACGTCTCATCCTGCCAACTGCCAACTGCCAACTGTCAACTGCTGACTGGTTTAACGGTCCCAAAACATCAGCTTTTGTTTCCATTTTTTCCATTTGCGGCGCCACTGCGGCACTTTGATGTCGTAGTATTCATCGGCACCAGTGTTGAAGTATTCGCCGCCATAGCCATAGTAGTGGCCGTAGCCGTAACCGTATCCTTTGCCATAGCCGTACCCATAGCCGTAGTAGCCGAAACGGGCCCCCATTTTCAGGTCATTTACCACCAACCATAAGAATGGCAACTTACCCTGTTTGTAAATTTCATCTACAAAACTCAGCTGCCGCTTGTAAGTAAAGCGGTGGCGTACAATAAACACCGAAGTGTCGATATATGGTGCCAGACTAAAAGTATCACTCACCAGGCCTACGGGAGCGGAGTCGATGATGATGTAATCGTAATGGGCTTTGAGATAATCGAAGAATTCCTTGTTTTTGACGCTGAGCACCAGTTCGCCGGGGTTGGGGGGTACAATACCGGTGGGGTATACATGCAGCTCGGGATAGCCGGGAAGGGCAGTGTACACATCGGCGGGGTCGGCCAGGCCCAGCAAAACATTGGAGATACCGACCCCTGTTTTTTTCAGTTCGAGGTTCTTCATGATGCGGGGGCGGCGGAGGTCAAATTCGAGCAGGGCCACCCGCTTGCCGCTGAGGGCCAGTACCGCGGCAATGTTGATACTGATAAACGACTTCCCTTCGCCCGATACCGTAGAGGTAACGAGGATGGTTTGGAAAGGCCGCTTTTCCATCATAAAGGCAAGGTTGCTCCGGATGATGCGGAACTGTTCGGATATGAGGTTGCGGCTTTTGTCGGCCACCACCAGGCTTTTGTTGTTTTCTACATGGCCAATTTCACCAATGATAGTCACCTTGGTGGCTTTGGCAATGTCGTCGCGGGTCATTAGCTTATCGTTGAGCAAATCGCGGAGGTAGATAACGCCAATGGGCAGCAGCAGGCCCAGCAAAATGCTGAACATGCGGATTTTGCCTTCGTCGGGTTCTACGGGGGTAAGGCTGCCGCCGGCAGGGTTGAGGGCCGCATAACCCGGGTCTGTGCTGGTAGTGGTGATGGCAATTTCTTCTTTGCGCTGCAGCAGGTAGAGGTAGAGGCCTTCTTTTACTTTTTGCTGGCGTTCCATTTCAAGCAGGCGGCGCTGCTTGTCGGGTATTTTAGCAAGGTAACTGGTGTACAAAGTGCTTTTGGCCATCAGGTCGCCCCGCTGGCGTAGCAATACGTTGCGGTAGTTGCCAATGGCTTCTTTGAGGCTGCGTTGTACTTCTTCCAGTTGCTTGTCGAGCTCCTGCACCTGCAGGCTGCCGGCAGTTTGCTGGCGGCCGGTTTTTTCCCGCTCCAGTCGCAGCGAATTGAATGTGCCGATGAGTGCTGAGATTGTTGGTTCTTCAATACCCAGTGAGCTGGGTACGAGTTCGGTTTTTTTGCGGGGCGATTGCAGGTATTGCTCAATGTTGCTGAGCATCGTCAGCTGCCAGTCAAGCAGGGCTGCTTTTTCCTGACTTTCTGTGAGCCGGGTAGAAAACAGTGAGGCTTGTTCTTCTACCGGCAGTACATCGTTTTGGTCGCGGTAGTCACGCAAAGAATTTTCAATTTGCTTAAGTTCTCCACTCAGTGAGTCAAGCCGTTCTTCAATAAACCGGATGGTGGCTTCTGCAGCTACGTTTTTGGTATCAACGCTGAACAATATGTATTCCCGCACCAGGGCATCCAAAATGGCACGGCCCATGTGGGGGTTGTCGTTGGTAATGCTGAGGTTGAGGATGGTGGTGTTGGGGTCTGGCAGGAAAATCAACAGACCATTGAGTATTTCGGAAGCTCTGCTGGCGGGGTTGCTCCAGGTAACAATATTCACCGCATCGGTGGTGGGGATGTAGATGCTGCTGTCTTTGGTTACAAGCTTAAATCTGCTTCCATTAATATTTAGTACATCGCCCCAAACATGGGTTTCGCGGCCTTCGAGGCCTACCAGCAGGGTATAGCCCGAAGGCGACATATTGGTAAAGCGTATTTTGTAAGAAGCATTGCTATCAGCAATGGCTACGGGCACAAGGCGGAAGGGCACCTGATCGAAGAGGTTGGAGGTTTTGATATTGCCCTCGTTGAAATACTGGATGTGAAAATTGTTTTTTTCGACGGCCCGTTTTACCACAGCAATGGTGCGCAACTTTTGAATCTCGTTGCTCATATTGATGTCGCGGGGGCCGTAGAGGGCCCGTTCTACAATGTCGCCCTGATTGCCGTATACGGGATTGGTTTCGCCACTTTTTACCAGCATTTGTACACTGCTGGTATACTTGGGCGTGGTGTAGCGCAGGTATATCATGCCGCCGGCAATGCACAAGGCGAGACTCACGATGAAGAGGGGCAAGAAGGCCAGGTACTTGAACAGTATATCTGCCGGAGAAAATTTGCCGCCACTACCGTCGCCGGTGGGGTTGTATTCGGAAGGAAATGGAGTCATGAATTAGTTGGGAAGATTAACGGGTTAACGGGTTGATGCGTTGACGAGTTGCGACATCAACAAAATGAGAGCCATTTATAAATATGGAGCTGTCAGGCATTTTTGTTTCCATCCTGCTTTGTTTGTTTTTCCAACCAAGAGATGTAGCCACTTAATAGTTTTTCAATTGTTTGGCTTCCAGCCAAAATTTTAATTCTTCAAATGAGTGATATGGCATGAAGCTGAGTAATGTGACTGTATTATCAACTTATCAACTCGTCAACTCATACATCCAAACCCTACCTCGTTAAACTAATAATCAGTGTGCCGAAGGCCATGATGGAGGTAACCAAACCGAGGTAAACCGGCAGGTCGCGAAAGAAGGGTGAGTTGCTCCGTTGGTATTGAATGAGCTTGCTGTCGTTGGGCAATACGTAGAGGATATCGTTTTGCTGCAGCTGGTAGTAGGGCGATTGAAAGATGAGGGCATCGTTGAGGTCGATGCGGTGGGTTTCTACCTGTCCGTTGGGCTGCTGGCGAATGAGCAGGATATTGGTACGCATGCCTTGCTCTGTAATGCCTGCCTGACCAATGGCATCTACAATGGTGGCCCGTTCGTTGGGGAAACTGAGCCAGCCCTGTCCGCCCACTTCACCCATCATCATTACCCGAAAGTTGATGAAACGGATGTTGAGCACAGGATCTTTTACATACGGCGAGAGCTTTTGCTCCAGCTGTTGGATGAGTTGCGATTTGGTGAGGCCGGCCGCCTGTACTTTTCCAATCACTGGCAGGGTGATGTTGCCATCATAATCTACGAGGTACCCAATGGCACCGGCCTGAGAGGCTCCGCCGCCACCAGTACTACCACCCAGCAGGTTGAATACCTGCGTTTGTGTTTGATCGAGAGAAGCACTGCTCACATTGATGACGAGCTGGTCGTTTTTTTGAATGACCGGCTCTTTGAGGTTGAGCACGACCTTGTTCAGCGAGTCGATGTTTTTTTCGAAGAAGCGGTAGTCCACCACGGCTTCTTTAGAGGGCCTGCAGGCAGCCATGGCCAGCGTCAAAAACAAGAGGAATACGGTGCTGCGTTGGCGGCATATCGTTGTTATCAACCGGTTGCTCATAAAATGCAGATTGTGCAGTGGCATTGCCACAGCAGAAAGTTAAGGAATGCGTTGCAGCCTGCGGCTGTCTATTTTGGCCCGCAGGCGGTAGCCAATACTCTCGATGCTCACTCCTACCCAGCGGTTGTCAATTTTTTCTACTACGGCAGTGGCACCCATCATGAGGCCCGATTGAATTTGTACCCGCTGGCCGGGTGCCAATACTGGCAGGGCTTCTACATTGTCGTATTCGTTTAAAAAACGACGGATGGTGTCTATTTCATGCGGCGGAATAACGGCGGGCTTTCCATTCCAGTACACAAAATTGATGACGCCTTCGGTGAGGCGAACCTCGGATTGTGCCGGCGGCAGCACCTGCACAAATACATAAGATTTAAAGAGAGGCTCTTCTACTTTTTTGATGCGGTCGCTCCATTGGCGGTGTACCACATTGAGGGGGCAATAGCTTACAATGCCTTTGGCCTGCAGGCGGGCATGCACTTTTTTTTCCCAGCGGGGCTTGGTGTACACGGCCAGCCAGCTGGCTTCGGGTGATATGGGTAGTGTAGCAGACAATGCTATCCATCAATTTTGTTCAAAGCTTCGCCATCTCAGTCACATTCGGCTTTTAAAAAAAAGCATCCATGGGCTGCAGTAAGTGGTATTAGAACAGGCCTGAAAAGTACCGCAAAAAATAAGGCTGCCTGCGGTAAGAAATCCACCACAAACAACCTGTATGCGTATAACAATTTTAGGAATCAAGAGCCCCCAAACCATGTTACCTCAGGTCGTTCGCAGCACATTCTCAGATCAGGGGTTTTACTGTTCTCATCAGTGCCGTAAAAGTAGGGGGTTCGGTGCAGTTGACCGCCGCTGTGGCGTCATCTTTATGGCGGCTGTGTAAAGCTTGTTGGCGAAAGGATTTTTTATGCTTCAAACAAGCGGGCAAAATGGTTTTCCAAATGGTTGCGCATGCCGTTGCGAAATTCTTCCGGGGTACCGTTTTCGAGGATGTCGACCAGCTCTTTGTGCGATACAAACACTTTGAGCAGGGGCTGCTTTTTGAGCAGGCCGCTGTGGTGTACGTAATCGAACACCGGTAGCAGCATGTTTTGAAACTTGTGCAGGGTTTCGTTGCCTGTAATGTCGTACAGTTTACCGTGAAAGGCAATTTCGTGCTGCACATTGAACAAGTGGTATTGCGTAACCGGTGGTTCGCTGGCTACTATGTGGCGCAGTTCGGCAATGTCTTCTTTGGTAATGCGGTGAAACAGGAAGTCGGCCATCCCGATTTCGAGCACCAGGCGGATTTCGAAAATTTCCCGCAGGGTTTCCGGACTCAGGATGTGCGGGTTCATGCTTTTGCTGAGGTTGCCAAACAGGTCGGGGCTGGTAATAACGGCACCCTTCTTCTTTTTCGATTCTATCAAACCCATTAGCCGCAGTCGTAGCAGGGCTTCCCTCACAACAGTACGACTTACACCTAGTTTTTCGGCCAGCTCCATTTCCTTGGGAATGCTGTCGCCTACTTTCAGCTTTTGCTGCTGCAGCAGCGCTACCAGGCTGGCTTCTACCCTATCCACCAGCGAGCTGTTTTCGATGGAGGTAAAAGCAGTGTCTATAGGTTCAATGGCCATATTATGTATTACTTCATTCAAAGGTAGGGAAAATGCTTTTTTGCTATACAGAGTAATTATTCATTGATTTATAGTGAGTTAGGTTCCTAAAAAGATTTATTTTGAAAATCAGAATAAAATTTTGTTACCTTTATTATGTCATACATAATACAAAAACAAAAACTGCTTGTCATGAAATTGACGTTTTTAAAACAATGTTTTCTTGCAGTCTTCACCCTGCTGGCAATGGCCTCCTTTGCACAGACCGGGAAGATTTCGGGAAGAATTTTGGATGATGATGCAAAGCCTCTTGCAGGCGTTTCCGTAACCATTAAGGGAAAAACAACCGGCACTCAGTCGAATGCCTCCGGCGATTTTAGCATTGAGGCAACGCAGGGTGAAGTGCTGGTTTTTTCAATGACGGGCTTCAACACAACTGAAGTGCGGGTAGGTACAGCAGCCGTCGTAAATGTTACGTTGAAAGCAAGTATCAGCCAGCTGGATGAAGTGGTGGTAACCGGTTATGGTACGCAAAAGCGCAAAGAGGTAACCGGCGCTGTGGCTTCGGTAAATCCCAAAACATTTGAACACAGCCCCAGCACCAACGTGGCTACTGTGCTTCAGGGCAATGCTCCCGGCCTGCGGGTGCAGCAGCGTACCGGCCAGCCGGGTACTACGCCGTCGATTTCGTTTCGCGGTGGTACCGAGTTTGGCGGTGGTGGTACGCCCCTGTTTATTTTGGATGGGGTGATTGTGCCTTCGCTGTATGGTTTGGACATCAATGATGTGGCCAGCATCGACCTGTTGAAAGATGCGGCAACCACAGCCATTTATGGAGCCCGTGCTGCCAACGGTGTGGTATTGGTAACCACCAAAAAAGGTCGTAAGGGAAAAGCACAGGTGACCTATTCTTACAGCCATACCGCCAACTATATCCGCCGCAACCCATCAGAATACCTGAGTGCGGCCGATTATATCCGCATGAACCGTTTTGGTTTGCAGTCGCGGTTTCGTGGCGACTCATTGGACAACAATACAAATGCCATGAATACCGACCGTGGCCAACTGGTAGGTGCCTGGGGTTGGGCCGTAAACAATGGCTGGCGTTCGCCGGAAGGATTGTACACCACGCAGTTGCTGAACGATCAGAACCGCGGCCTGCTGAGCAAGCCCGGTTGGAAACTGCTGGTAGATCCCAATCCGTTTAATGTGAATCAAATGGATAGCATTCTGTACACCGACCTGAGTGCCAGAGACCGCGAAGCCATGATTTTACAACAGGTAAATACCAACGAACACAATATCAATTTTTCGGGTGCCAACGATCAGGGCTCTTATGCATTGTCGCTGGGTACCGTTCGGGATAATGGTATGATTATCGGCTCTTGGTTGAAGCGCATGAACATGAACTTTAACGGTGGCCTCAATGTGGGCAAAAACCTGAAGATTACCACTAACATTGGTGCTTACAATGTAGAGCAGGCATTGCCTTACGGTCAGTTTGGTGGTGTAGATCCTGAAGGTGGTGCAGCGGGTGGTTTGCTGCAGCGCTTTGTAGGTGTGGCGCCTACTGTTCGGTATACAAATGATACTTCCGGTGCTATATTGCCCGGACCGAATGATGTAACACTGGGTAACCCCATGTACTGGAGCAACCTCACAGTGAACAGAACGAGCCAGCAGCGTTTTCTGGGCGGCATCAACCTGGAGTATACCATTTTGCCTTACCTGAAAGTATTGGCCAGTGGTTCTGGTTACTACCAGTTTACGACCAACGATTTCTTTACAAAGGCTTACCAGCAGGGTAATGGCGGTGCCATGAATACGAACCGTGCTGCCAGCTTCAACAACAACAAGGCTATTCAGTATACGACGAATGCCTTCCTGCAGTTCAACAAGAATTTTAAAGGACATACCATTACAGCACTGGCTGGTACGGAATTTTATGAGTACAGAAACTATGTAAGCTCTGGTTTTGCACAAGGTGCACCCACCGATCTTATACCCTGGCTCACCGCTGCTACACCGCCCAACGTACAGGGTACCACCATTGTAAACCCTGCAGGTGCTTCTTCCAACTTTAACCAGTGGGAAAAAATTACGTCAGCCATTGGCCGGGTAAACTATACGTACCGCAACCGCTATCTGGTAACCGGTATTGTACGGGTAGATGGTAGCAGCCGCTTGAAAAAAGGCAACTACTATGGTACTTTCCCCGGTGTATCTGTGGGCTGGAACCTGCACAACGAAGATTTTTATGCAGCCAGTGGCATAGCCAAAATCCTGAGCAGCGTAAAGCCAAGGGTGAGCTATGGTGTAAACGGTAACGTGAATTCGCTTGGCTTTTTTGCCACTGCACAGGTGTACAACAATGCGGGTACCTACAATGGTTTTGGTGGTACGTATGCTGCGTCTTACATCAACTCCGACCTGCGTTGGGAACGTACCAACAGCCTGAACTTTGGTGCCGACCTCGGTTTCCTGAACAACAGGATTACCGTGAACTTCGATTACTTCATCCGCAATGTGTTTGATAAACTGGCGGGTTTGAATATTTCTTCTCAAACTGGTTTTGGCAGCTTTACCACCAACCTGGGTCAGTTGCAAAACAAGGGTGTGGAAATAGCGGTAAATGCCCGACTGATAGAGCCGAAGAAGGCGGATGGATTCAGCCTCGAAGTAGGTGCCAACTATTTCCATGTGCGCAGCTTTGCCAAAAAACTGCCATTCAACGCACTGCCCGGCAACCGTACCAATGGTTTCTTTGTGTGGGATCCTAAAAACCCCGGCCAACAGATGTATGTAGGTGGTATGGTAGAAGGGAAACGCATTGGCCTTGATGAAGTATGGGCACCCAAGTGGGATGGCGTGTATACAGACGCCGGAAAAATTACCAGCGATGCCAATGTGTACAATGCTTTCCTGCCTTATACCAATAAGCGCATCAAGCAATTGGGCGATGCCGATTGGCATCAGGTGTATCAAAACGATACTATCGACTCACGTCAGTTTGTATATGTAGGCCGCACTACCCCACAGCACATGGGTGGCTTTAATGTGGCAGCTGCTTACAAAGGCATTCGCCTGTATGCCGGTTTCGATTACGCTTTTGGATTTGTGATTTTGAACAACCAGATTATGCGGGGTCTCAATCAGGTACAGGGTTCGCAAAACTCTACTACCGATGTGTTGAAAACATGGATGCCCAGCAACCCCACTGCTACTATGCCACGCTACTACTGGGCCAACCAGGGTCGCAACTATGCTACAGATGCCAGCGGCAACAACCCTGCTGCCAACCTGTGGGAGAAAGGCGACTATGTAATGCTGCGTGAACTCACCATGGCGTATGATTTGCCTGCCTCTGTGCTGAGCAAGTACCTCGCCAACCGCATCAAAGGATTGAGTGTGAATGTAACCGGTAGCAACCTGTTGTATCTCTCTGGCTACAGTGGCAACTTCCCCGAAGTGGGTGGTGTAGATCAGGGCAAGTTTCCGCTGCCAAAGCGCCTCACCATTGGTGTACGGGTAACGCTGTAATTGGTTTTCAACTTTAAATTATTTGCAATGAAAAAGAATAAACTCCTCTTCATATCGGGCCTCCTGCTGCTGATGGCAGGCATGGCTTCCTGCACCAAAGATCTGGATGCTGTGGTGCCACAGGATACCATTAGTAAAGACCAGGCATTGAGTGATCCTAACGCAGCCCGTACGTTGTATCATGGCGTATATGGCCTCACCCGTTCGTATGCCGGTACATTTTTTCAATTGGGCGAAATGCGCTCCGACCTTTGGGTAGATGGTTTGTTTACAGAATCGGTGGATGGTGGTTTGCAAAACTTGTATCGCCACAACATTAGTGCACTCAACGTACCTTTTAGTAACTGGGGTGGTTTTTATAACCTCATCTACAATTACAACAACGTTATCAAAATTATTCCGCAAACCACTTTGCCTGCGGCAGAAAAGAACCGCATACTGGCAGAAGTGTATGGCTTGCGGGCATATGTGTATTACACTATGCTACGTACATGGGGCAATGTACCGTTGAATACAGAACCGGTAGAAGCCATCAACAATGCTGCAGAAACCTATAAGCGTCGTACCGGTGTTGATACGGTAATGACACAGGTGAAGGCTGACATTGAAGAATCGCTGAAGTTGTTTGGCAGCAGCAATACGCTTCCAACTGGCAAGCGGGTATACTGGAGCCGTGTGGCTACACAAATACTCAAGGGTGATGTGTATTTATGGTCGGGTACGCACATGGGTGGCGGTACTGCCGATTTCACTACTGCTAAAACAGCCTTGCAGGAAATCCGCAATTTGCAAGGTGCTACGCTGGATTTGCAGGCCAACTATGCCGATGTATTTGACCCCACTAAAAAGACCAATAACAAGGAAATTATTTTTGCGATTAACTATGAATTGCAACAATCGCAGATGGGTATGTTTGGTAGTTTTTTGGTGAACTCTATTCAGGCAAACACTTTATCATTTGCACAAGCACCTACGCCTACTGTATCATCTGTTTATCCGTATGTGAATGGTGCCAACCGGGTTGGTTTCAACCAAACCATGCTCACCCGCCTTACCAGTGGTACTCCGGATCAGCGCATCAACTACAGCTTCAAAACCATGTATTCTACAGCGCCACCACATGCTGTAAGAGGTGTGATGCTCACGAAGTACATTGGTACTACAGCTGGTACCTCTCAGATTTACAACAACGATTTCCCCATTTATCGTTATGCTGATGTGTTGTTGTTGCTGGCAGAAGCAAAAGCAAAATTGGGTGAAGACCCATCTGCAGAAATCAATGCTGTTCGCCTTCGTGCATACGGTGCTGGTTATACACCGCATACCAATGCGGGTGTTACGGCCAATATGAATGCGATACTGGAAGAATACCTGCGGGAATTTATAGCGGAAGGCAAACGCTGGTGGGCCCTGCGCCGTGCAGGCGATACCTATGTGTATGCCAATGTAAATCCCACGTATTTCTCTGCGTCTACCGCCGCCAAATTCCTCCTGCCGTTGTCACTCACCATGCTCAACAACGATCCATTGCTGGTGCAAACTGCAGGATACTAATATTGGTTTCTCATAAGCAGTAGTTTTGATAGCAAGGGGTAGTCAAGTGCCCCTTGTATTTTCTCATCCTCAAGTATTTGAATTATGTCTTTGCCACACCTCGAAGGGTTGATTGCAGCGCCATTTACCCCTATGCATGCCGATGGAAGTCTTCATACAGAAATGATTCCTGCTTACTATGCTTTGTTAAAAAACAATGGTGTAAAAGGGGCTTTTATTTGTGGAAGCACAGGTGAAGGCGTATCGCTGACGGCCAAAGAAAAGATGGCGGTAATTACTGCCTGGGGCAAAGTAGCTGCTAACGATGCGGACTTTACCGTAATGCCGTTACTCGGTGGTACCAGCCTTACTGATTGTAAGGAGCTGGCCCTGTTTGCCCGTGATGCTGGCATGGATGCTGTATCGTTTACCGCCCCTTTTTATTTTAAACCGGCCAGTGTGCAGGCCCTCGCTGATTGTTGCATAGAAGTGGCTGCTGCTGTGCCCGATTTGCCTTTCTATTATTACCACATTCCGGTACTTACGGGTGTGCAGCATACGATGTATGATTTGTTGAAAGCGATTCATGGGCGCCTGCCGAATTTTGCGGGCATCAAATACACGCATGAAGATTTCATGGATTTCCTCTCCTGTCTTCATTTTGCCAACGGGCAATATGATATGCTGTGGGGCCGCGATGAAAACATGCTGGCCGCATTGGCACTGGGTGCCAAAGGTGCTGTGGGTAGCACTTTCAACTATGCCACACCGCTGTACCTGCAACTCATTGCTGCTTTTGAAGCCGGTGATTTAGAAAAAGCCCGTGCCTTGCAGCAGCAATCTATTGATATGATCCGGTTGCTGGGCAAGTACGGTGGCATTGCTACCGGAAAGGCATTTATGAAGTTGATTGGATTGGATTGCGGACAGTTTCGCCTGCCGGTACAAAACATGAGTACCGCACAGTTTGAAGCATTTACGCAAGACAATGCGGCGCAGCAATTTGCAACTTATTGTTCACAGTTACCACAGGCTACCCTTGCATAAGCCATGCGGTGCCTGTTGCTGATATTTCTCCTCATGATGATGCAAACCGCAGAACCTGTGGCTGCACAGCAGGCAGTGCCTGTATTGCAGCATTGGAAACTGGCTGCCGACCTTACCCATGCCGGAGCAGCAGCTGTACAAGGCGTGGCCGGGCCTATTACCGGCGTGTACGACAACTG
Source organism: Bacteroidota bacterium (assembly GCA_020161435.1). Taxonomy (GTDB): domain Bacteria; phylum Bacteroidota; class Bacteroidia; order Chitinophagales; family Chitinophagaceae; genus Phnomibacter. The sequence goes on along the minus strand of JAIUNV010000003.1, from coordinate 683,822 downwards.
CCTGCTGGTAGCGGGTGGTGCTAATTTTCCGGATGGCATGCCCTGGCTGGGTGGCAAAAAAGTATATCAACAACGGGTATACATTTATGCCATTCAAAAAAATGCGGAGCTCCTGCTGGAAAGAACGGGCTTGCTACCGGAGCCGCTGGCATATGCTGCCGTGTGCAGTACTGCTGATGGAATTGTGGTGGCCGGTGGCGAATCGGCAAAAGGGTTGAGCAAAGCTTGTTGGCTGCTCAGCTTATCGGCCACGGGGCAATTGCAAACAACCGCCCTGCCCGACTTGCCGGTGGCTACTACCAACGCTGCTGCTTGTACCGATGACCGCTATGTGTATGTAGGCGGTGGCGAAACAGCAGCAGGTACTACCGCCGCCATGTATCGCCTCGATTTGCAGGCACCAGCCAAAGGATGGACCAGTTGGATTGCTTTGCCACAACCACTATCGCACTTTGTATTGCTGCACCGAAAGCAACAGGGTAAGCACATACTGTTTGCAGCGGCTGGCCGGTATAAACAAAGCAATGGCTTAAGTGCATTTTCATCAAAACTCTACAGTATGGATGTAACATCGAAAGCATGGACATCCTTGGCTGATATGCCAGTTGCATTGTCTGCCGGAACAGCAGTGGTTACAAAAGATGGATTGATGCTTTTTGGTGGCGATACCGGTGAAACTTTTTATCAGGTGGAAGCTTTGATACAATCCATTGCACAAACCAAAGATGCTGCACAAGCAGCCAAATTGAATGAGCAAAAGATTGCTTTACAAAGTCAGCATCCGGGGTTTCATCAGCAAGTGTATCAATACCATGTGGATAGTAAAAGATGGAAAGAAGCAGGGAGATTGCCTTATGCAACACCGGTTACTACTATAGCAGTACCATGGAAGCAGTGGGTGTTTATACCAAGTGGTGAAGTAAAAGCCGGCGTACGTAGCCCGTATATCATATCCGTTAAATTGCATTGGCTATGAGTTTGCAACAGCACAAATCGTATGCATGGGTGGTAGTTGGGCTGCTGTGGGTAGTGGCCCTGCTCAACTACATGGACCGGCAAATGCTGAGTACCATGAAACCCTCCATGATGGCGGATATTGCTGAGTTGCAAACCGCCACCAACTTTGGCAGGCTCATGGCCATCTTTTTGTGGATCTATGGTTTTATGAGCCCGGTAGCGGGCATAATAGCGGACAGGGTAAATCGTAAATGGCTGATCGTTATCAGTTTGTTTGTGTGGAGTGCCGTTACACTCGCCATGGGCTATGCACAAAACTTTACACAGCTCTACTGGCTTCGTGCCATTATGGGTGTAAGTGAGGCCTTGTACATACCGGCGGGCCTGGCACTCATTGCCGATTATCACAGCGACAAAACAAGATCACTTGCCATTGGCATTCACATGACGGGCTTGTACATGGGCCAGGCATTGGGTGGTTTTGGTGCTACCATGGCTGCTGCTTTTTCGTGGAAGGCAGCCTTTCATACTTTTGGATTGATTGGTATAGTGTATGCCTTTGTATTAATGTTTTTTTTAAGGGAGAAAAAATCAACTACAGTAGAAAGAAGTAGCACTGAGAAGCCTTCTGTTACGAAAGGATTGGCACTCCTCTTCAGCAATATTTCTTTCTGGATTATCCTATTGTATTTTGCTGTGCCCAGCTTGCCGGGATGGGGTGTCAAAAACTGGCTGCCCACTTTGTTTGCCGACAGCCTGCATATTGATATGTCGAAAGCTGGTCCATTGTCAACCATTACTATTGCCGCATCTTCTTTTATTGGTGTCATCTTTGGCGGTATTTTATCCGACCGTTGGGTGCAAAAAAATATTCGGGGCCGCATTTACACCAGTGCTATCGGTTTGGGCTTAACCATTCCTGCCTTGTTGTTCATTGGCTTTGGCAGTTCATTGTTCAGCGTTATTGGAGCAGCATTTTGTTTTGGTTTTGGCTTTGGTATGTTCGATGCCAACAACATGCCCATCCTTTGTCAGTTTGTGTCATCAAAATACCGGGCCACTGCGTATGGTTTAATGAATATGACCGGCGTGTTTGCCGGAGCTTTCATCACCGATTGGCTGGGCAAATCAACCGATGCCGGCAATTTGGGTAAAGACTTCGCCATGCTCGGTGGCATTGTTGCATTTGCCTTACTTATACAGTTGTGGTTTTTAAAACCAAAAGCTAATACTGAAGCAGCAGCTTAATCATTCATCCGTTTTATACCATTGCACATGAAAAGATTTTGTTTGAGTGTTATCGTTTTATTCATCACAACAACGATTGTGATAGCACAAACTGCACCCGTTACTGTATTTGAATCGGGGAAGGAAGGGCATAAGAGCTATCGCATTCCGGCTATTGTGGCGTTGAAGAACGGCACTTTACTTGCCTTTGCCGAAGGCCGTGTAAATAATGCCGGCGATTTTGGCGATATCAACATCGTATTGAAACGCAGCACCGATGGCGGAAAAACATGGACCAGCCTGCAAACGATTGTAGATTACGATCAGCTACAGGCGGGCAACCCCGCACCTGTGGTAGACCTGACAGACCCGATGTATCCGCAAGGCCGGGTGTTTTTGTTTTACAACACCGGCAACAATCATGAAGGGGAAGTACGCAAAGGAAAAGGCCTGCGGGAAGTGTGGTACAAAACCTCTACCGATGGTGGCATTACCTGGAGTGAAGCGGTGAACATCACCACACAAACGCATCGCCCCAAACAACCGGCTACCAATGCAGCCTATAATTTTTCCGAAGACTGGCGCAGTTATGCCAACACGCCCGGCCATGCCATGCAGTTTAGTACTGGTGTATACAAAGGCCGCATTTTTGTTGCCGCTAATCATTCTGCCGGCGAGCCATTGCAACATTTCGAAGATTACAAGGCACATGGTTTTTATACCGATGATCATGGCAAAACATTTCAGCTGAGTGAAACCGTTGATCGGGTGGGTGGCAACGAAGCCATGGCCACGCAAATTTCCGGCGACCGTTTGATGATGAATATCCGTAACCAGAAAGGTGATGTGCGGGCAAGATTAATTGCTATCAGTAAAGATGGTGGTGCAAAATGGGACAGTGTTTATTTCGACAACAATCTGCCCGATCCTGTTTGCCAGGGAAGCATTGTAACGCTGGGTAAAAAGAAGGGCAAACACATTGTTGCGTTTTGCAACGCTGCCGATACCAAAAGCAGGGACAATCTTACGCTGCGCATCAGTTACGATGATGGTTTTACCTGGACAAAAAATATGCTGATTGATGCAACGGGTAAAAGAGACAATGCTGCCTACTCAGATATTGTACCCCTGCCCAAAAAGCAAATTGGCATCCTCTACGAAAAAGACAATTACGCATCAATCATTTTCACTGTGGTTAAGTGGAATTGATTCTGCAACAGCTATAAGAACGCAAGATGGCTTACACTACAAACGATTTAGCAGCGCTACACCAGTATTATAAACAGCAACTGCTGGAGAGCACAATCCCTTTTTGGTTTCCCCGTTCTTTCGATACAGCACATGGTGGTTTTTTATTGATGCGGGATGCAGACGGTACACTCATCGATGATGACAAAGCCGTGTGGATACAAGGCCGTGCCACCTGGATGCTCAGCACTTTATACAACACGGTTGAGCCTCGCCAGGAGTGGTTGGAAGGTGCCAAACTCGGCTACGACTTTTTGAATAAACATTGCTTTGATACCGATGGGCAAATGTTTTTTCATGTAACAAGAACTGGTGAGCCCCTGCGCAAACGCCGTTACTTTTTTTCAGAAACCTTTTATGTGATTGCGGCAGCGGCGTATGCCAAAGCCAGCGGTGATGAAACAGCTGCCGACAATGCCCGCCGGGTATTTGGCCGTTGCCTGGAATATGCATCGGGTGAACGAAAACTAGCGCCCAAGTATACGGGCACTCGTCCATCACGTGGTATTGGTGTACCCATGATTATGATGAATACCGCACAACAGCTACGGGAAACCATTGGCGATCCTCGATGTGATGATTGCATCACGCAATGGATAGCCGACATTGAACAGTATTTTGTAAAAGATGATATCCGCTGTGTGATGGAGCAAGTAGCGCCAGATGGCAGCATCATTGATCACATCGACGGCCGTACCCTCAACCCCGGTCATGCCATTGAAGGGGCCTGGTTTATTCTGCACGAAGCGAAGCATCGTAACAACAATCCACATTTGATAGAACTTGGTTGCAAAATGCTCGACTATATGTGGGAGCGTGGCTGGGACAAGGTTTATGGCGGCATTCTTTACTTCCGCGATGTGTACAACAAACCCGTGCAGGAGTATTGGCAAGACATGAAGTTTTGGTGGCCGCAAAATGAAACCATCATTGCTACACTGCTGGCCTATCTGATGACGGGCAATGAAAAATATGCACAGTGGCACCAACAAATTCATGAGTATGCCTACAGTCATTTTCGGGATGCTGCACATGGCGAATGGTTTGGCTACCTTCACAGGGATGGCCGCGTAGCACAAACTGCCAAGGGCAATTTGTACAAAGGTCCGTTTCATTTGCCCCGGCAGGAATGGTACTGCATGCAACTGCTGAAAAGCTATGCGCAGTAACCAACAACGCAGTCGCCTCGCTTCCACACCGCAGCACCATTGATTGACCAGATATTGCATAAACCAATGAAGAAAATTTGGCTGTATAGTCTGCTGAGTATTTGTCTTTTTCAAGGCAATGCACAAACCAACCTCGCACCTACCCCACCCATGGCCTGGATGACCTGGAATTACTTTGGTGAAAACATTAACGAACAACTGATACGGGAAATAGCCGATGCCATGCACAGCAGTGGCATGCTGCAAGCTGGGTACCAATACCTGGTGATAGACGATGGCTGGCAAGGTGGCCGCGACAACAGAAACAACATCATTCCCGATCCAAAGAAATTTCCCTCGGGCATCAAAGCACTGGCCGATTATGTGCACAGCAAGGGCTTGAAGCTGGGCATATACTCCGATGCGGCGCCGCTTACCTGTGCCGGCTATACGGCGAGTTTACATTTTGAAGAACAGGATGCGAAAACATTTGCTTCATGGGGTATAGATTACCTGAAGTATGATTATTGCAATGCGCCGAAAGATTCATTTACGGCAAAGCAACGCTACAAAACCATGGCCGATGCGCTGCGCAACAGTGGTCGTGATATGGTCTTTGCTGTATGCGAATGGGGCGAACGCCAACCCTGGCATTGGGCTGCTGCAGCTGGTGGTCAGCTATGGCGTACTACGTTCGATATCCGTGATTCGTGGAGCAGCATGATGGGTATATATGAAACCAATGTGCAGCTGCATGCGTATGCCGGCAGCGGTCGTTGGAACGATCCGGACATGTTGATTGTAGGTCTCGGTGGCAACAAAGGTCCTTCCGGCGATTTGGGTGGCACAGGCTGCACCATGACAGAATACCAAACCAACATGAGCCTGTGGAGCATGATGGCGGCACCACTCATTGCCACCAACGATGTACGCCAAATGACACAGGAAGTAAAACGCATTTTGATGCATGCCGGCATTATTGCCATCAATCAGGATTCGTTGGGGAAACAAGCAAAAAGAATAATCTCCAATGATGCTTTTGACGTATTGTTGAAGCCATTGGCGAATGGGGATGTTGCAATAGCCATCCTCAACAAATCGGCTACTACACAACCTTATGCCGTGCCTTTTGCCAGCATTGGTTTGGAAGGCCGCTATACGGTGCAGGATGTGTGGACGGGCACCACAACAAAACGCAGCCAGCAATGGAAGGGAAGCATTGAAAGCCATGCTACCGTTGTGCTCAGGCTGAAGAAAGAATAATGATTCATCAAACGGTGCATGGAGTTGTGAAGCATGCGCTGTGTAAAGAAATTATGGCATGAGGTGGTGGAGTATTGTTTGCGGATTATTGATGTGTGTAACAGCACAGGCCCGTTTGCAGTTGGCGGCACCTTTTGCTTCGCAGATGCTGCTGCAGCGCAACCAGCCCATTCATGTGTGGGGAAAGGGTACACCGCAACAGTCAGTGCAAGTTTCTCTTGGTAAACATAACGCCGTTACACAAGTAGCCGCAGATTCCACTTGGTCGCTGTACCTGCCTGCACAATCAGCCAGTACTCAGCCCCTGTCTATGTACGTTGTTTCGGGTACTGATTCTGTTGTATTGACAGATCTGCTCATTGGCGATGTATGGTTGTGCATTGGCCAGAGCAATATGGAATGGCCGGTGAAAAGATCGCTTCATGCAGCCGAAGCTATGGCTGCCGCACCGCAACCCTTACTTCGTTTTTACAACCCCAGCTATGCGGGTAAAAATCTTTACAACATTGCTTTTACTGATTCCGTTATCCGCCGGTTGAATACGCAACAATTTTACCAAGGCACCTGGCAACGCTGCGATAGCAGCAGCCTGCCCGATATGAGTGCCGTGGCCTATTTCTTTGGCCAACATTTGCTCAACAATACCGGCGTACCACAAGGTTTTATTCAACTCTCGATAGGCGGTGCACCGCTTGAAACTTTTATTCGGAGAAAAGCGTTGGCGGCACATCCGCAGCTGGCAGCCAAGCAACAAGGCAACTGGCTGAACAACGATGCGCTGCCCATATGGGTGCGGGAACGTGGCTTTCAAAACACTGCCAAAAAAGCTTCAGTTCCGGCAGATGATTTGGGACCAAATCATGCGTATAAGCCTGGCTTTGCATACGCAGCTGGTGTGGCTGCTTTTGTGCCGATGCATATTGCTGGTGTGCTTTGCTATCAGGGTGAAAGCAATGCGCAGGAACCAGAACGGGTAGCAGAATATGCGGCCTTGAATGAGCTGATGATAAATGACTATCGTCGGGCATGGCAACTGCCTGCACTGCCTTTTTATTTTGTACAACTCTCTTCTATTGAAGCAACGAATTACAAGAGTGCATTGTGGCCTGCATTCAGAAATGAACAACGGTTGATGTTGGACAAGATTCCCTTCAGCGGCATGGCGGTAACCAGCGATGTAGGTGCAAGGAATGATGTACACCCGACGGATAAAAAAACAGTGGGCCAACGGCTGGCTTTGTGGGCCCTGCGGGATGTGTATGGCCAGCAAATAACAGCTTCTGGTCCCTTGCCTTTGAGTGCACGTTATAAGCAAGGAAAAGTGGTGATTCGCTTTGCACATGGCAAAGGTTTGCAGACTGCGAATGCAGCTTCATTGCAAGGTTTTTCACTGAATGGCGCATCACCAGTACCTGCACAGATTCGCAACAACAAAATCATCATTTCTAGCCCTACCAAACCCGAAGCGGTGTATTATGGTTGGCAGCCATACAGCAATGGCAATTTGCTGAATGCTGCACAGCTGCCGGCTTCCACATTTAAAATAGCGGTTCAATGAAACAATGGATTTTTACTTGTTGTTGTGTATGGATGATGGGTTTGGCACAGGCACAAACTGTGTTGCCGCAGTACCCCGACTCTTTGTTCAACACCTACTATCATCAGCGCAACAGTTTGTTTGCAGCCCTGCCGCTGCAACGTAACGATATTGTATTTGTGGGCAACAGCATTACAGATGGCAATGAGTGGCCGGAGTTGTTCAATGATTTGCGCATTAAGAACCGCGGCATCAGCGGCGATGTAAGTGCAGGAGTGCTGCATCGGCTGCCACAAATGGTACAATACAAACCCGCCAAAATTGTATTGATGATTGGTGTGAATGATTTGGCCCGAGGCGTATCGGCTGATAGTTTGCTGCGCAATATTTTCCTGATAGCCGATTATGTGCATGAGCAATCCCCGTCTACAAAGTTGATAGTGCAGAGCATCCTGCCGGTGAATGCTGCCTTTGGCAAATTTGGTGGCCACACCAGTAAAGCAGCCGTTATCAAAACCGTGAATGCTCAGCTGGCCACACAGGCGGCCAAGCATCAGTATGTGTTTGCCGATTTGTATACTGGTTTTCTCAATGCCAACGGCGATATGCAGGAAAACTATACCAACGATGGCCTGCACCTGATGGGTGAAGGATATCTGTTGTGGAAACACCTCATTTATCCGTATGTGTACGATTTGCTGTTGCAGCCGGCACTCATTCCCATGCCGCAGCAACTGCAATGGCAGGCGGGTCGTTTTCCGTTGTACAAATGCCGGAACGTTGTGGTATCAAATGATAGCTTGCTGCCCGAAGCAAAGCTGTTGCAGCAATGGCTGCCCCATCAGCAATTACAAATGGGTAAGCAAAAACAAAATGAACCTACTATCGAACTGCAGATGGATGCAAGCATCAACGCTGCTGTTTCGCCAGAAAAATATGCGTTGACGGTAACAACACACAAGATCATATTGAAAGCTGCTACCCGGCATGGCTTGTTCAATGGCTTACAAACCTTGCATCAATTGATGCGGGATGCTGTGATGATACCGGCTGTCAGCATTCAAGACTGGCCGGCCTTTCCGGTACGGGGTTTTATGGTAGATGTGGGCCGCAATTTTCAATCGATGCAGCAGTTGAAAGCACAGATAGATGTGATGGCGGCGTACAAACTCAACGTGTTTCATTTTCACCTTACAGAAGATATTGCGTGGCGCCTGCAAAGCCGCCGTTATCCGCAGCTCACCGCAACGCAACACATGCAGCGCAATGCGGGTGAGTATTACTCCGTAGCCGATATGCAGGACTTGATTGCGTATTGCAAAGAACGCCACATTACCCTGATACCCGAGATAGACATGCCCGGCCACAGTGCGGCTTTTGAAAGAGCTATGGGGGTGAACATGCAAAGCGATTCGGGTATGGCCATTTGCAAAAACATACTGCGGGAGTTTTGCGAAACCTACGATGTACCGGCTATACATATTGGTGGCGATGAAGTAACAATTACCAACCAACGTTTTCTGCCCGAGATGGTGGCATTGCTCAAATCACTCGGCAAACAGGTGTGGGCCTGGGACCCCGGCGGCAATGTGCCTAAGGGAACTTATCTGCAAATGTGGAATGGCAATACCAAAGTAAAAGCGGGTTATCCTGCTGTTGACTCCCGGCATTTGTACCTCAATCATTTTGATCCGCTGGATGGCGTGGTCACTACTTACCATCATCAGATTTGTGATGTAGATTCTGCCACTACCGATGCCCGTGGTGCCATACTCTGCAACTGGCCCGACCGGCGGGTAAGTGTAGAAGCCGACCTCATTCGCATGAATGCTGTGTACCCGGTAATGCTCACGTTTGCAGAACGCACCTGGCAAGGCAAGGGATGGAAAAATTATACCACAGCCATGGCAGCAAAGGGTACTGCGAAGCATGCGGCCTTTGCTGCTTTTGAGCAACGCTTGCTGGCCCATCAACAGCAGTATTTTCAGCAGCAATCTTTTCCTTACTGGCCACAGGCCAATATTGAATGGACCTTGATTGGTCCGTATAAAAATGGTGGTAAACTGCAACAGTCTTTTGCACCCGAACAACCCGCTTTTTGGGATACAGTGAAACTACAGCAATACCCAACCGTTACAGGAGGTACCATTTGGCTGCGTCATTTTTGGCATCCCATGATTCCTTCACATTTGGCCAAGCCTACGGATAGTACTACCTGGTATGCTGTGCGAAAAATTTGGAGCAACGAAGCAGGCATGGCAGATGCATGGATTGGCTTCAATGATTTGTCACGTTCTACCGCCACGCATTCATTGCCTGCAGGTGCGTGGGATGATAAGGGTAGTGAAGTATGGGTAAATGGGCAACGTATAGCGCCACCACAATGGCAGCGGGCAGGACAGCAAGGTCATCTCGAAATTCCGTACACCGACGAAGGCTATGCGTACCGGCCGCCGACAAAAATATTTTTCCAGAAAGGATGGAATACCGTGCTAATCAAAGCGCCAGTTGGTAGCTTTCGGGCCGACTGGCAACAGCCGGTGAAATGGATGTTCACCTTTTTAGCAGCCACAAAATGAAACGAAGTTTTTTCAAATACATGTAATAGGCTTTCTGCTATTGATAAATTTATTTATTACGTGTATTGCGCTGAATCGTGAAGAATTGTCTTTTGAATAGAGGAAATTTGTTTATCCAACGAAATGATAGTTATGAATAAATGGTTGCTAGCTATTGCATTAGTTTTTTGTCAGCTGAATGGTTGGGCACAACAACCTGCTGCCAAACACAGCTTTGCTTTTAAAGGACAGGAATTTATGCTGGATGGAAAGCCATTCCAGATCATTAGTGGTGAAATGCATCCTGCACGGGTGCCTAAGGCCTACTGGCGTCATCGCATTCAAATGATTAAAGCCATGGGCTGCAATACTGTGGCCGCTTATATCTTTTGGAACTATCATGAAGTAAGCAAGGGCAAGTTTGATTTCAATACCGAAAACCGTAACATGGCTGAATTTGTGCAGCTGTGTGCTGCAGAAGGTATGTGGGTGCTGTTTCGCCCGGGGCCTTATGTATGTGCCGAATGGGATTTTGGTGGATTGCCCACTTACCTGTTGCAAATTCCTGATATCAAAATCCGATGTATGGATACCCGCTACATGGCAGCGGTGCAGCGCTATGTAACGGCTCTGGCTGCTCATGTGCGGCATTTGCAAATCAGCAAAGGCGGCCCTATTTTGATGTGGCAGGTAGAAAACGAATATGGTTCTTACGGCAACGATCGTACCTATATGCAAACCCTTGCCAGCATGTGGCGCAAGTCAGGTATTGATGTACCTTTTTATACAGCCGATGGTCCAACCCCTTACATGCTCGAAGCAGGTAGTTTGATTGATGCTGCCATTGGATTGGACAGCGGTAGCGATTCAGCAGCTTTTGCACAAGCTACCCGCCAAAATCCCAATGTACCTTCTTTCAGCAGCGAAACCTATCCTGGCTGGCTCACCCACTGGGGTGAAAAATGGGCACGACCCGATACCATTGCTTTGAAAAACGAAGTGAGTTTTTTGCTGGCGAATAAAAAGTCGTTCAATTTTTATGTGATACATGGCGGCACCAACTTTGGCTATACTGCTGGTGCCAATGCTTTCAGTCCTACGCAGTACCAACCCGACCTCACCAGTTATGATTATGATGCACCCATTGATGAGTCGGGCAATGCCACGCCGAAGTACCACATGCTACGTCGGCTGATTGAACAGTACACCGGAAAGCCCGCTCCGCCCATACCTGCTCCCGTGAAGCATATCAGCATTCCGACTTTCAGCATGCAGCCTGCCCACAGCCTGTTTGATTATGCACCCAAAGTGCATGCGTCGGCACAGCCACAGCCCATGGAATATTACGGCCAAAATCAGGGCTTCATTGTGTACCGCACCAAACTGATTGGACATAAAAGTGGCCGCCTCAAAATTTGGGAGCCACACGATTATGCATTGGTGTACCTCGACGGAGAATTTATAGATACCGTGTATCGTGATGGTGGTAATTGGGAAGTGCAACTGCCCAAAACCAACAGCACTACACCTGAACTCACCATTGTTGTAGAAGGCATGGGCCATATCAATTTTGCGCAGTTCATGATTGACCGCAAGGGCATCACTGACCGTGTAACGCTCAACGGCATGACGCTGATGAACTGGCAAACACAATTGCTGCCCGTGGATGAGGCATTCATGCAACAACCTTTCCCGAAAGCAGTAAGTGCCAGCAAGCAAAATGGGGATTTCCGTTTTTTCACGGGTGAATTTTCATTGACCGAAACCGGCGATACTTACCTCGATTTGAGCGGCTACAGCAAAGGCGTGGTATTTGTGAACGGCCGCTTGCTGGGCCGTTATTGGAACCTTGGTCCGCAATACCGCTTGTATTGCCCCGCTACCTGGTTGAAGAAAGGACAAAACAAGATTGTGGTGATGGACCTGCACCAATCTACCGCCGCTGCTATTGCCGGTTTTACCTCTATGTTATAAAAACACCTACACAACCATCCACATGAAACGATTGCTCTCTTTACTTCTTGCCAGCACCTGTTTGCAGGCTGCTGCACAGCAGCAAAACATGGTATGGATTGCACCCACCGACAGCCTGCCACAAATACTGCACAAAGCTGTGCAGGTTACTCCAACGCCACGGCAACTACGCTGGCAGCAATTAGAGCTCACCGCATTTTTTCATTTTGGTATCAACACATTTACTAACCGGGAGTGGGGCGATGGAAAAGAAAATCCGCAGTTGTTCAATCCTTCTCAACTCGATGCCCGGCAATGGGTGAATACCGTGAAAGCAGCTGGTATCAAACAAGTGATTATTACCGCCAAGCACCACGATGGTTTTTGCTTGTGGCCAACTACATCCACAAAACATTCCGTAGCCTCCAGCCCATGGAAAAACGGCAAGGGTGATGTGGTGAAAGAAGTAGCTGAAGCCTGCCGCGAAGCCGGTATCGGTTTTGGTGTGTATCTCTCGCCCTGGGACATGCACGAGCCGAGCTATGGTACGGAGGCGTACAATACATTTTTTGTACAGCAACTCACAGAGCTGCTTACTCAGTACGGACAGATAGATGAAGTATGGTTTGATGGCGCCAATGGCGAAGGGCCCAATGGCAAAAAGCAAGTGTATGATTTCGACCGCTGGTACAAAGTGATTCGGAAGTTGCAACCGCAGGCCACCATCGCCATTATGGGGCCTGATGTACGCTGGGTAGGTACCGAAACAGGCCACGGACGCACTACAGAATGGAGTGTGGTGCCGGCCAATCATCTGGACCCCGCAGCAGTGGCAGCCAATTCGCAGCAAGACCTGGCCTTTAAACCAGCTGGCGATATGATGGGCGACAATTTGGGCAGCCGCGAAAAAATCAGCAAGGCAAAAGCATTAGTGTGGTATCCGGCCGAAACCGATGTATCTATCCGGCCGGGTTGGTTTTATCATGCCAGCGAAGACAGCCTGGTAAAAACGCCGGAGCAATTGCTGGATATTTATTTCCATTCGGTGGGTAGAAACGGCGTACTGCTGCTCAATATTCCGCCCGATAAACGTGGGCTTATTCACGAACAGGATGTAAAAGCATTGCAGCAATGGCACCAACGTCGCAACGATATTTTCCGACGAAATTTGCTATCATCAGCCCAAAGTACGTTACTCTATTCGAATTTACTTTTAGACAAGAATGATAGCACTGCTTATACTTTCGACCAACAGCAACCCATGCAAATGGAATGGAGATGGCGGGGCCTACAAGACATGAATGTGCTGTTGTTGCAGGAGGATATTCGCAAAGGCCAAAGAGTAGAAAACTTTGTGTTGGAATACCTGGATCATGACGGATGGAAGACGGCTGCAACAGGCACTACTATTGGCTATAAGCGGCTGTTGCGTTTTCCTGCTGTTAGTACCTCTGCCATGCGGTTGCGCATTACCGGTACCAGAGCCAATCCTGTGCTGGCAGAAATGGGCATTTATTACGACGACAAACAACCCCAACATATCAACGATTAAAATACACGTGAAGCAATGAAAAGAATGATTGGCGTATTGCTGGCAGCCATGCTGCTGCTGGGCAAGCTGCAGGCGCAGCAGGTATCTATTATTCCACAACCAGCCAAGCTGGAAGTATTGTCGGGATATTTTCTGATCAATGAAACGGTATCGTTGCAATACAACGAGCCTGCATTGCTGAAACCTGCAGCCGATTGGTTCAGGGCAGCTATTGCCGATATTTCAGGCATCCGTTTGTCGGCACAGCCTAATGCAGCCCGCCGTATTGTGTTGCAGCTGGCTACACCTGTGCAACCTAAAGATGAAAGCTATACACTGGATGTATCAGCCAATCTCATTACTATCAAGGCAAAAAGCTATGGCGGTATTTTTTATGGTATGCAATCGGTGCTGCAAACATTGCCTGCCATTCGCACCAATGCTTTGCTGCAAGTACCCTGTATGCGGGTGCAGGATGCGCCACGCTTTGGCTGGCGGGGCATGCACCTCGATGTGAGTCGTCATTTCTTCGGCCCCGAAGTAATAAAGCAATACATTGATTTGATGGCTGCGTATAAAATGAATACGTTTCACTGGCATCTGGTAGACGATCAGGGCTGGCGAATCGAAATAAAAAAGTATCCTAAGCTCACCAGTGTAGGTGCGTGGCGGGTAGATCAAAACGATAAAGTGTGGGGCAGCAGACCACAAGCCAAGCCCGGAGAAACGCCCAGCTACGGCGGCTATTACACGCAGGCACAGCTTAAAGAAATAGTAGCCTATGCCCGTCAGCGCAACGTGACTATTGTGCCCGAAATAGAAATGCCCGGCCACGTAGCGTCGGCCATTGCTGCTTACCCCGAGCTGAGTTGTACACAGCAACCACAACTGCCACTTACTGGTGGCGATTACAGCAACATGTCTTCCAACTACTGTGCAGGTAACGATGCTGTATTTACGTTTTTGCAAGATGTACTTACTGAAACCATGGCTATTTTTCCATCTACCTATATCCACATTGGTGGCGATGAAGTAGACAAAGGCCCATGGAAAAAATGTGCCCGTTGCCAACAACGCATGCAGCAGCAAGGATTGAAAACCGAAGAAGAACTGCAGAGCTATTTCATTCAGCGCATCGAAAAATTTGTAGTGAGCAAGGGCCGCAAAATGATTGGCTGGGATGAAATACTTGAAGGCGGACTAGCCCCCGAAGCTACTGTAATGAGCTGGAGAGGTGAAGCCGGTGGCATTGAAGCGGCGAAGATGAACCACGATGTGGTAATGACGCCTGGCTCGCCTTGCTATTTCGATCATTACCAGGCAGGGCCCGAAGGTGAACCCCGTGCCATTGGAGGCATGAACACGTTGCAAAAAGTGTACAGCTACGAGCCCATTCCGGCAGAGTTGCCTGCTGATAAAGCCCGTTATGTATTGGGTGCACAGGCCAACCTGTGGACAGAATATGTGACCACTGCCGAGCATGTGGAGTATATGATTTTACCCCGCATGCTGGCATTGGCCGAAGTAGTGTGGAGCCCCAAAGAAACCCGCGATTGGCAAGGCTTCAACCAACGCCTGCAGCCGCATTTTCGTGCTTTTGAGCAAAAGGGTTTGCATTATAGCAAGGGCAATTTTACTGTAAACATTAAGCCCGTATCGGCCAATGGCCAGGTACAGGTACAATTGTCTACCGAAGCCATGAATGGTACCATTTATTACAGCATTGATGGCAGCGAACCCGATGTAACCAGCCAGCGCTACACGGCGCCTTTTACACTGCAGCAATCTGCAGTAGTGAAAGCTGTAACAGTAATACAAGGAGAAGTGATGGGCGTGAAAGCAGCATCGCAAAACTTTGTGTTGCACAAAGCTGTAGGTAGTGCGGTGCAGTATGTACATCCTGTAAGCCGCTACTATCAGGCCGATGGACAAAACTCACTCACCGATGGCATTCGTGGTATGCATGCTGTGGGTAAGTTTTGGCATGGTTTCAGTGGCAAAGATTTGGTGGCGACCGTTGATTTGGGCACCAGTAAAACCATTCAGCAGGTTACATTGGGTTGCCTGCAGCGGTATAACGATTGGATTTTCTTACCGCAATCAGTAACGATTGAATATTCTGCAGATGGTCAAAAATTTAGCAGCCTTGGTACAGTCAACAATACAGTGAGTAGTAATGAGAAAGCATCGATCATTAAAGACTTTACAGTGAAGGCTGCAGCAGTACAAGCACGTTATATACGGGTGACGGCCAAAGTGATTGATGCTTGTCCTAAGGGGCATTCCGGCGAGGGTAAACCCGGCTGGTTGTTTGCTGATGAAATTATTGTGGAGTAATTATTCAATTATAAGTAAGGCAATCAAAAGTTGAAAAAGCTATTAGGCTTAATTATTCAGCTGCACAGAGGGGGGCGCTGGCAAGGCAATCCCGATAGCTATCGGGAGGCCGGAGGCGTCGGGTTTGCCTTGATCCCGATAGCCATCGGGATTCTTTGGTTACTTTCTTTTTTTCAAGAAAAAGAAAGTAACAAGGCTGCATGAGCATCGATTAACTAATTATCAATCGGGAAATACTTTGAATGGCTCTTTAGAGTTTGAGTTAAATAAGACATTGCAATGAAAAAAAAACACCTGATTTTATTGTGTGGCATGCTATGCTTGTTGGTGAACGTTCAAGCACAACGAGATACCATTTGGTTGAACAATGCGTGGTCTTTTCAACCAGATACAGCGACAGTAGGCCAGCAGCAGCAATGGTTTACAAAGACATTACCTGCAGGAAAAAATGTGAGTTTGCCACATACCTGGAATGTAGATGAACAATGGCAGCATCATTATGGCTGGGCATGGTATCAGCACACCTTGATGGTACCTGCTGCGTGGAAAAACAAGCAACTAACACTCCAGTTTGGTGCCGTCAATCATACAGCCATTGTGTATGTAAACGGACAAGAAGTAGCCCGGCATTCAGGGGATGGATTCAATAAGTTTTTTGTGCCGATTTCCTATTATGTACAAGCAGGCAAAGAGAACCGGATTACGGTAGCCTGTAACAATGCGTATAGTGCCAACAAAGTACCATTCAGCAATTCGTTCGACTGGCCCAATGATGGTGGACTGATTCGTCCGGTAGCATTGCTGATTAGCGAAACGCCGGCCCTCACTACGCTCAAAGCTACGCCAGTACTGCACGAAGCCGATAGTGCCGGTACACTTCGGGTGCAGGTATCACAGCCCGGTGCTATGAAGAAGCCATATCAATTGGTTATCCGTTTACGCGAAGTCAATGAAAAGGGAACTATCGTATACGAGCAAACGCAAATGCCTCTATGGCAGCAGGCCATTGCACATTTGCAAATTACATTACCCAAAGTGCAACCCTGGCATTTCGACTTCCCGAATTTGTACCGCCTAGAGGTAACCGTACTGGATGGCAAGAAGGCTGTTGACAAGCAACATGCGGATATCGGCTTTCGCAACTTTCGATTGCACAATGGTAAAATTTGGCTGAACGGAGAAGCCGTGAAGCTGATGGGTGTAGAATGGACGGCAGGTTCCAATCCGCAGTATGGTTTTGCAGAGCCTGCAGCAGAAATCATTCGCCATGCACAGCTCATGAAAGATGTGAATGCCATATTTACAAGAGTGCATTTTCAGCAAGATGATGTGTTTTATGACTTCTGCAACCGCAATGGCATTTTGGTGCAGGAAGAAGTACCGCTGTGGGGTGGCGAAACACCCGCCAACGATACCATTCGCCGTATTGCTACAGCGCAGGTGCAAACCATGATAGCGCAGCACTACAATCATCCTTCCATTGTAAGCTGGGGCATGGGCAATGAACTGCAGGGACGATTGCCGGCGATGCAACAAATGATTGCCGGATTGGTGGCTACTGCCCGCAGCCTCGACAGTAGCCGCATGATTAATTATGTGAGCAATACGGTGGCGCATTCTTTTTATAACCACCCTGCATTTGTGCCAGACGCCGCAGCACTCGGCGATGCCATTTTAATGAATGAATATGCAGGAAGTTGGTGGAGCATTCCCACAGGTTCACTGGGTAATTATCTCGATAGTGTGCATGCCAGCTATCCCGATAAAGTGATGATGATTTCGGAGTTTGGTTTGTGCGAACCCAACTTCAAAGGTGGCGACCCTCGTCGCATCACTGACCTCATTTACCACATGGCAGTATACGAAAGCAAGCCCTATATAGAAGCGGCTATTTATTTTGATTTGACGGATTATCGCACCCATTATCCCGGTACTACAGACGAGCCGAAATATCGCCGCCGCATACATGGCGTGTACGATATGTATGGCCAACCCAAGCCATCGATGAAAGTGCTGCGGGAGCTGTCTTCACCACTGGAAGTACAACAGGTACACCGCTGGAAAAAAGGTATGCTCACAGTGCAATTATTTGGAAGCATCGGCTTGCCGCAGCACCGCTGTACTGGCTACACCGTGCAGGTAGGTGGTACATTGGCCGAAGCGATGCATGCTACGCCGGTGACCATTCCAACCACTATGCCGGGTAAGCAGGTATATGTAGAAGTGAAAGACCACGGCCAGCCACAATCGGTGGTCATTGTTCGCCGTCCATCGGGCCAGCTGGTATCGGTATGGCCGGGTGAGGAATGATGATTTATCATGAAGTATTGCAAAGGCATAATATCCATTTTGTGCCTTTGCTGATTACTTTAGCCACTGCATAAACTCTTTCTGTAATTCTTTTACTATTTCTACTTTAAACGGAAGCCCGGTGAGGTGAACGTATTGCCTGTCGGTGCCGGAGATATGTGTTTTGCAAACAATAGCCTGACGTTTGTTTACCACAAAAAAATCTATTTGATGGGCTTGCAATAAACTGGTTGCTTCTTGCCAGGTAAGTAAGCATGGAATTCCGTTTTTATGCTGGGTAGTATGAATGATTTTTTGTCGGGGATGGTCAACTGCCTGCACAATGCAAATGATATTTTGCGCAGCCACTTTCAGCTGTTTTCCTTCGGCACTCGATATCCAGCAATCGCTGATTACTGATTCTTTGCGGACAATTTTCTGCTGTGCAGCTACTACAATGTCGGGCAACTGTTCCTGCAATTTTTTCCAATAGGGTTTATTGATAAATACATCGGGCCGATAGGTGTTGATGAGTTCTTCAGCTATCTCCGGATGATCGGACTGAAACCCTGTATTGAACACAACAAATGGTTGATAGTTACTGATGGTTTGCACATATTTCAGCACTTCAAAACCAGACCCACCTATCAAATCCCAATCGCAAAAAAGCAAATGCGGTTGTTGTTGCTCTATCAGCCATTTGGCTTCGCGTACACTTTTGGCATTACCGATATAATTCCAACCTGCAAATCTTTTCATTTCATATTGCAGGCGTGTTGCTACATCGGGAATGTCTTCAATGATGACAAATTTGAGCTGGTTTTCAGAGTGCATAGTTGTATTGTTTAGGGATGCTGATACTAACTTTTGTGCCGGTGTCTGGAGCGGGTACATCTGCTATATTAAAATGTAATTGTGCAGCATTGTGCTGGTTGAGTAAGTCAATAATGGCCAGCAAATTTTTGGTTCCAACGCCATTGTTTCGATGATTGGTCATACTGGCGGCGGCCTTTCTTCCTACACCATTGTCTTCAATAGTTATCAGTAAATGATCTGGCGTTTCTTGCAAGCCGAGGTATAAATGTTTGCTGCCTGTTTCTTTATTGCGCAAACCATGAATGAGGGCATTTTCTACAGGTATTTGCAAGATACCCATGGGTAATTGCCATTCAGCAAGAGCTGTTACAGTTGCTTCGTCGGGATAGTGCACTGTTACTGCATGATGGTATTCCATCTGTTTGATATTAATTACACTTTGCACCAGTTTCCACTCCTGCGCAAATGCATGTGCGATACTACCTTGCTGTGAATTTCTGAAAATAATGCCGATACTGTCTCCTAATTGCCCGAGCACTTCATCTACCTCGGGTTTATCGTACAGTTGTGCTCCTACAGTGTTGAGTGCATTCAGAATAAAGTGTGGCCGAAATTGATTACTCAGGCTTTTCACTTGCATGTTGGTGAGTTGCCTGTTTTGTTCGCTACGCAGGGCATTGGTTTCTGCTTGCATGCGTTTGGTTTCTGCTTCAGCAATTTGCTTGCGTTTGCGCAGGTTTAAGTAAAATGCAAAGGCAGCAATAATGATGATGGATAGCAGGGTCCAGAACCACCAGTGCTGCCACAAAAATTTACGGATGGTTATGGGAAATGCATATTCATAGGTGCCACCGCTTTGCTCAAACACCCGAACGTAAAATGTATATTTTCCTGTTTGTTTATTAAACGCTTCCCAATGATGGTCTAATGTAACGTTGCTCCACCGGATGCTGTCGCCTTCTGCTACCAGTGCTACCTGCAGCAATCTGGGCAGGTTATCTGCACATTGATACAATATATCTACTGCTAAACTGTTGCTTGTAGGTGGCAGCTGAATGGATTGGCCAGGTTTGGCCAATAATGTATCGGTACCGGTAATAATGGAAATAGATGGCTCAGCTTTATAAAAAGTTTGCTGTAGCCATGGTTTCAGCATTACTTGAAACACATTATCTGTTGTAGCCACCCACACACTGCTGTCACGATGATCAACCAACATGGCGTTTTGTTCTACACCACTCGTCATGGGCAATTCAAAAGGATGTAGATAGCGAAGTTGGATGGGTTGAGTTGCATAGCTGGCTGATGCGCCAAGTGGTAGCAATAGCAGCCGTTGTCCTTTGCCAATAAGTAAGTAATTGCCCCATTGTTTGATGGCACTGATATTGGTTTTTTCGCTAAGTAAAGGATGTTGTATTTGTGAAAGACTAGCAGGGGTAATAATACCTGGTTTATTACCATTGTAGTACCACAATCCGTCATCGGTGCCCAGCCACATGGTACCATAGCTATCGCAGTAGCTGCTCATGACACCAATGTGTGTTTGCTTGTTGGATTTGAGATAGCTGGTTGCTTTTTTGCTGATAGTATCATACACACCCCAGCCTTGGCTTGTTCTGCCAAAAATTATTCTTCCTTTGGGATCTTCGGCAAGGGTAAGGATGTTGGCTATTTGCACACCATTTCCAGGGCCAATACTCGTCCAGTCAGCACTGCCTGCCATAAACTCTTTGACGGGCATCATACCAAAACTGCTATCACCGCCAAAGCCTGCCAGTATGCGACTGCTGTCTCTGTTATAAGTAAGATAGAAGCCAGTGTTGCTGAGTTTTGGTTTCAACCGGGTGAGAGATCGGCGTTGTCTGGTACCGGTAATTTGTACCAGCCCACTCCAGTTTTCTGAAAAGAAATTGATGGTATTGCCCACCCCGAGGCCACCTGGTAGTATAGCCCGTTCATTGGGCATGGGCACAATGCCTTTGGTTGTAATTTTTGTAAAGGCTCCCGTGTAGCTTCCTATATACACATCACCATTAGCCGTTTGGATAATGGTATGATTGGCATTGCTGTTATTTTGATTGTAGAGTTGAGGGTACTCCCACACATGCTGAAAAACTCGGGCCACCCGATTGGTACTGCCCACGTAATACGCTTGAGTTTGTTTGTGGAAAAAGGTTTGTTGTACTTTATCAGATTGAAGCAGGCGGGGAACTGGCATTGCTGATGTATCCCTGTTTTTAAAATCTATCAGGTATTGCTCACCGTTTTTTTGCAAAACATATTCAGCCGGAAAATTGCTGACGAACGAAACTGTATAACCTGCGTTTTGTGAATTACCCTGTGCATCTAATATGCGCCATGTCACATTTGCCGTTGATGTATTGATAGGGTAATACAGTATTTGGTCATTGGGTAAATAATAGGTCCAGCTAAAGCCGGGTGGAGCATTGAAATATTGCCAGTATATAAATCGTTTTTGTTTATCATCGAATCGGTACAGATTACTGCCCTGCTGATGGGGCATGGCCAGTAGCAGTTCGCCTGTAACGCTATGCCGCAATGCCGCCGCCTGCCAGGCTACAGTATCGGTACCGGGTAGCAGTGCCGGAATGGTAACACTGGTAAAAGCATGGCCATCAAAATAAGTAGCTGTGCGTGGCTGGGGCATTCCTTCAAAAAAAATGACCCCTTTGCTCAGAATGAATGTGCTGCCCGACCGAATGGCCTTAAAAGGATGCAAACTATCTGCCAGCAGCTTGAATAGCATACCATTGGCCATATCATGCATATAAAAGCCGTGCTGATAAAACAGGATGCTGTTTTGAAATGAAGCAGGTATTGTATTTACAGTGGCAAGCAAGGGTTGTACTTGTTGCTGATGTATCCTGTATACTCCGCCGGTTTGTGAATGTGCGTAAACAGCCCCGTTTTCTCCCACCACCAGGCCCGTCCAGTTAGAGCCCTGCAGGTTGTATTGCTTGCCTATATCCAGCATTACAGGATAGCGGCCCTGCTGTGCATGTACAACCAGGGAACAGCAAACAAAGAGAGCACAAACGAACAAGGGTTTCATGTAGCATAAATGTAAAGCGCAGTACTACTCAAAATGCACCGAAGATTGATGGAACAGCCGGTTTCATGCTTCTATTTGGCGGTTTGGTGATTGCCAAAGCATGTTTTGTTACAAGCGATGCTATTTTCAAACCATCGAAACCCTAAACCCCCATTCAAAAACCCCAAACTTTCATGAAGAAACTAATTGCTGCTGCAGCACTGTTGTGCTTGCTCCAAACCTCATTTGCGCAAGGGCTCGATTTTGGCATTAAAGCTGGTGTAAACGCTGCCAAAATCGACAATACCAATTTTATAGTCGGCTTCAAATATGGCTTTTTTCGCCGGAGCCATTTGCGCCTCAACGTGAGCAAACTTTTTTAAAATATAATTTATGACAAATATGCTATCAACTACCGCCATCATTCTTAGTTTGCTTTTACCCACCACTGGGACTATTTCGCTTGATGTTCATAAAACGGAACAGAAAAATTCTGCTTTGATTATTGATTCGCTGCACAATAAACAACAGGACGATTGTGCTGAGCTAAAGAATGATACAGACCTGCGTCAAGAAATTCAAGACATCGCAAATTCCGCATCTGTGAAACTTATGGGATGCTGTTCGAGCTACGGTGGCCGTGAGAACAAAGCTGAAATACATTGGGGGAAAGACGAAAATGGAATTTGCCAAACAAGAATCAGTAAGCTGACAAACAAATTGATCATTACAATGACTGCCTCGTGGCGCGGTTCACTTTCGGGTAATTACTACTGGATAAAAGGGAGGTTAGTTATGGATTTTGAAACTAAACAATTAAACTGGGAAAAAATATCCGACAGCGGCGGGTTTCCGGCAGGATGCGGGCAAAGATGCATTTAACGTCGATAAATCTACTTGATAGAAATACTCAACCAATATTAAATTCTTTTTTGGTAAACCATGATTTAAAATGAAAGAAATTGGTACGCTGTTTTTGATCACTTCATTTGCTGGCAAGACACTATCACAAGCAATTTTGAAAAAAAAGTTCCAAAAAAACTTTCTAAAAAAGGGCTTTCGGAGAATTGCCTTTGTTTATGTATTTCTTTCAACTCAGTTTTCTTACGCTCAAAATCCATCGGATGTGCCGCTTACTTTGATGTCACCTATTATAGGAACAGTTACATACCAATATCCCCCAACTAGCTGCCCTTGGATGGGAACAACCATATGGGGCTTTTGTCAACATCAAACAGGAGGACATACTTCAAATGGTGGCATTTCACAAGCTAACGATACATACGCATGGGATTGTAATTTGTCAAGTAACTTTGATGCCGGTAAAGATGTTTATCCAGTTGACGATGGATATATTGCAAATCTAAGCGGGTGGTCTGGTGGTTCTTATGGGCAGTTGTTGATACGGCATGTAACTAATGGAAAAACTTGGTATTCTGGGTATTTGCACATGTCAAACATTACGGCAAAAAAAAGCACACCAGGAGCCTTTGTATCAAAAAATGAAATTATTGGTAAAGTTGATAAAGTTTCACCAGACGCAATTTCTGAGCATTTACATTTCGCTGTTTATTATCTGAATGCTGACCAAAAACTGATATCTGTTGACAGAAGTTCTTTTACTGTCCGGTCATCATGTAATGCAATTGTTCCTCAGCTTTCTACTCCTGCAGTAAATCAAACCAATACAGGCATTCCTGTATATTTTGATTGGAATGATGTTACCGGTACAAATCCTGAGTATAGGATTCAGGTTTCTACCTCTAACAGTGGTTGGACTGCAAAGGACGGATTTACTTCTGCTACTACAGAAAATTCTACAATAAGGGTTAACCGTAACACTGGTTCAATTTCTAATCTTTCTTGGGAATTAACAGATCTGTTTCCTCCAGCTGGATTAACTACTTACTATTACACAGTAAAAGCTTTTGTATGTGGCCAATCTTCTGATTATTCTCCTGTTCGAAGTTTTACTACTACTTGTGTGCCAACTATACCGGTTTTAATAGCACCCAATGCTGGCGCAGCTGGGGTTTCAATTCCTGTTAATTTTGATTGGAATGATTTGCCAAGTACCGTAACGGGATTAGCTTATCGCATTCAGGTTTCTACTTCAAATGCCGGATGGACTCCTGCAAATGGTTTTGCATCGACTGTCATGGAATCATCAACGGTTCGGGTAAATAAAGCTACCGGAACTACATCAAGTTATTTATGGCCAACTAATGCTACATACCCACCGCAGCCAGGTACAACATACTACTGGACAGTTAAAGCTTTTGGTTGTAACATTAATACTAATTACTCACAAGTAAGATCATTTACTACAGCATCAAATGCAGCCTTGCCCGGCTCGTTTACGCTTACTGCCACACCAGAATGTAGCGGTACCAGCAGCCAGGTGCGGCTTAGCTGGACCGCATCAGCAAATGCGACATCGTATGATATTTATCGAAACGGAACGCTGCTGGCATCCAATATTACCACTACCCAGTACATTAATACCGGACTTACGGCAGGCACCCAGTACACCTATTATGTACAAGCAAAGAATACAGCGGTTAATACCAACAATAGTAATGGAACACTGGCTGTAACAGCGTTGAATTGTGCACCTGCAGTTCCGGGTACTTTTACACTAACTGCCACACCAGAATGTAGCGGCACCAGCAGCCAGGTGCCTCTTAGCTGGACCGCATCAGCAAATGCGACATCGTATGATATTTATCGAAACGGAACGCTGCTGGCACCCAATATTACCACTACCCAGTACATTAATACCGGATTAACAGCAGGTACGCAGTACACATATTATGTACAAGCAAAGAATACAGCGGGTAATACCAACAACAGCAACGGAATACTGGCAGTAACTGCGTTGAATTGTGCACCTACTTTACCTGGCTTGTTCACACTTTCAGTTGCTCCTGAATGCAACGTGACATTAAGCCAAATAAAAGTTAGTTGGACACCATCAGCAAATGCAACTTCATATGATGTGTACAGAAATGGCCAGCTTTATTTAGCTGATATTGTATCAACCCAATTGAATAATACTGGTTTGACTGTTGGTGCAACTTATTCTTATCTTATTAAAGCAAAAAATCAATTTGGAACAATTGACAATCAAAATGGCACTTTGTCCACAATTGCCCCTTACTGTGCAGGCGTTTATACATTTGTAGGTAGCGGTAATTTCAACAACCCATCTAATTGGTCGCCATCCATTTTGCCGCCGAATCCTCTCCCTGCTGGTAATATTATTCTAATCAATGGAACTGGTGAATGTATTCTAAATGTGCCCCAGACGATCAGCGCAGGCGCCACCCTACGTGTGGTATCAGGTAAGTTGTTTAGGGTCAATGGAAACCTCATAAGGCAATAAAGTACACAGGAAGTTGAAAGCCTCCGGCAGCCACATCATCATTGAGCCGGGTGCCACGCTGGAAGTATCCGGCAAGCCCAAACAATAACCGTTTTCATACGACTGAAACACGCTCCTTTTTCTCATCACGCCAATACAAGGCCTTCCTTCGGGAGGGCTTTGTTGTGTAAGGGCATGAAATAAATAATTTGCCCAAACAAAAAAGACCCGCTAATCAGCGAGTCTTTTTGTTGTTGTGGTGTGGGCCGGGATCGAACCGGCGACACAAGGATTTTCAGTCCTTTGCTCTACCGACTGAGCTACCGCACCATTCAGTATCTGTTATCGACACAAGGATTTTCAGTTTTTCGCTCTACCTCCCGATAGCTATCGGGATGAGCTACCGCACCATCCTTTCCCCTTTCGGGGCTGCAAATATAGGTGCTCAATGCAATCGGCAAAAAAGAAATTTAAAAACGAATCAGGTATGGCCGATCAGGGTGAGCCCGTTAGTCTGAACAATGGCTGCAGCTATACGCAGGTGTGGCTGTGCCAAACGAGCACCATCATCAATATTACCCCCACTGCCCTTAGTGTAAATAGTTGCTAATCAATGGTTAAACGCCCAAAAAAATAATCCCAAACATGCCACATCGTGGTGGCTGCCACCTAATTTTATGCCGTCTGTAAGCGGTCGCCTTTTTTTGTATACCTGGCCGCTTATCTTACTCCAACCGGCTATTACCCACCTAGAAAGGGATCCGAATAGCAGTGACGGGGCCCGGTATTCCAGCTACCGGCGCCCTGTTTTTTTACCAAAAACTCCGACTGAACAGCAAACGAAATCTGCTAGTGGCGTGTTGGCATTCTCCTTTGCTTCTTACCCGATGCCACACAATTGTGCCATTACAGGCATGCAGAGCAAGGTTGCTAACAAATGATTAATTGGGAAATATCTGCCAGGTTAGAAAGGCGTTCGATAGTGAAAGCACATCGGTGTATCCCGAGTTGTTGAACATTACCTTGAAAGTATAGCTTCCTGCCGGGTAATCCACCACTATCGGACCACTGGCCAAAACCCCCGATCGCCAGGCATAACCCAAACCGCCGGAATAAGCAGACCGAACCAATTCTGTTCCTCCTACAATATTGCGGTACAACAGCATGGTAGCGCTGGGGTTTTCGCAGGCAAGACAATAATTGCCCGAATAATTGCCTGAAAGATGAAATACAACACGGGCTGGTGTAGCCAGGTTGATAGCCGCCGTTAGCCCGGGCACATCTACCGACGGCCCGTTTTCATTCGCAGATACAGAAAAACCAGACTGTTTGGCCTGGTAATAATATCCTGGCCGGCTATAATAAGCTGGCCCTGCTCCACCACTGGTTACTACTTCACCATTGGCACCCTGATTGCCGGTAAGTGCCAGTGCACCGGTTGGTTTCACAGAAAAACGCTCATTAAATGTACCTGCTGCATCGTAGCCAATGGCCACATCTGCATTAGGGTTGTCGCTGTATATCTGCAAACGGTTGCCTGCCATGCCAAAGCCCGCATCACCCAACGTACCGGGATACAGGGTAATTTTTTTGCCCAGGGTAGCGGCAAATGCCAGCGGTGCATTGGGCAGGTTATTGCCAATGCCCACACGTCCATTTGTAATATCGTAGGTAAAGCCCCATTGTGTGGGCCCACCGTAAAAGCCAATGTTTCTGTCGTTTTGAGTGCCCATAAATCCAATAGCGGCAGTATTATCGGGCTTATACAGCCATATGCCACCGCCGCCCCCGGCATTGGTAGCATCACCATTGCGTAGGTGCAACCTGCCATTCAGATACATGCCCTCCAGGCCGGAATTAAAAATGCGGGCCCGTTCGGTAAAGCTGCCACTACGGCCATAACCAAAGGCAATATTGGAATTGGCAACATCGGCATAGAGTTGCAAATAGGTGCTTTGTACACCTATGCCATAATGGGCGTTGTTGCCATTGCCCCACAGCACCAGTTTATTGCCCAATGTATTGGCAAAACTTAGCGGGCCGGTAGGTGCATTGGTGCCAATGCCCACGTTTTGTGCAGTTGCTATTAGGGATAGTTGCTGCATCATCAACAACAGCAGTAATCTGACAAGGGCTTTTTCTTTCATGGGGAGTATTTGCTGCTAAAATCAGCATTACAGCCCAACCGGCTTATCAACGAAAACAGGGAATTTGAGCGTTGACTGCCGCTCTTCTGCCGCAAAAAAATCCCCGGCTGACCAGCAACCGGGGATTGGTATATCAAGCAATAATTTCACTCAATCACCATTGACACATTCTCTATTAGAACTCGCAGTTCTTTGGTGTTCTGGCAAAAGGTATCACGTCGCGGATATTGGTCATGCCGCTTACAAATTGCACCATGCGTTCGAAGCCAAGGCCAAAGCCGCTGTGCGGACAGCCACCGAAGCGGCGGGTATCGAGGAACCACTCCATTTCATGAGTGGGTACGCCCATGGCTTCCATGCGGGCCACCAGCCTGTAGTAGCGTTCTTCTCTTTGTGAACCGCCCACAATTTCGCCAATGCCGGGGGCGAGGATGTCCATGGCAGCAACGGTTTCTTTGCCGGGCTCGCAGCCATCGTTCATGCGCATGTAAAAGGCCTTGATAGCGGCAGGATAACCAGTTACGATTACTGGCTTTTTGAAATGCTTTTCTACTAGGTAGCGTTCGTGTTCGCTTTGCAGGTCGATGCCCCACTGCACATCGTACTGAAACTTCTTCTTTTTGTACGGGGTACTGTTGCGAAGGATGTCGATGGCTTCGGTATAGGTGATGCGTTCAAACTCGTTGTTGAGCACAAACTCCAGTTTTTCAATGAGGCCCAACTCGCTGCGCTTGTCTTGCGGCAGGCTTTTCTCTTCGTCTTTCAGGCGGTTGTCGAGGAATTCGAGGTCGTCGGCGTTGCGTTCCAAAGCAGCTTTGATGAGGAACTTGATGTACGCCTCGGCCAGGTTCATGTTGTCTTCGATGTCGTAAAACGCCATTTCGGGTTCAATCATCCAAAACTCGGCGAGGTGGCGGGCCGTGTTACTGTTTTCGGCACGGAAGGTGGGGCCGAAGGTGTAGATTTCGCTAAAGGCCATGGCACCCAGTTCGCCTTCGAGCTGACCGCTTACGGTGAGGTTGGTGCTTTTGCCAAAAAAGTCCTGGCTGAAATCGATGCTGCCATCGTCGGTACGGGGGGCGCTGCCATCAATGGGCAGGGTGGTGACGCGAAACATTTCGCCGGCACCTTCGGCATCGCTGGCGGTAATGATGGGGCTGTTCCAGTACACAAAGCCGCGACCCTGAAAGAATTCGTGGGTGGCGCTGGCGAGGGTGTTGCGCACCCTGAAAACGGCACCAAAGGTGTTGGTACGCATCCTCAGGTGGGCAATTTCCCGCAGGAACTCGAGGCTGTGTTTTTTGGGTTGCAGCGGAAACTTTTCGGCATCGCTGTCGCCCAATATTTCTATTTGCTCGGCCTTGATTTCTACCTTTTGGCCACTGCCTACGCTGGGTACCAGTTGGCCGCTTACTTTGATGCAGGCGCCGGTGGTAATGCGTTTGAGCAGGACTTCGTCGGTATTTTCAAAGTCTACTACAATCTGGATATTATTGATGGTGCTGCCATCGTTGAGGGCTATAAAACGGTTGCTGCGAAAGGTGCGCACCCAACCCATGATAATAATGTGCTGGTTAGTGGGGTCACTAACCAGAGCGTCCTTAATTTTTGTACGAATGTTGAAAGCCATAAAGCATGTTCTGTTTTTAAAGCTGAAGTATGCACTGCAGCCACAAGTGAGTGACACAACGCAGCTGCCATGAGCACTGCAGTTGGTATCATAAAAAAAGCCCCTGTTGGGGGGCTGCAAAGATACAGGCAGCGGGTAAATGCCCACAATGGTTTATTGTGCCAAACATTTACCCAAAGGTCTAGCTGCTATTGCGGAATAGCAGCGACAAACAAACGGCTGGCAAATACGATGATGTTGTGGGTGTTGCTGTTAGTAACCGAAACCGAAAAAGTGTAGGTGCCGGCACCACCTGTAATGAGTTCTACGCCGGAAGAGTAGGTCATGTTTGTGCCGTTGACGATTTGTGCATTGTCGATAAAGTTGCCTTGCAGCAGGCCATTTCTGAATACCCGCACATTGAAGCTGGCGTAGGAATGCTCACAAAAAGTGCAAAATGTAGACCCTAGAAAAGTGGTGAAATTGAGGATGATTTTGTTGTTGGCGGAAGGCAGGTTAATGGAGAATGTACCGGTTTCTATACCGGGAATAACGATGTCGTTGGCGTTGGCGGCAATGGTGTAAGCGTTGCTGGGTTGACGCATCACCTGCACATTGTTGTACAACCAGTTGGAGGGCGAAGTCCAGCTGGCGGAGGCTCCTGACCCGTTGGATTGTAAGGTTTGTCCTGCATTGCCGGTGTTGCCGCTCACTGCCAGTGCACCGTTTGGTTTCACCGCAAAACGTTCATTAAAAAGGCCGGAAGCATCGTAGCCAATGGCTACATCGGCATTGGGATTGTCACTGTAAATCTGCAAGCGGTTGCCGGCCACACCGAAACCCACATCGCCTGTGGCACCGGGGTAAAGGGTAATTTTTTTGCCCAGCGTGGGGCCAAAAGCCAATGGTGCATTGGGGTTTTCGTTGCCAATACCCACCCGGCTGTTGCTGGTGTTGTAGGTGAAGCCCCAGCCGGCACTGCCGCCATAAAAGCCGATGTTTTGGCTGTTTTGGGTACCCATAAAACCAATTTGAGCGGTATTGGTGGGGTTGTACAGCCAAACGCCGCCACCACCACCCAGGTTAGTGGGATCGCCGTTGCGTAGGTGCAGGCGGCCATTGAGGTACATGCCTTCGATGCCACTGTTGTAAATGCGGGCCCTTTCGGTAAATGCTCCGCTACGGCCATAGCCAAAACTGATGTTGCTGTTGAAGGCATCGGCGTACAGCTGCAGGGTAGAGCCCTGAATGCCCAATCCATAATGGGCAGCATTTCCATCGCCCCAGAGCACAATTTTATTGCCCAGCTGGCTGGCAAAACTGAGGGGACCGGTAGGCGTATTGGTACCAATGCCTACGTTTTGGGCAAATGCCGCTTGGTGCAAAGCACCAATGAGCAGCAGACTGGGGATGAACTTTTTCATAATGGGTAAAGGCTATTTTATCTGCACACCTTGCAGCAATCCGCGGCCGCTGAGGCTGGGGCCGCTGTTCATGCCTATTTGGGCAGTGGCACCTGCAATTTCGATGCTTTTATCGCCATAACCAAGATTGCTGCCTACACTTACCCCTGCTTCGGCGGTCACGGTCCAGTTGGTAATTTGTTTGTCGTTCCATTCCAGCTTGCCCCGTACTTCTGCTTTGGCTTCGGCCGCCACAGGGCCCTTTTCCCAGCCTTTGCTTACGCCTGCTGTGACTTCCAAAGAAGCGGCCAGCAGGATGTCTTTGTCCATGTCTATTTTGCGGTTGTACTCCACCGGCCCCAGTTTGAGGTGGCCGCTGAGGCGGCTACAGTTGCTGGTAATCTGGAACAAACCGAGGTCCATGCTGCTGTTGTACTGGCAGGCAATGTCGTCGAACTCGGCAAGGCCCTTACCGGAGGGCGGAGTTTGGGGTTTGCTTTTGCAAAATGGCCCAAGGGCAGCAAACTGCACCGGCTGATCTGCAATGGCGCTGAGCCAACTTATTTTGGCTTGCAATTTGGTGGCTTCAAATTGGGTGGGCCATTGAATGTACTGGTAGTAATACATTTCGTTGTTGAGGCGGCGCAGGTTTTCATCGAGCCAATTTTTGTAGCTGCGCTCCAGTAAGGGGTTGGCGGCGGCTAAAAATTTTGAGTTCACAGCATTGTATTCGGCGCAGTAGGCCTCCAGCGGGTTGGGGCGGCCTTCGCCAATGAGGGGGTCATATTTTTCTTGCACCGCCTTGAGGTCTGCCTGCCGTTGTTGGTCAAGCAGTGCTACTTTTTGGTGGGCATCGGCCATAGCCTGGGCCAGCTTTTGAATGCGGAATTGTTGTCCACCGTCTTTGTCTTCGATGTAGTAGCGTAGCTTAATACTGGCAGCTTCGGCAAAAGGGGGCAATGGCTGCGGTGGTGGCACTCCGCTAAAGGGATTGTAGTTGAGCAATGCATGGTTGAGTTGCTGCTGTTCTTCAAATGCTTGCTGTTGGGTTCGTTCATATTTAATTTTCAGTTCTGCCATTTCCAGCCGGCATTGCTCCTTGAACTTATCCCATTCTTTTTCGAGTATTACCGATTGCTCTACAGTGGCAGGATAGGCTGGCCAGGTAAAGCGGTGCAGGCCCAGTGCATCGGCAGGCATGGTGGAGGGGAGGCGCAGGTTGCTACCATTGTATCGTTCACCGTATTTACGCAGTTGATTTACCTTATCGTTGCTGAACGATTCATCCAGCGATTTGCGGATGGCTTCGGCAGCGGCTTTGGTATTGCCTTTGCTCTCGGATATGTTGGCCTTGGCCAAATTGGCCTGCGAGTGGCCGGGGTAAATACGGATAGCGCTGTCGAGGTATTGTTCGGCTTTCAGCAAATCGCCCAAACCCAGCCATGCCTGCCCTATGTTGTTGAGGATGGTGCTGTTGCGGGGATACTCTTGGTTGAGCCGTTGCAAAATGGGCAGTGCCAGTTGTTCGGCACCGGCCATGCTCAGCATGCTGGCGTAGTTGTTGAGGGTGTTAGGGTTGGCAGCATCTGCTACGGCAGTCTTACTCATCACGTATAGTGCCTGCAGGGGCATTTTGCCCATCCACAAACCCACGGCTGCATTGGCTGCATGTACGGAGCTGCCAGCAGCTTGCAGTAGTTTGTCGGCTTCGGTTTTGTCGGCAGCAGAAATTTTTGCAGCGATGGCCATTTGTAATTTTTGCAAATAAGCTGGCATGGCTGCAGTAGCAGGGGTGGCTGGTATGGCAGCAATTTTGGCCGGATTCTTTTTAGGTACTATCGGTTCTTCCGCATTCATATCCATGCCTGCCGCTTGCATCAATCCTTGTGCGTTGTTAAGCATGCCGCCCATTTTTTTCAGCATATCCAATTGCTGGCGCAGCATGCTGAGTTCTTGTTTGGCGTTGGCCAACTCATCGGCATCGGTCATGGTTTTCATGTCGGCTTCCAGCTGGGCAATGTCTTTTTCCAGTTGTTTTATTTCTGCCGCCATTTCGGCATTGATGCTGGCTTTTGGATTGGCTTTGGGCTTGGGTTGTGCCTGCATACCAACGCACAACAGCACAGCAAGGAGTGAGCAGAGGAGCGTTTTCATGTTAATGTTTTGGTGCGGTCAGAGATTGAAGCATCATTTGTATATCAGCAATTTTTTTATTGGCTTCCTGCAATTGCTGTTGTTGTTCTTTAATGGCATTTATGAGCAGAAAAATGTAGGCCTGATGATCTACCCAACGCATGTCCTGCACGGTGCCTTCAGTGGTTTGGCGTACCATGTAAGGGGCAATTTTTTCCAACTCTTGTGCAATGATGCCGATTTGAGTTTGGGTACTGGCAAAGGGTGCATTGGCTTTGTAATCGAACTGTACGGGATGGATTTGATTAATGACATTGAGCCCATCGGTAAAGGGCACAATGTTTTCTTTTAAGCGTTCATCGCTAAAGCTGCCCACGCTGCCGGTGGCGGTGAGTACGGCGCCATTGCGTATTTCCATGCCTTTTACCGCACCATACAAATTGCCTGAGCCGGTGCCATTGGTATAAAACTCCAGCTTGCCGGTAAAGCTGCCGTTGTCGCCGCTTTGAATGATGCCTGGGCGCCATTGGCTGGCCAGGCCGTAATCACTTACAAACTCGAGAGCTGCGGGGCCAAAGCCGCCGCGGTTGCCAATCACTATTTTGGTGGGGTTGGCACTGGGGCCTGCCACTACTTCGAGCCGTTGTTGCGGATTGCTGCTGCCGATACCCGTATTGCCGTTGCGCAAAACGGTGATGGCATTGTTTCGGGCGGCAGCTGAAGCTCCATTGCCCACCTGGAAAATCCGGTCTGTTGCCACGGCCTTGGTACCAACCGGTGCATCTGTAATATCGTTGTATGTACCAGCTACAAAACCGGCGTAGCTTTTGGCTCTTGTGCCTTCGCCTAATGCTGCAGCGGCTATTCCACTGGCTTGAACATCATAGCCCATACTGGTAGCAACAACTCCTGTAGCATAACTGGATAAGCCCGTAGCAAGTGAAGCGTATGCAGATGCCACATTGCCATCACCCAACACACTCGAAAAATCGCCACTGGCGATAGTGCTATTACCCATGGCTACTGCACCATACCCACTGGCTTTTGTGTCGATGCCGAGCCCTATGGAGTATTTACCAATATTGTCTTTATCCCATAATGAGCCATTTACAAATCCTGCCCTGAAAGCTGCTTTTTCTGGATACCACATGAGTCGACTGCCTGCGCCGCTTGTGGGTGGCGGAATGGGCGTGTCTTGATAGCCGGGAGTCGGGTTAGGACCGGTAAATAAAACGGCACCATTGTCGACATGAAATCTGGCCAGGGGCTGCAGAATACCCAAGCCCGTATTGCCATTGCGCAACACCGTCATGGCATTGCTGCGACCGGCTACTGTGCCATTGCCAATCTGAAACAACCTGTCGGTGGGTAGGCTATTTCCTGGTATAATGACATCGCTGGTATCGTTAAGGCTGCCAAATGCAATACTGCCGTAAGAGCGGGCCCTTGTTTCGTTACCAATGGCCACAGCCATGTCGTTAGAGGCCTGTGCACGGTAGCCCATTGCATAGCTGTACACACCGGTAGCTTTTGCCTCGGTGCCCATGGCCATGGCACCCTGGGCCAGCGCTTCGGTATTTTGCCCCAAGGCCACACAAGAAAAACCAGCAGCATTGGCACTAATGCCCATGGCAATAGAGGTATTGGATGTGGCTTTGGCCGATTGACCAAATGCAACAGCAGCAAAACCGCTGGCAGTGTTTGAAGTGCCGAGGGCAACACTGTAATCGGTTGAAGCAATATTGCCAAACCCCATGGCAATGGCATTTCTACCGGCAGCCCTGTTGCCAGAGCCTGCTGCAAAAGATGCGAAGCCCGATGCGGTCGAAAAATCGCCCATGGCAGTAGCCCGATCGCCGTAGGCGGTTGTGCCTGCGCCGCTTGCAAAAGAGGATTCACCCATGGCTTTGGTGCTATTGCCCAAACCGATAGACATAATGCCCATGCTGTCTTTATCCCATTGCAAACCAAAGGCAAGGCCTGCCCGAAAAGCGGCTTTTTGCGGATACCACATTAGCCTTGCACCGGGGCCTTGAACCGGTGGATTGGCAGATGTAGTGTTGACTACGTTGTTTGGTCCGGTGAAGAGCACATTGCTATCGGCTACATGCAATCTGGCTGCAGGGTTGCTGGTACCAATGCCTACATTTTGTGCTTGAGCTAATTGTATCATCAATACAAAAAACGTGATGAGTACACAGCGTGGGATATGCTGGCAAAAAGGAATGGATTGTACCATGAGTTGCTTTTATTTTCTAGTGAGGTGGTATTGCAGGCCGCTGGCTGTCTTGTCTTGTAAATGTAAAATGCGGCCACCACGTATGATTTCAAACTGGCACCAATACGTGTCTGTTTTGCCATTGTATCGGTTGGTAAAACTCACTTCCCAATTGCCATTCATAGTGTAGCGGCCGTTGTATTTCTGCGTAAAGAAAGTTTGGCTGCCCACCATGCCACTGGCGCCGCTGTGCTGGCTGCGGTAGCTGCCATCGGCTGCTATCCAAAACTCTGCACTGTTGCTTACAGCGTTCATGCCTGCATAGTTGCCGGTATTTACATTGTACATCTGCGCATAAGAGCCACTGCTTTCGCTCCAGTTTCCTATAAGGTCGGCAGGGGCTACGGCAAATTTGTTGCAGCGTTGCATGTTGTCCATTTTCAACCACAAATCATCGTAGCTGTTGATAAGCATTTGGTCGTTGCTGGCCACAAAGCTGACACCAAATTCTTTTTCAAATGTGGCCGGGTCGGGGGTGATGAATTCGAGGAATGGTCCGCCACCTCTTCTGAACAAAACTACAAAGTACTTTATGCCTTTAACATCAGTTAAGGTGGCACTAATGCCGGACGAACGCAAGTAGCTCATGTTGCCGTTGAAGGCATAAAAGTTTTGTTTGTCTTTATAGCGGGGAGCCACTAAAGTGTTCCAGGCGTTGGCGTTGATGGTAGGTGTTTGCATGCTGCTCATGTCGATGGCGGCATTGCTGAAATGCAGCAACACTTTGATGTTGCCTTTGCTCACTTCCACCCAATCAGCTTGGACGGTGGCCGTCCAGCCATCATCAAAGTTGGTGGTATGAAACTGGTACATGCCCGCATTGGCTGGTGCAGCAAGCTGCACGGGTTGCACCGGATGGGCAGGCTGCACGGGCTGCGGCTTAGTGGGTGAAGTCGGCGCAGCGGGTTTAGCGGCTTGCCCCTTTGCTATTTCGGCAATGTAGAGCCAGCTTTCTTTTTTAGCTGTTTCAAAATAAATCATGAGGCGGCGGCTGCCTTTGCTGGCCAGGCCCCATTTGTTGTTGCGTTCGTTTATCAGCAATTGCCATCCGTTATGTTCCAATGCTGTGATGATACTGTCGGAGATATCGTTGTTGCTACCCACCGGCAACTGAAATACTTCGTAGTTATCGGACAGTATCCAGTTGCTATCAGCTGCTTCCAAATCCATGGTGGTTTTGGCGGCTACCCGAATGAGGAGCCGTTTATCCGACTTAGTATTAGCAGGCAATGAAATGCCGGCAACAGTACTGCTGCTGGCCGGTTGCAGGTTTTTTTGCGCAAAACTTTGTGTAGGGCAGCAGTAGCATACAGCAGCCAAAAGGAGTAAAAAAAGATGTTGCATACGCTTTGGTAGCGCCAAGGGTTGTGCATGGCGTACGCTGGGGTGAAAATAGCGGTGCAATCACTGTGTCATTTCCCCTAAAAACAGGAAATTACGGGGGCTGTGAACGGGTAGATTTGTGCGTTGCCCGCCGGCATCATTTTATTTGACGCTCATGAAATCAAAGTATTTTTTCCGATGGATGATTGCGGGCTGCATGAGCTTGCTTGTGTCAGCTGTTCATGGCCAAACCCTCATGAACCTCGATAGTTTGTTGCGGTTGTTGCCTGCTACAAAAGCCGACAGCAGCAAGGTGGATTTGTACATCAACATAGGGCAGCAGTATGAAGGCACTCAATTGGAAACTGCAGCACACTATTACCGCCTGGCCGGTGAGCTCAGCCACCAACTTGGATACACTCGTGGTGTCATCAAATACATCAATAACTACACCTACATTTTAAATTTAGTGAGCAAGTACGATTCGTCGTTGCTGCTCAATCAGCAAGCCATCCGCCTGTCGGATACCATCAACGATTCTTTGATGATGGGCAAGGCTTTTTTCAATGCAGGTACTTCGGCCCGATTGTGTGAGAAGCTGCGCCTTGCGGTACAGTATTATTTAGAGGGGCAACGCATATTTGAACGCCACGGCAATGCTTCAATAGAAGCAAGGGGGCACGATATTTTACAATCCTTATATGAAAACCTCGACCAGTTTGACAAGGCCAAAGAACATGGCCGCATAGCCGTGTCATTGTCGAGGGCACAAAACGACAGCCTGTTGCTGATGAGTGCACTGGCCAATTTGGGTATGAGTTATGCCGAGCTCAACCAACTGGATAGCGCAGAAAAAGTATACAACGAATCATTGGCCATTTGCCGTTTGCTGAAAAACGATTATTCAGAAAACATACTGATGCTGAATATGGGTGATTTGTATTTCAATCAACAAAAATTTCAGCAACTCAAACCCATGTATGCAAGAGCCCTGGCCATTAGCACTGCCATGGAGAATATTGAAAACACAGGCATTGCCTTGCGGGGTATGGCCATTGCGCATTTGTACGAAAACGATTATGCCACTGCACTCAGGTATGCACAACGGGCCTTGCAAATTGCTGATTCATTGCATGTGTTATCAGAAAAACAGAAATGTCTGAACACACTGGCCAATATTCATTTTGCCTTACACAATGTAGCCACGGCGGCATCTCTCACCAAGCAGGCATCCATGCTGGCAGACAGCATCAGCAACCAACGGTTGCAACGTGATGTAGCAGAACTGGAAACCATTTATCTGGTGCAGCAAAAAGAAGACCGGTTGGCTCAGCAGCAAGCCAGCCTGCGGCAAAAAAGCAATCTGAATTATGCATTGGGTGCATTGGCGATATTACTGTTGGCCAGCTTGCTGCTGATATGGCGTACCTGGCAGCAAAAGCAAAAACTACAGGCGCAGGAAATAGACCGGTTGCAGCAAGAAAAACAGCTGGTAGCAGCTGAGGCCATTATGCAGGGCGAAGAACAGGAACGCAGCCGGCTGGCGAAAGATTTGCACGATGGATTGGGCGGCATGCTCAGCGGCATCAAGTTTTCATTGCAGCATACCAAGGGCAATGTGTTGCTGAATGATGAAGGCCAGGCTGCTTTCGAAAAAAGCATTGTGATGCTTGACCAATCTATCAATGAAATGCGCCGTGTGGCCCATAACATGATGCCAGAGAGTTTGCTGAAATTCGGCCTCAGCAAAGCCCTCACCGATTTTTGTCATGATATGCAGCAAAGCAGCCAGCTCAGCATCTCCTGCCACTTGCTGGAAGTAGAGAAACTACCCAAGGGTGAAGCCATAAGTGTGTACCGTATCGTACAGGAATTGGTGAACAATATTTTGAAGCATGCACATGCCACAGAAGCATTGATACAAGTAACCCGCCACGATAATGTGCTATCCATTACAGTAGAAGATAACGGTCGTGGTATGCAGCAGCAACAAAACGAAGATGCCGCAGGCATGGGCTGGAACAATATCCGCAGCCGGGTTCATTTTTTAAAAGGCCAGATAGATGTGCAATCAACACCCGAAGCTGGTACGTCGGTGCATATTGAGTGGCCGGTGCAGGGGTAAGCAATGGGAGTAACCTTGAACTACAACAGCTGCTGATCCATGGCAATTTTTACCAATGCAGCGGTGTTTTTAGCAGCCAGTTTTTGCAGCAGGTTTTTGCGGTGGGTATCTACTGTAGATACGCTTACAAACAAACGGTCGGCTATTTCCTGATTGGTGAGGCCTTCGGCAATGAGCTGGAGCACTTCTTTTTCGCGGCGGGTAAGCAGGGTGTTGCCCGTTTTTGCGGCATGTTTTACTACACCTGCAGCTTCGGCACTCAGGTATTTACGGCCATGCATTACTTCGTTGATGGCGGCCACTATTTCATCGCTGCCGGCATTTTTCAGCAGGTAGCCACTGGCACCGTTGTCCATCATTTTTTCTATAAAACTCAGCTGATTGAAAGTGCTGAGCCCAAGGATGAATACATGCGGATACTTTTGCTTCACTTCTTTGCACAACTCTATGCCCGATATATCAGGCAGGTTAATATCCATGAGGATGACATCGGGCTGACGGCTTTGTAAAAAAGCGAGACAAGAGTTGGCGTTGGAAGCATGCCCCATCCACTCAATGCCCTGCTCGGCTTGCAGTAAAGAACGGATACCTTCTACAACCATGTAGTGATCGTCGACTATAAAAACGGTGGTGGCCATTACACATCAAATTCAATGAATACAGAAGTGCCTTTATCGGGCGTTGATTGTACATCTATCTTACCCTGAAGATAGTTGATACGGCTTTGAATATTGCTCCAGCCCATACCGCCGCTGTTGTACAAAGTGGCCGTGTCAAAGCCTTTGCCATCATCTTCTACGGTAATGGTCATGTGCCCATCCTGATAGTTGATTTGTACCAACGCATTTTTAGCAGCAGCATGTTTCAGCACATTGTTGATGAGCTCTTGCACCACCCGGTAAATGCCAATGGCCATCTGTTGATCTAACGATAAGTTGTTTAACTGAAACGATTGGTAGCTCAGTTGTATGGCACCACTTTCGCTTACGCTGTGGCAAAAATCTTTGAGTGCAGCATCGAGCCCAAACTTTACAAGGCTTTCGGGCATCATGTTGTGTGCTACGCGGCGCAACTCTTTAATGGAGCTGTCGAGCATATCAATGCCCCGTTCGAAAGCCGCCTGATTGTCGGGCGTCATCACCAGATTTTCTCGCATATGTTGAAATGAAAATTTTACACCACTCAGCATACCGCCCAGTCCATCGTGCAGGTCTTTGGCCAGGCGGCTGCGTTCTTGCTCTTCTCCTTTTAAAATGGCTTCTGCAGCCATCAGTTGTTTTTCTGTTTCCAGCTGATCAATACGTTGCTGCTGCAGCTGTTGCTTTTGCCGGTAGGTGCGGTAATACAAAGCAACAATGAGCAACACCACAACCAATGCTGCCAACAATACATACATGATAAGACTGCGTTTTTGAAGCGTGATACTCTTAGCTACATTTTCTTTTTCAAGCGTAGAAATGCGGGTTTCTTTTTGCCGGCTTTGATAACGGGCATCATTCAGCAAAATGCGGTTGTGGTTTTGCCGTGCTACCAGACTGTCGGTAAAATTGTTGAGGGCACTGGCTTGCTGCCAGGCCATTTTATAATCGCCAATACCAGCATAGTAAGCCGCCATGTCTTTCAAAATAAATTTCACCTTAGGCAGGTAGTTGTATTGGCGGGCTACCTGCAGGGCTTTGTTGAGGTATGCTTCGGCTGAGTCGTGCTGCTGCAGTTGCAAAAATGCACGGCCCATTTCCCATGCTTCATCGGCTATGTAATACGGATCGTTGTACTGCAAACTCAGCGGGTAAGCCATGCGGTGCTGTTGCAGTGCTTGCTGCCAATCGCCCTTGGCCGCATAGTAATCGCCCCGTGCATTGTGTACATAAATAGCTGACAGTTCATAACTCGCTTTGGGCAACAAACTATCGGCTTTGCGCAGCAGTTGCAGGCCTTCCTGCATTTTATTGAGGCGGAAGCAAATGGCGGCTTTACGGGCAATGCTGTGCACTGCTTCGTCGTAAAAAAGTTTACTGGATAAATGGTCGATGCTGCGCTGCAAATAAAAATTGGCCTGCTCCCATTGTTGCATATCAATGTAGATGAAGGCCACATTAAAATGTGCTATTAACAGCGAAGTAGAGTCTTTCAGTTTTTCGAATTGCTCAATGCTGCGCAGGTAATATTGCTGTGCTGTTTCCAGTTCGTTGATCAGACTGTAGGCTGTACCTAAATTATTGAGCACAGCCGCCAAACCCCAGGTGCGGCGGTCATTATCGGGCAGCTGCAGGTACATTTTTTCAGTCCTTTCGTCGCTGGCTATGCTTTGTATATAGTCGCCTTTTCCGTAAAGAGCAATGCCTTTGTTGAGGTAATAATCCACTGCCAACAGATTGTAGCCCTTGGCAAAAGATTCGTTGGCGCCATCTTCCAGCACCTTCATACCCTTGTCAAAATTGTTGCGGGCAAGTGCCAGCCCATAGCGGCGCAAATACATGAGCCGTGCAGAATCGTTGGGTGCTTGTTGTGCCAGTTTGTAAATGCTGTCGAGTGCAGCAGTTTGTGCCACGGCCGCAGGCAGGGGCAGCAGCAAGTGCAGCACAAGTAGCAGCAAGGCTGCCCGTAAAAAATGGTACGTGGTTTGGCGCATGAAAAAGTAGATCAGGTGAAGGGGTAGTTTCCCTCAAGTGTACTGTTTATTTCAACACTACACAACAACTTCACCCCGGCAAGTAAGCAATCCTTGCCGCATGCTGCCATCCCTGTTTTTCAGGATTTTACATTACACCACTACCATTTCGTAAAATAGTTCAGGTTGCAGGTAGCGGTTGGCCAGCTCCTGCAATTGGCCGGCCGATATGGTTTTGATATTGTGAATGGCGTTGTAGAAATATTGATCGTCTACCCCGTGCAGCACATAGCTTTTCCAGCGGCCAATGATGTGAAAGGGGCCATCCAGATCGCCGAGTATAGAACCGAGCATGTAGTTGCGTACCAGCAGGAGTTCTTCCTCATCTACCGGCTCGTTGCGCAGCAGCTCCATTTCCTTGTACACTTCGGCTATGGTGGCTTCGCATACGTCGCGGCCGGCTTCGGTGCTAATCATCCAGGCACTTTGCTCCACATGGTTTTGCAGGTAGCTGTGTATGCCATACGTGTAGCCTTTTTCTTCGCGGATATTGCTCATGAGGCGACTGCCAAAAAAACCGCCAAACAAGATATTGAGCACACTCACTCCTTGAAAATCGGGGTGGTGACGGTTGGGAAAATTGCGGGCCATGCGAATGGCACCCTGTACGCCGTTGGCATCGTTGCTGATGCGGATGTGCCGCTCTCCATTCACCTGTTGCGGCACTGCCAGCGGAGAGGCTTTGGTAAACACTGCAGGCTTCAGTGGCAGGTCGCCAAACTGCGCATTGAGTTGATCGAATAAATCTTCGGGCAGCTGGCCAGCCACAAATAACACACAATGCCCCTGCTGGTAGTGCTGTTGGTAAAAGGATAGCAAGTCGTTGCGTTGCAGTGCATCCAATGCTTCGGCAGAACTGTATTTGCCGTAAGGATGATTGGCACCGTACAAATGCACATCAATTTCGCGGTTGGCTACAAAATCGCATTTCTGCAGGTTTACCTGCAGGCGCTGCTTGCTGTTGGTGACGAAAATATCGAGCTCCTCCTGCGGAAAAATGGCATCGGTCAAAATTTCCCGCACTACGGGCAGCAGGTGGCTCAGGTGTTTGCTGAGACTGTGGAGGGTAATGTTGCTGGTTTCGTTGTAGCAGTTGCGGTTGAGGTAGCTGCCATAAAAATCGAAGTGCTCGTTAATGTCGAAAGCACTGCGGCGGCTGGTGCCATTTTTCAGCAAAAAGTTGGTAGCACTGGCCACCATGTTAGCAGGCTCGTGGCTGTTGCCTGCCATGAACACCCACTCCAGTTGTACCACGGCTTCTTCGCCGGCATGCAGGGCATATACCTGCACCCCGTTGTTGAGGGTCCAAATGTTTACAGGTTTCAGTTGAAACGAAAAATCAACGGCATTTTTAATGAGGGGGGCAGTATGGCGATCCGGCATAGGTGTCTTCTTTTGTAAAACGACTGCAAATGTAGGCGTTCGTAGCGGCCGCTATGGTTATTTCGCTTACCCTTATCTTCCATTCATGTCAATTGCTGAAGTATGAAAAAATGTACACTTGCCCTGCTGCTGTTGGTAGCCACTGCTGCTGTTGCGCAAACAAAGGCCCGCTTCACGGCCAAGCCCGTTTGGGCCGATGAATTCAACTACAAAGGCATGAGCTATACCAGTGCCCGATTGGTGAGCAAGGGCAGGGGCGATTTTTTGTACGGTCGCTTTGAGGCCCGGGCCAAACTGCCTGCCGGCTTGGGTACATGGCCCGCCATATGGATGTTGCCCACAGACTGGCGCTATGGCAACTGGCCACGCAGTGGCGAAATAGATATTATGGAACATGTGGGCTACGACCCCGAGAAAGTGCACATCAGCGTACATACCCAAGCGTATAACCACATTGCCGGCACCCAAAAAACAGCTTTCCGGCAAGTGCCCGGCGCCATGGATGGCTACCATGTGTATCGGGTAGACTGGACACCCGAATTGATTGAGGGCTACATCGACAATCAGTTGTTATTCAGTTTTCGCAATGAGCACAAAAGCCCCGATGAATGGCCTTTTGACCAGCGCTTTCACTGGCTGCTGAATGTGGCCGTGGGTGGCAACTGGGGTGGCAAAAACGGCGTCAATCCGCAAGCATTTCCAGCCAGCCTGCTGATAGATTATGTGCGGGTGTATGGATGGGAGCAATGAAAGGCTTCTTCTATTTATTCTTCAGAAACAAAACAAATTTCTATTGAATAGTGAGTGGTGTAATTGAGGACTTTCTTCATCATGAATCAATTGAACAAACAGCCTCATCTTCACGATAACTCATGAATTCGTTATCTTCAACGCATGCTCATTCCTTACATCATCGCCGGTGGCATTCTGTTCTTCTTGCTGCAGAAGGTCATTTATAAGCTTAGCCCTAAGCAGGGTTGGTGCATTTTTGCTACACTCTATATTTTAGTATCAGTTTTGTGCGCCTTTTACTTTGCACCTCTTACCGAAAAGTTTAGCCTGTGGCAGCGCCTTACCATTTTGCTGGCATTTATCATTGGTACCGTGGTAAGGGTAGTTTACTACAGAGGCAGGATGCTGGCAGATAAATAAACAAGCAACAATTTATAAGCAAGCGGATGTCGTAATAGGTATCCGCTTTTTTGTTTTCAATCCATTATCAGCAATAATCAGTGAGCACATCCTATTTGCTGCAGGCATGCGGTCAGTAACTGTCAGCCAGCATTCATTGCTTCACAAATCCAACGCCACAATACCAAACCCTGCTTTGGCCATGGCAAAATAGGTGGGCTCGTACACACAGCGTATGAGCACGGCATGCTTGTGTTTTTTGGCCAGTTGGTAAAAGCGTTCTATTATGGATTTTTCTTCATTGGTGAGTCCGGCTTTGCTCCACAATGCGTCGCAGTCGTCAATAAACAGCAGGGCTTTTTGATCGGCGGCATTGGCGAAGGCTTTTTCCAGGTCGGTTACGGTATCACCAATATAACTGCTGTCTTTCGGGTTAAAACTCAGGCGCATCAAGCTTTCAACACGCAGGTCGGCCAGCCATCGGGCTGCTACCGTAGCGTTATCATTTACCTGATTGAGCATGGCCACGGGTACCAGTGTATTGGTTTTTGGGCCGGCATATTGCAATATGGTGATTTGGTGTTGCGGACTCAACGCAGAGCCTTGGGCAAAACTTAAAGATTGCATCAACAACAGCAAAGGGAGAAAGAGGATG
Source organism: Bacteroidota bacterium (assembly GCA_020161435.1). GTDB lineage: Bacteria > Bacteroidota > Bacteroidia > Chitinophagales > Chitinophagaceae > Phnomibacter. The sequence continues at coordinate 639,684 of JAIUNV010000003.1, read as the reverse complement.
TTTTTCATGTGTGATAATTTAATGGTAGCAAACTATTTCTGAATTAATTGTTGCTGAAAAGGCGCATACATCAACGCATAAACGTGCGGACTGTTGTGTTTAGCATATTCGAGGAATATTCTGTGGCATCAAAACATAACGATAGCGTTTAAAATGCAGTACTAAATTTTATTTAGCATCTGTTGTTAATTCATATTGCTGCGATAATACAGGGTGTTGCTGTTGTCTTCAGTAAAAATAGTTGCTGCCGTTTCCATGAATTGAGCGGCTGTAACGCTTTGGTATTTATTCAGCTCCGTATTCATTTCGGCAGCATCGCCCAGCAGTTCATAAAACGCCAGGTTGTTGGCCCTGTTCATCAGGCTCATGTCTTCAAAAGAGATGATGCTTTCGGTTTTATTTTTTGCTTTTTGTAATTCCTGTTCGGTTACACCTTGTTGTAAGAGTTGCGCAATTTCGGCCTGCACGGCAGCTTCTGCCGCTTCGGGGGTAATGCCTTTTACCAGCTTGCCTTCTATCACCAGCATGCCCGGGTCGATGCTGCCAAAATGGTAGCATTCAATATTGTTGAAAAGGCGTTGCTCTTTTACCAAATGTTGGTACAGCCTGCTGCTGGCACCACTGCCCAACACTTCGGTTATGAGGTCGGTGGCATGGTAGGCAGCATCTTGCCGGCCGCATACATGCCAGGTTTTGTAAAAAGCATCCAGCGGCACACTGGCCGTTACATCCATGCGGCGGGCAGCGGTTTGTGCTGGTTCTTTGGGTAGCTGGCGTACATACTTTGTACCCGATGGAATATCGCCAAACCATTTTTCTGCCAGCGCTTTTACATTGGCTGTTTGTACAGGCCCCGCTACCACCAGTATGGCATTGGAAGGGGTGTAATGTTTAAAGAAAAAGTTTTTTACGTCGTCGAGTTGCGCTTCTTCTACATGGCGCAATTCTTTGCCAATCGTCATCCATCGATAGGGGTGTTGTGTATAGCATAACTCCCGCAGTTTGTGCCACACATCGCCATACGGTTTATTAATGTAGTGCTCTTTAAACTCTTCACAAACCACTTTGCGTTGCACCTCTAAGCTATCGGGGCTGAAGGCCAGGCTGAGCATGCGGTCGCTTTCGAGCCAGAAAGCGGTTTCCAGATTTTCTACCGGTAGTTGTATATAATAGTTGGTAAGGTCGTTGGTGGTGTACGCATTGTTTTCGCCGCCGGCCATTTGCAATGGCTCGTCGTATTCGGGTATGTTGATGCTGCCGCCAAACATGAGGTGCTCAAACAAATGGGCAAAGCCGGTACGGTTGGGGTTTTCGTCACGGGCACCTACATCGTACATCACATTAACCACAGCCATGGGGGTGCTAAAATCCGGATGAACTATAACAGTGAGCCCATTGGGCAACATGAATTTTTCGTAGTGAATCATAAGTGGGCAAATGTCGGTGATGGCGGCACAATAAAAAAGCCGAAGCAATTTGCTCCGGCTTTTTAAAAATCTATTTGCAATGCTGTATTAGCGGGCCACGTTGAACGACTGGCTGCTTACGGTGCCGTTGTCGGCTTTGAGCTGCACCAGGTAGCGGCCTGCAGGCAGTTGCTGTACCGGTACTGCTACCTGACCACGCTGGTTGCTCAGCTGACGGCTGTAAACGCTACGGCCGGTCATGTCGGTTACAATGAGGCTACCACTGAAGAGGCTGCTGCCCAGTTCTACCGTAATGTTGCTGCTGGCAGGGTTGGGGTACACCTGGAAGCGAACATTGGCCTGCAGGTGAATGCTAAACACACTGCTCAGTTTGCTGCTGCCATCTTTATCAATCATATTGAGGCGGTAGTACAGGCGGCGGCCACCGAGCTTGCTTACATCATCGCTGTAGCTGTAGTTGCGAATGTTGCGGCCATTTACAGTAGCAATGGTTTGATAATCGGTGCCATTTACACTACGCTGTATTTCGTAGCGGCTAAAGTTGGCTTCGTTGCTGTTCTGCCATTCCAATTGTACATTGGTGCCTTTGAGAGCTCCTTTAAACCATTCCAGGGTTACAGGCAATGCGCCCAAACCGGCACAAGTACTGTTCCATACCTGAGATACATATTCCGGCCGGTCGATGTACGGATTTCGGTTGCGCTGAAAAGTGTATGCTGCATTGTTGCGGTCACGTTCTTTTTGGCTTACGGGGTCTTGATTGTGCCATTTAATCATCAGGCGCAGGTAGTCGATATCAACACTTGGGAAAGCGCTGTTGTCAAATGCCTGCGTGCCAAAACCACCACCGCTGTAGCTGGTCATATTATCCTGATATCGGGTTACAAAATACAGGAAGGCACGTGCTACATCACCCTTGTATTCATTGATGGGTTCAAACGCCGTACCGGTAAGGCCGGCAAATGAATTGGGCCCCAGTTTGCTACCGTTCTGGCTGGTCCAGGTGGGGTTGGTTACTTCACCATAGATGTAACTGCTGCGCTGGTTGTTGACCAATTTATCGGTAGGCATAATGTGCAGGTAGTCGGTAGCAGGGCCAGAGTTGTTTGTATTGCCATCAAACCAGTCGACCGGAACTGTGTGTTCACGGTTGTAGCGTTCACCTTCTGCGGCACCGCCAGATCCATTGTCTTGCTGACCACCGCTGGCTACGGTTCCGGGTGTAAAGTTGTAGGGGTCAGTTCCGGTGGGGTTATCGCTGTAGATATCCCAAATTACATTGGCTGAGCCTGTTCCCACTTCCCGTGGTTTAATATCGCTGATGAGGTATTGCGTCCACAAATCGCCGTAGGTTTTTGGTGTATTACCCGTGGTAATGGCGGTTTTCAGCGCCGTTTTTAAAGGTGCACAGCTCAGGCCGATGGCACCATCGTAGTAGCCCTCCGGCCAGTCGTTGGTGCTGCCGGTGGTGGTGGTGGCGCTACCATTGAGCGAAGTACCAAAATACAAGGGGCCATTGCTGCAGGCAAATCCATTGAGGCTAAATACGAAGAAGTAATACTGCGTACCAGCAGTAAGGCCGGTAGCAGAAAATGAAGTGTTGGTGCCGGTGTACACTACCACGCCTGTACCAACGGTTTGGCCTGCTGTGTATGGTATGCCATCAAAAGGTGTAAAGCCAAGGCTGCTGCTGGTGCTGCGAAATACCACATAACCATCGGCACTGGCACTACCTGTAAATGAACCGGCAATGGCGGTATTGGCAGGTGTAAGCACCAGGTTGGTTGGGGCAGCTGATGGGTTGCTGCAAAATACTCCGGCGGTACCAGTAGGCGTTAAACTTACATCGTCAATGGCCAGTGCATCATCGCTGGATGCAATATCGGCATCGGTCCAACGTAAATAAACAGATGTGCCATTGGGTATGTTGAGGCCAGTTATGGTTGCAGTTACAGTAGTAAAATTACCAGCAGCGTTGCCATCAATGGCTCCTTGTGTTGCATTGAGTACGGGTGACTGAAAGTCGAGACTGTTCACATCAATCCATGTACCGGTAGTAAGGCTTGTAGCATCTGTACTGTATTGAAAATCGAGCCGGTCGGCAGCAGTACGGGCCGAAAGACCTACCCGCCACATTTCGCCACGGTAAGTAATGTCCAGTGCGGTAATAACGCCGCCGGTATTGTTGGTAAACCACACACCAAACGAAGGCAGAAGGCTATTGCTGCGGAGGCTGCCAAGGGCACGGTCTGTAGCGCCGGTGGTACCATAGCTCCATACGTTACCATTGTTGGCAGCGCCATTGTCTACACCATACTTGCCGTCCATGAGTGCACTGGCACTGGTGCCTTGTGTTTCTTGCAGCAACCAGCCCGTAGGCAGTGCCAGTGCCGAAGCGGTAGTAGCGTTGTTGTCCAGTGTGTTGAAATCTTGCGTGTAAGCGGTACCAAGGCTGGTAATGCTTACCTGTGCCCATGCACTGGCTGATACCAAGAGGAGCAATAAGGGTAAAAGTCTTTTCATGTATCCAAAAAATTTGGCGCAAAAGTACAAGTAACGCCAATGCAGCAGCCTTAAGTTTAGGTAAACGAGCAGCAAACAACGGTCAATTGATAAACGATAGCATTTGTTTTGCCCCGGTTATTTGCTTTTGGGGCTGGCTTTTGCGGTCAGTTTTTTTCTGATGGATTCAATATATAAAGTGCACTCAAATAGTTCATTGTCTCTGGATAACACCAATCGTACTTTTTTGCCCGACTGCATGAGGAGCTGCTTATAGGTTTGAATGTTGTTGCTCAAATTATTTTCTATGGCCACCACCACATCATCTACCTGCATGCCTGCTTTATCGGCTGGTGAGCCCGGTATTACATCGCTTATTACTATCAGATCGTCTTGCTGATACATACCCAAGCCTGTATAAGAATAGTCGAAGGCATCGTAAAAATGGGTGTTGGGGGTAAGGTGAAAACGACTGGTGCTATAATCAATAATGGCGTTGAACCGGCGTAAAATATCATTGCCAATAAGGCCGCCCAGCTGTGGGTAAGCGGTCACATTAAATTCATCGTCGAACATGTACACCGGTACATTTCTAAACCCATACGGCCCCAGTTTAAACTTTTTCAGCACGGTCATTTCCATCGATGTTTTACCGCCAAGGCCTTCGGCTACGGTAGCATAACGTTGTTTATGTTGGGCAAAAAGTCCACTATCCCGCACATAGGCCGATGAAAAAAGCAGGTTTAATCCAGCGCCTGTGTCCAGGTAAAAACGTCCCGTTCTTTTGCTCTGGTCGGCTACGCTGGCATCTTGTATAGGCAGGCCGGCAATAGTGGGTGTCAAAAAAAAGCCTCTTTCGGGGTACGGTATTTTGCCCTGGGTGTACAGGGCTATTTCGTGGCTATCGTAGTTGAGCAAAACGATGTATCTCGAAAACAAACTGTAACCAATGATGCCGTCAATTTTCACCCCGTACACGCTGGTCAGCAGTTCATAATCATTGATGTGAAAGTTCATTCCGGATACATTCAGCCCCGGCAGGTGCAGGGTATGATTGTAAGCAAAATCCACCTGTTTTACACCCGCTATTCCACGGATGGTACGGTTGCTGGGCTCGGTGCGTATACCCAACCGCTGGCAGGTAATGCTATCCAGTGATATGCCGCCGCTACCCGTGTCAAGTATAAAATTCAGTGAGTCGGGGTGATTATCGATTGCAGCTTTCAGCAGTATAATCCCACCGGTCATTTGCTCAAATCTGAAACTGGTTAGCAGTTTTGCCGTTGCTTCTTTGGTTTGTGCTGCGGCCGGCAAAACCGGGTACAATAGCAGGTACAGCCACCAGCAAATGGAAACTATTTTTACGTAGAAAGAGAGTTGAGCAATCATTCAGGTACAATTTACAGGCAAATAGCATTAGTGCTATTGTATCATTTGCATTCATACACGAAGGCTTACTTTTGCTCACCTCCGCTGCATGGCATACAACAGCAGCAGCTCTTTTTTGTTATACCATACTTATGTTTCATTTACCAACTTTATACGACAAAGCCCTCCGGTCTGAATTTTTGACCATTGAAGAAGGCATGTTTTTGTTTGAGCATGCACCGCTGGCAGAGCTCATGGCCGTGGCCGATACCCTGCGCCGCCAAAAAGTGCCGCATGGCAAAGTAACCTGGCAAATAGACCGCAATGTAAACACCACCAACGTGTGCATTGCCAACTGTAAGTTTTGCAACTTCTACCGCATACCCGGCCATGCCGAAGCCTACATCACCGACATGGATACCTACCGCAAAAAAATTGCGGAAACCATTCAGTGGGGTGGCGATCAGTTGTTGCTGCAAGGCGGTCATCATCCTGAGCTAGGCCTAAAGTATTATGTCGATACGTTTCGTGCCATCAAGGCTGAGTTTCCCGATATCCGCCTGCATGCCCTCGGGCCACCCGAAGTGGCACACATAACCAAGCTGGAAAAAAGTACCCATGCCGAAGTGCTGAAAGCCTTGCAGGAAGCGGGTATGGACAGCCTGCCCGGTGCCGGTGCCGAAATATTGGTCGACAGGGTGCGTCGCCTCATCAGCAAGGGTAAATGTGGTGCGCAAGAATGGCTGGATGTAATGCACGAAGCCCACAAGCTCAACTTGGCTACCAGTGGTACCATGATGTTTGGCCATGTAGAAACCCTGCGGGAACGCTTTGAGCATTTGGAAAAATTGCGGGAAGTACAAAGCCGTAAGCCGGAAGGCAGCTATGGTTTCACCGCCTTCATTCCATGGACCTTCCAGGATGTAGATACCCTGCTTACCCGCATACGTGGTGTACACAACCTTACCACCAGCGAAGAGTATGTACGCATGATTGCCATCAGCCGCATTTTCCTGCCGAACATTACCAACATTCAAGCCAGCTGGCTCACGGTGGGTAAGGCCGTAGCACAAATGAGTCTGCATGCCGGTGCCAACGATTTTGGCAGCATTATGCTCGAAGAAAATGTGGTGAGTGCAGCCGGTGCGCCACACCGTTTTACGTACAAGAGCATTCAGGAAGCCATAGCCGAAGCAGGCTTTGAGCCACAGCTGCGCAACCAGCTGTACCAATGGCGGGAGCTACCTGCAGTCATCGAAGAGCAAGTGATAACGTATTGATATTGCTGCTCTGTTTGTAGCTTTCAATATCTAATAAATAATCTGTGCATCTGTGGCCAAATACTGGTAGCCACGAATGCGCAGATTTTTTTTGAATCGATGGCTATTTATTGGCTAGCAATGTCTCTTGCAAAGGACGTTGTGTTCTTATGATTGATTCAAATCATCACAAAATCAAATGGGCAGTCCGGTTAATTAGCGGTTGGTAGCGATACCAACCGGATGTAGGAAAAGGAACGAGGACTGAGAGTAGGCGGTTGACGCTGGACTCCTGTCAGCGGACTCCGGACTTTCTGACTTCCCGTCTCCTATTGATGAGCTGCTTCCTTTGTCAGCAGGACGGGTTTTTCCTTTTTGCTGTCCGCTTTTTTTTCAGGTTCTTTGCGCCACTTTCTACGTAAAAATTACCAACACATGGCAGCTAAATTCAAACGGGTATTGCTCAAACTTTCTGGTGAGTCGCTGATGGGCGACAATGCTTTTGGCCTCGATCCTAAAGTGCTGGCGCAATACGCTGCCGAAATCAAATCTATAGTGGCGGAAGGTGTGGAAGTGGCTATTGTAATTGGCGGCGGCAATATTTACCGCGGTATGAACGAAGCCGATACCGGCATCGAACGTGCACAAGGAGATTACATGGGCATGCTGGCTACCGTTATCAATGGTATGGCTATCCAAAGTGCTATGGAAAAAGCTGGTGTGTACACCCGTTTGCAAAGCGCCATCAAAATGGAAGCGGTGGCAGAACCATACATCCGTCGCCGGGCCATGCGTCACCTTGAAAAAGGCCGGGTCGTGATTTTCGGTGCCGGTACCGGCAACCCCTATTTCACCACGGATACTGCGGGTTCACTCAGGGCCATTGAGATTAAAGCCGAAGTGATTTTGAAAGGCACCCGGGTAGATGGCATTTACACTGCCGATCCTGAAAAAGACCCAACCGCTACCAAATACGAACAAATCAGCTATCAGGAGTGCATCAGCAAAAACCTGAAAGTGATGGACATGACGGCGTTTACCCTGTGTATGGAAAACAACCTGCCCATTATTGTATTTGACATGAACACCCCCGGCAACCTGAAAAAAGTGGTGATGGGCGAACAGGTGGGCACTTTGGTAAGTAAATAAGCTACATCAGATAGCAGCTGCGGGCAACCGGGCGCAATAAAAAAGCAACAGTAAACACTGTTGCTTTTAATTTTTTCGGGGGCGTATGTATCATTACGCTTCTTCCTTCTTGATAACAGCGCTACGCTTGTTTTGCGTAGGGCGAGCCAAGCGAGACTTACCAAAAGAGCCTTTGAAGATCTTACCCTTCTTGGTTTTTTTATCACCTCTTCCCATAGTTGATTGATTTTATTAGAGCGGCAAATATAGGCTGATACAACCCAAATAAAAAAGCAGGGCGTTTGCACACCCTGCTTTTTGCTGTAGGTCAGCGTAAAATTAGATCTTTTCAGAAAGCTCTTTGCCTGGCTTGAAGCGGGCAACTTTTTTAGCCTTGATCTTGATGGTTTCACCAGTTTGTGGGTTACGACCTGTACGGGCGGCACGCTTAGAAACTGAGAAAGTACCGAAACCAACCAGGGTTACTTTGTCACCTTTCTTCAATGTTTTAGTGATCGCTTCTACAAAAGAATCAAGAGCGGCACCAGCCTGTGTTTTGGCAATACCTGCATCTTCAGCAATCTTGGCAATCAAATCAGCTTTGTTCATAAAATGAGTTTTTAAATGTCTTCAACAAATATAGAATGTACCACCATCAGCCAAGGTGCTGAGTTATCAACATTTTTTTTGCGCAAACCCTTGCCAGTATTGGGTTTCCGCCGTTTTTGGAGGTCATGAAAATTAGAGGCAAAAAAAAGCAAAAATCGCCAAAACGCTTGTGTAGCAAGGGTTTTGGCGATTTGTTTCACGAAATGCAGTACTGGCGCAGGTTTCAGGGCTTATGCCATTTACAAAAACGAAAAAAAGCCCTGCTGATTCTTTTCCACAATCAGGCAACTACTTCCATCAAACTGCGGAAGGAAATAAACTGGTTGCCCCATTTTTCCATGCTGCTTTGGCGCAGTGCAGGCGCATGTACTTCTATGTAAGTATCGTATTGCTGGCGGCTGTCGGCGTGGTACTGAACGGCGTAGGTGGGGCCGTCTTCGTCCTCGGTTTCCAATAGTCGTACCATTTGCCAACGGTTAAAGCAGCCCGTTGCCATTACTTCGGGTATATGTACCTGTTGCATCCATTGCAGCCAGTCTTGGTGTATGGCCCAGGTTACTTTGGTGGTGACGTTATAAATGTGCATAGAAATACAAATGTGCTAAAGAGCTAATTTGAAAATGTGCCTATAGGGGGGCTAAAATAGTTGGTAGATGCTGGATGATAGTTGATAGGAAGGCATCCCCAAAATATCTGTGTTAATCCTCTCTTCATCCGTGTAAATCCGCGTCCCATTGCATTTTATCCGCGTCCGATCATTTACCCAGCTCCACATACACAGGGCAGTGGTCGCTGTGTTTTACATCGGGGTAAATAGCGGCGGCTTTGATGCGGGGCGCCAGATTGCCGGTTACAGAAATATAGTCAATGCGCCAGCCTTTGTTGTTGAGCCGCACACTCGGAAAGCGTTGGCTCCACCAACTATATGCACCGGTTTGCTCAGGGTTCAAATGACGGTAAGTGTCAATCAAATCATGCGATAGCCATTTGTCCATCCAGGCTCGTTCTTCTGGTAAAAAGCCGCTTGACTTTTTGTTGCCCTTCGGGTCGTGGATGTCTATTTCGCGGTGGGCAATGTTGTAATCGCCGGTAATCACCAGTTGCGGCCGGCTTTGGCGCAGGTCATTGATATGCCCCAAAAACTCATCGAGCCACACATATTTGTAAGCTTGCCTTTCATCGCCACTGGTGCCGCTGGGAAAATAGGCGTTCACCACCGTTACATCGCCTAAGTCGGCCCTTATAACCCGGCCTTCTGCATCGCTCTGGGCAATGCCATTGCCATACAGTACCTGGTCGGCTGGCTTTTTAGTGAGAATGGCCACGCCGCTGTATCCTTTCTTTTCGGCACTAAACCAATAGTCGTGGTAGCCCAGTTGGGTAAAAGTGCTTTGATCAATGTCTTCTTTCACTGCTTTAGTTTCCTGCAGGCAAATGATATCGGCTGGGTCGGTTTGCAGCCAGTCGAGAAAGCCTTTTTTTATTGCCGCCCGAATACCGTTGACGTTGTAGGATATGATACGCATAGATAAATGTGAAAATGAGCAATTGTGCTGATGTGCAAATGGGACAAATAAACTGCGAAAAACAGATGTGCAAATATGCCAATGAAATACCGTCAATGAGTCAATGAGTGAAATCAATGCGCAAATGTGTTTCAAAAAACAAAAGGCAGGCCTTGCAAACTGCAAACCGCCAACTGTTGATTCCTTAGTGTTCCTTTGTGCCTCCTTGTCTCCGTGGTTCAAAAATGTAGCGTATGCCCAAACTAAAATATTACCTCATCTACAAGCCTTTTCAGGTCATGAGTCAGTTTAGCCCCGTAGAAGGCAAGCAAACGCTGAAAGATTTTTTTTCTGTGGAGCAAGATGTGTACCCGGTTGGCCGGCTCGATTATGATAGCGAAGGCCTGCTGCTACTGACCAACGACAAACGCCTGAACCAGCAACTGCTGCACCCCAATGCCAAAACCGAAAAAGAATACTGGGTGCAGGTAGAAGGTCAGATAACTGATGAAGCTTTGCAACAGCTGGAAAAAGGAGTGCTCATTTCTATTGATGGCAAACCGCACCAAACCTTGCCGGCCCATGCAAGGCTGCTGCCTGCCGAACCCAACCTGCCAGAGCGGCATCCACCCATCCGCTATCGGGCCAATATTCCCACCAGTTGGCTGAGCCTCACTATTACCGAAGGTAAAAACCGGCAGGTACGCCGCATGACGGCTGCCGTGGGTTTTCCTACCCTGCGGCTGGTACGTTGGCGCCAGGGCAGGCTTACTATTGAAGGCCTGCAGCCGGGGGAGATGCGCATGTTGGATACGATAAGGTTGTAAATAGCCATTACACCAAACATTGTAGGGATAAGCCTTTCGGCATTTCATAGGCTCAAAAGCCTTGCCAGTGGCCACTTTGAGCTATGGAGATAAAAAAGCAGTAAAAAATTTTATTGAAAATCAACACGTTGCAATAGGTGCTTACAAAAAAGACTTGTAAAATCTTGGCTGTATGTTGTGTATCCCGATACCTTTGCCACCCAATTTGAAAACCGGGTAGTGTACGGGATGGCGACACTATCCAACTTAAAAAAACAAGAATGAGTAAGTTACATTTTACTACAAAGCATGCGAATGCGGCTACCGTACAGCGTCAGTGGTTCGTTGTAGACGGTACCAATCAAACCGTAGGACGTATGTGTGCCCGTATTGCCGCTGTATTGCGTGGCAAGCACAAGGCCTCATACACTCCACACGTAGACACTGGTGACTACGTGATTGTTATCAACGCCGATAAGGTTGTATTTACCGGCAACAAGTTTGACGACAAAATGTACCAGAATTTCAGCGGTTACCCCGGTGGTCTCAAAGAAGAAACTGCTAAGGATTTGCTGAAGCGTCGCCCTGAAGTAATTGTAGAACGTGCCGTAAAAGGCATGCTCCCCAAAAACCGTCTGGGTCGCAAAATGGTGAAGAAGCTGTTTGTATATGCTGGTACGCAGCATCCGCACACTGCGCAGCAACCAAAAGATCTGAAATTCTAACAACCCCCTAATGCCCACAGGGGCGATAGGATTTTACCACATTACAATCTCAAATTCCAAATAAATGGAAAAGCAAACAAATGCATTGGGTCGTAGGAAAGAAGCGGTAACCCGCGTATTTCTGACCAAGGGTAGCGGTGCTATCACTATAAACGACAAGGATTACAAAGTGTATTTCCCGTTGGTATACCTGCAAAATCAGGTAGAACTGCCATTGAAAACCGTTGAAGGCATCGACAAGTATGATGTAAAAGTAAACGCTGCTGGTGGTGGTATCAAAGGCCAGGCCGAAGCTACCAAGCTCGGCATTGCCCGTGCCCTCATTGAAGTAAACCCAGAGTTCCGCCCTGCACTGAAAGCCGCTGGCCTGCTTACCCGCGACCCACGTGCTGTAGAACGTAAAAAACCTGGTAAGAAGAAAGCACGTAAGAGCTTCCAGTTCTCTAAACGTTAATTCCGGTTTTGGTTTTTGGTTTGTTGTTGTTGGTTTTCCAAACGGCACAAACCAACAACAAACAAAAAACTACAAACAACAAACAAGTCATTCAAATGGAACAAAATACTTCTCTCCAGCAGCAGCTTCTCGATGCAGGTGTACACTTTGGTCACCTCAAAAAGAAGTGGAACCCCAAAATGCTGCCTTACATTTTTGCCGAAAAGAAAGGCATCCACATCATCGACCTCAACAAAACAGTAGAAGGTCTGCAGGAGTCTGCAGCCGCACTTAAGCAAATTGCCAAGAGCGGTAAAAAAATCATGTTTGTGGCTACCAAAAAGCAGGCAAAAGAAATCGTAACTGAATGTGCTCAGCGTGTAAACATGCCTTACGTTACTGAACGTTGGTTGGGTGGTATGCTCACCAACTTCAACACCGTGCGTAAGAGTGTGAAGAAAATGCAGAGCATCGAAAAAATGCTGAACGACGGTACACTGGAAAGCATTACCAAGAAAGAACGCCTCACTTTGACCCGTGATAAGGACAAAATGGAAAAGGTACTCGGCGGTATTGCCAACATGAGCCGCATTCCTGCTGCCCTGTTTTTGGTAGATATTGGCCACGAGCACATCGCTTTGGCTGAAGCCCGTCGCCTCGGTATCACTACCCTCGGTATGGTAGATACCAACTGCGATCCCAACAAAGTAGACTTCGCCGTTCCTGCCAACGATGACGCTACCAAGTCTATCGCTATCATCGTAAACTACCTCACTGCTGCTATTGCCGAAGGTTTGGCTGAGCGTCAGGCTGCTAAAGAAGAGGATACTGAAGAAGAAGTAACCGAAGCATCGGCTCGTTTTGATGCCGAAGAAGGTGGCGAAGACCGTGACCGTGCTGGTCGTGGTGGCCGTGGCCGTGGTGCCAACAGCGGCAACGCTGCTGGTCCTGGTGGTGCTCCCCGTCGTCGCGTAGCCAATGCTGGCGGCGGTGGTCGTAAGCCTGCCGGTGGTGGTGGCCGCTAATGTCCGGTAGCCCTTGGGCTTAGGCCCATCGGTTTTGTTCATTAGGCTGCATCCTTTGTTGTACTTAATGAAACCATAATAAAACCTGCTCCGGTTTGCGCTGCTACCAAACGAACTTTGGGTATCGCACCGGAGCATGTTTAATAACGACCATGCTCCTGATTTGAAAAACGAATGTGAAACAGTATCGCCTGCTTCATGCTCAAATTTTCACCTTGTCAAATTTTCAAATTCAACTCATATGTCAACTGTAACAATTACCGCTGCTGATATTAATAAACTCCGTCAGGCTACCGGTGCCGGTATGATGGATTGCCGCAAAGCGCTGACTGAAACCAACGGCGACTTCGAAGCTGCCATCGACTGGTTGCGTAAGCAAGGCCAGAAGATTGCTGCCAAGCGTAGCGACCGCGAAGCCAAAGAAGGTGTAGTAATTGCACAAACCACTGCCGACAACAAAACCGGTATTGCCGTGTGCATCAGCTGCGAAACTGACTTCGTATCTAAGAATGCTGACTTCGTTGCCTTTGCACAAAGCATTGCCGACGCAGCTATTGCCAACAACGTAAAAAGCGCAGAAGAACTGGCTGAAGTAAGCGTAAACGGTACTAAGGTTGCTGAACTCATCAACGACAAACTGGCTTCTATCGGCGAAAAAATCGGTATCAGCAAGTTTGAGCGTGTAGACGCTGAATACGTAGCCTCTTACATCCACGGTGCATACCGCATGGGCGTATTGGTAGGCCTGAGCAAAGAAGCTGCTGATGCAGGTAAAGACGTAGCGATGCAAATTGCTGCCATGAACCCACTGGCCGTTGATGCTTCAAGCGTATCTGCCGAAACCATCGAACGTGAACGTGCTATTGTGATCGATCAAATGAAGAACGATCCAAAAATGGCCGGTAAGCCTGAGGAAATGATTGCAAAAATTGCCGAAGGCAAACTCAATGCTTTCTTTAAAGAAAACACATTGATGCAACAGCCTTTTGTAAAAGACAGCAGCAAAACCGTAGCAGAATACTTGGGCAGCGATGTACAGGTGCTCGGCTTTAAGCGTGTAGCGCTGGGATAATCATCGAAAACCTGCACTGCCCAACAGTGCATACCATAAGGAAGGCCCACCAAACGGTGGGCCTTTTCTATTCTAGGTTATAAAGGAAAAATGTAGCCGCTGCAAGCTTAGTAAGCCGTAGGGCAACGATAAGAAGTAAGGTTAAACGTAATACCGATTTGTGCAGTAATGAATTGGTCTTTTTGCAAACTATTGCCCCGCTGCCTGCCGGTTGTACCGATGGGCGGGCCTAATTCGTAACTACGGTCTTGCAGTAAAAATGCAGGCGATGGGCTGCCATCGGGCAGGTTGGGAAATGCCGCCGCACCAGCATAAGTAGTGCTCACATCATCGAGGTAATCGGTATTGGTAAAGCGGTGGGTAATTTCAAACGTCAGGTTGGTACGTGCCGAGAGGTTGTACTTGATGCCAATGCCAATAGGAAAACTTACGGCCATGCTACTGTAAGGCTTGCGGTCGGGGTATAGTGCCGAGCCTTGTCCTTCGGTGCCCAATGGGCGTAAAAAGTATTTTTCGCCAGCCAAAAATGCGTAAGGATCGTAGGTGAAAAAGCCTGCACCAAACGTAACGTATGGCGTAAAGTTGTAGTCTCTCTGGCCGGGGATGAAACGGAAAAAGTTGAAATCGCCCATCAATGCCAACTCAAATACGTCGGTATTGAAACTAAGGTTGCGGGTACGCTCCGTTATGTTTTTACTGTGAACATCGCTATAGCCAAGCCGGGCGTAGGTACCCTGCAGCCGAAGGGCTATGTAATTGCCAAATTGCTTTCTGAATAATAATGAAATAGCAGGCTTTGGCCGACTCAAACTGGCATTGGTATTGAGGTCGCCAAAATAATGGGCGGCACCCACGGCTACGCCAAACTCACCATTGAGCACCGTTGATTCATACAGCTGACTTTTGCCCGGCAAGGCAGCAGCTATTAGTAATAGTATTGCAAAAAAACATTTTTTCATTGTATGCAAAGTAACTGGGTACCCGAGTAAAACGAATGTGCAACAGGTTTGGTATGCACTCAACAGCGGCTCTGTGCAGCTTTTTTTAAGCGTTGTGAACAAAAAAGTACAAAGCCTGCTTGTTTAACGGACTTCAATTTCTGATATCCAATCCCCATGCCAGTTTTTTACGCAGGGTTTCCAAAAAAGTATTTTCACTCAGGCGTACAAGCCCAACGGTAAATGATTCTTTACGCACTGCTACCTGTGTTTTAATATCTACTACTTCGCGGCGGGCATCCATGGCACACATAAAGTTTTCGGCACGGCCTTCTACTTCAAAACTTACAATGTTGTCATCAGGAACAATAATGCTACGCACATTGAGGTTATGCGGGGCAATGGGTGTTATCACCAGCGATTTACTTTCAGGAAAAACAATTGGACCATTGCAACTTAGGTTGTAGCCTGTACTACCAGTGGGTGTAGCTACAATTACACCATCGGCCCAGTAGGTATTTAAAAATTCACCGTTGAGGTAGGTGTGAATTTTTATCATTGGCGAAAAATCTCTTTTGTGTATTACAAACTCATTGAGGGCAATTGGTGCCGCTGCAAAAAGTGGTACATCGGCATCTACATGTATGAGTGTACGCTGGTCTATATGATAGCTGCGGTGTACAAGGGCTTCCACGGCTTGCTTCAGTGCTTCTTTGCCCAACGTGGCCAAAAAGCCCAACCGGCCAAAATTGATACCCAGTAGTGGAATGCCTTTGCCACGTATAAGAATGGCAGCATCCAGCACAGTGCCATCGCCACCAAGGCTTATCACACAGTCTACTGTTTCGTCCAGGTGGGTATCTGTTTCAAATACATCGTACTTGTATTTCTGCAAAAAAGGATAACTATCGGTGCTGGCCAGCGATTTGTACAACAGTATACTGGCTTTCTGAAGGGTGAGCTCTTGCAGCAACCATGCATAATGTTCCATTTGTTCTACTTCGATGCCCCGGCTATATATCGCAACTTTCATGAGGATTGTTCTACTTCATTTTTTGGTTATTCAACCAGCTTGCAGGGCTAAGCTACTGGCTTATTGCTAAAAGTCGGCACTGGTGTGTATGAAAAAACCACTCTGGCCAAACTGATTGAAACTATATTCTAACTTGAGTACGGCGTCGTAAATACTGGCAATTTCTAAACCCAAGCCGGCAGTACGCAGCAGGCGGTTGTTCATAAAGTTGGTAACGCCCGGCACTTTGTCATACACATACCCCAGGTTGCCATAGCCTTTCAGGTAAAAAGTAAAGGGGATGCGGCTGTAGGTCTTCCATTTTTCGGGCCCTTTAAAGGTGGTGCTAAACAACTTACGGCGCAATGTGGTGCGGCCCATAATGCCAAAGGTTCCATCAATCACATTGTACTCCAGGCCCTGCATGTACAGGCTGCCGTAGCCCATCAAGCGGTTGTTAAAATACGCTTGCTGCCGCTGCAGTGTGTAAGCAAAAGCTGTTTGAAAATTGATATACGTTTTGGGCAAAAACTCCCAGGTAGCAAGTGCACGGCCACCAATCTGGCTCATGCTTAAAGCTTTGGAAAAACGATGACTGGCATTCATATCTATGTACCATCCACGCAGCGGAAAGGGTATATAGTCCACATTGAAATACTGGTAGTTGGCAATTATATCGAGATAGCTGGCCGATAGCTGGCCGTTGAGATAATTTGGATTGAGGTTGTAAAAAGCCGTATCAATTTTTTCCCAACCAAATACAGAACGCAGGTAAAAACGCTTTTGGCTACCCTTGCGGTAAGAGAAAGCGGCTTCCACCCGCAGGTAATCTCTGCCAAAACTCGGCAAGGATCTGAACAATTGTTTGTTGCTATCGGTAGCGTAGTTGATTTCGCGGTTGCGGCCGTAGTTCATGCCCACCGTAAAACCTTTTTCCATTTTCTTGTCTACGTAAGGTAGTTGGTACTTAAACTCAACCTGCTGTGTGTAGCCACCAATAATCCAGACGTTCATTTTATCATTTCTGCCGGTGGTATTGTTGTGGGCAATTTTTACGCCAAAAAGTGTTCTGTCGAGGCTGGCTTTGTAATCATTAATCCACACATTCCAGTTGCGGTCTACTACTTTAAAGTAGGGCAATGGAAACAAATACCATCGTTCGCTTACTACAATTTGAACATCGCAAAAGCCATCGCCGGCAGGTACACGGCTAAGCTCAACGGATACAAACAGTGTTGTATTCATGAGTTGCTCCTTGGTAAGGCGCATTTTTTTTTCGAGATCGGCGTTGGTGTAGTTAATGCCAGACCGGATGGCTACTTCGCGGTATACAATCGCTTCGCGGGTAACACGGTTGCCTACTATAGAAATGCTTCGGATAGTTGTTTTGCTGGTGTCGATACTGCCGTCGGGGTTAAAAGCTGGTTGCAGTGTATCGCTCAAGGCTTTTGTACTGGACCGCTGGCACCAGCAGGTGGCGCAAATCATCATCAGCAGTGTACAAAAAATTACCTTTCTCAGCAGCATGCACTCAATCCCTTTTTTTATAGACGAACAGGAAAGGTAGGGGCTCAGGGGAAACTGCCCAATCCTACATGGTTAAAAAATTCATGAGGTGCTGATAGTTTTGGCGCAGCTCATTTTCATAATGCTCTTCGCCAGCATAAAACACCAGGTGATAATCGTACCGCTGTAGCGTGGCTACAATATCACTTACCTCATTTTTATTGATGCGAATGGTTACCAACAGCATGCCCGTTTCCGGATGAACTGCAGTATTGAGCTGAGTAATGTGTGCATCGTTTGTTTCAATCAGTTTCGAAAGCTCACTGATGCTAAACTGATGGGGCTCCATTTCTACAACCAGCAGGGCACCGCCGCTATTGGCCCCAATCATTTGTGCCAAATACTGCAGCAATTGCTGCGCAGTTATGCAACCTATGTATTCATACTGGCCGGTTACTACAGGCACTACTGTAAGCTGCCTGCCTACCAGGCTGGCCACTGCTGTAAGAAAATGCTGCTCTGCAGCCACAGCAATAATGGGTGAATACTGAAACAATGATTCCAAAGTATCGTTGCTGTTGGCATCCAGCAAATCTGCTTCGGCTATGAGTGCTTCCAGCTTGCCGTTTTTTACAAGGGGTAAATGGGCAACCTCCTGGTCTTCCATTTGCAGCAGTGCTTGCTCAACAGTTTGCCCGGGCTGCAGTGCTGTAATCAGGGGCGATATCAACTGTTGGTTAAGCATGGTGTATTTTTTTTAAACAATACGCTAAGCAACAACGGTTGGCTCACTGTGCTTTGTTAAAAATCGGGAAAGCACCTCATTAAACTCCTGCGGCACTTCCATCATAGGGGCGTGGCCACAATGATCGATAATGTGCAACTCGCTGTTGGGAATGAGTTTGTTGAACTCTCGGCCTACAAACGGCGGCGTAATAATATCGTTGTTGCCCCAAATTAGGAGCGTAGGTTGTTGTATCTGATTCAGTTCTTCACCCAGATTATTTCGGATGGCACTCTTAGCCAAGGCAATAATCTTAATCACTTTCAATCGGTTGTTGGTGATTTCAAACACTTCGTCTACCAGCTCTTTGGATGCCACTTTGGGATCGTAAAAAGTCATTTCGGTTTTCTTACGGATGTATTCGTAATCGCCACGCTTGGGATAAGTATCGCCCATGCCATTTTCAAACAATCCTGAGCTACCGGTGAGGATGAGTGTTTTAATGCGTTCGGGGTGCTTGAGAATATGTACCAGGGCTACATGACCGCCAAGGCTATTGCCCAGCAGGTGAATGTTGTGCAGGTCTAAAGTTTCAATGAATTTCTGAACGTGCTTTTCGAGCCCGCCAACCGAGGTATGAAAAATATCCAGATCGAACAATGGCAGCATCGGTACAATCACCTTGTGTGTGAGCCTGAAGTGCTCCACCAGATCTTTGAAATTGCTGAGTGCTCCAAACAACCCATGCAGCAGTAGTAGGGGTTCACCCTCACCTACTTCTATATACTTGAATTTGTCTTTATGTTTTATCTCGTACGGCATGTAACTACGTGGCCTTTATGCTCAGTAAAAATAATAATTCGCATCCATAGGAATGGCGAATGCCGCTAATATAAAGGATTTGACTATACAGCCTGCAATATGTTGGCCTGCAATGCTTAAGCAGGTTTTTGTGCCGGGGTGGTAAGGCCATCGAATGCGGCTTCCAACTGGCCAAACAAATCTTTGAAAACAGGAATAAGCTTACCGATGCCATCCATGAGTACCGGAGCCATGGGCTGCAACATGCTATAAGCTACAGAAGCCTGCTTGGTATCGGCAGAAAGCAAGGCCATTTTATCGGCATAAAAAAGAGCAATGCTAAACAGCAATGCATACAGCAGGGTAAAAAACAAGATGCCGCCGAGTTTATTGGCCCATCCCATCATGCTCCATTCCAGTGTTTTTTCAATAAAGGCGGCAATGATTCGCACCAAAATAACTACCCCGGCAAAAACGAGTATGAACGATAATAGCGGTACCCAAGGCCCGAGGTTGGGAAAGTGTGCCAGCAAGTATTGGCCGGCCATGCCGCTGAGTTTGAGAGCAGCTGCAGCACCCACAAAAATGCCAATGAAAGAAAACAGCCCAACAATCAATCCTTTTTGTAGCCCTTTCCACACGGCAATGGCCAATACTACTAATGCAATGATATCAATCGTCATACAGATAAAAATAGGCGATGCAGTAAAACAAAACCCGCTGCCCATACGATCGATGGAAGCAGCGGGTTTATTGTATTTGATCAGGCAAAAACTATTGACCGCTGAGCTGGGCTTTTACCATGGCGCTAATGGCTTTACCATCGGCTTTACCCGCCAATTGCTTGGTGGCCACGCCCATTACCTTGCCCATATCGGCAGGGCTGCTGGCACCGGTTTCGGCCAGTATGGCGGCAATGGCTGTTTTCAATTCTTCTTCGGTCATTTGCTTGGGCAAAAACAAATTGATGACATCAATTTCTTCCTGCTCCTTCACCGCCAAATCGGCGCGGCCTTGCTGGGTGTAAATATCGAGGCTGTCTTTGCGCTGCTTCACCAGCTTTTGCAAGAGTTTCATTTCATCGTCGGCACTGATTTCGCCATTGGCACCTTCGCTGGTTTTGGCCAAAATAATGGCTGCTTTAATGGCCCGCAACGAACGTAGTTTGGCTTCGTTCTTTGCCTTCATGGCTTCTTTCAATTGCTCCATTATCTGTGTTTCTAAGCTCATGGTATTGCTGTTTTTTATTTGCAAAAAGAATGATGGTTTGGCACTGCAAGGTACGTGAATATGCGGCCATTACTCCCGTACAATGTGTGCTCCCAATGCCTGCAGGCGGCCGTCGATGTTTTGATAACCACGGTCTATCTGTTCAATGTTTTGAATCACACTTTTGCCATCGGCACTCAGGGCGGCAATGAGCAATGCTACACCTGCCCGAATGTCGGGGCTGCTCATGGTAATGCCCCGCAGGTTTTGGCTGCGGCCAAGACCGATAACGGCGGCACGATGCGGGTCGCACAATATAATTTGGGCACCCATATCTATGAGTTTGTCGGTAAAAAACAGGCGGCTTTCAAACATTTTTTGGTGTATGAGTACACTGCCCCGGGCTTGTGTAGCTACTACAAGCATAATGCTTAGCAGGTCGGGGGTGAGGCCCGGCCACGGATGATCGTAAATGGTGAGTACACCACCGTCCATATAGGTTTGAATTTCGTAGCTGTCTTGCTCGGGCACTACAATATCATCACCTTCAATACTGAACTGAATACCCAGCTGCCGAAACTTTTCGGGAATGATGCCGAGGTGCGGAATGCCACAACCCTGAATGCGGATATTGCTTTGCGTCATGGCGGCGAGGCCAATGAAGCTGCCAATCTCAATCATATCGGGCAGCATGCGGTGCTCGGTACCTTTCAAAGAGCTTACACCTTCAATGCTGAGCAGGTTGCTGCCAATGCCGCTAATCTTGCCACCCATGCGGTTAATCATGGCGCAGAGCTGCTGCAGGTAAGGTTCGCAGGCGGCGTTGTAAATGGTAGTGGTGCCGGGTGTAAGCGATGCGGCCATTACAATGTTGGCAGTCCCGGTTACACTGGGTTCATCCAGCAAAATATAGGTTCCCTTCATGGCATCGCCACTCAGGTGGTAAAAGCCATCTTCGGGATGATAGGTGAATGTGGCGCCCAGTTTTTCAAAACCGATAATATGGGTATCGAGCCGGCGGCGGCCAATTTTATCGCCACCGGGCTTGGGTACAAAGGCTTTTTTAAACCGGGCCAGCATGGGGCCTGCGAGCATCACACTGCCCCGCAGCTTACCACTTTTTTTATGAAAAGCGGGGCTGTGCAGATAATCAACATCTACATCATCGGCCTGAAAAATGCAGGTGTCCCGCTGAGGCCTTTGCACTTTTACACCCATCTCCTGCAGCAGTTCTATCAGCAGGTTTACATCCAGTATATCAGGTATATTGGTAATGGTTACAGGCTCGGCGGTGAGCAACACAGCCGAAATGATTTGCAGGGCTTCGTTTTTGGCGCCTTGTGGCACAATAGTGCCGCTGAGTTTGTGGCCGCCTCTTACTACAAATTGACTCATACGCTTTCGCCAGCATGACGATTGACAGTGGCCGCCTTGCTGTAGCTGCGAAAATGCCAAATAGTTGCAGCACTAAAAAATGCAATACGAAAACTTACTTCTTGCTTATTGTATAATACTGAGCTTATAGCCTGCATCCACCCGAAATGAAGCTCCGGGAGCTACCGTTAAGCTTTTCACTTCCGCGTTTCTACGCATAATTACATTGCCGCTATTGATGATGACATGTGTATTGGCATCGGGCACAATGCCTTCGCTCCAGTTGGCATTGTTATCCCAGGCAGTAGCGGTGCCTCCCACCCATGTGCTGGTAAATTCCCGCCTAAACTGCAGCATCCATTCGTATACATTCTTGCCATTCTCTCTATAGCTTGGGTTGTAAGTATTGCTCCATGCATCGTGCCCCGAAACCGGAAAAATGGTTTTGCGGGCCAGCGGATTGGGAGGCACTGCGGCACCATTGATGTAACTCACATAATTATCGGTGTTGCTTACGGGCACGGTGGGGTCGGTTTGGTTGTGGGTGGCCCACACAGGCAGGTTGTGCTTGGCCATGGTGGCACCACGGGCTGTGCTGGGGGTAGTGGCGCCACAAACGGGTACAATGGCGGCAATTTTGCGGCATATTGCGGCACTGTTGCTGGCATAGTTCCACGTAACACCGCCACCCATGCTAAGGCCTGTTACATAAATACGACTGCGATCTACTTTGTACGTTGCCATCAAATAGTTCACCAACGTATCCATGTCGCCCGGTGTAGGCCATTCTATAAACTGTGGTGATATCACGATGGGTTTGTGCCACTGACCTTCTACATTAAAAGAATCGGGCCATGACTTGTTGTTGATGAGTTTAGGTGGGCCATTACGAAGCACCAGTGGCAGCTTGGCAGCAGATCCATCGCCCAGTTCGCCAAGGCCATGTACAAATACTATCAGTGGAAATTTTTGCGAAGGATTATTGGCATACCCGCTGGGTAGGTATTCATAAAAGCCGTTGCAATTGAGGTTTACTTTGGTGTATCGGGGTGTTTGCACTTGTGCCTGCCCGGTGCTGCTGAGCAAGCACACACTTAGCAGGATAAGTGCAGCCAGCCTGCTGCATCTTTCCAGGTAATTCATAAGTAATCTGAAACAAACCGTACCAGCTGTAAAATATTTACAGCCACTTTTGAACTTCAATATTAGTGCCAAAATGTGCAAGGGCAAGAGATAAATTGTGCCGCAATGCCCAAAAAAGCTGGCTTCTCCACAGTTTCGCTATTAGAAGGGATCAATACCGACAGGTTAAAAAATAGCAGCTGTGTTTTGAATCAACGAGGGAAACAGTTAACTTACCCATCATTAAATTTTTTTATACCATGCAACTAAGCCCGCTGAAGTCTTTTCGTTTTGCAATGATGGCCGCTGTAATGATGGCCTCTTTTTTTGTAACCGCCTGTGGTTCGTCGGAAGAAAAACCTGCTGAAACTACCACCGCAGCCCCCGCTGCTGACTCTACCGCACCGGTAGAAGATTCTGTGGTGCGAGATTCTGCCTCTACCCGACCAGTGGTAACACCCAATACACCACCACCTGCACAGCAATAATGCTGAAAAGCCGGCTCACTTACGGAGCCGGCTTTTTTATTTTTAGCCGTAGTGTTTTCAGCCGTACCATGTAGGCGGGTAAGGTGCCGGCAGGCCTGTTGGTAAGCTTTTCAATTATCCAATGCTCCAACCGGTGGTGTGCAGGTATAAGCAACGATGCTATACTTACAAAAATGAGTAACTCATACACTGGGTTGTGATGGGTAAATTCAGCTACCAGCGGATGAAGTAACAGCGTTAGAAACTCAAATAATATGAGCAGTGAAATGATACCCATAAAGCGGATAACACGGGTATGTATTTTTCGCTTACTCAAAAAGAAAGTGCACAAAAATACCAGCGGAATAAAAATGCTGATGAACAGGTATTGCAGTTGTTTCGATCTTTCCTCCTGAGCTTTCATGCGGTTAATAGCTGCTTCTTGCTGGCGCAGTTGCTCGTTGGTAGAAAGCATTTCCATTTGCCTTACCCGCTGCCGGCTATTGATGGAATCGCTTAGTATGGTGGCTCTTTCTAAAAAAGCAAAAGCACTATCTGGCCGTCGATTGTTTTTGTATAACGTAGTAAGCATTTGTGCAGCATCGAGAGCACGGGAAGGAAAGTTTACTTTTTGCGCCAGCTCAAAAGATTGAGTGGCAAAATAAATAGCCGAATCACTACGCTGCAACCGCTGAAATAAGCGTGCCAGGCCCAGGTATGCTTCGCAAAGCAAATCATTGTCGCTGGCGTTTATCAGTAAGGGTATGGCGGTGTAATAATATTGCGCAGCCCTGTCGTACTGTTGTTGTTTTTGGGTGCTGTGGCCAAGTCCTACCATGGAGGTAGCCATAAATCCACTATCCGATGCAGCTGTTGCCAGCATGAGCGACTTACTAAAAAACAGGTAAGCAGAATCGTTGATTTGCATACGATCGTACAAGTCGCCAATGTTGAGTGCGCTGTTGTATCGTATATCATTCAGGCTAAATTTTTCAATTAAAGAATCGGCCCGCAAATAGTAGCGCAAAGCTTCTCTATACTCTTGCTGAAACATGTAAACCACTCCAATATTCATCACTACACTTGCCAGGTTGCGGGGCATGTTTCTGGTTTCTTCAATTTGTAATTTGCGCAGGTAGTAATCCAATGCTGTGGGATAGTTGCCCAGTTTAATGAGCGTATTTGCAATAACCCCCAATGACCTCGATTCACCTTCGGTGTATCCCAACTGCTGCGCCAGCGATAGGGCCTGCTGTGCCAGATACAAAGCCGTGTCGGGAGTGTGCTTATTCATTTGGTCGGCCAGCTGCCATTGACGTATTACAGTATGCGTATCTGCTGCGGGCTTCGCCAACAGTTTTCTAAGGCTGTCTTCCTTTTGCCGTTGGGCAAAGGCCATGCCTACACACATGAAGATGATAAATAATATAAAAAACGGACGGGTGACGTAAGGTAGTTGCATGATCTATTGAGCGGTGTTGCGTGAATGTAAGTGGCAATGCCGGCATTCCAAAACAGTCGTTGTCAGATTTTTCTTATTTGCAATATTATACAAGCCACCGCAGAACTTGCTAAAGCCAAAAATGAAACGTACATTCAAAAAGCAACTTGATGTCCTGCTTCTTTTTACACCCTCTTCAAACCCCTTGTTATGCGTTTTTACTCACTTCTTATGCTTTGTCTTTTTGGAGCTTTCACTGCGTTCGGCCAATCTATTTACCGGTGCAGTTACGAATCATTTAATGCAGCAACCGGCGAGCCGCAAATGCACGAAGCATTCATTGTTCGGTTCGATGATGGTACCGGTTTTGTACGGGTGCATTTTACAGATAGTAAAGGCAATCAAGATGCGGTTGTTGATATGGATTTGACCGAAGCTATCGAAACATTTAAGGCACAGTCGAGAACGGAAAAGGACACAACATTTATGCTGCTGCAGGGCGAAAATCCACGAATGGTGCGGGGTAATATGCAGGAGAAATATGCACTCGATGCATTTGGTTTTTTTGAAGATGAAGAAGGTTTTTTTGTGCCATGGAAAGTATTCAGAGGCGATTTAATCCACGATGAAGATGACCAGATTGAAGTGCTGGAGTATGAAGGCGCTTCATTGATAACAGACGAAGACCTGACAGAAGAATTAGTATCTCAATTCTTTAATAAAGACGAAGAATTTTATACCAGTTTGTTCAATGTTTCTGTAAGGCCCTTACGCCCCGATCAGTTGGGCACCACCCTGCACTTGCTGGTGGTGGCCGATACGCAGGATGAAGAAATAGGACCTACCTGTGAAAAAGACCGGCTAAGAGTAACCAAAAACTATCGAGAGTTGGCTATGTTCATGGGAATTGGCTTCAAAGAAACGGCGGTGTTTGGCCCCAGCTACAACAAGAAAAATGTAGAGGCTGCTATTCAGGCGTTACGCCCATCACCCAAAGACATTGTTGTGTTTTATTACACCGGGCACGGGTTTAGCAACCCACAGGACCAGCATCAGTTTCCACACCTTGTATTAAGGCAGGCTAGTTTTGAACCGCTGAAAGAAAACTCGCTGAACATGGAAATCATCTACAATATGATAAAAGCAAAAGGTGCGAGGGTAAACCTGGTGATGAGCGACTGCTGCAACAGCGATCCTGCTGCCATAGCTCCCACCATGGCCGATGTAACACGTACCAGAAACTCTGGCGTACCGTGGGATAAAAACACATGTCAGGCGTTATTTATGCCTGCCAAGCCTGTTTCCATATTGATGACGGCAGCGTCAAAAGGTGAATTAGCAGCTGGCAATATGGCGTATGGCGGCTTCTTTTCTTACAATTTTAAAGCGGCACTCGATCGTTCGCTGAGCCCTTTCAATGCCATGCGGGGCGTTACCTGGGATCAGATTATTAAAGACGCTCAAAAGCAAACCATCCTAAAAGCCAACAATACCATTTGCGATATTCCCACGGTAGGGCAGAAACCCTGTGTGCAGCATCCGATTTTTAGAATCAACTAATATCTTTCACATACATACAAACCAGGCCGACATTGCGTCGGCCCGGTTTGCTTTAGGCATCAGCTCATTACCATCTGCCTCTGCCACGGCCACCCGTCCAGTAGCCTTGTACCCATATCCAACCACCACGGCTGCGGTGCCAGTAGCCGGGTACATATTGCATGTGCTTGCGGGGCACGGTCCAGTAGCCGGGCTGGTATGCATAGCGGCCATTGCGCCAAATCCATTCTGCATCTATCCAAATGTGCATGCCCGATGGGCGAAGCGTAGGCCGTACATAAGGTGCATTGGGCCGCTGCCTTACCGGATACATGTTTCGGCTTCGGTTATCGTCAATCCTGTCGCGGTCATCGTAGCGTCTTTCATAGCGGTCGTCGCGGTCGTACCGGTCATCATCTCGGTCACGGTACTGGGCTTGCACAGCAGTTGCTACAAACATCATTGCCATCAAAGCCAATCGGTGGGGGGTAAAAAATGTACTGCGCATAGTATTATGATTTTGCACATATGGAATGCCGGAGAAAACATTCGTTTACTAATGAAATCAAAAAGCCTAACTCCTAATTGGTTATGGTTTTGCAAAAAGATTGTGTAGGGTACAACTAACAAGGGTTTGTTACCTTCGCCGCCCCAAAAGGATTTTTCTGATATGATTGATAAACTGGAAGCCATAAAGGCAAGATTTGAACAGGTAGGTGTAGCCCTTACCAACCCCGAAGTGGTGAGCAACCAAAAGGAGTTTGGTACACTGAGCAAAGAATACCGCCAGTTAGAAAAAATTGTGCTACCTTTTGAGGAGTATAAAAAAGTGCTGGCCGACCTCGAATTCAGCAAAGAATTACTGGCCGGCGAAGATGCCGACATGCGGGAACTGGCTAAAGAAGAATTGCCCGTATTAACTGAGCGTTTCGAAACGTTGGAAGCCATCCTGAAAAAACTGCTGATACCCAAAGACCCGCAGGATGATAAAAATGCCATTTTGGAAATACGTGCCGGTACAGGTGGCGATGAAGCCAGTTTATTTGCCGGCAACCTGTTGGAAATGTACCTGCGCTACTGCAACAAAAAAGGCTGGAAAACGGCTTTGGTAAGCGAAAGCGAAGGCACCGTGGGCGGCTACAAAGAAGTGGTAGTAGAAGTAGAAGGCGAAGATGTATACGGCACCCTTAAGTTTGAAAGCGGGGTGCATCGGGTGCAGCGGGTACCCGCAACCGAAACTCAGGGACGGGTGCATACATCGGCAGCTACCGTGGCTGTAATGCCCGAAGCAGAAGAAGTAGATTTTGAACTAAACCCTGCAGATGTAAAAATGGAAACCTCCCGTAGCGGTGGTGCCGGTGGCCAAAACGTAAACAAGGTAGAAACCAAGGTAATGCTAACGCACATACCCACGGGCACCGTTGTAATTTGCCAAACAGAACGCAGCCAGCTGGGCAACCGCGAAAAAGCCATGACCATGCTACGAACCCGATTGTACGAAGAGCAGGTACGCAAGCACGAAGAAGAAATAGCCCGCCAGCGGAAAACACTGGTAAGTACCGGCGACAGAAGCGCTAAAATTCGCACCTACAACTACCCGCAGGGTAGAGTAACAGACCACCGCATAGGCCTCACTGTGTACAACCTTGATGCTGTAATGAGTGGGGAGATTGATGAATTTATTGAAGCCTTGCAACTCGCCGAAAACACTGAAAAAATGGCGAATATGCAGTAGCAATATTGTGCATTATGCCGGAATGGTTGCTGACGAAGTGTTGCTTCGCAGCAACCATTTTTTCATTTATCAATTGCCCAATTGTTGCAACTGGTAATAGAAATTTTTTGTCATTTTTTTTTGAAGGAGCCCTTTTGGCATTAACTTACCTACAAACTTCATAATATGTTAGATCAACTATTGCAAATGGTAAAAGAGTACGGCGAAAACGAAGTGGTACAAAACCCTGCTGTGCCTAACGAACAAAACAATGCCGTTATGAGTGAAGCCAGCTATGCGGTAGCCGGCACGTTGCAACAAGCTATTGCCAATGGCAATGTACAGGAACTCATGGGCCTTTTTCAGCAGGAAGAAAATGTAATGAGCAACCCACTGGCCCAGCAGGCACAGGGCTCGTTTGTAGAGAATATTACCAGCAAACTGGGCATTGATGGCAATACGGCTAAAGGTATTGCAGGTTCATTGCTGCCCATGATTATGCAGACTTTGGTAAAACGTACTAACAGCACTGCGCCCGAAGACAGCGGCTTTAATATCAGCAGCCTTATTGGTAGCCTCACCGGTGGTGGCCAGCAGGGCGGGTTGGATATTGGAAACATCATTAGTCAGTTTACCGGCGGCGGCAATAGTGGCGGTGGCGGATTAGATCTCAATAACATCATCAATCAGGTTAAGGGCAACAACGAGCAACAGCCGGGCAATAGTGGTGCTGGCGGATTGATGGACATGATTCAGGGTTTTTTCGGCAAGTAATGTCACAGTTGTATCAGCAGCCTGTTAAGCCTTGCAAAAACATTGGCAGACCTGTGTTAAATCACGGTTAATCAGAACTAAAATCATGATTTATTAGTGCAAGATTTCAGTACTTTGTTTTGTGATCGGGAAATAGTAAATTAGAGTTCCGAACAGATAAAGAGGTTTTGAAATTTTTAACAGCACTCACAGGTAACTTTCTAACACACACAACGTCTTACTGATACAAACAAGCGAATTAATTTTTTTCTCATAAGCAGTTAGTTTTGGTTGAGGCCCCAGTTTCTACTGGGGCTGATTTTTTGTATACAGTTTGCAATACTGATGTTTTCCGATAGGTTTGAAGCCAATTCATGTTTTTATGCCCATCAGGCTTCGCAAAACGCTTTGTATTGACTTTGGCAATACCCGACAAAAGGCTGCCCTTTTTCATCAGCAACAGCTGGTGGATGTTCACTATTTCGATGATGATTTAGCAAGCGGCATGGAAAGCCTGCTGCGCCAATGGCAGCCGGAATGCAGCATTCTGTCTTCTGTCATCAATCACCACAAAAGCATTGAAGACCTGCTACACCAGCATACCGAGGCCCATATTTTGCAGGCAAACAGCAAATTGCCTTTTGCAACCCCCGTGGGCAAGCCAGAAACAATTGGTGCCGACCGCTTAGCACTTTGTGCGGCTGCTGTACAAATGCACCCCGGCCAAAACAACCTGGTGATAGGTCTCGGCTCTGCGGTTACCTACAACTTTGTAAATGTGCGGAACGAATTTTTGGGCGGTGGCATTAGCCCCGGCATGGTGATGCGGATGAAAGCCCTCAATTCATTTACCGCCAAACTACCCATTGTAGACCCCGAGTGGAACGTGCCGCTGGTGGGCTACGATACCAAAACCAACATTCAAAGTGGCGTGGTGCTTGGGCTGGCCATAGAAATAGATGGGTTTATAGATGCTTACAAACAGAAGTACGGGGCATTTAACGTGCTTTTAACCGGGGGTGATTTAGTGCATTTGGCCCCCCACCTCAAAAACTTGATATTTGCCGACCCCGATTTATTGTTTAAAGGACTTTATGCAATTTGTGACCTCAATGTTTAAGCCGCTCCGAGTATTGGCCGTTTTGTCTGCCATCTCTTTATTTTATCAGGCAAAGGCGCAAATTAATTCGCCCTACTCCCGCTACGGCCTTGGTGAACTCTACAATTCCCGCAATGTAACCAACAGGGCTATGGGCGGCATTTCCGCAGCCTATGCCGATTATCAGGCGGTCAATTTTATGAACCCTGCTTCGTACAGCCAACTGCAAACCGTAACGTTTGATGTGGGTGCCGAAATGGAATCAAGGTCGTTGATTAACCCAACCAAAACCCTCAAATCTCAATCGGGTTACTTGTTGTTCAACTACGTGGCTATTGGTATGCCTTTGGCAAAAGATAAAAAAGGGATGACCAAATGGGGCATGGCTTTTGGCCTGCGCCCTTACACCCGTGTGGCTTATAATATTTCAGATGCCAGCCGATTGCCGGGCATTGATAGTGTACTCACCAGCTACAAAGGGCAAGGTGGTAGCTACCGTGCCTTTATTGGCACTGGCTATAGGGTAGGTGGTTTTTCTGCAGGTATCAACGTGGGCTTTTTGTTTGGCCAGCAAGACCTGAGCACAGAAAGAGTCATCACCAACGATTCGGTGTTTTACTTCAACGCCATGCAAAAAAGCAACACTTCTTACAGCAAGTTTAGCGCCGATGCTGGTTTTCAGTACAAGCTAAAGTTGGGTAAAGATTTTTACGCAAGGGTTGGAGCAAACGGCTTTTTGGGCAACAGTGTAAATGCCAGCCAGAGCCTGCTTCGCCAAACATTCGTGTACAATGCTACAACGGGTACCGACTCTCTTGATGTAGTAGAAAACATAAAAGATAATAGCGGGAAAATTGAACTGCCCGCAGGCTACTCAGTAGGCCTCACTTTCGAAAAAGAAGGCAGCTGGCTGTTTGGTGGCGAATACGAAACAGTTAACTGGAGCACCTTCCGCTTCTATGGTCGTGCCGACCAATTGGCCAATACCAAAATGCTTCGTTTTGGCGGCCATTTTATACCGCCAACTGCTGCTACCAGCAAAAGCTATTTTAGCAAAGTGGTATACAGGGCTGGTTTTTATACCGGTAAAGACATGGTAACCGTGGCGGGCAATCAGCTACCCGTTTGGGGTGTAACCTTCGGTATGGGTTTGCCCATTCGCCGGTACAATGTTTACTCCAATCAGTACACAGCTATCAATACTTCTTTTGAATACGGAAGGAGAGGAAATACTGATGTACCTATCCGCGAAACATTTTTCCGCCTCAACGTTGGTATAAGCTTGGGCGACCTGTGGTTTCAGAAGCGGAAGTTTGATTAATGGTTACTTTGCTGCATGGCAACTTCCAAAGCATATTGGTTAATCATTTGTAGTGCTATTGTCATAGCAACGGCCTGCGAAAACAATGTGCAGGAGGTAACCGCCCTTACCCGAAAAGTTCAAGAGGTAGAAGAAGGGAAAAACATCAAAGCCATTTTTAGCAGAAGTGCTAACCTGGCCGCTTACCTTACTGCACCCACTATGCAAAGGGTAAAAGGAGATACACAGTATGTCGATTTTCCCAACACCATCCATGTAGATTTTTATAACGACCTCAGAGTGCTGCAGAATGTAGTGACGGCAAAATTTGCCCGTTACTACGAAGGACTCAACAAAGTTTTTTTGAAAGACAGCGTAGTGGTGTACAATATGGTTGGCGACACTTTGCTTTGCCAAACACTATGGTGGAATCAAACAGAAGAATTGTTTTATACTGATGATTCGGTGTACATCCGCAGCCTTACCCGAAACCTGCGTGGCACAGGCTTTAGAAGTAAAAGTGATTTTAGCAAATACACCATCGATAATGTGGTGGGCCCTGTGCTGCTACCGGGCGAAACCGCCGATTCATCGGCCACTCCAGTGGATACTTTGAAACCCGTACTTAACAGTAAGCCAACGGTTGCCAAGCCCCAATAGCCCTACATTTGCCGCTTTTTGAAGCGATAAATAATCAACATGCTCCGACCTGCAACCGTAGCCGATTTTAGTTTTGTATACGACCTCTATTTTTTACCGGAAAACAACCCGTACCTCTTGTACGAACCCATGAGTAAAGATGCGTTTGAACCCATTTTTGCAGCACAGCTCAACGAAGGTGTCAAGTATATTTTCGAGATCAACGGGCATGCAGTGGGCATGGTAAAAATAAGCGGCTACACGCACCGCATGGCGCATGCTGCTTACATCGGCGCTGTAGCTATTCATCCAACATATGTACGTAACGGTTTTGGATTACTGCTGATGCATGAAACGATTCATTTTTGCAAAAGCCTTGGCTATACCCGACTCGAACTGGATGTAGATGACGACAACCCCAGGGCCAAACGCCTGTACGAAAAAGCCGGCTTTGAAACGGAAGGCCTGCTGCGCAACTACTCTAACCGTGTCGCTGCAGGGCAGTTGGTACACAACTACCGCATGGGCATTTTATTGTAAAGAAGAATCATCACTATTGTGTATTTGTGCCAGGCGCCATTCTTCCAGCATGGGCCACAAATCGGCACTGAAAGCATTGTAACATGCTTGTAACAAGGGCAGGTGTTGCTGAAACAATGCAAAACCAGTAGCACTATCGGTAAGGTGCTGGCTACGCCGCACTACGCCGCCAAAACTTTTTTCCATACCCCACATACTGCGGTAGTGGTACAGCCAGTTTTGCAACCGCATGTAGTGTAGCATCCCCTTAAATTTTTCGGGCAACACATCATGGTGGTCTTGCAGGGTTTGGTAGGTAAACTGTGCAAAGGATTCGAGGGCTGCTGCGTTGGTAAAACAACGGGGGTCGTTGGCTACGAAATAATCGAAACTCACATCTACAAAAGCACCGGCATATAAACGATAGTGCGGCCGGAAAACAGTTTTGGCTTCCTGCACTGCAGCATGTGCATCGGTAAATGTATCGATGAGGCGGTGTAACCGAATGCCGGTATGTATAGCCGACGGATAGTCGTATTGTTTTTTGCCTTTTACAAAATCGCTGATCATATTGCCCACCAGCCAGCCCGGCTCCCGAAACGAACAGTATGCATGCGCCAGATAATTCATTGCAGCAATATACACCAGTTGCTAAGAGCAAAAGGCAATTACACCCCCATGCCTTCTCTAGCCTGATGCAGGACAGGTTGTGCGAAAACACTAAAGGCAAAATCCTCTTGCATTGCACTATTTTTGCGCCTCAATATTTCGCAAAGTCTCATGCTGCGTGGTTTGCAGCATGATCTGAAGGCGGTTACTTTTAAATTCAAACAATGAACAAAGGACCCGTTTCACAATTCATTCTCCATCATTACCGTCACTTCAATGCTGCAGCACTTGTTGATGCTGCCAAAGGCTATGAAACACATTTGGCCGAAGGCGGCAAAATGATGGTTACCCTGGCTGGTGCCATGAGTACCGCCGAGTTGGGTATCAGCCTGGCCGAAATGATTCGGCAGGATAAGATTGCCATCATTAGCTGCACCGGTGCCAACCTCGAAGAAGACGTGATGAACCTGGTAGCCCACAGCCACTACAAGCGTGTGCCCAACTACCGCGACCTAACGCCACAAGATGAGTGGGATTTGCTCGAAAATCATTACAACAGGGTAACCGATACCTGCATTCCGGAAGAGGAAGCTTTCCGCCGTTTGCAAAAGCATTTGGTAAAGCAGTGGAAAGATGCTGAAGCCAAGGGCGAACGCTATTTTCCGCATGAGTTTTTATACAAAACTGTATTGAGTGGTGAGCTGGAGCAGTACTATGAAATTGACCCCAAAAACAGCTGGATTGTAGCCGCTGCGCAAAAGAACATTCCGATTGTAGTACCCGGTTGGGAAGACAGCACTACCGGCAACATTTTTGCCAGTTATGTTATTAAAAACGAACTGAAAGCCAGCACGGTAAAAAGTGGTATTGAATACATGGTTTGGTTGACCGAATGGTACCGCCAAAACAGCAGTGGCAAGGGCGTTGGCTTCTTCCAGATTGGTGGTGGTATTGCCGGCGACTTCCCGATTTGTGTGGTGCCCATGATGTATCAGGATTTGGAATGGCATGATGTTCCTTTCTGGAGTTACTTCTGCCAAATCAGCGATAGCACTACGTCTTACGGTTCTTACAGTGGTGCAGTACCCAACGAAAAAATTACCTGGGGCAAGCTCGATATTCATACACCTAAGTACATTGTAGAAAGTGATGCGACAATTGTAGCACCGTTGATGTTTGCGTACATCTTGGGTTGGTAAAGTAAGTTTGCAGGTTGCAAGTTTTCCTAACGAAACTTGTTTGTCTTAGTGGTTTTGTGGTTTGCAATCCACGGCATTTGTTACAACCATTTTACACAGGTTGGTAGATTGACCAAATAATAGGGCCATCAATCAACCAACCTGTTTTTTATTTCCTTTTTAATTTCATCAATATGGAATATCGTCGGTTAGGCAAATCAGGACTACAGGTTTCAGTTCTCAGCTTTGGCAGTTGGGTTACTTTTCACAAGCAGCTGGAAGATGGCAGTGCCGATGAACTCATGGGCATAGCCTACGACAACGGCATTAATTTTTTCGACAATGCCGAAGGCTACGCTTTTGGTGAAAGTGAAAAAATGATGGGCCGTGTACTGCAGCAAAAAGGTTGGGACCGCACCAGCTATGTGCTCAGCAGCAAAGTGTTTTTTGGCAGCCGGCCCAACAACAAGCCCAACCAAACCGGGCTCAGCCGCAAGCACATAGTAGAAGCCTGCCACGAAGCCTTGCAACGCCTGCAAACTGATTATCTCGATTTGTATTTCTGCCACCGCCCCGACCAAAACGTGCCCATGGAAGAAATAGTGTGGACGATGAACCACCTGATACAACAAGGTAAAATATTGTACTGGGGCACCAGCGAATGGAGTGCTCAGGAAATAACAGAAGCTCACATGGTAGCCAATCGGTATCGGCTGATAGGTCCTACCATGGAGCAACCTGAGTACAACATGTTTAACCGTACCAAACTCGAAAAAGACTACCTCAATATTTTCAACAACATAGGCCTCGGCACTACTATATGGAGTCCGCTGGCTGCAGGGGTGCTTACCGGCAAGTACAACAATGGCATACCTGAGGGCAGCCGCCTGGCCATGGAAGGCTTTGAGTGGTTGGTAAATAAACAACTGAACGACGACCGCATTGCCAAAGTGCGGCAGTTGGTTCCTATAGCCGAAGAACTGGGTTGCAGCATGGCATCGCTGGCTATTGCGTGGTGTGCCGCCAACCCCAATGTGAGTACCGTTATTTTAGGCGCTACCAAGGCTTCGCAGCTTACGCAAAACCTGCAGGCGTTGGAAGTATTGCCCAAGCTGACACCGGATGTAATGCAACGCATTGAGGCGGTATTGCAAAACAAACCTGTGGTGACCCCCTGGTAAATCGGTGTAGGCAAACAGAACGGCTGAATGTTTTAGCACAAAGCAAACACCTTGTGGCACTTACCTTTGCGCCTTCATGAAAAAGAGTGCTCTTCCATATTTGGCATTGGTGCTGACTTCGGTGGTGTGGGGTACTACCTGGGTGGCTTCTAAGTTTGGTATACAAGGTGTGCATCCGTTGTTTTTCTCTGCCATTCGCCAGTTGCTGGGCGGTTTGTGTTACCTCATTTTTTTTGCCGCCATAGGCAAAGCGGTGTGGCCCAGCCGCAAAGAGTGGGGCTACCTCATTATGATGGCGCTGCTACTTTTTGTAAGCAGCAATGGCCTCACTACCTGGGGCATTAAATATATCAATAGCGGACTTGCTGCTATTATTGGGGCCATCTTTCCCTTGTTTGTAGCCATTATAGACTGGGCACGGGGCAGCAGCGATAAACCCAATATTTTGGCCAGCATTGGATTGATTTTGGGCTTTGCCGGTGTGGCCGTTATTTTTTACGAGCACATTGCCGACTTTTCCAACAGCGATTTTTCTTTCGGCATCATCCTTTCTCTTATCGCCGCTTTTACCTGGGCTGTAGGTACCGTTATTACCACCAACAACAGCGTTGGCCTCAACCGCTATTATAGTTTGGGTTGGCAAATGTTTTTAGCGGGCTTCATGCTCACCTGTATTTCTACAGGGGCTGGCTTTGCCATGCCGTTGCAAGAAATACCAGCACAAACCTGGTACGCCTTGGCATACATGGTTACGTTTGGATCCATCATTACGTTTGGTGCTTTCATTTATTCGCTGCAGCATTTGCCTACCACACTGGCATCTATTTATGCATACATCAACCCCATGGTGGCAGTAGTACTCGGCCACTTTATGTTGGGAGAAGCATGGAGCCTGTTTTTACTCGTAGGTGCTTTGGTAACGGTAGCGGGTGTTTTTTTGGTAAACACCGGGTTCAAAAAAGCACGGGCTGGTGAAGCGGTTACCTGGCGCAGTTTGCTGCTTGGTCGCCGGGCTTAGCATCAGGTATTTTCTGCTAATCGTTGGTCGCGGTCAAACTCTCTGAAAATAAGCCGCAAGCTTTGGTCGTAAGTGAGGTAGTTGTACATCCAGTTGATAAACACCATGAGTTTGTTTTTAACCCCGAGTATCAGCATCAGGTGTAAAAACATCCATACCAACCAGGCAAACAAGCCCCCGAAGTGCCATCTTTTTCCCGACGATTTTGGAAATGGCAGATCAACCACTGCTTTGTTGCGGCCAACTGTGGCCATACTGCCGAGATCGTTGTATTCGTATGCTTTCCAATGGGTAGTATCGTAGCTGTATTTATGCCAGTTACTGGCAAGGTTGGCTGCCTGATTGATGGCTACATTGGCCACCTGCGGATGCCCGTTGGGATAGTTGGCTGTTTGCATCCATGCCACATCGCCCAGTGCATACACATTATTAAAACCTTCTACCTGATTAAACTGGTTGACCTTGATGCGGTTGCCCCGCACAAGAAGTGAAGGGTCGATGCCATCGGGCACGTTGCCTTTTATGCCTGCAGCCCATATCACCAATCCGCTTTCGATAGTCTTACCATCTTTTAGTGTAATGGTTTGCCCATCGTAAGTATCCATAAGCGTATTGGTCATAACTTCTACACCTAATTGTTGCAGGTATTGCTGGCTTTGCCGGCTGCTGCTTTCGCTCATGGCACCAAGTGTTTTACCCGTGCCTTCAAGTAGCAAAATGCGCATTTTCGAAAAATCAATTTCAGGATAATCTTTAGGCAGTACAAAGCTTTTCATTTCGGCAATGGCGCCGCTCAGTTCTACACCAGTTGGCCCGCCGCCTACTACTACAATCGTAAGTAATCGCTGCTGCAAAATGGGGTCCTGTGTGTATAGCAGCGCTTCAAAGTTGGTAATGATTTTATGCCGTAGTTGCAAAGCTTCTACCGTACTTTTCATGGGGTAGGTATGTTGCTCTAAATCAGCATTGTCAAAGAAATTGGTATCTGCACCGGTGGCAATCACTAAGTCGTCATAAAACTGCGTACCGTGTTCGGTATGTACCACTTGTGATTTGGTATCAATGGCGGTTACTTTATCTAGTCGTATGCGTACGTTTTTGCTGTTATGGAAAACTTTGCGCAGCGGAAAAGAAATATTACTGGCATCTAGCCCACCCGTAGCTACCTGATAAAACAAGGGTTGAAACTGATGATAGTTAAAACGGTCGATGAGGGTAACTGCAAATGAGGGCTTAGTATTGAGTTTTCGGGCCAATTGCAAACCGGCGAAACCACCACCGATAATGACCACTTTGCGGATTGTGTGCATAGTACAAGATAACAATGCTTATTGGTAAGAGTTTGTTAGCTGAATCATAAAGCTGCCCGTTTGTGCCGGCGCAACTTTTTTCATGGAATCATCTATAGCCACTGCGTATAAAAAAATGGCCCCGCCGGTAAAAACCAGCAGGGCGCCAACCTAAAAACTAATGAAGGTGTAAAAAAGGTATTCGTACGTTACTAAAACAGTTTGAGTACACTGGCTAATGGCGACATTGGTTTAAAACCACCAGCAGAAACTGTTGCATCATCTGTTGATGTTTCTATTGTTTTTTGTGTTGCCTGCTTGTAGCGGTACACACTATCTGGTGTTGCTTTTTTGTTGGGTACTGCTGGTGCAGCTGGTTCTTTCACGTTGTTTGTATCTGTGATGATGGTTTCGCGGTCACGGTCGCTATTTCGGCGGCGGTCGTTGCTGCGGACCCTGGCAGGTTCACGGCCATCCCACTCCAGTCGGTCGTTGGTCATTTGCATGTCAATTTCATCTTCCCAATACAAGCCTTCTTCCCATTCGCGGTCAACGTCTATCCTAAAGCCTCGGCGGCTGCGGCCAAAGTCGATGCTGAAATAGTCGTAATCTTCTACTTCATTACTCATCCTGATTTTTTTTCCCTCTGGCACTTCTATTACAATCAGTACTTTTTGGTTG
Source organism: Bacteroidota bacterium (assembly GCA_020161435.1). Taxonomy (GTDB): domain Bacteria; phylum Bacteroidota; class Bacteroidia; order Chitinophagales; family Chitinophagaceae; genus Phnomibacter. The sequence continues at coordinate 601,712 of JAIUNV010000003.1, read as the reverse complement.
CGCCACTTATCGTTTCGGGCAATGGTAAAAGTGGCAGGCAGGTAGAGCACATTTTCTTTTTGTACTACGGGGAAGTTGATTTTTTCGGCCAGCCGCTGGGCTTGTTCACGTTCACGGCCGCGGCTCATTTTTATCATGTGTACATGGTACAGGCTGTCTTTACTTTTTACCACATTTACTTTAGCGGTATTCAGGTGCATGCTGTCGCCATCAATACTTACCAGGCCATCCATTTCAAACCAGCCATCGTAATAAGTTATTTGTTCATCGGCAATGGCTACTTCCAGTTTGCCGTTGGCAGGTTGTTCAATTTTTATTTCTTCACGTTTACCTACTTGTGTAGAAAAGCTGCGGCGTACACTGCCTAACAAGGCAATGAGGCAAAACAAACCTACAAACCACATGGCAGTAAAAGCGTAGCCAATAAACTTGTTGTGAGTACGCACTTTCATAAGGCGGCGGATAAACCACACCAATATGCTAATGATGGGTACGCCTACAAACAGTACCAGCGTACCAAGGGCATACAGGTTTTGTGAAGTGCCTTGCAAAAAGAAGTCGTGCAGCGGCATTACACCTACACCGGCGCCGGTGAGGGCTATGAGGGCTACAAACAACCCGAAGGCTACGCAACCCAATACGAAGTACACAAAAGCTTTTACCAAAATGGCGATGGCGTTGCCAATCCCCCCACTCGATTTTTTTACTTCGGCATTAAAAGCCTGGCCACGTTCCTGAAAAGTTTCTTTCATTTCGGCACCCATTTTTTGAGCGGATACTTTTACGTCTTCGCCCATTTTTTGGGCACGGCCTTTAAAGCCTTGCAGGTCGCTCATTACGGTGTTGCGAATGCTGTTGAGGTCAACTTTTTCACCCCGCATTTCCAGCTTTTCAGAAGCGGTGAGTGCTTCGGGCAATACAATCCAGAGGATAACGTACACCAGTATAAATGTAGAGCCACCAAAACCGCCTACAATAATGGGCCCATCATCAAAAAAGTTGCGACCAATAGACGTAATGATGCCAAAGATGAATGGCGCTGCAAAAATGACGCGGGGAATGGCAGGGTTGATATCGAAATACTTACCGAGGCCACCGCATACACCGCTGATTACTTTATCATCTGGGTCACGAAAAAGGCGTTTGCGTACATGGTTTACCAGGCTTTTGCTGGGCAATACAATCCAAAGGATAATGTAGAGCAGAATACCGGTGCCACCTACAATTAAGAGGAAGGCAAAGATGAGGCGAACCACTGCAGGGTCGATGCCGAGGTAGTGAGCAATGCCGCTGGCTACACCGGCCAAAATTTTGTCTTGCTCATCGCGGTACAAGCGTTTGGGCTCAGTGGTTTGCTGGTACTGCTGCTGGTAGCTGTACTGCTGTTGGGTGTGGGTATAATCTGCAGCAGAAGCTCCGCTGGCGCTACCTGCCTCTTCATCATTGGCAGCAAAGTCTTCGGGGCGGCCAATATTGCTCATAATCTTGTTCAACTCATCGTCGGTAATGCAGGCGGCGCCTTTTTTGAGGGCTTCACCAAACAGTTCGCCAATGCGGTTTTCGATGTCGTTGATGATTTCTTCGCGGCCTTCTTCATTGGCAAAATAGTTGCGCAGGCTGCTGATATAGTTTTGCAACATCTCATAAGCAGTTTCTTCGATGGGTATTACTCTGCCCTGAAAGTTGATGTTGATGACCTTTTTCATGGTGAAATGTGTTTGAGAGAAAATTTTAGGTTGGAGTGCTTGTGTAGCAGTTGAGGTGTAAGTGTGCTTGTGTAGGTGTGTGATGGTGCGGGGAGTGGGTTAGGCTTCGTGTTGTTGTGTGCTTGTGTTTGCGGTTGTCATTTCTGGTGGCGGTGTGAGGGGGGTGCTGTGAATGACACTGTTGACGGCGTTGGCCATTTCCTGCCAGGTGCTTTCCAGTTCCCGGTAAAAGGCAAACCCCTTGTCGGTTAGGCTGAAATACTTGCGGGGTGGGCCACTACTACTTTCTACCCAGCGGTAGTTGAGCATGCCCGAATTTTTGAGTCGTGTGAGTAGTGGGTACAGCGTTCCTTCCAGCAATTGGAAGTTGGCAGCTTTCATCTGCTCAATGATATCACTCGGGTAGGCCTCACCCTTGCTTATCACCGATAGCACACAAAACTCCAGCACTCCCTTGCGCATCTGACTGGCGGTGTTTTCAATGTTCATGGTGTTTGTGTTTTATTAAGTCCGAAAGTCAGGAAGACGAAAAGCCCGAATGATCAAAGTGTGCGGGTGTGGGTGCTTGGTTGGCTTTCGTGCCTTTCCGTCTTCCTCGTGTTGACAACACAAAGATATAGGCACTATTCGGTACTATGCAACACACAGTACCATATTTTTTTTAGTACATGGCAGGCTGAAGTATTGTTTTTTAAATACAACACATTGATAAATAATTGTTTAAGGGTGTTTTGCTGTATGAAGTGCATTTTCATCACTTTGGAGCAGCGGCAAAATAGCTTGCTGAATGGTGGGCATGCGAAACAGGCATTTGGGCCCGAAGTGGAAAAGGCATGGAAAAAGGATGGAAAGAAGCCGGTAGAATAAAGAATAACCAATAAGAAATAATGAAGTCGGTAGCCACCTTACAGCGGCTATTCATTAACCACAGGTTTCAACCCGTGGAATAGAAACATGGGCGAAGTACATCAAGCCCCAGCGGGGCGAAATAATCAAAAGCCCCAGAGTCTCGATTTTTTTCACCAGCAACCACCAACTATTTTTTGGGACAAGGATTTTCCGGTTAACTACAATCCCGATAGCTATCGGGAGCAAACTTTTACATCGTACCTCATCCATCGTTTTACCGCCTTCTATTTCATTAACTAACAAGCGTTAGTTTTGTGCCAATCGATTGCTATGGCTCGCCCAAAACAAACTACCAGCCCCAACCGCCGCCGCCAAATACTGGAGCAGGCAGCAGGCTTGTTTAAAACCAACGGCTTTAATGCCACCACCATGCGGCAGCTGGCAGAGCAAAGCGGCATGGAAGCCGCCAGCTTGTACAACCACATTAGTAGTAAAGAAGAACTGCTCCGGGAAATTTGTTGCACCGTAGCCAACGATTTTAATGCGCACCTGCTACAATTAGAGGCCGACGATAGTTGCGCCAGCCGCAAAATGGAAGCCATTATCCGGTTTCACATACACATGCTGCTTACCCGGTACAACGATGTGTACGTAAGCAACCGCGACTGGAAGCATTTGAAAGAGCCCTGGCTCACCAATTTTCTAAACCAGCGCAAGCTTTACGAAAACCGCCTTGCCGCCATCATTCAGCAAGGTGTTGATGCGGGCAAGTTCAAACCCGTGCACCCGCATGTGGCAGTGCTTACCATACTTTCGGCAGTGCGGAGTATTGAGTATTGGCAGCGCAGCAAAAAGGCCATCAGCAGCAAACAAATAGCCGATGACTTGGTGATGCTGCTGTTAAAAGGATTGGAACAATAACAAAGAAGATACTGAAGCAATATGGCACAACATTTTTATACACTTACTGTAAAAAGCGTAACACCCGAAACGAACAATGCCGTAGTGGTTAGTTTTGATGTACCACATGAGCTGCGTAACGTTTTTGCATTTACGCATGGTCAATACCTCACCATTAAAGCCAATATCAATGGGCAGGATGTACGACGCAACTACAGCCTGTGTAGCAGCCCGCTGGATGAAGCCTGGCAAATTGGCATTAAAAAAGTGGAAGGCGGTGTTTTTTCTACCTGGGCCAATACCGAACTTAAGCCGGGCATGCAGTTGGAGGTAATGCCACCCATCGGTAAGTTTTTTACGCCATTGCAACCAGCGCAACAAAAACATTATCTCGCCATTGCTGCGGGTAGTGGCATCACGCCCATACTCAGCATCATCAGCACCACGCTGCGTACCGAACCCTACAGCCTTTTTACATTGGTGTATGGCAACCGCAACCGCAGCAGTATCATGTTTAAAGAAGCCTTGGAAGCATTAAAGGATAAATACATCGAACGCTTCCGGTTGATACATGTGCTGAGCCGCGAAAGAACCGATGCAGATATACATCATGGTCGTATTGATGCAGCCAAATGTGAAACGCTGGCTACTCAATTGATTGATGTAACAAAAGTAGATGCCTGCTTTTTGTGTGGCCCTCAGCAAATGACACTGGATGCCAAAGACACGTTGATACGTGCCGGCTTGGCAACTGAAAAAATACATGTGGAGTTGTTTAGTTCTGCAGCATCGCACAAGCCCATTCACAGAAATGATGCGGCGGCGCAGCACAAGCAACCTATGAGCAAAGTGCAGCTGCGTATTGATGGCGTTCACTCATCTTTCGAATTGGAATACATGGGCAACAGCATACTGGATGCGGCCCTGCTGCAAGGTGCTGACCTGCCCTATGCCTGCAAAGGCGGTGTATGCTGCACCTGCAAAGCCAAGCTGGTAAAAGGCGAAGTAGACATGGATGTGGTGTATGGCCTGGAACCCGATGAAATTGCGGCGGGCTATATTCTTACCTGCCAAAGCCATCCGCGTAGTGCCGAAGTAGAAGTGGATTTTGATGTGTAGAGTGTTCGCTACTTATTTTAAAGCATAAAAAAGCCACGAAGCAAACTGCAGCAATACACTTGCGTGATGTTGCCGGTTTTGCTTCGTGGCTGTTGCTTTGATGCTGCAGGCTTAGTTGCCGTACACACTCAAAAACTTAATGCGCATAATTTTCAACTGTTCCCAATCGAGGCCCAGGTCGCTCAGTTCTTTTTGCGCTATTTCTAAGGACGATGTTTCGCAGCCTTTAAAGTATTCAATCACTTCTTCCTGCTCGTATTCGTCCAGCATTTCATCTATAGCGTAGTCGAGGTTGAGGCGGGTGCCGCTGGCAGCAATGGTTTCCATTTCTTCCAGCAGTTCGTGCAGGCCAAGGCTCTTGTTTTTAGCAATGGTTTCCAGTGGTATTTTCTTATCAATGTTTTGAATAATGTACACCTTGTTACTGCTCTTGTTCACCACGCTTTTCATCACAAAGTCTTCCGGCTTGGTAATGTCATTTTCTTCTACGTAGTTGGCAATGAGTTCAATAAACGGCTTACCAAATTTGATGGCTTTGCCTTTGCTTACCCCTTGCATTTTTTCGAGCTCTTCCAGCGTGGTGGGGTACATGGTGGCCATGTCTTGCAGGCTGTTTTCGAGGAAGATCACAAACGGTGGCAGGCTACGTTTTTTCGCTTCCCGCTGACGCAGTTCTTTCAGCATTTCAAACAGCTTGTCATCGGCTGCGGCACCGGTGCCGCCACCGTCGCCACCATCGTATTCGCCATCATCTTCGTTGGCATCTTCAAACTGGTTGTTGAGCACAATACGGAATTCGGTTGGCTTCTTCATAAATGCCTTTCCTTTATCCGTAAACTTCAGCAGGCCATATTCTTCAATGTCTTTGCGGAGCAAAGTGCTCAGCAGCATTTGCCGAATGAGGCTGTTCCAGAAATGAGCGTCTTTGTCTTTGCCAATGCCAAACTCCGGAATGTTGTTGTGGCGGAACATGGTCACCTGCGGTATGGGGTTGCCCAGCAAAATATTGATGACGTAATCAATATTGAAATGTTCATCCAACGCTTTCACCACTTTCATCACTTTAATCACTTCGTCTTTGGTGTCGATGGATTCTTTCGGATGCAGGCAGTTGTCGCAGAGACCACAGTTTTCCTGCTTAGCTTCTTCGCCAAAGTAGTGCAGCAAAATTTTGCGGCGGCACACGTTGCTCTCCGCAAATGCTACGGTTTCGTTGATGAGTTGAGCACCCACTTCCCGCTCACTAAGCGGCTTGTCCCGCATCAGGTGTTCCAGCTTGGCCACATCGCTGTGAGAGTAGTATAGAATGCACTTGCCTTCCATACCATCGCGGCCGGCACGGCCAGTTTCCTGATAATAGTTTTCGATGGATTTAGGAATGTTGAAGTGAATGACAAAACGGATATCCGGTTTATCGATGCCCATGCCAAAAGCAATGGTGGCTACAATCACCTGCACATCTTCATTCAAAAACTTATCCTGTCGTTCGGCACGGATTTTCGAATCGAGACCTGCGTGGTAGGCTACTGCTTTTATGTTGTTGGCCCGCAACACTTCGGCCAGTTCTTCGGTTGTTTTGCGGTTGAGGGTGTAAATAATGCCGCTTTTGCCTTTGTTTTGCGAAATGAATTTTACAATGTTGCGTACCGTTTGTTCCTTCTTCACCTTGGGTTGTACTTCGTAGTACAGGTTGGTACGGTTGAAAGAAGAAATGTAAATGTTTGGATCCCGCAGGCCCAGGTTTTTTACAATGTCGCTTTGCACTTTTGGCGTAGCCGTGGCCGTGAGGGCAATCACCGGAATTTTTTCATCAATCTCATCCATCATATCCCGCAGGCGGCGATACTCCGGCCTGAAGTCGTGGCCCCATTCCGAAATACAATGGGCTTCGTCCACGGCAAAAAACGAAATATTGAGATCACGGAAAAAATCAAGGTTGTCTTGCTTGGTCAGCGTTTCTGGGGCTACGTATAAAATTTTGGTACGGCCGCTTGTGAGGTCGTCTTTCACTTCCCGCTGCTGTGTTTTATTCAGCGTACTGTTGAGGAAGTGGGCAATATTGTCGTTGTCGCTGTAGCCACGCACCAGGTCTACCTGGTTTTTCATGAGGGCAATGAGCGGACTTACCACAATGGCCACGCCTTCACAAATCATGGCAGGCAGTTGGTAGCAAAGGCTTTTGCCACCGCCGGTGGGCATAATAATGAAGGTGTCTTTACCGCTGAGCAGGCTGTTGATGGCTTCGAGTTGCTTGCCTTTAAAGGCATCGAAACCAAAATGGAAATTGAGTTTTTCCAGCAGTTCTTCCTGGCTAAAGGAGGAGATGGGCGTGATGGTATGTTGGGTAGCCGTTTTTTTGGCTGATGCTTTTTTGGTTACTGCAGTGCCCGTTGTTTTTTTAGGGGTTGCTGCCGATTTCTTCGTCACAGTTTTTGCCATGATATGCCATTTTGCTTCCTGGCACAATTGCCCGGAACTTCATTAAGATACTTCAATTCAGCCAGAGATGTGGTTTTTTTACGACCAGAAACGGAGTGTGTTGTACAACATTACGCAGTAGGCAATAGCCACACCTGCTGAAAAAAGGATGGCGAAGTTACTTTTAAATACGACGCTTTGCCGTAGCATTTCACACAGAAAATGTTAAAGAAAAACCTTTTAAATGGAGCATTTTCAACGGAAAAAATGAACGGGACTGCACAGCAAAGCAGCCATCAAAAAGCTACCTTTGCCACCGCATGGCACAACCCAATATTCAGGCGCTGGCGTTACAAACCATACAGGTAGAAGCTGATAGCATTTCAGCTTTAGCAGCGTTTATCAATCCTCAGTTTGAAAAAGTAGTTACCACTATTCACGAATGCAGCGGCCGCCTGGTGGTGAGCGGTATTGGCAAAAGCGCCATTATTGCCCAAAAAATGGTGGCCACCCTCAATAGCACGGGTACACCCAGCTTGTACATGCATGCCGCCGATGCCATCCATGGCGATTTGGGCATGATAACTCCACACGATGTGGTAATGCTGATTAGCAAAAGCGGCAATAGCCCCGAAATAAAAGTACTGGTGCCTCTCATCAAAAACTTCGGCAATACGCTGATAGGTATGGTGGGCAATATGGAAAGTTTTCTGGCTCAACAATCGCACTTAGTGCTGAATACCACTGTTGAAAAAGAAGCCTGCCCCAACAACCTGGCACCCACCAGCAGCACCACGGCACAAATGGTGATGGGCGATGCGCTGGCCGTGTGCCTCATGCACCTTAATCATTTTACCGGCGAAGATTTTGCCCGTTTCCACCCCGGCGGCACGTTGGGTAAACAACTGTTTTTGCGGGTGTCTGATTTGATTGCCGACAACCCCGTGCCCATGGTAAGGCCCGAAACACCACTACCCGAAACGGTAATAGAAATGACCGCCAAACGATTGGGGGCTACAGCTGTGGTAAATGCAGACGGCAGTTTGTTTGGAGTGATAACCGATGGCGATTTGCGCCGCATGCTCGAACGCAGACAACCCATTGCCGGTGTAAAAGCAGCTGACATTTGCACCCGCCAACCAAAAACTATTGAGCCCGATACCATGGCCATGCAAGCCCTCGATGAGCTGCGCCAATACGACATTACCCATTTGGTAGTAACGGCCAACAATCAATATCTGGGAATCCTACATTTGCACGACCTCGTAAAAGAGGGGCTACACTAAAAGCTTCATGACACCCAACCAAGCATCATCACCAAACACATGAATAACCATCAATATGTGGCCATTATGGCCGGCGGTATTGGTAGCCGCTTTTGGCCCATGAGCCGCAACCGATTGCCCAAGCAGTTTTTGGATGTACTCGGCACCGGTCAAACCTTGTTGCAATCTACCTACAACCGCTTTGCAGCCTTTGTACCTGCAGAAAATATTTTCATCATCACGTTTGAAGAATATGCGCCGCTGGTAGCACAGCAACTGCCCGATTTGCCACAAGCCAACATCTTGAAAGAACCCAGCCGCAAAAGCACTGCCCCCTGTGTAGCATACATGGCATTTAAACTCATGCAGCGCAATCCCGAAGCATCTTTCATTGTATCGCCCAGCGATCATTTGGTGCTCGATCAGCAGGGCTTTGCCAAGCTGGCACAGCAGGCCTTGCAGTTTGCAGAAGAAAGAAATGCCTTGGTTACACTTGGTATCAATCCCACATACCCCAACACCGGTTACGGCTACATTCAATACGATCAGGTGGCAGTGGAGAACAACGTGTTTAAGGTGAAAACCTTTACCGAAAAGCCCAACCTGGAACTGGCAAAAACCTTTATGGCCAGTGGCGACTTTTTATGGAACGCAGGCATATTTGTGTGGAAGGCTGCCGATGTATTGCATGCTTTTGAACAACACTTGCCAGAAATGTACGAAGTGTTTGCTGCGGAAGCCAATTTGTTTGATACCGAACAAGAGCATGACGCTTTGGTACGCATCTATCCGCAGTGTACCAATATTTCCATCGACTACGGCATTATGGAAAAAGCACAAAACGTACACATCATTCCGGCCAGCATTGGCTGGAGCGATTTGGGAACATGGAACAGTGCCTACGAAAACATGGACAAAGATTATTTGGGCAATGCCGTAACGGGTAAAAACGTAATGGTGATAGACGCTACCCGCAACATGGTGCATGTGCCCGATAGCAAAATGGTGGTGCTGCAGGGCCTCGACGATTTTGTAATTGTAGACACCAACGATGTGCTGCTTATTTGCAAAAAAGACCGTGAGCAGGAAATAAAAGATTACATGGCAGAAGTAAAGCGCAACAAAGGCGATAAGTATTTGTAAAGCGTTGCTTTCAATTGTTTTTCAAAAAACCATTCCACCCGGAATGGTTTTTTATTGTCCCGTAATGTTGAGCTGCACACCGGGTTTTACATCGAGTGTGCCATGCACTTCCATTTTGTGGACACTTACCGATTGCGGAATGCGCAGGGTGTGCCCTGCATTTACAATCACCGTTTCGCCGGCCAGTGGCATGCGACCGGCACTCCAGGTGCTGCGGTCGGCCCAGTTGCCCGTGCCAATGGTTTCAATGGTGGGTTTGAGTATGCTGGTGGTGGCAAAAGGCTGATACAAAATTTGCGCCGTATCGCCGGGGTCGTTGCCCAGCCAATCGTTGAGCACATCAGTGTACACTCTTCTGAAATCAATTTGCATGGCCAAATCACGTTGTGTTTCCCATGGCTGCGGATTCACCGGCAGCAAATCGCTGACGAGGTTTGAGGGTGTACCGATTTGCTTTTTCTGCAAGCCTTGCCCAATGAGAAACATAGGTGCCGCCTGGCCATGATCGGTGCCAAGCGAACTGTTGGAATTGGCCCTGCGGCCAAACTCAGAAAACGTCATGCTCAGCACTCGTTGTTGTGTGCCCTGTAGTTGCAAATCGGTGTAAAATGCCTTTACTGCATCGCCCAATTGCTTCAGCAAGTTGGCATGGGTGCCGGTGGTTACATCGCTGCTTTCGGCTTGTCCCGAATGCGTATCAAAACCATCCATCGACACGAAATAAATTTTGCTTTTTAAACCGCCGTGTATCAATCGGGATACAATTTTTAATTGATCGGCCAGCCGGTTTTGTGTGGGGTAAGTTGCCAGATTAGCCCCAGCATCCGCCGCTTGTTTTATTTCGGTTGAATAGCCCACGGCCAGCACTTGCTGCCGCCGCACAAAGGCTACCAAATCGCCGGCATCGCAGCAGGGCAAATCTTCGCCGGCCACATTGCTGCTTTCGCCAATCAGTTGGTAAAATGCATTGGCATCGTTGATGGTAACTCCTGTAGATTGTGTTGTGCCTTGTAAGGTTGGTGTAGCGGTGTACCCAATTTGTAAAGCCAACGGATCTTCCATGCTGGCGCTAGGGTATCCTGCTGGATAACCTGTAAAACGCTGCTCCAGGTATCGGCCCGCCCAACCCGTGCTGGCGTATTGATTGGCACTTACACCTGTCATCCAAATATCGCTGCTGCGGGCATGGCTTTGGTTAGAATCGGGATAGCCAGCGGCATGCACAATACTTACCAATCCATCATTGTACAAATCCCGCATACCCGAGAGTGCCGGGTGCAGCGCAATGTCTGTTTCGCCTTCCAGCGCCAGCAGTTTGTTGGTAGGAATGGCAATGTTGCTGCGCAAATTGTAGTACTGCGAATACTGCGCTACAGGTATCACAGTATTCAATCCATCATTGCCACCCACCATGTTAATGATGACCAGCACATGGTCTTCATTAGCAGCCGGTACATTGCCCAACGCCTGCACCAAATGGCTGGCTTCGCTGTGGGCCGTCATGCCAAAACCATTGAGCTGAAGCGGAAGCGCCACAGAAGCCAAAGCCGTATTGCGAACAAAGATTCTTCTTTTCATAAATGCAAATGCGTGGTGCGGGTTAGCTAATTTGAAATTCGGCCATGCGGAGCATGTAGCGCATCAGCAGCGATAAGCGCCAACGAACAGTATTGAAGTTGTCGAGGTTTGCGGGTGTTTGCCGGTAGCGGTTCCATTCAAATATCCAGGAGCTACGCGGAATGCCCTGCATCATGATGGTATCGATGAGAAAATTTTGCTGGGCAGTGCTCAACGGAAATACAAACAAGTGCTCAGCAAAACTGGCCAGTATTTGCTCGGTGGTAATGGCAGCCGACGCGGCCACATTGCCAAAGTTGGGCTGCAACGAAGTAGCCCATCCTACTAAATCCAAGCCCAATTTGTATGATGGCGTCACCTGCAGCCATGGCCAAATCAAGGTGTCGGCAAACTGATAGCGAAGAGCCAACGTAGCCGAACTTAACCAACCTTTCGACCTTGAAGCGAGATAGTATGGTTCATAGCCAAACACAGATGACTGAGCGGTAATGGGCATTTGCATGCTGAGTGTATTCCACCACACATTGCCGAGGTATTTTTCTGCCGGACCGGGCTCGGTGGCCGCATTGGGCGGCGGCAGGTTAAACAATCGATACGCACCAATAATCAACTCAATGGGCGATTTTAATATCGCACCGCGATTGCTGATGTCGAAAAAAATATCGCTGGTGAGCAACTTGCGCAGCACAGGTTCTATCTGGTAATTGTTGCCCGGGCTTTTGAAAAAATTTGCCAATGGAATAATCACATTGTTTTCAATTTCTTCCGTCACATTGGGGTTTACATACCAGCGGTACAATTTGCGGCAAATAAACTTGGGTGTTTCCGGATGATTGAGCAACATGCTGATGAGTGCATCTACTTCTACATTGCCAGCATTGGTGGTATTGTTGCCGGTAATAACTGCATTGTTGTATTTGGCAGAGAAAATTTTATTGCCTGTATCGTGGCGGTTGAGCTGAAAGGCACTGTAGATAGAAGTGGTGCCATTCCACCAGTAATTGTAATGCCGCCAACCGGTAAGCACACGGGCTGCTTCTTTTACATCTTGCTCTGTGTAGTTGGCATTGCCATAAAAATCTTTTTCACCTACGGTAAATAATTCTTGTAGCTCACGGGCATAGTTTTCGTTGGGGGCGCCGTTTACATTCTGATTGCCATTGAGGTATTCGAGCATGGCAGGGTCAATGGTTACTTGCTTCACAAAGCTGCGGAAGTTACCCAGCGCATTGTCCCGAATTAAATTGAGATAACGCCACACAAACCGGTACTCCGTTACAACCTCTGAACTCACTACAAAATGGTTTTGCCAAAACAGGGCCAGCTTCTCCAAAAGGCTGGGCGGCCGGCTTTGATTGGCCATTAAACCAAGCCACCAAAACCGTACCGATTGCACTTTACCAAAATTAGAATCAGTATCAAACGGGGCGCCGCTGTTGAGGGCATTGCCAAAGCCGGCATTGCCGGTATCGAGGTGAATGACCGGTTCGGGATAGTACTGCACATTGGCCAGCAACGTGTCGTATGCTTCGGTAGAGGTGAGGCTTGTAAAAGCCGAAATTTCTGGCTTGCGTGGACCCGCCGTGGCCCTGCGCAACAAATGTGCAGCAGTAGCTGCCGTGAGTGGCGTAGAATAAGTATCGAGATAAGGCATAAGCAGCAACAAGGTACAGCTCATTGCTGCAATTGCTATGCCACTTGTGTATGTGCTTTTACTTTTTGATAAAAGGCAAACGCCATTATCTGACATCAATGTTACCTGATGTCAGATAATGGCTTATAAATGGTTTATTGCAGTATAATCTTCTCAGTATAGCGTTCTCCTGATTGTTCTATCAGCAAGAGGTAGCTGCCTTTGCTTTTTCCATTGATAAAGAGTGTGGCTTGTTTGCTGGCTTTCCATGTTTGTACAACTTGCCCCCACTGGTTAATGAGTGTAATGTTGGCATTGTCTGCAAGGTTAGTAATTTGAACACGGTCAAAAACTAAAGATGGAAATACGTTTGGTTTTTGAGCAAGAGAAAGTGTAACGCTTTTTACATTGCTGATTTCTGTTTTACCACTTTTATACACCAGCTGTATACGGTAATAATGTACGCCGCTGCCGGGCGATGGATGTGTATACTGATATTGTTGCTTTCCGATTGCTGATGCACTTGCTATCGTATTAAATAGTCGGCCATCTTTACTGTGCTGTATTTCATAACTACGGATTTCTTTTTCTTCCTGCTTGCTCCATAGTATCTGTACATTTTCCTGCATCAGTTTTGTTTGCCATCTTAAATCATCAATGGGAAGTACACAGTCTGTACCGGTTACTTCAGCCATGTTTACATCGTCTACATAGTAATAAACTGTTGGCTTTGCTTCTGTGGCACTACAGCCACTAAATGCACCGCCGGCATTGCTGCCGCCATTTTCTAATGCGGGGCTAATAGTTGTTTGTAAATGATGCTGAAAATTGCCAATGATAAAATACTCAACGGCTGTAGTAGGCGTGTATAAAAAGCTTACAGTGGTCCAGCCTTGTTTTTGGTTGAAGAATTGACCTGCAGGCGATTCCCAATGTGGCGTAAGTGGCAACGCACCATCTATAGGTACCTGTACAATTGTATTGGAAAAGTACACTCCAATTTTATCGATGGCCAATGCCGAAAAATCAGACAGACTAATGTTGAAACTGAAGAGGTAGGTTTTGCCTGCTACCAGTGGCGATGATAATTGGCCTTGCAAATATTCCTGATAATCTCTGTTGACAACATGCGCAAAAAAGCCGCTATAGTTACCACCACTAAGTGGTGTTTCATATCCCGTGCAATTGTTGTACAACGGATTTACAGAAGCAGCAATACCAGCGCAGGTAGCAAAAATATCGGTGGTGGCCAGGTTGGGCATTGTCCAGCTTTTTACTGGCAGTAAGTCGAAACGTGGGCTGCCAAAAGAAGGTTGTGTAACAAAGTTGGTAGGGCATACCGCATTTTGCTGTAAACTATCGAAGCCGGGATTTAACACCAGGTTTTGGCCTAAGCAGTTTGTATTGATGAGTGCATTACTCTGTAGTACGGGTGTTTCAAAAACACGCAGCTGAAATTCGGGTATGGCTGTCGAAAATCTGGGAGCTACTCTTATAGTGTAGCGTACACCATTTTGCGAAGCAATATTGAGCATGCCCAACTGATCGGTACAGGCAATGCTGGTGAAGCTGCCACAACTTCCGGTGTACACATGTACTACAGGTTGATTGTTGAGGGCGTCTGTTTCAATCGTCAGCTGCTTGCCATTGCCGGTGAAGTAAAACCAAACATCACCAAAATTTTGTGAAGCAGTACAAGTAGTAACAGGCAAAGTTCCTGTAGCGGATGCAGTGCTGCCACGTGTGCTCTGGTATTGGTTCAATTTATTTTGGAGTAAAGTGCCAATGGGTAACTCCAAGGCATTGATGCACTCGTCATTAGCCGGAGTATTGTTGTTGGTAATGGCAATGTCAAACTGACCACTGTTGGCAAAATTGCCTGTGCCGGCCACTCGTACATAATAGGTGTTGCCAGGTATCAGGTTGATTAAGCTCCGCACATCGCGGCCAGATTGGCTGGCTGTGATGCAAGAACCAGTAAGCAAGCTCAAACTGCCGCATTGGCCTGTGTATAAAGAAATGCGTGGCGATAAATTTCCTTTTACAACAAGAGTATGTGCTGTAGCTGTGGCTACAAAACTGTACCAAGCTTCACCCGTCGTAGTGCAGTTGTTTACCTCATTGTAAAAACCGGCATTAGTGCCCGAAGCAAAGCCATATCCCGATGAAGGCTGTATGGCCAATGGAACCGCTTGCGAACAATAATTGGCAGCCGCTTTTTTGGCATTAAACAAGTACATGAGTGGTTGTCTCGTTTCTGCTACAAAGCCTGTGCTGAGCATACGCAGCAGGTAGGTAGTGCCAGCCGTAAGACCGTTGATAATTGTAGGTGTCCAGGTGTTGCTACTATTTACTGTTCCACATTTCAGCGACGATAGATTGTTGCAATCTCCGGTAAATATCTGCCAGCCATAACCTTGCGGAGCCGCTGCCAGCACTAAGCCCAAAGAATCTGAACTTGCCTGAAAGCTAAACCAGGTTTCGGTGGTATACCCGGCAGGACAAGAGGCCTGGCTGAGCCCGCTACTGCCAAACTGCAACTTCACAGGAATTGCTTTTTCTGAGGATGCTGCCACGGTAACGGGATATGCATTTGTGCATACCTTATTGGGCGCATCAATTGCATTGCTTACGCCTACACGTATTTGCTGGTTGCCGGTACCGCTAAGCCATAGGTAATAGGTTTGTCCAATGGTAGTGCTAAGTGCCAGCTTTACATCTGTGCCAATAATGGATGGTGAAACCACAAGCGAAGGGGCGGCACAACTGCCACTAAAAATGGCATACTCTATTGCATTGGCTGTGGCTGCCGAAAGACCAACATAGCTTGTACTTGCTGTAGCTGTAAACTGAAGGTAAATGTCATTTTTATTGCCTGTAACAAATGGGGCGATAGCAGGTGAAACCGCCAGTGAGTAACTGGCATTGTTAATGGTAAAAGGCTGATAGTTGATGATGTGACTATTGCCTACAGCCAGGATGGCTGCACTGCTGCAATCATCGTAAACTGCAACTGGTGGTATACTCATACAGAGTTGACCAATGCTATCATTAATGGTGCCTCCACTTTTTGCGACACGTAAATAATAGGTTGTTCCAACTGATAAACCGCTGACAGTAAACGAATCTGCAACACCGCACACCAATGGGTTCAGGTTTTGGCAATCTCCATTGTATAGTGCCAGTCTTTTGCTCCAAGTATTTAGGCCTCCATCCTGCCAAAACTTTACTTTTAGTCTGTCGGCATTGGCTGTTATGGTATACCATATATCCTGGTCTTGAGTGCCCGTCCAGCTGCAGTTACTATTCGATACAGCGTCTGGTACTGCTCCGCGAAATGATATGCGTTGCGGGCTGCATGTTGTTTCAGATGCTTCCAAAGGTGTGGCGTTGGCACAAACATCATTGGCAGCAACAAAAGGCGTTGTGACTGCCAGTTGAAATCTGTTGTTGGTATTGAAGTTGCCCGAAAAAACTTTTGCATAGTAAGTAGCACCCACTTGTAGATTACTTGCGGTAATGCGGGTAGTGTCACTGATATTTTGAAAGAAAAAATTACAGGCTGTAGCAGTAAGATTGTTGCAGGTACCGGTAAAAAGTTGTAGTTGTGGATTGTTCAATTGTAAGATATCGATGCTGTGTGTAGCAGCTGATGCTGTAAATGTGTACCACACATCATTAGAGCTCGAAAAAATGCAGCTGTTGTTGGGTGTACTGGCGGTGGCACCAATGGTAGTACCAGCAATAAACGAACCTGTGGCATTGGCACTTACTCCCAGTGAAATGGCATTGGTGCATTCATTGTTGGGTGCGGCGTTGGCTACTGCTATCCCAAAGCCTGTACTGGTAGTATTGTTGTAGTACACCCTTATGAAATAAGTTTGGCCAGGTGTAAGACCTGATTGTGCAACAACAATGGTGTTGGGAAAGTTGTGCGTAATACCGCTTCCATTGCAGGATAAGGATGTAAGCGTCCCGCAGCTTCCGCTCAATACCTGAATAACAGCATTGGTAGGCCCGCTGTTGTTGTGTTGCAAGTAAATGTACTGGCTGCTTTGCGCAGCTGTAAACTGATACCAAACATCGGCAGTGGCGGTACCGGTACATCCGGCACTCGTAGCTGTAGCACCGGTAGTCAACCCTTGCGTAAATGTCGGCAGTCCAGAGGCAGAAACCGAAAGAGAAACAGCTTGGGCACAATCATCATTGCCGGGTTGTGCCATGGTCATGATGGTGTTTGCACAAAAAAGAAAAACCAATACAAAATTCTTACACATAAATGAGGAGGTACGCATGAGGTTGATGGTTGAAAGGAGTGTGCTGATGGTAGGCATTAACGTTGCTCAGCTAAAGCGGCAATCTTTTTTTCCAGCATTTCAATTTTGCTGAGTAGTTCTTTAATGGCTTCTACATACAAAGCGTCATAAGTACCATAGCTGGTTTGTAAGTAACCTTGTGCATCGGTGCTTACCAGTTGTGGAAATACCTGCTGAATATTTTGTGCTGTAAAACCCATTTGTTTTCCGGCAGGTCGTGTGGTGCCGGTTTTATCATCGTTCCATTCGTAAGTAACGCCCTTCAATTGCAGCAGTTTTTCTAAGGCATTGTTGAGTGGTGTAATTTCTTTTTTCAGCCGGGCATCGCTGTTGGCTAACCAATCGCCGGCTGTGGCTTTGCTGGCATTGCCGTTTACTTCGAGGGTGTTGGTGGTTGGGTTGCGGTTACCAACACCAAGGCGGCCGTTGTTCACGAACAATGCATTGCTGTTGCTTTTGCCTTCGTACAAAAAGAAACGATCGTTGCTGGCATCGTAGCCAAAGCCATAGCGGTAAGCACCTTCATTGCGAAGCTCTATGCTGGCACTACTGGCACTTGCTGCAGCGGGACGGTCGAGGGTAATTTTATCCGCACTAAAACGGGTATTGCCCCACATAAACACTTCATGCACATTGTCTGTCGACAAAGGGTACCCACCAATGCCCACCTGCCCGGTTTTATTTTGAGACAACGCAATCAAATCATTCTTGTAAAAAATAGCTCCCAGGGGGGTGGTTCTGTATCGCCCAATAGCCAGCGATCCACCTGCATCAGGTGAATTGAAAACACTACTGTCATTGAGCTTCATGAAATAATGAAAACGTTGTCCTAAAGGAACTGGCGCCGATTCGTTGCCCGATGCATTGTATGCCAGCTTAAAGTAGGAGCCGGATGAATAGTTGCTGGCAGGGCCATTAATGGACAATTGAGTGCCACCGGTTTTGCCTTCAATGGTTTGTGAGCCAAACAAGTGCAGGTCCGATTGAATGGGGTTGTTGTAGTAGCTCAGATAATTGCCAATACCAATTCTGCCGGTTGAGTCGAACAAAATTTCAGTTTGCTTTGCATTGGCGGTACCGTTTTTAAAATCAACTTCCAGTATTGCTTGTGAACGATCACCCCTGAGCAAGAAATTGAAAAAGTTTCTGCCCGTACTTAAATGTTTGGTGAGCACAACACCTGTGCCCAGATTGGTATTGCTGGCAATGGTATCTGCCACAAATACCAACGCACCGGTTGCAGGTTTGGCAATTACATATGCTGAACCATTGACAGACAATGTTGCTCCCGGATAAGGACTCATGCCAATGCCAATTTCACCGGTATTATTCATCACCAATCTGCGTTGCGTTCCCTGCCAAATGTTGAAAGGCAGATTAGCAGGTACGCTAATAAAGCCGTATCGGTTGATGGCATTTGCAGCATCATAAAACAAACCAATCCGCATGCCATTGGCTGCAGTATTACCCGTAGCGTTGTTGGTAAAACTAATGCCCGAACTGGTAGCATTGTTACCGTGCACTTGCAGGTTGTCTGTTGGGTTGGCAATGCCAATGCCCACATGTTGCGCAGTAGCAAACATGCTCATGAAGCAAAGTGCAAGAGAGAGTGTATGTTTCATAGGAGTAAAAACGATTTACAGTTTGATAAATTCAACCCTTCTGTTGTTGGCTTTTGCTTCGGGTGTGCTGCCTTTGTCGGTTGGCTCACTGCCGCCTTTGCCGTCGGTTTCCAGGCGGCTGGCATCAATGCCAAAATCTTTTACCAGTGTATTTTTTACGGCTGCTGCCCGTTGCTTACTCAGCAGCAGGTTGGCGTTGGCATCGCCATCGTTGCTGGTATGACCCATAATTTTTACACGTACAGTTGGGTTTTCTGCAAGGGTAGCCGCAATGTTTTTTAATACCTGATAGCTTTCGGGGCGGATGCTGCTTTGCTGAAAATCGAATAAAATGCCCGTAGTGCTGAAACGGCCTTCAGTAATGAGTTTGCTGCGGGTATCGGGGGCGCCGGCGGCTAACCTTATATCTGTCAACAACAGGTTGCAATCGCCAAAAAAGTCGCGGAAGAAGGCGAAGTGATATGGTTGTTGCAGGTTGAAGAAACGAGGGATATCCATCAGTTTGTTTTCATTTACATATACCCGTAACCTGCTGCCCTGGCGCCAGATGCTCAGCCGTGCAAAAGATTGGTCGGTTGTGATGTCCCATTGTGGCATTTTAAACTCGTTGCTCAGGCTGTTGTCGGTGGCTGCCTGATACACGCTGAATGCAGCGGTGCCGCCAGACGGGTGCAGGGTAACAAAGCTGCCCCTTGCAAAATGGTAATCAAACAGCTGTGTTTTATCAGTATTAAAATGCAACCCAAATCCACTCATGTTATTGCCTGGGTCATCAAGAATACCCACGTTCATTTCCAAGGTAAAATTGTCGGGCAGGCTGGTTATTTTTTCAGGTATGAAACTGCCGTTTTTTGAAAGGCCCAACCACTTGCCGGTTTTGCCTTCTATGGTCATTACTTCGCCGCTGGCATCTGTGTTGTATTCTGCCGGAAAGTCGCCCACGGCCACACGTTCAAAATCATCGTTGTACAATATTTTTTCGCCGGGTATAAAATCAAATTTGCTATACGCTTTCAACGGTTGTTTTTCCTGCATGCCAGGTTCGTTTTTTGCTGCGTTTGTATTGGGTGTAGCACTTGAGGTTTTGGCAGAGTCAGCGGCAGCTTTGTTTTTCTTTTTAAACAGTTTGCCATCCAGTACATCATCTATGGCTTGGTCTACTTTTTCGTTCACCTTGTTTTCGGTTTTCCATTTGGCATTTTCTTTAATGCGCTGGCCACTATTTTGGGCTGGCAGCAATTGGCAACTGCAAAGTGCAAGGAAGCTGAACAACAATTGTTTCATACGTTTCTTTCTGAGAGGGGTGAGCAAATGATGCAAGGGTGAAACTATGAAGGCCATGAGCAGCAGGCAATGGGCGTTGAGTATTGTGCAACATGAAGCGTAGCATTGTGCATAGTTGCCTGAGAATTTGCTGCAGCCTGTCGTTTTCTCAGTGAGTGTTACCAACTGCTCAATGCATATTTGTTGCCTGCAGCAGATTCTTGTACATTGCTGTTTACACTATGAAAGCTGTTTGTTTTCTTTTTGCATTGTGGTACTGTTGTGTTGGCCGTGTATCAGCGGCCGATACCATTGCTGTGGCTGCAATAGATGGCTACATTGCTTTGGAAAAGCACCAATCCGTGCAGGTGATGCCCGCCAGTGCGGCTTCCAATTGGCAGGAAGCTGCGCTGAGCAAAGCATGGCTCCCTGTTGATTCGCAATGGCTGAGCCGTGGGCAGAAAGATATCTGGCTGAGAGTTGTGCTGCACAACAACAGTTCCAGGTCGCAATATTTATACATCACACATGGCAGTAGCGATAGTTTTGTATTGACAGTTCAATATCCTGATACAGTGCTACAGCTCTTTTCCGGCGATTACATCAATAGCAGCGGATTACAGTTTGATGACGATAACAATTCAAATGGATTTTCTTTAGCAGCAGGAGTAACTGCTACGGTGTATGCCAAAGTGTACAACGAGCATGCACACTTGTACTTTCATAGTTTTTATTTAGAAACACCTGCTTATTATGATGCAAGCCTTGTGACGGCTTATGCTGAAGATAGTCCGCCAGCTTTGTACCATGCTGTTGTGTTAGGCTGTCTGGTATTTAGTCTTTTTTTCATGAGTTTTTTGGGCTGGTGGTTCAAAGAAAAAAGCTTCATGTATTACGTGATGTACATAGCTGGTGCACTGCTGTATTTATTGCCCAAAACAAATAGTACATACAGCTATGCAGGTAAGCTGGTGTTTCATGTAATGCCCTATTACCTGCAGGTAAGCGAAGGATTACAATACGTTTTTTATGCAGCTTATGTAGCATTTGGCGCCAGCCTTGTCAATGCATTTGCTTATCGTAGGTTGAGTGTGTACATCAAAACAGTTATTGCTGTGTTTTTGCTTTACGCAGCAAGTATTACCGTGTACCAATTTGCTACACATACTTACCTGCTGCCTAACTCGGGTTTTGTGTTGATTCGGTTGTTGAGTTATGTATTGTGTATTGTAGCGGTAGTGTGGATAGTGCTACAGGTAAAGAGTCCGCTGAAAAAGTTCTTCATGCTGGCCAGTGTCATTTTTATAGCATTTACTGCGTGGGCAGCTGTGAGTAATTTGTATCGTTCTGTCGATCCGAAACCGTTTTTTTACATCACCCCTATGGTGGCGTTAAAAACGGCAGTGTTGTTAGATAGCATTGTGTTTGCAGCAGCCCTCGGTTACAAAATGTATCTAACAGAAAAAGAAAAGCGTCAACATTTTCAATCGTACATACAACAGCTGGAAGTGAATGAACAACTGGTGCGCAACATGAATGTGCAGTTGGAGCAAACGGTGGCAGAACGTACAGCAGAACTGGAAGCGCAAAAAGAAAAGCAATTGCGATTGGAATATGAACGACAATTGGCACAACTCGAAATGCAATCGCTGCGCAGTCAAATGAATCCGCATTTTATCTTCAATAGCCTCAACAGCATTCGCTATCAAATACAAACAGCGCAGTATAAAAATGCCAGCGACTACCTGATGCGTTTTAGCAAATTGCTTCGGCTAACATTGGAAAACTCAAGACGGGAAACTGTGACACTGGCTGAAGAACTGGCCCTTACACAACTGTACCTCGATATTGAAGGCCAACGCTTTGGTGATACGTATCGTTATCATATAGAAGTGGCTGCGAATATTGATACCGATGAAATTGTACTGCCACCTTTGTTGCTGCAACCCTTTGCAGAAAATGCTATCAAGCATGGATTGATGAACAGCAACAAGCCCGAAAAAATGGTACGCATTAGTGTATCGGAAGTGCCCGGTGGTTGTTGCATTTGCATAGAAGACAATGGCGTAGGCAGGCAAGCCAGCCAGCTGCGAAAACAAGAAGGCGGACTGGAGCACCAAAGCCTTGGCATGAATATAACCATGGAACGGATGCGGCTTTTCGGTTTGCATGAACATGTAACGCTAACGGTTCAGGTAGAAGATATTATTGTAGATGAACACATTAACGGAACCCGTGTTGTAATCACTTGTAAACAACCCACACATGTTTAAAGCTATTCTTATTGATGATGAACTGCATTGCACGGAATCGCTGCGATTATTACTAACTGAACACTTTGGCGATCGCATCAGTATCAGCGGTACGTTTAATAAACCTGCCGAAGCATTGCGCTACTTGCTGGCACATAAAGTTGACCTCATTTTTCTGGACATAGAAATGCCGGAAATGAACGGCTTTGAATTGCTGAACAAGCTGATGCCTTACGAAGCAGATGTGGTATTTGTAACAGCGTACGATCAGTACGCCATCAAAGCTTTTAGCTACAGCGCCATCAGCTACTTGCTCAAACCCATTGATGATGATGATTTGAAAACCATGCTGGAAAAATGGTGGGAGAAAAAACACAAGCTCATTACTGCTTCGCAAATAGCCCTGATGCAGGAAGTAATGCAGGCGCAGCACAAACCCAAAACCAAAGTAGCATTACCAACAGGTGAAGGCCTGGAGTTTTTAGAAATTGCGAGTATCATCCGCTGCGAAAGCGACAACAACTACACCCGTATTTTTTGCAACGATAAAACGCAACACCTCATTTGCAGAACTTTGAAAGATGTAGAAAAAGTGTTGTCGGAAAATGGCTTCATCCGCATACACCAAAGCCACCTCATCAATCCACAGTACATGCGCAAATTATTGCGCAATGACGGTGGTAGTATCGTTATGACAGATGGTTCGGAATTGGCCATCAGCCGTACCAAAAAAGACCGCATTATTGAGCTGCTGTCGGGGGTAGAAAAATTATGATGTTGTAGTGGTTGTTTTGCAACAACGATAGGCCCACCACAATAGCAATGGATGCACAATCAATAAGCGAACCCATGCTACCCAAACTGGTACACACAAACCGTTGGGGTCGAGGCAGCCATCTTTTTGTATCATCCAGATATGTGCAGGTACAAAGGCCAGCAACATGGCCATAATGCCCCATGCCGCCCATCTTCTGCTGCGGGCATTTATCAAAAACAGCGCCAACACTACTTCAGCTACACCGCTCAGGTTGTTGAGCAGAATTTTATGGCCGAGATAGTCAGGTATCAACGGTAAATAAAACTCAGGAACCCGAAAATGATTGATGCCTGCCAGAAAATAAGCAGCCGCCATCAGCCATGCACTCCACGGTTTTTTTTGTGTAGCTTCTTGCATAAAAATTCATCAGACCAGCATCGATTACTGACCATTCGTTTTGATAATCCTATAGGTTTGCTACATGATGTTACAATCCAAACTGCCAAATGTTGGCACCACCATATTTACCGTCATGAGTGCTTTGGCTACGGAGCACAACGCCATCAACCTTGGTCAGGGCTTTCCCGATTATCCCATGGATGAAGCATTGACCGATTTGGTGAGCAAAGCCATGCAAGATGACTACAACCAATATGCACCCATGCCCGGGCATTTGGCACTGCGGGAAGCCATTGCCCAAAAAGTGCAGCGGTTGTATGGCACTACCATTCATCCCGATACAGAAATTACCATTACACCCGGCGGTACCTATGCCATCTACAGTGCCATCACTGCTGCCATTGGCCAAGGCGATGAAGTCATTGTGTTTGAACCTGCCTACGACAGTTACATTCCGAACATTGAAATCAACGGTGGCAAAGTCGTTCGCATACCATTGCAGTTTCCCGATTACAGCATTGATTGGGCGGCGGTACGCAAGGCCATTACACCACGTACCAAAATGATACTGCTCAATTCGCCACACAACCCCACGGGTGCTGTGCTGAGCGAAGCCGACATTGCACAACTCCGTAGTACGGTAGCTGGCACCAATATCCTCATCATGAGTGATGAAGTGTACGAGCACCTCATATTTGATGGCCGCCAACATCAGAGCATGCTGCGCTACCCCGATTTATACGAACGCAGCTTTGTGTCGTTTAGTTTTGGTAAAGTGTACAACTGCACCGGTTGGAAATTAGGCTACTGCATAGCACCGCCTGCTTTTACAAAAGAGTTTCGGAAAGTACATCAGTTCAATTGTTTTAGCTGCCACAGCCCGGCGCAGGTGGCACTGGCGCAGTACCTGCAGCCGGAAGAACCTTACCTACGCCTGAGTGGTCAGCTACAAGCCAAGCGGGATTATTTCCGGCAGCTCATGCAAGCCACACCTTTTGAAGAAGTGCCATCTTTTGGCAGCTATTTCGAAATGTACAGCTATGCCAACATCAGCCATGAAAGCGATACAAACATGGCCATGCGGTTGGTGAAAGAATGTGGTGTGGCCACCATACCTGCATCGGCGTTTTATGTAGATGGCGATGATCACAGAGTGTTGCGTTTTTGCTTCGCTAAAAAAGAAACGACGCTGGAAGCAGCTGTAGAACGGTTAAAGAAAATGTGCTGATTAGCCCCCTGCCCCCGGAGGGGGAAATTTTGCAGAACACTGATGGAGAAGATGAAAGTAGATTTTCAAGGATGCTTACTAACATCTAACATCTTCTTCCCACCAACCATCAACCAACAACTGCCAACCATTCGCAAGGCAGATGCATAAATGCCCTACCTTTCCATTTCTTTTAAACCTGCGTTATGTTTATTGTTCGTAGCATTTTGCCAAAGCTTGTGGTGGCTGTTTTTTCGATAGCTGTGTTCTCTTGCAGCAGTCCTGATCCTTATACGTCATTAACTGCGGAAGAAGCCACGAAGTTTGCGCAGGAGCTTGAGCAACATTTGGCAAAAGACGATGCATCTTTTTTGAGCGATAATATTGATGAAGAAGCTTTTCGTCAATGCTTTGCCGATGCGCTGTATATGGAAGCTAACCATCCGGATATCCGCAACCTCGATATTTTCAGAGATGCCAAAAAGTTGGGTTCTACTATTGTACAATCAAAAGGAAAGTCTGGTCATTACCGATTGCTGCGTATGGTACAGCAAGATGGCAAGCAAGTAGCCCGGTTTAGGTTATACACTCCTGAAGGCGGCCTCAACTATCACGACATGATATTGATGAAGCGGGACGGCAAAGTGAAAGTGGCAGATGTATTCATTTTTATGACAGGTGAAACACTGGCCGAAACATTTGCTCAGGAAACCAAATTTTTGCATAGCGGTGGCGGCAAAATCAATCAGCACAAGGCTTACTACATGGAACTGAAAGAAGACATGCAGCAAAAGCAAAGAGAAGGTGATAACGAGGGGGTGCTGGCGGTATTTGATGCCTTGCCCGGTGCTGTGCAAGCCTGGAAAACGACCCTGCTGCCCGCCATACAAGCCAGCCGTTTATTGGGCGATACTGCCCGTGAAACCAAACTACTGCAGCAATATCAGTCCTACCATCATACCCCTACCGACAGGTGTATGCTTCAGCTGATTTATCATTCGTTTCGCTACAATTATGATAGTTCGATGGTTAAAGTCAACCAACTTGATTCGCTGGTGGGCAAAGACCCGTCATTGGATTTTCACCGGGCTATTATGGCGCTAAATAATGATGACCGCAAAACCTGCATTGCACTACTCGAAAAACTATATCCTACTAAGGCAGTTTTTGGCGATGTGTTGCTCTACCTCGCCGGTCTCAAGTGGGTAGATGACGATGTGGATGAAGCCAAGAAAATTTTCAGGGCCTACCGCAGCATGCCCGACTACGATGCCGCCAAAGAAGCAGACATGATGCGGAATGTGAAAGCGGGTAGCTGAGTGGAAAATCTTGGAACTAAACAGCAAGGTCTAATGGCAAATCAGCAATATCCTTAAGTCTTTTCCCATCTACCATAATGTTTAGCATATTCAAAGCCTCATCGTTTTGACTATGTAAGACTGCATTTTGCAATTCAGGAAGTGCAAAATGATAAACACAGTCGATATCACCTGTTCCTAATGCAATGGATGCTAATCGACTAGGTGTTGGTTCACCGGTAACCACAACAATATGAGGAGACCTTCCCTTTCTGTTTCTAAGTAAATTCAATGCTTCTGATCTTGCATTCTGAGCCCTGTCACTTCTTAGCGTCCATTTGGTTGAAATGCTTGCATGAAGAAAATGCGAGACCCCAGAAATCAACCTTAAATCAGATAGTAGCGCAAGATGCTCATCTACAATTGGGAATGGTTTATTGATATTGCTGTCAGCTTCTCTTTCTCTAGTAATTATCACGTCTGGAGATATGGAATAGTCATTGCCTAATGAGGCCGCTAAAGAAACATTTTGTTTAGAGAGCTTGCTTAAAGTCTCTAAATGTTCATATTGAGTGTAGGAAGAAATTACGTCTCTTCTACGAGAACCAACTTTTATAATATCCCATTTTCCTGGCCTTAAATGTTCAAGTTTTAAGAATGTGTTAGTCAGGAAACTTGCAACCGCATTTTCAAACTTGTTACCCGATGATTGGCCGGATAATCTCGCTCCATTATTTGCAGATAATTGGTTTGCAATACTAGTGGCAAAATCAACACTAGATTTTTGGTCTTTATCAGCATTACTTGGGATACCATTTTTATCTATAGTCAAAATATCATTAAGAAGCGACTGGTGAAACTTGCTTCTTTCTTGCTGTAGCAGTGTTGATTTTCTTTTCATTTTGTTGAGTTAGCGAGGATACCAAAGCTTTGAAAATTTCTTTTCCAATTGAGGCAGCAACAGGAGGAGGAAATGCATTTCCTACTTGCCGATAGGATGCGGTTTTCTTACCAGCGAAACGCCAAGAATCAGGAAAGCCTTGGATTCTTGCTGTCATACGTACTGTAAGTTTGGGGTTGCCGGTAAAATCCTTTAGGGGCGCTTGGTCGGCTATGCCTGATCCATCAACTCCTAAAACTGCCCAAGATTTTTTTGCTCTTGTTGGGCCAAGGTCGGGACCTCCATGTTTTTTTGAACCGCCAACCAATGTGGGTGCAATTGTATTTGCAATCTTTTTCCAAGCTTCAACATCTTTCCATCCGTTTTCACCCATTAAATCGTACAGGCATTCTCCCACTGTTGGGGCTTCAACAATATTTTCAGGCCAATTGAAATGTTTAATGATATTCCTTTTAAAAGCAACTAAGATTGTTCTGGGTCTTAATTGAGGAACCCCGAAGTCTGATGATTGAATGAGCTTCCATGAAGATGAATAACCTAAGTCTGCAAGTTGAGCAATGATGGCTTTCCTGTATGATTCAAATTTCGGATCAAAAAGTCCCCTCACATTTTCAAGCATGATAGCTTTTGGCTGAATTTCATTCACCAATCGTAATGCTTCGGGAAATAAATCCCTTTCATCGTCATTTCCTAACTGCTGACCTGCTACAGAGAAAGGAGGACATGGAACTCCACCAGCAAGTAAGTCTACCCCTTTGTAACGTTTTCCAGAAAACTTACGTAAGTCGCCTTGAACAACATGCCAATGCGGTCTATTTAAAACCAATGTTTGGCAAGCGTGTTCATCAATCTCTACTAAGCCTACATGCTCAAATCCTGCCATTTCTAGCCCTAGAGCTTGTCCGCCACCTCCTGCACATATTTCTAATGAAGTCATTCGTTTGATTTTTGGGCTGCTAACAATATTAGCAAACAAATATCTATTTATTCAATAACAGTTTGTCTTTTTATTGCCGGGTCAGTCTTTCAATCAACACCCGATGTGCTGGCATAGCGCTGCTCAATGCCGCAGCGGTTGCCAGTTCAAAATCGGCAAAATCGAAACCGGGTGCCACCGTGCAGCCCACCAGTGCATAGCCAAGCGGGCCGCTTGTTTCACTGGCAAACCAATGCCCGGCGGGTACCATGCCCTGCTGTTGCTCGCCATCGCCCTTGCCCAGTTTAATGCAACTGTAATTGCCCTCCGGCGATAGCACATGCACCAGCACCGTATCGCCTTCGTAGTGGTGCCAGCCTTCATCGCTGGCTATGCGGTGAAAGGCGGAGAAATTGCCCGCCGTTAGCAAAAAATAAATGGCCGTGCTCATGGGGCGTGGGCCATTGGCCGTGGCCACCAGCGTGGCGCTGCGGTAGGTTTCGGCATAAAAGCCGCCTTCGGGATGGGGCAGTAGTTGCAGCTGTTGTACGAGGGTGTCGATGCGGTTCATGCCGGCAATTTGCACAAAAAATCGGGGCCGCGGCACAATCCTGAAAGGCTTTGGCTTCAAAGTAGTTTCTTTGCACGGCCAAATTTCAAAACGGCCGGTAAAACATTTACTCTATGTCATTAATTGTGGTAGGCACCATGGCGTACGACGCCCTTGAAACGCCCTTCGGAAAAGTAGACAAAATTGTAGGCGGAAGCGCCACTTATGCAGCCTATGCCGCTGCCAACTTTGTACAGCCCGTACAGC
Organism: Bacteroidota bacterium; assembly: GCA_020161435.1. GTDB lineage: Bacteria > Bacteroidota > Bacteroidia > Chitinophagales > Chitinophagaceae > Phnomibacter. Next base: position 573,353 of record JAIUNV010000003.1, on the reverse strand, counting down.
AAATCAGCATTGTGGGCAATGATTTTGAAGAAGCCATTCTCGACGACCTGCACAGCCGCGGTGTACAAACCGACGGTGTAGAAAAAGTGGCCGACAAGCCTTCTTTCTTTTGGAGCGGTCGCTACCACCTCGACATGAACAGCCGCGACACGCTGGTGACAGACCTGAACGTGCTGGCCGATTTTAACCCGCAGGTGCCCGAATCGTATCAGGGCAGCGAGTTTTTGCTGCTGGGCAACCTGATGCCCAAGCTGCAAAAGCAAGTGATAGACCAACTGACCACCCGCCCCAAACTCATTGTGCTCGACACCATGAACTTTTGGATGGACACCGCTTGGGACGATTTGATGGTAAACCTGAAATTGGTAGACGTACTGCTGGTAAATGATAGCGAAGCCCGCCAGCTTACCAATGAGTTTAGCCTGGTAAAAGCGGCCCGCAAAATCATGGACATGGGTCCGAAATACCTCATCATTAAGAAGGGCGAACATGGAGCTTTGCTCTTCCACGAAGACCATGTGTTTTTTGCACCGGCGCTGCCGCTGGAAGATGTGTTTGACCCCACTGGTGCCGGCGACACATTTGCCGGTGGCTTTATGGGCTGGCTAGCCAAAACCGGCGACATAAGCTTCCAAAATATGAAGACCGCTATCATCGTAGGTTCGGCCATGGCTTCTTTCTGCGTAGAAAAGTTTGGCCCCCAACGCATGCAGGAACTCACCAAAGCAGAAATTGATGCCCGCATTCAGCAGTTTGTGAATTTGGTGCAGTTTGATATTGAGCTGGTGTAGGAGTTAATGTGCCAATTGGCTAATTAGCAAATGTGCTAATGGAATATAGGGGAGTGAATTGGTGAATGAGTTGATTGGTTAACTGGTTAACGAGTGATTGGTAAAACTCCTTTGTGCTGCTTAGTGTATGCTTTGCGTTTTAGTGGTTCAGAAAAAGTGAATAGGCGAGTATCCGCCAATATAAAAGAGAGCAGCTATTGATGGGCTGCTCTCTTCTTTTTGTACAATCTGTTCATCAATTATTCAGCTGCCCTCGCAAGTGGCTCAATATGTTTTGATACATTTTTTCAATCAGGCGTTGTTCCATTAGTTCTTCATCGCGGTTGTTGCTGTTGCGTGGCGCATTAATTAGTTCCCAATCCTGGTTGCTCAGGGCACCGGCATCGCCTTTGTAAGTAGCCCAGCTGGTTTTAAACGAGTAGTTCTCGTGGAAGCTGCGGTTGCTGATGCGTTCGTTATTGTCATCGTCCATAATGCGGAGCTCCAGTCTGCCAGTAGCTGTGTACGTTACTTCTGTAACAGTTAAAGTAGCGGTCAGTTTTTTATAGATGGGCCGGCCAGCGGTATCCTTACCAATTTCTGCTTGTTTTTCAACGGTGCGGTCGTAGCGGTTGCTGCGGGGATTGTCCATTTGCAACTGCGTCCACACAGGTTGCACGGTCCAATTGGGGCGAACGTTTTGCCGCTGTATATCCCAGCTATTGTACACCCGGTACCAGCCGCCACTGTTGTAGCTACGGCCTAAATCATTTACCAGTTGCTCACTCAGGCGGGGTGTGCTACCCATATTGTTGTTGCCAAAATTGTTGTTGCTATAGCGGTTGTTGTAGTAAAATCCTTCTGCACTCAGCGGGAGTATCACAGCGTTTATGATGCCTTGCTCTTTGGCTTGGCGCATGAGTTGGCGGGTGTTTTTATAATCGGGCATCCACTGCTGTACTTTGGTGAGTGAGCGGTAGGCACGGCGGGCACTGCGCCAGTTGTTGTCATCCATCCACTCCGCAGCTTGCTCGTAATGGCCGCTCACCAATTCGAGTTTTGTTTTTTCAATTTCAGCACCCACAGTGCCGGGCTTCAGCAGGTTGCTCACGGTGCTGTAACCACGAATGCGATCATAAAACGATTGCAGATTGATGTAGTAGCCCAGCAAAGATTCTTTTCCTTCTAAAGTGCTGCTGTATTGGTACTGCGTAATGCCTGCCTGGTATTGGTTGTGCAGATAATCGTAGGCAAATTTTACCTGGTCGGCTATGTATTTATCCGAAGGATTGGCGCTGTATTCCCGAATCAGTTTTTCGAGTTTTTTCTCAGTGATGTTTTTGTCTTCGTAAATGCTTTTGCTGCCGCCGCAGGCCATCAGCAATGCCGCAAAGATGAAAGTGTAGAAGTATTTCATGCAGGTAGTTTTTTGAAAGACGCAACAACGCCGCGGTTGTTAGTTACGGCCTTGTTAAGGATCAGTATTCTCTACAAATTTGGTTAGAATTTTTTGGCAATGGTCACGGTGTTTTTAAACACCTGCCGCTGGCCTTGCAGATTGAATATTGCTGTAAAAACAATGTAGGTGCCCACGGGTACTTTTTGCAGTTTGTCATTCAATCCATCCCAACGAAAATTGCCACTGATGCCGCAGGTGGCATTGCGCTGCAGCACTTTTACAGGCCGGCCTGCAGCATCCATAATGGTAATGTTGGCCACATAACCCGGCTGCGCAAACTGATATTGAATCAATGCAAAATCTTCGATGCCATCATTGTCGGGGCTAAAGATGACAGGTTGAATGCTGATGCTGGCCGTGTTGGCTACGGCTGTTTTTTGTTGGCTGTTGGCAGCGGTAGGCGTGCCATAGCCCACCGTTTTGGCAGCACTCGTCCAGTTGTCTTTGTTGTTGGAAGTGGCATTGGCATCAATGCGTTCCAGTGCAATGCCTTCTTTGTTGTTGATGAGGGCAAAATGCCAGTTGTCGTCGTAGGTTACTTCATCCAGTATGCGGCCGGCGTTGTTCAGCAACAGCACCGTGCCTTTGTCATCGGGATAGGAAGGCATGCTGCCCGCAATTTTCACCGATAGACCCGGCTTCATCACCGTGTATTGCTGTGCTACAATGGCGGGGTCAGCACTCACCACCAAATACTCCTGCGGAAACAATGGAAAATTATCAGTGAGGATGCTGCCGAAAGTACCAACGCTGCCATTGCTGCTGCGGTTGGCCAGCACCAATTGCTGCACGTTAATAATCTTGTTGCTGCGGTTGTAGAGCTCTACATAATCTACGCCCTGCGGGTTGGGGTTGAAAAGGATTTCATTTACCACCACATCGTTGCTGTCGGCAGTGCTAAAGCTGCCCAGCTTCACCCGGCTGAAATTATTATCTACCGCATTGCCGCTGCAATCAGTTACGTTGTTGGCATCTACGGTGTAAATGGTATTGCCCATCAACGGAGCACTCAGCAACAGGTTTACCCGGTTGAAGAATGGTGCTACCGGAGTAGCGGTTATTACATTTATGCCATTGGAAATTTGGTAATTGCTGCTGGTAGCCAACCGGCTGCTGTCCATGGTTTCATCAAATACCAATTGCGCTACCAACACGGTGGAGGCTGCAGCATACAACAACCGCGGAGCACGGCTATCGGCATTCACTTTATTGGCACTGTTAATGGCACCGGGCGTACCACCTTTCGCATCGGTGCTGGCGGTCCAGTTGCCGGTGCCGGTGCAGGCATTTTTTACATCTATCATTTCCAGCGTCCAGCCGCCATCGGCTTTTATCGCATTGTTGTACCAACTGCTGCTGTACGATACCGCATGCATCACACTGCCATTGGGTGCCAACAGCATGAGCTCATCTGCATCGTTGCTCAAACTGGGAAAACTGGTGACGCTGATGGTGCGGCCAAACACACTCAAACCGGCAACTTGTGAAGCGGTGCACACTACCACACAACTATCGGGTGCCAATAGCAAAGAGGGCATGGCACCACTGGCAGTGCTGCCAGGTTTTTGCAACCGAAATCCTTGCAGGTTGATGGCCGTTGAAGAAGCATTGCGCAGCTCAATCCACTCCGCATTGGGCAAGCCTATTTGTGGCGTTGGATCGGCCATTATTTCTGATATCACAATACTGTAACGAGACTGTGCCAAAATGTTTTCACTGCAAACGATTGTGCAAACGATGACCAGCAACAGCCATGGGAATTTTCCTTTCATAGTCCGTATGAAAATAGCACACTTAGGTATATTCAATTTTAAATTTTGATTGCCTGCTTATGTCCATCACCAAGCCCCGCTTATCGTTTTGGCAAATCATCAACATGAATGTCGGGTTCTTCGGCATTCAATACAGTTTTGGTTTGCAACAAAGCGCCGTCAATCCCATCTACGATATGCTGGGCGCCAGTCCTGATGAGATACCACTGCTCAACCTAGCCGGTCCTATGACGGGCTTGCTGGTGCAGCCCATCATTGGTGCTCTCAGCGATAAAACATGGAGCCCTCGTTTTGGCCGACGCAAGCCGTATTTTTTTATTGGCGCCATCATGTGTAGTCTGGCGTTGTTTCTATATCCGTTTAGCAGCAGCTTGTGGATGGCCGCAGGTTTGCTCTGGATTTTAGACGCCGGCAACAACACCGCCATGGAACCTTATCGTGCTTTTGTGGCCGATAAACTGGATGTATCGCAACAGCCCACAGGCTTTCAGGCACAAAGTTTTTTCACCGGCTTCGGGCAAACATTGGCCAACCTGTCGCTCTTCATTTTCCCCATGATTTTTGTAGGCACAACGGGCAAGCTGCCCACCTGGGTGTATGCCTCATTTTTTCTGGGGGCGGTGTGCAGCATCGCTTCCATTTGGTGGAGTGCCCGCACCACACCGGAGATACCGCCTACTGAAGAAGAGTTGGTACACATGAAAGCAACACCACTCAATGTATTCTCTCCTTTTGTAGAAATTATCAGCGCCATTAAAGACATGCCCCGCATTATGTGGCAGCTGGCATTGGTGTATTTGTTTCAGTGGTATGCTTTGTTTTGTTACTGGCAAAACAGCAGCAAGAGTATTGCACAATCCGTGTTTCATACATCGCCATCCGAAAATCAAACCTTGTATGAAGAAGCGGTGAGCTGGACAGGCCTGGTAAACGGCTGGTACAATATTGTGACGTTTTTATCGGCTTTTGCCTTGGTGTGGTTTGCTAAAAAATATTCGCCCAAGCTGGTGCATTTTGCCTGCCTCATGTTGGCTGGCATTGGTTTTCTCGCTTTTCCTTTTATAGAAAATAAATACCTGCTTTTTCCTGCCATTACTGGTTTTGGTATTGGCTGGGCCAGCATGATGGGTATTCCTTACCTGATGGTGGTGAGCAATATTCCGAAGGAACGCTATGGTGTGTACATGGGTATCGTCAATATGATGATCGTTATTCCGATGATTTTGCAAAACATCACATTTGGCTATGTGCTCAAACATTTTTTAAACAATGATCCGGGCAAAGCCATTGCACTGGCAGGTGTGCTGTTGCTACTGGCTGCAGCTGCCACTTTGCTCATGAAACCTAAACAACCAACCGGCGATATTGTGATGCCAGTTGGCGGCGGTCATTGATTCATCTCTTTATTTTTTGCCATGAAAAAAACATTTTTCGCTTTATTGATGATGGGTGACACAAAGCCATTATTTGTGCTTTTATAACAACGAATACGATGAATAAAAAAATTGTATTGTGCATAGGAGAAGCGCTGATTGATATGATTTGCACCGACAAGGGCAAACCATTATCGGCCGGCGAAAACTTTTTAAAAAAAGCGGGTGGTGCACCTGCCAACGTGGCTGCGGCCATTGCAGCGTTGGGCGGCAGCGTAGACATGACCGCCAAAGTAGGTGTCGATCCTTTTGGGCAACACCTGGTAGACATGCTGCATGACATGGGCGTAAATACAAGGTACGTGTTTCGGGATGCAGCGCATTTTACCACGTTTGCTTTTGTATCGTTGATGGAAAATGGCGAACGTGATTTCTATTTTAATCGTGGTGCCGATGGTCAGTTGAGGATTGATGATTTAGCACAGATTAACCTCGATGATTTTTCCATCATTCATTTTGGCAGCGCCACTGGTTTTTTGCCCGGGCCATTGCAGGCGGCATATGTACACCTGCTGCAGCAGGCATTGCAACGAAACATTTTGGTAAGCTTTGATCCCAATTATCGGGAGCTATTGTTTGGGCACAACAAGCCTTCGTTTGTAGAGCAGTCGTGGCCATTTTTAAAAGCAGCACATTTTTTCAAACTCAGCGATGAAGAAGCAATGCTGCTCACCAATACAAATATTGTTGAAGAAGCCGCTGCGCATTTGTTGCAAACAACCAGCGGTGTATTTGCCATTACCCTTGGTGCTGCAGGTACTTTGCTGGGCATCAACGGACAAACGCAACTCATAGGTAGCATACCCGTGAAGCCCGTGGATACAACCGGTGCCGGCGATGCTTTTGTAGGTGCTGTGCTGTATCAGTTATCGCAGCTATCGACGCAAGAGCAACAATCACTGGATGCAACAGCATGGCAACAAATTGTACGCAACGGCAACAAAGCCGGAGCCCGAACCTGTGAGTACATGGGTGCCATGGAAGCTTTTAAACACCTCAATAAAAATATATTCGGATAAAGAGCTCATGTACAACCATCCCCTTCATCAGCAGGTAAAAGAAGTGTTGCAAAAAGCTGCTTTGGCAAATGCAAAGGCAGATAATGATATGGCAGTGCGGCTCATAGCCAATGCGGCCGATATGCAGCAGTTGTTTCAGCAATTGTATGGCCACCGTGCCGATACCGGCCAGCACTTTGGTGCACTGTTGCAAACAATAGTGGCGGCACACCAGCAACGCAGTGCGGCCCTGCAAATGCGGGATGCCGCAAAGCAAGCGGCAGAGGCCTGGTTTATCAGCAACGAACTGGTAGGCATGAGCTTGTATGTAGACCGGTTTGCAGGTAGCCTGCCACAGTTGGAAACCAAACTTGATTATCTGGAAAAACTGGGTGTAAACCTCCTGCACCTGATGCCCATTTTTGAAAGTCCTGCCAATGAAAGTGATGGTGGATATGCGGTGTCTGATTTCAGAAAAGTAGATACCCGTTTTGGCACGTTGAAAGACCTGCAACAGTTGCAGCAAACCTTGCAGCAGCGGGGCATGTACATGATGCTGGACATTGTGCTCAACCATACGTCGCATCGCCACGAGTGGGCCGAAAAAGCCAAGCAAGGCGATCCATTCTACAAAGACTTTTTCTACTTCTTCCCCGATCGTACGCTGCCCGATCAATACGAACAAACCATGCCGGAAATTTTTCCGGAAAGTGCCCCCGGAAGTTTTACATGGGTGCCCGAACTGAACGAGTGGGTGATGACGGTATTTCACAACTACCAGTGGGATTTGAATTATAGTAATCCTGCAGTGTTGGTGGCCATGCTCGATACGATTTTCTTTTACGCCAACTTGGGTGTTGACGTACTTCGGATTGATGCACCAGCATTTATCTGGAAACAATTGGGCACTACGAGCCAAAATTTACCACAGGCACATGTGTTGTTGCGTCTCATCAAACTTTGTGTGCAAACCGCAACACCGGGTATGGCACTACTGGGTGAAGCCATTGTAGCACCTGCTGAAATCATGAAGTATTTTGGCACCGACAGGTTTACTGCCCGGGAATGTGATTTTGCATACAACGCTACGCACATGGCATTGCAATGGGATGCCATTGCTACCGGCGATACAAGAGTGATGCTGGCGGCACAGCATGAATTGCTGCGCAAACCATACGGTACTTCGTGGATTACCTACACCCGCTGTCATGATGATATTGGGCTGGGCTATGATGATTACATGATACATGCGGCAGGCTTCAATCCATGGGAGCATCGCCGTTTTTTGAAAGATTATTTTTCGGGTGTGTATGAGGGTTCACCTGCTACGGGTGCCTTATTTGCCGTGAATCCGAAAACACAGGATGCCCGCATCAGTGGTTCGCTGGCTTCGCTTTGTGGTTTGGAAACAGCACTCCGCAACAACGATGCCGCTGCTATCGACATGTCGCTGCGCAAAATTGTACTCATGCAGGCGCATCATTTTTTCATGGGTGGTTTGCCCATGCTGTTTTATGGCGATGAAATTGGTTGCATCAACGATTATACTTATCTCAACGATAGCGGCAAGAGTTACGACAACCGATGGATGCATCGGCCCATGATACAATGGGACAGCATCGACATTGATGATACAGCAACTGTGGCAGGTAAAGTATTTGCCGCTACACAGCAGTTGATTGCTTTGCGCAAACAGTTGGAGATAGTTGCCGATAGAAGCAACCTGGAATGGATGACGCCGCACAACATACATGTGGCGGGTTATGTACGGCATTTACCCAATCGGCGTTTGTATTGCGTCTTCAATTTTTCAGATAAAGATGCCTGGCTTACCTGGTATGCTTTTCGGGAAAAGGGCATGCATTTTTCCCGCATGAAAGATCATGTGTCGGGCCAGCAGTTGCCCGTAGGCAGCGACAGGGAATACCTGGTATTGCCTGCCTATGGGTATATGTTGTTGGAGGGGGTGGATTAGGGGCTTACTGTGTTATCCCATACTTCTTCATCAGCGCCAGTAGCACACCGTTGGTCCAGCCGAAGCCGTCTTGCGAAGGATATTCACCACCGCCGGCATCGAGTTGGGTATTCACCACATTGTACTTTTCCATGAGCTTGCCGGTGCGCATAAATACACCTACGTTGAGTTGGCACCAACGTTGGGCAATGTCTTTGGCCAACGCTTTTTCATTGTTGCGGTCCAGCGCCCAAATGCTCATCCACTGCAGCGGTGCCCAACCATTTGGCGCATCCCATTGCTGATGGCTGCTCACAGGTGTGGTCAATATACCGCCATCTTTCAGTAAGTGGTTTTGCAATACTGATTTTGCGGTTGACATTTTTCCTTCCAATAATTGCAGGGGCAACAATGCAAAGGGGAACATACCAGCTGCTGTAATGCGTTCAAGCTGCGTTTGGTTGGCAAAATGATAGTCGGCATAGTAGCCCAGCGTTTTGTTCCAGCAATATTTGTTGATGAGCAATGCCCGTTTGTTGGCCTTTTTGAGAAAGGCCGTGCTTTGTGCCTGCACACCACTCACTTGGTAAGCACGGGCTATCACTATTTCTAACTGATACAACAAACTGTTGAGATCCACCGGAATGATATTGGTGGTTTCGATGCTGTGAATGTGTTCGCCATCGGCAAACCAACGGCTGCTGAAATCCCAGCCACTGGCTGCACCAGCCCGCAGGTGGCGGAAGGCATTCGACCGTAACTGACGCCGCATTTTATCGGCAGCTTGTTGCGAAGCAAAACGCATGGTCATCATTTTGTTCATCGCAAATGTGTCAGCCGTTAGCATGTCTTCGCGGTAGCTTTCTTGCCGTGGTGTGGCGTTGTCATCCCAGTAGCGGTTGAGTATTTCGTCTTTGCCCATTTTTACCACCGCAAACTTTGCGTTGCCGGTGGTTACACTATCGCTGCCCCGCATCCAGTATTGATATTCTTTCAGCAATGCCGGTAAATATTTTTTGTACATCTCTTTGCCTTTGATGCCTGCCAGTAATTCTACCATCAATGCAAAAAAGGGCGGTTGCGAACGACTTACATAATACGACCTGTTGCCATTAGGAATGTGGCCATAGGTTTGAATGAGGTAGGCAAAATTGTCAATCATGTTTTCGATGGTTTGCACCTCGCCACTTTCTTTCAAACCCAGCATGGTAAAGTAGGAATCCCAATAATAAATTTCGCGGAAGCGGCCACCAGGAACGATGTAGGGATGTGGCAATGGCAACAAAGATGAAGCCCCCTTGCCCCCGCCGGGGGAAATAGAATTTGGTTCTCTTTTCAATACGCTCCACAAATTTTGGATGTGCATGACCACATCTTTTTCCTGCGTTACATAATTCAGCTGTGGTACCACAGGCAGGTTGAAATTGTCTTCCACAAATTTTTTCAAATTCATGTTGGGCCCTTTCTGCAAGCCGTAGTCGTACATGATGTCTTTCACTGGTCGCTTGGGTGTGCAGTCCACAAAGGTTTTACCATCAGGAAAAATGCGCTGCATTTGTACTTCGTGAAACAGATTGCCATACAACTGATCGGGGGTAATGATTGGTTGTGCTGCAACAGAAAAGCCGGTCATCAGGGCCATAGCAAGAGCAATGTTTTTCATAGGTCAGGCATTCGATAGATAAGCCATGAAGGTAATGTATGTAAGGGGCAATAACACAACAGCATGGGCCGTATTGCCCATGCTGTTATAAAAAGACGAAAGGGAAAATGTTTACAGACCAGCGCCGTCGGCTTTGCCTCGTTCTACTGAAAAGCCGCCCACACGGTTGCCGCAAACCAATCCTTGTTCGCAGTCGCTCCGGTAGTGAATGGCACCATACATGCGGCTCACACTCGCTTCCTGTGCCATGGCTTCATAGTCGCTTTGGCGTTTGCTGTTGAGGTAGCTTAGCACTGTGGCGGCAGATCCGCTAAAGGTGCTGTGGCCACTGGTATACGAAGGAAAGTTGGGTAAGCCCACCACCGTTTTTATCCTGTTATCCATTTGAAACGGACGTGGATTGAAGTAGGTGTATTTGGCATCCCAGCAAGCAATGGCTGCATCCATCATGGCCGTGTTGAGCAGAGCCAGGTTACGTGCCCAGCGTACTTCACTCAGTTGCATGCTCACAAAGTCTTCGCAGGCAATGGCATTCCAGTGGCCGGGAGGTGTGTACGTGCCTACACCATCGGCCCAAAACTGCGCAATGCGAATTTGCTCACGGCTAGGATTTTTGGCAAAGTTGTAAATCTCTTCCAACTCTTGTTTGAACTGCGGACTGTTGGTGCTGGGTGGTGCAGGAGGACGAATAGCTACCAATGTAGCGCTGTCGAAATTCCAGGTACGAACTCTACCAAAATGCATGAGCATGCCGGGGCGCTTGGGGCTTTCCTGACTAATCCAGGGCACTTCGCCACGGGCAATAGTTGCCTGGCGCATGCCGTCTTCTATGAGCAAACTACCGGCTGCTTGTCCGGCACGGTCGGCACGGGCACGGGCCACAAACTTGAGGGCTACTGCACGGCCCAATGCATAACCGGCATCCAGATCGCTGCGTACATTGGCACCACTGGCCAGGCGGCTTTGTAAATGTTCATTGATTTTATTTTGTACAAATGCCTGCTCACCCGGAAACAACAGCTTCATCATTTCCCACATTACACCAGCTACAGTAGCATCTTCGCTGGGAAAGCTGGGTAGGTCGCTGGTGGGCACTAACGCTTGCACAGTTGTGTTCACGTTATACGGTGCTGCACGGTTATACAATTTTTTGTAATGATAGCAAGCTACCAATGCATCGTAGGTGGCTGCACTGATGTACGCATACGCTCTGGCTGCATACGGTGGATTGCTGAAAGGAAAGTAAGGATAGGCCAACGGATTGTTAGCATCGGGAGCAGGGTACAGGCCATCGGCATTGTTTACCGGTGGCAAATTGTATTTGGCTACCAGTTGGCGGGTAAGTTCGTTCCAACGCAATACGGCGCCGGCACTCCAGTATTGCAACGCTTCTTTGTCGTTGGCTTTCATGGCAGCCTGCACACTTTTTATCTCATTGATTTGTGCGGTATAATCGGGGCCGGTTGGTGCAGCAGGTGCTGCCACAGCTACTTCATCTGGTGCAGTGAGCAAAATGGTTTTCCAAGTGCCTGCATTGATGTCTGTGCGGGCAGGGTTTAATGCAGGAAATTGTTGGCTTACATCGGTCACTTCTTTGCTGCAACCGACCAGCAAAAGCAAGCAAGCCAGCAAGGCAGATGATGTAAAGGATATTTTTTGAGGCATGGTAATTTGGTTGAGTTTTTTTGAAACAAGCAGAAGCAATACTATCAGCTTCGTTGTGTCTCCCGATAGCTATCGGGACCCTTGTGCTACAGTGCATGTAGCATCAGGCAACGAAAGGAGAGGATTGCACAACTGATGTGCTTCATCATTTTTTTGTGTTGTTGTTTTTTCCAAACTGAAAAATCCAGGCAAGGCCGGCGTACAGCGTGGTGCTTTGCCCCATGTTACGTCCGGCGATGGTATAGTTACCACCAGCCAATACAGTCAAGGGTTTCAGGCCCACTTCTTCTTGCTTAAAGTGTACACCAACTCTGGTAGCATTCATGCGGTTGCTGATGAAGGGCATGTTGTTTCTCGTCATGTCGAAACCACCCTGTGTGGTCATGTTGTCGAGTACGGCTTCGGCTACCATTTTGTTGGTACGATAGCCGAGGCGCAGGTTCCACTGCGTTACGTCGGGCATGGCTACCTCATTGCTGTAATGCATTTGCGTGGTGTAATAGGCTGTTCTGTCGAGCCTGGCATTGCTGCGCAACACGTAGGTCATGCTGGCGGTAGCAAACCACTTGTTGCGGATTACATCTACCATCAACCTGGCATGGCCATTGGTACTGCCCATGCCAATGCTAAAAGGCAACATGTCTTTGCTGTAATTGCTAAGGGGTGTACTTACGCCGAGCAAGCCTATCACTGATAGTTGTGTCTTGCCTAATTGTTTAGTAACGGGTTTGTATTTCAGCCAGAGGCTGCCATCCTGAAAGCCACGTTGTCCTTTCCATTGGCCGGCACTGGGGTTAGTGATAACGTAAGGAAGATTGTAAAACACGGCCACGTTTTTGCGAATGCCATACATGCCCATGAGGCTGATGGATTGTGTGGTAACAGTTCCAAGGTTGGGATTGTCTCTTTTGAGAGTGCCTTCCCAATAATTTTTCCAGCTGTTGTGCATATACATAGGGCCGGTACACAATTGGCCTTTGCCCATAAACAGGGCATCGATATCCATTTGAGCCTGCAGGCTATGTGTTGCACACAGCAACAGGCATAATATGCCCATGCGTATGTGTTGCATGATGGTAATTTTTTTCTGATGGATGAAAGGAGAAAACAAACAAATGCCTGCAAGATGGCCGATACATGATGATGGTGGGCATACATACATGTGCGTTGTGTGCCTTAATATATGTTATGCTTATTAATGTAAGCTACATATACAGTTTGTGCCAATAGCGCATTGCACCCGTTTGTTTTCTGTAAAACTTACTTTTTCATGTTGAGCCTGGTTGCTACCAGCTCACCTACTTTTTTGCCGTAATCGGTACTTACCAGGCACGAAGGATGAAAGTGAATACCACCATAAAAACGGGCCAGGTTGTTTTCTTCCGCAGCATGTCGGAACGATTTGAAGCTGCGGCTGTCAATGCCAAATTCCAGTTCGGTAGTATCGGTATAGGCGAAGTTGTCGCCAAACACTTTTGTTAATACTTCGGCGGCAGCAGCACTGGTGGTGCTGTGGCCACAGGTGTACTCGGGAAAGGCCGGTGTTTGCAATAATGGCCGCCATTCCGGATCAACATATTTGTTGATGACTGTTTCGGGCCTTGCATAGTTGCTGCGGTATTTTTCATCCCAACATTGGATAAATGCATCAAAATTGGCAATGGCCGTAATGGCGTATGCATACACGGTTTCGGCAAAATCTACTTTTGCTTGTTGCGCAGCTATGCCCACAATGCCCATCCAGTGGCCGGGAGGCGAAAACTTTTTGGTACTGAACATGACGTGGCCGCTTACGTTCAGTTTAAAAGGGTTGTCGTCCCAAAACCAGGCAATGTGTTCCTGTTCTTTGGTCATTGTTTTGCTACTATCATAAATGGCCATTACTTGTTTGTAGTAGGGGCCATTTTTATCGTTCATATTAAAAGGCGGCGGTGGTGGTGGCGTAAACTGGTTGGCACTGTCCATCACCAACGTACGAATCATGCGCCAGTTGGGTTCGGCAGCATCGGCATACATAGGTGGTGTGGGTACCCAACGGCCGGGCACATCCATCACCGTGTACTTTTGTGCACCTCTTGTTTTGGCATAGTTGTCGCCCTTGCTCCAGGCAATAAGTGCTTTGGTAATGGTATCGGCAAATGCTACGCTTTGTTTTTCTTCTTCTTTGGGCAATCCTTTGTCTCGGGCTACCTGCAATATGCTGTCGCGGTACTCTTTCATGCTGCCTTCAGGAAAAGTAACGGCTTCACCTACTTGCATGAAAGTTAAGATAGCTGCCAGTTCAAAATTCACTTTATCGCCTTGTGGTTTGGGCATGGCGGTGAGATCATTGATTTGACCTGCAAGAGAATTGAATCTGGCAGGGTTGCCCGCTGCTATTACTTCGTATGCAGCAATGGAAGCATAACTGTAGTTGCGTGATGCTACAATGGGTGGAAAGTTATTGCCCATTACCACACTGTTGAGCTCGTATACCACCTGGCTAAACAGTTGCGGATTGCTCAGGTAACTTTTATATTCAGTAGAAGAAGAAGTACAGCTTGCCAAGAACACAATGGCCAGTACTCCGCCAAAAAGCTTTTTCATAATGTCGGGATCGATAGTAGAATAAAACAAGAAATGTTGATGCATTACACAATGCATCGGGTCGCTGCAAAGTAGACAGCCGGCAAAAAGCAAAACATAATTAAGATTGGCTTTCCGGAGGAATAATGATGCTGCCAATAACCAGTTGTTGATGACTGGCCGGCTCTTTGGCGATGGGCGAATGTTGGGCTGCTACCCAATGTGCCAGCGACCATTGATTGCTGGCATCGTCGTAGTCGCCTATGTAATTGCTAACGAAAATCGAGGTTGATTTTTTGCTGTTGCCGGCATGGTCGGCATCGTAAGCCAGTTTGAAAAAGGCATCCCGTGCATTGAGTACGGTTTGCTTTTGTGTATTGGGCAGGCAGCGAACATACATGCGGCCGTTTTCCAACTTGCGTTCTACATAGCGGTAATGAATGCCATCAATCACCACATCACCTTCAAAGTGCTCCCAGTTGCCCCAATTGGTGGCGTATGGAATGTCCATGGCAACACTCATCTCAATCAATTCCTCCGGTGCAAATTGGCCTTCATCAATACGAGCTTGTGACTGCACATCGGCACGGTGCTGCAACCAACGGGTGAGCCCCTGATAGCCTACACTGTTAAACAGTAGTATGCCCAATATTCCTATGGCAGCTAGTCGTTTCAATTAAAAGCAAAATAGGTTTTTTATCAGTAGCAAGCCCGATTTTGTTGCTGGCATTTTTACTTCACTACAAAACTTTGTTTGTTGGGTCCAACGCCAGTAATGGTAAGGCTTTTCCAATGGGATGGCAGCAAGCCTTTTTGTTGCACAATCCCGTTGTCAGTTATTTCTAATCCACCAAAACCCATGAGTACACTTTGCAAAATGCCGCCGGCACCGGTAGCAAAATAAGGGTTGGTGCCGCCCTTGGTTTCGGCTATCACTCTGAAGGGCGGATTGAGGTTGGGCAGGTACGCATCTTTAAACCAGTACCAGGCTTTGTCGGCATTTCCGAGGCGGGCATGCAGCAGCGTAAATACGGCTTGCGTCATGGCGGGAGTACCCTCGTTGGGTACCCGGGCACTGTAGTAGTCGAGGTCGGCTTTTATTTGCTTCGGGTCGGTTACTTCTTTCAGCGGATAGGCCAGCAGGTTTACATCCGCCTGCTTGATGCCTTCACCTTTGTACGCTTCATGTTCTTTGGTAATACCATTTTCCCGCAGGATGGGAATGTTGGCGGCCACCTGTGCCCAGTCATTGTTAGCAGGTATGCCCAGCAATGCAGCTGCTTGTGTGGCAAACTGCAAATTGGCTTTGGCCGCGGCATTGGTAAAAGCATTGTTGTTTACATTTTCGGCCCACTCATCGGCAGCTACTACATTGTTGATGTCGTAATGTCCGGGCCCGTTTCGCTCTACTCTCGATGCCCAGAAGTCGGCCGTTTCTTTCAGGATGGGCCAGCCTTTTTCTCGTAGCCACTGTTTATCTTGCGTTACACGGTAATAATTCCATGCAGCAATGGCTACACATGCAGTAATGTGTTGTTCAAACGGACCGCTGAGTGCCCACACCGGTGTTTCTTCTACGCCTGTTTCGGCACTCTCCCAAGGAAACATAGCGCCTTTGTACCCTTTGCTGAAAGCATTGCGTTTGGCCGTTTCCAATCTTTTAAAACGGTACTCCACCATGCTCTTGGCAATGGCGGGTTGCATTACCAGCAATGCAGGATACATCCACAATTCGGTATCCCAAAACACGTGGCCGTTGTAGCCCAGTCCGCTCAGGCCCATGGGCGATGGAGAGAGTGCTGTACCCTCACGGGTAAAAGAATACAGGTGATACAACATGCTGTGAATGTCTTGCTGACTTTGTGCATCGCCTTCAATTTGAATATCGCTTTTCCATAGCTCTTGCCATGCTTGTAAATGGCGCTGCAACAAGCGGTCGCGGCCTTCGAGTTTAGCAAAAATGGTGAGGCGTTCCGCTTCATTCAGCGGATCATCGTGATGCGCCGAAGTGATGGAAGAACCTGTGATGGAGAAGCGATAGGTTTCGCCGGCTTTCAGCGTTTTGCTAAACTTCATCAGGTGCATGTTGTTGTCCCACATTTCATGAATCACTCGTGGTTCGTGGCCATGCGTTTCACTAAAAATGAAACTGTTGCTGGCACACATTTGCATTTTACCCGTGGGGCTTTGGGCCGATGAGGTGAGCAATGAAATGACCACATGCGGCCGGTCGATTTCGTTGTAATAGTTCTGTACGTCTTTCAGCAAATCCGGCGCTGCCATTACACTGGCGGCACCCAGTTGAATGTCTTTTTTTGGGGTGATGGTGACGTCCATCAACACGGTGTATGGCAAATGACGCAAGGCATAATACGTGTAGCTGATGCTGGCTTTATCGGCATGATCGAACCTGCCGGTAAAAGCCGCCTGCTGCATGTTGAGCTCTTGGGTAAAATTGCTGATGTTGTTGGCATCAATGCTGCGGCCATCAATTTCAACCCGCATGTTCAGCAGGTTGAAGCTGGGGATGAAATTGCTCACCCTGCCACGGCCATAGGTATCGTAAGCACCGGCCAGCACTACGTCTTTTACCTTGAAAGGTTCCGGAGCACTCACAATACCAATCATGCCATTGGCAGCCGTAATACCGTAGTAATTGGAAGCCTGAATATTATTGGCCGAAATTTTCCAAGGGTCTTGTGCAGCCAACGGTTGGCTGTTGGTAGCAAACAACAACAAGGCCGTAGCGGCATGCAGTAATTTTTTCATAGCAAGCAATAACTGGTTCAGTTGCTAAAGTAATACAACGGTTTTCTGTAAAACGAATTGGCTGTTCTTTACAAACAAGATATTGTTCACTGCAAAGGTTTGAAGACAGCAACCCAATGAGAACCGCATACGCAACCATGCAGCATTGTATATTCGACATTCGAAAATGTTGCTGTTGAATTAAATCGTTTGTTGATTGTTGTATGAAAAAAGGAATCATCGTTGTAAGTGTGTTGCTGTTAGTGCTGGTATTGCTGTTGCAATTTGTTTGGACTGCACCTAAAAATGTAACGACTCAAGCTTCTTTTAAAGTAAGTGCTGCCGCCGCCAACCGCTTGTTGGGCGACACCGCCATTTGGCAAAAAATACAAACCACTACCGCTACGCCAAATGCTGTTGACATGAAACCGGTAATGGCTGGCATGGGGCAGGTAGTACTGCGGGTAAAACACGAAGCACTGGATACGCTGTCGCAAATATTGCTGGTGGAGTTGGGTAATGATTCTGTGATTCTGAATTGGGAAACGCCATTGCCTGCCAGCAACTGGTTTTGGCAACATTGGCAGCAGCGCAATCATGCAGCAGCTTTGCAAGCTGCACAACAACACTTGGCTACACAGCTAAAAGCTTATCTGGAAAACACACAGCAAGCTTACGGTTTCAATATTGTAAAAGGCCAAATGACTGACAGCATTGTGGTGACCAAATCTTTTGAAACCGCTTCGCGGCCTGACCTTCCGATGATTTATGCGCAGCTGGCTGAGTTGGAAAAATTTGCTACATCCAACGGTGCAGGCTTCACCAATCCGCCCATGTTGTTTGTACAAACCGATGGACAATCATACAGAACACAGGTAGCTCTGCCGGTGAACAAAAGGTTACCCGAACATCCGGTGTATAAAACCAAACGCATGGTGTTGGGCAACAACCTGACGGCGGAGGTAGCAGGTGGCCAGCAACAAATTCGTGCCTGCTTTGCAGCCATGTATCAGCATGTGGCAGATTACAACCGCATGATGCCCGGTATACCCTACGAAATGTTGCTCAACAACCGCCTTACCACCGATAGCAGTGCATGGCGAACACGGGTATATTTTCCCATTATGGAATAGTGCCATATCAAATTTTGGTGTTTGCCCCATTACCATAAAAGTAAATTGAGTTCAACATTCACTTAGGCATCATTATTTTCTAATGGATTATCTTACTGTCAAGAAATCATTGGAAAATATGGCGGGCACTTTTTCTCAGATTTATATTCAGTATGTATTTGCAGTAAAGGGCAGAGAAAATCTGTTGCAACAACCTTGGCGTGATGAAGTCTTCAAGTTTATAGCTGGAATCATCAAGGGGAAAAACCAGAAACCAATCATCGTGAATGGTGTGGCAGACCATGTTCATGTTTTTGTAGGATTGAATCCATCATGTGTATATCAGATTTGGTGAGAGATATTAAGAACAATTCTTCCAATTTTATCAATGATCAACAATTTCTTAAAGGTAAATTTTCATGGCAAGAGGGATACGGTGCATTTTCTTATGCCCATTCTCAAATTGAACAGGTATATAAATACATCGCCAATCAAGAAGAGCATCATAAGAAGAAAACATTCAAGGATGAGTACCTTGATTTTCTTCAAAAATTTGAGGTAGCCTACAACGAAAGATATTTATTCGACTGGTTGGATTAGTTATGTCACCCCTTCGGGGTTTGAAGTTCATTTTGCTATTCCTTCTATAATCTTGTCACCCCTTCGGGGTTTGATTTGCATGTTGTGATTCGATTTCTATAATCCTATCACCCCTTCGGGGTTTGAATCTCCAAGTGTGATTTTAGTGCTACAATCATAGCACCCCTTCGGGGTTGACCGATGGTAATTGCATTTCAGTGATAATAGATAAAAGCATAATTGTTTCTTACCCATTTTCCTGTCAATCTTCTTATGCCATAAGACCGGGACACTTTACAGCCATTTGTATTTAATCCCGAAGGGATGGCATGATTGTAGACAAGAGCCGTCTATGTAAACCACCAACCCCGAAGGGGTGACATACTTTACATGCAGCAATCAATAAAAAATAACGCTTACCGATTGCCGAAAGCCATGAGTACGGCCGGGGCGTTGTTGCGGGCAATAACAAAGGCCTGCCTGCCGCCAACTTTGATGGGCAATATTTTTCTGCTTTCGCCGGCTACAATCATTCCATTGAGCAACTCGCAACGAAACTTTCCCTTGCCTTCGTTGATGATCAGGGTGCCAAAGTCGGCATCGTTTCTACCGAGTTGCATCGTGTTGTCATAGAAGTTGCCCACCAGTAACACATCGGGAAGTGCATCGCCATTGGCATCCACTACACAGGCATCTTTATAACAACTCAATTGCGCCAACCACGGCAATGCAACAGCCTCGTATTGGCCTTTGCCTTTGCTCAGGTACAAGCTGTTGGCCAGCGAGGTAGCGGAGAGTTGAAGGCCTTTGCTCAATGCATTGTTCGGAAAGATGTCAGCCAAATTGGCCTTGGCAAAATCTTCGGCATAGAGGTATTGTTTTTTCAAGATGGGCAGCTGGCGTTGCAATTCATCTTTGGCCGCAAAGGGTACTTCTTTTCCATCGAGATAGTAGGTGAGAATTTGCTCGGTGGTGCCGTTGCCATCTACATCTGTAACGTACATACGCAGGGGCTGATTGCTGCTGGCCGTAAGCCGGCTGTTGAGACCCAGATTGCCGGCAATAATATCGGGCTGACCATCTGTATTTACATCTACAGGCAACATCATATTCCACCACCCGGTTTCGGGTCCAATGAGTTGCTTCATGAGTTTGCCTTTGTTGTTTACATACATCTGCAAGGGTTGCCATTCGCTGCTGATGAGCAAATCGGGTTGTGCATCGCCGGTCATGTCTGCCCAGCGGGCATGTGTTACCATGCCTGCTGTGGCGAGGTCAGGTGCTGCTGTTGCTGTTACATCGGTAAATTTTCCGGTGCCATCATTTTGCAACAAATAACTGCGGGGTGTTTTGCCATAGGCAAAAGGTTCGCACCTGCCACCAATAAACAAATCAATTTTTCCATCGCCGTTGAAGTCGGCAGAAGCCATGCTGCCCGCATTCAAAAACACATTGTTGAATGCATCTTCTTTTTTCTGCAAGCCATTGCCTGTATTCAAATACACCCGTGGTGCTATCATGGGAGAAGTGCCATAAAACTCATTGCCGCCACTGGCCACAATCAAATCTTTTTTACCATCGCCATTCACATCGGCCATGCAGGCATCTACATCTTCGCACATGCTATCGGCTGCCAATGCTACTTGTGGCGAAGGCACAAACCGACCATTGGCCTGCTGTATAAACAACGCATTTTTAAAACCACGGGATGCACCAAAAAAAACATCATCCAAACCATCACCCGTGAGGTCGCCTACAGCCAATGCCGGGCCGTCGGTGCTGGTCATGTGTGGGATGAGTTGCTCCCTGTTAAATTCTTGAAATAGGTTTTCTGTATGAACGTGCCACAAGCCCGATGATACCGTTAGGTCTTCAACAGGAAAAGTCGGATTGGAGAACGCACCGGAGAGTTGTGTAAAATTGAAACGCGGCAAACCTGCTTGCCATTGTATGATTTGCTCGCCGGGTTTTAGTTGGATGCGTTGCACTGTTCTGTCGGGCCAAATGAGTAGGGCCGAATCAACAGGGCCATTCAGCCCCACATGCAGCGGTACATCCATCGAACTCATGTAGCCATGCACAGGCTGCTTTTCGTACGTACGTATTTGCTGTTGTTGATACAATACCAACTTGGCACCATACGCTTTTTCATTACCGGGTGCACCTTTCAATACCAATGATGCATGCTGTTTACGCTTGTCTTCACTCAAGGTATTTTCATAGAGCATGGCGGCATCTGCAATGTTGTTCACTACCATGTCGATGTCACCATCATTGTCAAAATCTGCATACGCAGCACCATTGCTAAAAGTGGGTTTGCTGTTGCTTACGGCCGATGACTCATTGTTGAATTTGGCATCGCCGGTGTTACGGAAAAAATAGTTGGGCAGTTTTATTTCGGGGAAGCGATCTATCACGGCAAAGTCGCTGTCGGTGAGTTGATTGCTGCTCATCTTGCGCTGCATGTTATCGTTGGAAATAAAGTTTACCCAATCGATATCATTCAATCTTTTCGGAATGCCATTGCTGATGAATAAGTCTTTCCAACCATCGTTATCAAAGTCGGTCCAGAGGCAACTCCAGCTCCAGTCGGTAGCTGCTATGCCGCTGTACAAACCCACTTCGCTAAAGAGATTGTTGCGCCGGTTGAGTTGCAAATTGTTGCGGGTAAAAAACGGGTGATACCCGTAGCTCAGTTTCATTTGAAAAATGTCGTAGCTGTCTTCACCAAGACTTCGCTTTTGCATGTAATGATCGGCGGGCAGCATATCCATGCTGATGATTTCCGGAAAGCCATCGTTGGTTACATCGGCCACATCCACACCCATGGTAAACTGGCTGGTATGCATGGTGCGCATTTCAATTTCATCTACAAACTTGCCATTGCCGGAGTTGATGTAGAGGTAATCGTTTTCATGAAAATCGTTGCCCACGTAAATGTCGGGCCAGCCATCGAGGTTGATGTCACTCACGGCCACACCGAGCCCGTAACCAATGGCGCTGCTGTTGATGCCGCTTTCTTTGGTCACATCCGTATACCGGTTGCCATCTCTGCGATACAGGCGGTCGCCGCTAATGTCATCGTAGGTATTGAGAAACTGACTGCGCTGCGCAAATCTGCCTACGTGACTCGGCGCATGATTCAGCAAAAACATATCCAGATCGCCATCCATGTCGTAGTCAAAAAAAACAGCTTGTGTGCTTAGTCCGGCAAAGTCGAGCCCGTAAACAGCCGCTTCATCTTCGTATACAGGCACACCATTGTTGATGCCTTTACACACCAGCAACTGATTTTTGCCTTTGAGAATTTCATAGTTGCTGGCCCTGCACACATACAAGTCGGGCAGGCTGTCGCTGTTGATGTCTACCACACTTACACCTGTGCTCCAGGCACCATCGTTTGGAATGCGGGCTTCAGTTGTAACGTCTTCAAATTTCAGCTGGCCTTTATTGAGAAACATTTTATTGGCCTGCTGATTGCCGGCAAAAAAAACATCCTGCAACCCATCGTTATTAAAGTCTGCTGTAGCTACACCGGCACCGTTGTAGAAATACATGTAGTTAAACATGTTGAAATCTGCAGTCGGCTTGAGGGTGTTGGCAAATTGCAAACCCGTTTCATCGGTAGTACGGAGTGTAAACGACAATTGGGTTGCTGTAGTTTCTTGCTGTTTGCTTTTGCAAGCCAGCAATGTTGTCAGCAATACCATCAATAATGCATGTAAAGAACGAGCCTTCATCATAACAGGTTAGTTTTTTGCAGGCTTGTTATTGCGTTGAATCATCACCGGTGTATCGTTGTTGCGCAGCACCAGGTACTGCATGGTTTTGCCGGCAATGGGTTGAATGTCTTTAATGGCACCCCGAATTTGTATGCCACTGATGGCAGGTTCAATCCAGGTGAAAGCACCTTTACCATTGTTGATGAGCACATGGCCAAAGCTGGCATCAAAGCGTCCAAACTGCGGCATGGTGGCGTATTGGTTTCCGCCCATAATGATATCCGGAAAACTGTCGCCGTTTACATCGCTTACACAAATAGCATGCACACTGGAGAGCTGCACTTGCATGGGCAATGCCTGCAGGGCAAACTTACCGCTGCCATTGTTGATGGCTACTGCTGATTGCGCATAGTTGCAAGTGTATTGTTTGCCTTTGGCCAATTGCTCTGGGCTAAATAATTCCTGAATGCTCTTGCTGGCAAAAGCTTCAAACCGCAGGTTTTGTTTTTTGAGCGAAGGCATCTGATCGGTCAAATCACGTTTCAGGAATACGGGCACATCTTTACCATTCACGGTACGAGTAAGTATTTTATCGTACAACTGGTTGTTGTCAAAATCGCCAAACCATAATTTCATAGGAGCACTGGCAGAGGGTTTCAGGTAGCCATTTTCACCCATGTTGCCCAAAACTAAATCCAAATCTTTATCACCATCCACATCAGCAATGGCCATGCTTTGCCAATAGCCAAATTGCTGTTCCAATCCGGTGCTTACTACACTGGCTTTTCCATTAGTAAAAGAGAATGCATTTACCGATGAAAATTCACCCACAGTAATCAATTCTGGTTTTCCATCGCCGTTGATATCGCCTACACTGGCGGCACTCACAAAGCCCAATGTAGCTGCCTGCGGAAAGTATTCAGTTGTTACATCTGTAAACGTTGCATTGCCGGTATTGCGCAGCAAATAATGACGGGTAGGAGCCCCTACATTTTGAGGAGCACATTTACTACCTACAAATACATCAGGATTATTGTCGTTGTCAACATCAAGCACCACAATACTGCTGGTATTGCCATCATTCGGAGGCAAAGCGTCTGCCTTCAAGGTAAAGTTGCCTTTGCCATCATTGAGGTACAACCTGTTTTGCATTTCCCGAATGCCTGCTTGCAAATGATTGCCGCCACTGCCTACCATTAAATCCTGATCGCCGTCTTTATCGGCATCAAAATAAAGTGTGGCTACATCTTCAAACTGAACCATCAATTCAAAAGCGGGCTGTTTGCTCTTCGTAAATCCAGAACCGTTATTGATGTACAGTTGACCTGCTTGCCCGGCAGCACCACCAATGTATACATCCTGTTTGCCATCGCCATTTACATCGGCCACTGCAGCTCTGGGCCCTTCTTTGCTCTGCATAATGGGCATGTTTCTTTCTATGTAAAAATCTACATAGTTGTCTTCCTGATGCTTATCGAAGTTGGTAGCTACTGCTTGCAATACCGGTGGCGGCAGTTTACGGGCCGGTGGTATGTAAGCCGGTGCATCATCTGGCCACGTAATATGGTGCGTACGGTTTGCAGCTGGTTGAATAATGCGGGTAAAAGTTTTGTCGGGCCAAATAATGTGTACACTATCTGCCGCTTTGTTGCCCAGTCCGATCACGGCTTTGTAATCAATGCTGCTCTGAAAGCCACGACTGGGAATGATTTCGCGGCTGATGATTTGATCGCCTTGAAATACTTGTATGCTGGAGCCTACTGCAAAAGTATTCTTGCCTTTTCCTTGCAGCGCAAACGAAATGTATTGTTGTTGGTTTTGCTGACGGCTGTTGTTCTGGTACACAAATGCCTGTGCGTTCACGTTGCTTACAATCAGGTCGAGGTCGCCATCATTGTCAAGGTCGCCATAGGCGGCACCGTTGCTGAATGATGGATCGCTAAAGCCCCAAGTATCAGCGGCATCTTCAAAGCGCAGGTTGCCTGTGTTGCGAAAGGCTTTGTTTTTTTGTGGCCTGCTCGGCATTTTATCAATCACTTCCTGCACTTTGTCTTTGCTGCCGGTTTGTACCATGCGTTGTATTACATCGTTGGCAAAAAAGTCGATGAAGTCCTGATCGGTGAGGTCACGGGTGATGCCATTGCACACATACAAATCATTAAAGCCATCATTGTCGGCATCAAAGATTAAACCGCCCCAACTCCAGTCGGTAGCTGCTACCCCGCTGTAATGCGCCACATCGGTAAACTTACCGTTGCGGTTGTTGATCTGTAGAGTGTTTTGCATGTACTGATGATAGAAACCCAAATTGAGTTTGAGGTTGTACACATCATAGTTTTCAAAACTTGTTGTCGTCTTGAGGCGTTGGTCATCGCCGGGCAGCATGTCGGTTACAAAAATGTCGGGATAGCCATCGTTGTTTACATCCGCCAGGTCGGCACCCATGCTGCTTTGGCTAATGTGTTCTGTCCAGTCTTCCAGCTCTTCATGAAAAGTGCCGTTTTGCTGGTTGATGTAGAGGTAATCTCTTTCGTAGAAATCATTGCTTACATAAATATCAGGATAGTGATCGCCGTTTACATCGCCCACTGTTACGCCCAGGCCAAAGCTGATGAGGCTGCCATAAATATTTGCTGCTTCGCTTACATCGGTAAAGCGGCCGCCATCGTTGCGCATCAGGTAGCTGCCTCCGCCCTTAAACTGATCTTTCACCGGCCAGTCTTTGGCCCGTAAGTCGCGGCGATTGCTGTTGTTTAGCGTATTCACCGGCATAAAACTGTTGTTAAGAATATAGCAGTCCAAATCGCCATCGAGATCGTAATCAAAAAAGGCGGCATGCGTGGTGTAACCGTCGTTTTCTAATCCATAAGCTGCTGCACTGTCGGTAAATGTGCCGTTCTTGTTATTGATGAACAAGGCATTATTCGTGTTGCGGCCTTTTTCGTAGCCGGCATTGCACACATAAATATCCAGCCAGCCATCGGCGTTTACATCGGCCATTACTACACCGGTGCTCCACTTGTTGGTTTCGGTTATGCCAGCCTTTTCACTGATGTCTTCAAAGTGCATATTGCCTTTGTTGAGGTACAGTTTATTGGGCCCCATGTTGGCAGTAAAGAATACATCGGGCAGGCTATCGTTGTTGATATCGCCAATGGCCACACCACCACCGTTGTAAAAATTCCGATAACTAAATATGTTGAACTCTTCGTTATCGGTTATTGTATTGGTGAAGTGGATGCCGGTACTATCCGCATCCATTTTTTTAAAAAGCGTATTGGCTTCTTTGGTAGAAGATGATTTGCAGGCAACAGTCAAAAGCACAGCACAAACCACACAGGCCTGAAAGATAGTTTTCATCATGATAAGCAGTCAATTCTTGGGGCTACTGAACAAGGCTGAAAGATAAGGAGCCAACAGCATGAATCTACAGTAGCCGGTTCATAAACACACAAGCGCTTCTACTTAAAAACAAAGCCACCCGAAGGTGGCTCTGTAAAAAAACAATGCTTATGAACAATCGATTAGTATCCGGGGTTCTGAGTGAGGTTGGGGTTTACGGCCAACGCTGCATTCGGAATAGGGAAATACAAATACTTAGGATCAGAAGCGGCAGGCTTCAAGGCACGGGCAGCAAGGAAAGTACCAAAGCGAATCTGGTCCATTCTTCTCCAACCATCCCAGTAGAATTCACGCTGACGCTCATCGAGAATTTGGGCAGCGGTTAATGTGCCGGTTAACGGAGTTGCACCACGGCGGGCACGCACCAAGTTGATGGTGGTTTGAGCACCGCTGGCGTTGCCACTGCGGAATTGTGCTTCGGCTTTCATCAGGTAAACATCTGCAAACCGATAAATTACATAGTCGTTATCGGCCTGTCCATCGTTTGCAGGGCCATAATCGATAGGGTAGCGATATACACGAATACCCGTTACTTCCAGGTTGGTACCCGACTCTTGTATAGCTACAGTAGGCGTGAAGGCCAAAGGAGCACCTTTACGATCTTTCAATGCTGTGTCGTTGGCCAGGTCGTATTGCTGTCCAACGAGGAAACCAGTGTTGATGCGGTTGCCTGTGTTAGGTAAAGATGCTAGTCCTGTAGGATAAGCTACGCCACGACGCTGGTCGCCGGCTTCAAACTTGTTATACACATCGGCCAACGTGCTGAAACCATTCCAGCCACTCTTGTTCATATTGTAGTGGTTGGTTTTGTACCACGCAGAACGGAGGTTACCGCCACGTGCACCACCAATGTTTTCGTTGGTGAAGATGTTTTCAGTAGAAATAGCACCGTTGTTGGGTGCGTAGTTGTCCCATACATTGTTCGACAGGCTGTAACGGCCTGAGTTGATGATGCCATCAGCCAGGCTGATTACTTCGGCCATATCGGCTGCTGCAAATGTAGGTGCCTGACGGTTGGCATAAGTGCCTTTTTGCAACAGCAATTTCATCAACAACATATCGGCTGCATCTTTGGTAGCACGGGTGGCAGTAGCACGGCCGGTTGAAGCTGGTAAATTGGTTTTTGCGGCACGTACTTCACTGATGATAAAGTTTACACCATCTAACCCCTTGTACACTTTGGGTGCATTTAAGAGGTTTTCACCGGGTTCTCTGAAGGGTACCTGGCCATACAAATCAAGTACCGTAAACATCACAAATGCTCTCAGAAATCTTGCTTGTGCTTCAATACTTGCTTTGTTAGAAGCAGTGCTGGTAGGAGCCAGGCCGATGATATTGGTAGTATTAAAAACCTGCTGCAAAAGATTGTTGAAAACATTCAGCACTTGCTGATGGTCTGCATTCCAGTTGTGGGTGTGTATCACACGCCAAACACCGTTGTCATCCCAGTCGCCACCACGGGTGGGTACCAGCGATTCGTCAGAGCTGTTTTCCATCAGTGAGGTTACTAATTCTTGTGTTTGCATTGATTGCAAACCGTCGTAGGCACCCTGAATCAGACTGTTGAGATCCACAGTCGCTTGGATAAATGCGTTGGCTTGATCACTGGTAGCGGTGCTGTTCAAGCCTTCTTCGAGTTTGGTACAACCGCTACCCAATAAGGCTGCTGCTACAGCAATCAAACTTAGTTGTTGAATATTATGTTTCATTTTTTCCTGTTTAATTTGGTTCTACAATCACAATTAAAGGCCAAACAGGAAGCCAGCCTGAATAGTACGGGCAGCAGGGTAAGGCAGGTATTCAATACCAAACGAAGGAACGCCGCCAATGTTTTTGTCTGTATTTACTTCAGGATCAAAACCGGTGAATTTGGTAATTACAAACAGGTTTTGGGCCGTTAGGAACACATTGGCATTTTTGATTTCCTTACCAATATTGCCCAGGTTGTAAGACAGCGAAACGTTGGCCATGCGGAGGAAGTTGCCTTTTTCGAGATATCGGCTAGATGCCTTAATAGGGTTAGCCAATGCTTCTCTCGGATTGAGGCTCATCAAAGAAGAAGCAATGTTGCGGGTGCCCAGGTTGCCAACTGGCAGTACGGCATTCAGCGTGTTGTTGTACAACTCATGGCCAAATGCACCATTCATATTTACAACCAAAGTTAGTTTTTTCCAGTTCAGATCGGTGCTCAAACCCAACAGCATAGAAGGGTTAGGATCGCCAACAAACTCAGGCGTTTCTAATGAGCCACCAGCGTACGTACCCAAACCGTCTTTATCTAACCCAAGAAAACGACGAGTGTAAAATGCATTAAGCGGCTGACCATTTTCATTACGCTGCGCAAATGCACCAGTCAAACCTTGTCCGTTAATTTCGCCAGTCAAAATTGGCGGGCCGCTGTAGTTGTCAAACACATTTTTCAGGAAGGCTGCATTCACAGTAAAATTCCAGTTCAGGTCCTTTTTGCGAATAATGTTGGTACCCAACGATACTTCCAACCCAGAGTTGGTTATGGTAGCATCTTTAATGTTCTGCCAAATAACAGCACCCGGTGCAGGCTGAATGGCTGTAAACGAGAACAAAACATCGCTGGTAACCCTATTGAAGTAATCAATGTTACCAAACACACGGCCTTTAGCCAAAATAAAGTCAAGACCAATATTCAGCTGTTTGGTGGTTTCCCACTTCAGGTTAGCATTTGCCCATGTAGTCAATTGAATGCCACCTGCATTGGGCAGGTACGAATACTGGGTTTGAGCAGATCCTGCAGGGAAAGCCTGGTTGCCCGTTAAACCATAAGAAGCACGGAGGCGCAGGTTTTGAATGCTGCTGCTGTTCTTCAGGAATTCTTCGTTGGTAATATTCCATGCTATTGAACCAGAAGGGAAGTAGCCATACTTATTGTTAGCACCAAACTTGCTCGATCCATCGGCACGGAGTGTACCGCTGATGATGAAGCGATCGTCGTAGTTGAAACCAATACGACCGAAGTAAGACTGCAGTGATGCATCAGGATCTTCGAAAGAACTGATGGCACGGTTGGCTGCAGGGGCATTTTGCAAAATGTTGTAGAAAGGCACATCATCATTGGCAAAACCAATAGCAGAAGTACCTGCACCGCTAAACTTGAAGTCCTGATATTCGTAACCCAACAAAGCGTTCATGTTGATTTTCTTTGTGAGGTCTTTGTTGTAGCTGAGGGTATGCTGCAATACAGTGGTATTCATTTGTGTATTGCCCTGATATCCCTGGCCTAAACCCTCTACACCTACAATGGTAATGTAACGCTTCAGTTCGCTCTGGCGTACACCAGTTTGTCTGTTCAGGCTCACGTTGAAACGGTAGTCCAAACCATCAGCAATTTTGTAGCCCAAACCAGCAATAGCAAACAGGCTCGAAATATTCGAGATGTCTGTGTAGCCACGCTGCATAGCCAATGGGTTTACAATGGTAGAACCGGGGATAATGTTGAGCGTACCATTGGTGTTCATCAGGTTTTGCGTGGGGTTCCACTGCAAAGCCATACCAATCAGGTTGCCCTGAAAACCGGCGTTGTTGGTAATAGGCGCAATGTTTTCTTTGGCCTGTCCGGCAAAAACGTTGAAGTCGAGGCTGAGGCGGCGGCTTTTCAAAAACTTGTACTGACCGTTAGCGTTTACAGTAAAACGCTTCATATCAGTTTTGTCTACAATACCCTGCTGGCCAAGGTAGCCGAGAGAGATGCGGTATTTACCATTTTCGCTACCACCGCTAATGCCTACGTTGTAGTTCTGTGTAACAGCAGTACGCAGTATTTCGCTGAGGGCATCAGCATTGCCACCTAGGTCGCCAGTGGTAAGGTTGTACGCTTTAAGCGCATTACGATAGCCGCCAGCATCCAATACATCAAACTTGCGGGCAATGCTGCTCACAGCTACTGATGAACTTACATCCAGCTTGGCAGCGCCAGAGCTACCCTGCTTGGTAGTAATCATGATAACACCATTGGCACCACGAGAACCGTAAATAGCAGTGGCAGAAGCGTCTTTCAACACTTCCATACCAGAGATATCGGCACTGTTGAAGAAATACAAGGGGTTAGATTCTGGCGTAACACCGAGGCCAAGGGGAGAAAAGCCAGGGCGGGCCAAACGACCATCCAGCGGAATACCATCCACTACAAACAGTGGGTTGTTGCCGCTACGGATAGAGCTGTTACCACGAATGCGGATGGTAGTAGCAGCACCGGGAGCACCGCTGTTGGTTACCACCTGCAAGCCTGCTACCTTACCCTGAATCAGTTGGTCGGGGCAGCCATTACGCCTTGGTTAAAGTCTTTAGCCTTTACAGAAGTCACGGCAGAAGTAAGGTCACGCTTACGAACGGTACCATAACCTACTACAACCACTTCGTTGAGGTTGCTGCCTGCCATTGCAGTCATTACCACATCAACGGTAGTGCGGTCGCCTACAGCCACCTCTTCATTTTGAAACCCTACAGAACTGAACACCAGTGTGGCACCGTTTGGTACCGATAGCGAATAGGAACCACTACCATCGGTAGAAGTACCCGTTTTAGAACCTTTGACGATAACGGAAACACCTGACAGACTGGCCCCTCCCTGGGCGTCTGTCACCTTACCGCTTACCGTCTTGTTTTGTGCAAATGCCGGCACTGACATGCAGAGTAACCCGGCAATTAGCCCCAGCAGCAGGGGCGCAATTGTACGTTTCATAAGCAAGAATTGTTTGGTCTTTTTTTTATGTGAACAATGATGGAACGCCTTTTGGACTTTCAAAGCCACATGGTGGGCACATGTGTTCCTGATACACATTATGGATAAGCCAGAAAAAAAGCCTGGTACAGGCAGCAATCTCAAGCAGTAATCAGTAATGGCAGCAGTCGTTCGCTTTTGAAATTATTTTAAAATTAACAGAAGCTTGAGGAAAAACAAATAAAAGATTCTTGCGATGACTGCAAACGTTTGTGGCAATGTTTGCGAAAATAATTGCAGTGCAAAAAAGCCAAACATCCTAATTTGGGGTAGAACTACTTCCCCAAATTGGTTCTTCAAACCAGCTTTTATCAAGACTTGCTATGAGAAATAACGCCACCCTGAAAAAGATTTCAGATCACCTGAATGTGAGTATATCGACTGTAAGCCGTGCATTAAAGGATCATCCGGACGTTTCGCCAGATACTAAAAAAAGGGTAAAAGAACTAGCCATGCTGATGGATTATGAGCCCAATGCCTTTGCAGTAAATCTTCGCAAGAAACACTCAAATGTATTTGCCATCATTGTGCCGGAAATCAGCAATTTCTTCTACCATTCTTTTGTGCAGGCAGTAGAAGAAGACGCCCGGAGAATAGGCTACTCAGTGATGATTTTACAATCGATGAACGATCCCGAAGTAGAAGAGCAAAACCTGCGCCTGTGCAGGCACAATCATGTGGCAGGTATTTTTGTAGCTATTACCAACAAAACCACCGATCTCACACCATTTAAAAAACTGGAGGCCATTGATATACCGCTGGTTTTTTTTGATAAAGTACCTACCGACGATACTTTTAATAAAGTTAGTATTGCGGATTATGAAAGTGGCTGGATGGCAGCCGAACACCTGCTGACCGCCACAGCAAAACATGTATTGCTGGTAATGGGCAACAACAAATTGTCAATCACCCGACGCAGAGAAGAAGGCTTTACCGACTACTATCACAAGCACCAATGCAAAAAGAAACTGGCGGTGGTATATGCCGATCATATAGAAGAAGCCAGACAAGCGGTACTGGATTATTTTGCTGCCAACAAAAACACGCCTACTGCTATTTTTTCGATGAGTGATGAAATTATGTGCGGTGTGCTCAAGGCCATTCATACCCTCAAACTGCAAATTCCTAAGGACATACAATTGCTTACCATCAGTAATGGTTTTTTGCCCACTCTTTTTACACCTGATATAAGCTTTGTAAAAACGAGTGGTTACGATTTGGGTAAGCTCAGCTTTGTACGCATGCAAGAAATAATGGGAGGCAAAAAATTTGTGCGGGAAAATTTTCTCACCAGCAGCTATTATCCCGGAGGCTCGATGTAATTTTTTTGCCGAAGCCATTATTTTAATTTTATTTTGCCGCTACAATGATGAATTTGAAACATACAAAACGTACCAAGAAACCGACAATAGACGGAAGGTAACCTGTGTGTATGTGTAAGAATATAACTACAGCCTTCCGTCAACAACGGGAGGCTGTTTTCATTGTATCACAAGCCATCGTTTATCACATTTAAAAACACAAAACAAAATGAAAGTAGCCGTAGTAGGCGCCACAGGATTGGTGGGCACAAAAATGCTGCAGGTATTGGAGCAGCGCAATTTTCCCGTTACAGAACTCATTCCCGTAGCCAGCGAGAAATCGATTGGTAAAGAAGTTGTTTTCAAAGGAAAAGCCTACAAGGTGGTTGGCTTTGCCGATGCCATTGCCGCTAAGCCCGATGTAGCTTTGTTTTCAGCCGGCGGCAGCACTTCATTGCAGTTGGCTCCGCAGTTTGCAGCAGCTGGTATCACGGTTATCGACAACTCCTCTGCATGGCGCATGGATGCTACTAAAAAACTGGTAGTGCCCGAAGTAAACGGCAACGTGCTCACAGCCGAAGACAAGATTGTTGCCAACCCCAATTGCTCTACCATTCAAATGGTGCTGGTGTTGAAACCCCTGCACGATAAGTACCGCATTAAGCGGGTGGTGGTAAGCACTTACCAAAGTGTAACGGGCACTGGCGTAAAAGCGGTGAACCAACTGATGAACGAACGGGAAGGAAAAGAAGGCGAAATGGCGTACAAATACCCTATTGACCTAAATGTGATTCCTCAAATCGATGTGTTTCTCGAAAATGGCTACACCAAAGAGGAAATGAAGATGGTGAATGAAACCAAGAAAATTATTGGTGACGACAGCATTCGGGTGACTGCTACCACAGTTCGTATTCCTGTAATGGGTGGCCACAGCGAAAGCGTCAACATCGAATTTGAAAATGATTTCGACCTGAACGAAGTACGGGCTATACTGGCAGCTGCACCTGGTGTAGTAGTAGAAGATGATCCTGCCAACCAGGTGTATCCCATGCCGCTGAATGCCCACGATAAAGATGAAACATTTGTTGGACGTATTCGTCGCGATGAAACGCAGCCCAACACCCTCAACTGTTGGATTGTAAGCGATAACCTGCGCAAAGGTGCTGCTACTAATGCCGTGCAAATTGCAGAGCATTTGCAGTCAGTTGGTTTATTGTAAATTGATGGTATGAAAGACTGGAAATAATTGAATATTTTCAGTCTTTCACTTTCTGTTAAACTAATCAATATGGCAACACATTCCAGCATAGCCTCTACTCAGGTTACTCCAGCTCAATCTGCATCAGGTGCTGATAATTTTTCAGCAGAAATGGCCATACTTATGACGGCAGCATTTGCAGGAACAGCAATGTCGAAAAGAATGCGGAAGCAATACCGCAGCATGATGCGTAAGGCATTTTGGATGGCCGCAAAACAGAAACTGAATCGTTTGTTTAGAAACAAGCAAGATCAGATTGCAGGCATGGCGCCTTGGCTGTTCATATTATTGGTAGTTGCAGCTGCAGCAATTGGTGTTGCCTTATTTGGCTTGTGGGGCTTTATTGTGATTTTGGCACTGGCCGCAATTATCTATCTCTTGTTGAAACAATCTATGTAATCGATTTTAGTACAACCATTATAAAAAGAGGAACCAACCGGTTCCTCTTTTTTATGCGTCTGTATCCAGCGCCTGATTGATAAACTGCACCAGCGGATAGAGGTCTTTAAATTGTTTGACAATCGTTGCAACCATGTTTTTGTCTGTGAGCAACGTATCGGGCAGGGGAGCACTGGCAATAAAGCTTTTCAGTTTCAGGTATTCAATGGCTTCATTATCCGCTTCATACCCTTTTGGTGGACGTGAAAGTACAACGCCTTCTCCTCGTTCAAAATCGCCAAACGTACTGGCAAAACTTTTGTGTTGCAGTACTCTCTTCAGGTCGACAAAAGAGTAATCAATTTCTTGCCGGATTTTCTTGAGCTCTGGCGCCATCGGCATCCATATACCGCCAGCCATAAAAGCCTGGCCGGGTTCTATGTGAACATAATAGCCAGCACAATTCATGGCTTTTTTGCCACCCTTAGAAATGTACATGGCCATATTGGTTTTGTATGGCGCTTTGTTTTTACTAAACCGAACATCGCGGTTGATGCGGAAGATGCACTCCTTCGCTTCCAAATGCGCTACGGATGCATCAAAAGCGGCAATGCCTTTTAATACTTCGCTGCTGAGGTTAATAAAATCAGCACGGGCTGCTTCGTATTGTTTGCGGTGCTCATCAAACCAGGGCTTGTTGTTGTTGAGCTTGAGCTGTTGTAAAAATTGTATGGTACTTGCTTGTAACATGTTTGTATTGATGTTTTATTCAGCTTCCATCATGGCCAGAAATTCATCTTCAGAAAGAATGTTGATGCTCGGAATCTTTTTAGCTTTTTCCAGTTTGCTGCCGGCATCTTCGCCAACTACCAGATAGTTGAGCTTGCTGCTTACGCCACCCAGTATTTGTCCGCCTTTGGCTTCTGCCATGGCTTCTGCCTCGCTGCGTTTGAATTTAGATAACGTACCGGTAAACAAAAAGGTTTTGCCACTCAGGTTGCCTGCTACAGGTTGGCTGGTTTCTGATGCCTGCATACTGATGCCCAATGCTTCCAGTTGCTGCAGCATGTGTATATTTTGCGTATTGCCAAAAAACTGCACAATGCTGCCTGCTACTTTGGGGCCAATGTCTTCCAACTGCATTAAATCGTCAACAGATTTATGTTGCAGCTCCATTAAATGTTTTACGGAACGGGCCAGTGTTTTGGCCATAGTTTCACCCACGTGGCGAATGCCCAACGCATAAATCAGCCGGTGCAGTGGCTGTTGCTTCGATTGCTCAATGGAGCTTTCCAGATTAGTGATAGATTTTTTGCCAAAACCATCAAGGCTGGAGATTTTACCAAAATCTAACTGGTATAAACCTGGAATGTCTTGCATCAATCCAAGCTCGTAGAACCGACGCACTTGTTGCTCTCCAAAACTTTTTATATCCATCGCATCTTTGCTCACAAAGTGAATGATGCGTTCTACAGATTGGGCTGGGCATTCGGCATTTACACAACGCCACACAGCTTCACCTTCTTCTTTAAACAAGCTACTGTTGCACACGGGGCATTCGGTAGGAAAACGAATGGCTTGTTCACTGCCATTTCTAAACTCTGGCTGCGACCGTACAATTTGCGGAATTACATCGCCGGCTCTTTCTACCAGTACCCGGTCGCCAATCATGAGTTGTTTTTCCCGTATGTAATCTTCGTTGTGTATGCTAATGCTGCTTACTGTAACGCCACCAATATGCACAGGTGCTATTTTGGCCACGGGCGTTACAGCGCCGGTTCTTCCTACCTGAAACTCTACCGCCTGCAAGGTGCTGGTAGCTTGCCGTGCTTTAAATTTATACGCTATGGCCCATCGTGGATGGTGAGTGGTCATGCCCATTTTTTCCTGCAGTGCCAGATCGTTTATTTTAATCACCAGTCCGTCTATCTCGTAGGGCAGATCATCGCGGTGGGCTTCAAACCAGGCGCAGTGTTCAATCACGGCGTCAATACCTTTTACCACTTTTACTTCTTGTACGGGGCTGCGAAAGCCGCACTGCCACAGCATTTGCAGCATGCCCTGGTGCGTAGTAGGCAATGCTTGAGTGCCTGCTGGCGCAAACAAATTTGGCGTGTCGGCTGCAGCTTTGCCCGTGGTATAGCTCACGTGGTAAAAGAAAGCTTCGAGGTTGCGCTTGCCCACTTCTGCGGGGTCTTTCATGCGGAGCGAACCCGCAGCAGCATTGCGAGGGTTGGCTAATGGCGGTACGCCTTCTTCGGCCAGTTTATCATTGTATGCCGCAAAATTTTTCTTGCTCATCAGCACTTCACCGCGAAATTCTATGGTTTCAATGCCGAAGTTGGAGAAGGCTGCCGTGAGTGGCATGTTCCTGATTTGGCGGGAGTTTACCGTTATGTCATCGCCCTGCACTCCATCGCCACGGGTGGCACTACGGCTGAGCTGGTCGTGTTCAAAAATGACGGAGATGCTGGCGCCGTCAAACTTGGGTTCAATGCAATATTCCAAGGTGCTGAGGCCAGAAATTTCACGGGCTTTGCGGTCCCAGTCTTGCAGGTCATCAGCATCATAGCTGTTTTCCAAACTCAGCATCGGCACCAGGTGGCTTACTGTTTCAAAGCCCTGGTTGAGGCTGCTGCCCACCCGCTGCGTAGGCGAAGTGGCAGTAATCCAATCAGGATTGGCCGCTTCGGCCGCTTGGAGTTTTTTGTACAGCATGTCGTATTCCACATCTGCTATCAGCGGATCATTCAGCACATAGTAGCGGTGCTCATGAAAACGCAACACCTGGCGGAGCTCCTCTGCTTTGGCAGTAGTATCTGCAAGCGTTTCCGGCTGCATCCATTGGCTGGTAAGCCGGGTATAAAAAGCGATATTTTCTGTTGATGATAATTGCATGGTGATGTGGTAAAGCCTTATTTGAAAAAGGCGATGTGAAGCGAAATAACAAAACAGCCAGCAATTGTTTTTTACCACGCTACCAGAGGGGCAAAAAACTGCCTTTTGGAAAATTCATGTAATTAATACACATTCAATTTAGCTTCGCAACATATTAGCCCGTTTTACGAACAGATTGCTGACATGAAAACTTCTACTCCAGCTGCAGGCAGTGCAGCACCGCATTTAATAGCCGATGCCGTTGAACTGGTACACTCGTATCCGCAAATGCCACTTACCGTGGACTGTGTGATTTTTGGGTTTGATGAAAACAAGCTCAAGGTGTTGCTCATACGAAGTGATTTGGAAGTGTACAAAGGCAAATGGTCGCTGCTGGGCGATATTGTAAAACAAACCGAAGAGCTGGACGATGCCGCTTACCGGGTGCTTCGGGAAAGAACAGGAATGACCGATGTGTACCTGAAACAAGTGCAGGCGTTTAGTAGCCTCAACCGCCACCCCGGTGGCAGGGTAGTTACAGTAGCCTACTGCTCACTGCTCAATATTCGCCACCACGAACTGCAGATTACCGACAACGAACTGCACTGGCAAAACGTTCGGTCGCTCAAAGACATGGCTTTTGACCACAAAGAAATCATTGACGCCTGTTATAACTGGTTGCAAAAGCGTATTCAGGAACATCCGTTGGGCTTCAACCTGCTGCCCGAAAAGTTTTCGCTTAGGGAGCTTCAAAACCTGTACGAAGCCATCCTGAACTTAGAGCTGGACAGGCGCAACTTCCGCAAAAAGTTTTTCAGCATGGACTTTTTGATCGACACCGGCGAACTGGAGGAAGACGTAAAACACCGCCCGGGAAAGCTGTACCAATTCAATTTTGAGAAGTACGAGAAAAGCAAACGCAAGTGGATCGGCATTGATTTCTAAGCCGGTTTTGTGTAAGCAGCAGGGCAAATTTTGCCTGAGGGGTGAAATATTTCTTGCTTTTGTGTAAAAAATACACATTTTTGTAATCCCAACTCGCAAACGATTGCAGCTGGTGCCTAACAACGATTATACCTCCTAAAAAGGAAGCCTGTTATGATGAAAATCAGAAGAATACTATCCCTGGTAGTATTGTTTATGACCCTCGGTCTGGTGTCTGGTGCGCAACTACTGTCGTTGTCCAACCAGTTTCCCGGCGAATCTGCTACCATCACCGTAACCATGGATGCCAACTTTGGCAACAAAGGCCTGCTGAATGCCACCGCATCGGATGTGTATGTGCACACCGGCGTTATCACCAATCTCAGTACTTCGCCTACATCGTGGCGCTACATGAAGTTTAATCAAAACTTCAACCAGCCTAACCCCAGCCTGCAGGCTACCTCACTGGGCAACAACCGCTGGCAGTTTACCATTACAGACATCCGCAACTTTTACGGCGTACCTGCCGGTGAGCAAATCCAAAAAATTTCCATCCTTTTCAGAAATGGTGCCGGCACTCAGGTGCAGCGCAATGCTGATGGAAGCGACATGTACATTCAGGTGTACGGCAGTGGTTTGCAAACAACCATTACCAATCCCTTTAAGGCTCCTACATTCATTCCCAGCACAGAGTCTATCAATAAAAATTTGGGTGAAAGCATTGCTGTATCGGCGGCTGCCAGCCAAGCGGCCAATATGCGGTTGTTGTACAACGGCTTACAAATAGCATCGCAAAGCGGCGTTACCACTATTACTGCTACGCCTACTATAACTACTGCCGGCCAGCAGGTAATAAAAGTAGAAGCCGACAACGGCGGTGCTCCTGTTGTTGATAGTATTTCATTTTTCGTAGCTCCAGCTACTGAGGTAGAAGCACTGCCCGCAGGCATGCAAGATGGTGCTAATTATTCCAACGATCAAACCAGTGTAACACTGGTACTCTATGCGCCTAATAAAACAAGTGCGGCAGTAGTGGGCGACTTTAATAACTGGACGCAAACCCTGCAGCACCAAATGAAACGTACCCCTGATGGCTTGCGTTATTGGGTAACAATCAACGGATTGACGCCGGGTAATGAATACGCCTACCAGTATGTGATTGACAACAACCTTCGGGTGGCCGATTACATGACCGAAAAAGTGCTCGACCCCTGGAACGATCCTTTTATCAATCAGGCACCATATACCAACCGCTATCCCAATCTGAAAGCCTATCCAACGGGTAAGGCATCGGGTATTGTAAGTGTGTTGGAGCCGGGCAAAGCCAGCTACAACTGGAGCAGTGCCACCACCAACTTTCAAAAGCCAGATAAGCGAAATCTGGTAGTGTATGAGTTGCTGCTCCGCGACTTTGTGGCCAACAGCAGTTGGAACACCCTGCGGGATACGCTGGCATACATTAGCCGCCTTGGGGTTAATGCTATTCACCTCATGCCATTTACCGAGTTTGAAGGCAATAACAGCTGGGGCTACAACCCCATGTTCATGTTTGCTGCCGATAAGATTTATGGCCCCGAAAACACCCTGAAAGAATTTATTGATAGCTGCCATGGCAGAGGTATTGCGGTGATTTTGGACATGGTGCTAAACCACCAGTTTGGCCAAAGCCCCATGGTGCAGATGTATTGGGATGCTGCCAATAACCGCCCTGCAAACAACAGTCCATGGTTTAACCCTGTGCCAAAACATGGCTTTAATGTGGGCTATGATATGAACCATGAAGCGCCTGCTACTATCAAGTTTGTAGAAGACGTGATGCGCCACTGGCTCACCAAGTTTAAGCTTGATGGCTTCCGGTGGGATTTAAGTAAAGGCTTTACCCAAACCCAAACCTGCGACAATAACGGCGGCAACTGTAACGTAGGCACCTGGAGTGCTTACGACCAAAGCCGGGTAAACATTTGGCAGCGCATCTATAACCAGTCTCAGGCCATTTCGCCCAATGCGTACATGATTTTGGAACACTTAGGTGTAGATCAGGAAGAAGCTACGCTGGCCAATATGGGTATGCTGTTGTGGGGCAAAATGACCGACCAATACAATGAAGCCAGCATGGGCTACACCGGTAGCAGTTCCAATTTTGATCGGGCGTTTCATACCACCCGCTGGAGCAGCTTTGGTGGCAACAATACCCCACACCTGATGGCCTATGCCGAAAGCCACGATGAAGAAAGACTGGCATTTAAAAATGTGCGATTTGGCAACTCTGGACCGAGCCATAATACCAAATCGCTGTCGGTGTATGCCCGCAGAATGCAGTCAGTAGCGGCATTTTTATTTACCACGCCAGGGCCAAAAATGATGTGGCAGTTTGGAGAACTCTCTTATGACAGCAGCATCAACATGTGCGAAAACTTTACCATTGGCGACTGCCGAACCTCACCCAAGCCGCCGGCATGGGCCATGCCCAACCCACTTGCTCCTGCTTCGCCCATTAATTACAACGCCAACACCTTTAGGCGTACCCAGCGGGATATGTTTGGAAAAATCATTTCGCTGCGTACCAAATACCCGTCTTACCTGCCCACGTTTGTAACCAACGATGTGGACTTTAGCCTGAACGGGGCATTTAAATGGCAGCGTATAAAAAGCAATGCCCTGAAGCTGGTAGTAATGGGCAATTTTGATGTGCAGGCTCAGTCGGGCATTGTTCAGTTTCCAACTACCGGTACCTGGTATGTGTATGCCCACAACCTGCAGGCCTTCGAAACTTTTAC
Source organism: Bacteroidota bacterium (assembly GCA_020161435.1). Classification (GTDB taxonomy): domain Bacteria; phylum Bacteroidota; class Bacteroidia; order Chitinophagales; family Chitinophagaceae; genus Phnomibacter. The sequence continues at coordinate 533,243 of JAIUNV010000003.1, read as the reverse complement.
AGCCGTAAATGCGGGGCTGTCTGCTTCCGGAATAACCATTAATGCAGGGGCTGAATCACAAACCTTCAATTTGCCGGCAGGTGCCTTTATCATTTTTACTGATAAGGATGTAACGGCGGTGGTTACACAATTCACATTTACAGGCAATGGCAACTGGAGCAACCCGGCCAACTGGCAGGGAGGCAATATTCCACCATCGGTGTTGCCGGCAGGTTCTACCATCACTGTCAATCCAACGGCAGGTGGTGAGAGTGTGCTGGATGTAAGCCTGACCGTGCAGCAAGGTGCTACGCTACAGGTAGCTGCGGGTAAAACACTGCGCATAACCGGCAACCTCATAAGACAATAACAAAACACAATTGCAGCCGAACGGCTGCGTAACCTGACGCACTGCTATAACTGATTTAAGTCATAAAAAGGGTGAATGAAAAATACGGACATTTACCATGTAAAAAATACACACTTAGTTGCAGCATATTGCAACACCTGGGTGTCTTGATTACAACGATTTGCCAGCCACGCCATGAAAACGATTGCCCTTTTGCCTTGGCCTTCCATTAGGTTGAATTCTACTCAACATATATCTCAACTTGTAAAACTGAATTGTATGACCTTACGACGACTGCTGAAAGGAATGGTCATTCCTGTATTGCTGCTCATCGGCTTTGCCGCTGCAGCCCAGGAAACCATTTTGGTATCCGGAAAAGTGAGTGACTCTAAAGACGGTTCGCCGCTCATTGGGGTTTCTGTAGCTGTAAAGGGTACTGCCAATGGTACCGCTACCGATGGTAACGGTAACTTTTCGCTCCGCACTACGCCAGGAGCAACCCTTGTATTTACGTATGTAGGCTATTTATCAAAAGAAATGCCTGCTACTAAAGAAGCCATGACTGTGACACTGGAAAATGTTAAAACTGCATTGAACGAAGTGGTGGTGATTGGTTATGGTTCGGCACGTAAAAAAGACCTGACCGGTGCCGTGTCTACTGTTTCTTCAAAAGACTTCCAGAAAGGTAACATTACTACCCCCGAGCAAATGATTGCCGGTAAGGTGGCGGGTGTACAAATCACGTCCAACGGTGGTCGTCCCGGTGCTGGTTCTACCATCCGCATTCGTGGTGGTTCTTCGCTCATTGCCAGCAACGACCCGTTGATTGTAATTGACGGTGTGCCGCTGGACAACAACGGCGTAGCCGGTGCTGCCAATCCGCTGAGCTTTATCAATGCCAACGACATTGAAAGCTATACCGTGTTGAAAGATGCATCTGCAGCGGCTATCTACGGCTCTCGTGCCAACAACGGTGTTATCATCATTACCACCAAAAAAGGTAAGGGCGGCAAGCTGAAAGTGAATTTCAGTTCAGTCAATTCTATTTCTACCATTACCAAAAAACTCGATTTGCTCAATGCCGATCAGGTAAGAGCTATTGTAGCGATGCAGGGTAATGCTACCCAAAAACGTCAGGTAGGTACTGCCAGCACCGATTGGCAGGATGTGATTTACCAAACTGGTTTTGGTACCGACAACAACATCAGCATGAGCGGTGGTATTGTGGGTTTGCCCTACCGTTTTTCTGTAGGTTATCTCGATCAAACCGGTTTGCTCAAAACCGACCACCTGCAGCGTACTTCTGCAGCTTTGGCCCTCAACCCATCTTTCTTCGACAATCACCTGAAGGTTGATTTGAACCTGAAGGGCTCTATGCAGCAAACTCGTTTTGCCAACGAAGGTGCCATTGGTTCTGCAGCCAACTACGATCCTACACAACCTGTATACAGCAACAGTAAGCGCTTTGGCGGCTATCAGGAATGGGTTGGTGTAGACGGATTGCCAGAATTGAATGCCGGCCGCAACCCACTGGGTATGCTGTATCAAACATTCGACAATCAAAAGCCCCGTCGTGCTATTGGTAACCTGCAGTTGGATTATAAGTTTCATTTTCTGCCCGAACTGCGTGCCAACGTAAACCTGGGTTTCGACGTAGCTAAAAACACCGGCACTTATTTAGTGCCTGATAGTGCTGCCAGTCAGTATCGCCAAAAAGGTAGCTTCTCTCAAAACCAGCAAATCCGCAGAAACACTATTGCAGACTTCTATCTGAACTATGCAAAAGATTTCAAATCTATTAAGAGCCGTGTTGATTTCACCGCTGGTTATTCTTACAACAATTTCTGGACGAAGAACTTCTTCTACCGTGGTTTGAATGCCAACAAGGATACCATTGTAGGTTCTACGCCTCCCAACTTTGCGTATGATATTCCCGAAAACACCCTCATGTCTTACTGGGGTCGTTTGCTGTACAACTATGATAGCCGCTACTTCCTCACCGCTACTTTGCGTCGTGATGGTTCAAGCCGTTTCGCTAAAGAAAACCGTTGGGGCTGGTTCCCATCTGTGGGTGTGGCCTGGAGCATTGCCAACGAAGCCTTCCTGAAGAACAGCAAAGTGGTTAGCGATTTGAAAGTGCGTGTTGGTTATGGTAAAACTGGCCAGCAGGATGGTATCGGCAACTACGATTATCAGGCCCGTTATGGCTTGGGTGGTCTTAGCTCTGCTTATCAGTTGGGTAATGAATATGTACTTACCTACGGACCCTTTGGCTACAACGGTGGCCTGAAGTGGGAAGAACTGGTGAGCTACAACGCCGCTTTGGACTTCGGATTTTTTGATGGCCGTATTACTGGTAGTGTTGATTTCTACAAGCGTGAAAGCCGCGACCTGCTGAACAGTGTTCCTCAAGCCACCGGTACCAACTTTAGCCCGTTTGTACTGGCTAACATTGGTAGCCTCGAAAACCGTGGTGTAGAAATGACCCTCAGCAGCACCATCATTAAGAAGAAAGATTTCAGCTGGGATGTAAACATGAACGCTACCTACAATGAAAACAAGATTTTGAACCTGACTGTCGTACCTGATGATCCTACTTACAAAGGCTTACCTACTGGTGGTTCAGAAGGTGTTAACGGTTTTGTGCAAATGCATTCTGTAGGTTATTCTCGTAATACTTTCTATCTCTATCAGCAGATTTATGACAGCTGGGGCAACCCCATTGAAGGGCTGTTTGAAGACAGAAACAGAGATGGCATCATCAACGATAACGACCGCTACCTGCGCCACAGTGCCGTAGCCAGCTGGTTGTTTGGTTTCAGTACCAATGTAAACTGGAAGAAGTGGACTGCCGGAACAGTACTGCGTGCCAGCCTGGGCAACTACGTATTCAACGGTACGTTTGCCAACCGTGGTCGCCTCAATCAGGTATTGGGCAACTATGTACTGGGCAACGCTTCTACCAACTATACGACAACAGCATTCAGAGGTGGCAACGACATCGCCATGATGAGTGATTACTACGTACAGAATGCTTCATTCCTGAGAATGGACAACCTGTTTGTAGGGTACAACTTTGGTAAAGTGATGAAGAATGGCACTTCTCTGCGTGTAAATGCGGCTGTACAAAACGTGTTTACAGTTACGAAGTACAAGGGCACCGATCCTGAACACGGTGGTGGTATCGACAACAACCTGTACCCACGCCCACGCATTTTCTCGCTTTCTGTAAACCTTGATTTTTAATTCAACCACCGAAATACTATTGTTATGAAAATCAATAATAAAATATGGATCTTACTGGTGGCTGTTTTGGGTATGATGCAGGCCTGTCAAAAGAAGCTTGACCTCACACCTACCAATGACATCACCAACGAAAAGGTGTTTGCTACGGCTGCCGGTTATAAGCAAGCCATGGCTAAAGTATACGCCAGCATGGCGGTTACGGGCAGCCCTTCCAGAGACATTCCCGGCGAAATTGTAAGTGATGAAGGTAACACCGGCTTCTTGCGTGTTCTCTGGTACCTGCAGTGCTTGTCTACCGACGAAGCTGGCTGGACCTACAGTGGCAATACCGACCCCATTGGCATTCACCAAATGGAATGGTCGCCCAGCACTCAGGTAGTTGCCGGTTTGTATTACCGTAGCTTCTTCATTGTTACTCTGTGCAACAACTTCATCAAAGAAGCTTCTGATGCAAAACTGTCTGACCGTGGTATTGGTGGCGCAGATGCTGCTGAAATCCGCAAGTTCCGTGCAGAAGCCCGTTTTGTAAGAGCTTATGCTTACTGGATACTGCTCGACAACTTTGGTAACGTTCCATTTACCGATGAAAACTACCAGATCGGTAGTGGTGTATTGCCCAAGCAAATTACCCGTGCAGAACTGTTTACCTACATCGAAAATGAGCTGAAAGCTGTTGAAGCCGATTTGAATGAACCCAAAGCTGCACCTGCAGGCCGTGCTGATAAAGCTGCTGCCTGGTCATTGCTGGCTCGTTTGTATCTCAACGCTCAAGTATATACCGGCGCTGCCAAGTATACAGAAGCCATCACTTATGCCAACAGAGTAATTGGTGCTGGTTACACTTTGCACAGCAATTACAATGAGCTGATGCTGGCCGACAACCATACACTCACCAATGAGTTCATCTGGACCATTCGCTACGACGGTACCAATACACAATCTTACAGCGGCACTACCTTCCTGGTGCATGGCCCTGCAGGTGTACCGGGTAGCGTAAGTGGTAGCAATGGTACCTGGGATTGTATCCGCATTACCGAGCAGTTTGTAGATAAGTTCAACGCTCAAGACATTCGCGGTCAGTTTTGGACAACAGGCCAAACCAAAACCATGGATGTATTGCTGGGCGATGCCAGAAAAGGCTACAGCAGCACCAAGTTTACCAACAAAACCAAGACCGGCGCTGCAGCACCCAACATGGATGCTGGTGGCACATTTGCCGATATCGATTTTCCGGTTTTCCGCCTGGCAGAAATCTATCTGATTTATGCTGAAGCCGTACTTCGTGGTGGTACTGGTGGTTCTACTTCCACAGCTGTTGGTTACCTGCAGGCATTGGCTCGCAGGGCTCGCCCCAACGATCCTGCCGCTGCAGCATCTGTAGAGCTCACCCTGCCTTACCTGATTGATGAAAGAGGTCGTGAACTGATGTGGGAATGTCATCGTCGTACCGACCTGATCCGCTTTGGACAGTTTACCACGAACACGTATTTGTGGGCTTGGAAAGGGGGTGTAAGAAACGGTACTGCTGTTGATGCGAAGTACAATTTGTACCCCATTCCTTCCATCGATATTTCTGCCAATCCGAACCTTAAACAAAACACCGGATACTAAGCCGTCGGACACCTAAATGGTTGATGACGATTTCTTAAAAGAAAACCACAAAAATTGCAACTATGAAACGGCTCATTCACTACATATACATGGGAGTAGCTCTCGCTGTGTTTGCGCTTGCCGGCTGCGAAAAGAAAGACGCCAAAGTCTTTTTTGAAGGCGGTACGGCTCCGGTGCTTTCACTCAGCAACACGGCTCCGGTGCTCGATCCCACCAAAGAGCAGGATTTGGCCATCGGCTTCCGTTGGACCAATCCTAACTACAGCTTTACCACCGGTATTAGCTCACATGATGTAAACTACCGGTTGGAAATTGATACCCTGGGTGCCAATTTCGGCAGTGCGTCTAAAGGAGTGGTGGCTATCTCTAACGACCTGGCGAAATCATACACAGTGTATGATCTCAACGTGTTGTTGAGCGGCGCCAACTTTATGAACCTGGCTCCAGATCGCAGCTATACATTCCAGGCACGTGTTATCTCTTCACTGCGCAACAGTTCAGTACAACTGGAGAGCAACGTGGTAACCTTTACCGCTAAGCCATACAGTCCTCCTCCTGCTGTTATTCCGCCAGCATCTGGCAAACTGTTTTTGGTAGGTGGTGCTACACCCGGCGGTTGGAGCAACCCGGTACCTGCCAACCAGGAATTCACCAAAATCAGCAACACCAAATATGAAATCACTATTCCGTTGACAGCTGGTGGTAGCATTCTCTTTTTGCCAGTAAATGGCGACTGGGGCGAAAAGTATGGTTTTGATGGCAACAACAATGAAAACATTGCCGAAGGCGATAAACTGCGCAGAGGTGGTGGCGACATTAAAGTGCCAGCAGCTGATGGAACGTACAAACTGGTAGTTGATTTCCAAACCGGACGCTTTTCTATCACCCGTCAATAATGCCTGTTCAACCAAAAAATTTTGAATCATGAAACTTTTCAAAAAAATACAACTGGCGGCACTGGCATTGGTGGTTGGTTTGGCTTCTTGCGAGAAGACCGATAACCTGCCTTACTATGCCAAGGGCACAGCCACGGTGTTGTCTGCTTCAGCTACCACTATTGCGCCTACTGCTGCAGACAGCAACAAAACCGCAGTAACGTTCAGCTGGACCAGTCCCTTGTACTCTACCGATTCCAGCAGCTACAAGTATGTGTTGCAAATCGACTCTGCAGGTCGCAACTTCAGCAAGGCCAATTCTATTGAGATTAATGCGGTTCGTTCTTATAGCCTCATTGCCAAAGACCTCAACACCATGTTGTTGAACTATGGCTTTGAATTCAATAAGCAATACTCTGTAGATGTGCGGGTCATTTCTTCGTACCGCAACAACAACGAGCAGTACAACAGCAACGTAGTAACCCTGAAAGTTACGCCGTATAAAATTCCACCTAAAGTGGTGTTGCCTGCCAGCGGTAAACTGTTTATTATAGGTGATGCTACACAGGGTGGCTGGTCAAATCCGGTTCCTGTGCCATCACAAGAATTAAGCAGAATTGATGAGACGACGTTTGGTGGCGTATTCAATCTCTTTGGTGGTGCTTCATACCTCATTCTGCCCGAAAACGGACAGTGGGGCAAGTACTCTGTAGCCAAAGGTGATTTGGCTGGCTTGTGGGAAGGTGGCGATTTCGGTAGCGAACTGAGAGACAATTTCCCTGCACCTCCGGTAGATGGTTGGTACAAGCTGGTATTTGATTTTCAAAAAGGAAAATTTAAGGTGTCCTCAAGTGTAGCTTTGCCTGACAGTATCTATACTATTGGTGATGCTACAGCAGGTGGTTGGGATAATGTAAACTCAAATACTACATTGAAATCACAATATCTGACACGTGTAAGTCCATGGGTTTTCGAAGGCACTCAAACTTTAACTGGCGGCGCTAATGTGAAATTTATTTCTCAAGTGTCTCAATGGCAACCTCAATTTGGCAAAGGCTCAAAAGACGGTGAATTGGGATATAACTATGGTGGTGGCAATGACCCTGGTGCAATTTCAGTTCCATCAAGCGGAACGTATAAAATCCAGGTGAACTTCTACACAATGACATACACCCTTACCAAGCAATAACAATTGGTACGATACATAACGGATGCGGCCTGCCCAATGGGGTGGGCCGTTTTCTTGTGCAACATGCTGGCCCGACAGCCGTTTGCCTTATTTTTACCGCACTATGATTGAAAATGCTTTGCACTCCATGACAGGCTTTGGCCGTGCCGAAAAATCAGCCGGCGAAAACCATGTACTGGTCGAAATAAAATCGCTGAATGGCAAACAGTTCGACATGAACCTGAAACTGCCGCCATTGCTCAAATCTTTTGAGTTCGATATCCGCAATTTTATTTCGGGCAAATTGCAACGCGGCAGTGTGGACTGCTCCATTACCCTCAAAATGAATGGTGCCAGTAAACCCGTCAGTATCAACCCCGATCTCATCCGTTTTTACTATCAAAATATCAGTGGGCTGGCACAGGAGCTCAACCTCGATACCTCACAAATACTCGGGGCACTGTTGAAACTACCCGAAGTGGTAACACCACAAAACGAAGTGCTCGATGATGCCAGCTGGCAAATGGTGATGCAAACCATTGAACTGGCGGTAAACGATGTATTGCAACACCGTGCTGAAGAAGGTGCCGTATTGCAGCAAGACATCAGCACCCGCATTCAAAACATAGGGCAGCTGGCACAGGAGATAGCGGTACTGGCACCACAAAGACAAGTGCGTTTGAAAGAAACCCTCGAACGTAAACTCGAAGAATGGGTGGGGAAGGAAAACGTAGATGCCAACCGCCTGGAACAGGAACTCATTTACTACATCGAAAAAATTGACATCAGCGAAGAACTGGTGCGCCTCAACAATCACTGCGATTATTTCTTCAGCATTTTGGCTGAGCCCGATCCTGCCAAGGGCAAAAAGCTTGGTTTTATTTTGCAGGAAATAGGCCGCGAAATAAATACCACCGGTTCTAAAGCCAACGATGCTGAAATTCAGAAATCGGTAGTGCTGATGAAAGACGAACTGGAAAAAGCCAAAGAACAGGTATTGAATATTTTGTAAGCCATTTGGCAATACCACATGATGCAGAGAAGAATCAACTGGAAGATAAGTGTGCTGAGTTTGCTCGTAACGACTTTGCTGTTGTGCAGTTGCAAACAAGTGGAGTTGTACGAGAGATTGACCAATATACCCGGTGCCCAATGGCAGCGCAGTTTTGTGCCAACCTATAAGTTCGATATTACTGATACCACCCGCTATTACAGAGTATTTGTAGTGCTGCGGCACAGCAATAGTTATCCCTACAGAAATATCTGGTTGAATGTGGGCATTCGCAATCCGCAGGATAGCATGCGTACACAAGCCTTCGACCTGCCGTTGGCCGCCAGCGACAAATGGCTGGGCGTAGGTATGGATGATATTTTTGAACGCCGGGTGCTCTTGCTGCCACGGCCTGTAAAATTTAATAAAACCGGCAGTATAGAATTTACCCTGCAACAGCAAATGCGCATCGATCCGCTGCCGCATATACTGCAGGCCGGCATACGGGTTGAGCCCGTGGCCGAATAATCGCATCCACATTTTCTTCAACACCTGAGTGTATGCAATCAGCAAAAAAGAAACTCGCCTTTGTTACGGTCATTTTCTGGTTTTTGCTGGCCTACATTATGGCCGCTTTGGTGTGGTGGTTTGTAAGCCTCGATCAGCAAAACAACGACATGGCTCTGCTGCGTTTATCGGAGCTGAACCCTGCTGAAGCAAACTATGCTGCCCGTAAAGCAGATGTGCTCGATTATCAACGTCGAAAGCATGGTCAGTATGTAGGCGAGGGCATCATTTTTATGTTGCTCATTTGGGTAGGTGCGTTGTTTGTGTATTTAGCCACGAGAAGGTATTTACGATTGGGCCAGCAGCAGCAAAATTTTATGATGGCGGTGACGCATGAATTGAAAACTCCGATTGCTGTTGCCCGCCTCAACATTGAAACCATGCAACGCCGCAAGCTCGACGATGCACAACGGGACAGGCTCTTGCAAATGACCCTCAACGAAACCGAACGACTCAACGATTTGTGCGATAATATTTTGCTGGCCTCCCGTTTTGATAGTGGTCAGCAAAGTGCACAGCAAGAACGATTTTCCCTCGATCAGTTGGTGAATGATATTGTAGACCAGTACAACATGCGTTTTCCTGACCGTGATTTTTCGTGTACAGTGCAACCGCAAATATGGGTGTATGGCGATCCGTTTTTGATTCGGTTGTTGCTCAACAACCTCATTGATAATGCCATGAAGTATGCGCCAAAAAACAGTACCATTGATGTTTCGCTGAAGCTCAAAAATCAGGTAGCCAAATTGAGAGTAGCCGATCAGGGCAAGGGCATTCCGGCAGAAGAAAAGAAAAAAGTATTTGATAAGTTTTACCGCATGGGCAATGAGCAAACCAGAAACACCAAGGGCACAGGCTTGGGTTTGTACCTGGTAAAGCGCATTGCCGAGCGGCACGATGGCACGGTAGAAATAACCGACAATGTGCCACAGGGTAGTATTTTTACCATCCGTTTTCCTTTAGACGATTCAACAGTTTAGACATGAAAATTCCTGCACCAGTTGCCTCCATATTGTTGGTAGAAGATGAAGAAGCATTGCACGAAACACTCAAGATGAACCTTGGGCTGGAAGGCTACGATGTGGTGTCGGCGTACACAGGCCAACAGGCACTCGAAAAACTGGATGGCGAATATTTCGATTTGGTGCTGCTCGATATTATGCTGCCCGAAATAGACGGCATTGGCGTATTGGAAACCATGCGCATTAAAAAGATTGATTCGCCGGTGCTCATACTGAGTGCCCGCAACTCTACCAACGATCGCATTCTCGGTTTAAAAAAAGGTGCCGACGATTACCTCACCAAACCATTTGCCCTCGAAGAGCTGCTACTGCGTATTGAAAAACTGTTGCTCAAAAACAAACGTCAGCAGGCCGATCATACGCCTGCCAGTACGTATAGTTTTGGCGGGCATACCATCAATTTTAAAGCACAGGAAGCCGTGCTGAAAAATGGTGAAACCGTGGCGCTGAGTAAAAAAGAAGCCATGCTGCTGCAACTGCTCATTGAGCATAGTGGCGAGGTCGTTACAAGAGAAACGATTTTAAGAACAGTGTGGGGCTACAACGTTTTTCCTACCACCCGCACCATCGATAATTTTCTGTTGAACATTCGCAAGTACTTCGAAGAAGACTCCCGCAATCCGCAATACTTCCACAGTGTACGTGGTGTAGGTTATAAGTTTACGCCTTAGTCTGCTTCCATTCGGCATAGGCCTGCTGCAAATCATTTACGCTGTGCTGATGCCCGAAAGGAGCATACAATACATCGTTGCATAACTGCAACAATTGTTGTGCAGCCACATTGTCTCCGGTATTTTCTTGCTGTACTTCTGCCAGCATACGTGTAGCCAAAGCTTTGATATCAGCAGTATCCTGCTGCAAGGTTGTGTTTTTTACAACGCCTCTTTTTTCTACCACCAATGGCCGGTTGCCAGCAGCAGTTGTTACCTGATACATGGGGTCATCTAGGCCTTGTGTAAATATGGGATCGAGTACCTGATCTGCGAATCGTTTTTTACGTTTGGCCCTGCCCAACAGCATGAGTACAATCACCAGTATCAATGCAGCACTCAATGCCACTACAGGCATAAAACGGGTAAACCATTCGGTGAGTTTAAAACTGCTTGGGTCATTCACCGGATCATTGGCAAAAGAGGAACGAGCCACCGCTGCGCCAATGTGCAGGTTCACATCGCTATCGGCCGTTTGCTTGTATACTACTTCGGATGGATTGAAATAATGAAAGCCTTTGATGCGGATATTATAATCACCCATGCTATCGGCTGCAAAGCGATAAATGTACCGCCGCACACCCTGCACCGGTACCCGTTGACTATCGAGTTGCTCATCCATGCGGGGTTCGTAACCGGTAATGCCTTTGGGCCATTCAATCTGTGGCGCCTGTAGCATGCTCCACTGTCCGAGACCGCTTACCGCCACAATTAACTCGGCCGCATCGCCTGCAGCCAGTGGCTGCTTGGGCATTTGTACACTGTATGCAAATTCACCCACAGGAATGGCACCATCAGTAGGCCGGCCATTGGCAGGGAGAGGCGTCACCTGCACGGTTTCTACATTTCCTGCTACCGAAAATGGTTCTTCTGCAGAACGCTGCTGTGCATAGGGGTCTGCAGCAATGGGTTGTCCGTTGTGGGTGCGTAAAAATGAAACAGTACCCGAAATGCTCATGGGTGCCAGTTTGAGCTCACCCGACCGCAGTGCTGTCAATTGCACCCGGCGCAGGGTATACACTTTGTATACCTTTCCATTTTCCGTAGCATATTGAAACTCGCTGCCGGGGTCTTCGGCCGGTAAATCAATAGAAGAAAAGCCCTCGAAACCTGGGCGTTTGTCGAGCTCTGCACTCAGGTTTACCCTGGAGTACAGCAGGTATTCTGCCACTATTGTTTCTCCTTCGTAGCAAGTGTTTTTGCTGAGTTTGGTTTTCAGCAGCAGGTTGCGTTTTATTTTTTCCTGTGCATTTTCTTTACTATAGAGCACAAATGCATCGTACGTAAATCCGTGCTCGTTGGGTGGGTAAGGACTGTTGTTGTGCTGAGCACCTTTGGTTACTTCTATAACCAGTGTGTTGGTTTGGTAGCTTTTGCCATTTACTACAATGCTGGCAGCGGGTACGGTGCAACTACCGGTACGCCGTGGCGCCAGTTGAAAACTGTATTGCTGCGCTGTTGATTGTACACCGTTGAAGATGTTGGTACTGGTAGTGGTCATGGGGCCGCTGAGTACATCCCAATCTTTAAAGGCAGGAAATTTTACCCCCGTGCCGGATGCATTTACCAAGGTGTAGCTGATGGTAATTTGCTCATGGCTGGCTATGGCATTGGCCGATGTGAGCAGCTGCCAATCGGGCTGTGCCATGCCGGCCAGTGGCAGCAGCAGGCTGCAACAGAGGTACCACAACCAGCGCTGTAAAAATGAAGTAGAATCAGGTGCCGCAAACATGGTTGGCAAAATAGCGCAAATCGGGGCTACTCGCTGCTTGTGTATCATTTTTAACCAGCTGCTGCACCGCAGCAATGTATTATCAACCCTTGTTAAAAAACTGCATGGCACATAGCCACATGCAGGCTGTTATCTTCACCCCGATTTTTTTTTCGACAAAGTAATACAAGCAACGCACCACATGTTACTGCATCAAATACAAGAACTGATAGAGCTGGCCAACCCATTTGAAATTTCGGAAGACGAAGGCTATAAGCCGGGGCAAATTGGCGGCATGCTGCTGGAGGCCAACGATTTTGATGCAGCAGATTTGGTGTTGCTCGGTTGCGATGAATGGCGGGGAAAAGGTTCAAAAGCTACCCCACGCAGTGCCGATGCGGTACGCAAACAACTCTACAATTTATACCTCTGGCACAATGCCATTCGCATTGCAGATGCCGGCAATGTAAAGCCCGGTGCACAACTGGCCGACACTTATGCTGCAGTGAAAATGGTGATTCGTGAATTGCTGAAAGCCGGCAAGCGGGTATTGTTGTTTGGTGGCAGCCACGATATTACGCTGGCCATGTACCAGGCATTTGCCGAAGAAAAAATGTTGCTCGAAGCTACAGCAGTAGATGCATTGATAGACCTGGATAGTGAAAGTCCTTTTCCGGAACATAAGTTTTTGCTGGAAATGCTCACCAGCGAACCTAACTACGTAAAGCAGTTTAACCTCATTGGCTTTCAAAGCTATTTTGTAAATCCGCAGTTGCTCGAAACCATCGATAAGTTGCGTTTCGATTGCTTCCGAGTAGGCAAGGTGCAGGAAAAAATGGATGAAGTGGAGCCTGCCATCCGCAGCAGTCATTTGGTCTCATTTGATATTGCCGCTATCGCACATGCATTTGCGCCGGCTACTACTTTATCGCCCAATGGTTTTACCGGACAAGAAGCTTGCAAACTCATGCAGTATGCCGGCATGAGTGGCACCAACCGGGTAGCAGGTATTTTCGGTTTTATGGCCAAAGACCCCATGGGCCTTACAGCCATGCAGGTGGCCCACATGATTTGGTATTTTATTGATGGCATGCAACGCGACAAGCACGAAGTGCTGTTGGACGACCGCACCGGCTACAACGAATACCACCTGATGTGTGCCGAAATAGAAACCCTGTTTTTGCAAAGCCGCAACACCGGCCGCTGGTGGATGCAACTGCCCGATAAAACATTCATTCCATGCACTTACGCCGACTACCTGGTGGCCAGTCACAACGATTTGCCCGAACGCTGGCTTCGTGCACAAGAGCGGATGTGACAATCAGCATAGTTTTTTTCCAAGGGTATGGAACAAGCTCTTGGCTGCTATCTGACGGTATTGGTTATTTTTGGGGATGAGCCATTTGCCAAACCTTATTACAGATTTGGCACTCATTTTGGGTGCTGCAGGTATTACTACTTTGATTTTTCGGCGGTTGAAACAGCCCGTTGTATTGGGCTATATCCTGTCCGGATTGCTGGTAGGACCCAATTTTTCGGTCTTTCCAACGGTTACCGATTTAGAAGGTGTAAGAACATGGGCCGAGATCGGCGTTATCTTTTTACTCTTTGCCCTCGGTCTTGAATTTAGCTTTAAAAAACTGGCTAAGATTGGTCCTACGGCCGGTATTACAGGTACCATCGAAATTTTGGCCATGGTCTCTATAGGCTTTGGCATGGGCCAGCTCATGGATTGGTCGTTTATGGATAGCCTCTTTCTAGGGGGCATCATTGCCATTTCTTCTACCACCATCATCTTTCGGGCTTTTGATGAGCTGGTTGTAAAAACGAAACAGTTTACCGGCTTGGTAATGGGCATTTTAGTTGTAGAAGATTTAGTGGCCGTATTGCTGATGGTATTGCTGAGTACCATGGCCGTGAGCAAAGAATTTGCCGGTAGCGAAATGCTGATGGCTATTGGTAAACTCTTGTTCTTTTTAAGTCTTTGGTTTTTGGCCGGCATTTTCATTCTCCCCACTTTTTTAAAAAGAGCTTCAAAATTATTGAGCAGCGAAACCCTGCTGGTGGCGGCCATTGCGCTTTGTCTGGGCATGGTGGTGTTTGCTGATAAAGTGGGTTTTAGTGCGGCTTTGGGTGCTTTTGTTATGGGGTCTATTTTGGCAGAAACTGTGTATGCCGAAAAGATTGAGCACTTGCTGGAGCCAGTGAAAAATTTGTTTGGCGCTATCTTTTTTGTATCGGTGGGCATGCTCATCAATCCAACCTTGTTGTGGGAAAATGCAGGCCCTGTATTGCTGCTGTCGCTCACTGTTATTTTGGGTAAAATCATTTTTGTAGGCACTGGTGCATTGGTAGCCGGCCGGCCGCTGAAGCAAGCTGTGCAAGCGGGTACCAGCATGACGCAGATTGGTGAATTTTCATTCATCATAGCTACGTTGGGCGTAACCCTCAAAGTAACCAGCTCGTTCTTGTATCCCATCGCTGTAGGGGTGTCGGTACTCACTACATTCACTACTCCATACATGATACGCCTGGCCGATCCGCTGATTGGCTGGCTCGAAAAAATATTGCCAGACAGCTGGCAGCAAAGGCTGCATGAGTACAGTGCCGGTACACAGGTACTGAAGGGTGAAAGCGATTGGCGCATCGTGGTGCGTTTACTCATGCAAATGGTACTCATCAATGTGGTGGTCATCATAGCTATATTGCTGGCATCCAAATACCTGCTGTATCCATTTATGCATACCATGATTGATAAGCAGCTCGTTGCCAGTTTGGTCACTATTGCCATTACCCTCATGGCTATGATGCCGTTTGTGTGGGCACTCATGGCTAAAAAAATTCAGCATAGTGCTTACCGACAGTTGTGGCTCGATAGCAAATACAACCATGGGCCGTTGGTAGCAGTGGAAGTTTTCAGGAATGCTTTGGCGGTATCATTTGTAGCGGTACTGCTGGCACAGCATTTTAGTACGACCGTAGCTGTGGGCGTTACCATTGCGGTTATTGCAGTGGTGATGATTGTTTTTCGCCAGCGGTTGCAGCGTTTTTACCAACGCATAGAACAACGATTTTTAAACAACCTGCACGAAAAAGAAAAAGCAGCCAAACAGGCACCCAAGCTGCTAACGCCTTGGGATGCTCACTTGAGTAAAATCCGTATTTGTGCTACTTCGCCCTTTATTGGCAAAACGCTGGAAGAGCTGGCCCTGCGGGAGCAGTACGGCGTCAACATTGCATTTATAGAAAGGGGCAACAAACTCTTGTATGCTCCTTCTCGTTTCGAAAAATTATTTCCCTACGATGAAATTGGAGTGATAGGTAACGACCATCAATTGCAGAAGTTTACCGTATTGGTAGAAGAGCAAAATGAAGAAGCGCCTGTGGCAGATTTGCTGGCACAGCAAATAAGTTTGGAAAAGGTAGTGGTGGATGAACACAACGGCCTTCGGGGCAAGAGTATTAGGGATAGTGGCATTCGTGAAATGACGAATGGCTTGGTAGTGGGTATTGAGCGGGACGGAGAACGTATGTTGAATCCATCATCGGCTACTACGTTTGAATGGAACGATGTGATATGGCTGGTGGGCGACAGACATAAAATTGCACAGCTCAGTCATGTGTAACGTTCTTGCGAATGTTTTTTGGCCTTGGTTATTTGTTGTCATCTTTCCCCAAACACTACTGTACCAACGGTGATGATGGTGATATACAACGCATTAATCCAACTATAGCCATCTATAAACACATAACCCACTGTTCCCACCACGGTTAATGCTGCCAGCAATAACACCGGCGCAATAAACTTGCGGAGCAATAGCCATCTGGTTATTTTTTTTTGACACGGCAGCAGCGTTGTAAGGCTTTTGTTGTTAGTTTGACTCACATAAAAATAAGCGGGAATATGAACAGGCGGCATGTTATTATTCAGGTGTTGGCGATGAGTTTGCTGTTGATGGCATGTGCCACGGGTAAGCAAATGCAACCTGCTACGGAGCGGCAAGATGCCATAAGAACATTGCTTGAAGATAGCACCTTGCAATACGCACATGTGGGTGTAATGATAGCCGATGCCGAAACACAACAAGTAGTAGCTGCACACAATGAGCACAAATATTTTGTACCCGCCAGCAATACCAAACTCTGGACTATGTACGCCGGTTTGAAATACCTCGGCGATAGTCTGATAGCTGGCTACGTGGCCAAATCCAACGACAGTGTTGTGCATTTCCGTTCGCATGCCGATCCTACTTTTCTGCATCCCGATTACAAGCATCAACCATTGGCAACTGTGCTGCAGCAATACAAGCAAGTGAATTGGTACAATGCCGGCATGGCCACCACCGCCTATGGCAATGGCTGGAGCTGGAACGATTACGATGCTACCTACATGGCACCCCGCAGCAGTATGCCTATGTACAGCAATGTGGCCAGCTTTACATTGCAGACCAATGGCTATGTAAAAAGCAACCCGGCAAACGTGGCTGGATTGGTGACGAACATTAACCAGTTTCAAGATACTGGCTTCAGTATTCAGCGACTGTTTGATCAACCGGAGTTTACCCTACAACCGGGCAAAACCAAGAGAGCCAATACTACTTTGTATATGACGCCGTTATCTACGGCACAACTGGCTTCCACACATTTTGGTAACGACTGGTATTTCGAGCATTCGTCAGTGCCCGATAACCTGCGCTGGCAGAAGATATACTCGCAACCAACCGACAGCATGCTGAAACCACTGATGCATCGCAGCGATAATTTTTTTGCAGAGCAAACCCTACTCATGATTAGTCAGCAGTGGTTTGGTTACATGAATGAAGGAGATGTAATTGATAGTTTGCTGCAAACTGATTTGCAGGCCATGCCAGATAAACCGCGTTGGGTAGATGGCAGTGGATTGAGTCGGTACAACTTGTTTACACCTGCCGATTTTATATGGCTGTTGCAGCAATGCCGCAGCGAATTTTCCATGGCTCGCTTACAAAATATTTTGCCTACCGGCAACAATGGTACACTCACCAATTATTACAAACCACTGGAAGGAAAACTGTTTGCTAAAACCGGCACACTGGCTGGGGTAGTAGCCCTAAGCGGCTATATGACCAGCAAGCAAGGGCGGCTGTTACTGCTGAGTGTACAAGTTAACAATCACAATGGTTCGGCAGCAGCTGTGAGAAGAGCGGTAGAAAAATACCTGCTGCATGTGTGGGAGCATAACTAGCGATTTTTTGAACCATGAAGGCACAAAGTAAAACACGAAGAGTACCAAGTGATTTGATGTAACCATAATATAAAAGGGACCACATCATGCGGTCCCTTTTATATGCATTAGAATAGAGATGACAGGATTACTCCAAACGGAAAGTAATGGTTTGCGAAGTACGTGCTACTACTTTTTGTCCGTTTTGTACAGCAGGTACCCACTTGGGGCCGGATTTAATAATGCGTACCGCTTCTTGCGCCAAACCGCCACCAGGGTCGTTCATAGCATAAATGTCAGAAAGGTTACCTTCTGTATCCACTACAAACTGTACTACTACTTTACCCTGTATGCCTTTTTCTTGAGCTTCATTCGGGTATTGTAAATTCCGCTCCAGGTATCTTCTCCAACCATCGTAGTTGCCCGGAAAGGTAGGTGGTGTCTCAGTTTCAGAGAACACAGTACCAGCTTTTTTGCTGTAAATTTCTATCACCCCTTTCTCTGCTTCTGCACCATACTTGGCTACTGCTGTACCATCTTTCAATACATTGATGCTGCCAATTTGGTCGGGAGAAATCTGTTGCATTTCTGCTGCGGTAATACGTTTGCCATCCAGAAAAATAAGCGCTGGCATATTGCCTGAAGTGGCCTCACCACGCAGTACAACTGTTGGTTTACTTTTGGCAGATGGATAACCGGTGACTACTACTTCATCTGCATGAAGGGTTGTAGTCTGCCCCTGCACTTGTACACTTGGTTTGCCATAGCCCACCACTACTACTTCACCTGGTCCGTTGCTGGCTGTTGCCGGCTTGCTGTTTTTTGTGAGTGGTTTACCTTGAACCACCACTTCATTTTGCATAGCTCCGGCTACCGTTTTTGGCTGAATCATAATTACCCCATTCTTCCCTTTTTCACCATACAGCTTCGTAGCACTTTCGCCTTTCAGCACATCAATACTGGCAATGGTATTGGGATCGATTTGTTGTAGTTGAGCTTGCGTAATTTCTAAGCCTGCATAAATCACCAAGGGTTGTTTTTCAGGATCGCTGCCCATGCCAGTGAGCTTGAGCGTTGTGGGTTGCTCAGCAGGCACAGCCGGTGCTTTGGGTGCAGTTGGTGGAGGAGGTGGTGGAATAAAATAGCCCTTTTTGATGGCAGTATCCAATTGGTACGTGAATTGTCGACCATCTTTCATTTCGTATATGATGTAAGGGAGGCCGTTTTTTTCAATCACTTCTGCCTTGCGGGTGCTATCTGGTATAGCTATCCATTGTTTTTTGACCGTAGCTGCTGGTGCCTTGGGTGGCGGTGGAGGTGGCGGTCCTTTCTTTTTGTCTTGCGCATAAGCCTTATCAATACTTACAACTAATACGGCGGCAGTAGTAATCATCAGCACCAGTCCGCTGATGCGGCGCAGGTAACTGTATTTCGGTTCATGAGAAGCGGTTATCATGTGTAATCTTCTTTTGAGATGAGCAGTAAAAAAGGGATTGCTGAGTGCAGGTGCGGGTGTGCCGGTGGCCGCTTGCAATATCATGGCGGCAAACGCGGCGCCATCATAACGCTCAATAGCTTGCTGATCGGCTAAAAATTCGTGGATGGCATACAATTCGCGGCGCATCAACCAAAAAAACGGGTTCATCCAAAACACAATCAAGAGCAGTTCGGCAAACAATTTATCGGCACTGTGTTTTTCGTGGATGTGGGTGAGTTCATGCTGCAGCATGCGTTGGCCATTGCTGCTATCGGGGTCGATATCGCTGCGCCAAAACAGCCACTTAAAAAATGAAAAGGGTGCTGAAGGTTCTTCTGTAATCACCACACTTACTTCGTGAAAATAAGTGGGTGTATTGCGCCAGTACAAACGCACCACCTTCCATACACTGCGCAGCAAATGCAGCAGTAGCAAGCCCGATACGATGAGCATGCTCAAACTGGCATATTCCTTCCAGCCCCAGGCAGTGTTGGGTTGATACTTCAACACCACATTGTTCCAGGGCAAGGCTGCTACCATATCTACCACAGCGGTTGGCTTGGCCGGTTGCAGCAGCGGTATGTTCATCAATGGTACCAGCACACTCAGCAGCATGGCACTCAGCAGGTAAAACCTGTTCCATTGATGAAACCGTTCGTTGCGCAAGGCTACCCAGTAATAGCCCAATAGTATGGCACTGCAGAGCAGCATTTTCAAGAGGTATACCAATACCGGATGCATAGGCTACTTGTTTTTGAGTTCCTTCAACAACATTTCGAGGTCTTGCACACTCAGCTTTTTTTGGTCTACTAAAAAGCTGACGGCACTGCTGTATGAGCCATCAAAATAGCTGCTTACCAATGAGCCCAGGCTTTGCTTGCTGTATTGCGCTTTGCTCATGATTGGCTGGTACAGGTTGTTGCGCCCTACGGCTTGTGAGGTTACAAAGCCTTTGTCCATCAAAATTTTGAGCAGCGTAGCCACTGTATTGCTGTGCGGCTGTGGTGCCGGCATGGCTTCTATAATGTCTTTTAAAAAGCCTTCGCCTATTTGCCACAGGGCATGCATTACCTGTTCTTCGGCCTTGGTCAGTGTCTTTACGGTTGATTTTGCCATGGTTTCATTTTACTAAAAGGCGTCGGCATAACACATGTGGTTGCAAGAAGTTGTTGTTGCATTTTCAAATGTTTTCCTTCGCACTTCCTGTTTCGTACTTCGTACTTTTTTTCGGGCGTTTGCAACCACCCGATTGGAATTCCAAACCGAATATAACTAATTTCTTAGTGAAATAACTAATTCTTTAGTTGTTAAAGTTTTATTGGTGTGTATGAAGCAAGCAGCAATGGAATGATTAAATTACCCGCTATAAAAGGGTTGGTCATGATTAACAAAAAATATACCTCGGTGGATGAGTACATAGCCGACCAGGTGCCGGAGGTGCAAGCAAAATTGCAGACGATGCGGCAGGTGATTCGCAAGGCTGTACCGCTGGCAGAAGAGTGCATCAGCTACTGTATGCCGGCCTACAAACAGGCTGGAGTGTTGGTGTATTTTGCAGCGCAAAAAAAGCACATCGGGTTTTACCCAACATCATCTGGCATACAAGCGTTTGCCGATGAACTGCAAGTGTATACTACCTCAAAAGGTGCTATACAATTTCCGCTGAGCAAGCCCATACCCAAGCGGTTGGTAGCACAGATCACCAAGTATCGGTTGCTGGAAAATTTGAGTAAACCAACCAAGAAAAAATAGCCTAACCCATACTCGCCATCAGCAAATTCAGGTCGGTGTATTTGAGTTCGAAGCGTTCGCTTAAATGAAAATTGGTGAGGGCTCCTTTGAACATGTAAATGCCGGTACGGATGTTGAAATTATTCCACACGTAAGTATCTAAACCGCCGGCATCGGCTATGTTGAGCAGCAAGGGCATGAGCACATTACTCACCGCATGGCTGGCAGTACGGCCATAGCCGCTCGGTATGTTGGGCACACAATAGTGTATTACCCCGTGCTTAATAAACGTGGGGCGTTCGTGGCTGGTTATTTCACAGGTTTCAAAGCACCCGCCACGGTCTACACTTACATCAATAATCACACTACCGGGGCGCATGTTGGCTACCATGTCTTCGCTTACTACTACAGGTGTACGGCCATTGGCAGAGCCCAATGCGCCAATGGCTATTTCGCAGGTCTTGAGTTGCTTAGCCAAAATTTTAGGTTCTATTACTGAGGTCCACACCCGATGACCGAGTGTGTCTTGCAGCCGCTTCAATCGGTACACGTTATTGTCGAACACTTTTACACTGCTGCCCATGGCAAGGGCTGCACGGGCTGCAAATTCGCCCACTACCCCGGCGCCCAAAATAATGACCTTGGTAGGCGGTATGCCGCTAATGCCGCCCAGCAAAATGCCTTTGCCCTGACTGAGGTAATGACCACCAATGAGCATGCTGGCACTGCCGGCTATTTCGCTCATGCTGCGTACAATGGGGTATGTGCCGCTGTCGTCTTTCAGGTTTTCAAAACTGAGGCCGGTTATTTTTTTATCCATCATGCTTTGCAAAATGGAAGCCTTCATCACACTCAGGTGAATAGGCGAAATCACAATCTGGTTGGGCTTCAGCAGGGGCAGGTCATCATCCACTACCGGGGCACTTTTCACCAGTATATCGCAGTTGTAAATTTCCTTGTGATCGTATTTTATTTTGGCACCTGCCTCGGCGTAGTCTTTGTCGTGGTAGCCGCTTTCGGCACCGGCTTTTGTTTCTACCCACACATCGTGGCCATTGGCTACGAGTACACCTACGGCTTCGGGTATGAGGCCTACGCGGTTTTCCTGAAAGGCATGTTCTTTGGGCACACCAATAAATAAGTCGGCACCCTTGGCTTTAATATCGAGGGTTTCTTCGAGTGTTTCGTAGTTGAACGATCCGCTAATGATTGGTTTCGACATGGCGACGGTTGACTAAAATGTTGGTGATGGGTTGCGGACTATTTCCCGCAGGGCTATAAAATTACTGTTCTGCCAGCACAACTAAGCGACGGCTTTCTTCATCTACCGGCTCTATGCGTACCGAAAGTGTATCGAGCGGCAGCAGGCCGGGGGCTTTTTCGGGCCACTCTACCAGGCAGCGGTGGCCACTGTACAGGGCATCTTCTACGCCGGCGGCTATGGCTTCTTCTTCATCCCGCAGGCGGTACCAATCCATGTGGTACAAGGTTTCGCCGTTGGGAAGGACGTATTCATTGATAATGGAAAAGGTAGGACTGCCCGCATGGTCGGTGCTGCCCAGCAGTTGCAACAGCGCCGCACTCAGCGTGGTTTTGCCGGCACCCATGGGCGCAAAAAAAGCCAGCACTTTGCGGTGGCCTGCCTGTTGCAGCAGCCATTGCGCAGCCTTTTGAATTTCGTGTTGTTGGTACAGCAATTCCATGGGTGCAATTTCGGTAGAAAATGCGGGTAAATGATTGAGCCTCCGCTTTTTCGAAATACGGATAAATGTGGTGCATCTGCCACGGCGTTGCAGTAATCGCCCATGTTTGACAGCTTTTTTGCAACAGGAAGGGGTAAATTTGCAACATGTGGCATGAGCAATTCAGCCATGCGCAGTTGAGGATGACGTATGGAAAAAATAGCGTGGAAAGTAGATGGAATGACCTGTGCCAACTGTGCACTGAGTATCAATAAAACACTGGCCAATAAAGGCATGACGAATATTTCAGTCAATGCTATTAGCGGCGATGTAAGTTTTGAAACGGTAGATGCCGCAGTAGAAACAGAGCTGATTAAAAAAGTAGAAGGATTGGGCTATAAAGTGCACAGTGGTGAAGCGGCTCACGACCATAGCCACCACGGCCACAAGCATGGCAGCATGAGCAAATACATGCTGCGCTTTTGGATAAGCCTTCCGTTTACATTGCTGCTGATGCTGCACATGATTCCTGGTGTGCATGTGCATTGGCTGATGCAGCCCTGGGTGCAGTTTGGATTGGCCTTGCCTGTGTTTGTAATTGGCATGGAGTATTTTGGTAAAAGCGCCTTCAACTCCATTCGCAGTGGCGTTCCCAACATGGATGTGCTCATTACCATTGGCTCTTTGTCGGCATTTGCATATAGTACCTATGGGTTGTTTACTCCGAAGCCCGAAGACTTCCTGTTTTTTGAAACAGCCGCCAGCATTATCACCATTGTATTTTTTGGCAACTGGCTGGAAGATGTGAGTGTAAACCGTACGCAAAAAGTCATCAAGGAACTCACCAAAACGCAGGTAGTAAAAGCTAACATGATTGCCTACGACGATCAGCATCAGGAACAAGTATTTGAGGTGGATAGCACGGCTTTGCGTACCGGCGATTTGATTTTGATACGTACCGGTGAACAAGTGCCCGCCGACTGCAAAATGCTAAGTGGTGAAGCCGAAGTAAGTGAAGCTTTGCTGAGTGGTGAAGCCACACCCGTATTAAAAAAACAGGGTGATGTATTGGTGGGCGGAAGTGTAGTGGTAAATGGTAACCTGAAAGCCTATGTAACGGCGGTGGGTAAAGACACGGTGATGAGCGGCATTCAGGAAATGATGAAGAAAGCCCAGACAGAAAAACCACCGGTGCAACAGCTGGCCGATAAAATCAGCGGCATTTTTATTCCTATTGTGTTGGGCATTGCCTTGATTACCTTGTTGGGTAACTACTTCATTGGTGAGCAAACCTTCAAAGAAAGTTTGATGCGCTGTGTAGCCGTGTTGGTGATTGCCTGTCCTTGTGCCATGGGCTTGGCTACGCCGGCCGCTATTGCAGTAGGCCTTGGCCGTGCAGCCCGCTACGGCATTTTGTACACCGATGTAAAACGCATGGAGCTGTTTAAAGACATTCGCCAGATGGTGTTTGATAAAACAGGAACCCTTACATCGGGCAAGTTTTCCATTGCCGCATTTGCAGCACTCGAAGGTGATGAAGCTGCATTTAAAAAGCTGGTGTTTTCACTCGAGAAATTTTCTAATCACCCCATTGCCAAAAGCATTGCGGATGCCTGGCGCAGTAAAGATGCCATTCGTTTGCAGCAGGTAGAAGAAGTAAAAGGCGAGGGCATGAAAGCCGCCGATAATGAGGGCAATGTGTACCGCATTGGTTCGGCCAAAATATTGAAAGAAGTGCCTGCACAAATCCATAGTTTGTATGTAACTAAAAACGATGCACTCATTGGTTGGATTGATATTGAAGACGAAATACGGCCCGAGGCAAAAGACGTCATCAACTATTGCAAAGCACAAGGCATCACTACCATTTTGCTGAGTGGGGACAGTGAAGAAAAATGCGCTGTGGTAGCTAACGCACTGGGTATTGATGTAGTGCATGCAGCCAAAAGCCCTGCAGAAAAATTGCAGATCATTGATGAGCTGGTAGCAGCCAAACCCACCGTAATGGTAGGCGATGGCATCAACGATGCACCGGCTTTGGCAAAGGCTACCATCAGTGTTTCATTGAGCGAAGCATCGCAGCTGGCCATACAAAGTGCGGGGGTGGTGCTCACCAGCCACGGACTGAAAAACCTGCCCAAAGCCATGCAGTTGGGTAAGCTTACCTATGGCACGGTAAAGAGCAATTTGTTCTGGGCATTTTTCTACAACAGCATTGCTATACCTGTAGCGGCATTTGGCTTTTTGCATCCAACACTCGGTGCCCTCATTATGGGCGGTAGCGATGTGGTGCTGGCCATCAACAGCCTGTGGCTGGGCGTCAGAAAGTTGAAGTAGAAGTTGTAATTTGTGAGCAAATGAATGGTATGGTGATTGAAATCAAAGAAGTATTCAAAGAAAAAGAAAGCCGCTTTGATACAACAAGCTGTTGCTATGCAGCAGCAGTTTGGAAAGCAGAAAAAAACGCTGGCTGATTTCTTTGGTGCGGAGCCTCAAGAAACCAATCCACTGGCTTATCAAAAAAAAAGTAAGAAATGAGTGGAAGTAAGTTTCTTGCCGACATCAACATTTTGCTCTACAACAACTGCCTCTCTTATTGATTGAGCCCTGATTACATGTCCGCTTCCATTCATTCCATTTTACAATCCACTTTCGGGTACGATCAGTTTCGGCCGGGGCAGCAGGCCATTATAGAATCGGTACTCGATTGCAATGATACGCTGGCACTGCTGCCAACAGGTGGCGGTAAATCGGTTTGTTATCAGGTGCCGGCCTTGGCTATGCCTGGTATTTGCATCGTTGTTACCCCGCTCATAGCCCTCATGAAAGACCAGGTGCGACAACTGCACCGGCGCAATGTATCAGCACTGGCTATCCATAGCGGCATGGCTTTTTTCGAAGTAAAAAAGGCACTGGAAAATGCAGCCAGTGGTCACTTCAAATTTTTGTATGTATCGCCGGAGCGGTTGCAAACAAATCTCTTCAAAGAGTACCTGCCCGCCATGGACATCAACCTGATAGCTGTGGATGAAGCGCATTGCGTATCGCAATGGGGCTACGATTTCAGGCCCTCTTATTTGCAAATTGCACAACTCCGCGAAGAGTTGCCTACCGTGCCCATACTGGCACTTACGGCATCGGCCACGCCTACCGTGCAGCAAGACATAATGGAGAAGCTGCAGTTCTCCATGGCCCGCCAGCATTTTCAGCAATCATTTGCACGGCCCAATGTATCGTTCAGTGCATTTGCGCTGCCGCAAAAAATAAACAAGTTGCTGCAGGTGCTGCAGTCGGTGCCGGGTACGGCATTGGTGTATTGCCGCAACAGAAAACGTACCCGTGAAATTGCAGAGTTGTTGCAGCTGCAAGGCATTGCATCTTCCTACTATCATGCAGGATTGAGCAGCGAAGAACGCAGCAGCCGGCAAGACGACTGGATACAAAACAAAGTGCGGGTAATGGTGTGTACCAATGCCTTTGGCATGGGTATCGACAAACCAGATGTACGGGCCGTGATACACATGGATGTGCCCGATAGTTTGGAAGCCTACTATCAGGAGGCGGGTCGGGTGGGGCGTGATGGCAAACGGGCCTATGCCGTGCTGCTGTACAATCTGGAAGAGCTGGACCGGTTGCAACAACTACCCGAACAAAAGTTTTTGCCCATTGCACAAATACAAAACATTTACCAGCAGATAGGCAACTATTTGCAGCTACCGGTAGGGCAGGGAGAGCAGCAATATTTCGGGTTCGATTTGACCCGCTTTTGTGACAGCTTTCAGCTGGATGCTACGCAAGTGATGCATGCCCTGCAAACCTTGCAAACCGCTGGCTACGTAAGTTTTGCCGAACAGGTGTTCATTCCAAGCCGGGTGCAAATTACTGCGGGCCGGGTGTATTTAGAACAGTTGGAAAATGACAAGCCTGCACTGGAGCCACTCATCAAACTGCTGCTGCGTACTTACGAAGGCATTCTTGATTTTCCTGTGAGCATCCGCGAAAAACAACTCGCTTCGTATTTACGCATTTCGGTAGAAGCTGTACAACAGCAATTGAAACAACTGGCGGGCTATCAGGTATTGGAATACGAACCCTTGCGGGATACACCACAGTTATATTTTTTATACAACCGTGTACCCGCTGCACAGGTAGTGATTGATGCGGCATTGTATGCGCAACGCAAGGCGTTGTACAAAGCGCAGATAGCAGCAATGGTGGAGTATGCACGGGCTGAGCAGCAATGTCGGAGCAGCATTATCCGCCGGTATTTTGGCGATACCGATATTACCGATTGTGGTATTTGTGACAACTGCCTGGCGGCAAAGCAACAACCCGCCAGCAACGAAGCTTTGCAAACCGCTAAAGCCAGCATTGTAGCGCTGTTGCACAAACCGGTTACATCATTGCAGTTGCGACGCAGTTGCCTGCACATCAGCAGCCAGGTATTTGATGCCGCCCTGCAGCAATTGCTGGAAGAAGAACTGATTGTGCAAACGGCGGATGGCAGTTTTGTGCAGCGGTAAGCTGTGGCCATCCTCATTCTTTTTTATTCAACCCGCTGCCACATCTTTGCCACATGGATGCCGCCAAACAACAAATGTTTATCAACCGCCTGAGCAAGGTGTACAAGCATGTGGGCAAGTTGGCCCGCAAGCAGCAGGTGAGTTGCTACCGGGTGTACGACCACGACCTGCCCGAATTTCCGTTGTGCATAGAGTTTTATGGCGACAACCTGTACATAGCCGAATACAAACGCAACCACGGCATGACCGATGAAGCCCACGACGATTGGATGGAAGCTTGCATCGAAACCATTTGCAGCGTACTGAGTGTGCAAAAAGAAAATGTGTTTTTGAAACTGCGCCAACGCAAGCCGGGTCGGTTGGGCCA
This sequence comes from Bacteroidota bacterium, assembly GCA_020161435.1. GTDB lineage: Bacteria > Bacteroidota > Bacteroidia > Chitinophagales > Chitinophagaceae > Phnomibacter. The sequence continues at coordinate 506,031 of JAIUNV010000003.1, read as the reverse complement.
ATACCAAAAAGTAGATGCGCAGCAACATGACCCGATAGCTATCGGGTTTGCAGTTTCAGAAAACGGATTGCAGTTCATCGTCAATCTCAGTGATTACCTCGATACCGGTTTGTTTCTCGATCACCGGCTGACCCGCCAAATGGTGCGGGAGCAATGTGCCGGCAAAAAGGTGTTGAACCTGTTTGCCTACACCGGCTCGTTTAGCGTGTATGCGGCTGCAGGTGGCGCCAGCTATGTAGAAACCGTTGACCTCAGCAAAACCTACCTAGCCTGGGCCGAACGCAATTTGCAACTGAACGGTTTTACTGATGAACACAAATACAAGATCGTTCATGCTGATGTGTTGCAGTATTTGCAAAGCATTCCTGCGCAATCTTTTGATTTGATTGTGATGGACCCGCCTACGTTTAGCAACAGCAAACGCATGGAAGATTTCCTCGACATACAACGGGATCATGTGCGGCTCATCAACCAATGTATGCAGGCGCTTACGCCGGGAGGCGTGTTGTATTTCAGCACCAATTTTCGCCGGTTTCAACTGGCGGCCGATGAGCTAAAGGCAGCACACATCAAAGACATTACCCGTGCCACCACGCCGTTCGATTTTGAAGGTAAATTGTTTCGCTGGTGCTACAAGCTGCACAAGGCGGAATGATGAATGGGGAATGATGAATAAGGAAGTAGGTAAAGGCAACTATTGAGTAAGGATTAGACAAGGCAAAGTGCAGTTAGATATCACTCGTTTTCTATTTTTCGAAATCTTCGAAATAGCGGAGTACTGATTGTTTAATTGAAGACATCCCAATCTTACTCCGGTTGTAGCTCGTAGCCGTTGTAAAATAGGTTGGGGTATAGCGTATGTACATGGCATCGAGCTGGCGGTAGTGGGGGAAAGGGCATGGGATGATACGATTACTTCAATCCTTTTTCTCTATGAGTTGAGTAATGTTTTGTCTGATTAGAGCGGGATCATCAGTGGACAACAGAACTTTACCGGTTTTATCAAGTAAAATGTAATGAGGAATGAGCCGAATACCAAAATAATCAGACAGCATGGCGCTTTGATTTTTTGAAGGGAAGGAGTCTATCAGTTGTATCCAAGGCATTTTTTCTTTGGCTAAAGCCTTTCGCCAGTCCTTATCATATCTGTCGCCTGATATACCCACTATCTCTAAACCTTGAGGCCGGTATTTTTCATAGATTTTTTTCCAGGCAGGAATTTCTTTTCTACATGGTTCACACCAACTGGCCCAAAAATCCAATAATACGTATTGGCCTTGTAGTGAACTAAAAGAGAATGGTTGATGATTTGCTTGGCGTAAACGGAGATCAGGCATCATTGCACCAGCTGATTGATTGTGCTGCGCCAGCAATTTTTCTTTCAATTGTTGGTAATAATATGTTGGCGTTTCATCAACTTTCAATTGATGGAACCAACGGTTGCAAACAGTCCAATCGGGTTGGATTGCTTGCATGATGTATTGTAAGATGATAAAGGACGCTGATGGTACGTCAGGTTTGGTTGTCATAAATTGCTCTATCCAAAGAAGTTGAGTTTGTTGGGCTTCTTTTTGTAGAGAATCTATCAACCGGGTGTAGTTTTTTTTATTTACTGCTATGTCTTGTTGAGCCATTGCCTTTAGCAATTGTTCCCTAAACCATTGCTGCCGGGTTTGTTGCAGGTATCTGCTATAGTCAGTTGCCATAGGTGTGCCGCTTTGCTCCACCTGCCAAATAAGTGCCCAAGCATTGGGGTCATTTACACCTTTACCGTTTCTTTTTGCACCGGTTGTATCTATATGTAATGTGCTATTGCCTGGTTCTACAAATGCTTTAAAATGCCAGTTACCGGGTGTTATCCGCCACAAATATTGCTTGGCTGTAGCAAACTGATGTTGAATTTTAAAATGCCCTGCAAGTATTACAGATTGACATAAAGTGTCATCAGCATCTTCCGATAAAATTTGAACAGTTCCACTATCAAGGCCTGAAAAACTACCTGATATTTGAGCATAAAATGTGCCCGATTGCGCCCCCGTTGAAAGAGATAAAAAAAGGAAAATACAATAAATGCAATGATTGATTAGTGTTCGCATTTGCTGTGAATAGCGTATTGATGAATTATAATTAGCAATGACCAGCATAGGCTGATCATTGCTATTAGTGTCGGGAACAATTGTGGATGTTATTTACCACACTTGAAAGTTGCTTTACACTCGTTACAGCATTTTCCAAAAACGGGGCAATCTTTTCCATCTTCAACGCATTTGCCATCACCAGGCTCAAGAGATGAGTCATTTCCCGCCATTACATTTTTCATCTCAGCCCGGCTGAGTTTGCCTGCTACAGTAGCGAGGCTCATTTTTTTTGTTTCCATGGTTTTTGCCAATTTAAACGGTTTTAAAATAGGTGTTTACCCCGTTAGTTTTTGGCCATACAGGGTGCTGGGCCGCCGGGCATTTGCCATGCATTGCAAATGAGTGCTTCCCGGGCTTTTTCCACAGGGCACTACTCCTGCAGAAAATGGAAGACCATGCTATCAAACACTGCAATACGTTGCTAACGGTTGCAGATTGGTGCTATGGATGCGTTGGTTAAATGTCGATATAAAAAATCATTCATCATAACCGGAGCGGGCATGTAAACTGTACATTACCTACACCTTAAGTGTAGGTAATGTACATGCAGTTGTGTTGTGAAAGGTTGTTTTGTAGATGCTTCTGATAGTCGCTTTCATTTGTTCAATAAAGTGATGAGTGCAAAGTGTTACAATGCATATTTGTACGTCTGCTATGAGGGATGAAGACAGCAATACTTTACAGAGAGCAAGATGCATGAGGATATTTTTAGCACATAACAAATGAGTTATCTCCGTACTGCTTTATCAATGCCATCCAGCAGCCGCTGAAGCAGGCGCCTGTTATCGGTTACAATGTCTACCTGCGCTTGCAGGCCATGCCGGTAGCTGAGGGCAATATGCTTATCCGTAACAAGGCCATTGGGCAGCATTAATTTGCCCATATAGCCACTATCGGTGGGCAGGGTTTTAATGCCGGTAAGTTGGGCAGCTACAGTACCAAATTCTTCATACGGGTAGGCGGTAAAACGCAGCCTTGCCTGTTGACCAATTTTTAGCTTGCCAAAGTTGTATTGCGAAAGCGTGACCGCTACGTAATAGCCCGCATTGGGCGGCACTACACTCCCAATGGATTGGCCACGCTGCATGTTGGCACCTGCTTGCAAAAAGCCGTTCAGCGACAGCCGCCCATTACAGGGGGCCACTATCAGGTATTGCTGCTGCCATGCGGCCAGCTTAGCCTGCCACTGCTGCAGTGCCTGTTTGAAAATTTCTGTTTGTTGGGCTATCTCGTTGTTCAGTTGGGCTATTTCTTTTTGCTTATCGTGGGCCTGCATGTTGTTGTTGAGCAGTGCTGCCGAAACTTGTGGGCCTTGCAGTTGTTTGTTTACCCATTTGCTCTGCTCGTTGCGAAACTCCACCGGCGCTATTACCTGCTGGTTGGCCAATTTGTTGCTGGCAGCAAAATTGTCGGCTGCCAGGGCAATATCTTGTTGGGTAAGTTGCTGCTGCTGTTGCAGTATTTTTTGCTGTGCTTGTAAAAAAGCAATGTCTTGCCGAAGCATCTGCATTTTTTGCTGATAGTACCCCTGCTGCATGTATTGTGTAAAGGTTTGTAACGCAGCCATCAGTTGTTGAAAATCGGCCTGCACTTCACCCATGCGAAAGCTGCCCGCTATTTCTTGGAATTGATGGTACCAATGCAGCGCTGCTGTAGGGTTGGCATTGGCCATTTCATGGTGCAGGCTATCCGTCATTTGCTGCAACCGCAACAGGTGCTCATAATTTGCAGTGCTTTGCATGACAGCTATCAGCCGGCCTTGTGGCACACTATCGCCTTCGGACACAAACAGGTGCTGCAGGCGGCCATCGGTACGCACCACCAGCTCTTGCGGCAAATGGGTAGCCATAAGCGTACCCGTAGCCTGCACCCTGTCGGGATAGTGAATGAACCAGGTTGCGGCCAGTAGTAAGCCCAGCAATGCCCCAAACAACACGATACCCCAGCGTACCAACCACGGTGGCCGGTGGCTCAGCAAGGCCGTAAAAGAATCTTCCATCGCCGGTGTGGTATGCACGGCCGGGGCGGCTTGTAACGGACTTTCTGTATCGTGGTTATTCGTTGCCAAGTTCTAATTGGTTTTTTACCAGTTCATAATATCGGCCCCGAAGGCTTACGAGGCTTTCATGAGTGCCTTCTTCGGCTATGGCTCCGTTGTGCATCACCACTATTTTATGGGCATGCCTCACCGTGCTCAGCCTATGCGCTACTACCAGCACCGTCTTGTGGGCAAAAAACCGTTGCAGGTTTTCTACAATTACTTTTTCATTGTTGGCATCCAGCGAGTTGGTGGCTTCATCTAAAAAAATAAATTGCGGCTGCTTGTACACCGCTCTTGCCAGCGCCAAGCGTTGCCGCTGGCCGCCGCTCATGCCTACCCCTTCGACCCCCAGCTTGGTATAAAAGCCAAGTGGCAAGGCTTCTATGTAGTCGAGTATGTTGGCTATTCTGCAGGCTTCCAACACCCGTTCCATATCTACCGGTTCTTCGGTTACGGTTATGTTTTTGAGAATGGTATCGTTGAATACATAGCTATCCTGCATGACTACCCCGCAGCGGCTGCGCCAATACCTTGGGCTAATGCTGCTAAAAGCGGTAGCGCCAATGGTAATGCTGCCGCTGTACGTTTCATAAAAGCGAAGCAGTAGCTTGAGCAGGGTGGTTTTGCCGCTGCCACTCATGCCTACTATGGCGGTGGTTTGCTGTGCCGGTATGGTAAGCGATAGCTGGCGTAGCACCGGCTCATTGCCCGCCCCGGGATAGGTAAAACTGAGATTGTTGATGTGGATGCTGTACTCCTGCGGTAGCCGGTGTTGAAATTGCTTCGCTGCCGGTTCTTCATCGGGCAGCACTTGTATATCGTTCATCCGCTCCAGTGATATGCTGGCATCTTGCGCCTGCTGGGTAAAGCCAATGAGCTGCTCAATGGGAGCGTTGAGCTGACCAATAATGTACTGCACCGCCAGCATTACCCCCAAGCTTAGCTTGCCCTCCACCACCTGCTGCGCCACCAAAAAAGTGATGAGGATGTTTTTACCCTGATTGATAAACAAGGCACCAAACTGCTGATACTGGTTGAGCGACAGGCTTTTGAAATTGAGCCGGAATACCGCCGCCTGCAAGCCCTCCCATTTCCAGCGGAAACTGTGCTCGGCGTTGTTCAGCTTTATCTCCTGCACCCCATACACCAATTGCATGCTGGCATTGCTTTCACGGGCCATAATGGCAAAGCGCTGATAATCGAGCCGGCGCCGAAAACGCAAAAACAAGCGAATCCATAAAAAGTACAATAAACTGCCTGCGGCAAAAATCATAAATATTTGAGCGTTGTATTGCAGCAGCACTACCGAAAACACCAGCAAATTAAAAAGGCTAAACAGGGTACTGAGTGCAGCGCCGGTGAGAAACTGCTCAATCCGCTGCTGATCGCTGAGGCGTTGCAAAATATCGCCGGGGTGCTTGGTATCGAAAAAATGAATGGGCAGGCGCAGCAGCTTGGCCCAAAAAGCACTCAGCAATTGCAGGTTTACCCGTGTGCTTACATGCAGCAGTATGCGGCTGCGGATGAACTCTACCAGTGTTTGGCTGAGCAGCAGCATAAGCTGTGCCGCTAAAATAATTTGGATAAAATGGAGGTTGCGGGTGTTGATGCCCGTATCTACCAGGCTTTGGGTAAGAAAAGGAAAGATGAGCTGCAACAGGCTGCCCAATAGCAGGCCCAGCCCCACTTGCAGCAGGTAGCGGCGGTACCTGCCCAACTGCTGCACCATGTGCCACCAGCCAAATACCTTGGGGGCGGCTTGCTCCTCCGCAGCATCATCTTCTTGCTGGGTATGCAAGGCGGGTGTAGCCTCCAGCAGCAGGGCAATGCCTTTGGCCTCCATGCCCTCTTGGGTGCTGAGCCAGTGCTGCTGCAGTTGTGCATGGCTAAGCCACAGCAGCCCCTTGGCCGGATCGGCTATTTGCACCTGCCCCTTTTTGGTGGCCGGTGTAAGCACTACAAAATGCTGCTGATCCCAATGCAAGATGGCGGGCAGTGGCGCCTCTTGCAGTAACTGCTCCAGGGTAAGCTTGGCCCCCACTGCATGAAAGCCCAACGCCTCTGCCGCATTGGCCAAGCCCAGTAGGCTGGCACCCAGCTTGCCATACTCCGTTTTGCTACGCAGGTACTCTAAGCTTACACTACGCCCATAGTGCTGCGCCACCATGCGCAGGCAGGTAGGGCCACAATCCATGGCATCGAGCTGGCGGTAGAGGGGGAAGGGCATGGGATGAATAATTACTATTGAGAGCTAACATTCGAATTATGAAATGACTGGACTTAATAGTCGTGCACAGGCTTTTTTTTGATAATAGCTTTAAAGCAATCATTTGCCTATTTTTTTATAACTCTCTAACAGTAATGTTGCTAAGTCCGAAATAGTAATATTTTTTTTAAGTATCACTCCATCACTGTTTAGCAAGAAGTTCGTAGGGAAAGAGTTGATTGCAAGCTTTGTTGTAGTCTTACCGCTTTTATCCAATAAGTGTAGCCAATTGAGAGACTCTTTCTGAATTAAATTGCGCCAAGTGTCAATTTTGGATTCTTCATCAATAGAAATTCCGATGATTTGAAAACCATATTGTCTGTATATTTTGAATAAGCGCTTAAGTTCTGGAAACTGCTTTCTACAAGGTATACAATCTGTAAACCAAAAGTCAACCAAGGTAAATGAACTCCCTAGTTTAGATTTATCTATAACTGTAATTTCTTCCTGTATATTTTGAAATTGAAGTTCTGGAAAAACCGAATTAATGCTAAGCAATTCACTTGCATATAGATCTTGTAAAAAGATCAATCCTATTTGTGAATTTCGAATTTCAACAGGGAACTTATTGAAAATGCTTCTGTAAGAACTGTTATGCCCAATATTCTTGAGTCTCTCAATCATTTTCCATAAGGTTACATGAGAGTTTGGATGTAATTCTGCATACAATTGAAATAATGAGTCTGACTGATGCGATATCAGCTTTTGCTTTGCTTCAAATTCAAGAACAATTTCTTTAGGTATATTGCCATCAAACTTATTGTAAATGCCTTCTTCGTATTCGAAATATCTATTTACATCTACAATAAATTTTTCAAAGAAATCATTGTATTCATATTTTATTTCATTTTGATATGTAGAGTTAGCAATTTTTGGAGAAATGTGTTCATCAATCGAGTCGATTTCTATAAAAACATTCTCTCCATTAATGAAAACAAAATCTGTAGACCCACTGGAAATATTACTTTGAATATACAACCTGTAAGCATATGTATTATTATTGTTATGTATTCTTCTAAACTTGAATAATCCATCTTTTATTATTGCAGAATCTTTCATGCTATTAGGGCCGTAATATTTTGCTTCATTTATCACCGGCACTATGTAAATCATTCCAGAATCTACATTGCTTACATAACCCTCAATGATATAATCTAATGGTTGTGAAATGCAGATAGCAAAATTCAAAGAGAGAACCAGAGATATTATTGATTTTTTCAAAGTTGAATATTAATAATTTTGAATACGTTTACTGCCGATTTTTTTCTTGTCTCATCTGAATAATGGGAGTTTCATTTATAAGAATGAATGAAACTCCCCAATAGGATTAACAAATAAGAGGCTTTGCACAAACCTTAAGTTCTATGCAAGATGGTGAACTTCTGCATACTTTGATACCACATTGTGAATCACTAGTACAAGCTGTGCAAATTGGCTTTAAATCGTCTTCAAATTCAAGTGATGAATCCCCTGAATTTCCCGCCAATACATCTTTCATCTCAGCCCGGCTGAGTTTGCCCTGCACATTAGCAAGGCTCATTCTTTTTGCTTCCATGGTGTTTAATATTTATTGATTTAGTAAAAGTTGATTTCAGGTCTCTTATCATTAGAGTACCAAGTATTTCAGCTTAAGTTTTCAAAAAAATGATCTGGTAGTAGATCATGTGCATTGACCAATCGTTATGATGTCTGATTATTCTATTAATAATTTTTCAATGAATTGAATTAATCCTTCCTTGTCGCTCGGTTCGAAACCGCTAAATGAGACCACCCTGAAGTTTTTATCTACAATTACAATACGGGGTAATGAGTACAATTGATATTCAGGGATAGCATACCTGTTTATAATCCAAGTATTTTTTCCAAGATTATATTTTGATACTGCCGATTCCCATTTAGCTGTATTCTCATCTATAGAAACAGATTGAATGACTACGTTACTGTCATTGATAAAGTGTTGTTTAATTGCCTCAATTTGTGGAAATGCTTGAATACAAGGGCCACACCATGTAGCCCAAAAATCGAGTAAGATGACTTTACCTTTTAAATCGCTTAATTTGACCGACTTTTTATTAATGTTGAGTGCTGCAAAATCTTGGGCTTGACTCCCATTTGCGAAAATTGATTTTGACTTTAGAAATTCAAGTAATGGGTAACGATATTCTTCTTTAACTATTAGGTTAATACGATCATTTATCTTTTCAAAGTCAGCATTTTCATACTGGTAATTCATTTCTGCAAAAATTGAACTAGCCGTAATCCATTCTTTTATAGTTAAAGAGGATGTGCTAGCAGAGTCTTGCTTATTGTATTTGATTACATACCCGGCAATTTTTTGATAAACTACAAGATCGAGATAGTCACTGTTGACGAATTTGTTAATGAACGGCTCTATTAGTTTACCAATTTGAGGCATAAACGTTTGTTGGAAGCGTTTACTCGAGTCCATAGATAACTTGTGTCTCTCTGGATAAAACCAAGTTAAACTCACTATACTGTTGATGATATCTGCTTTTATTCTGGCTTCTTCAAGCTCAATAAATAGAGGGCTAGCATCTGGCAGGGCTAATAAACTTTGATGCCTTTTTTTGCCATAATCAACGAAAGCGTCAATAGTCTCATTAACTGTAGATTTTATTAAACTAGAATATTCACAATAGGACCCTGCTTTTGGGAAGGCTGTATTTTTTAAATAATCATTTAATTTCCAATTACTCCCTTCAAACTTTGCCTTTTCAGGAAGATTGAAGTCGATTTGTACATTTATGTTATCTCCAGGGCTCAAATAAATAATATTTCTGCCTAGTCGAAAATATCCTGGACTTTTTACATGTGTTTTGATTGAAAAATTCCCAAGACTATCTGGCAAAAAATAACGTTCAGGATTAGATGCGGAAATCCTTCCCACTGCAGACATATCCTCCAATTCAATTTGATTGCTAATATTGACTATGTTCCCCTTGATAATTACATTATCTATATTCTTTTGTCCAAATGATGAAATAGACCATAGTGGAATTATGGCTGTTACTTTTAAAAAAATCAGTATTAATTTTTGTTGCATGGAGTATCTTAATATTAAATGAACACTTCGACAAATCATTTGTCGAAGTATTCATTAATTACTAATAAAGGAAACAAGCCTTGATTGATTTCCCACCACATGTTCCTGTTGTACACTTTCTATCTCGTGGACAATCAGCTGTTGTCAGGCAAGTATCGTTGCATTCAATTGTTTCATCCCCAGTATCTTCAAAAGATGAATTCCCCGCCATCACATTTTTCATCTCAGCCCGGCTGAGTTTGCCTGCTACAGTAGCGAGGCTCATTTTTTTTGTTTCCATTGTTTGTACAATTTAAACGGTTTTAAAAATAGGTGTTTACCCCGGTAGTTTGAGCCATACGAGGTGGTTGGCCGCCGGGCATTGGTTATGGTGTAACCAAAGAGTGCTTCCCGGGCTTTTTTCCACAGGTCACTACTCCTGCAGAAAGTACGGTAGGTCCTCCAAATCGTACTCCGGCGGTAGCTCGTAGCCGTTGTAAAATAGGGTGGGGGTATAACGTATGTCATTGGCCTTGCTCCACTGCTCCATAGCGGTAATAGTTGGCGCAGCAGCCGCTACGGCACCGTTCAGCGGGTATTTGGTGGCAAAGGCTTCATAATCTTTTGTTTCTGGCAGGTACCAATCGTCTAATGCCTGCTGCACCTGCGCCTGCCCGGCAGCGGTATGCGCTATGGCCATCAGGTGGCTGGCAGCGGTATGGTATTTTTCGCCGGGTACATTGGGCACCATAAACAGTATTTGGACCTGCAGGTTGGGGTGGCGGTGCAGCAGTTGCTCTATTTTGGGGTGTGCCTTGCTGCAGGGCCCGCAGTATGGGTTGCATACTTTCACCAGTTTATGCGGGGCATTGGCAGGGCCCAATACAATACCCAACCCATTGGTTGGGGTGGCTATGGCTTTTTGCTTGTGTAGCAGGCTGGTAAATACTTCGGGGTTAAACTTGAGGCGTCGGTAGGCCCGCTGCTCCCGCAGAGCGGTTTGGTGCCGCAGCAACCAGGGCTTGAGGAAGAGCCAAGCTAATAGCGGGAGAATGTAAACGGTAGCAATGATGAATGCGGATTGAGGAATGAGGAATGTAGTGAGGGTGTCTAACGATAATGCAGGTAAGTAATTGCCCATCCATAAGGCTGTGCCTTGCAGCACCAATACAGCTTGCACGGCAAGGCAAAGCATGCACCACTGCTTGGCAATGCGCCACTGATAGTAAATACTGAAGATGGGGTACACCAAGGCAGCCACGCCCACTAAGCCCAACCACTGCAAGGCCCAAGGGGCCTGGGTGGGAAAGGCCATCAGCAATAGGCCACCTGCATAATAGGCAAAGCCTATTTCGCTCCAGCTGAGCCAGCCAAACAGTTTGCTGGCACTGCTATTGAGGATGGCGTTGCAATTGGTTTTAACAAGGCCGGTACACACTTTTTGCAGCAGTGGGTTGCGTTTGTCTATATCGTACCACAGCAGCATGAGGCTAACGGCAAGGCCTGCTAAGTACAATATAAAGATGGCGATGATGGCTGCAATGGTGGCTCCGCCGCCTGACAGGTTCGCAGATCCTGTCAGGTGTTGCAGCCGTGGCCAACACAAGCCGCCCAAAGCTGTGAGGGCCAGCAGCAAAGCTGTAATGGGCAGCGCCAGTTGCCAGCGGCGTTTGCGGGCAGCAGCAGCATATTCTGGGTCGCCGCTTTGCGGGGTGGCTTCGGCTATCAGGTAAATACCCGTCCAGCGTTGCAAAAAGTCTTTCAGCGGTTCCTGATGCTGTTGGCGGTAGCTGTATTGGTAAAAGTGAACCACATCATTGTGAACCCCCACTACCACGGCTAAGGGCCGCTCAGGATGATTGGTTACTGCCAACAAGGGGTAATGAGTATCGGGCAATTGTTGGTCGGCAGCTTTTGCAGCCAGATGGGGTATATGCCATTGGTGCAGGGCATCGCTAATGCAGAGCAGGCTGGGCCAGTCGGGGTGTTCTTCTAATTGCTGCTCTACAGTAAAGCTGTGTACTGGCACTTGGAGCAGCCGCAGCAGGCAGTCGGTAGCTTGTACATTTGGGTGTTGTAAGTGTGTCGTCAATTTGTTCATACAAAGCAACAATTTTCACAGTTCTGGAGTGATGCTGATAACCTACTGTGAATGTCAGGCATATAACTAATACAACAATCTTTTTAAGCATGCAAAAACTGTAGCTTATGTACACCTTAACTGTAGGTTACCTGCAGTTGGTTTGACATTTGTCAAAAAAAGTATTGTGGTGAACGAATTTTTTTTTAAACCACCTATATTTATGCTATTACGCTCTATACACCTTACACTTTTAATCATGCACAGCGATGCTATCCTGAAACAAATAGCCGCAACAATTTTACGTCGGTCACGTATTTCAGCAAAACTCAAAAGAGAGGCACTGGCAGCATCTCTCAATATTAGTAAAAGCGCCATAGATAAGATGGAGCAAGGGGTGTATCATATTAAACTGACGGACATTATAAGGCTGGCTCCTATATTAAATATGTCAGCTGCCGAATTTGTGGCGCAAATAGAAGCCGAACTAAAGAAGACGCCCCCCCCGCAACATACGGAAACACTTTCCTCTAATGGGTAGGTCTTTACAATTGTTTGCTTTGCTGGTATGGCAGCAATGCTGGAAGTACACAAATAATTGTATTGGCCATCCTAATTGACGGCTTTTTTGTGATGATTTTGATTGACAATTTTGTTATTAGTAATTAAACAAGATAAAAGAATATCTTCTAATCCTGTGTATGGGCCACCTGTTTTTCTGTATTTTATGATGCCTTTTCTGTCAATTAATATGATGGTAGGAATAGGCATTACAGAATACATTTCACCCGCATCTTTTGGTATAGTTGTTCGTTGCAACAGATGAATAAAGGGTTTTGAGTGATCTTTTTCTATAGCTTGTTTCCATGTATCTATACTGCTACGTTCATTAGCGATAGCCACAATTTCAAAACCGTTATGACTATATTTGGATAGCATATTCAAGAAATAAGGCATCTCTTCTCTACAGGGTTTGCACCAGCTTGCCCAAAACATCAACAGAATAACTTTTCCATCCTTGATGTTTTTTTCTAAAGAATAATACACGTTATCGATTGTGAAGCCATCAAATAATGGCGCAACGCCCCCGCTACTAACTTGTATTCTTTTTTCTATCATTTTTCCATAAAAGGTTGCTTTTATAGTTGCATCCAGGGAGTTGAAAAATGAAGCTAATGTGACATCGTTAATATCATCCATGTAATAGCGTAATAAATATGCTGATAACACATTGTTTGTATTTGCTTTTACTACATCCATTGCTAATTGCATAACAGACAAGTAATCTTGAGAAAGCAATGAATCTATCAAGGAGTCAGACAAGCCTCTCTCTTGTAGCGAATTCCTTTTATTTTTTATTTCAATGTTAAGGTTGTTTTTACGGATGAAGTATTGCTGAAATAGTGAATCCGTTTTGCTTCCTGATATTTTAGGGGATTCAAAATAGGTTTTTGTGATTTCTACAAGTGCTTTGCCCGTGTCAATAAAAAACTGACGGGATTCTAGTGCATTTGAGTCATCAGGCATCTTCAAGAAGCATAATACGCTATGTGGTATCTTCCCACTGTAAGCAAATCGATTATTGGTAATCAAGCAAGTATCTTTTTGATATACACCAGTTGTATCAGGTATATATAGTATCAGTTTTTTGCCATTCAAACCATTTGCATGCCCTTCTATCTGGTAGGCTTTTTGTTGAGCTATAACATTGCTTGAAATGCCAATATTCACCGCAAAGCAAATGCAGTAATATAGCCAAGTGCGCTGAGACATGGTATTATAAATATTGAAATCTCGTTATATAAACTTTAATAAAAAGATAGGATTGTAAGCAATTGCTGTTTACAATCCCATCTTGAGGTTAACTCATTTCGCAAAAGTTAGCAGTTGCACCTTTTTTGCATTTTGGGCAGTCTGTACCACAGTCGGCATCAGTATCGCAACTATGTAGGCATTTGGGGTTGTCAATGCTGCCATCTGTTTGATCGTTACCTGCCATCACATTTTTCATCTCAGCCCGGCTGAGTTTGCCTGCAACAGTAGCGAGGCTCATTTTTTTTGTTTCCATGGTTATTACCAGTTTAAAACGGTTTCTAAAATTGGTTTATTACCCTCGTATTTATGGCCATACAGGGTACTGGGCCGCCGGGCATTTGCCATGCATTGCAAATGAGTGCTTCCCGGGCTTTTTTCCACAGGGCACTACTCCTGCGGAAAATGGAAGACCATCCTATCACACACTGCAATACCATTGCTAACGGTTGCAGATTGGTGCTATGGATGCGTTGGTTAAATGTCGATATAAAAAATCATTCATCATAACCGGAGCAGGCATGTAAACTGTACATTACCTACACCTTAAGTGTAGGTAATGTACATGCAGTTGTGTTGCGGGAGGTCTTTTACTTATGAATTTAGCATATTCCTTCCATTATAGCACAAAGTCATCAGCGATAAATGTTGCAATGCGAACATGCAATTACGGTGCAGCTTGTACAACTACCCCAGCACAAGACTAGAATAGAGAAATGGTAAATTCAGTATGAATAATGGGAATAAGAAATAAGGAGGAAAAGGGAAGAGGAGAAGTCATAAACGAGAAAGGCACAAACCTTTCGTGCCCCTTGTGTGCCCTTAGTGCCTTCGTGGTTCAAAATACCTTTGTTGTTCAAAAAAACGCTAGCTAAAAATCTGATACACCAGCCAGCTCATGCTGTAGGCCAGCACAGTCATGTAGCCCAGTTGTATGGCGGGCCATTTCCAGCTTTTGGTTTCTCTTTTTACAATGGCCAGTGTACTCATGCACTGCATGGCCAGCAGGTAAAACACCATCAACGATAAAGCCGTGGCCAGCGTGTACACTTTACTGCCATCGGCACGTACGGCCGATTGCATTTTGTTGCGCAGTGTCTGATCGTTTTCATCGGCATCGGCACCTACACTGTAGAGTGTGGCCATGGTGCCCACAAACACTTCACGGGCAGCAAAAGAGGTAATGAGGGCAATGCCAATTTTCCAATCGTAGCCCAGCGGTTCTATCACGGGCTCAATCCATTTGCCCATAACACCAGCATAACTGTTGGCCAAATGATCGGCCTGGTATTGCTTGTCTATTTCTTCGGCATTGGCATTGGGCTGCTGGCGCAATTGTTCGTAGCGGGCATTGAGCTGCTCCATTTGTGTGGGCGGGCCGTAGGTGCTGAGCACCCACAGCACCAGGCTGATGATCATGATGATTTTACCGGCATCAAACACAAAAATGCGGGCCTTTTCTATCATGGTGTGGCCCACGTTTTTCCAGCGGGGAGCACGGTATATCGGCAGCTCCAAAATGAAGTAACTCTTCTCCTTGATGTTGATGAACCACTTGGCAATCCAGGCAATCATCAAAGCCATGGCCGTGCCAAACACATACAAAAACATCATTACCAAACCCTGCAGGCTCAAAAAGCCGAGGAAGTATTTGTTGGGAACGGTGAGCGAAATAAGAATGGTAAACACCGGCAGCCGGGCACTACAGCTCATGAGCGGTGTTACCAAAATGGTGAGCAATCTTTCCTTACTGTTTTCAATGTTGCGGGCCGTCATGATGGCGGGCACGGCACAGGCAAAGCCACTAATCATGGGCATCACACTTTTGCCGTTGAGCCCCACTTTGCGCATCAGTTTGTCGGTTAAAAAACTAATGCGGGCCATATAACCGCTGTCTTCCAGCAGGGTGATCAGGCCAAACAAAATCATGATTTGCGGAACGAAAATGAGGATGCCGCCCAGGCCGGCCACCGCACCGTTGATGAGCAGGTCGCTCCACCAGGCTTCGGGCAATACTGAGCCTAGCCAGCCGCTTAATTCGCCAAAGGTCCAGTCGATGGCATCCATGGGGTAAGAGGCCAGCCAGAAAATACTTTGGAACAACAGGAACAATACGCTGAGCAAAATGAGATAACCCCAGGTGCGGTGCAAGAGCAAATTATCGAGCCGCTCGGTAAACATTTTTTTCGCCAACGGGTCGGCTTCTACCACGGTCTTCTGCATAATCTGCCGAATGCGTTGGTACCGGCCCATGATTTCTTCGGCCTGCGTTTTGGTGTGGTTAAACTGGTGGTCGGTTTCCACCTGTTCTATTTGTGCTTGCAATGCGGCGGGCAGTGCAAATTGTTCGTGATTGATGAGGTAGTGGATGGCCCGGTAATCGCTGAGGTCGGGCAGCAATTGCTGTACGGCGGCTACCGGTTCGGCGGCCAGGGCTGCGGTATCAAAAAAAGTTCTGGCCTGCCAGTTGTCGATGTTGGCTGCCATTACTTCTATCGACCGCTTGAGGTGGTGAATGCCTTTTTCCTTGCGTGGATTGACGGGCACCACGGGTACACCCAATTCCAGCGCCAATCCTTTGATGTCGATTTGGGTACCTTTTTGGCGGGCCAGATCCATCATGGTCAGGGCTACCACCACGGGTATTTTCAAATCGAGAATTTGAGAGCAAAACAGCAGGTTGCGTTTCAGGTTGCTGGCATCGGCCACCAGTATCACCATATCGGGTTGTACGTCCGTGTCTTGCTGTAGCAGCACTTTGTAGCTCACCCATTCATCGCCCCGCTTGGGGTAAAGGCTGTAGGTTCCCGGCAGGTCAATAATATTGGCCACCATGTTTTCCGAAATCTCGCAACGACCTTGTTTTTTATCGACCGTTACACCCGGAAAATTGCCCACCTTTTGGTTGAGGCCCGTGAGGGAATTGAACAGCGAGGTTTTACCACTGTTCGGGTTGCCCACCAGGGCTATGTTCAATACGGTGTTTGCTACTGTGCTCATCTTGGGGGCGCCAAAGGTAATTGACTGCACCATTCCCAACTTGCGAATAGGGGAAACGCAAAGTAGCAATGCGGAAAAAGGACCATAAAAAAAGCCACCCGTGAGAGTGGGTGGCTTCGTAGTGAGTGGTTGGTGGGGGTGTGGGGTGAAAATCTTATCTGACTTATGGAGCTTCGAGGGCAAAAGCAGCCAAAGAGCCGGCATCCAATTCATTGAGGCGGCGGTAACCATCCGTATGCAGGGCTACTACCTGCAGGCTTTGTGCAAAGGCAGCTTTTCCTCCCGGCAGGCATGGGCCCATCAGTTCTGCAGGCGAAAACTCGAGGTCGGTAGGGCTGGTACCGGGGCGGTATACACCGGCACTATCCCGCACATATCTGCCCACAGGGCCAATCACCATGCCGCTTACTGATGCTGGTGTACCTGCGCCACCTACACCGGTATTGCCACGTACTACAGCAAAGCTAAAGTCGGCAAAATCATTGCTGTGAAAGGCTTTGAACGAAATGGATATGTTCTTATCAGCAGGCCCGGTGTACTTAATAAACCCGCATGGGTTGGCCGTACGTACCGGCACTGTGCTAAGCTGTACCGGGTAAATGGCCGACTGGCAGGCATTGTTGTCTATCCGTACCACCATGTTGAAGCCATTGAAACCATTGTTTACACCTACCCATGGTGCCGTGGCATTTACGCTGTTGCCTTCATCGCCGGCTTTGGGTATCTGGAAAAATGCATCCGGCTTGTTTACCTGATTACCTGCATTGTCAAATACTTCCAGCCAAAACTCGTAAAGGCCATCGCCACTGAGGCTGCGGGTATCGAGGTTGCAGGTGTAGGTGTCAGTGCTATCCCAGCGGGCAGTGGCATCGCTTATACCACGGAAACCAATGGGGCTGGCGGGCGGTATAAAAAACAGCTCGGTGCCGGTACCCACATTTACAGGGCCAAGGCCAATGCTCTGGCTGCGGAAATGGGTGTCGCCCAGCGCGTCTGTCCATTCGGTGGTGTAGCCTTTGGATATGCTGTCGCTCAGGTATATAACGGGGCCGGCTACGGGCAGCATGTTTTCATTGGCTACTTTGCGACATGCCCACCTGAAATAGCTGGCACTTACATTGGGCAGCATGCTGCCAAACTTGATGATGAAATGCATTCGGCTGCTGCTGTGCGTAGTACCCAAGGGCGAACGGTGATCGGTGCCATATTTAAACAAGCCCATTCGGTTGAATGGCACACCCTGAATGGGCGTGTTGATGGCTTGCTGCTGTACATTTAAAATGGAGCTGGCACCAATACGGCGAACCCACAGGGCATCTTTGGCCATTACCATGCCACAACCGGGACGTACCCGTCCATCGCTTACCAAAATATTTACTTCTGTGCCACAGGCATAATCCCAATGGGTGTGGCAAGGAACAGACGGGCGGTACACAGTTACCCAGTTGCCATCAATCAGGTACTCTACCCAGAAATACAAATCGGGTACATCGCCCCCCGACCAGTAAATGATACTGGTATCGAAGCGGCCATTTTCATCGGTGTACACGGTTTTAATTTCATCGCAGCGGTAGAGGTAAGGCCATATCCATGGTGCCAGACAGAAGTAAGGATGCAATACATCAATGTGCTTGATGAGTGACTGACGAATGAGCTCAGTGTTTTTACTTACCAGCACCCGTTTCAATTCATCGTTGATAGGGGGCAATGCACTGAGTGGTGCCGATAACGCAGCTGAATTTATGCCGTCTGTGCCAACGGCAACTCTGTTTGGCCGGATCACATCGGGGCGAATAATGTCGGGTCGGAAAACATCCGGACGAAGGCGATCAAAAATAACCGGCCCTATGGGATCTATAGGAATGGGCGGCTTTGGTGGCCATGGTACTACCACCGGTGGAATGGGCGGGTTGAAAATGATATCGGGTATACGTACCAGAATATCATCGGGAATGCGGGGCAGTACCAGTGAAATTTTATCTACTTCACAAATGTGCACCCGTGCTTTGCACAGGGGCAGCTTTACTACTTTATCATCAATAATAAAGTTTTTGGCCACATTGCCCAGCACCCTGCAAAAGCGGAGTTTCCAGAATTTGAGCAAACTGTCGGGGATGGGTAGCAGCTGAATATTCAGTTCTTTGTCCCATTTCAATACGGGCTTATAAGGCCGGTATTTTTCCAGTTCATCCAGTGTGGTGGCACGGGCTACCAGTTTGTCGAGGGTGGGTACAATTACCAGTTGCAGTTCATCCATCGGAAAGTCCACTTCTTTGAAGTCGGCCATTCCTTTGTTTGTAAGTGTTGTTTTTTGTAACAGCTTGCCGCTGCGGTGAAATAAAAAAGCGGTGAGTTGGATGGGCTCTGCCGGTTGGCTGTCGAAGCGTACCGGAAAAGAAAGCATTTTCTTAGGCATGGTGTATCGGTTGAAAGTGTGAATGAATAGCTGGTGCATGTTGCCATGCGCCAGCATGTTTCAATAGGGTGGTTGGGGTTAAGGGAGCTTAAGGAGGGCAGGGTTTTGCTAATGGTGTGGGTATTGATGTGTGGGCTGCAGCGTGTTGTATGCAATACAAAAGTATCAGGCAGTAGCCATGGCCACAACCGTATTTATACTGTAATTGGAGCAGTGTTCTACTTAAAATAACAGGGTATTTTGTGCAAGGCTCACAACGCCTTTTCCATAAACACAACGCCTTCCAAAGGATTGTGGTAGTAGGGGGAACAACGACTAAAGCCGAGCTGCTCATACAGTTGAATGGCGGGTTGCAAACGGTCGAGTGTATCGAGCACCATTTTTGTATAACCCAGCTGGCGGCCTGCTGCTACAATGGCTGTGGCCAGCTGCTTGCCAATGCCCTTGCCCTGAAAAGCCGGCAATACATACAAGCGTTTCATTTCGCAAATACCATCTGCTTTTGTCCGAAGGGCTACGCAACCCGCAATGTCTTGTTTGTAAAAAGCCAGCAGCAATGCACCACGTGGCGGTCCGTACATAGCGGGCAAATCGTTGAGCTCAGCTTCGAAACTTTGAAAGCATAAATCTACGTTGAGGTATTGCTGATACGCCATGAACAGATCTTTGGCCATGGCATACAACTCAGGCGTCATGGCCTGAATGAGGCTTGCTGTATCAGGCTTCGCTACTGGCATCGTGTAAATCCTTTTCGATGTTGCGGAGCTTTTCTTCACAAATGCGAATGAGTTGCTTGGCAGCTTTTACTTTAGCAGCCAATGCATCCAGCGGCAATGTTTCATCTTCTATGTCGCTGACGAGCTGTTGCAGTTCTTGCCAGGCCTCGTCGAAAGTGCGTTCATTCATGGTGGCGAATATCTGAAATCTGACTGTGAATGGTATTGTTTTTTAGTACCGTTTGTAGGGGTTTGTCCTTATCGAGTTGAGAGGCATCAGTAATGATGCGGTCGTTTTGCAGGAGCATGGCAAAGCCTCGGTTCAAAATTTTGTCGGGGCTTACTTGTTCAATCAGCCTGCTGGTTTGCTCCAGCAATACTTGCTGATTGCGCAGCTGATGTTGCCAGCTTTGTTTTACCCGCAGTTGCATTTGTTGCAGGGCATCATTTGCCATTTTCCATTGGTCTTTGCTGCTGCGGTCTATCAGTAGTTGCAGGTCGTGCAGTCTTTCCCGCTGGCGCTGCAAGCGGTGCGGCACCAGTAACGACAACTTTTGCTGCCAGTGTTGCAATTGCTGTTGTATGCCCGCCATGCGGTCTTCTACGGTTTCGGTCAGTTGCTGGTTCAGCTGCATCAAGTCGCTGTCGAACTGCAAGCTTACGGCTACTATGGCAGCGGCTACCTTGGTGGGTGTTTTAAATTGCCAGCCCATCATATCGGCTATGCTGGTGTTGCGGTCGTGCCCAATGCCGGTAAACACGGGAATGGGAAACAACGCAATGCGGCGGGCAATATCGAAATGATCGAAAGCGGCAAAGTCGGTATTGCTACCACCACCACGTACAATGGCCACCACATCAAAAGAAGAAGCCTGCTGTCTTATTTCATCGAGCTGTGCAGTTATCTCCTGCACGGCTTGCTGGCCTTGTACACTTGCCGTAAATACCTGTACGTTAAAATCGTATCCGTAAGCATTGTGTTGCAACTCTTGTAAAAAATCTCGTTCCCCATCGCTGCCGGTGGCGGCTATAAGGGCAATGCGCTGCAATACTTTCGGCCACTGCAACTGTTTGTTGGCAGTAATGTAATCGCCATCTACGAGTTGTATTTGTGAAGGATACTGACGCAACAACAAATCGAGTGTTTGCTGTCGCTGCAGTTCTATTTGCCCGAGTGTAAAAGCACTGTCTATTTCGAGTATCTCCAGTTTCAATCCGTAGCGGGGATGAAAGCGAACAGCTACCCGACAACTGATTTCCAAACCATCGGCAAATGCCTGACCGGTGCGGCGTTCAAATTGTTGTAGCTCTGCAAATGCATTGGCCCAGAGCACTGCTTGCATTTCAGTTATAATGTGCTCTTTGTTTTTTTCGATGAGCTTAAGAAAACACCAGCGTTTATGGGCGTATTTTTTTACATCCGTTATTTCTGCGATTACCCAAAAAGTTTCCGCTTCAAAAACCTGTTCAATGGTTTCCTGAATGAGCGTAGCAAGAATGGATAATGGTAGCCTTCTGGTCATGGTGGTTCAAACCTACAG
This sequence comes from Bacteroidota bacterium, assembly GCA_020161435.1. GTDB lineage: Bacteria > Bacteroidota > Bacteroidia > Chitinophagales > Chitinophagaceae > Phnomibacter. The sequence continues at coordinate 484,978 of JAIUNV010000003.1, read as the reverse complement.
AAAAATGTGGCTGTACTCAGCCTTGCGGTACTAAGTGTAAATGTACCCAGCTAAAAATGGTCAATTCATTGGCATGCAGTGGCATTCGTTGCGAACTTACTTCTGTAGCCAGCACAGATAGCGGATACCGAAACACGGGGCCATAATAGCAAAAGGTATGGTACTCGCCATTTTCGCCACAGGCATCTATCTCTTTTGGCAACGTTGCAATGTTTGTATTGTCTAATGTTTTGCCAAGCCAGTGCTGTTCCATTTGGAGGGAAGCAATACAGCAAACGATACTTTTAAAACCAGCTGCAATGATTTCCTGTATAAGCAAGTTGGTAGGCTTTTGCCACAATGGAAAAATGCAATGCATGCCCAATGGTTGCAATAATTGTTCTCTGTATTGGCGGATGTCTGCCAAAAAAATATCACCAAAAGCAATGTGGTAAATGCCTTCCTGCTGCAGTGCTGCTGCAATGGTTTTGAATGCCGCTTCATAGGAAGCATTTTGAGCGGCATTTACATACCACACTTTGAGCGGAATGCCAATAGCAGCTGCTTGTGCAGCCATCAGCGTTTCGTGCAGGTGATGCATGTTGAGCTCTCTGGTGTGGGTATTGCAGGTGCTGAGTAAATATTTCACTTCGTACTTGCCTTCCTGTTGTATCAGGTGCAGTGCGTAGCTACAATCTTTGCCTCCGCTCCAGCTTAGTGCAATGGGTATTTTGCTCATTGTCCGATGCGGTATTTTTCTTTAAAGAAGGTGTATTTGTTTTGTAAATCCAACAAACAGCCCAAACAAAGACAATCCTGATATCGGTCAGCAATGAATGCCTTTTCTTCTTCGCTTAATACAATACTACTGCATTGGCATTGTGCAATATTGCCCACTTTGCATTCAAAAGTTTTGTTGCAGCGGGGGCAGTTGCGTGGTTCATGTTTGTGTGTGCTACTCATGTGGAGAGGTATTACATATCGGGCGAAACAGTGAAGTTGTTGTTTCGCCCGATAAAAATTAAAGCTGAACTGTAACGCCGGCGTTTACCACAAAGGGTATAGCATTGAAGCCTCGGGCTTCGTAAAACGTTTTGTTCGTGAGGTTTTGTGCATCGGCAAAAAAGCGTACCTGCTCATTGAGCTTGTATTCTGCGTAAGCATTTACAATAAAGTAGCTGTCGAGTGCTACGTCTTTTACTTTGTATCCACCCACATCGTAGCGTTTGCTGGCGTACTTAGCGGTTACACTGGCGTACAACTGTTTGGTTATTTGCCAACCCGCAGTAGCGTTGAGGCTATGCTTGGGGCGACGCAGCAAATAATTGTAGGTGGTGTCTTTAAACGTAACACGGCTTTGTGCAATTTCTTGAGTTGAAAGTAGTGTGTAATTGGCAGTGAATTTTACATCTTTTGTAATGCCAACAGAAGATTCAATTTCCAATCCTTTTACCCGCTGCTTCACAATATTGAAATACCGGAAAGTGTTGTTGTTGAAGTCGAGTCCATTGTCAATATCGCGGTCGAAGTACACTACCCGGTTGCTGATGCGGCCGTGTGTTTGCTGCAATCCCAGTTCATAGTTTTTCGATTCTTCAGCTTTCAATTGCAGGTTGCCGTACGATGAGTACAGCTGGTAAAGCGATGGCGCTTTAAAGCCTGTGGCAATGCTACCAAATATCCGAAAATGCTGGTTGATGCTGTAAGATGGATTGAAAGTGTAAGTGACGTTGCTGCCATAGCGGTCATGCACATTCAGGCGGCCACCAAGCTCAATAAACAAACCCTTGTGTTGAAACAGTACAGAACCATAGGCACTGGCCTGGCTTACCGAAGTATCTCTGAAACTACTGGTGTAGGGGCCAAAAGAACTAATGGATAAAAAGCGGTTATTCATATTGCTGAAGCGATAGTCAACACCATACACCGTGCTGAAACCCTTGCCCAGATTGATATTGGTGAAGAGCTCCAGGAACTGATTGCGGCCATAATATGCATCTTCACTGTACTTGCTAAAGCCGGGTACATGCGTACTGTCGTTGCGGTAAAAACGATCGATTTCGCTGTACTGATAATTACCCGTTACCGTAATGTTTTCGCCTTTGTACTGAAAGCCGGTACCAGCCATCAGGTTTTTATTCTTCAGCGTGTAATCTTTTTCATCGTTGTAAGCACCGGCATCAATATCAGAAGTGTATTGGTTGCGTTGCACAAAGGTTTTCAGCAACCACTTAGCAGAAGCCTGGTACTGAATGGCTGCATTTACGGCATCGCTGTTGTAGCCATCTTTTTCAAAGTTTTTATCGCCAGCGAGGTCTTGTGCTGCGCTAAATCCATCGGTCTTCAGCTTGGCATAGCGGGTGGTGTAAGTGAGTTTGCCAGCCTTGCCGTATACCTGCAGGTTGCCTCTGAATGTATTGAGGTTGCCATAGCTGCCGGTGGCTTTTACATTGATGAGTTTGCTGACGTCTTTTTTAACGGTAATGATATTGATGACGCCGGCAACAGCATCGCTACCATACAAGGTGCTTTGTGCACCACGGCATATTTCTACCCGCTCCACATCGTTGAGGCTGATGAGGTTGAGGTCGAAATCGTTGGTGATAACAGAAGGGTCGTACACAGGTATGCCATCCACCAAAATAAGGGTGCGGCCACTGTTGGCACCACGCATGTACAGGGTTTGGTTGGTGCCTGCATTGCTCAGCGCACCATTGATGGTAATGCCCGCCTGCTCATTGAGCAACTGAGCTACGGTGCGGCCTGCACTTTTTTCAATTTGTTCTCTGGAAATAATAGAAACAACCTTGCCTGTCTGGCTTTGTTTCTGCAACATTTTGTTGGCCGTTACGGTTACATCGTCAAGTGTTGACGGTTGTGTACTGTCGGCCCGTTGGCCAAAAGAAGTGGAAGCGAATACTACAGCGGCTCCCACCAATGCGAATCTCATGCTCATGTTTGAATGAGTTTGGTTGGTGATGAATTCCGCTTTCAGAAATGAAGTGATGAGAAGACACGAACGGGTGTTGCCTGCAGGTCAACACGTGGTTGCGATGCATTCCCGGCTTTTCCTCCGAAAGCTATGGTTGCTATTGCATCGGGCAGGTCTTCTGGCTTAGCCAATTGCTCACTGCCTTCCCGAAACAATGTTCAGTGGCATGGAGTGTAAGCAATGAAGTGCCTTCTGGTAAAAGAAGGGTGGCCTTACAGCTACGGGGATAGCGCCGGTTTTGCACCGGACTTCCCTTTTAATCACACAGTTGAACTATGTGAACCAAATGCGGTGCAAATATGGGAGTGCATTCAACAAAAGGCAAATAAATATTTACCCGCAGGTGTAAAACCTGTAGCGGAAAATTGGCAACGAAACCAGTTGGATGGTTTATTCAATCCCGATACCTGCATACCACAAGCGGCCGGGTGCCACATTAAAAAAGCGGTTGGCTGCTGCATTGATATCGTTGCCGAGGCTGTATTTGGTATCGAGCAAATTGTCGGCACCGGCAAATACATGCCAGCGTTGTTTGTTGCCCAGCTTGCCTTTGTAGCCTGCCTTGGCACCCACCACCTGAAAGGCAGTTGCCCTAAAGGTATTGGCATCGTTGAGCATGATGCTGCTGTTGTGGTAATAGTTGGCATTGAAGTAGAAGCCATATTTCATTTGCAACATGGCCCGCATGGCTACCGTGTTTTTGGGTACACCCGGTAGTTGTTTGCCGTTGTAGTTTACACCGAGTTTGTTGTAATCATTGTAGGTAAATGCGCTGTAAGTATGTGCTACCGAAACGTTCAGAAATTGAATGAAACTTTTTTGCACAAATGCATGAACGTAATCAATTGCCGTTTCTACGCCAGCCTGGCGGGTACTGCCGGCATTAATGTAAAAATCGCCACCACTCAGGTCTCTTTGTTGTACCAGCGTATTGTTAAGGTTAAAAATAAAACCGGTACTCGTAAGGCTGAGGGTTTTGAATAGCCGAACAGTTTGAGACAGCTCAACATTGTAGCCGGTTTCTGCTTCCAAATCGGTGCTGATGCGACCCGTACTGGGCAGCAGTTCACTCACGGTAGGCGGCGAAAATCCTTTGCTCACCGTTATCTGTGTTTCCCAATTGTTTTTCCATTTGTAGCCGGCACTCAGGCGGGGTGCTACTTCATTGTTGTAAGTACGTTCTTGTGTTACAATGGGCAAGCTCGACAAACGGGCAATCTTCACTTTGTTGATGTTGAGACTGGCGCCGGCATTGGCATAAAAGCCATTCTTCCATACCCATTCCACTTGCGTAAATGCAAAGCCGGTATAAAAAGTTTGATCGTCGTTCGTCAGCAAAGAATCTCTTTGCCCCAGCTTGTTGCGGCTTACCTGTGTATTAAAAAATCCTGCCTGAAATTCTGCGCCGCTTTGCCATTTGATGCTGGAGTTGTCGAGTTTTTTTTCATAAGCAAAAACAGTTCGGGTTCCCATGTGCGGTTCGCTTCTGTTTTCGTAGTTGCGGATGGCTGAGTTTTTAATGGTGGCGAACGAACCGTACAAAGCTGTGGTATTGCTCCAATTGCCGTTGAGTTTGAGCTGGCTGCTGATGCCTGCTAATAAGTTCTGCTGATAAATGGCTGCATTCACTTGCTGTGCAGAAGGGAAACCGCCCGCTGCAGGTCGGGCAGCTGTTGCATAGCTGTTGTACTCTGCCAGTGTTAATCCACCCGGTGTTTGATAGTACATATTACTGTACAACAGCGTTGCTGTAAGCGTTTGTTTATCGCTGGCTTTCAGCTGGCTGGTCCATGCCAGTTGGTCGCGGCGCATAGCTGTTTGGTCACGGTAGCCACGGCTTTCATTGTGAGCATAGCTGATGCGGTTGCGGTTTTCTTTTTGCCCAAAGTTTACTGCCGCCATCTGGTTGAGCAAACCATACGAACCCGTGCTGTATTCTGCCTGCACCAATGGCTGATCGTTGCTGATAGATTCCATTAACACCAGGCCACCGGTGCCTGCGCCATACATGCTGCTGGCGGGGCCACGCACAATAGTGGCGGTGCCAAAACTATTGCTGGTCATTTGGTTGAAGTAGGTATTGCCACCGGCATCGGTCAGCGGCAGGTTGTTGTAATACATTTTGATATTGCGCACACCAAAGGGACTGCGCAATGAACTACCCCGAATGTTGAGGCGATAGCTGCCGGGCGACCGTTCTTCCATGCGAATGCCTGGCAAAGTATTAAACGCAGTGACCAGATTGCCGGGTGCTGCCAGTTGCAAAACATTGGTTTGATATCGCTTGATGCTGGCAGTGCTCAAACTGCGCTGCTGCAAGCCAAACGGATTGGCCGTAATGCTGGCACTATCTGTGCCGGTGAGGGTATCGCTGACAATGGACTGCGCCTTTAGGGTTTGGAAAAAAAAGCATGCAATAAGGCAAACCCCTATTTTTAGTGGCATAAGAAAACGGGTAGTTAGAAAGTTGTAAAAATACAGGTACATGAACAATTCGAATAAGCTGGGTTTGTTTGACCTCACCATCATTGTGGTTAGCCTGGTGATAGGCATGGGCATTTTTAAAACGCCTGCCGGTATTGCCGCCAAAAGTGGCACCGAAACTATTTTTTACAGTGCCTGGCTGATTGGTGGATTGATGGCCATGCTGGGGGCCTTCGTGTTTGCAGAAATTGGCGCCAGGTTACCCGTAGTCGGCGCTTACTACAAAGTGTTTTCTTATGCATATCATCCTGCGGTTGGCTTTACTGTCAATACACTCATCCTCATTAGTAATGCTGCTTCGCTGGCGGTGGTTACATTGATTGGGGCTGAGTACTGCAGTCACATGTTGTTTGATAAGCAAATGGGTTTCGCTTTCAATGTGACCTTGTCCATTGTAGCAGTGGGCATATTTTTTCTGGTGAATTTGATGGGCTTGAAAACGAGCAGCCGCACCCAAAATATCCTGATGATTGTAAAAGTGGGACTCATCTTGTTGTTGATTGCTGCCATGTTTACCGGCCAGCATGTAACTCCCACCGATTACAGCACCGATCCCATTCGCACCTACACCGGCGACAATGGTTTGTTGCTGTTGGTGATTAGTATGGTGGCGGTTTCTTTTACTTACGGTGGCTATCAGCAAACCATCAATTTTGGTGGTGAAGTGAGCAAGCAGGGCACGTTACAAAAAGGCATTTTCATTGGCATCATCATCATCATTTTACTGTACCTCACTGTGAATTATGCATATGTGCAGGTGATTGGCTACGACAACATGAAAAATGCCACATCAATTGGATCGTTGTTGTTTCAGGCTTTGTTTGGAAAAGTAGGCGGCAAGGTGTTCGACTTTGCTATGTTCATCAGCGTGTTGGCTTACGTCAATATTTTGCTGATGAGTAATCCACGGGTAATGTACGCCATGAGTAAGGATGGTGTGTTGCCGAAAATATTCAGTTATCAGCATCCCAAAACACAAGCGTTGGTGCCGGGCTTGATTACTTTTTCCGTGATTACTGTTGCTGTTACTTTTTTCGGTAAAGGCGTTGATAATATTTTGGGCTTCTCCATTTTCTTGGATAGCATGGGCTTTATCACCTGTGCATTGGCGCTGCTCATTTTGCGGTATCGGAAAGTAAATGATGAACTGGTGCAACCCGGCTTTATCAGCAAAATCATTCCGGCTATCGCTATTGTATTTATGCTCGCCTACGGAGTAGTAGCCACTGCTGTAGTGCTCGACAACTGGAAGGCTGCCCTCACAGGTGTGGGCCTGCTGCTGCTGTTTGTAGCGGTGTATTTTGTGTTTATTCAAAAAAGCAAATCAGATGTCTGACTTAGACCTGTCGTATATCCTCAATCAACTGGGCGAACAACATGAAGAATACTTCAATGCGGTATCGCCACCGATAGTGCAAACCAGCAACTTTTTATTTGATACTGTTGATGATTTGCGGCAGGCTTTTGCAGCGGAGTATGATGCGTTTTTGTACAGCCGTGGCAATAACCCTACAGTAGAAATTCTGAAGCAAAAACTGGCGGCTTTGGATGGCGCAGAAGATGCACTGGTATTTAACAGTGGCGCATCGGCTATCTTTTGTTCGGTATTGCCATACGTAAAAAGTGGCGATCATATTGTAAGTGTGAAAGCTCCTTACACATGGGCACAGCGGTTGTTTGAAGTAATACTGCCCCGCTTTGGAGTAACCACTACATACATAGATGGCACCGCCATTGAACACTGGAAGGCAGCTACGCAATCTAATACGGTGTTGTACTATCTCGAAAGCCCCAACAGCTGGACTTACGAATTGCAAGATTTGTCGGCCGTGGCGGCGCAGGCCAAACAGCACAACATTGTGACCGTTATTGACAATAGTTACTGTACGCCATTGTATCAGCAGCCCATCAAACACGGCATTGATTTGGTGCTGCAGAGTGCCACTAAATTCATTGGTGGCCACAGCGATGTGGTAGCCGGTGTGGTAAGCGGTAGCAAAGCCCACATGTCGAAAATTTTTTACAGCGAATACATGACAACAGGCGCCGGAGCCACTCCTTTTCATGCATGGTTGTTGCTCCGTGGTTTGCGTACGTTGCCCATCCGTTTAGAACGTGTTACCCGCACCACACATACCATGATTGTCTGGTTGAAACAACAGCCCTGGGTGTCCAATATTATTTATCCGCTTGATGCGCAGCATCCGCAATATGCATTGGCCAAAAGCCAAATGAAAGATGCCGGAGGATTGCTCACGTTTGCTCTCGAAGTAAAAACGGTACAGCAAATGGAAACCTTTTGCAACGCCTTAAAACGCTTTCGCATGGCAGTAAGTTGGGGCGGTCACGAGAGCCTCATCATTCCAAAATGTGCAGGCATGCCTGCAGCGGATTTTGATGCCAGCAATGCCACACACCGGCAGGTGCGGGTGTACTTTGGGCTGGAAGATGCGGAGGTGTTACAACAAGATTTAACTCAGGCAGCACAGCATGCCGGTTTGTAGCAGACATTTTTAAGGGGCGGGTTTTACGGCCGCGGTTGGCTATTTATTCCCATCCGTTTTATCATGCGTTGAACGGGTTCACCCGCCACTTATCCAAAAACCGTGGGCTGAGCCCATGGCGGGGCTACATTTGCGGTATGAAGAAATTTGGATACCTGCTTTTGGGAATCATGGTTATGCAAACAGCTGCTGCCCAAGATAAATGGGACCTGCGCCGCTGCGTGGAGTATGCCATTGCCAACAATATTTCAGTAAAACAAACGGATGTGCAGGCCCGGCTTAATGAGCTGGTGTACCAGCAAAGCCGCGACGGTCGCTGGCCCACCCTCAACTTCAGCACATCGCTGGGTGAGCAGTTTGGCCGAAGCATTGACCCCACCACCAACCAGTTTACCCAAAACAACATCACATTCAGCAACATGAACATCCAAACGGGTGTGTCGTTGTTCAACTGGTTTAGCCAGAAAAATACCATTGAGGCCAACCGCCTGACGATGGAAGCCAGCAAAGTGCAAACCAAAAAAGTGCAGGACGATATTGCGCTGAACGTAGCAGCGGCGTACTTACAGGCGCTGCTGAGCAGTGAGCAAAAACGTACGGCTCAGGTACAGGCTGCACAAACCATGGAGCAGCTCGTTATTACCCGTAAGCGGGTAGATGCAGGTTCTGTTCCGGAGCTGAATGCAGCCGAACTCGAAGCCCAACTGGCCCGGGATAGTGCAACCATTGTTACTGCAGAAAGTACTTACCGCCTCAATTTGTTGCAACTGAAAGCCCTTTTGATGCTGGATGCAGGTACCCCCTTCGAAATCACTACCCCGCCTATCGATCAAATACCTGTAGCTGCTATTGCAGACCTGCAGCCGGAAATTGTATATGCTGCTGCTGTGCAATTGCGTCCATTGCAAGTAGCCAACAAACTGCGTTTGCAAGCTGCAGAAAAAAATGCTGCTGTAGCCAAAGCCAGCATGTATCCCACCATTAGTGCATTTGGCAACATTCAAAGTGCTTATTCCAGTGCGTTGTCACGCTTGCCTAAGGGTACCAACGTAAGCGCAGTTGTGCCTACTCAATCTTTTGTATCGGTACAGGGCCAGTCTTATTTTGTAAATACGCCGGTTTCTGTGCCAAGCCGATTTGTAGATGCTAATTATTTCCGCCAGCTGGATTACAACTTTCGCCAGTCGGTGGGGTTGAGTTTGCAGGTGCCAATTTTTAATGGCCATCAGGCACGTACCAACTACAAGCGGGCCATCATTAATCAGGAAAATATTCAGCTGCAAATGACCGCAGATAGCCTTACCCTGAAGCAGGATATTTACACGGCGTATCAAAATGCTATCAATGCATTGGCCACTTACAACAGCCGCAAAAAAGCGTATGAAACTGCTGCCTACAGCTACAGCCTCGGCCAGCAGCGCTTCGAAGTAGGCCTGTTGCCTGTGTTTGAATTAATTACATTGCAAAACAACGTACAGCGGGCACTCATTGATCAGCTCACTTCCCGTTTTGAATATGTATTTCGTACCAAAATCTTAGAATTCTATCGCGGCTCAGGCATCAGTCTGTAAGCCAGTCTATACCATTGCAACACCGCATAAGTAATTATTATGAAGAAGAAAACAATTTGGATTGTCAGCATTTTAGTAGTAGCCCTGGTTACACTGGTGGTACTCAAAAAAACGGGTACTATTGGTGGCGAAGATGGCGTGAAAGTAGCAGTAGAACTGGCCGATAGCCGCACCATTATTGAAACCGTGAATGCCAGCGGAAAAATTTATCCGGAAATAGAAGTAAAAATGAGCTCCGACGTGAGTGGCGAAATTACCGAGCTCACTGTAGCCGAAGGCGATAGCGTTCGGCGTGGTCAGGTGCTGGCCCGGGTATATGCTGATATTTACAATATTCAACAGCAGCAAGCTGCGGCCGTTGTCAATCAAAACCAGTTTCAGGTAGCCAATACAGAGGCACAATTACAGGGTTTGAAAAGTGCTATGGAACAAACTTTAGCGCAATACAACCGCCAGAAAAAATTGCTGGATGGCAAAGTCATCAGCCGCCAGGAATTTGAAGTAGCAGAAAATGCCTACAACAATGCAAAAGCAAGCTACAACGCCGCTTTGCGTTCTATTGATGCTGCCAAAGCACAAGTAGCCAGCTCACAGGCCAACCTGCAGCGGGCCAGTAAAGATGTAAGCCGTACCACTATTGTATCGCCTATGGATGGTGTGGTAAGCCTGCTGAACGTAAAGAAGGGCGAACGTGTGGTAGGTACCGCACAAATGGCCGGCACTGAAATGATGCGCATTGCCGACATGAGCCGTTTGGAAATACGGGTAGATGTAACAGAAAACGATGTACCAAAAGTACACATTGGCGATAGTGCATTGATTAGTGTGGATGCTTATTTGGGTCGTAAATTCAAAGGCGTTGTGTACCAGATAGCCAGCAGCAATACAGGAGCCGTTACTGCAGGTGCAGCCAGCAGTAATGAGGTAACAAACTATAAAGTGTACATCCGCCTGTTACCCGAAAGCTATGCCGATTTGATTGACCCTACTAAGCCTCGCAACTTTCCTTTCCGCCCTGGTATGACAGCCAGTGCAGATATTCAAACCAAAATCAGAGCCAATGTACTGGGTGTGCCCATTAATGCAGTAGCTACCCGTGATAAAGGCGATAAAAAAGCCGCCGAAAAGAAAGAAGGAGATCAGCCCAAGGGAGCGGGTATGGATGATGCAGCACCTGCCAGCAGCGAAGATGAAGAAAAAGATGTGGTAGTGTTTGTGTACGATAAAGCTACCAGTACAGTAAAAAAAGTGATTGTAAAAACCGGTATTCAGGATACCCGTTTTATTGAAATTACCAGCGGCCTTACCAAGGGCCAACAAGTGGTAAGCGAACCTTACAACGTTATTTTCCGCACCCTCAACGATGGTATGAAAGTAATTGTGGTAGATAAAGCAAAACTGTTTGAGGTAAAAGATTAACTCAAAAAAGTATTGTAACTACACGAAATTGTTGAATACCCCGGAGCTTATGGCTTTCGGGGTATTTTATTGCCCGTATGGCGGGCATTCAACAGCATTTGTTTATGCCTCACTTTTTCCGTTACTTTTGCCAATTGCCCTTTTCGAAGCAGTGCTAACCCGGCACTCTTCAAAATTGTAGGTAACAATAGCAAACCAAATAGATATTGCCGGGTGTACATGCCCGGCCACCAGATATGTCGCTCCCTTTTTTTATAAAGCATATTTACAACAACGCCAGCGAGGAAGTGATTAAGCGAGGCAAACGCATTCATGCCCTCGGGCAAATGGATTTGCTGGAACACAACCCCATTTTGGAGTCGGTTTCTTTTCGCATAAAAGATGATATGTACAACACCTGGTACAAGGTGAAAATAGACCACTACAACCAGCCACGTACCATGACGCTGCGCTGTACCTGCCCTTACAACCTTACCGAAGTGTGCAGGCACAAGGCTGCTGCTCTCATTCAACTGCAAGAAATGAGTGAACAGGGCTTGCTGGGCGGGCAAATTATGCGGTATAAGCAAGCCCACACTCTTATCAAAATCCGGCACATCGATCTTAAAATGATTCGCATGTTTACCGGCAATGATAACTATGATGCAGCCGAAGAAATTTTGCGTACCCACTCGGCTACTATTACCAGTGCTGCCAACGAAAAAGTAGAAGCAGAACTGGTGTTGGAAGGACAAGCATACAAACTGGTGATTCGAAAAAACGATGAACGCTACTTTGACACCAGTTGTACTTGCAACGATGAAGACCACATTTTATGCAAGCATAAAACTGCATTGTTTTTGCAGCTGCTCAATGCATATGGCGCCCATTACTTCGACAGCATTCGCAACTACGACCGGGATAAAGAAAAACTGCTCGGCTTGTATGGCTATACGTTGGATGATGATTTGACCGGCAAGTTTGAATTTACTTACAAAGACGGCAAGCCTTTTTTGCGGGTGTTGGATGCCTCCATCAAACGGGTGAATATGCCCAATACAGCAGTGCCCAAGCCAGTGGCAGAGCCTGCCATAGCTAAGGCTAGCGAAACACCTGCAGCCTTGCCCGCCGTGCAGCGAGATTTGAAATCTCTTGGATTGGTGTTTCGCCCCGAAGGCCAGAACTATCCGTTTTTTGTAGTGGATGCGGTGCAGGGTACTTTGAATGATGAAGGCAATTTTGCCGGCAAAGTAGAACGCATCGACCTCGGCAAATTTGTAGATACAGAAGTGTTTGGCGAGGAAGACAAACAACTGCTGCAACAACTGCGCAAACTCAGTGACAGTGAAGTAAATAAATACCTCAACCGCAACTCACCATTTAGCGGTATTTGGGACAACATTGTACAAACCAACGGCGATGATTTGCCCGATGAAACCCGGGTACTCATTCATGAATATTTGCATCCCAAACTGGCCCGCATTTGGGCCGACAATCAGGCAAATCCCTGCTTTGTATTGGGCGAAGGAAAAAAATTTGTAACCGGTCAATTGCAACCGGCTCACATGAGTGAAGACCTGATACGGCCAGTAATTACAGTAACGGCTGAAGGCGAATCATTTGAAGTAACCTGCATAGCCAAAGCCAGTGGCGAACAGTGGCCTTTGGAAGATAACGAATGGGCATCTATGCTCATTATGCTGCGGCAAGGCACTTTGTATTGTTGGCAAAAAGCAGAAGACATACAAGTGGCCATGCACTTTGCACAGCCACAGCTCATCAGCAAAGAAGACTGGCCACAATTTGCTGAACAAAAGTTGCTGCCCATTACCGGCGAATACGAAGTCATTTTCGATAAATCGATTACGGCACAGCTGCGGGACCAAGAGCCCGGTATTAGCGTACAGTTGCAAGAGAAAGGTGAGTTTCTGGCCTTTGTACCTCAGTTCAGATATGGAAGTGTGGTAGCGCCGCAAAATGAACAAGCTACACTTACTTCCTTGCACAATGGCCGCATTATGGTCATTCATCGCATGCTGGAAAAAGAGCATCAGTTTTTTCAAAAGCTGAGCAACCTGCATACCAATTTTATACGACCAGAAAGAAGCAGGCAACTGGTGCTGAAGGGCACCGATGTGCTGCGCAACAACTGGTTCTTCCTGTTCATGGAATCGATGCAGGAAATGGAAGTACCGGTGCAGGGGTTTGATACGCTCCGCAATTTCCGTTTTAATGCTGCAAGACCCACTACACAAATACGCATTAGTAGTGGGGTGGATTGGTTTGATGCCAAGGTGGATGTACAGTTTGGCGATCAGCACGTTCGCATATCGGATATTAAAAAAGCACTGGCAGCCAAGCAAAGTTTTGTGCATCTGGGCGATGGTTCATTGGGTATTTTACCCGAAGAATGGTTGAAGAAATATTCGCTGCTGTTTAAAGTGGGCGAAAGCCATGGCAGCCAGTTGCGCCTCAGCCGCTATCAGTTTGGTGTAATAGATGAGTTGTATGAGCAACGCGATGAAATGGAGTTGCTGGTAGAACTGGAAGAAAAATTTGACCGGCTGCGGGATTTCAAACGCATCAAAAAAGTGGCGCCCCCCAAGCATTTGCAACCCGTGTTGCGACCTTACCAAGTGTCGGGTTTTCAGTGGCTCAATTTTTTGAAAGATGCAGAGTGTGGCGGCATTTTGGCTGACGATATGGGTTTGGGTAAAACCATTCAGGCCCTTACGATGCTGGAGCATTATGAAAACAAAACCGGTGGTTTAAAAGCACTGGTTGTTTGCCCCACCACATTGCTCTACAACTGGGAAAATGAAATCAAGAAGTTTACGCCGAAGATGGAATATTTCATTCATCATGGCGGGCAGCGTTCACGTGAGTTGAAAGATTTGGAACCTCACCACATCATCATTACCACCTATGGCACCTTGCGTAGCGATTTGATTTTGATGAAAGAAATTGCTTTCGATTTTGTGATTCTGGATGAAAGCCAGGCCATTAAAAATCCGAATAGCAAAGTAGCCCGTGCTGCTTGTTTGCTACAAAGCAAGCATCGTATTTGCATGAGTGGTACACCGCTGCAAAACAATACGTTCGACATTTATGCGCAAATGAATTTCCTCAATCCCGGCTTGCTGGGCAGCAGCGATTTCTTTCGCAATGAATTTGCTACACCCATTGATAAGTTTGGTGAGCAGGAGCAAAAAGAACATTTACGCAAACTCATTTTTCCATTCATCCTGCGCCGTACCAAAGAGCAGGTGGCCAAAGATTTGCCGGAGAAAACAGAAACCGTGTTGTATTGCGAAATGGGCGAAGCACAACGCAATATTTACGATGCCTACAGAAACGACTTTAGAGATAAAGTATTGGGCGTAATCGACAAGCAGGGAATGGAACGCAGCCAGCTCACCATTTTGCAGGGCCTTATGAAACTACGTCAGATTTGTGACAGCCCTGCTATTCTGAACGAAGACGAACGTTATCCCAACCACAGCATTAAGCTGGAAGAACTGGCCCGTGAAATCACTGAAAACATTAGCGATCACAAGGCATTGGTGTTCTCTCAGTTTTTGGGTATGCTGAGTTTAATACGCCAAAAGCTGGATGAGCAAGGTGTGAAGTATGAATATTTTGATGGAAGTACGAATGTGAATGACCGACAAAAAGCCATTGAAAATTTTCAGAACAATCCGGAGTGCCGGGTATTCCTTATTTCACTCAAAGCAGGTGGAGTGGGTTTGAACCTGACTGCTGCCGATTATGTGTACATTGTAGATCCGTGGTGGAACCCTGCGGTAGAGCAGCAAGCCATTGACCGTACGCACCGCATTGGCCAAACCCGCAACATTTTTGCCTACCGCATGATTTGTAAAGACACGGTGGAAGACAAGATTATTCAACTGCAGGAAAAGAAACGCATGCTGGCCAAAGAGCTCATTGCAGATGATGCAGGTTTTGTGAAGAAGCTCACAAGAGATGATATTGAATACCTGTTTAGCTAATGAATAAGAAACATTTTTTACTCAGCCTTTTTTTGCTCTGCGCCACTGTGCTGTTGGCACAGGAAGACAGTGCACAAAAAGCAGCAGAGGCTGCCGGAGAAGGGCCACTCTATGCATTGGGTCTTAGCATCATTTTAATTTCATTTTCGCTGGTCTTCTCTGCTGTATTTGTAGCGTTGCTCATATTGATATTAGCAGCAGTGGCCATATTTGTGGCATTGGCTGCTGCCGGAGTAGTGTCCGTTGCCACGTTGTACGGCTTTCAGAAACGGTCTTTTAGTGCAGGTTTTAAAGCATTGCTCTGGTTGGTTATTCCCGCTACGGCAGCCGTTACAGGTTGGGTGGTATTGTGGGCGTTGAACGGCATTTTTCATTGGAATATCAATAGCGAATACAGATTAATGATTGGAGTAGGCGGCGGTGTACTCAGCGGTGCTTTACTCACGGTGCTTATCATAAAGCTGGCTCAAAAAATCATGGGCTGGCTTGTGAAAAAGTTTACCATAGTATAAGCTCAATCATAGTTGTACAGGCACTATCAAGCTTTTGCAGTTAAGCTACTTTTTTGCTCCTCTTGCTGGGCTTCGTGCAGGTATTTATGTTTCAGATGGTCGTACAACGAGTGGCGATCAATTAAAAATGCTACCCCGTTGGCTACCAATGCTGCCAGCATTAAGTGAAAAATTACGGAATGCCGGTCAGTCATTTCTAACACCAGAATAGCACTGGTAAATGGGCTACGTGTAACGCCTGTAAGAAAAGCCACCATGCCGGCTAAGACCACCACATTGGTAGTGGCAGCATCCAATGTAAAGAGCTGCGCCGTTGATGCGCCAATGGCTGCACCGGCACTTAAGGAAGGTGCAAATACACCACCAGCTCCGCCAGCAGGAAACGATAATAAAGGACCAGCAACACGCAACAGTGGAGCGTACCAGGCTTGCTGCTGTTGATTAAACAATACATCAATCATTAATTCTTTACCCGAACCAAGCACCTGATGTGAAACAACACTGGCCAGTACCGCCATACACAAGCCCGCCGCAATGGTATGCATGGCCTGCTGTTGTTTGTTTAGTTTACTGCGCCACTGTAAAATAGCGAGAATGCCTCTGGCCAGCCAGGCACCAAAAACACCTGCAATTGTACCCGCCAGAATGATGAGTAAAAGCAACCAGCCAAAATGGCTGTTTACTTTTGGATAGCCCAGATAGAGGTACGAACCCATAAATGCTTGTGCGGTAAGCCCTGCAATAATCACCGCTACAAATAGTGCGGTACGAAAATGACGAATGTGATTTTTGGACAACTCTTCTATGGCAAACACTATACCACCAAGCGGAGTATTGAAAGCCGCCGCTAAACCTGCAGCAGCACCTGTCAATACCATATTTTTTTTTGAGCTTTTTGGCCAGCTGGCAGGCAACAATGCATTTACCTGGCGAAATACGGATGCTGCAATTTGAATGGTGGGCCCTTCTCTGCCAATGGCTGCGCCCCCCAATACAGCCACAAGGCTGGATGCAATTTTTACCAACATCACTTTTAATGAAAGCAAATGCCTGGTAAGCAAATGCTGACGTGGATTGGATAATTCAATAGCGGCCATTACCTGTGGTATGCCACTACCCTTGGCCAATGGAGCTACTTTGTACACCAGCCACCAACTGAAGAAAAAAGCCAATGGAGATAGAACTAGCAACGACCACCATTTCCATTGTAATAATTGAACTGATAGATTTTCGGCAAAGGCAAACATTTTGGCATACAGCACCGCAATAACACCCGTAATGATACTGGCAATCCAAAATGGTAGCGATTGCAAGAGGTTCTTTTTGACCTGTCCGTTTTCGAGCTGCATGGCCAAGCGATTCCAGGCTTTTTGCAGCATTGCCGGAGTTTTCATGCCTGCAAAATACGCATCTGTGCTCAAAGGCTGTTTTACTGGCTCAGCATAGTGTTATTTCTTACCGTTGAACCATACTTAAATCCACTGGTGTAGCCATTAACCTTCATTAACAATACTTCTGTGGCACTTAACGGTGTGTGTGGATTGGCAGATATAGTTTTGCCGTCATATGCAACAAATAGCTACACACATGAGGTCGTTTCGTTTTCTGTTGAGTTTCGTTTTTTTCTTACTGGCAGCGTCCAGCTTTGGACAGGCAAAAATTGGTACTGTAAAAGGCAACGTGATAGACACCGCCAGCAAAAAGTTTTTGCCCAGCGCTACCATTAATGTGCTGGATGCCAAAGACAGCACACTGGTTTCTTTTGGCCGCAGTAAGGAAAATGGCTCTTTTGAAATAGGCCGCCTGGCAGTAGGCAAGTACCTGCTGTTGGTTACTTACACCGGCTTCGATAAAGTGCAACAACCTTTCAGCATTAGCAATGAACAACCAGTGGTTGAGTTTCCGGCCATTGCTATGAGCAGCAATGCTACACTCGATGGCGTAGTGGTGGTGGCTGCTCCCGTAGCTATTAAAGGTGATACTGTAGAATTTAATGCGGCGTCATTTAAGGTAAACAAACCCAATGCCGTGGTTGAAGACCTGCTGAAAAAACTGCCGGGTGTAGAAGTAGCAGCCGATGGTACTATTAAGGCCAACGGACAAGAAGTGAAGAGAATATTGGTGGATGGCAAACAGTTTTTTGCAGACGATCCGAAGCTGGCCACCAAAAACCTGCAGGCCGATATGGTAAACAAAGTGCAGGTGTACGAAAAGAAAAGCGACAAAAGTGAGTTCACTGGTTTTGATGATGGCAATGCAGAACCCACCATCAACCTTACACTCAAGAATGATAAACGCCAGGGTGTGTTTGGTAAAATAGCTGCCGGCTATGGCACCGACAATCGCTATCAGGCCAATACCAACCTCAACAGTTTTAAGAAAGGCGAACAGATTTCTTTGATAGGACAAGCCAACAATGTAAACCAGCAAGGCTTTAGTGTAATGGATGCATTGAGCTTTAGCGGTGGTGGCGGTCGTGGTGGCGCCAACTTTGGCGGAGGCAATGCCCAGGGTATTACGGCTACACAAGCCATTGGCCTCAACTACAACAACTTTAAGAGCAGCAAGCTCGACCTCAATACCAGTTATTTTTTCAATGGCACACAGCTGGAAAACAACTACGACCTGCAGCGCCTGAGCTATGTGGGCGATACCACACAGAATTACAAAGAGCCCGGCTTCACTGGTCGCAACAACAACAATCATCGCCTCAATATGTCGATCGATTGGAAAATGGATAGTAGCAATTCCATCATCGTTCGTCCTGCAGTTACTTTCCAAAATACAGAAAGTGAAACCCGTAAAACCTACAATACTGTTGGCTCCAGCGGCAACTTGCTGAGTGATGGTGAAAGCCTCACCAAGAGCAACAGCAGTGGTTACAATATGAGTGGCTCTGCGTTGTGGCGCCACAAATTCGACCGTGCCGGCCGCACCTTTAGTGCACAACTCAACTTTGGCCGCAACGAAAGCGATGCCGATGGAAGCCAGTACACCATCAACAACCGCTACAAAGGATCGAACATTACAAGAGATACCATTCGGCAAATCAATACCACCAAATCCATTGCCAGCAATTATGGTGTTGATTTGAGTTATACAGAGCCAATGAGTCGTCGCTCCATCATAGAGCTGAATGCGTTCTATCGGGCCAATGAGAGTACCAACGATAGAAAAACTTTTGACTACAATGCCGGTACACAGGCGTACGACAAAGTAAATGGCCGCCTCACCAACTTTTTTGATAATGAGTATACCTATGCAGGTGGTGGTTTGACTTTCAAAGAAAACCGCACAGGCTGGAACTACAGCATTGGTGCCAAAGCACAACAGGCTACCCTGAGTAGTTTGGTGCAAGGCAAAACAGAACCTATCTCACAAAGCTTCTTCAACATTTTGCCGGCTGCACAAATACAAATAGGTAAGAACCGCTATCGCAATTTCCGGTTGTTTTACAACGGAGCTACGCAAAACCCATCGGTTACGCAATTGCAGCCTATTGAAGACATTAGCGATCCGCTCAACATTACCAAGGGTAACCCCAATTTGAAGCAGGCTTTCACCAACAACTTCAGGGCTAACTACTCCAGTTTCGATCCTTACACCATGAAGAGCTTCTTCGTTTTTGCCAACGTTCGTCAAACGCTCAATGGCATTGTGAACAGCGATAGCATTGGTCAGTTTGGTGGCCGCTACACCACCTACGAAAATGTGAATGGTATTTTCAATGCCAACGTAAACATGAGCATTGGCTTGCCTTTGCCACTCGGCGAAACCCGTGCCAATATTAATTTGAACACTGGTGCCGGCTACAGCCGAAATGTGAATTTGCTGAACAAAGCACAGAACGAAATCACCAATATCAACCTGTCTCAAGGTGTAAGCGCCAACTACAATTTCAAAGAATTGTTTGATGTAAGCCTCGGTGGAAACGTAGCCTGGACCCGTGCCCGTTATTCGTTGCAAGAAGCACAAAACACCAACTTCTTTACCTACAGTTCCACTTTTGAAACCAACTGGTACCTGCCTAAAAATTTCACCTTGGGAAGCGATGTGACGTTCACTGCCAACACCGGCCGTGCCGATGGCTTCAACCAAAGCTTTACGTTGTGGAATGCCTACATTGCTAAGTCGGTATTGAAAAACAAGCGGGGCGAAATTCGCTTACGTGCCTACGATTTGCTCAACCAAAACACCGGCATCAGCCGTGTAACGAGTGGCAACTATGTAGAAGACAATCGCTACACGGTACTCAAGCGATACTTCATGCTCACCTTCACCTTCAATCTCAGCAAGTTTGGCGCCGCCCAAAGCGGCAGCGGCCAACGCATGATGATGATGGGTATGCCGAGATAGCAATTTCCTGTTTTTAGTTTATAGTTTGGGGTTCAGCATTCATGATGCTGAACCCCATTTCTTTATCTCGTACCGACTCCTGTCGGGGGATGCTTTGGTGCTGCTACTACCGTCGCAAAACACAAATACAGTACAATTGCAATCATTCAACAACTATTGTGTATACACCTTTTATTGAAGAATTGGGTGAAACTGATAGGCTTAGTATCAAAAATGCTGAATCATTTTAAAAATACCCCCCCCATTTTTGATTATTTTCAATTATACGGGCTTTAGTAGAAAAGGAGGGTAATTGTGCCTACATTGCATAAGCATTAACGGTTACACTTTCTAAACATTCACGCATGACACTGAAATACCTCACACGTTTTGCCTTGGCTATTGTTGTAATGGGCATGCTGCTTTCTTCCAAATGTAGCAAAGACCCTATACCTGAAGCACCCGACCCCTGTGCTGATATTACCCCTTTTAAAGCAGATTTTGTGATGCTGGAACAAGTTTCAGACACTGCCTTTGAAGTCAAGGATACTGCAACTGTTTTTAAATTCATCACTTTCAAAGCTATAGGGCAATACGACTCAGTAAAATGGGAAATTGGTAATAGCCAAAACGTTTTCAAAAAATCTAGCGTCAGCCTTTACTTTAATGTGCTCGAAAACCGGATACCTGTAAAGTTTACAGGATACAATACCAAAGGGGCCAATTGTTTTCCTGCAACTCCTACCGTGCAAACTGTCACAAAATACCTGACCATTGTACCAGAAACTTTAGCTGCAGCTATTGGAAAATTTCATGGATACAATACCGATAACCCTGCTGATACATTTACGGTTACCTTACAAAGAAATGATTATTGGTTATTTTTAAAAAACCTTCCAAAAGGTTGCAACGGTTACATAAATCCATCCGAAGGATACACCGTTTATGACTTTGGAATAGCCGCTGTACAGGCATATAATGGTTTTGTCTCAAAAGGAGGTGCCTGGAGGTGCGGTGAATTAGAAGCAAGAGGCTATTTAATTAATAGGGATACCTTATTGATAAATTATAAACATTGGCCAAGGACAAACATTTCTGACAGTAACGATTATACCTATTCTACTACTCCAGTTTTCAAAAAATTTATTGGAATTAGGCAACGCTAAATTCCTTCCCACTTATTGAATTCATAAAGTATAAAGTGCTTTCTGACCAGAGGGCTGCGGATGCTTTGCCCATTTTATCATAAAATTCACCACCAAATTTCATAAAATTGAAAAAAATCTACCTTTTGTTTTTACTCTTCACGTTATTTCAGAATGTGATGCAAGCACAATGTTTAGTAAATGGCATTTTTACGCGGCCAGATTCTGCCATTAATACACAGAATCCCTCCATGATTAACAATTTCAATTGGATGGCTCGAAAGTATCTTACCAATGCGCAAGGTGCAACCCCGGGAAATGATTCCATTTTTAACCCCGTTTACCAGCCTGACAATAGCATTATTGACAACTTGAGGCTTGCACTTGATATGAAGCCAACTGATGGATGGGAATTAATTCGAAGACAATTCGGGTTTCTTCAAAACGGCAGTTTGCAAAATCCAAAACCAGAACAATTGTATATTGTGATGTATAATAAGTACAGTAGCGTATTAAGAATATTCTATGCAAGAGGAGGTACAAACCTGCCTGCTTTTAGCAGTGCAAAAGTGACTTTGCAATTTGCAGAATTTTCGCAATATCAAACTTCCTTGTTAGATTTATCCGATGGTGCAATACCGATTGATAAGGTATTTACTAAAGATAAAATCTATCAATCCCCATCACCTTTCAATAACAATATGTACCAATGGTTTTATGTTGACTACCCTATGCAGTATGATCCCTGTACTTGTTATTACTCTTCCCGATTAGGCATCTATGTTAATTTCATTACAACCTCTACCGTTTCGCTAGGAGGCTCTGCAACTGGAAACTTAACCGCACAAAACATTACACCTGCACAGCTTTCCCAACCAAGCACTGGTTTAAGTTTTAAAGATTTATTGGGCGGCGCACAAAAAGCAATGAAAACGTATAAAACCATTGCACAGTTCAAAACTGACCAGACCACTGCTGTCAGCAATTTTTTAGCCCCAAATCTGATACCCGGCAGCAACAAACCAGCTGGCTTAACAGCTTTGCAGCAAGGCTTGCTAAGTAATAATTTTCTCAAACAGGGCCTGAGTGCCATTCCCTATATAGGTGCAGCAGTTAGTCTTTTGGATTTTTTTATAGCAGGTGGCAAAAAGACTACACCCGCAGGTCCGCAGCAAGTTGAATTAACCCCCATGGCGTTGGATATGACGATGACTTTAAATGGTACGATTACTACAACATATCCTTATGGAGATATCATTTTCCAAAATCCTGGCAGCCAACAGGGTAATAATACCCCAGAAGATTACCCATACTATAATGAAATCATGGGCGTGTTTAATCTACTGAAAACACCCGAAGTGAACCAGACATTTAAAAGAGAGCGGATGGGCAGTACAAGAGATGGTTTTTATTGGAAAACAGATATTGATTATCGGTTCGAGAACCCGATTAAATATGTGCTTAACCCTGCATCAAGGCTTACCATTCAAGAAGTGCAGGCTGCTATAGTAGTGCAGGGAGATTCGGCAGGTTTGTATGGCCCGGCTGGCATGAGTTGGGAAATGGAAGCCAAAGACCAAAAAACTGGTTATTGGCAGTACCGCAGTCCCTATGTAGATGTTAGTTGTATTCAAAATACCATTTTCAGAATCAGAGCAAATTCATCCGCAGGTAATATTAATTGGTTACCACAAGGCCCCATCTTTATAAAATTACTCATCAATCTAAAACGGCAATTAGATACAGCAAATGCTCAAAATGTGCTGCTAGTTGTGAAGTATCCGCTTACACCCAAAATGGTAAGCTCATTTACCACACCCAACCCTGCTGCTTGCAACAATATATTTTTACATGCCTCTGCTGCTGAAACGGATAGTATGTGTACAAGCAACCTGTATAAAACAAACCGCCAGCAATCAATTAAGAAAACAATTGATTCAACGCTAACAAGCATTACAGCAGGCAAAACCTTGGTTTATCCTAACCCTGCTGTTAATAGTACGAATGTGTTATTGAATATGGCGTCTGCGGGTTATACAGATGTATTTGTAACGGATATTTCGGGCAAACGAATAGTGACGCTATTTAGTGGCATTACAGAAAAAGGGTTCAGAACATTACGCTTAAACACCAGTGGAATTGCTTCCGGTCAGTATTTCATTATTGTAGCGCAAGGCACAAACAGAGAAGTAAAAAAACTACAAGTATTGCGCTAAAAATGATGGGCATGTCGAGATAACATGTAACAAGGAATAAAAAATAAGAAAGTTGCAATACAGTAAAACGTCCCCAATAATTGTTGGGGACGTTTTTGTTGTAGGTAATGTCTCGTCCCCGACTCCTGTCGGTGATTCTTGGTATTGTGACTACAGTCGCAAAAGCACAAATACATTCCAGATGAAATCTGTTAACCACGGAATCCTCGTCAGGAGACGAGGACTATGCTCATTGTCCCCGACTCCTGTCGGGGATGCACTAGTGCTGCGACGCTTGTCGCCACATCCGAAGATAAATTCCAGATAGAATCTGTGGACCATAAAATCCTCGTCCGGAGACGAGGACTATTTAGTTAATTCATCTACATAAAGCCAACACCAAACCAACAACCCAAATCATCAAACAATTGAATCAATCAATGCTTTCACCTTGCCGCTAATGTAATCCCGCACTTCATTAAACTGTGTCGGCTCCATGTGTTTAGGGTCTGGTATTTGCCAGTCGATAAATTGTTTGGCCGGCATCCACGGGCAGGCATCGCCACAGCCCATGGTTACCACGGCATCAAATGGTGCAAAAGCTTCCACTTCCTGCAGGCTTTTGCTATCATGCGTGGTCAGGTCGTAGCCCAGTTCTTTCATGGCAGCAATGGCTTTCGGATTTACCACTCCGCTCGGTTTGCTACCGGCGCTGTAAGCTTCCACTTTATCACCCCCGTGTATACGGGCAAATGCCTGACTCATATGGCTACGGTTGGCGTTTTCAACGCACACAAAAAGCAATTTGATTGTTGATGACATATTTTTTTCTTTTTATGGGCCAAGCCAAGTGCTACTATGATGCAGCAGTGGCGATGGCACCTTTCAACAGTTGTAATTCTATTTTACTTTTCCTGAAGCAGGAGCAGGTTGTACAAATTTGTGTTCTTGTTTCAGTGCAAAGCGCACCATCAATATCAGTACCGGTACTTCAATCAGCGGCCCCACCACTGCGGCAAATGCGGCCCCACTGTTGATGCCGAACACCGCTATGGCCACTGCTATGCCTAACTCAAAGTTGTTGCCCGCAGCAGTAAACGCCAGCGATGTGGCTTTGGCATAATCTGTACCCGCTTTTTTGCTGAGGTAAAATGCCGAGAAAAACATGATCATGAAATATATCGTCAGTGGTATCGCAATACGCACCACATCGCCAGGTATTTCTACAATCAGTTGGCCTTTCAGGCTAAACATTACTACAATGGTAAAGAGCAATGCAACCAATGTCATGGGGCTTACTGCTGGTAAAAAACGTTGTTCATACCAGGCCGTTCCTTTCCATTTACTCAGCAGCCAGCGGCTCAGCATACCCGCCAAAAAGGGGATGCCCAGATAGATGAATACACTCTGCGCCACCTCACCAATGCTGATGTCCACTTCATATCCTTTCAGGCCCAGCAGCGGCGGCAGTTTGGTAATAAAAATCCATGCATAGAAGCTGTAAAAGAAAACCTGAAAGATGGAGTTGAATGCTACCAAGCCTGCGGCATACAAACGGTCGCCATTGGCCAAATCGTTCCATACAATTACCATGGCAATACAGCGGGCTATGCCAATAAGAATCAAACCTGTCATATACTCCGGTTCATCTTGTAGAAAGATGACAGCGAGTATAAACATCAGCAACGGCCCTACCAGCCAGTTTTGCACCAGCGATAAGCCCAGTATTTTTTTGTGCTGAAATACTTTGGGCAGTTCTGCATACTTTACTTTGGCCAGTGGCGGATACATCATCAGTATCAAACCAATGGCTATGGGAATATTGGTAGAGCCCGACTGAAACTGATTGATAAACGCTTCAGTTTCCGGAATAAAATAACCGAGACCAACACCAATGGCCATGGCGGCAAAAATCCACACCGTCAGGTAGCGGTCGAGAAAGGACAGTTTTTTCATATCAATTACTTACTGAAACAATTAGCAACATCCGGCACCAGGTGTACAGCAGGCGGCGGGTTTTTCCGCATATACAGTGATACTCAAAATTTTTACACTACCATTCTTGTAGGTTTCCATTTCATCGGCTGTGAGGTATTCCTGCAGCAGTTCGTCGGGTATCACAATGGTCTTTTCTTTTTGTACCGTTATATTGGCAAAACCCGTTTGCTTAATAATGCGGAGGTACTCTTCTTTTTGAATGGCACCGCTTACGCATCCGGCATACAGTTCGGCTACTTCTTTCCATTTGCCGGGCAATTCGCCCTGCAATACAATGTCGCTGATGCTGAAATGACCGCCGGGTTTGAGTACCCGCAATATTTCTGCAAAGACTGCTGGCTTATTGGGTACAAGGTTGAGCACACAGTTGCTCAGCACCACATCGGCACGGTTGGCAGCTACGGGCATTTGCTCAATATCGCCCAACCGAAACTCTACGTTATTAAAGCCTACTTTATCGGCATTGGTACGGGCTTTTTCCAGCATGGCTTCGCTAAAGTCAATACCAATCACTTTGCCGGTGGGGCCAACAATTTTGCGGGCTACAAAGGCATCGTTGCCAGCACCGCTGCCCAAGTCAATCACGGTGTCACCTTCTTTCATTTGTGCAAATGCTGTGGGTATGCCGCAGCCCAATCCCAGATCTGCATCAGCATTGTAACCTTCCAGTTGTGTGTAGTCATCACTCATGATGTTGTAGACTTCATCGCCGCCACAGCAGCCGGTAGCTCCGCAGCAGCTGGCGGCGTTGTATTCTTTGTCTTGCAAGGCTATCTGCGAGTATTTTTCTTTTACAATCGCTTTGAGTGTTTCTTCTTGTGTCATCTTGTAAAAATTTTAAGTATGAGTAATTCATCCGGCATCAGCAACAGCTGTTGTTTTTTACCTGCAGTGTATCAAACAGGCTGTTGAATTCGTTCCGGAATTTTTCAAAAGCTTTCCAGTTGATGCAGTAGCAACTGCGGGGGCCTTCCACGGTACCATTAATGAGGCCGGCGGCTTTCAGTTCTTTTAAGTGTTGGCTTACGGTGCTTTGTGCCAGTGGCAATACATCCACTATCTGGCCACATACACATTCTGTTTTGCCTGCCAATACTTTTAAAATAGCCACTCTTGCAGGGTGGGCTATGGCCTTGGCGAAGGCGGCTATTTCCTGTTCCTTTTTACTAAAAGCGGCTGTTTTTGCTATTGCCATAATCGTATTTGTACGATGAATTAAATCAAAATAAAAGCGGGTGCTCCGCTTATTCATCGTAAAAGTACGATTAATCTGTTTTGCCCACCAAATTTTTTTTCGTCCCCGACTACAGTCGCTGCAGCAGATGCTGAAAATACCCGCTGCAGGGTATAGGCATGGAATCTCAAATCTGAAACATTTGACCCAAAATTATTTTACCATGAAATTCTTCAATAAGATATGGCTGGTTGTGTTGCTGCTATGCTCTGTGCAAGCGCTGCATGCACAAAAGAAAACCTGGTCGAAAGACTTTGGCGGCAGCATCAATTTTTACAGTCTTAGCGATGCAGGCATTTTTATTGTGGGCACTAACGATGCCTTGTATGGCGTAGACCCGGAAACGGGCAAGGAAATCTGGAAGCTCGAAGAGTTTCGCCGTATTTCGGAAGATGCGCTGAGTGCCATACCCAATAGCCCATTGGCAGCTATTGTAGACCGGGGCATGATGGTGGAGCATGCCATTATTAATACGGTAACCGGACAGGTAGTTTGTAAAACAAAAGACCTCGGCATGACTACGGTAAACAAGCGTTTTGCCAATGCCAAACTCGGCGCTGTTTTGTTTAGCGGCATGAATAAGAAAGGCCGGCCAACCCTGATGCTGGTAGATGCGGTTACAGGCCAAAAAAGATTTGAAGCAGAAAAGGTGTTTGACAAAGCCACCGAAGTGATTTGTAGCGATGTGTATGCCATCAACAAAGACCTGATGCTGATTAGCACCACCAAAGCCATTTATTGTTTGGATGCCAATACCGGTGAAGAAAAATGGCGGTCAGAAATTAAAACAGATGCTCCAGTTGTGGCAGCTCCTGCCAGCAGCAAAATTCCTTTTGCAGGTTTTGGTAAGTCGATGAACAAGATGAATGCACAAATGGCGGTGGCTGTTTCATCTAAGTTTTTTCAGGTGAAAGATGCCAGCAAAGTGTACTTCTTCAACAACGATTATTTCACTTGTTTCGATTGGGCTACCGGCAAAGAAGTGTGGCAGCGTCAGGAGCTCAACAGTCCGCTGAATAACTACATTTTAGATGACCGCGGCATTATTGTCACCACCAATCAGCGGGGCGAAAACTATGGCAAGCAAGGCGGCCTCATGGGCAAAGCTTTGGGTGGTGGCAACAAAGCCAAAATGTACATGTTTGACTACGCCAGTGGTAAGCAATTGCTGAAAGATGAAATAGATGTAGCGGGTAATGTAATTGGTTACAGCTACGACAATACCGGCAACAAAATGGTGATAGCCACCGCTAGCGACAAGGGTACCAATAAGATTGACATTATTGATTTGGTGAATGGTGTATCGGCCATGAAACGCCCCATGAAAGTGAGTGGTAATATCCGCGATATTAAGCTGGTGAGCAAAGGTCTGCTGTACATCACCGATGAAGAAATCAACATCTTGAATTTAGAAACCGGTGCCGATGCGTGGGGCAAAAGCATGAAGGTAAAAGACTACGTGGTGCATGGTTTTAAAGATGATAACGAAGCATACATTGCTGTAGATGGCGACCTGCACCGGTTTGATGTAAACACCAGTACGCCTACTAAAATTGGCAGTATTGCTTTGGACGGCAAAGAAAACCCTTCGGGCCTGCAATTCACGGCCAATGGATTGGTGCTTACCAGTAGCCAAAACATTGCCCACTATGGTTTTGATGGCAAGCAGGGCTGGAAAGTATACCGTGCTGCGCCGGGTGTAAGTTTGGTTGGTAAAATTGCATTGGGTGTAGTAGCTGTGACCAGTGTAGCCATGATGGCGGCCAACAGTTATCAGGCGGGTGTGGCTTCTGCCGGCGGTGCTACAGCCAAGGGTCAATACATGAGCAACCAATCGGCCGCCGACTCGTATGAGCAGGATGCCAACAACTGGGGCGCCATTGCCGTGGCATCCTTCCAGGCCATGAACAAGCGGTTTAAAGCCACCCGTGCTACAGCCAGCATGCAGAGTATTCTCACCAAAACAGATGATGGTGCAGATACTGGCGTAGGTATCGAAATTTACAGCAAAGAAAACGGACAGAAGGAAGGCTCCGTTGTACTCAAAGACAAGAAGCCGGAATACTTCTTCGATGATATTGGCCGTGTCGTTTTCTGGAAAACCAGCGACCGGAATTTTACCGCAGTGTTTTTCTAATCCCCTCACTTTTCGCACATCAATTGCCCCGGCTGGTTTCTACCAGTCAGGGCTTTTTGTTTGTGCACAATGCCAGCATAGTACCGATGCAAAACGACTGCGTAAATACAAAAGCGTGTTGCTACAACTGCAACACGCTTTTGTATAAAAAAAGAATACTGCTTATCGGCCGTCGCCATCGAGCAGGTTGCCTAAACCACCCAGCAAGCTGCCTTCTTCTTTGCGGTTGGTGGTAGCATAGCTCAAAATACGGCTGGCCAAACGGCTCACGGGCAGTGTTTGAATCCACACTTTGCCTGGGCCACGGAGGGTTGCAAAAAACACACCTTCGCCACCAAAAATGGTGTTGCGAATACCGCCCACAAATTGTATGTCGTATTGAATGGTATGGGTGTAAGCCACTAAACAACCGGTATCAATGCGTAATGTTTCGCCGGCTTGCAGGGTGCGTTCAAACACGTGGCCACCGGCATGTACAAAGGCCATACCATCGCCTTCCAGTTTTTGCATAATAAAGCCTTCGCCACCAAACAATCCCGTGCCCAGTCTGCGCTGAAACTCGATGCCTACACTTACGCCACGGGCTGCACACAGAAAAGCATCTTTCTGACAAACTACATAGTGGCCCAGCTCTGCCAGATCAAGCGGAATGATTTTACCAGGATAAGGAGAGGCAAAAGCCACTCTTCTTTTGCCATGGCCAACGTTGGTAAAAGCCGTCATAAACAAACTTTCGCCGGTGAGCAACCGCTTGCCTGCACTGAATAATTTATTGAGCAGTCCACCACCTTGTTGTTGGTTGCCATCGCCAAAAATGGTTTGCATTTGAATGCCGTCATCCATCATCATAAAGGCACCGGCTTCAGCAATGGCTGTTTCACCCGGGTCTAATTCTACATCTACATACTGCATTTCTTCACCGTAAATGCGGTAGTCTATTTCGTGTGCTGTTGGCATAAAAAAAGTGTTTTATTGATGGGCTGAAAATACCTCAAATGCGGTATAGACTACGCCGGGGCTTTCTGCTTTTTTTGTAAATGCTGCCTGTAAATGATTAGTGGTAAAAAATACAGGTATCCGAAACTGCCCACACGTGTTCAAAAGAATGGTAACCCTAAACCCTCCAACTTCAGCTCACCCACCCGCAAAAAAATGCCTGCTGAAATTTCAGCAGGCATTCACACATGCGCATGTGTCAATTGTTCAATGGTTGCATTAAGATGCAGCTGGCGTTTCTGGTGCGGCTGGTGCTGGTGCTACTTCGGGAGCAGCTACAGGAGCCGGTGCTGGTGCAGCTACTTTTTTCTTAGCAGCTTTTTTAGCAGCTTTCTTTTTAGCCGGAGCAGGAGCCGGTGCTGGTACCGGAGCGGCTTTCTTTGCGGCTGGCTTTTTAGCAGCTACTTTTTTAGCGGCAGCTTTTTTGGGTGCAGCTTTTTTAGCGGCCTTTTTCGGAGCGGCTTTCTTCGCAACAGATTTTTTGGCTACGGCTTTTTTAGCAGCAGCTTTTTTTGGCGCAGCTTTTTTGGCAGCGGCTTTCTTGGCTACTTTTCTTACAGCTACTACTTTCTTAACAGCTTTTTTAGGGGCAGCTTTTTTGGCAGCTTTCTTCGCTGCTTTTTTTGCCGGAGCAGCTTTTTTCACTGCTTTTTTTGCAGCTACTTTTTTTGCCGGAGCAGCTTTCTTTTTTGCAACAGATTTTTTAGAGGTGGCCATCTTATAAGATTTTTGTAATGTGAATTTACAGTTGATTAAAATCTTTCAACACGCAAGTTTGAGAAAGTGGAAAAAATGTATACAGTTGTGATTAGCGGGAAAGCATACCTCATGAAAAAAGGCAGTCAAAAACGACTGCCTTTTTATCTATCATGTATGTATGCAAATGTGTTAGAACCAGCTGCCAATAAAGGTTTCGTCTACTTTTCCTTTGGCTCTTTTGCGTCGTGCTGCCACTTTGAAGCGGTGCAAAAATGCAGCAACGATGGTTAATGGAATAAACAGGAAAGTAAGTGGTGGCACTGCCATAAAGCTGATCCATTTACCACCAAAGGCTCTGCGCATTGGCCGGCGTAAGCGTTCCGCCATCAGGTACATGGCGGGTACTACTATCAACGTCATAAAGAATGCGAAGATCAGGCCGAAGATAATTGTCCAGCTAAGGGGCTTCCAGAAGGCTGCGTTATCGCCACCAAACCAGATGTGCGGATTGAGCTCTTCGAACATAGAAATGAAGTTGATATTGAGACCAACCGCCAGTGGTATTAAACCAAGTATGGCGGCTACTGCCGTAAGCAATACAGGAATGATACGTGTTTTACCTGCTTGTATCACTGCTTCGCGGGTACGCATACCACGGCTGCGCAATTCATCGGCAAACTCAATAACGAGGATACCATTTTTTACCACAATACCTGCCAGGCCCACAATACCAATGCCTGTCATTACGGCCGAAACCTGCATGCCGGTAATGCTAAAGCCAAGCAACACACCAATAATGGAAAACACAATTTCGGTAAGGATGATAATGGGCTTGCTGATACTGTTGAACTGCAACACAAGGATGAATAAGATGAGTGCCAGTGCTACGAGCAATGCCCCTGTTAAGAACGAAACGGCCTCATCCTGTTGTTCACCTTCACCGGTTTGTGCAATGGTTACATCCACTGGTTTTTCTCTGAACTTAGCAATGGTTTTTGTAAGCTCCGCATTTACCGCAGTAGGTGTATAGCCCTGGCTCATGAGTACGTTGCTGTACAAGGTTATCACCCGCTTCAGGTTTTTACGTTTGATGCTGCCATAAGTACTGGTGAGGTCGATGCTGGCTACTGCCGAAATGGGTACTTGCTTAATTTGTCCGGTATTGAAGTCGCGGAAGGTGATGCGCATGTTCAACAAATCAGACAAACTCTGGCGCTGTATTTCATTGCTGCGCAATTGAATTTTGTATTCGTCTTCATCGTCTTTCAGTTTGCTTACTTCTTTACCAAACAATGCAGTGCGTATTTCCAAACCTACCTGTGCAGTAGAAATGCCCTCAATCATGGCACGTTCACGATTGACTGAAATAGTGATTTCAGGATTTTGTAAATCCACATCCATTTTCAGTTCTTCAATACCAGGCACCCGGTTGGTGTCGAGGTAGTTTTTCAATGCAATGGCGGTCTTCGTCAGCGATTCAAAGTTTTCGCTGGCCAGCTCAATGTTTACAGGAGGTTGCGTAGGTGGTCCGCTGCTTTCCTGGTCTACCGAAACTTCGGCACCGGGTATGCCTTTAATAGCACCACGAATGGCGTCGAGATAGGGTGCTGTACTTTGGCCATGGCGTTTTTCATATTCAACAAAACTTACCTGTATACGGCCAAGTTCGGGGCGGGTGCTGCGGTCGCCACTGTTGGGGTCGCTGGCACCTACGGCCACATTGGTAATTACACTTTCTACAATGGCGTTTGTTTTGCCATTGCCCATGCCCAGTACATCGTACACTTTTTTCTCCATGCTGTTAATCACACTATCGGTGTAGGTAACAGCAGTGCCCGAAGGCAACTTGAGGTACACATACACAAAGTTGGGATCGCCTTTGGGGAAGAATACAATGGGCACACGGCCGCTTGATACAGCTACCCCAAATATTTGAAATGAACCAATAAGCAACACAAACAGTCCGATCAAAATCCACACGGGGCGCTTACCTGCCAATGACCAACGAAGCAGCTGCTCATACAACCGCATAAGTGCAGGCAAAAACCGATGTTGGAAACCCTTAATAACACCATCGAGGAAATAAGTGTTTATGACCATGAGAATGGCCATAAACAACAGCAGATTGCCAAAGAAATACCAGAGCCCGCCGCCGTTGGTCATGCCAATTACATCCAGCAACAAACCGCCACCGGCAAATACCCATAACAGTGGTTTGCGGAA
>JAIUNV010000003.1:446483-452269 GCA_020161435.1 Bacteroidota bacterium | reverse complement strand
ACTTCGCCTGCAGCATAACGGGCACTCATTTCTGCAGAAATATTGCCTTTGGCTTCGGAGAAAATACGGTGGGTATTTTCTATTACCACAATGGCATCATCTACAATTATACCCAAGCCGAATAGCAAGGCAAAAAGTACAATAAAGTTGAGGGTGATATCGGAGCCTACAATCACATCGCCCACGGGCAAAAACACAAAGGCTACAAACATACTCAGCGGCACACTTAGTGCTACAAAGAATGCATTGGTTACACCCATGAAAAACATGAGTACCAGCAGCACAAATATGAAGCCGAGTACAATGGTGTTGATGAGTTCTTCGAATGATGCTTTGGTGGTTTTACTTTGGTCGGCAGTCACCATCAGGTTCAGGTCTTTCGGAAACTCAGCAGCCCTCAATTCTTCTACGGCAGCTTTTACATGATCGGCTGCATTAATGAGGTTTTCGCCGCTTCGCTTAATAATATTGAGCGTTACCACAGGTTGAGATTGTGTGGTGTTGCTACCCAGGCGGGCAAAACTTTCCCGCTCTTTAATGGTGTCTTTTATTTCAGCAATGTCTTTGAGGTAGATTGCGCCGCCACGGTTGTTGCGCAGCACTACATTGTACAAGTCGAAGGCACTTTTAAACTGGCCTTTTACCTGCAGGGTACGCTTCATGGTGCCCACGTTGAGCAAGCCACCGGTAATGTCGGCATTCTCTCTGGCTACCGCAGCTTCAATATCTGAAAAAGATACGCCACTGCTCTGCATTTTAAAATTGTCGACATTGATTTGAATTTCCCGTTCTGGAGCACCTACCAAATCTACACGGGTTATCTCGGGCAGCTCTTCTATACGGTCTTTCAAGCGGTCGGCATATTCTTTCAGCTTTACTAAATCATAATTGCCACTCACGTTTACGTACATGATAGGAAATTCAGAGAAGCTGATTTCTTGTACGGTAGGCAGCTGCGTAAGATCGTTGGGTAAATCTTTTTTGGCTTTGTCTACCGCATCTTTCACTTTTTGTACCGCAGCATCAATATTTACATCGGTATCAAATTCTACTATTACAGCCGAAAAATCTTGCAGCGAGGTACTGGTAATCTTCTTCACCTTTACGCCGCTGAGGCCTTTCAGTTGTTTTTCTATAGGTCGGGTTACAAGGTTTTCAATATCCTTGGGTGAGTTGCCCACATACACGGTTTGTACGTACACGGTGGGTACCACAATATCGGGGAACTGCTCTTTGGGCAGTGTCATGAACTGGTAGATACCCCAAATGCTGACGAACACCATCATGAGATAGATGGAGGTTTTGTTTTTAACCGACCAGGTGGTGGGTTTAAACTCTTTTATTTTCGCCAGTTCTGCTTTTAGTTTTTCAAGTGCAGTCACTGTTGCTGATTTTGATGTTGATGCCTTGCGGCAAAAAAAATTGTATGCAAAAGGAGTGGCTTAGTTAAGTGCTACCTTTTGACCGTCGTACAAGCCTTGGTAGCCTTGTGCCACCAGCTGATCGCCGGCAGAAAGGCCCATTTTAATTTCTACTTGTTCGCCTTGCACCTGGCCTACTATCACCGGCTTTTTGCGGGCTACCATGCCATTTTTTTCTGTAACTGCTACAAATACATATTTGCCTTTTTCATCGCTCTGCACCAGGTTTACCGGCACTACCATGGCACTTGGTGCGGCATAGTCGAGAATGCGCACCAATGCAAGCTGGTTAGGTTTTAGCGAAGCATCGGCTGGAAGGCGGGCTTCTGTAGCAAAACCGCGGCTGGCAGGGTTGATAGATGCTGAAATAAAACTGATGTTTGAATTGAAGTTTTTACCGATGTCGGGAATACTGATTTCAACACGGCTGCCCTTGTTTACTTTCGACAAATAGTTTTCAGGTACATCGGTGATTACTTTCAGTCGGCTGGTGTTGATGATGGTGATATCTGGTGTAACGCCGCTTACACCCTGAAACACCTGACCAACCCGTGCATTCATGGTATTTACAAATCCGCTTACTTCTGCATACACATTTGTCATGCTGATTTGTTCTTTTACCAAGTCAATTTGCTTGTTCAAATTGTCTACGTTGTTTTTGGCACTCAGTAGTTCTACTTCACTACCAATGCCTTGCTTCCACAGGTTTTGGCGGCGTTTGTAAATGTCTTCAGCAAAGTTGAGTTGTGTTTTCAGTTGTTCTAATTGTTGATTGGCAATGCGGTCGTCCAGCTTTAGCAGCAGCTGGCCTTTGCTTACCACATCGCCTTGTTTTACGTATAAGGCTTTTACCTGGCCGCCCATGCCACGTGGTGTTACGTAAGAAATATCATCGGCATCTACGCGGCCTTGCAGTTCTATGTAGTGATTAAAATCTTGTGGTGCAACGGCTAAAACAGAAATGAGTTTGCCGGTTTCTACTTTGGCTGCGGCCGTATCCAGTTTGGCTATTTCGCTTTCCAGCAAAGTAATTTTTTCGAGCAGTGTGGCTGATTCGGCCTGCAATTTGGCCAGCTCAGCTTTCTTTTCGCCCAGTTTTCCGGCTTGTTCTTTTTGGCTATTGCCACAGGCCATAGCCAGTGTGGCCAGCAGGGCTACCGCAATGATGTTGGTAAAGGAGCGTTTCATAAATCGTAGTTGGAAAAAGTGATGTTTCGAAAGATTGATATTGAAGTTTGTGGTTGCGGTACGCTTACAGCTTGCCCAACGCACGGGTATAATTTATTTTAGCTATGACTGCGTTGTACAACGACTGGTAGTAGTTGTTCAGCGACTCTTGCAAGTCGGCATCGCTTTGCAGTAATTCGAAACTGCTGCCGAGGCCACGGTCGTATTTCAGTTTGGTGGTGTTGTACACCCGCTCTGCCAGTGCCTTATTTTCAACCTGTGCATTGAGTTGCTCAATAGCATTTGTAAGGTTGGTGCGGGCCGAAACCAACTGCAAATCGATGGCTTGCTTAAACCGCTCCATGTTCAGCGTGTTTTTATCTAAAGCATACTGGGCTTGCTTTACACGGTTGCGGCGCTGCCATCCATCGGCCAGTGGTACACTCACATTAATGCCGGCAATGTTGGCAAAAAACCAACGTTCTTTTGCAAAGAAGTCGAACTTCTGACGCTGGGCATTGGTTTGCAAATTCCAAAAAGCGGCTACCGTAGGGTAGGCCTGTAGTTTATACCGTTCTACCTGCAGGCCCAGCAGCTTATTACTGGTTTCAATGGTTTTTATTTCGCTGCGATTTTGGTAATTGAAATCATTTTCCAGCGACAGAATATCCTGGGTCAGAAACTCCGTTGTAAGCGAATCGGTGAGCACCAGCGAATCGGTTTGTGGCAGGCCCAGCGCAAATTTTAAACCACTGTATGTAATGCGAACGAGGTTGCTGGTGCGAGATTCGGTGGTTGTAAGATTATTGAGGTTTACCTTGGTTTTATCTACGTCCAGTTTTTCAATAAAACCATTGGCATACAATTGCTCCTGATCGGAAAACAACTTTAGCAACCGCTGCTTGCTTTCGCTTACAAAGGCCAAACCCTTTTGCGCAATGAGCACACCGTAGTAGGCTTGCAGTACGTTGGCTTTTACGCTGTCTTCAGCTACTTTCAGTTGATTGCGGTACAGCTCCATTGAGCCATCTCTTGCTTTCAGCCCCACAAACACATCGGGTTGAAACAGCAACTGTTGTACCGATACACCTAGCGATGCTTGCCAGGGTACACCAAAAGCCGCCGGAAATGTATTAACGATGCCATCGAATTTGATAGGGTTGCCCTGTGCATCCCGTACATCTTCTTTTTCGAGTACACCGTATACCGATGGTGAAATAAAATCGGGCAATACTGTAACAGGAATTTTGAAGTTTTTGGTAATGCCGAAACTACCCTTTACCTGCGGTAAAGCAGAGCCGGTAATTTCTTTATTCATTGCTTCCTGATTGTTGATGTCAATTTGAGCCGATAGTACTTCAGCCCTTTGTTTTAGGGCCATTTCTACTGCTTGTGTGGCAGAAAGCTGATGCACCGTTTTTTGCGGAGCAGCGGGTTGAGCCATTGCTGGCAGGCAGGTGAGGGTAAGCATTACTCCTGCTAAGGAGGTGAACATTCGTTTCATCTGAAATTCTTTTGGATACTTTGTTTTGGGTGGTATTGTTGTGTGCCCGAACGGTGTCAGGCAGGTTGCAGTGCGGCAGCTCTTTGCTGTTTGTATTTCTCTATCAGCTTAACGCCTTTTGGGGTAGCTAAACCATGCACATAGTGTAGCATCACTTCCATTTGTATATCTACCAGGCTGTATTTCTGGCGGGGCAGCATTTCCTGTTCAAAAGTCATAGATATGGTGTGCAGGTGCAGGTGCGTCATAATTTCAACATTAATATCGGCACGGAACACACCCTCTGCAATGCCTCTCTCAATATTTTTTTTGGTGATGCTGTAAATGAACTGCTGTTTGTGATCGTTTAGTTTTTTGTAGGCCATTTGGTGGTACTTGTGCAAGTCGAACAGCATGATGGGATTGATGCCTTCAAACATTTCCTGCAGCATGTCTATCGACAAAAAGATTTCGTGCACGGCATTTTCACTCTTCTGCTCTATGGTGCAGCACTGACTTTCGCTCTTGCTTACCATGTGTACCAGAATAATGTGCACCAGCGTGTCTTTATCGTCAAAGTGCTGATAGAGTGTTTTTTTGCTCATGCCGCATTGCGAGGCAATGTCATCCATCGACACACTACGAATGCCGTAGCGCTTAAATAAATCGAAGGCTTTTTCTAAAATGAGTTGTTGAGCTTCCATGGTCAGAATTGGGAACGGGCAAAACTATGGAAACTTTTAAGGCATCCAAAGTTTCCATCAAATTATTTTGCCGCCTGTAAGGGCTGCCCGCCAACTGGCCAACTTTGTGCACCTTCGCAACAGCACCAAACCATGCTGCAGTATGCGCAACCATTTTACCAGCCGTCGTTTATTTCAATACTTTTTGCAGGGCATTCTGGTACTGGCCCCGGTAAGTATTACGGCCTATATTATTTATAACCTTTTTTCCTGGCTCGACAGGCTCATTCCTGTGTACATCAACCTGAGCGGCAACCCCGACAAGCCTTTTTACCTACCCGGCCTTGGTTTTGTGCTGGTAATGGCGGGCATTTTACTGGTGGGTTATGTAAGTTCGTTCTTTGTGGTAGGCAGGTTGCTCGCCTTTTTCGACCACGCCCTGGAAAAAACGCCCGGTGTAAAAACCATCTACTCTTTTGTAAAAGACTTTTCGGAAGCATTTGCCGGCAAAAAACGCAAGTTTAGCAAGGCTGTGCTGGTAAGCATTTACCAGCCCGATGTGTGGCAGGTGGGTTTTATTACCAACGAAGATTTGGAGCAATTCGGACTGGAAGAACATATTACTGTGTATGTACCCAACAGTTATGCGGTAGCAGGTACCTTGTTTTTTGTAACAAGAGACCGCATTAAAAAACTTGACGATGTAGCTGCTCCCAATGCGCTGAAGTTTGCCATTAGCGGCGGGGTGGTAGAGGTAGAAGAATAAATGCACCGCAAAAAAATAGCCTGCAGTTGTTGCAGGCTATTTTCATAAATATACGTTCGTGATTAGCGGTTCATGCTGGCCAGAAACTCGTAGTTGTCTTTGGTGCCACGCATCCGTTTCATCAGGTCGTTCATCGCTTCTTCGGCGTTCATGTCGGCCAGATAGTTGCGCAGCAGGTACATGCGGCTCACTACATCTTTGTCCAACAACAAATCGTCGCGGCGGGTAGAAGAGGCAACCAGGTCGATAGCAGGGAAGATGCGCTT